>CAVSZO010000013.1:0-146585 GCA_963732335.1 Ilumatobacteraceae bacterium | reverse complement strand
GAACGAGTAGACCATGCTCGTGCCCTGGAGTGGCATTTGCTGCACGCCGTGCACGAACGTCGGCGCCGGCAGGGTGGCAGCTTCGAGAACGGTCGGGGCGACATTGATCACGTGGCAGAAATGGGGGCGGATCTCGCCGCGAGCGGCGAAGCCGTTGGGCCAATGCACGACCGTGCCGTTGCGGGTGCCACCCCGAGTGCGAAGCGCCTGCTTGGTCCATTGATACGGCGTGTCCATCGCATGCGCCCAACCCACGGCATAGTGGTTGTATGCCTCGGGGCCGCCGAACTTGTCGACTTCGAGGCCCTGAGAACTCGACGGTTTCCAACGCCGACGCGCCGTTGAAAATGAGCGTCTCGTTGAAGGTGCCATTGATCGTCCTCCGCCGACGCCCCATTGTCGCCGACGATATACACCAGGGTGTCGTCGAGCACGCCCAGGTCCCCGATGGTGTCGATCAGGCGACCGATGTGATGGTCGGTGTGCGACAAGAACCCGGCGTACACCTCCATCTGGCGAGCGAGCACCGGCTTGAATCGTCGGCCACGTCGTCCCACGCCGGGACCTCCTCGGGCCGGGAGGTGAGTTCGGCGTCCCCTGGGATGACCCCCAGCGTCTTCTGCTGCTCGAAGATCTCGCCCGCAACGCGTCCCACCCGCCGTCGAAGCGACCCCGGTAGCGCTCGATCCAGTCCTTCGGTACGTGATGCGGCGCGTGTCGCGCCCGGCGCGACGTACATGAAGAACGGTTTGTCCGGAACCAGCGCCTTCTGCTGACGCACCCAGGCGATGGCGTGGTCGCTCAGGTCCTCGGTGAAGTGGTAGCCCTCGTCCGGTCGACCCCACGGCTCCACCGGGGTCGTGCCCTCATACAGCGCCGGATGCCATTGGTTGGTTTCGCCGCCAATGAACCCGAAGAAGTACTCGAACCCGCCGCCGCCCGTCGGCCAGGCGTCGAACGGTCCCAAAGGACTGGTCTCATACACCGGCACCTCATGGCACTTGCCGAATTGTGCGGTCGAATAGCCGTTCAGCTTGAGCGTCTCGGCCAACGGCGCCGCCGTGTTCGGTCGGACGCCGGTGTAACCCGGAGCCGAGGTGGCGATCTCCGTGATGCCACCCATCCCGACCGAGTGGTGGTTGCGGCCCGTGAGTAACGCCTGCCGCGTCGGCGAGCACAACGCCGTGGTGTGGAACCTGCTGTAACGCAGCCCCCCCGCCGCCAACCGATCCGCCGTTGGCGTCTCGATCACGCCACCGAACGCGCTCGACGCAGCGAACCCCGCATCATCGACCAGCACCACCAGCACATTGGGCGCCCCCTCTGGCGGCCGGACCTGACGGATCGGCGGAAACGACGTCGCCGGATCCTTGGCGTCATAGGTGACAAGACCGGGATACGGCTGATGCGCATCCGGGATAGGAAGGACCGCCCGACTCGTACTACCCGTCACCATGAGGACCCTCCTCGTTGCCCGACCAAGCGAGTGTAGGCAGCCGCCGGACGACCCGCCTGACCAGCGAACCGCACCGTGGCGGTCGCAGAACTGATATCCGGCGGGAGACACGGATCTGTTATCGCGCTTCCGACGCGGACCCAATCGGCCTCGCGAGAGCGCACACACCGACGGTGATGGCGCTGGGGTCCTACGGTCAGTCGCGACGAACTCGACTGACGTCGGCCAAGTCGACGGGTGCCTTGCGAGACCGCCGCGAGCACTGAACGCCGACCCGGCGGGTATCCGCCCGCGGCCGCCTATCCCGACCCATGTCGAAGGCTCCTCTACCGCCGTGACGACGGCGCCGATCGACTTTGTGTGATCCGATCGTGCATCGAGTTGGCCTGTCGGCAAGGTGTTGTCCACCGGTGGGCCAGGTCGTGGGTGACCACGGAGATGGCGCCGCGGGAACGGCCCGGCATTATCCCGGCGTTACTGGGACGGTTGCCGGCGGCGTCGGCGACGCCCGCTTCGGCGTGTGCCGATCCGAGCCGACTCGATCGGTGCGTGTGCGGCACGCTCAGGGCACAATCTGACGCTACCGTCGACGGCCGGCTCGGTGTCCGCTCGTGACGTCATCCGGCCGACGCGATCGTTCGGTCGTGCTGCAGCGTCGTGATCAGCGCGAGTGTCGACTCGGCCCCGCGATTCTCATTGACCCCGTTGGCCTTCAGGCCGTCGAAGCATGCCCCGCGTTCGGCATCCCGGAGTGGTGTGTCGGTGTCGTTGACGCCGAGGAACCAGCCGACGGCGAGCCGGAGGCCATCGTTCCATTCGGGATCTCCGGTGATCTGAAAGGCGCGAGCACACGCATCAGCCATGGTTGCGGCCTCGATCGGCTGCTGGTCGAACATCGGTGGGTGGTCGCCGGGGCCGGCGCCGTCGGTCCCGGTGGGTGACAGGTGGCCGGCAACCGTCTCGCGGGTCAACAGCCACCGCAGGGCCGCGAGCCCGTCGTCGAGTACGTCCGGTCGGCCCAGAAGCGCTCCCGCAGCGATCGTGGCCTCGGCCAGCACCGCGTTGGCGTACGTCAGTCGCCGCTCCGGCCACACCCAGCCAGGGTCGGAGTCGGGCCGACCGATTGCCTCGACGGCGTCGGACAACAAGCGCCGAGCGCCGGCGTGCTGTGGTCGGACCGCGAGGACTTCAGCTGCTCCGAGCGCTGCGAACGCCATCGCACGCGGCCACGGCGACCGCAGTTCCACGCCACGATCGAACGACACCTCAGCGCTGTCGCGCAACCACTCCTGCGGCGCGCTTCGCATCGCCGTGCCGAATGCCCACATCGCACGCCCCCAGCAGTCCTCGACCCCGTAGGGGCCGCTCCATCCGCCGTGCGCGGCGCGCCGGTTGCGAATCATCCCGTCGCTGCTCTGGGCCCCGATGAGGAACAGGTACGCCATCCGAGCGAGTTCGGCAGCGGTGTCGTCCGCACCCGGCTCGCGACATGCGGCGACGAGCACCCTGGCCATGTCGTCGGTGCAGTAGCCCTCGTCGACACGTCGCGTCGAGTGCTCGGCGTGTTCGAACGTGCCGATCCCGTCGCTCATCGCCACGATGTGGGCGAACGTGGCCACCGACCCGCTCACGCGCTGGCCCGTTCTGCGGCTGCGAGGGAGTCCGCCAGCTCGGCGTAGCGGCGGGCCACCGCCAGCCACGACATGTCCGGTGCCAGTCGCCGGCACTCGGCGCCCATACCGTCGAGCAGCTCGGGATGGTCGACGACGCTTCGCACCACATCGGCGATCGCCGTCGCGTCGCGCTGGGGCACGACGACCCCGGCGCCGCCGCCCAGCAGCTCGATCGCGTGGGGAAAGGCGGTCGCGACGACGGGACGGCCACAGGCGACTGCGTCGACGAGGACGCCGGAGGTGACTTGGTCGTCAGAGTCGTACGGGAGTACCACGAGATCCGCCGCCCGGATCATCCGCGTGAGTGCCGGCAGCCCGCGATAGGAGTCGTCGAACTCCACTGACCGACATGCGCCGTTCCGCCAGCTTCGGGTCACCAGCATCTCCCGATACGCCTCGCCCTCGTTGGCCAGCACCTTCGGATGGGTCGTGCCGGCGATGAGGTAGCTCGGACGGGGCCGCACATCGGCGAGCAACGCCATCGCGTCGATCGCCCACTCGATGCCCTTGCCCGGTCCCAGCAGGCCCCACGTCAACAGCCGCAGCCGATCGCCTGGACGGCGCTCCGCGGTCGGGGCATTGTCAGGCGGCGTCGTCGCGCCGTGGGGGATCACGGAAATCTTCTCCGCGTCGACATCGAACCGGTCGATGAGCCGGCGCCGGGCATAGTCCGTCATCACCACGACGGCGTCTGCCGCTTGACAGATTGCCTCGAGCACGAACCTCTGGTGGGAAGTCGGATGACGGACGACCGTGTGGGCGACGACGATCGACGGCACAGACAGGGCTCGAAGCACTTCGACCACATCGTCACCGTCGAGGCCGCCGTAGATCCCGTACTCGTGCTGCACGATCGCCACATCGACGTCGTTCAGTGCGTCAACGGCCGCGCGTATCCCACGCGGTCCTCCCGCACCGGTCGACGCAACGACGAGCGGATCCTCGAAGTCCTCGCTGTCGCCGCACCGCACGACGTCCACCGTGGCGCCCTGGGCCACGAGCCCGGCGGCGAGCGCGGCCGAGAACGTCGCGATTCCGCACTCGGTGGGCGGGAACGTGGACAGGATCCCGATCGACGGCGCGTCGGCGCCGCCAATGCGGTCCACGAGTGGACGACCGACCATGTTGAACTCCAGACGTCAGCTCAGTCGAGACGTCGAGCCTGCGGAAGGCGACGAGTCGAGACAGACCGTCCAGCCCAAGCGAGGCGACTCTTCCAAGAGAATGTGCAGCTCACCCTATCGGGCAGCATCGACGGCCCTGAGGTAGCCTGGGCGCACACGTACTCGGACGAGTCGCCCCGCTCGACGTCGGGAGCGCCCTCGCTCTGTCGATAGCCGCCAGGCTCGACGCCTCGAACGAGCCAAGCGACAGGACCTCGTCGTCGATACCACGGCTGCTACCACCATCTCCCACCACCCCGGCCTCGCCCGTGACCCCGTCGTGCCTGCTGGCTGGCGACTCCGTCCCTCGCGTCGCCTGGTCGTCGGCGCGATCGCCCGACGCCTCGTGCCGTACCTGGTCGAGGCGACGATCATCCCGACCACGCTGTTCTACGTCCTGTTGCTCGTGGGCGACCTGCGCCTCGCGCTGGGCGGCGCGCTGATGTGGTCGTACGGCGCGGTCGTTCGGCGAGTGGTTCGGAACCGTCCCGTGCCGGGCCTGCTGATCCTCGCCACGATCGGGATCACGGTCCGCACGATCGTGTACCTCCTCAGCAGCAACGACTTCATCTACTTCGTCGGGCCGATCATGCGGACGACGCTCACGGGCTTGGTGTTCGCCGCGTCGGTCGTCGCCGGTCGGCCGCTCATCGCCCGCTTCGCCGGCGATTTCTGCCCGCTCACGCCCGACGTCAGCGATCGGCCGGGCATCCGGAGTCTGTTCAAGCGTCTGACATTCCTGTGGGCCGGCGTCAACGCGGCCGCCGCGGCCACGAGCCTTGCCCTGCTGCTCACCGTGCCGGTCTCGGTGTTCGTCGTGACGGCTGCGGTGTCGGCATGGACGATCACCTGCACCGGGGTGGTGGTGACCGTCGCCGACTCCGTCACCACGGCCCGACGCGAGGGGCTCATCACCGCGGTCGCGCCGGATGGACGTCTCTACGCGGCGACGATCCACCCGGCCTGACCGCTGGAGTCTCTGGACCGTGGAGACCCCCAGCGCGCCTTGGTGGTGCCTCGACGCTCCGCCAGCTCAATCGTGTCGCGGCCCGTGGTCGTGATCCGCGTCGGACATCCACTGCTCACCGAGTTCGTTGGCGGCCTCCTCGCGCAGGACGGTGATCACCCATTCGCGCGCCGACGCTTCGACCAGCGAGTCTCCCGTGGCCACCGTGATCGCTCGTAGTGCGTGTCGCAACCGCCCGACGGCCTCATAGAGCTCCTCGGTGGGTCCCGGAAAGGCGTCGCGCCATTCGGTCGGATCGGTCATGTGACTCATCGGAGTGGGTTCCTCAGTGCGTGTCGTCCGCCGAGCGGGCGGCGGCGATCACGTTGCTGGACCGGCGCATCGAGGCCCCGGGAGTCGCGAGAGCGTTCCGTAAGCGTCGACTGCACTCGCCGCGTCGTGAGCAGCGGTCATGGCCATGGTCATCGACCGCCTGCGCTGTCGTGCCGTGGCGCACATCGCCGACCTGCCGGTGTTCGCTGTGCGCTCATCGTTCCTCCTGTCGCTCCCGCGACTCGAGCCGGTCCAACACCCGAGCGTCCCGCCGTCACTCAGCGCAGATCTGCAACGACACGGCTCGCGACGGAGCCGTGCCGTTGCACCCCCCGGCCGGTGCCTATTCGGCGACGGTGCCTGCTGTGACCGCTTGAGCCGTTTCTCCTGCGTTGGTGATCTCGACCTTGCGGGGCTTGGCCTCCTCGGCGACGGGGATGGTCAAGGTGAGCACGCCATTTTCGTAGGTGGCGCTGAGGTGGTCACGGTCGAGGCCCTCGCCGAGGAACAGCTGGCGGCTGAACTCACCCTGGGCCCGTTCGGCGATCTGGATCTGATCGCCCTCAGCGCGGACCCAGCCGCGCGTCGCCTGCACGGTGAGCAGATCCTTCTCCACCGTCAGCTCGATGAAGCGGGAATCCACGCCGGGTAGGTCGAACAGGACCGTGAACTCGTTGCCCCGGCGATATGCGTCGACAGGGATTTGGCGCGCTCGGCGTTCGCTGAGCATCGCCTCGGTGAGCCGGTCGAACTCCCGGAATGGCTCGGATCGAATCAACATGTCAGATCCTCTCGATCACCCTGAGCAGTCTGAGGGTCGGCGACCGGCGAGCTTCGGGGTGTACCCGCATCGTATGCCGGATACACAAAACTAGCAACCTACTTCTAGAAATATGTGGCTAGGCTGTGCGCCCATGACGGAGTGGAGCTTCCTCACCAACCATGCTCGGGTCCTCGTGTGCATCGCCCACGACCCCGGGGTCCGCCTGCGCGACATCGCCACGACGCTGGACATCACCGAACGCAGCGCCTACAGCATCGTCACCGACCTGACCGCCAGCGGCTACGTCGTCAAGGCCAAGGACGGCCGACGCAACCGCTACCAGATCCAGGCTCACCTGCCGCTACGAGAAGCCATCACCCAGCAACGCACCATCGGCGAGGTGCTCGACGTCCTCGTCGAATCGGACATGCGCCCCCAACGCCGACGGGCACCCGGGTGAGCGCGGGTCCGGTCGCACCCCCGACGCCCGGCTTTCGTCACATGACTCCGCCGCCAGGTTCACGGCCGACCACCGCCCACGTCAGCGCAGGATGATCAACAGCCGATTGGCGGGCACCAGCCCACTGCGTGGTGGGCGAGGGGGGACTTGAACCCCCACGAGGTTGCCCTCACTGGCACCTGAAGCCAGCGCGTCTGCCATTCCGCCACTCGCCCGAGTGGAACTGACACGCTACCAACCCGCCCGCAGGGCGCGACCGGCGTCGTGCCGAGGCTGCGTTACCCCGGCGTTCGCGTGAACGATCCAGCCCGCTCACCCGTAGGCCACGTGGCGGTCGGATCGGCGCGGTACAACGACGGCGTGACCGACTTCGAGCCGCCCCGCACCACCAGCGACCTCACCCGCAGGGACGTGCTACGACTCGGGGCGATGGGTGGTGTCGTCGCCCTCACGCACCTGCCGTCGTCGCTGCGCACAGCGATCTCCAAGGCCGCCCCACCGGGCGGTCTCGACCAGGTCCGCCACGTTGTGCTGTACATGCAGGAGAACCGCTCGTTCGACCACTACTTCGGCAGCTTGCGCGGGGTTCGCGGCTTCGCGGACACGACCGCGGTGAGGACGCGCTCGACCGCGACGATGTTCCAGCAGCCACACCCGGCCGGTGGCATGGTGCTGCCGTTCAGCACTCGAGATGCCGCCCGGCGCCAACAGCAGGAACTTCAGTACATCGAGAGCACGCCGCACGGCTGGGATGACGGCATCGGCGCCTGGGCCCGCGGCTGGAACGACGGGTGGATCGCCAACAAGGGCTTGATGACGATGACGGCCCTCGACCGCACGGACATCCCGTTCCAGTACGAACTCGCCGACGCCTTCACGATCTGCGATGCCTATCACTGTTCCGTGCCATCGTCGACGAGCCCCAACCGCAACCACTTCGTCAGCGGCTACACCGGCTTCGAGCCCGCCTCACGGTTGCGTGCCGTCACCAACGCCGGCTACGAGGACGCCCACCCTGGCTACGAGTGGCCGACCTACGCCGAGCTGCTCGAGCAGGCCGGCGTGTCGTGGAAGGTGTACCACGAGTGGGACGACTACGAGGACAACAACCTCGATCTGTTCCGGTCGTTCAAGGAGATCTCCACCGCGGTGCTCGAGGCCGTCGACGGCGGCCCGCACCCATCGATCGACACGTTCTACATGTCGCTGTTCGACCTTGATGCCGCCGAACAGGATCGTCGGCTGCTCCAAGTCGACGCCGCAGTCGAGGCACTACCGGAGGCGGAGCGCAGCCTGTTCAATCGCGGCCAGCGACGCAGTCGGCCTGGAACGCTCGCTCAGTCGATCGCTGCCGACATCGAAGCAGGGTCGTTCCCGACGGTCAGCTGGGTGGTCACCACGGCCGCCGACTCGGAGCATCCTGACGTATCTTCGCCGATCCAAGGTGCCCGTGTCACCCACGACGTCCTCGAGGTCCTGGCGGCGAACAGCGACGTCTGGGACCACACGGTGTTCTTCTACACGTTCGACGAGAACGACGGCCTCTTCGACCACGTGCCTCCGCCGGTCCCCCCAGCGGGCTACGCCGACGAGTACGACGGTGATCGCCCCGTCGGCTTCGGCGCCCGCGTCCCGATGATCGTCGTCTCTCCCTGGTCCGTCGGTGGATGGGTGAACTCGGAGGTGTTCGACCACACGGCGCTGATTCAGTTTCTCGAGCGGGTCACGGGTGTCGAATGCGATCAGATCACGCAGTGGCGGCGCCGGGCGTCCGGAGTATCTCGACGTGTCGCGCAGAGCCGACGAGTCTCGACGATGGCACGCGGCCCCGCTCACTTCGCCGTGTTCACCTGGCACGATCACACGACTACTCTACGCGATCCGGTCCACCTCGACGTCGATGGCGGAACCACCGATGGTGTCGAGGTGCCCTTCGCCGGCGTCTTCTACGACGTCACGGTCATCGGCCCCAATCGTTTCCTGCGTGACTTCGCCGGGTCCCGCCGAGGGCTTGGCGCCGGTCTCCACGTTCGCTCGTCGATCGCCGCCGAGGCGGCGCGCAGCACGTCGATGCGCTCCCGCAAGCTGACCGTCTCCCTTCTCAACGGCGGCGAGGAAGCCGTGGAGGCGACGCTTCGTCACCTCGCCTATGCCGACGCCTCGCCCGAGACGTTCACGATCGAGCCGGGCGGCGATCACACGGTGACGGTCGCCACCGATCCGGCCGACGGCTGGTACGACGTGGAGATCACCGTCGCCGACGACTCGTCGTTCCGCCGACGGCTGACCGGCCACATCGAAGACGGCCTGGCGACCATCACCGGCTGATTGCGCGGTCGCTACGCGGCCAACTCTGGCCGGATCGCGCCGGTGGAACTGGCGACGCCGAGATTGGGCGAGGCGCCGGGACCGGCGACTGGGTCAGCATTAGAATCCGCCAGCTAGATGGTGATGCAGTCCTTGGAACGGCGGCTGGAGCGTATGGTCACGGGCGTGTTCTCCCGTGGTTCACGAACAAACATCCGCCCGATCGAACTGGGTCGACGGCTGGTGCGCGAGATGGACGACCAACGGTCCGTCGACGTCAAGGGCCGCCGGGTCGTTCCCAACGACTTCGTCGTGCAGCTCTCGCCGAAGGATTACGAGGGTTTCAGCGAGATCTCCGATGTGCTCCAGACCGAGCTCGTCGAAGCCGCCCGCGAGTATGCGCGGAGCGAGGGCTACCACTTCCTCGGCCCGGTCAAGGTCGAGCTGTCCGTCGACCAGACGCAGAAGGCCGGACGTTTCGAGGTCCTCGCCACCCTGCGTCAAACCGCCGAAGGCGAGGCACCCGGTGCCGCCAGCCTGGTGTTGCCGTCCGGTCAGCGGGTGACGCTCGGCGACACGCCGGTCACGGTCGGACGTCTCTCGGAATGCACGATCCCGCTGAACGACAACAATGTCAGCCGCCGCCACGCCGAGATCCGGCCGAACCGTCAGAACTTCGTCGTCGTCGACCTCGGGTCGACGAACGGAACGATGGTCAATGGCACGCGCATCTACGGCGAAACAGCGCTCAGTGACGGGGACATCATCAGTTTCGGCTCGACGTACGTACGATTCGAGGCTTCCTGACTCGCGGGTTCGCGATGGTGCGAGCCCAGGGCGCCGCCGCCAACCATCCGACCTGATTCGACCATGCGCACCGAACTAGCACTCGACATCCTCAAATTGGTCCTGCTGGCCGCGCTCGTACCTCTTCTTTGCCCGCGTGCTCTGGGCCGTCTGGTCCGAGGTGCGCACCGACCGCCGGGTCGTCGCCAGTCACGCCGTCAACGAACGTTCGCCGACCCGCGCCGCGTCGGTGCCGAAGGCGCGCAAAGCGCAGAAGGGTCGGGGCGGCCGAGTCGGGCGGATGGTCGTTCTCGAACCGAAGGCGAAGCGCGGGGCGACGTTCGCCCTCAACGGGGACAACGAGATCACGATCGGGCGTGATCCGGGGTGCACGCTGATGATCGAGGACGACTCGTTCGTCTCGCAACGCCATGCCCGCATCTACGTCCTCGACGGCCAGCCGATGGTCGAGGACCTCGGCTCGACAAACGGATCGTTCCACAACGGGAACCGGCTCAAGGGCTCCCGGCTTCTTCACCCCGGCGACCGCGTGCAGTTCGGCTACACCGTCCTGGAGGCGCAGTAATGGCGGTGGAGCCCGTGATCCGATGCGAGCGACGAGGCGCCAGCCGAGGAGTGGCCAGGCACGGCCTGCGTGGCCGGGGAACGCAATGAGCGTGGAGTTGCGCTGGGGCGTCGTCACCGATCCGGGCCGCATCCGGCAACAGAACGAGGACAGCGTGCTCGTCGACTCCACGATGTTCGCCGTCGCCGACGGGATGGGCGGACACAAGGCCGGCGAGGTCGCCAGCGCCCTCACGGTGCAGTTGCTCAAGCGCCGGCTCGAGCCAGCGGGCTCGCTCGACGACGTGCTCGCCGCCGTCGTCGAGGCCAATAGCGAGATCTTCCAGGCGGCGACGTCGAACGTCGACCATCAGGGCATGGGGACGACGCTGACAGGGCTGTTCGTGATCCGCCCTCCGGCCCCCGCCGACGCCGCGGACGGTGCCGCGCCTGGCGCTGACGCGGCGACGCAGGCCACTCCCGCGCCCGAATCCTTCGCCCTCATCAATATCGGAGACTCGCGCACCTACCTACTGCGTCACGGGCGACTGCGCCGGATCACGGTCGACCACAACTACGTGCAGGAGCTCGTCAACGCCGGCCACATCAGCGACGAGGAGGCGCGCAGCCATCCTCGCCGGAACATCATCACGCGGGCACTGGGCATCGACCCGTCCGTGCGCGTCGACGCCTGGACGCTGCCCATTGTGCGCGGCGACCGCTTCGTCGTGTGCTCCGACGGACTCTCCGACGAGGTCCACGACAACGAGATCCACCAGATCTTGACGACGGTGAGCGATGCCCAGGCAGCGGCCGAAGAGCTCGTCGCCGCAGCCAACCGTCAGGGCGGACGCGACAACGTGTCGGTGATCGTCGTCGACGTTCTCGACGGTGCCGAGCCGCCTGCGCCGGACGAGGAGCTCGACATCGAACCGGTTTGGCAGCCGGCCCCGGTCGCAGGCACGTGGGCGGTCGCCGATCCGTCGTCGGCCGAGCCGGAGGCGTTCGAGGACCTCGCCGCCCTCGCCCGCGCCCAGGGCGTGCGGGTGGTCACACCGGCGGGTGGCACGCGGGTCATCACCGCCGAGGTGCCGGTGATCGGCGGCGCTCCGCCGAAGAAGCGACGGCGCGTCGCCGGGTTCCTGCTCTCGGTGCTGGTCCTCGCCATCTTGGTGACAGCGTTCGTGATCGCCGCCGCCTACGCCCGGCGCGGCTACCACGTCGCCTTCGACGAGGATGGCGAGATCGTCATCTACCAGGGCCGGGAGTTGCTGTGGTTCGAGCCGACGGTCGAAGGGCAGCACCTCTACGACCGCCAACAGATCGATGACGATTCGATCGAACGCATCGAGCGGGAGCCGGACTTCGCCAATCGCGGCGAGGTCGACCGCTTCCTCGACCAGCAGATTTCGCCGACCACCACCACGACGACGACGACAACGACGACAACCACCACCACGACGTCGACCACGACGACGACCGAGCCGCGATCGACCACGACGCGGCCGTCGGCCTCGCCCACGCGCACGACGTCGACGGGATAGGAGGCGCCGATGGCGACGGCCTCTCCCCTCGCCCGAGCACGGCGCTCGACCGAGCTATCGCTGGTGGTGATGGCTGGGATGATCACGGCGATCGCCTACACGTTCGCCTCGCTCGGCCAATACACCCAGATCCCGGCGCGGATCATCCCCTTCCTGCTGACCCTGCTCGGCCTGTTGCTGCTCGCCCATCTGGCGGTGCGCTGGTTCGCCCGTGGCGCCGACCCGACGTTGTTGCCCCTCGTTGCCCTGCTCCACGGCATCGGCTACGTGATGATCACCCGTCTCGAACCTGATCGTCTCGCCGGGCTGCAGACCACGTGGAGCATCATCGCCATCGTCGCCTTCGTGGCCACACTGGCCATTGTCCAACGGGCAGCGGACCTCGCCCGCTACCGCTGGACGTTTCTCTGCATCGGCGTCGCTCTGCTCGTGCTGCCGCTCGTGCCCGGCGTGGGGAGCTCGTTCGGTGGTGCCCGCATCTGGGTGAGCATCGGCCCGGTCAACTTCCAACCCGGCGAGTTCGCCAAGCTGGCCTTCGCCATCTTCTTTGCCAGCTACCTCGCCGACAATCGACAGCTGATCGCCGGCGGGACGTGGAAGGTCGGCCCGCTCCACCTCCCCGAGCCGCGGGCCTTCCTGCCAGTGCTGGCGGCGTGGGCGTTCGCCGTGCTGGTGATGGTCGCCGAACGGGACCTCGGTTCGTCCCTGCTGTTCTTCACCCTCTTCGTCGTCATGTTGTGGGTTTCCACCGAGCGGGTGATCTACCTCTTCCTCGGGGCGGCGATGTTCTTCGGCGCGGCCTTCGTGTCGTGGCGGTTGTTCGACCATGTCAAGTTGCGCGTCGATATCTGGCTCGACCCGTGGGGCGATTGGCAGGACGACGGTTTCCAGATCGTCCAGGCGCTGTGGGGACTGTCCGACGGCGGGCTGATGGGCACCGGGCTGGGACGGGGAAGTCCCGATATCGTTCCCGTGGCCGAGAGCGACTTCATCTTCACCTCGATCGGTGAGGAGCTCGGCATGTTCGGCGCAGCGGCGGTGCTGATGTCGTACTTGCTCATCGTCGGTGCCGGGCTGCGCGTCGCCCTGCGTACCGAAAACGCCTTCGAGAAGCTGCTCGCCGTCGGCCTCACCACCATCATGGGAATCCAAACGTTCATCATCGTCGCCGGCGTCATCAAGCTCGTCCCGCTGACCGGGATCACGCTGCCATTCGTCAGCTACGGGGGTTCGTCGCTGGTTTCCAACTACATCCTGCTGGCGCTGCTGATCCGCCTCAGCGACTCGACCGCCCGCCGCCTCCACGAGGTCCCCGACGACCCGACGATGGCCGAACGCTGGGCGGCGCGCCGCCTCCGCCGGAGGACAGCGGGCAGGCGCAACGTCGTCGGGAGCGTGGCGTGAACCGCAAGATCCGCCAGCTCGCCGCCGCCTTGATCGTGCTCTACGTCGTCCTCTTCGCGGCGATGAACTACTGGCAGGTCGGCCGCGAGTCGGAGCTCAACGCGATGGGCGGGAACACCCGGGCGATCCGCCGGGAGTTCTCCCGGCCGCGGGGCGAGATCGTCACCGCCGACGGTGTCGTGGTCGCCCGCTCGGTGGCGACGCCGGAAGGCAGCGAGTTCCCGTACCAGCGGGAGTATCCGACCGGCGAGCTGTTCGCCGACGTCACCGGCTACTACTCGCTGGCGCTCGGGTCCACCCAGCTGGAACGCACGCAGAGCTCGGTGCTCACGGGGCAGACGGCACAGCAGCGGATCGGCAACATCGAGGACATCATCACCGGCGGCGAGGGCACGGGCACGGTGCAGTTGACGCTGCGCGCCGACCTGCAGGAGACGGCTCGCCAGGCGCTCGCCGGGCGCCACGGGTCGGTGACGATGGTCGACGTGCAGACCGGCGCCGTGGTGGCGATGTACAGCAACCCGACGTACGACCCCAACCGGATCGTCGACCCGGACTTCGACGCCGCCCGGGACGCCCTCGAAGGTCTCCTCGAAGCCCCAGGCAACCCACTGCTCGCCAACGCCTACCAGGACCGCTTCATGCCCGGCTCGACGTTCAAGGTGCTGACCACCGGCATCGCCCTCGACGCTGGAACGATCGGCCTCGACAGCCAGTTCGAGCGAGTCAGCGAGTGGGTGCCTCCGCAGACGAGCAACCCGATCCAGAACTACGAAGGCTCGAATTGTGGTGGCGACCTGCGCGAGGTGTTCCGGCGCAGCTGCAACATCCCGTTCGCCCAGACCGCACTCAACGTCGGAGTGCCGGGCATGATCAACGGCGTGCAGCGGTGGGGCGTCGGCGAGGCCGTGCCGATCGACCTGCCGCGACCAGCGGCAAGCACGTTCGGCGACACCAGCAACCTCGACCAGAACCTCCCGCTGCTGGCGATGCGCGGCTTCGGCCAGAACGAGGACCAGATGGTGCCATTGCACATGGCTCTCGTCGCCGCGGCCGTCGCCAACAACGGGGTGATGATGCAGCCTTACGTCGTCGGGTCGACACAGGACAGCCAGGGACGCACGCTCACTCGCACCTCGCCCGAGGAGTGGTTGCGACCGATCAGCCCGGAGACGGCAGCGACGCTCAACTCGCTGATGCAAAGCGTCGCCACCGACGGGACAGCTAGTTGCTGCCTGCAGCTCAACGGCGGGATCCCCGTCGCTGCGAAGACGGGCACGGCTCAGCTCAACGAGGCCGGTGAACCGCAGCAGTCGCACGCGTGGATCGTCGCCTTCGCCCCTGCCGACCAGCCGCGCTACGCAGTCTCCGTCGTGATCCTCGGCACCGACGAGGCGATCTCGGCGTCGACCGGCGGCCGCCTCGCCGGGCCGGTCGCCCAACAGATGCTCAACGAGGCGCTGGCCAATGGCTGATCGACCGATGATCATCAACGAGCGCTACGAGGTGCTCAAGCGCATCGGTCGCGGCGGCATGGCCGACGTGTTCTTGGGCAACGACCGGCTGCTCGACCGCCAGGTCGCGATCAAGATGCTGTTCCCCGAGTTCGCCGTTGACCCGAACTTCGTCGAGCGTTTCCGCCGTGAGGCCCAGGCGGCGGCCAACCTCAACCACCCCAACATCGTCAACGTGTTCGACTGGGGCAAGCACGCCACGACGTACTTCATCGCCATGGAGTACGTCGATGGGCGCACGCTGGCCGACATCCTGCGCTCCAACGGCCACCTCACGTCGAAGCAAGCGGCGGAGATAGCCACCGAGGTCGCCGCCGCCCTCGGGTTCGCCCACGCCGCCGGGCTCGTCCACCGCGACATCAAGCCGGCCAACATCCTGATCGGCACGAACGGGTCGGTGAAGGTCGCCGACTTCGGCATCGCCCGCGCCCTCAACGCTCCGATGGAGTCGAACCTCACCCAGGCCGGCGCGGTGATGGGCACGGCCACGTACTTCTCGCCCGAACAGGCGCAAGGCGCCCAACCCGACCCACGCAGCGACCTCTACTCGCTCGGCGTCGTGATGTACGAGATGATCGCCGGGCGTCCCCCCTTCACTGGGGACAACCCCGTGAGCATCGCCTACCGGCAGGTCCACGACTATCCCACGCCGCTCAACCAGCTCGTCGCCGACGTGCCGCGGCCGTTCGAGGCCATTGTCGCCAAGCTGCTGTCCAAGGACCCGGCGGTTCGCTATTCGACGGCCGATGCGCTGCGCGAGGACCTCCGCCGCTTCCGCACGGGCGAGCGGCCGGTGGCGTTGCAGTCGGCCGCCAACGCGCGGTCGGCCACTGGGCAGGCGACCGCGGTGGTGCCGGGTCGTGGCCCCGACCCGCAGGCGCGGGTGCGTACCGGGGTGCAGCGACCAGTGCCGCCGGGGCCAGCGGGGCGGCGGACCGCGGACCGGCCAGCATCCGAGCGGCGTCACGGTGCCCGCCCGCTATCGCGAGCAGACTCGCACCGGCTGGTACGCGCTCGCCGCTTTCTTCGCCCTCGTCGCCCTCGGGATCGGCGGCTTCCTGCTCTTCAACACGTTGGCCAACGACGACGCGCCGTCGAACCGTCAGCTTCCCAACTATGTCGGACAGGAGCTGTCCTCCGTCGTCGAAGACCTGACCCGCCGCGACCTGACGTACACGGTCGTCGAGGAGCAGAACGATCGGTTCCAGGACGGTGTCGTCCATCGAACAGATCCGGCCGCCCGCACCGTCATGCCCGAAGGTGGCCGCGTGCAGCTGTTCGTCAACCCGACCAACGACACGGCTGTGATCCCCGAAGTCGCCGGGATGACCGCCGACGAGGCTCGCCAGGCGCTCGAAGCGGCGGGATTCCGGGTGGTCGACACGGTCATCGAACAGAGCAACGACGTCGCCGAGGGCCTCGTCATCCGTACCGATCCGGCCGAGGGTCAGGAGGTCGGCGTCCAGGACCGGATCACCATGTTCGTCGCCGGTGCCGGCGCGACCGCGTCCACGGAGGGCGGTGTCGAGGTCCCGCACCTGATCGGCGACAGCGAGGCGAGTGCCCGCCAGCAGTTGGCCGACGCCGGGCTCGAGGTCGACGTCGTGTACATCGAGGACAACCGTCAAGAGTGGATCGGCAACGTGATGGATCAGAACCCCCGGGTGCCGGCGCGGCTGGACGAGGGTGGCGTCGTCACGATCAATGTCGGCGAGGCACCGGAGCCGCCGCCGCCGACCAACCCGCCGATCACCAACCCACCACCGACCAACCCACCACCGACCAACCCACCACCGACCAACCCACCACCGACCAACCCGCCACCGACCAACCCACCGCCGACGCAGCCACCGACACAGCCACCGACGACGACACAGCCGGCGGCGACCACCACGACCGCGCCATGAACTCCTCCGCCGACGCGCCGCTGTGGGGGAAGCAGACGGAATTGGCGATCGGCAACTTCCCGATCGCCAACCGTCCCCTCGACGTGCGCGTTGCCCGTGCCCTGGCGACGATCAAGCGCCACGCCGCCGTCGTCAACCTGCGACTCGGCGTTCCCAGGCTCGACGCCGAGCTCGTTGCCGCGATCGGCGACGCAGCCCGGCGCATCGAGGAAGGTGAGCTCGACGACTCGTTCCCCGTCGACGTCTACCAGACCGGTTCGGGCACATCGACGAACATGAACGTCAACGAGGTCATCGCCGCTCTGGCCTCACAACAACTCGGGCGCGCCGTTCATCCCAACGACCACGTCAACGCCTCGCAGTCGTCCAACGACGTCGTGCCGACGGCGATCCGTCTTGCCGTGATCGCCTCGTTGCGCGGCCACACCCATCCTGCGCTCGGTGCGCTCGTCAGGGCGTTGCATGACCTCAGCAAGCGAACGATGGGCCACGTCAAGGCGGGGCGGACCCATCTGATGGACGCAACCCCGGTGACGATCGGTCAGGAAGCCGACGCTTGGGCAGGGCTCGTCGAGCGGGCCCTCGAACGTTCCCGGGCGGATCTCGTCACCCTTGGCGAGCTCCCGATCGGCGGCACCGCCGTCGGAACCGGGATCAACGCCCCACACGACTTCGCCGCCGAGGTCGTCGCCTCGATCGTTGCCGAGACAGGGTTCGACCTGCGCACCGCCTCCAATCCGATGATCCATCAGGGCGGGCAGGGCGCGCTCGCCGAGGCGTCCGCTGGCCTTCGTGGTGTGGCCGTGGCACTCACCAAGGTCGCCAACGACATCCGCCTGCTCGCCAGCGGTCCGGCGGCCGGTCTCGGGGAGCTGCTGCTCCCGGAGTTGCAAGCAGGCTCGTCGATCATGCCCGGCAAGGTCAACCCGGTGCTGTGCGAGTCGGTCAACCAGGTGTCGGCCCGGGTGCTGGGCAACGACCTCACGGTTGGCTATGCCGCGTCGCAGGGGATCCTCGAACTCAACACGTACCTGCCGGTGATCGCCGATGCCCTGCTCGAGTCGGCGACGTTGCTCGGCAACGTCGCCGCAGTCTTCGCCGAGCGCTGCGTCGCAGGAATCGAAGTCGACGAGCAACGCACGCGCGGCTACGCCGAACGAACGTCGGCGCTGGCCACGGCGCTCAACCCGATCATCGGCTACGAGCGCGCCGCGGCGATCGTCAAGGAGGCGCAGGCGAGCGGTCGCTCGATCATCGACGTCGTCGTTGCTGAAGGTGTGCTCCCGCTCGACGAGGCCCGGCGCGTCCTCGACCCGCTACGCGCCGCGGGTGTCGACCCCGGAGAGCGACGCCCGGGTGGGTGAGGCGCAGCTGCTCAGGAAGTTGGCGAGCAGCTCGTGGCCGCAGCCGGTGAGGATGCTCTCCGGGTGGAACTGCACGCCTTCGACCGGAAACTGAAGATGGCGGACACCCATCACCGTCCCGTCGTCGGCTCTCGCCGTGACGGCGAGGACGGACGGGATCGAGTCCGGGTCCAGTGTGAGCGAGTGGTAGCGGGTCGCGGTCAACGGTGACGGCAAGCCGGCGAAAACCCCGGCGCCATCGTGGGTGATCTCGGACGTCTTGCCGTGCATCAACGTCGCCGCGCCGACGACGGTAGCGCCGTAGACCTGACCGATCGCTTGGTTACCCAGGCACACTCCGAGGATCGGGACGCCCCGCTCGGCGAAGGCGGGCACGATGCCGCACAGGATTCCGGCGTGCTCGGGACGCCCCGGACCGGGTGAGAGCAGCACACCGTCGGGGGCAATGGCGACGGCGTCGTCGACCGTGATGGCGTCGTTGCGGTGGACGATCGGCTCGGCGCCGAGTTCGCCGAGGTACTGCACGAGGTTGAACACGAAGCTGTCGTAGCTGTCGATCACCAGCACCCGCGTCGCCATCGCAGCAACGATACGGCCGTAGACTCGCAGCCCGTGGCTCCTCCAAAGCGCAAGACCGGCGGCCGGACGACTCCGTCGGGAACCCGGCCGACCGACACCCGCCGAGCAACCACAGCGACCGCGGGCGAGCACGGCGACGGCGCCACCCACCACTACGAATCGGGCCGCTACACAGCGCCGATCTCGAAATCGCAGAAGGAGAGCCCGCCGTGGGTGCCGGCGTTGATGCTCGGCCTACTCGTGGTCGGCGCCCTCCTGATCATGTTGCGGTACCTGGTGTGGGACGACACCAACCTGCCGATGGTCCTCGGCATGGCCTGTCTCCTCGGCGGTCTGTACACCGGCACGAAGTGGCGATAGCAGCGTTTGCCGGGTGTCCAACAGCTGAACAAGGACTTACAAGTCTGTAAGTTGTCCCCCGACTGTCCCCAACCTGGGGATAACTCCGCTGGTCAGTCGTACAACGGGGCGACCTCGACCATGTCCTCGAGGCAGTGCTTCGGCGGCGGCGGGTCCTCGTCCGGAGCCAGCGTCATGCGCAGCTCGACGCCGCACACGTCGCACCGGTAGCGAACGTTGATCCGGCGCATTTCCCCTGGTGGGGGCGGTGGCGGCAGCGGCTGACTGACCGCCCGCAGGAGAGCGACGCCGACTTTCCAGAGCACGACGGCGGCGATCACGCCGATCGCTACCCAGATCATCGTGGCCAGCGCGGGCATGCGTTCACGCTAACGCCGCCCAGAGATATCCCCAGCTAGTAGCTCCGGAGGGGTTGGCAGGCTGGTTACCGTGGCCGGGATGGAGAGCTGGCTGCTGCCGGAACCGACGGTCCAGCGCCTCGACCTCGACGAGGGCAGCTGGGTCGACGTGGTACGCGGCCTCGTTCCCCGCGGCGACGAGGTCCACGACGGGTTGCTGGCGTCGGTCGTGTGGCAGCAGGGCCAGGTGTTCCGCTACGAGCGGTGGATCGACTCGCCGCGGCAGATGGCCGCCTATCCGGCGGGCACGCAGCCGGCGATCGACGAGGTCGACACCTGGTTGCGACGCCGCTACGGCGTCCGCTTCGGGGCGCCGGCGTTGGCCTTGTACCGCAACGAGCGCGACAGTGTCGCCTTCCACCGCGACCGCGAGCTCGGCTGGCTCGACGACACGGTGATCGCCGTGCTCACGTTCGGCGCCCGGCGGCCATGGTTGCTCAGGCCGCTCACCGGACGTCGCAACTACGTCGACGACGACATGTCGGACGTCCTCGACTTCTCCCCCGCCAGCGGCGACCTGTTGGTGATGGGCGGAGCCACCCAGGCGCGGTGGCTGCACGCTGTCCCGAAGGTGGGCGGCCGATGTCGGACACGAATCTCGGTGCAGTGGCGCTACACCTCACGCCGCGGCAAACGCGATACCAACCCGTCGTTCTACGCGCCGAGGCACTTCAGCAAGTCGTAGACCTGTCTCACGGGTTCACGGGCCCTGACAGCACGTCGGTCAGGCCTGGAAGGAGCGAGTCGGCGCCGTCACGGGTTGAACCTCGGCGCGATGAGAGTCCGCGCTGTGCGCACATCTCTCACATCACGGGCGCTCGGCCTACAGCCGCTCGACAATGGTGGCGTTGGCCAAGCCGCCACCCTCGCACATCGTTTGCAGGCCGAAGCGGCCTTCGGAGCGCTCGAGCTCACAGACCAGGGTGGCGAGCAGACGGGTGCCGGAGGCACCGAGGGGGTGACCAAGAGCGATCGCCCCGCCGTTGACATTGACCGTGTCGATCTCGGCCTTGAGCTCCTGCTGCCAGGCCAGCACCACGGAGGCAAACGCCTCGTTGATCTCGACGAGGTCGATGTCGCCGATCGCCAGACCGGCGCGGTCGAGCACCTTCTGCGTCGCCGGGATCGGCGCCGTGAGCATCAGGCGCGGATCGGCACCAGCGAGGGCGAACTCGACGAACCTGGCCCGCGGTGTGAGCCCGAGCTCGGCCGCCTTCTGCTCGCTCATGATCAGCACGGCCGACGCCCCGTCGGTGATCTGCGAGGAGTTGCCGGCGGTGATCCGCCCGCCCTCCTCCTCGCTGCGGAACGAGGGCTTGAGCTTGGCGAGCGACTCGACGGTGGTGTCGCGCAGGCCCTCGTCGCGGGCGACCATCGTCCCTTCCGCCCCGAGCACGGGGATCATCTCGCGCTCGAAGCGACCTTCCGCCGTTGCAGTGGCGGCGAGTTGCTGGCTGCGCGCCCCGAACTCGTCCAGCTCGTCGCGCGTGAGATTCCACTTGTCGGCGACGAGCTCGGCGGAGATGCCCTGCGGAACGAGACCACCCTGATCGGCGTAGCGGGCGCCGACCGCCGGACCGAACGGCCAACCGAACTTGCCGTCCGCCATCGACGAGCCCATCGGCACGCGGGTCATCACCTCGACGCCTGCGGCGACGACGACGTCGTAGGCCCCGGCGATGACTCCCTGGGCGGCGAAGTGGGCGGCCTGCTGGCTGGAACCGCACTGGCGGTCGACGGTCGTTCCCGGGACGGTCTCCGGCCAGCCGGCCGCCAGCACCGCGTTGCGGGCCACGTTGATCGCCTGCTCCCCCACCTGCATGACACATCCCATGACCACGTCGTCGACGAGGGCGGGATCGATGCCGTTGCGATCGACGAGAGCCTTCAGGGTCTCGGCGGCGAGGTCGACCGGGTGCCAGTCTCGAAGTTGGCCGTTGCGCTTGCCCAGCGGCGTGCGCACGGCGTCGATGATCACAGCACTCATGTCGCGAACCGTACCCCGATGATCCGGCGGGCACCCATGCGGAGCGTCGGGTCTAGCCGACCGCCGGGGCCACCCTGTCGAGGACACCACGTAGGGCGGCAACATCGCGGTCCACCAGCCAGGTGGCGAAGTGCTGCTGCACGGCTCGGCGGTAGGTCACGTTCATCTCCCGCCACAACAGCCGCCCGCGCCGGGTGAGCTCGACGACGACCGCGCGTTGATCGTCATGACGGCCGCTGTCGCGGCGCACCACCCAACCCTCCTCGGCGAGGCCGTCGAGTCGCCGGCTGAGGCTCGACCGAACGAGGCGCAGCTCGCCGGCCAGCTCGCTGGGGCGCGCTGCGCCGCCGCAGCGCTGCAGCGCGGCGAGGACGTCGAACCAACCGAGCGAGAGGTCCCACTCGGCGCGCAGCTCGGCGTCGATGATCCGTTCCAACTCCGCGGCGATCGACTGCAGCTCGCGCCATGCTGCGACACGGTTGGCGTCAAGTCGGGGCATCGCCGGACGCTACCCGGCGTCGAGGTAGGCCTCGGGCGAAGCACCGGCCGCAGTCGGGGCACACCACGGAGTACGTTCGGACATCTTGACCAACATCTTGACTGGTGGTGTCTGGGCCGAGCGACGACCGCGATGAACTTCCTCAGCACGATCACCGGTTGTTTCGCCCAACCAGCCGCCGAGAATCCAACCGTCGCCATGGTCGAGGCGGCCTACCGGGCCGCCGGCCTCGATGCCCGCTACATCAACTGTGAGGTCGCCCCAGCCGACCTCGGCGATGCAGTCCGCGGCGCGCGCGCGATGGGTTGGGCTGGGTTCAACTGCTCGATCCCGCACAAGGTGGCCGTGCTCGCCCATCTCGACGAGCTCGCCCCGTCGGCATCGATCATCGGAGCGGTGAACTGCGTGGTGCACCGAGACAGCAGGCTCATCGGCGAGAACACCGATGGGCAGGGTTTCCTCGCCTCCCTGCGCACGATCGTCGACCCGGCGAACAAGCACGTCGTCGTGTTCGGTGCGGGTGGCGCGGCGCGGGCAATCACCGTCGAGACGGCCCTCGCCGGTGCGGCGTCGATCACCATCGTCAACGTCGACCCGGAGCGCGGTCGGGAGCTCGTCCGCCTCATCGACGAGCGCACACCTGCGGCGGCAACGTTCGTGCCGTGGGACGGTCCCTACCACCTGCCGGCGACGGCCGACATCGTCGTCAACGCCACGCCGATCGGCCTGTTCCCGGACGTCGACGGCCAGGTGAACGTCGACCTCGACCTACTGCAGCCGGACATGGTCGTCGCCGACGTGATCCCGAACCCGCCCTCGACCCGCCTGCTGCGCGACGCCGCGACTCGTGGCTGCCGAACGCTCGACGGGCTGGGCATGCTGGTCAACCAGGGTGTGCTCGGCATCAAGTTGTGGACTGGCGTCGATGCAGACGCCAACGTGATGCACGAAACGCTCCGGCGCCTCTTCGCCGCCTGACGGCTCAGCCGGCGAACTCCGGAGCCGGTGTTGCGGCTCCGGTCATGATCGCCACGGCGTCGTGGGCGCTGTGGGTCTGCGGAGTGACGACGGCGACCCGCCGCCCCAGCCGCTGGATGTGGATCCGGTCGGCGACTTCGAACACGTGCGGCATGTTGTGGCTGATCAACACGATGGGGACGCCACGGCTGCGCACCTCGCGGATCAGATCGAGGACGCGGCCGGACTCCCTGACCCCGAGCGCCGCCGTCGGCTCGTCCATGATGATCACCTTGGAGGCGAAGGCCGCCGCCCGAGCCACCGCGACTCCCTGACGTTGGCCGCCCGACAGTGTCTCGACGGTCTGGTTGACGTCCTGGACCGTCATGATCCCGAGCGCGGTCATCTCCTGGCGTGCCTCACGGTCCATCGCCTTGCGGTCGAGGAGGCGGAACAGCGAGCCCGCCAGGCCAGGACGCCGCCGCTCGCGGCCGAGGAACAAGTTGGATGCGATGTCGAGCCCGGGGCTGACCGCCAGGGTCTGGTAGACGGTCTCGATCCCCTTGGCTCTGGCGTCGAGCGGGTCGTGGAAGAAGGAGACTTGCTCGCCGTCCATCCACAGTTCGCCCTCGTCGGGTTTGTAGGCGCCGGTGATGACCTTGATCAGCGACGACTTCCCGGCTCCGTTGTCGCCGATCACGCCGAGGACCTCGCCGGGAAAGAGGTCGAAGTCGGTACCGGCGAGGGCGGTGACCCGCCCGAACCTCTTGATCAGGCCGCGGGCGGCGAGCACCGTGTCGGCGAGGGGCGGGGTTGAGGTGGTGAAGTCCTCGAGAGTCATGCTGCGACCCGTCTGATCCACTGGTCCATCGCCACGGCGACGATGACGAGCACGCCGATGGCGAACGTCCGCCACAGCGGCTCCACCCCCGCTTGAGAGAGCCCGCTGTCGAACACGCCGACGATGAGGGCGCCGAGCAGCGAACCGAACACGTTGCCCCGCCCGCCGAACAGGCTCGTGCCGCCGATCACGACGGCGGTGATCGAGTCGAGGTTGGCGTTCTCCAGTGGCTTGGGGGACACCGTGCCGATGCGACTGGTCCACAGCCACCCGGCGATGCCGCAGATCAAGCCACTTCCGAGGTACACCGACATCAGCACCCGGTTGGTCCGGATCCCGACAAGGCGCGCCGCCTCTCGATCGTCGCCGGTGGCGTAGACGTGACGGCCCCACGCCGTGCGTCGCAACAGGTACCACGCCACGACGAACAGGGCGAGCATGAACAACGAGCCGTACGTGACCCGGAATCCCCTGATCGGCTCCCACGTGTGGTCGAACCACAGCAGGATCGACGCCTGCGCCTTGAGGTCCTGGTTGCGCAACGTCTCGTTCTCGGAGAACCACTGGCTGAGGGCGAACAGAATGTTGAACGTCCCGAGGGTGGCGATGAACGGCGGTATTCGCAATCGCGTCACCAGGCCACCGTTGAGTACCCCGCAGGCGGTCCCGATGGCGATGCCCAGGAGCAGGGCCATCAGCGGCGTGTAGCCCCAGCCGAGGGCCAGCTTGCCCATCACGACCGAGGACAGGACGGTGATCGATCCGACGGACAGGTCGATGCCGGCAGTGAGCACGACGAGCGTCTGGGCGACGGCGAGGGTGCCGATGATCGTGACCTGGGCGAGGATCGTGGACAGGTTGCGTGCCGTGAAGAAGCTCTCGGTGAACAGGGCGAAGTAGACGGCGGCGAGCAACAGCACGAGCGAGGGGCTGGCCAGCGGATGGCGGTGCAGCCAGCGCTGCATCGAGTCGAGGGCACTCGACGGTCCCTCGAACTGGGCGATGGTGTCGGCGGCGGCCGCGGCAGCCGGGTCGATCGTCGTCATGGTTCCCCCTTCGAACCGGATGCTGTCTCAGTGTGGCAGGTGGTGAGTTGGGTCCGGGGCGGGGCGGGGGTTGGGCCCCGCCCCGGAGCACCAGCAAGCATCGGTTGGGCGCTTAGCCCCAGCAGTTCTCGAGGCCCCAGGTCGTGTCCTGGGACTCGACACCCTCGACCGGGTTGTCGGTGATGAGCACGGCGCCGGTGTCCAGGAAGTCGAGGCCCTCGGTGTTCTCGGGGATCTCGCCGGTGGCGATGGCTTCCACGCCGAGCTCGGCCATCAGCAGCGGGAACTGCATCGACGTCGCCCCGATGAGGCCGTCCTGGACGTCCTGCACGCCCGGGCACCCGCCGTCGATCGACACGATGAGCGCATCGCTGCCTGCGGCGTCGAGTGCCAGCCTGGCGCCGGCCGCGGCCGGCTCGTTGATCGTGTAGACGAGGTTGATGTCGGGGTCGATGGCGAGGAGATTCTCCATCGCCGACCGGCCACCGTCCTCGGCGCCACCGGTGATGTCGTGGCCGACGATCCGCGGGTCGTCCTCGTCGCCCCACTCGTCCGGGTTGCCGACGTCGATACCGAACCCGGTCAGGAAGCCCTGGTCGCGCAGGACGTCGACGGTCGGCTGGTTCTCGGCGAGGTCGAGCATGGCGATCTTCGCCGCATCCGGATCCTCGATCGTCGCCGCCGCCCACTGACCGATCAGCTCGCCGGCTCTGAAGTTGTCGGTGGCGAACGTTGCATCGGCAGCGTCGATCGGCTCGAGCGGCGTGTCGAGGGCGATCACCATCAGCCCTGCCTCACGGGCCTCCTCGATGGTCGGCACGATGGCGACGGTGTCGCTCGGAGTGATCATGAACCCGGCGGCGCCGGCGGAGATGAGATCCTCGATGGCCGTCACCTGGGCATCGTTGTCGCCGTCGAACTCGCCGGCGAACGAGCGCAGTTCGACGCCGAGCTCGTCGGCCTTCGCCTGGGCGCCCTCGCGCATCTTGACGAAGAACGGGTTGGACTCCGTCTTGGTGATCAGGCCGATGATCACTCCCTCGCCGGACGGCGCGGTGCCGGACGGCTCGGTGCCGGACGGCTCGGTGCCGGACGGCGTGGTGGTGTCCGTGCCGGCGGTGGCGGTGCCGGCCGTCGCACCGACAAGGCCGGCGACGACAACGGTGGCGACGGCCAGCCGCCAAGTCCTGGTAGTGCGCGAACGGGTCCCCATCATGCAGTCTCCTTTGTCCCCCCGGGCGCCCTCCGCCCGGCCCTGTTGTCCGTAGTTGACAACGTTGTCAAATTGTAGGAAGGCTATGACAACGTTGTCAACCCATCGACTGGGAGGAGCCCTCATGCAGCGGCGACCGACGATGCGCGACGTGGCCGCCGCCGCCGGCGTGAGCGTGAAGACGGTCTCTCGGGTTGTCAACGACGAGGGCGCCGTGCGTGACGTGGTCGCTGATCGCGTCCGCGCCGCCATCACCGCCCTCGGCTACCGTCCCGACCATCGCGCCCAGCTGCTGCGGCGACACGGCACCGGAAGTGCGACGATCGGTTTCGTCCCTCTCGACGTCTCCAACCCGTTCTTCTCGGCGATCTACCGCGGCCTCGAGGACGTCGCCTGGGACAGGGGCTACGTCGTCGTAGCCGGAAGCTCCGATGGCACGCGCGAACGCGGCGACGCCATCCTCAAGCGGCTGATCGGAGGGCGGGTCGACGGACTCGTCGTCGTCCCGGCCGGTGGCGAACACACCGTGATCGCCGAGGAGGTCGGTCGGGGCACGCCGGTGGTGTTGTTGGATCTCGAGGTCGACGACCTCACCGGGGTCGACCTGGTCCGCTCCGACCACCGGGGTGGTGCCCGCCGGGCCGTGGAGCACCTGATCGCTCACGGCCATCGCGACATCGCCTTCCTTGGCGACGTGCCGACGATCTTCTCGGCGCGCGAGCGCTACCAGGGCTACGTCGAGGCGATGCGCGCCGCGCGCATCAGACGGCGGCCCGGCTGGGCGCTCCACGGTCTCGACACGACCGCCTCGGCCAACGCCGTTCGCGCCCTTTTCGCCGACGGTGTCGCTGCCGGACCGAGCGCCCTCTTCACGGCCCAGAACTTCGTGACGATCGGCGCCGTACAGGCACTCCACGAACTCGGACTGCACCGGTCGGTCGCCGTCATCGGCTTCGACGACGTCGAGATGGCCACGGTCGTCGAGCCAGGGCTCAGCGTCGTGCCGCAGCGACCCGGTGAGCTCGGCCGGCTCGCCGGCGAGTTGCTCCTCGACCGCATCAGCGGCCACCGGGGCCCCGCGCGGCGGGCCATCCTCGCCAACGAGATCGTGACTCGCGGATCCGGCGAGATCGCCCCGCCACCCCGGCGAACGTGACCGCAATTCGGCGACACGATCCGGCAGATTGATGCCGTACCGTCCGTCCGATGACCGATGAGACCGCCCCGACCCCTGCCGACATCAACGAGATGGTCGCCACGGCGTTCCCGGGGAGCCGAGCGGTGTGCGTCGAGGTCGGCGATCGCTACGCCGTCGCCGAGGTGGCGACCGATGACGACGACATCCGTCCCGGTGGCTTCATCGCCGGTCCGACCCAATTCGCCATCGCCGACGCAGCGCTGTGGTTCCTCGTGTTCGGCGCCCTCGGCCGGATCGAGCCGATGGCCCTGACGTCGGAATTGTCGATCCGTTACCTGCGCCCAGCGATCGGGCCAACCCTCCACGCCCGCGCCGAGCTCGCCGCGATCAGCCGGCGCAGCGTCGTCGGAACGGTCACGGTGTGGACCGCCGACGCCGACAAGCCAACCGCGGTGGCCCAGGGCACCTATGCGCTGCCGTTGGCGACGTGATCATCACCGATCCGGACGACGAGCGGCTTGCCGACTTCGTCGATCTCGCCGACCCAGCGGCTCGTCGCCGGCGCGAGCGCGACGAACTGTTCATCGCCGAGGGTCTGGTCGCGGTGCAGCGGCTGATCGAGTCGGCGCACCAGATCCGTTCCATCCTCGTCACTCCCAAGCACCGCCGACGCGTCGAGTCACTGCCAGGCGCTGCGGATGCGGTCATCCTCGTCGCCGACGAGGAAGTCGTGGCCGGCACGGTCGGGTTTCACTTCCATCGCGGTGTGATCGCCTCGGCCCAGCGACTGCCCTTGCCGAGCGTGGCCGAGGTCGCCGGCACGGCGCGTCGAGTGGCCGTGCTCGTCGGGCTCAACGACCCGGAGAATCTCGGGCTCATCGCCCGCTCGGCACGCGCGTTCGGCGTCGACGCTCTGCTCCTCGACCCGACGTGCATCGACCCCTACTACCGCCGGACCGTGCGGGTGAGCATGGGTGAGGTGCTCCTCCTCGACGTCGCCCGCTGCGCCGCGTGGCCAGCAGGGATCGACGTGCTCCACGACGCCGAGTTCGAAACTTGGGCGATGACGCCGGACGGCGAAGCCACGAGCATCTGGGACCTCGCCGTGCCCGATCGGCTCGCCATCGTGCTCGGCGCCGAAGGTCCGGGTCTCGACCCCGCCACGCTGCAACGGACCTCACGGCGGGTACGCATCCCGATCAGCTCCGACGTGGACTCGCTCAACGTCGGCCACGCCGCATCGATCGCCTTCGCCGTCACCGCACGCCCCAGCTGAACCGCCGAGTGGAGACGATGGGACTCGAACCCACAACCCCCACCTTGCAAAGGTGATGCGCTACCAATTGCGCCACGTCCCCGGGGCTTCCCAGGCTAACGGAATCGTCGCTCAGTCGTCCTTGGTGGCGACTGCATTGGGAGTGACGTTCATCTTCGGCTCGTACTCGGCCAGCTCGATGACCCGAGCTTCGCCCCGGAATGTGTCACGCAGCGCCGCGCGGCAGTCGTCGCACGGACCGTAGAAGCGCTGTTGCACGATGTGTCCACACCGGGGACACGTCACCTCGATCGTCTCGCCCGCCTCCACGCCGGCCGACGCTAGCGAGTCGATCGGAGTGTCACGTGTCGAGTTTCCCGGCAGGACACACTCCGATGGCAGCAAACACTCCGATAGGTCAGGTGATCAGCACCTCGGAGCCGATCGGGGTGAAGCCGCAGGCGAGGAAGGCGCGTAGCGAGCGGGCGTTGCCGGGCGCCACCTGGGCCCAGCACCACTCGCCCACCGGCACGTAGCGCAGTCCGCTGGCGATCAGCGCCCGGCCGGAGCCCAACGACGGCGACGCCGTGTCGAACAGCTCGACGGACAGCTCGCGCCGGCCAACGAGACCGCGGCCGAGGATGACCAGGCCGTCGGGTTCGACGACGACCGCGACGTCACGGCGATGGCGGAGCGCCCGCTGCACCCGGGCGTGCTCAGCGAGGACCCCTTCGAGAGGCGTCGCCGGTGCCGGCGCCCCGCCGACTCCACGTGCTGCCAGCACGACGTCAACGGTGCCAATCTCCCGGCTACCTTCCGACAACCAGCGCAGCACGTCGGGGTGCGACGCCCCGCCGAAGCCACCACCCCAGCCTGACGGCAGCCGGCCCGCCAGTTCGTCGGCAGCGACGTCGGCGAGGACGTAGGCATGCCCGGTCAGGGCGATCACGGCTCGCGTCCCGTCGGCGTCCGGCGGCAGGATCTCGACGCCGCCGTCGGAGTCGGGAAACCGGCCGGCTGCAGCATCCTCGAGGATCGCCGCCAACGGGTGGGCCGGGAGCACGGCGCCACGCTAGGCCGCGACGTTCGTGGCAGAACCGTGCCAGCACCGCCGACGGTCCGCCCGTAGCGTGGGGCCATGAGCCAGACCACCGTCGTCATCGGGACGTGCCACCATGACTGTCCGGACTCGTGCGGATGGCAGGTCACGGTGACCGACGGCGTCGCCGTCAAGCTGCGCGGCAACGGCGATCATCCCTACAGTCACGGCGAGCTGTGCCCCAAGGTCAACCGCTTCCTCGATCGCGTGTACAGCCCGGAGCGCATCCTCACACCCTTGGTCCGCACGGGGCCCAAGGGAACTGGGGCGTTCACCCCGACGACGTGGGACGACGCCCTGGCGAAAGTCGCCACCGAGCTGCACCGCGTCATCGAGACCCACGGTGCCGAGGCCGTACTCCCCTACAGCAGCGCGGGCAACCAGAGCCTGCTGTCGGTGATGGGAATCGACGCGCGCTTCTTCCACCATCTCGGTGCATCCCGGCTCGTGCGCGCCCTGTGTGGCCCGACGGTGGGTGCCGGCGTCACGATGACGAACGGCACTGGGCGCACCCTCGATCCGTTGGAGCTGCGCCACAGCAAGCTGATCATCCTCTGGGGAACGAACACGCGGCTGACCAACCGTCACCTGTGGCCGACGATCGAAGCCGCCCGCAGTGATGGCGCCAAGGTCGTCGTCATCGATCCCCTGCGTACGATCACCGCCGACGCCGCCGACGAGTTCGTCCAGCCGCTGCCGGGAACCGACGTCGCGCTGATGCTGGCGATGATGCACGTGCTCATCCGCGACGGGCTCACCGACGACCCGTGGATCGCCGCCCACACGACCGGGTTCGCCGAGCTCGCCGACCATGTCGCCGAGTGGACACCCCAGCGGGCCGCATCCGAGTGCGGGCTCGATGCATCGCAAATCGAACATCTCGCCCGTGACTACGGCACGATTCGCCCGGCGGCGATCCGCGCCCTGATCGGCGCCGAGCACCACCACAACGGGGCGATGTTCTACCGCTCACTCGCCGTGTTGCCGGCACTGGTCGGCGCCTGGCAGGACCGCGGCGGCGGCCTGTCGCGCAGTGTCGGCACGTACCATGACGCCTTCATCGACGAGAAGGCGCTGACCCGCCCAGACCTGCTCGGCGATCGACAACCGCGGTGGCTGAACATGAGTCGGCTCGGCGAGATCCTCACCGACGACGCCCTCGATCCGCCGGTCCACGCGGTCGTGCTGTGGAACGCCAACCCGCTCGTCTCGGTGCCCAATGCCGAGGCGATCCGCCGTGGGCTGGCCCGTGACGACCTGTTCACTGTCGTCCACGAGCAGTTCCTCACGGACACGGCGCGCTACGCCGACGTCGTCCTTCCGGCGACCACCCAGATCGAGCAGGACGACGTCGTCCCGGCGTGGGGGCACTTGTGGATGGGATGGAACGGCAAGGCGATCGAGCCACTCGGTGAAGCGTGCAGCAACACGGAGCTGTTCCGCCGGCTCGCCCGGGCGATGGGCTACACCGAGCCGTCGCTGTTCGACGACGACGACGCCTTGCTCGCCCAGGCGCTCGGCGGTGACGTCGATCTCGACGAGCTGAAATCGTCGGGCTGGGTGCGGGTCCCGTATCCGGAGGATGGCCGGCCGTTCGGGTCCGGGCACTTCCCGACGGCGTCCGGGAAGGTCGAGCTGGTGAGCGAGGCTCTGCGCTCGATCGGCCAACCCGCCCTCCCGACCTACGTTGCGGCTCCGGAAGGCCCCGGCGGCGACGCTGACCTCGTCGCCACCTACCCCCTCCAGCTCGTCGCCCCGAAGCACCACACCCGGTTCCTCAACACCAGCTACTCGGCGCTGCCCAAGCACGGCCCCGCCGAGGGCGCGCCATTCGTCGAGCTCGCCGCCGCCGACGCCGCCGCCCGCGGCCTCAGCGACGGCGACGACGCCGAGGTGTTCAACCACCGATCCGCCGTCGTACTCCCCGTGCGCATCAGCTGAACGCGTCCGCCCAGGAGTCGTCGCCATCCCGTTTGGATGGTGGTCGACACAGCATCCCGACGGACGCGCCGCCAACGCCCTCACGAACGACACGTTGACCGACTGGGGCGGAGGGGTCGCCTTCTTCGACACGCTGGTCGAGGTCCGTGCTGCTGCCCCGGCGAGGTAGCCGAACGCCGCAATAGTCTCGGGGCAATGGCCGGGGAGCTCATCTACGCCTTCCGTGTGATGCGATTGCCGCTGCTCGACGCCGGCGGCGCGGCCATCGGACGAATCCAGGACATCGTCGCCGTGCCGGGCACCGAGGGACGGCCTCCTCGCGTTGTGGGGTTCGTCGCCGAGGTGCAGCGCCGCCACATCTTCGTCAACGCCAACCGGCTGTCGACGCTCGAAGGCGACGGGGCGCGGCTGAACAGCTGGGACGTCGACTTCCACCCGTTCAGGCCGCACTCGGGTGAGATGCTTGTGAGCTCCATCCTCGACCGCAAGATCGGCGACGAGAGCGTGAGCGACGTCGCCTTGCGCGATGTCGAGTTGCCGAGCGGTCCGGCCTGGGAGATCGCCAAGGTCCGCCTCGTCCGGCGCAACGTCTTGCGCCGTCGCCCGAGTTACCGCCTCGTTGACGTCGACGAGATCCCCGAGCTGTTCCCGGCGGCGAGCGAAGCCGACGCCGAAGCCGCCCGGCTCCGCGACCTTCACCCGGCCGAGGTCGCCACCATCGTCCGCGCCATGCCGCTGTCGCGGCGCCGCCAGCTGGCTGAGGCGATGGACGACGAACGCCTTGCCGACGTGCTCGAGGAACTTCCCGAGGACGAGCAGCTGCGCCTTGTCGAGACGCTTGACCTCGACCGGCTCATCGGGGTGCTCGACGAGATGGAGTACGACGACCTCGTCGACCTCCTCGGCGAGATGCCCGGCGAGCAGCGCTCGAAGATCCTCGACGCGATGGACGTCGAGGACGCCGACGTGGTGCGTCAGCTGCTTGCCTACGAAGCCGGCACGGCCGGCGGAATGATGACGCCGGAGCTGATCATCCTCGGCCCCACTGCCACGGTCGCCGACGCCCTCGCCCACGTCCGTCAGCCGGACTGGGTCGTGAGCATCGCCGCCCAGGTCTTCGTCTGCCTGCCGCCATTCAAGGCTCCGACCGGCAAGTTGATCGGCACGGCCCACTTCCAACGCCTGCTGCGCGAGGCTCCGAGCCAAGAGCTGCGCCACTGTGTGAGCCACGACCCGGTGGTCGGCCCGGACGCCACCGATCGCGCGGTTGCCGAACTGCTCGCCAGTTATGACATGCTCGCCGTCGCCGTATGCAACGCCACTGGCCAGCTGCTCGGCGCGGTAACGGTCGATGACGTGCTCGACCGCCAGCTCGGAGCGGGTTGGCGGCAGCGGCCCCGCATATCCACCGAGCGAATCAGATCGGCATGAACGATGGTGAAGCGTCGCGAAGACCTCAGCGCCCCACGAGCGTCGCGCCGACTCGGCTTCGGCTACGACCCGGAGGCCTTCGGCCGGTTCTCCGAGTCAATCGCCCGCTACCTCGGTACGGCCCGGTTCCTCGTCTGGCAGAGCGGCGTCATCGTGGTCTGGATCGCCTACAACACGCTCGCACCAGACAGCTGGCAGTTCGATCCGTGGGCCCGTGGCCTCGTCCTGTTGACCCTCGTACTCTCGCTGCAGGCGTCGTACGCCGCTCCGTTGATCCTCCTCGCCCAGAACCGGCAAGAGGCCCGCGACCGCGTCCAGTCGGAGAACGACCGGGAGATCGCTGACCGCACGAAGACCGACACCGAGTTCCTCGCCAGGGAGATCGCAGGCGTCCGGTTGATGCTCGCCGACGTGGTCACCGGCGAGGAGCTGCGCGAGCAACTGGCCGACCTGAGGGCTTCGATCGACGCTGTCGCCGAGCGCCTCGACCGCACCCAACCCGTGGACGGTCGGAAGGCATGACCGGGTTGGGACTCCTAGACTGTTGCCGATCGCGCTGGCCTGACCTCGTGACGGTGCACCGCGACGCCGGCGAGATGACGACGGCTACTGATCGCTCACCCTGGTGCGTGTGGGATGCCGGTGAACCCCTGCAGGCGGACGCCGTGACGCAACACGTTGCGCAGGATCGCCGCGGCCGGGAGGTCGGGATCCGACGTCGTCATCACGCCACCCGGGCGTGTCCCTCCGGCGAGCAGGGCGACCATCGCCGCAGCGACTGCCGCTGCTGACGTACCGATCAACTCGGCGACACCGACGACGTGGGTGACCCGCCCGCCGCTCTCGTCCCTGCCCCGCGCCTCGACGCGCACCGCGCCGATGCCGCCCTCGAGGTGCGGGGGGCTGAGCATCGGCAAGCGCGCCGTCAGACGGTCGCGGCGGGTGGCGGATCGCCTGGCGCTGATCCGTTCGACCGTCGGAAACGTGCGGTGGAGCAGGAGTGGGTCGGCGAGGTCGCCCCGATAGCAGTCACGGGCGCCGACAGGTTCGGGGAACCAGCAGAGCTCACGGCCGCTACCCGCTGGCCGTTCGATCCACTGCCCGTCGTGCCAACCGAGCGCCCATCCAGCGAGTGCCCTGTGGTGCTCACGGGCGCAGGCCGGTCCGGCTGTCCCGTGCACGGCGACGTGCAGCTCATCGCACGTCGCCATTCGGCCGACGAGGTGGCGGGCGAGCAATCCGGACAGTCCTGGTGACACTGCCGCCCCGACGACCAGCGTCGCTCCCGACTCACGGGCGACGGGGTCGAGGTCGAGCAGGTCACGGACGTCGTCGGGGGCGCCACTCATCGAAACGACGTGGGCGCCGCCTGGGAGCAGCCTGGCCGCGGCCGCGGCTTGCGGGCCCGGGCCGGCGAGCACGACGACGTCAGCGGCGAGGTCGCGCGGCACGACGTGATGGCTAGCGGAGAGATTGCGACGTACGCGCTCGCCGACTACCCCTCCACCGACCACGGCGACCGAACTCATCCGGGCTGCACGCTCATCACTGTTCGAGATCGATCGGCTGCCAACCGCCGTGCTGCGGTGGTGTCCCGCCGCGGCCTCGCAACCGCAAGGCACTGGCGATCGCCGCGGCGAGACCCAGCGCGGCCAACGCTCGGCGGATCAGCTTCACGAGCGCCGAGTATTGCATGACCCGCCGTCGCGTCAATTCGCGGTGGCAGCGGCGGCCTCGGGCCTGATGTGGGCGAACATACTGAGTCCGTTCCAGGTCGGGAAGGCCCGTACGAGCCATGACGGACCGTGGAGCTGGATCCGGGAGTCGCGGGTGGCCTCCGCCCAGGAGAGCTGTCCGGCGTGCCACTTCACGAACGCCTCGGCGTCGGCCGTGATGAAGAGATCTTCGTCCAGACCGGGATACGTCTTGCAGATCTCGGCCTCGCCGTGCTCGAGCAGCAACCAGTACCGCTCATGGCGCCGGAAGCCGGTGAAGTCCAACCGAACGACAACGCGCTGGTCGGGTAGTCGGTCACGACGGAGCGCGTTGCACATCGACCACAGCGCCACGAACGGATCGAGGTTCTCGGGGGCGATCTCGAGCCAACGAGCCCCCCACTCGCCGAGGGTCTCGCAGACCTTGAACAGATCGTCACCCGATGTCGTGAGCTGGTAACGGTGACCGCGCCCCTGCGCCTTCGGTGCCGACTCGACGATGCCGAGGCGTTCGAGCTGGTGGAGCCGCTGTGTGAGCAGGGTGCGGGAGAGTCCGGGCGCACCGTCGAGGATCTCGCCGAAGGTCTCACAGCCCAGATGCAGGTTGCGGATGATCAACGGCGTCCAACGCTCAGCGAAGATCTCCGCGCCACGGGCGATCGGGCAGTACTGGCCGTAGGTCCTCATGAAGGCATTGTCCGTCGCCACCCGACCGTCGTGAAGTCCAGATTCCTTACTTCGAAGTCCAGATGGCTGACTTCTCCTCGGTGCACCTCGATGTTGCGATGAGTCCATCCACCAGAGGAGCAACGATGTCACCACGAACCACGACGCAGATCCCTGGCTTCCGGGGCGATGTGATCGTCCCCGACCACCACGACTACGACGACGCCCGAGCCGTATGGAACGGCACCGTCGACCGACGACCTCGGCTGATTGCCCGCTGCCGCGGCACCGCCGACGTGGCCGCAGCGGTGCGCTTCGCCCGCGACTGCGATCTCGAGATCGCCGTACGAGGCGGCGGTCACAACGTCGCCGGCACCGCGGTGTGCGACGACGGCATCGTGATCGACCTGTCGGCGATGCGTGCCGTCTCAGTCGATCCTGTCGAACGCACGGCCCTCGTCCAGGGCGGGGCCCTGTGGGGAGATGTCGACCACGAGACACAGGCGCACGGTCTCGCCACCACCGGCGGCATCGTGAGCCACACCGGCGTCGGCGGCCTCAGCCTCGGCGGTGGCATCGGCTGGCTGATGCGCAAGCACGGGCTCGCCGTCGACAACCTCGTCGAGGCCGAGGTGGTCACCGCCGAGGGCGAGATCGTGGGGGCGTCGGCCAGCGATCACCCCGACCTGTTCTGGGCCCTGCGGGGCGGAGGCGGAAACTTCGGCATCGTCAGCTCGTTCCGGTTCGCGCTGCACCCGGTCGGCCCCACCGTCATGGCCGGACCGGTGTTCTGGGCGGCCGAGGACACCACCGACATACTGCGCTTCTACCGCGAGTTCGTCACCGACGCACCTGACGAGCTCGGCAACGTCGTCCGGCTCGGCACGATCCCGCCGTGGCCGGTTGTCGACGAGAACCTCCACTTCCGGCCGGCAATCGCCGTGGCCAGCTGCTACGCCGGACCCGTCGAAGACGGTGAGCGTGCCGTCCGTGCGCTCCGCCAGTTCGGGACCCCGCTCGTGGATCTGGTCGGACCCACCCTGTACGTCGACCATCAAAGCGCCATCGACGACACCGTCCCCCATGGCTGGCACTACTACTGGAAGGCCACGAACCTCACCGGCCTGTCCGACGAGGTCATCGACATCGTCGCCGCCCACGCCCACGGCGCCACCTCCCCGAGGTCGTACGCGGCGATGTTCCACATGGGTGGCGCAATACCCCGAGTCCCGCGGGACGCCACCGCCTACCCGGGGCGCGATGTCGACCACAACATCGTCATCGACGCAGCCTGGCTCCCCGAGCAGGACGACACCGTCAGGGCATCGGAGACCGCGTGGGCCCGAGCGTTCCTCGACGCCCTGCAGCCCCACCGCGCCGGCGTCTACGTCAACTTCCTCGACTCCGACGACGACACGAGCCGCGTCCGCGAGGCCTACGGCGACGACACGTACCGGCGGCTCGCCGAGGTCAAGGCCAAATACGACCCCGAGAACGTGTTCCACCACAACAAGAACATCCAGCCCAGCACCCCGGCGCAGTGACCCGTCCGCGGCATCAACTCGCGACCTCGCGAGGGCACGGTCCACCACGAGCGCGAGCGGGGACGATGGGTCGGGACGGGGCGGGAGTGACCGCCGGTACGGTCTGCACGATGGCGACGATGACGTTCGATATCGCGGGCAAACCGGTCGGGCGTATTGGCTACGGAGCGATGCAGCTTCCCGGTCCCGGTGTGATGGGTCCACCGCGCGACCACGACGAGGCGATTGCCGTGCTGCGCAGGGCTGTCGAGGCGGGCGTCAACCACATCGACACGGCCCAGTACTACGGCCCGAACGTGGCCAACGAGTTGATCCGTGAGGCGCTCCACCCGTACCCCGACGACCTCGTCATCGTGTCCAAGGTAGGCGCGGCACGCGATGAGGCCGGCGGGTGGCACGCCTGCCCAGACACCGGCCGACCTGCGTGCCGGGGTGGAGGACAATTTGCGCACGCTCGGCGTGGAGCAACTTGGCGCGGTGAACCTGCGCCGGCTCGAGCACGACATGTCCGACGAACCGCGTGTGCCGCTCGCCGACCAGCTTGCCGAGATGGTGGCGCTGCGCGAGGAGGGCAAGATCGCCGGCGTCGGGATCTCTACAGCCCCCCTCGCTGACGTCGACGAGGCGATCAGGTCTGCGCAGATCCGGTCGCCGCCCGTGTCGGTGCCACGTCGGCGCAGGTCGGTCTGGCCTGGCTGCTCGCCCGTGCCGACAACATCCTGCTCATCCCGGGCACGTCATCACTCGCCCACCTCGAGGAGAACCTCGCCGTGCGAGACCTCGTCTTGTCTGCGGCCGATCAGGCCGAGCTCGGCAACTGCTGAAGCTTCAGATAAGCGGATGTCACTGAAGCGAAGTGTCCTCCGGTGCTGTGGTTGGTGCGTCGGCGACGCGGGTCCACACCGCGCTGGCGAGGACGACTTCGATGAGGGGGTCGTCGACAGTGATCGGTTCCAGCGTCAGGTTGCCGTCGGCGTCCTGTTCGAATCTCAAGACGACGCCGGGAAAGCCGGGCTGCGCAAACGTGATCTCGTCGCCGCTGACGGTGTAGGTGCCGTCGTCGCTCGGGTTGTTGATCGGATTGTCGGCGACCTGTTCCCAATGCCAGGTTCCGTCATCCAAGGTCCAGGTCCAGGTGCCGTGATTCTCGGCGATGGCGGCGGGGTCGGTCACGCCGGCGGCGATGAGGGCCTCGTCGGTGACGACAATCTCATAGACGCCATTGAGCGCTGCCGCCTCTTCGTCGCCGCTGGCGCTGGTCGTGACGGGCGCCGTGTCGCACGCCACCGGTTCAACCGCCATCGGCGGCAGGGCGTCGCGTAGCGCCGTGATCTCATCGATCAGGCCGGCGGTTGTCGGGTCCTCACGCAGATCGGTGACCACTGGCGCAGTCGCTTCGACGAGGGCGGCGAGGTCGTCGTCGGAGGCGAGGGCGATCGCGAACCCGTCCTCACAACGGGCCACCGCCGCATCATGGTCGGACGGGATTTCGTCGATCGCCCAGTCACGAGTCGCAGCAGCAGCGCCGGTCAGGATCGCCTGCTGGTCTTCGCTCAGCCCGTCCCACGCCTGCTCGTTGACGACGAGCGAGTTGACTTTCGGAAAGAAGGTGACGTTGCCCGTCGCCGTGCCTGGAGGGTCGAGCAAGTACGACGACTCCGCGCCGGTATGGGTTGCCGGATCGAATCCTTCGTCGTTGGTCGTCGCGCCGAGAGCCTCGAACATCGCCGCCGTCGTCGCCGACGTCGGCGCACGCATCACCGCGCCGGTGTAGTCGTCGGGACCGAGCAGCGGGTCGCCATAGGCGAACGGATGGCGGAACCCCTCGGGGAACAACGCCAAGCCGACCACACCGGCGGCGTCGAGCCCGCTCATCAGTTCGCCAGCGAGGTCGCCGCTGACGATCTGGTTGACCAGCTCCTCACTGGTGATGAGGAACGGGGTGTTCAAGGCACGCAGCGTCGTCACTCCTTCGGTGTCCCAGGCGCGCGACGGGATCAGCCCCATCTCCAACTCACCGGAGGTCACCATCCGTGCAACCTCTTGGTCCCAGTCCGGAGTATCACCGGCGGCGTGCCAGACCGGTTCGACCACGATCGCGCCCTCCGAGTCTTCAGCAACCAATCGGGCGAACGCTTCGATTTGGTCGGCAGCCGGTCGACCCGGTTCATCGTCAGTGCCGATACGCAAGGTGAGCACGGCATCTGGAGTCGTTGCCGCCGCCGCGGCAGGGCGGGCGACCGCAGAGACTGCCGCGAGTCCGACCATGACCCCCAGCCCTGCGACTGTGACCCGCAGGTGTTTCCGCATCGGTGTGGTGTGCACGGTCGCCGAACCTATGGGTGCGACCCATCAGTAGCCAGTTAATAGTCGACGCCCGCGATCGCTGCGTCCTAGCCACGTCCGCCCAATGAGATCGCCAGCGCGGCGAGTGCCTCGTCGTCGAGGCGGAACACCGTCCACTCGTCGAGTCCGACGGCGCCGAGCGAGCGGTAAAAGTCGATCGCCGGCTCGTTCCAGTTGAGCACCGACCACTCGAGCCGGGCGTAGGCACGGTCGACGCACTCCTTGGCGAGCGTGGCGAGCAAGGCCTCCCCGATGCCCCGCCGGCGGTGCTCGGGATGGACGTAGAGGTCCTCGAGGTAGACGCCGTGGCGGCCGCGCCACGTCGAGAAGTTGCAGAACCACAACGCCATGCCGATCACGTCGCCGGCGCCGCTGGTGTCGGTGGCGACGTGACCGAACAGCTTGGCGCCTGCGGCGAAGAGCGCCTCGTGGAGCTGCTCGGCGGTCATCTCCACGGCATCGGGCTCGCGCTCGCAGCGGGCCAGCTCGTGGACCAAGGCGAGCACGCCCTCGACATCGCCCGGCGCGACCGGTCGGATGGTGAACGCTCCCGGCAGCTCGGACATCCTGTCGATCGTACGGATCCTCTGGGCGGCGACTCGACCGTAAGAGGCGATCGGTCGCCGGAGCGACGCCGGGGGCCCGGGAACGCCGGTCGCGCGGGTGGGTCTGACGGGGTGGATCGAGGCTAGACGCGACAACACGGCCACCAGGCCGACCCGGCCGCTTCGCCACTACGTTCGTGGTGGCAGCGCGAAGGTTCGCGGATCGGAGGGGATGATGACCAGATCCGCTTCAGCGGGTGATGGCGCCGGCTTGGTGCGCTCGCTGGTGCCGTTCGTTGATCCGCTTCCACGGCCGCCGCGTCGGGTGATCGTCGAGCCGACCCGTCTCACTGTCCGACTCCAAACGGCGGTGCACCAGTTTCACAGTGGGCTCCCGCGGTCGCGGGTGTGGACCTATGACGGGCACCTGCCCGGCCCGACGGTCGAGGTGCGGCGCGGTGTGCCGGTCGAGGTTCAGTGGGACAACCGTCTCGATGGCAGGTTGCCGGTGACGGTGGTCCGCGCGCCCCGCTTCGAGGTGGACGGGGTGCCGGTGCAGTGCGTTCCGGGTCGCAGTGGCGGTGTGCCCGACGCGGATGCGGCGGCGCTGCCCGGCTTCTCTGTCGCCCATCTGCACGGCGGTCTCACCCAGGCGACGAGCGATGGCTGGACGGAGAACCTCGCGCTGCCCGGTCAGTCGACACTCGACACCTATCCGAACGACCAGCGTGCGGCGATGCTGTGGTACCACGACCACGTCATGGGCGTGACCCGCTTCAGCGTGTATGCGGGCCTCGCCGGCTTCTGGATCGTGCGCGACGAGCGGGAGCGAGAGCTCGGTCTGCCCGAGGGGCCACCGTACGAGGTGCCGTTGCTGCTTGCCGACCGGAACTTCGATGTCGGCCCCGACGGGCGCCTGACCGGCGAGCTGGTGCACAAGACCGACCCTGAGGTGATGGAGTGCTTCAGCCCGTTCACCATCGTCAACGGGAAGATCTGGCCCGTCGTCGAGGTCGAACCGACGACCTATCGGTTCCGGCTGCTGAACGGCTCGAACGCCCGCACCTACCGACTGGTGGTCACCCGTGACGGTGCGCCCGACCACCAACGGATCACGCAGATCGGCACCGACGGAGGACTCCTCCTTAGCCCCGTGTCCTTGCCAGCGCAGGGGCTGGTGTTGGGCTCAGCCGAGCGCGCCGATCTCCTCGTCGACTTCGCCGACCTGTCCCCGGGTGTCGAGCTGACCGTCTGGAACACCGCCGCCGCCCCGTTCGACGGCACCTGGGCTGATCCGACGACGGCCGGCACTGCGGATCTCCAGGGTCTGTTGCCGTTCCCGGAGGTTCTGCGGATCCGTGTCGTCGAGGGCCACCGGGCGCGCCGTCCGGTGCCGACGGCGCTGGCGACCGACTTCGAGCCGGTGACCCGCGGCGATCTCGACGGCTGCGTGGTGCGTGCCGTCGCCCTCGTCGAACATCGTTCCGACGTCGAGGGCGAGCCGCCAATGCTGACCCTCCGTGAGCTCGCCGAGGACCCGGCCGCCGTCGGGCCGGTGATCGTCGTCGTCGAGCAACACGACGGTGGCGAGCGTGAGACTCGATGGCGGACGGTCGCCTCGCGCTTCGAGGACACGGCGACGTTCTTCCCGACCCTCGGCGCGCCCGAGATCTGGCGATTCATCAACCTCACCGGCGACACCCACCCGATGCACGTACACCTCGACGCCTTCCAGGTCGTCGCACGGCACGCAGCCGTGGTCGAGTTGGATGAGACCACCACCACGGCGGGCACGACAAGTGCCGTCGTGCGGATCGGCGAGGACCCCGGCGATGACATCCCGCACTCGCTCGACGACAACGAACGCGGGCTCAAAGACACGGTTCGGGTCAACGCCAACGAAGTCGTCGACATCGCGGTGCGCTTCGGCACCTATGCCGGCCGCTACATGTACCACTGCCACATCCTCGAACACGAGGACCGCGACATGATGCGCCCGTTCGTCGTCATGCCCGCCGAGCTGATGCCGTTCATGTAAGCGCGATGGTTGAGTCGTCGCCTCGGCGAGCAACGGTCACTCGAGACGACTCCGCGCCACGCCGATTTGATATGGAGCCCGCTGATCGCCTCTACCAGGTCAAATGCGGTGGGGCTAGCAAGAATCGAACTTGCGACCTCATCCTTATCAGGGCACTCGACGACCCTGTTCGATGCGCTCGAAGTACCAGGTAGCAGGACACGTTTGTGCACTGGTGTACGCTGAGTGTTGTCCCGGCTTGCACCCCACGTTGCACCCCACAACAACGAGGATGAGGTCACACGTTCATGGCGACGAAGCGCTCCAACGGCGAGGGGTCGGTGTACCGCGACAGCGAGCGCGGCGGCTGGGTCGGCCAGCTCTACATCGATGGCCGACGCCGCAAGGTGCGTGCCAAGACGAAGAGCGACGTGCTCGCCCGGCTCGCCGCGCCTGCGCCGCGGCGAGGCTGACGGCATCGTCGTCAACGGCAACGCCACGGTCTCCCAGCTGCTCAGGTTGTGGCGCGAGCGGGTCATCGCCGCCCGGCCGCTCGGATCGTCGACTCGACAGCGCTACCTCGGGGCGCTGGCCGCGCTCGACGCCGAGCTCGGCACGGTACGGTTGCGCCGGCTCGACGTCGACACCGTCGAGCGCGCCCTCGACACGATCGCCACGGGGTGTCGTGGCCGTGGCCGGCCGCTGACCCGCACGACGCTGAGCCGGATCCGCCAGACGCTCATCGCCGCGCTTGACTTCGGCGTGCGCCGCAAGATGCTCGCCTACAACCCCGCCGCGATGGCCGAGCTGTCCGCGAGTGCGAGACCGAGCCGGCAGCGGCGCTCCTTGACACTCGACGAGGCGGCGGCGCCTGTGGGCGGCGGTTGAGGGCGAGCGGCTCGGCAACCTCGTCCGCCTGATGTTGACGACCGGGCTCCGGCCCGGTGAAGCACTCGGACTGTGCTGGGATGCCGTCGACCTCGACGCTGGCACTCTCGCCGTTCGACGTACCGTGCGCCTTCACGGCGGCAGGGCTCGTCTGGTCGATGACCTCAAGAACGACGCCAGCTTCCGCACCATCGCACTCCCCGCCGCTGCGATCGACGTGCTGCGAGACCAGCGGCACGCCGTCGCAGAGGCGAAACTGGCGGCGCGCACGTGGGCCGTCGACGATCCCGGCCTCGTGTTCCCCACCGTCAACGGCACGCCGTGGAACCTCGCCAACGTCCGCCACGAACTGGAGCAGATCTCCGTTGCCGCCGGCATCGACCCGGTGCGCCCGCACCAGCTACGGCACACCGCTGCCAGCGTGCTGTCCGACCAAGGCGTGCCCCTCGAAGACATCGCCGACCTGCTCGGCCACGCAGACGTGACGATGGTCAGCCGCACCTACCGCTACCGTCTTCGCCCTTCTGTCGACGCCGCGGTCGCCGTCATGGACCGTGTCTTCGGAGGCTGAGCGGCCCGATGGAGAAAGCGTTGCTGGACGCGCACTCCACATGACGTCGTGGCACACGATCGGGCAACTGTTGCTACGCTGTAGCAGATGACTTCACCGACGAATGTGCGGTTCCCTGAGCCGGTCGACAAGCGGCTCGCCGACTACGCCCGTCGAGTCGGAGCCAAGAAGTCGACGGTCGTCGTCAGCGCGCTGCGGGAGTGGCTGCGCATGGAGGCCCACCCAGGGCATCGTGTTCGTCACCACCGTCACCGGCGAGCGCCGCGCCGCCCTCGCCGCTGGCCCCCAGGTGTGGACGGTCGCCGAGGCCTGGCAACAGCACCCCGCTCGCCACCGCAAGCCCGCCGCAGTCGCCGACACCCTCGGGCTTGCCGTGCGTGACGTCGAGACCGCCTTAGCTACTGGGCCGAGTACCGCGACGAGATCGACGACCTGATCGACCGGCACCACACCGCCCAGGACGACGCGCTCGCGGCGTGGGAACGGCGCCGGGCGCTCGATGCCGTCTGATCCACGCCCCATCCGCTATCTGCTTGACGAGCACTACCCAGGATGGCTCGCCGACGCCCTGGTCGCCGACGGGATCGACGCCGTGGCCCTCACCGCCCACCGACCCGAGCTGCGAGGCGTCGACGACCGCATCGTGCTCGAGGCCGCGGTGACCGAGGGACGCGTCGTCGTCACCGAAGACGTCACGACCTTCAGCGCCGCCATTGTCCTGGTCGGCTCCCACCTCGGTGTCGTCTATTGCCACCACGCCCGTTTCCCCCGAACCAAGCCGGGACTCGCCCGGCTGAGACGTGCGCCTCGTCGCCCTCGCCAAGGATCCGCCGGCTGGGCTCGGCCAGCATCCTGTCGAGTGGTGGCTGGCCAGCCCGTCGCGCTAACCGACGCAGCGTCCGCCGCCGTCGCTGAGGTGGGCGATCTTGTCCACCGCTGATCGGTCGATCGGCGGAGCTTGTCAAGAGGTCGGGAACGAAATTTCGTGTGGACGCAAGGCCACCAGATGTCACCAGATGTGACTGGATGACACGCAATGCGACTGGACGAACGGCCCTGGCTGCGGGGTCCCGGCAAGCATCGAAAATCATGGGTGTAAGTACGTAGGTGTGAGTACAACACCCGAGGGCGAGCCGTCGGTCCTCGCCGTACCGCCAGCTGAAGCCGCCCGGATGCTCAGCCTGTCGAGGCCGATGATCTACAAGCTGATCCACTCCGGTGAGCTGCGCACGGTCAACATCGGTCGTACCCGCCGGGTGCCGGTGAGCGAACTGGAACGGCTCATCGACGTCGACGGTGCGCAGCGGCCCCATCGCGAGTCCTGACCGATGCACGACCCGGTCTGGGTGCGATGCCGCCGGACAGATCTGGCACGCCGGTGTCCCCCCACGGCGTGGTCCGCTGCCTTTAACGCGTCGATGGCACCGCGCGGCAGACCGCAGCGGAAACAGCGGTCCCTTTTCGCCGACCACAGGGACGATCGTCGACCGGGACGATGTCGCGTTCCGTCTGCCTGGCGACGCTTTAGCCGTCGGCGTGGACGTGCCCGGCGACATCGACGTGGTTCAGCTGGCCGAATTGCCGTTGCTGCTGACGATCCGCCAGGCGGCGAAGGTACTGGATGTCTGCCCGGCGAAGGCCTACGCGATGGCCCACCGTTACGAAGTGACCGGGTGCGAGGGGCTGCCGGTGATCCGGCTGGACAAGTTGTACCGAGTTCCCCGCTGGCCGTTCGCCGTGCTGGTGCTCACCGGCCGTGTCGTCACCTTGGCCGAGCTCGAGGCGCACGCGCAGCAGGTGCTCGGGCAGTTGAGCGACCAGCGCGCGCGCGAGCCCGGCCCCGGCCGTGTGGAACCGGACGCGGCATCGCGGTCGCGCTCGCCTGGCACGGCGGGCTGCCGGTCGTGGCCGCCGCTCGTCCGCTGGTCGTCGTCCCTTCGGTTCGGTCGAGCAGCTCCGGCTGCTGCCGGGGGACTGAGGAGCGTCGTGTTCACCGATCGCCGTCGTCCGTCCGATCGGGTTTTGCAGACAGGTGCCCGCCGCCGCGCGCCCACCCAGGTCATCCCCGTAGGGGTGTGGACCGGTTCGGAGCTTGTTGTGTGGGGCGGGTGGGGCAGCCCGATCGCGGCGGCTTATGACCCGGTGACGGATCGTTGGCGGGACTTGCCGCCTGACCGCTCGTGACCGGCAGGGACAGGCAATGGTCGTGTGGGACGGCCGGGTTGGTGTGCTTGGTGGTCAGCAACCGTTCGACTACGAGTCGGAGCAGCGCCTCGATGCGCGCTCCTTGACCCACCACGGGGGAATGGTCCCCGCTGCCTGACCTTCCTGCCGTGATCCGATGATGCGCCCGGCCTCATCAGCGCGACGTGGCCGATGGCCGCCTGTTCGTCGTCGCCCGGGCCACGTGTGCTGAGTGCGCTACACCTCGACTGCCACGCGTACGTCTTGGATCCGGCGCACGGAGTGGCGCAGCCTCGGGCGCGGAGATCGACGCTTTCTCGACCCGTCGGTGTCGCCGCCGGCGTTGGCTGTTCGCCACCACCAACTGGATCGTCCGACCACGTCCGCTGCGTGCTCGATCTGACAAGCGACAGTGACCGCACCGCTGACCCGCCCGTTGTCTCGCTGGTACCTCAGTGCTGTGCCGACACCGGTGCTCGCGATGCCGCTATGTGCACATGACACCAGCCCGCCCTCGGCGATGTCGTGGATCCGGCCACCGACACGTGGCCGAGCTGCCTCCGCCACCGCTGGCCCATCGACTGACGCCGCCGTCGCCTGACAGGCACCGAGCTCTTGTGTGGTGGGGCGAGCGCCAGCGGCTTGGCGACCAAGCCACGTCGATGCGCGGTCTTCCACCCGTACCGACAGATCGGCCGTTCGTGCCCCTACTCCGGCCTTCTCGGACACCGTTGGAGGTGAGTCCGGCCGCGGACGGCCTACGTGGAGCCGGCGTCCGATGAGCTGCCGCCGTGTTGTTCGCGTCGGTGTCGACCACGAGCCAAGCGCGACCGCAGCCCGTCGAGCGCGTTCTCAGGTGCCGCTCGCGTCAAACCAACATTCCGATCGTCACGGTCGAGGATCCGCACCGAACGCCAATCGGTCCGTCGAGCTTCCCAACATCTCGCAGTTCGATGCCGAGCGCATACTGCCCGATCGGGAGCGTCGACGCCGAGTCAGCTGATCACGCCGACCCGCTCCGAACTCAATCAGACGCTACGCGTCGCCAGCTTGAACTCCCTTAGTCATCGCGCGTTGTCGTGGCGTGGCGTCCCCCGTCCGTCCGCACCAACGCGCCACGCGATGTTCGGTCGCAAGGTCCCGTCTCCGCAGGCCTCGCCGCAACTGTCCACACCCACGATGCCGCCGACACCGTCTGCCGTAGGCGAATGCCTATCGCCTATTCAGGCGCTAACCCTTCATCACCGCACCACTAGTGGGTCCCCGCGGAAGTTACACGCGTGTGGTTTGATGTGGTGAACTGAGCCGTGGGAGGTGTCATGTTCACTGTCGAGCCGTTGGTGATCACCGATGAGGAACGTAGCGAGTTGGAGCGTCGGGCGCGGGCGCACACCTCGACCCAGCGTGAGGTTCGTCGGGCGCGGGTGATCCTGCTGTGCGCCGAGGGAGTGCCGTTGCGTCAGATCGATGAGGTCGTTGGCATCGATCAGCATCAGGTCGGGGTGTGGCGGCGCCGGTTCCTGGAGCGCCGCCTGGACGGATTGGCCGATCTGGCGAGGTCGGGTCGACCGCGGCGGTTGGGCCATGACGAACGGTTGAAGATGGCGGCGATCGCCACCTCGGAGCGGGATCCGGCCGATCCGGTGGCGACGTGGACCTACATCGAGGTCGCCGAGCGCCTGCGCGCCGAAGGGATCGAGGTCTCGGTGTCACAGGTGTGGCGCATCCTGGCGTCGATGGACATCGACTTGACGAAGGTGCGGGGCTGGCTCAACCGGCGTGACGACCCCGAGTTCTGGGAGCGGGTCCGCGACGTCTGCGGTCTCTACCTCAACCCTCCCGAGCAGGCGTTGGTGTTGTCGGTCGACGAGAAGACTTCGATCCAAGCCAAGAGCCGCACCCATCGCGACCAGCCCGCCCAGCCGGGTCGGCGGCGACGCCGCGAGTTCGAATACGTCCGTCACGGCACCGCCTCGTTGTTCGCCGCCCTCGACGTGCATTCCGGCACGGTGCTCGCCGAACCGATCCCCACACGCGAAGCGGGAGGCAACAACTCGGTCAACTTCTGCGCCTTCTTGGACGAGATCGACGCCACCGTCGACCCCGCCCTGGACATCCACATCATCTTGGACAACGGCTCGAGCCACGGCTCTCAACACACCGCCGCGTGGTTCGCCGCCCATCCTCGCTGGCACGTGCACTACACCCCGAAGCACGCCTCGTGGGTCAACCAGATCGAGCTGTTCTTCTCGATCCTGCAGCGCAAGGTGATCACCAACGGCGACTTCCCCAGCCGCGACGACCTCATCGCCAAGCTGCTCGCCTTCATCGCCAGCTACAACGAGAAAGCGAAACCATTCCGATGGACCTACGCCGCCGACCCACTCGTCGCGTAACTCACACGCGTGTATCACTACGTGTGCCAGCACTAGTCGTCCACTCCGCACGTGTCGACATCGAACGGAAGGTTGTCGTTCTGGCGCGGCCCGGAAGGGCCGATTCCGAGGGGCTCCCAGCGTGTGGCGTTCTTGAAGGTGGACCGAACACAGCGACCTCGACTGCTCTGGGACCCGGCTGTTGGAGTCGGGAAGGAGAGCTTCTCCTCGCTGGGGAGGGTGTCTGTCGGCTGAGACCGTCCTCCGGATCTGACCGAGGTTTGCGACGTCAGATGTGCCAGCGGATCGGCGCGAGTGGGTCAGGCGTGTAGACGCAGTAGGTCCCGGTGTGCACACTCTGCTCGAGGTGTGCCGCGAGTGCCGGGTGATGCGGGGCCAACCGCCCCAGCGTGTAGCGGAGTGACCGAGTCACGCTGGTGCGGGCGCGCTCGGCAGTGCCGCCGACTGATCGGTGACGCCCTCCGAGCCCGACGGCTCGCGCCAGTTCGGCTAACAGGTAGTCCCGGTCGTGTTGTGCGAGTTCGACGCGACCGATGTCGTTGGTCCGGGTGGCCTCCTCGATGTCATCGTCGACTTCGGCCAGACGGCGGCGGTAGGCGTCGCGGGCCTCGTCATCGATGATGGGGAGGCCCGCTCCGATGCCTTCGGCCACGGCATCCAAGCCGTGGTGGACGGTGGGACCGGTTGGGAGTGTGCCCCTCTCCACAGCCACGAGGTCGAGCACGTGGAACTCTCGACCGGGGTCGGCAAGCAACCGTTCGACGTAGCGAAATCCCTTGAGGTCACGCATGAGGATGGTGAGTTCTCCGAAGCAGATGGTCCTCGTGTCGCCGTCGCATCTGAATGTCGCCGTCGCCACCCTGCTCGGGGACGGAGTCGGGATGGGAGGTGCTCCGGTGAGGAGATGTTCTGCTTGCTCGGCCCAGCGCAACGCACCGAAGGCTTCGAATGCTTCTCGGGCTGCCCGCCACTCCATTCGTGCCCGATCGACGTTGCCCGATCGGTGATGCGCTTCGCCGAGCACCATGCGCGCCCGGGCTGTCTCGAACGGTGCACCGATGGCGGCCCATGCGGCGATGGCCGCTGCACACCCATCGATCGCCTGCCCGAGGTCGCCACTGATCAGCGCCGCCCGGGCCGTCGCCAGCGCAGCGCATGCACGAAGGGAACGGCTCGAGTACGAGTCCGCGATCGACTGCAGCGCGTCTGCCGCCCGTCGAGCGGTGTCGACATCACCCGCAGCGGCGGCGATCTCGGCTTGTGCATCGAGCAACGGGGCCAGACGCAGGTCGCCGAACGGAGGCCGTTCCTTCGAGGGAATGTTGAACGGATGCGCAATCGCGTCTGCGATGAACGTCGATGCCGAGTCGACGTCACCCTGCGCCAATCGCAACAAGGCGAGCCCAGGAAAGGGTGACCAGGCGTGCTCGTGAGCGGCGACGTACGCTTCTTCGGCCCCGGCCAGGTCGCCCCTGCGTAACCGGATGTTGCCGAGTTCCGCCAGCGGCCAGCCGAACTCGCGGCGCATCCATGGGCGCAGTTCGTCACAGGCCGCGAGTGCTTCTTCCTCGGCGAGGTCGCAGGGTCCGGTGACTCGGAGAAGCTCAGCGCGGTGGACACGGCATCGGCCGTTGATACCACCGAACGCGACACCATGCCGCCAGCGTTCCATCACTTCGGTCCACTCGCTGGCCCGGTCGTGAAGTGCGAGTCCCTGCGCCGCGCAGATCAACTCGCAGTACATCATCCCCGTCGTCGAGCGCGTCGACATCGCCCGACATCAACAGCGCACCGACCTCGTCGAGCAGGTCGAGTCCCTCATCGACGTGGCCGTCAAAGATCTTCACCCGGGCGGCGGCGACCCGCCCGATCACGACCGCCGGCTCCACCCCGAGGCGGCCTCCGAGCTCGATCGCCAACGCCGACTGCGTGCGCGCCCCATCGATGTCGCCGCACATGACACGCTCGTAGGTGCGAACCATCGCGATCACCGCGTGGGCGGGGGCCTCGCCATGCCCCTCCAGCAGCCGCTCGGCGCGCCGTAGCCACCCGCGCACGGGCGCCATCAGCCCCGTGTCCATCATCAGGTACATCGCTGTCATCGCCGCAGCCCTCGCCGCGCCGATGTCGTCGCCTGCCGCGACGAGCAGCGAGTGCAGGGCCTCCCACGCAGACACCGCCGCTTCGAAGTCTCCGCTGCCGTATGCCGCTCGCGCTCGAAGCTCGAAACCCTCGGCACTGGTCGCCTCGGATCCGCTGGCGGCGAGCACCTCGAGTGCGAGTTGCCAATCTCTTCGTTCGACCGCCGCCCGCGCCTCGTCGAGCGGATCGAGGCCGCTCATCGGCCCGATCCTCCCGACGAGTTCCGCCGTCTCGCCCCACCCCGCGCTGGAACTCCGGCCACTGTCGCATTGTGACACCACTTGTCACGCCTCTTCGATGTCGCCTCGGTTCGCCGAAGCGCTCAGCCGACAACGACCCGTCGAAAGGCAAGTTCATGGAACCCACCGAACAGCTCACCTACATCCTGCCGACCCTCAGCGCCATGGTCGACCGCATCAACCCTCACGCTCTACAACTCGACGCCGTGCAACGAGTTCACCGTTCACGACGTGCTTGACCACATGATCGTGCTCGGTGGTTCGTTCGCCTACTCGTTCCGAGGCGAGCAAGCCCCGGAGATACACGCGCCCGCCGTCTATGGCTGGGTACCGGCCGCCGAGTTCCGAAAGGCGATGGACGACCTGCTCGACGCCGTCAAGTCCCCCGGCGCGATGGAACGCACCATCTCCGCGCCCGTCGGTGAGATGCCCGGCTCGACATTCGCCCAGTTCGTGGCGTTCGACGGCCTGATCCACGGCTGGGATCTCGCCTCGGCCACCGGGCTGGACTACGAGCTGCCACCCGCCGTGATCGCAGCGGTCGACGACTTCGCCCGTGGCGCCCTGACCTCCCAGATGCGCGACGGCGACACGTTCAAGGAAGCGACCGTCGCCCCCGCAGACGCCAGCCCGATGGAACGCCTCGTCGCGTTCAGCGGCCGTTCCCTCTGAACGAGCCGCCGCTCACAGCAGTCTCCCGACAACCCGAAAGGACAGACACATGCACCTCTCCAAGGACGACATCCCGGTCAAGATCAACGCCCCCGGCGCCATCGCCCGCCAGATCCCCGACTTCGGCATCGCCTCCGGCGCCATCGGAGCCGAGTACTTCACGATGAGCGCAGGAACCGACCTGCGCCGCTCCTCAAGGGACTCACAGGCGACGCCTGCCAAGCCGCCCACTGGGGTTACATGATCACCGGCGACGTTGTCGTCACCTACAGCGACGGCAGCACCGAACACTGCACCACAAGCGACGTCTTCCACTGGCCCCCGGGCCACAGCGTTCGTGTCGACCGCGACGCCGAACTGATCCTGTTCAGCCCCCAGGCCGAACACACACCCGTCATCGACCACATCCTCGCCAAGCTGACGACCGCCTGACAAGCGTTCGCATCCTGCGCCGCACGCCGCAGCCCGCCGTCGTGCGGGGGACCGCTTCGAGCGCGACGCTCGGGCCTCGGAAACGCGGCGTCGCACGTGCCCACACATCCACCTCGCTCGGGTAAACCGGGCGTGATGCAGCGCGGCCGGCGACCGATTCATTTCGGGCGACGCTCCGAGGTCAGGCGAGGAACATCAACTGCGCACAGAACGCGAACACCAGAACACGGCCGTTCAACCGCCGGCGCCGGCGTACGAGACTCCCTCCGCGAAGCACGCCAAGGCGCCTGAGTCGCGACATATCGACGGCTACGCGTCCGCCGGAGCGGTCTGCGCCGGGCCTGGATCGTCCATGCCGCTTGCCGAATCGCCGCTGACGAAAGCGCTCCAGAACGTACAGAGAGTCGCGGTGAACTCGCACCGAAGACCTTGAGCCCCGGCCAGCCGCGGAGGGGACGACTCTGCGCTCGCCAGCCAGTGTCCTCGGACTGTCCACGAACGATGCACAACTGGCCGACACCCTGCGGCACGAACCGGAGTCCCCGTTTGCGGCGCTTGGTCAAGCGGCACCACGTGGCACCCGACGAGACCAGCCGGGCGGGTTAGCGGCTATTCGAGAGCCGCTCGTCGGTCCGCCGTTCGGTTGCACCCCTCGTTGCACCCCGCCTAACGAGAGAGATGGTCTGGAGGAACGAACAGTGCCCCTGACCAGGTGAAATGCGGTGGGGCTAGCAAGAATCGAACTTGCGACCTCATCCTTATCAGGGATGCGCTCTAACCGACTGAGCTATAGCCCCTCAAGTGCGGAACCGTGGGCAACTGACGAGGATACCGGCAGCTCAGCCGCCGCGGACCCGGCGCACGCGGGCCTCGGCTCCTTGAGCACCGGACACGTCCTGCGGGGCGGTTGCCGGGCGACGCGCTGACGACGTGGCGAAGCGTCGCATCGGTGACGCCGTCTTCTCGACGACCTCCTCTTCCAACACCGTCAGGCGGATGCCCCCGACGAGATCGGTGATGAGGTTGAACAACGTCGCCACGAGCACTGCCAGACCGGTCAACGCCACGGCCCCGAACAGGCCTCCGATCCAGGCATTGTGGAAGATCTCGCCGCCGTCCAACTCGAAGACCTCCCATCCGGTCGATTCCATGCCCCGCTCGATGTTGTCGATCGTGCCGGTGGCATAGGCGACGTTCCACAGCAAGACCCCGGCGACCAGGGCGATGGCATAGGTGATGATGCTGAATGCCGCAGCGACCTTGAACACGCTCCACGGATCGACATGGCGGACGACGCGGGTGACACGGCGCACTCTCGGTCGGCGGCCCGCCAGTCGCGGAACGGGTGCAACCGTGGTCGGCCGCAAGGTCGCCACAGGTTGCTCGGGGGGACGCGTCGGCGGCGCCGCAACTCGCGGCGACGTCACGTGGGCGCCGCGTGACGCGCGCCGCGCCGGCTGTCCGGTGGGTAGGACGACTCCCGGCACGACCGCGCTCGAGCCGGTGATGGCGTGACTGATCGCTGGTGCCGTGGCGGCACGGGGCTGGGCCGCCTTCTCGTGCGCTGGGGGCGGAGGTGACGGCGGCTTGGGAGGTTCCTTCGTGGTGCTCGTCGGTGCCGGTCCGCGAAGTAACGGATCCCCGCTCACGATCTGCTGAGACGGCGGTTCCGGTGGCGGGGACCCCGCGTCGCCGTCGTCGGACCGTGGTTCGAGCAACTCATGGGACATTTCGGACCCGAGCGCCACCGGCCCGGAGTCGTCCAACGTCGCCGGCACCGTCGAGTGCTTGGAATCCGGGCTCTGCACAGATTCTGGCTCGACATCGCCGTTCGCTGCCGCGGGCACCATGTCCTGGGCATCCGTGTCCTGGGCATCCGTGTCCTGGGCATCCGTGTCCTGAGCGTCCGTGTCCACCGGCGCGATGGCGTCGGGGCGGTCGGAGCTGGCCATGACATCGAGTGTACGCAGCGCTTCCGCCGTGTCCCGGGCAGGCCGCCAGCTTCACGGACCACGGTTGGTGGCCGCTGCCGTGGCCGTTGCCCGCCCGACACGCACCGTCACGGTGACGGTGACGGCAACCCCGTCGACTCCGCTCGACCACGACACCAACGTTGCACCGTTGTCCGTGGCAACCCTCGCCGACGCCTCGCGGCCTCCCTCGACGCCCGCCAGGGCAGCCGCATCGGCCGCCGTCCGGGCCCGACCGGCGTCGACCACGTTGCCGCCGAGCTCTGCGATCGCCACCGTGGCCAGGATCGCCAGAGCCACGACCACCAGGGCAAGCGGGACGGCTTGGCCACGTTCGTCGCTTCGGCGCATCGCTTCCTCCATGTCCCAGAGATGTCATGGCACCGGAGGGTGCGAGGAGACGCCACGATCGTGACGTCGATCGTGAGCAGCCTACTCGTCGGCGGCGAAGATGGGGGCGACAGAGGCGACGGTTTGGCCGTCGTCGAGGTTCATCACCCGCACGCCCGTGGCGCCGCGGCCCTGCGAGGAGATCTCCCGCACCGGCATGCGGATCGTCACGCCACCGGACGACACGGCGACGATCTCGTCGTCGATGCCGACCATGAAGGCGGCGACGACATGGCCCTTCTTGCCGGTGAGCTTGATACCGATCACACCCTGGCCGCCGCGGCCCTGCGCGTTGTAGTGCTCGAGCTGCGTTCGCTTGCCGTAGCCGGCCTCAGTGATCATCAGGATCGCCGTGTCGTCGCGGGCGACGTCGACCGAGACGACTTCATCGCCTTGGCGAACACGCATCCCGCGGACTCCTGCGGCGGTGCGGCCCATTGGGCGCACCTCGTCCTCGTTGAAGCGGATCGTCATCCCGCGCCGCGTGACCATGAAGATGTCGTCTCCGCCGCTGGTCTCGATCACGCGCACGAGTTCGTCGCCGTCGCGCAGGTTGATGGCGATCAGCCCATCGCGCCGGCTCGAGTCGTAGGCGTCGAACGCCGTCTTCTTCACCGTTCCCTGGCGGGTGGCAAAGAACAGGTAGCGCTCGCCGGCAAAGTCGCGGGTGTCGATGATCGCTTGGATCGTCTCGCCCGGCTGCATGGGGAGCAGGTTGACGATCGGCATCCCTTTGGCGGTGCGCTCGCGCTCGGGGATGTCGAGGGCGCGCAGCCGGTACACCTTGCCGAAGTTGGAGAAGAACAGCAGGTGAGCGTGCGCCGTGGTGAAGATGACGTGGCGGACGAGGTCGTCGGCCTTGAGCTTGGCGCCGGCGACGCCGCGGCCACCGCGCGACTGGGTCTTGAACTGCCCGGCGGGGACCGCCTTGACGTACTGCGCCTCGGTCATCACGACGACGAGCTCCTTGTCGTCGACGAGGTCCTCGATCGACATTTCGCCGGAGTCGAGGGCGATCTGGCAAACGCGAGGGGTGGCGAACTTCTCGCGGATCGTCGCCAGCTCGGACTTGATCACGCCACGGAGGACGACCGGATCGGCGAGGATGCCCTCCAACTCGCGGATCGCCTCACGAGTCTCGCTGAGCTCAGTCTCGAGGTCGATGCGCGACAGCCTCGTGAGCCGGCGCAGCTGCATATCGAGGATGTCGACGGCCTGCACCTCCGAGAAACCGAACGGCTCGGCCATCAACCCTTGCTTGGCGGCGTTGGCGTCCTCGCTGCCGCGGATCAGGGCGATGATCTCGTCGATCACATCAAGGGCGCGCAGGCGCCCCTCGAGGATGTGCGCCCGTTGCGTCGCCTTGGCGAGGCGGAACTCGGTCCGACGGGTGACGACGTCGATCTGGTGGTCGATGTATCCCCTGAGCAGTTGCACCAGGTTGAGCGTGCGCGGCACGCCGTTGACGAGAGCGACCATGTTGATCGCGAACGACGATTGCAGCTGCGTCAACCTGAACAGGTTGTTGAGCACGACGTTGGCGTTGCCGTCGCGCTTGAGCGTGATGACGAGCTCCGTCTTGCCCTCCGCCGACGCGTCGTTGACGTCGGCGATGCCGTCGAGCTGCCCGGAGTCGACGAGCTCCTGGATCCGCGCCGCGATCGACGAGCAACTCGTCTGGTACGGCAGCTCGGTGACAACGATCTGCATTGCCCCCTTTTTCGACTCCTCGATCTCCGCCGTCGCCCGCAGCTTCAAGCTGCCTCGTCCGGTGCGGTAGGCGTCGATGATCCCGGCGCGACCGAGGATGCTGCCACCGGTCGGGAAGTCGGGTCCCTTGACGAACTGCATCAGGTCGTCGGGAGTGACGTCAGGGTTGTCGATCAAATGGACGACCGCATCGATCGCCTCACCGAGGTTGTGCGGCGGGATGTTCGTGGCCATCCCGACGGCGATCCCCTGCGAACCGTTGACGAGCAGATTCGGAAATCGTGACGGCAACACTTCAGGCTGTTCCGTGGTGCCGTCGTAGTTCGGCACCATGTCGACGGTGTCTTCGTCGATCTCGGCGAGCAGCTCCATCGCCAGCGGATGCAGACGACACTCCGTATAACGCTCGGCAGCCGCGGAAAAGTCGGGAGACCCATAGTTTCCGTGGAAGTCGATCAGCGGATGACGCAGCGAGAACGGCTGGGCCATGCGCACGAGTGCCTCGTAGATCGCCATGTTCCCGTGGGGATGGAACCGTGCCATCGTGTCGCCGGTGACGCGGGCGCACTTCACGTGGTTGCGGTCGGGTCGGAAGCCCTGGACCTCCATGTCCCAGATGATCCGGCGGTGCACCGGCTTGAGCCCGTCACGAACATCGGGCAGCGCCCGCGCCGTGATGACCGACATCGCGTAGTCGAGGAACGAGCTCTCCATCTCGTCCTGCAGGCCAATGGCCTGGACCGGCTCGAAGGGCAGCTCAGGTGGAAGCGTGGCATCAGACATGGGGGCTCAGTTGCTTTCGGCGGGGGTGTGGGGGCAGAGGCTCCGCCGGAGCCCCCACCCGGCGATCGATCCGGCTCCGCCGGTCGATCGCCAGAGATTCTTCGGTGCGGCCGCAGGCCGCCCAATGAGCTCGCCTGAACGGAGCGAGCGAGCGCAGCGAGCGAACGAGTGAAGGCGAAACATCAGAAATCGAGGTTGCGGACGTCACGGGCGTTCGTGGCGATGAAGTTGCGGCGGCTCTCGACGTCGTCGCCCATCAGCACGCTCATCACCTCGTCGGCGAGGGCAGCTTCCTCGACGTTGACCTGGAGCAGGGTGCGGGTGGCGGCGTGCATCGTCGTCACCTTGAGCTCGTCCCAGTCCATCTCGCCGAGCCCTTTCAGGCGGCCGAACTCCTTCTTGTGGTTCGGATGCTCGGCCAGGAAGCGGGCCTTGGCGGCGTCGTCCTTGATGTACACCTTCTCCTTGCCGACCTCCGTGGAGTACAGCGGCGGCTGGGCGATGTACACGAAGCCGTGCTCGACGAGAGGGCGCATCTGTCGGTAGAAGAACGTCAGCAGCAACGTGCGAATGTGGCTGCCGTCGACGTCGGCGTCGGCCAGCACGATCACCTTGTGGTAGCGGGCCTTGGTGGCGTCGAACTCCTCGCCCACACCGGCACCGATCGCCGTGATCAACGCCTGGATCTCGTTGTTCTTGAGCATCTTGTCGATGCGGGCGCGCTCGACGTTGAGGATCTTGCCGCGGATCGGCAGTAGTGCTTGGGTGCGCGGATCGCGGGCGTTGAGGGCGGTGCCTCCGGCCGAGTCGCCCTCGACGATGAACAGTTCACTCTCGGCGGCGTTGCGACTGGAGCAGTCCTTCAGCTTGTCGGGCATCCCCGCGCCGGACAGCGCCGTCTTGCGACGGATCGCATTGCGAGCGTTCTTGGCAGCGACCCGGGCCTGGGCGGCCGAGGTCGCCTTCTTGACGACTCGGTTGGCCTCGGTGGGGTTCTCCTCGAGCCAGTCGCCGAGCCGCTCGTAGGTGGCTCGTTGAACGAACGAGCGCATCGGGACGTTGCCGAGCTTGGCCTTGGTCTGGCCCTCGAACTGCGGGTCGCGCAGCTTCACCGAGATGATCGCCGTGATGCCCTCGCGGATGTCCTCACCGAGGAGGTTGTCGTCCTTCTCCTTGAGCAGCGTCTTGGCCCGGGCGTACCGGTTGACCGCAGACGTCAGCGCCGTTTTGAAGCCTTCGACATGCATCCCGCCTTCGGTGGTCGAGATGCCGTTGGCGTAGCCGTGAATGCCCTCGTAGTACCCCGTGTTCCACTGCACGGCGATGTCGAGCGTCTGGCCGTCATCGTCGACGTCCTCGATGTGGCAGACCTTGGAGAACAGCGCCTCCTTGGAGGCGTTGAGATGCTTGACGAAGTCGACGATGCCACCGCGGTACTGGTAGGTGACCTTCTGCTCCTTCTCCGGCCGCTCATCGACGAAGAGGATCTCCAGACCACGGTTGAGGAACGCCATCGTCTGCAGCCGCTCGAGCACCGTGCGGGCCACGAACTCAGTGCCCTCGGCGACGAACACGGTCGGGTCCGGCCAGAACGTGATGGTCGTGCCGGACTTGCGCCCACGGGCAGGTGTCGGTCCGACGGACTCCAGCTTGCCTTGCGGCTTGCCGCCCTTGGCGAACTCCTGGCGGTACCGCGTGCCGCCGCGGTCGACCTCGAGCAGCAGCCGCTCGGACAGGGCGTTGACGACACTGACGCCGACACCGTGGAGACCACCGGACACCTTGTAGCCGTCGCCGCCGAACTTGCCGCCGGCGTGGAGCACGGTGAGCACCACTTCGGCCGCACTCTTGCCCTTGTTGCGCCCGGACGGATACGAATCGACGGGAATGCCACGGCCGTTGTCCTCGACGCGACAACCGCCGTCGGCGGGCAGGGTGACGACGATGCGATCGCAAAAGCCAGCCATCGCCTCGTCGACGGCGTTGTCGACGACCTCCCAGACGAGGTGATGCAGACCGGCGAGACCGGTCGAGCCGATGAACATGCCGGGGCGCTTGCGCACCGGGTCGAGGCCCTCGAGCACCTGGATGTCCTTGGCGTCGTAGCCGCGTGAACCGCTCGTCGGGCCGTTCTCGCTGACGCTCGTTACAGCCTCGTTCGTGTTGTCGTCGCTCGACACCGTTGTGTTCTCAGTTCTCGTCATCGGGGGTCTTCATTCGCTGCGCTTGGCCCGACGGACAGGGGGTGCTGGCTGACCGCCGGTCGGGGCATTCACGCGTTTCCTAAAGCTGCGGATCTTCCCTGGTCACGAGCCCTTTCGACGACCCGCAACCTGCCTCGGGAAGACCCGCTTGGGAGCGTGTTTGCGATATCACCAGTCTACCGGCGGGGTGTCACGGTGGCGTGGATCTGACCTGGTCGAGCTGGCCAGCGGTGGTGATCCTTCACCTCCGACGGCCCGAGCGGACGCGGATCTCGACAGTGTCCACGAAGGTTCCGGTGACGTCATCGATGCGCTGGCACACCCGGTCGGTGAGCAGGCGCATCTGCGTCGCCCAGGCTGGGTCCGACACCTCGACGACGAGGCGGCGTCCGTCGAGGCGGATCGGTTGGACCTGGGCAGCCACGGCCTCTCCGACGATCTCCTTCCAACGGCCGAAGACTCCACCGATGGCGTGGGCTTCCCCTTTCCGCCGCGCACCTCCCTGGAGCGATCGCACGACGCCATCTATCGACTCCCCCAACGGCACCGGGTCGCGATCGCTCATGGCTCGATGATCGCGCCGTTGGCGATGCGGATGACGCGCTCGGGTGTCGCCGCCGGGGGGATCACGCCGGCGGTCGTGATCACGATCTGGCCGGCCGGAAGCATCTGCAGCAAGGCCGTCGCCCGATGGGTGTCGAGCTCCGACAGCACATCGTCGAGAACCAGCACCGGCGTGGAGCCGGTGCGCTCGGCAACAAGGTGGTGGACGCCCAGACGTAAGGCGAGGGCGAGGGTTCGCTGTTCTCCTTGTGATGAGTGGGTCCGTGCCGGCATCCCGCCAAGCGCCAGCTCCAGATCGTCGCGGTGCGGACCAACCGTCGAGACTCCACGACGCAGGTCGTCGGTCCTCGCCGCGGCGAGGGCAGCAGCGAGGCCGCCGTTGCCGCGCCAGCGCGGGGCGTACGTGACCGCGAGCGACGTCGTGTCGCCGGCCAATCGCGCATAGGAGGCGGAGAAGTGGGGGGCTGCTCGTTCCACCAGCGTGGCCCGGGCGTATCCGAACTGCTCGCCGGTGGCGGCGAGTTTGGCGTCCCACACGTCCAGCGTCGTCGCGGCATCAGCGTCGAGACGACCACCGACCTGGCGGAGCAGGTTGTTGCGCTGCCGGAGAATGCGGTCGAGCTCGAGTCGCATCCCGTCATACTTCGTTGCAAGTGCAACCAGTGCATCGTCCATGAACCGGCGTCGGTCGGCAGGTCCGCCCTTCACGAGAGCGAGGTCGTCGGGCGAGAAAACCGTGACCCGCACGACCCCTAGAAGATCCCGGGTCCTCGCCAGTCGCTGCCGGTTGACCTGGACACGGCCGCGGCCATTGGGGGTGATCTCGGCCTCGATCAGTGACTGGCGCCCGTCCTCGTGACGGACCTCCGCACGCACGATCGCCAGCGCGGCGCCGACGCCCACGAGCGCATCGGTCCCGACGCCACGGAAGCTTGCCAGCGCGGCCAGATACGCAAGTGCCTCGGCGAAGTTCGTCTTCCCCTGACCGTTGTCGCCGACGATCAAAGTCGTTCCGGGTGTCAGCTCGAACGTCGCCGCCGTGTAGTTGCGGAAATCGACGAGCTCGAGCCGCTCAACGATCAAATCGATCAGTCGCCGGAGGACACCCGTAACGGCATCAGCAGGTAGAGGTAGTCATCGCGTTCGACCCCGCGGAGGACCACCGCCTTGACCGGATCGCGCAACCCGAACGTGACCTCGTCGGCATCGATGGCATCGACGCCGGCCATCAGGTAGTCAGGGTTGAAGCCGACCAGCATCTCAGTGCCCTCGTAGTTGACGTCGACCTCCTCGACCACCGTCCCGTAGTCCTGGTCGCGGACTGACAACGTGAGCGTGTCGCCGCCGAGCTTGAGACGCACCGCCGACGAGGTGTCGCGCTGGGCCATGATCTTCACCCGGCGCAGCGAATCGAGCAGGGCCTCCTTGCCGACGGTGAGCACGTTGTCACTCGTCGCCGGGACGAGGTTGCGATAGTTCGGGTAGTCGCCCTCGATCAGTCGTGTGGTCAACCGAACGTGGCCGCACTCGAACGTGGCATGCCGGGCACCGAGCCGCACCGTGAGCTGCTCCGCCGCCGGCAAAACCCGCTGCAACTCGGCGAGCGCACGATGAGGCACGAGCACTCGCTGGCCACTGGCGAGAATGCCCCGATCCGGAAGGTCACGGACGGCCAGCCGATACGAGTCAGTGGCGACCATCCGTACCCCGTCGTCCTCGGCGGCGATGAGCACTCCCGTGATCACACCGCGAGCCTCATCCGTGCTCGCCGCACGAACGACCTGCCGGAGCGCATCCGCGAAATCCGCCGACGACAACGTGACCGCTTCGGCGGCCGGGTCGACTTGTGCCGGGTAGTCCTCGACGTTGTAGTTGCGCAGTGAGAACTGCGAACGCCCCGCAGAGATCGTCACGTCGTCGTCGCCGGCGCTGACCTCGACGGCACCCGCAGGCAATGACTTGACCGCGTCAGCACTGAGCCTTGCCGGCACCACGACTGCACCGTCACTGACGCCGCCGACGGTCACTCCAAGACGTATGGACATGTCGAGGTCGGTACCGGTGACCGACAGCTCGTCACCAACGAGCTCGAGATGTAGACCCTCCAGCACGGGTAGCGCGCCGGTCCGGCTCGTCGCTGCCCGGCCAGCGGTCGTCAACGCCTCGGCGAGCACATCTCGCTCACATCGGAACTTCACAGTGGCGCCCTCTCGATTGGTGGTTTACAAAGAAGTAATAGTCGTAGTAGGTGCTGTGGATTGGGGATAACCCACGATCGCCCCAGCGTACGACGGCATCAACCGCGCGCGCGATATCCGCAGTGTTCCCCAGCGCCGAGATGACAGCGACGTCATTTGGTGGACAACCCGTGGTTGTCCACCAGTGCAACGGCACCTTTCCCCAGTTGGTCCGCAGGCCGACCACGTCACTTCAGTCGTTGCAACAAGTCGGTGACCTGGTCGTAGATCTGCTTGCGCTCGCTCATCAACTTCTGGATCTTGTCAACGGCATGGATCACGGTCGTGTGGTCGCGGTTGCCGAACAGCCGGGCGATGCTCGGATAGCTGAGCTCCGTGAGGTTACGGAATGCGTACATGGCGATCTGTCGAGCGGTGACCAGCGGACGTTGACGGCTCTTGCCCTTCAGGGCTTGGACGTCGAACCCGAGGATGTCGGCGATCTCCTGGAGCAGCTCCTCGTCCGTACGCGGCTTCACCGTGCTATCGCCGAGCAGGTCGGCGAGCAACTGTTGAGCGAGTTCCATCGTGATCGGTTCACCGCTGAGGCTGCCGTAGGCCGTGACACGGATCAGCGCCCCTTCCAGTTCACGGATGTTCGACGAGAGCTTGCTGGCGATGAACTCCAACGTCTCCGGAGGCACCTGCACCTGGTCGCGGTCGGCCTTGTTGCGCAGGATCGCCATTCGTGTCTCGAGGTCGGGTGGCTGGATGTCAGTGACCAAGCCCCACTTCATCCGACCGATGAGGCGTTCCTGCAGCGTCGGGATGAGGTCGGGGACCCGATCCGACGAGATCACGATCTGCTTGTTGGCGCCATGCAAGGCGTTGAACGTGTGAAAGAACTCGTCCTGCAGGCCTTCGCGCTCCTCGAGGAACTGAATGTCGTCGATGAGCAGGGCGTCGACCTCGCGATAGCGACGCTGAAAAGCCGTGTTTGTCTTGTAGCGGATGGCGTCGACGAACTCGTTGAGGAACGTCTCGCTGGTGACGTAGCGCACGTCGTAGTGCTGATAGTTGTGGTGGATGTAGTGGCCGATGGCGTGCAACAGGTGCGTCTTGCCGAGTCCCACAGAGCCGTAGATGAACAGCGGGTTGTACGTCCGGCCGGGAGTCTCGGCGACGCGCAACGCGGCGGCCAAGGCGAACTGGTTCGACGGACCTTTGACAAACGTCTCGAACGTGAATCGCGAGTTCAGCCTGGCATCGTCGGTTTCCAGCGGACCGGGATGCTGGGGCGGGGCCAATCCGGCCGGGCCATCGAGCAGTTCGGACGGAGTTCCGTTACCGGATCCGTCGGGACGTTGATCGAGGTCGAGATAGGGAGCCGACGGATCGACGAGGATCACCAACTGGCATGGGCCGCCCATCGTCTCCTCGAGGGCGTCGGACACGAGTGGCAGGAAACGAGTGAGAATGCGATCGCGGACGTGATTGTTGGGGACGCTGACTGTCAGTTCACGGTCGCCGATCCTGATCGGCGATACGTTGCTGAACGTCGACATCCAGACGGCCTCGGTGAGCTGAGTTCGCAGGACGTCGGCAACCGACGCCCACACCTGGTTGCCATCAGTGAGCTGCATCGCCCGCTCCCGTGCCTGTTGCGGTCCACAAGTTACGCACAGGTTGTGGAAGGCCCTTTACCACCTCGGCAACAACGCCGAAGGCTCGCCGCCGCGTCGAAGTCGATGATCGGGTCGTCTGTGCAGAAGCAGCGATCGTAGCAGCTTGACGACCGCCCGAATTCCGGTCGCTATGTACTGTTACTAGCGGTAACGGACGACCCAACAGAGCAGTTGTCGAACGATTCAGGGAGGCCCTAGCCTTGATGCGTTCAGGCTCCGTCGCCGGCCGCTCGCGTGAGCGGCCTGTCGCTGGTCCGTTGGTCGCGGTGCCTGACCAATTCGTCGAACATGCCCGAGAAGGTCGAGAACCCGTGAAGCGCACATTCCAGCCCAATACCCGCCGTCGAGCTCGCAAGCACGGCTTTCGCGCCCGTATGCGCACCCGCGCCGGCCGGGCGATCATCAAGGCCAGGCGGCTCAAGGGCCGCACCCGGCTCTCGGCTTGATCTGGAGGATCCGCGGACGGCGAGCGTTCCAGAACCTGGCACGCTCCGGTCGCACGGTCAGAACCGAGACCCTGTGGTGCACCTTTCTCAACGATCCCGCGGCGGAACCGTTGCGCGTCGCCTTCGCGGTCGGCCGCGCCGTCGGCACGGCGACACGACGCAACCGGCTTCGTCGCCAACTGCGGGCGATCGTGGCGGCGATCGCCCCCGAGGTAGGACTACGCAACGGTTGGCTGTTGATCGGAGCCAGGCCCGCCGTAAACAAACACACGTTCGTGTCGCTACGCAGCGAGGTGACGACGTTGCTGACGCTGACCATCGCCACCGCCGTCGCGATGAACAGCACCGCCGGATCGATTGCCGTGCGGCTGATCGACTGGTACCAGCAGGCCCGTGCCGGCCGCCCATCGCCCTGCCGCTTCACGCCGTCGTGTTCGACGTACGCCCGGGAGGCATACCTGGTCCACGGCCGCTGGCGGGGGACCTGGTTGACGTTTCGTCGGCTGCTGCGCTGCCGCCCGTTCGGCCCGTATGGCTACGACCCCGTGCCGCCGTCCCGATTCCCGAACGCCGTACTGACGAGGACAGATCGCCGATGATCGCTGCCGGAGTGTTCGACCTGCCGTCGAGGCTGCTCGCCTGGTTCTACGGCCTCAGCCACAGCTACGCCGCTGCGATCGCCTTGATGGCAGTCGTCGTGATGGTGATCACCGCGCCGCTGACGTTGAAGAGCACCAAGGGGATGCTCGAGATGCAGCGATTGGCGCCGGAGATGCGCAAGTTGCAGGCCCAGTACCGCAACGATCGCACCAAGCTCAACGAAGAGATGATGAAGCTCTACCAGGAGCACAAGGTCAACCCGTTGTCCTCGTGTCTGCCGTTGCTGGCCCAGATGCCGGTGTTCATCATCATGTTCCGGATCCTCTATGGGCTGACGTATCAGCCGCGGGGAGGCACCGGGGCGTTGGCCCAGGGGGTCTACTGGGCGGCCGGCAAGCAAGGTGAGGAAGTCGGCTTCCTGCCCCGCTACATCGCCCACGACAGCGAGCTGTTCCAATCGTTGGTCGGCCAAACCGAGATGGTGTCGCTCGGACTGGACTTGGCGAAGTCGCCGTTTGCCGCCCTAGGCGACAGCTTCGGCATGGGCCTGATCTACGTCGGACTCGTGGTCGTCCTCGGCGTGCTGTACCTCGTGCAGCAGCGGATGGTGGCGGCTCGTGCCGCCGTCAGCCCGACGATGTCGCCGGCCCAGCAGAAGCTGATGCAGTACCTCCCGGTGGCCTTCGCTGTGTTCCAGGTGTTCTTCGTTCTCGGCCTGGTCATCTACTACATCGTCCAGGCGATCTTGCGGATCGGGCTGCAGCACTACATCACGCGGGCGTTCTACGGTCACGACGAAGCACTCGGACGCCAAGCGCAGCGGGCCAGTGAGCATGCCCGGGAGCTGGCCAAGCAGGACAGCGAGGCCAATGGCGGTGGCGGCGGACTGTTCGCCCAGGCACGGCGAGATCTCAGCTCGACGAAGGCGGATCGAGCGACGAAGGCGGCGGGAGTGGCGACGGCCGCAGCCGCCACCACGGCGGTGGCCGGCAACACCGGAGGCGGCCCGCGGCCGACGAAGCGAACGACCGAGCCGAAGAACCGCCCGACACCGTCGGGCAAGGGTCCATCCGGCCGACCGCAGAAGGGCGCCAGCCGACCCGGTGGGCCACGATCCAAGAGCGCTGGCAAGCGCCGGCGCTGAGAGGAAGTCGCATGGAGTGGGTGGAGGTGACCGCCAAGTCGGTCGAGTCGGCCAAGGAACTGGCGCTCGATCGCCTTGGGATCAGCCCCGACGACGCTGAGTTCGACGTGGTTGAGGAGCCGCGCCCCGGCTTGTTCGGGCGAGTTCGTGGCGAAGCACGGGTGCGGGCTCGTGTGAAGCCGACGATGGTCCGCCAGAAGCAGGAACGACGCGGCCGGCGCAGCAGCAATACCGCCGACCGACCGACAACGTCGAGCACGGTCGCCGAATCGTCGGAAGGACGTGTTGCGAGCAGCGGCGTCGCGGGGACTCCGGCGGAGACGAACCGGGCGAGCGACGGAGACCAGTCGCGCCCGAGGCGGACGAGAGGTCCGCGCCAAGGGTCGACCGCCAACAACGATCTCGCCGTCAGCGGCGATGCCCAGCAAGGAGGGGCGATGGAGGAGGACCAGGGTGTCAACGCAGCACCGGTCGCCGTCGAAGACGTGCGCGCCGCCGCCGAACAGTTCGCCAGGGGGTTGGTGGGTGCCTTCGGCTTGCAGGCAACGACCTCGTCGGACGTCGACGGCAGCGAGATCGAGGTCCGCATCGATGCGGTCGGAAACGGGCTCGGCCTGCTCATCGGACCGAGTGGGCGCACGTTGTTGGCCATCCAGGATCTCGCTCGGGTTGCCGCCCAGCGGCGCCTCGGCGACCATGACACTCGCTTGCGAGTCGATGTCGCCGGTTACCGCGAGAAGCGCCGCGCCGCCCTCGAACGGTTCGCTCGTGAAGTCGCCGAGCTCGTCAAGCAGTCCGGCGTCGCCCGATCGTTGGAGCCGATGCCTTCTTCGGACCGCAAGGTCATTCACGACACACTGGCCACGATCGATGGCGTCGTCAGCCGCTCCGAAGGCGAGGACCCCTACCGTCGGATCATCGTCAGCCCTGCGTGAGCCGGGCAGACGGCCGCGTCGACCGATCTGACCGTCCGCTCATCGAGGCGCTGGCGGCCTCGCAGCGTCTCGGCATGCTCGGCGCTGCTCCGTTGACCGAAATCGTCGAGCACAGTGACGCGTTTGTCACCGCCCTCCGAGGCGTCACCGGCACGGTTGTCGATCTCGGCAGCGGTGGCGGTGTACCAGGCCTCGTCATCGCCTGGCGGCGACCTGACCTGCGCCTCGTCCTCGTCGATCGCCGGGCGACCCGTACGGATCATCTGCGCCGCCTGGTCACCCGTCTCGACCTCAGGGAACGGGTGACGGTGCTGACCGCCGATGCCCGGGAACTCCCCCGCGTGCTGGGCGAACGGGTCGCCGCGGTCGTCGCCCGGGGGTTCGGAAAGCCGACTGCGGTCGTCGGAGCAGCGCTGCCGATCCTCGAGGTCGGGGGCCTGTTGGTCGTCAGCGAGCCTCCCCGCGGACCCGACCGCTGGACGGACGAGGTCACCGGCAACGACTTCGTTCGCCAGGACAGCGATGTTCGTGTCGCCATCCTGCAGCGCGTTCCACGGGGAACATCGCCCTGATGGCTGTCGGCTGTGCAGGTCAGCGAAAACCGGAACATCCAACTGTCGGCGTGACGTTTCGACCTAGACTCCCGCCGTGACCGACGCGGCGTTTCCACCGCCACCGTCGCCGGCCTCGGCGGAGTTCGAACCGTCATCACCGGTGGTCCACCAGGCCGTCGATGACCTGGCGGTCAGCGATGAGAACTCGACGATCGACCCGACCAACCTCGACGTCGCCGACGAGGTCCAAGCCATCGTCGAGGCCCCCGCCGGCCGGTACCCACTCCCCCGTGTCATTGCCATCGCCAACCAGAAAGGCGGCGTCGGCAAGACGACCACGACGATCAATGTCGGCGCCTCGCTCGCCGAGCTCGGCCAGCGTGTGCTGATCATCGACCTCGACCCCCAGGCGAACGCGTCGACTGGCCTCGGCATCGAGAACCGCGGCCTGGAGACTTCCATGTATCACGTGCTGATGCAGGAGGTGCCGCTGGAGAACTGCATCGAGCCAACCGATGTCAAAGGCTTGTTTCTGGCCCCTGCCAGCCTCGACCTCGCCGGCGCAGAGATCGAGCTGGTGCCGGCGTTCAGCCGGGAGACCCGGCTGCGACGGTCGGTTGAAGCCGTCCGCGAACAGTTCGACTACGTGTTGATCGATTGCCCACCGTCGCTCGGCCTGCTCACCGTCAACGGGCTGAGTGCGGCTCAGGAGGTGCTCGTTCCGATCCAGTGCGAGTACTACGCACTCGAGGGCCTTGGACAGCTACTGCGCAACGTCGACCTCGTCCGTCGCAACCTCAACCCGGACCTTCACGTGAGCACCATCGTGTGCGTGATGTACGACGCTCGTACCAAACTCGCCGATCAGGTCGTGACCGAGGTCCGCGACCACTTCGGCGACAAGGTCGTCGGGACCGTCGTCCCACGTTCAGTGCGGCTGTCCGAGGCCCCGTCGTACGGCCAGCCGATCACCACGTTCGACCCTCGTTCGCGCGGCGCGCTCGCCTACCGCGACGTTGCCAAGGAGATCCACGATGAATCGACGCAGCGGATTGGGTAGGGGACTCGGTTCGCTGATCCCCCACGCGGGCACCGAGCCAGACAGTACGACCGGATCGCCGACGCTGGCCGAGATCGCTGTCGCCGACATCACCCCCAACCCGAACCAGCCCCGCGTCCACTTCGACGAGGAGTCGCTCGGCGAGTTGGCCGAGTCGATCGCCCAAGTCGGGCTGCTCCAGCCGATCCTGGTGCGCCGCGTCGTCGACGAGTACCAGTTGATCGCCGGGGAGCGGCGTTGGCGGGCGGCGCGGCGCGCCGGGTTGACGACGGTGCCCGCGGTCGTGCGTGTTGCGGACGACATCGGAGCGGTCGAGGAGGCGCTGGTCGAGAACCTCCACCGGGAGAACCTCACCGCCCTCGAGGAAGCCGCTGCCTATCTGCAGTTGATCGAGGAGTTCGAGCTCACCCACGACGATGTCGCCAGGCGAATCGGCAAGAGCCGATCGGCTGTCACCAACACGTTGCGCTTGCTCGGCCTGCCACCGGAGGTGCAGCGCCTCCTCGCCGACGGCAAGCTCAGCGCCGGTCATGCCAAGGCATTGCTCGGCACACCGGACCGGGCGCTCCAGGAGCGCCTGGCCAACTTGGCGGTCGACGAGGGTTGGTCGGTTCGCACGATGGAGGAAGTCGTGCGCGCCGGGGGAGTGCGCCCGGCTCGATCCGATGACGGCGGGTGAGCCGGCGTCGGACAGGACGCCACGTGGTAGTGCCGGCTTGCAGCCGACACGGCTGCGACCTCCCGGCCTGCTCGAGCTCGAAGAGCTACTCGCCGCCCACCTCGACACCCGCGTCGGTGTGCAGATGGGCTCCAAACGCGGCAAGGTGACTGTGGAATTCGCCGACCTGGAGGATCTGGAGCGGATCTACCGGCTCATCGTCGAGTGACAAAAGTCTCACTCACAGGTTGACGTCGACCCGGTGCGACCACCTACGCCTCATCTCGATATTTACACAGGGGTGGACAACTCTGTGGATAACTTCGCGCGGCGCCGCGTTTGCCCAGCGTAGAGCCCAAACCGCGGTTGCAACCAGTTTCTCGAAGGGTCCGCCGAACCGGCACGCGATGCGCGAAGTATCGAACGTACGTTTGAACAGAGCGCTGTGACAAGGTACACAGTTGTAATCGGGATGGTCACCGTGTCGATATCTGTTGAAACCCGAGAACTCGCCGGCTGGGCGACGCCGGGGAAGGAGCGAAACGGTGATGGGGGTCGGCAGAGTGTCGACAGCGCAGCCGGCGGCGACGCCGGTGGTGATCGGTCTCGATGACGGCCGGGCCGGCGACCCGGTGATCGTCGGCGCCAAGGCGGCGGCGCTCGTGCGCGCCCACCAGGCCGGTATGCCGGCACTCCCCGGGTTCGCCGTCACGACAGCGGCTGCCCCAGCGATCGGCCACGGCTCGGCATCCCGGGTGGCGCTCGCCGCCCTCGAAGACGCCTGGAACGAGTTGACCGACGCCGGTAGTCGTTCGTTGGTCGTCCGCTCGTCGTCGATCGCTGAGGACGGTGGATCCAGCTCGATGGCCGGTCGCTACACGTCCGTGCTGGACGTCCGCGACTGGGACTCGTTCCTCGCCGCCGTTGAGACCGTCGTCCACTCGGCGGGCGACGAGCCGATGGGCGTGCTCGTGCAGCCGTTCCTCGAGCCCTCCTGGGGAGGAGTGCTTTTCGGCGCCGATCCGGTGACTGGCCGCTCCGACCGGCTCGTCGTCAGCGCCGTTTGCGGTGGTCCGGATCGTCTCGTCAGCGGGCAGGTCGACGGGGTCCAGTTCACCCTTTCGCCGCGCGGCCGGTTGATCGAGGCGACTGATCGACTCCCCGGCGCGCTGCGCCAGCGCCGCACGCGCCGACAGCTCGCCCGGTTGGCACGGCAGGCGGCGGCGGTGTTCGGATCGCCGCAGGATGTCGAGTGGGCGATCGACCGCAACGGCCGTCCGGTGCTGTTACAGAGCCGGCCGATCACGGCGCTTGGAGCGGACGTCCACGCCAACGGTCCGCTGCTCGGACCGGGGCCGGTGGCGGAAACGTTCGCTGGGAGGTTGCGCCCGCTCGAGGAAGATCTCTGGGTATCGCCGTTGCGCGACGGGCTTCGCGAGGCGCTCAGGATCGTTGGCACGACACCGGCGCGCAAGCTCCGCGAGAGTCAGCTCGTGGTCGTCGTCGACGGCTTGGTGGCCGCTGACCTCGACATCCTCGGTGTTGCCACGCGTCGCCGCTCATTGTTCTCCCGACTCGATCCTCGGCCGCCGGCACGCCGGCTGAAGGCGGCCTGGCGGGTCGGGCGATTGAAGGTCGCCCTGGCGATCCTGGCCGACGATCTGCTCGACGACGTCGACCGTGACCTGGCGTCCTTGCCCGATCCCCAGTCGCTGTCGCCGGTCGACCTGCTGCATCTCCTGCGCCGATCCCATCAGACCCTCGTCGCCTTGCACGGCCACGAGGTCCTCGCCGGGATGCTGCTCGGCGACGACGGTGCCCCGACCGCCGCGGCGACGGCCCTGCGGGTCCTCGCCGTCGAACGCGGCGGGTCAGATTCGGTCTCGCCGTCGACCGATGGTGCCTCCGACGACGAACTCGTCGCCCGCCACCCAGTGTTGCTCAGCCTCCTGCCGCCGAGGATCGGTGACGAGATCAAGCTCCCCCCACCACCAGCCTCGCCACCGCCGGCACCGCCGGTCGGTGGCGAGGCCTCGGTGCGCGAGTCGCTGCGCCTGCGCATCCGCTGGGTGCACGAGGTGACGGCGCGAGCGGCGATGGCGATCGGACAAGAACTGGTTCGACGGGGCGCCCTCGCCTCGGCCGCGAACATCAGCAGTCTGCGCTTCGACGAGGTCGCCGCCCTCGTCGAGTCCGACGGCTCGCTCGCCCTGGAGCTCCGCGCGGCCACACCGGAACCCGCTCGGACGGCGCCGCTGCCGGCGGCGTTCCGGCTGACCGACGACAAGGTCGTCGTCCCGGTTGCATCCGTTGAGGGTGAGGGTGGTCGCGGCGCCGGGGGTGGCCGCGGCACGGGCCCGATACATGTTGGCAGCGCCGATCCTCCCGCACCTGGTGATGTGCTTGTCGTGCGCACCCTCGACCCGGGATTGGCGGGCATGCTTCCGTCGCTCGGCGGCCTCGTCGCCGAGACCGGCAGCGTGCTGTCGCACCTGGCGATCCTCGCCAGGGAGTACGGCGTGCCCACCGTCGTCGGCCTCGCCGGTGCGGTGGACCGGTTCGCCGACGGCACGTGGGTTCTCGTCGACGGATCGACCGGCGAGGTGTCACCCGTCGACGACGCCGAATGGAGAGCCGCGTGAGTGCGCGACGACTCGGCATGCTGGCGACGATCGCCGTGATGGCAGCGTCGGGGAGCTACGTCTTCGTCTACCTCTACCGCTGGGAGTGGAACCGAGCGCTGATCTCTGCGGCGATCTTCCTTGCCGCCGAAGGCGCCCTCATCGGGGCGATCTCTCTCGCTCGCCTCGCCAGGCTGGATCGCCGACTCGACGGGTTGGTCCGTGGTCAAGGACCAATTGACGAGCGCGTCCGACAACGGCTGCGGGAGAACGTGCCCGAGCCGGCGAAGCCGTTCGCCTGGCTCAACCGGCCGCAACAGACCAACGTGTTCGTCCCGGTGTTGTTCGGTGCTGGAATCGTCCTGTCCGGGCTTGCTTGGTTGGTCGACCGCGTCGCACGCGCCACCGCCGGCCCGGCCGTGGAGCATGGGCTCGCCCGCAGGTTGACCGCTCTGCAGCCACCATCTGGCGGGTTGCTCGGCGGAAGGCCTCGCGACCCCTACCGGCCCCGGCGTCCAGAAGCGATGTGATGAGGCGCGCCGCCGCCGTTGTCGTGCTGGTCGTCCTCGGCACCGTCGCCGTCGCCGCTCTGAGCGAGCTCACCCAGAGCCGGCCTGATGCGCCGAACCGTGCCGCCGACTCCGAGCTCGTCATCGCCGTCGACGAGAACCGCTTCCGTGGTGGCGTCGACGGGGCGGCCGCTGCCCTGTGGGCGGTGTGTGTAGGGCAGACGAACTCGCGGCCGCCTGACGGGGGCGCCCTCGTCGAGATCGACGAGGGCCGCTATCGCGCCGTGCTGCGTCCGGCAGTTGGCGACGGTGAACGGCGCAAGCTCGTCGGGTGTCTCGAGGACTTCACGATCGAGCGGGTGCGTGGCAGCGTGCAGTCGTTCCGCGAGGTCCCGATCCGCACCCCGGCGGCCAGCATCTGAGCGATTTGGTCAGCTGCTCGCCAGCGCCCTGGTCGCGGCACACGGCCGGCGGCGGTGCTGCCGGGCGAGCAACCACTCGGCGCCGCGGAGGAAGAAGGCGCCGACGATGAAGCCGGCGACAACATCGGAGAGCCAGTGGACCCCCAGGTAGGTCCTGCTCGCGCCGATGGCGAGGATCAGCACGGCGGAGGCAATGGTCGTCGCCCACCAGATCCGCCGGTTCCGCGTGTACAGCGTGACGACGAGCGGGGCCAAGCCCCAGAGGGCGGCAGCCGCCATCACGTGCCCGCTGGGGAACGAGGGCCCGGTGCCGTTGACCAGTCGCTCCAGGTCGGGCCGGTCGCGATCGACGATCGCTTTGAGGGTGAACTCCAACAGGGGCCGGCTGAACGTGGCGATGAGTACCACCGTCGCAACGGCGCGGCAGCGACGCCACGAGACCGCGGCGAGGACCGTGCCAAGGGTGAGGACCGCGGCGGTGCTGCCGAGGAACGAGATCCGCTTGACGATCGAGGTCAGCCCGGACGACCGAGCGTCCTCGACGGCACGCTGGATCGGTTCGTCCCAGTGCAGGAGGAGCGAGCCACCGTTGATGAACGCGCCGACCGCCAGCGAGAACCACAGAACTGCCAGCGCACCGGCGCAGTAGCGCCAGTGTCCCAACATCGTCCCCGGCGTCAGTGGCGGGTGGCAGTGCAGGCACGGAGATTGCGGAGGGCTGCTGATGAGTCCTGAGCGTAGCCGGATCGGCGGCGATGTGGCGTGCGTCACGGCTGTCTCATCGTGACGACGTGGTGAGTTCGCCAGGCGAGGCGACCCATGCCGCAAGAGCCGCGACAACCGCCTCGCCGATCATTCCAGTGGCATCGGCGATGCGATTGACCGGGCCGAGTGAGCAGACGACCGCAGTCATCCGCGTCTCGCGCAACACCGTCAACCGCATCCCGGCCGTCGTGGCATCGCCCAGCGTTCCGGTTGCCGCGAATGCCCAGGCGAGGCGCTGGGCGAGCGATTGGCCACCCGGAGACGTGAAGCCGTCCGTGGAGTAGTAGGCGACCGTGGCTGCCGGGGTGGCCCGGGGCTCGAAGCCGACATACACGCTGGCCTCGTACCGGTTGGCGGCGGCGGCCTGCCGCGACGGGTCGAGCTCGTCGATCGCGACGACGCGGGCGCCGTTGCCCCGTAGTTGGTGGGTGATCGAGCGCACGAGGGCGCCGAGCCCGCCGTACTGGCCGAGGACGATGCGCTGATCCTGCACGGACGTGGCGACCCGATCGAGTCGCTCGAGCTCACGCATCGTGGCCATCCCCGGGCCGCTGCCGGTGCGCGAGCTGATGACCGCCAGCGCCTTCGCCGTTCCCGGTCCGCAGATGCCGTCGACGTCGAGTCCGCAGTTGCGCTGGAAGTCCTCGAGCGCACGGGCCGTGAGTGGTCCGAAGATGCCGTCGACGCGTCCACAGTCGAAACCGAGCTTGCCGAGAGTCGACTGCAGCGTGCCGACGTCGTCACCGCGCAGGTTTGGGGCCAGCAGCTTGAGCGGCCGGTCCCCGAGCCGCCACGATGCCTCGACGAGGGCGAGCCAGGTCACCTCGTCGCAGCGTGCCGTGATCGTGCAGCCCGCGGTCGCGCTGGAACGCTTGTACAGCGGCCACTGTCGGCGTGTCGAACGACCCGGCATCGGCTCCGACCGGGGCGTACCCGGCGCCTCCGAGGCGACGCTGGAGGTCGCGGATCGCCTCGCCGTGTTGTCCAGGGATCAGAGAACGGAAACCAGAAATTCGTCGAGCTCCTGCAGCAATTGGGTCTTGCCTCGTGCTCCGATGACCCGCTTGCTCAGGTTGCCGTTGGAGAAGACGAGCAGCGTCGGGATGCTCTGTACGCCATAGCGGAGGACCAACTCCGGATTGTCGTCGGCGTTGACCTTGGCAATGGCGATCTCGTTGCCGCGCTCGGCGGCGATCTCCTCCAGGATTGGAGCGATCGCCCGGCACGGCCCGCACCACTCGGCCCAGAAATCGACGACGACTGGTTTGTCGGCGCTCTGAATGTGCTCGTCGAACGTGCTCGTCGACAGATTCACGATTCCTTCGGCCATGTGTTGCATTCCCTTTGTGCTCGGGTCCGGAAGCGGACCAATCCTACCGAGAGTCAACGCTGGTGGACGGCACGCATTCCCGCGGGCGTCGGCCGTCTTCTCCGCCGGCATCGGATCGTGCCGGAAGGGCGAGGCGCCACCGGTGGCTTCGACGTGCTGCGCCGGTCGATCTGGGCGTGCTCGTCCAGACTGCTTCGAGCGACAGTCGTGCCAGAGCCGGTCGAACCCACGATGCTCGGGAGTTCGCGTCAGTGGGCGTGCTGGCTTCCAGCCACTTCTCGGCGTCCATCGCGGCCATGCAGCCGGACCCGGCGGCGGTGATCGCCTGGCGGTAGACGTGGTCCTGGACATCACCGCAGGCGAAGACGCCGTCGACGTTCGTTGCCGTCGAGCCGTCGCGGGTGATCAGGTAGCCCTGCTCGTCGCGGTCGAGGACGTCGGCGAAGAGATCCGTGTTGGGACGGTGCCCGATGGCGACGAACAGTCCCGTGACCGGCAGGGTCGCTCCTCGTCCGTCTTGACGTTGCGGAGGCGCACCCCTTCGACCTTGCTCGTCACCGACGATGTCGGTGACGACGGTGTCCCAGAGGAACTCGATCTTCGGGTTGGCGAAGGCACGGTCCTGCATGATCTTGCTCGCCCGCAAGGTGTCGCGGCGGTGGATCAGGGTGACCTTGTCGGCGAAGCGAGTGAGGAACGTCGCCTCCTCGACGGCGGAGTCACCCCCGCCGACGACGGCGATGTGCTGGCCGCGGAAGAAGAAGCCGTCACAGGTGGCGCACGTCGACATTCCGTGTCCGATCAGCCGCTGTTCCGCTTCGAGGCCGAGCAGCAGTGACCGCGCACCGGTGCTGACGATGATCGATTCCGCTTCGTAGACGTCGTCGTGGACGTACACCTTGAACGGTCGTGACGACAGGTCGACCTTGGTGGCCTTCTCGGTGACGAACTCGGCGCCGAATCGGTCTGCCTGCTGCCGGAAGCGGTTCATCAGGTCGGGGCCGAGGATTCCCTCCGGGAACCCGGGGTAGTTCTCGACGTCGGTGGTGAGCATCAGTTGGCCGCCAGGCTGGTCGCTCGTGCTCGACGGCTCGCCCTCGATGACGAGCGGGTTGAGGTTCGCCCGAGCGGCGTAGATGGCCGCGGTCAGCCCGGCCGGTCCGGAACCGACGATGACGACTTGCCGAGGCGAGTGGGGGGAGTGAGGCACAGGAACCGTCCGTGATCAGTCGTTGGAGAAGCGCTTACTCAGTACGAACACTCCGCCGAGGCAGATGATTCCCCCGACGATGAAGTAGCTGAGGTAGACGGACACTTCATGGCGGAACCAGATGTCGAGCAATGCCTGGGTGGCACGCGTTGCGACGATGAGCAGCAACGTGACCGCGACGACTCCGAGCATGGCCGCGAGCAAGCCGAACACGATGGCACGGGACGCCGTCACGAGCGGCTTCGTGGTGCGGTCACGCACCGTGCCAACGACACGTTCGATCGTGTCGGCGATGTCCGCCGCCCAGTTCGGATCGGTGAACGGATTGCCGGGCATGGCCGAGGAGACTAGCCCTCGGCACCGCCACCGTTAGGGGAGGAGCGCAACACGATCGTGCAGTCGTCGAGAGAGACCGCGGCGTAGCCGTCGGCCGTGCGCGCCACGACGACGGCAACGGTGTCGCCGTTGGCGTCCTCGAACTCAGCATCAGGTTCCAACTGACGTTCCCGCTCGCAATCGGCAACAACCTCGTCGACCGCTGGCGGGTCGTCGGCCAGCCCTTCGGCGAACGTGCGCAGATCACCGGCGTCGTGGAGCACCGGGAGAGCGGCGCCGGCGGGCGCTCCGGCGGCATCGATCACCGACTCCGCCGTCGCCATCTCGGTCGGCGCGGCAGCCATCGGCGCGTCCGCCGCCTCGATCGTCGGACGCGGTGCCGCCGGGCTCGCCGGCGCCTGCGGTCGTCGTCGTCGGCGCGGCGGCCGGCGCCAGCGCCGGTCGCGGTCGTGGCGCGTCGCCTCGCCGCGCCTCGCTCAACGCGGTCACTGCAGCCTCCTGCACCTCGTCGGCGGTCGACGCGTCGTCGTCGCCACCTCGATTGGCGATCGACGAAGCCACCGATCGACCAGCACCGCCGCTGCGGCCGCGGCCGTGAGGATCTGCATCAGGCGCATCCGGCGCCGTCGTTCGAGGGAAGCGACATTCGGCGGGGCAACCGGTTGCTCGGGCGGCGCCGCGCCGACGGGCAACTCGTCGAACGCGGCGAGGGCGGCAGCGATCGCCGCCTCGCGGACGGACGGTGGAGCCGGCGGGACGTCCGCGACGGCGTCGCGGACCTGGCGGAGTCGCTCGACCTGCGCCATCAGCGCGGCGTCGCTCTCGACGAGGGCGCGCTCGGCCGCGGTGGCCTCGCCGTCGAGGTAGGCGCTCGCCAGTTCGACGGCGTTGCGATCGTCGTTGTCAGCCATCATCAGTCGGTTCGTGCGGGGGAGTGGTACTAGGACGCTCGGCGGCCGGGGGGAGGGTTCCCGAGCCGGCTGGCGAGCAGCGATCGCCCGCGGGCGATCCGCGACTTCACGGTGCCGACGGGCACATCGAGGGCTTCGGCGATCTCGGCATAGTCGAGATCGCACAGGTCGCGGAGCACGACGGCGAGCCGGAACTCCTCGGGCAGGGCGTCGAGCGCCTGGTCGATCGCCAGGCGATCGGCGACGCCTTCGATTCGGCGGTGCGACAGCGCATCGGCGACGTCGGGGGTGCTTCCCTCGGCATCCACGTGCGGCGCCGGTCGCCGGTCACGCTTGCGGATCTCGTCGAGGGCAGCGTTGGTGGCGATCCGGTACGTCCACGTCGAGAACGCGGCGCGACCATCGAACCGGGCCAGGCCGCGCACGATCGAGATCATCGCCTCCTGGGCGGCGTCGTCGGCATCGCGACTGGAGCCGGCGATGCGCCGGCAGATCGCGTGCACCCGGTCGTAGTGGCGCCTGAGCAAAGTGTCGAGAGCAGCGCGATCGCCGGCCTGGGCGGCCGCGACGAGCGCCCGATCGTCGGCGGCCTCGAGCGTGCGCATCGCTGGCGGTTGGTCTCAGCCGGCGGGAGTGAAGGCGAGTTCGCCGAGCACTGCCTGGTACGGGTGGCCGCATGACGGGGCATTGCCCGCTTGCCGGAAAAGGACGAGCACGTGACGAGCAGCCGTCGGGATCGTCACCGTGTGAGGTGCGGGTGAGGTGCCGACGAGACGTTCCAGCCGCTCCCCCCACAGATCGATCTGGGCGGGGATCTGCTCTCCTGCCGTGGCGAACACGTCAACGACGTACGGTGCCGATCCGACGTCAAAATTGACGGTGCCGCTCGCCGGCGCCGAGAGGGACATCACTACGCCGACACCGGCCTTGCCCATGTACTGGTCCGAGTAGCACTCGGTCGTCCAGTTCGTCGCCGGATCGCCGTCGGCCGAGGCATCGTCGACAAGGTTGTCGTGTTCTTCGCCGTTGCCTCCGTCGACGGGCGGATCGTACGACGCCAACGCAACGACCTGGATCGGAACCTCCGGCCACCGCCGGGGGCGCGGCGCACAGTCGTCGTGGCCGCCTGGCCGGCGCCGGCGCCGGCGACCGTGGACGTCGGCGACTTGGGGTCGTCGGGACGGATCGTCGCCCACAACACGAGCGACACGACGATGCCGATCGCCAGCAGCAAGCAAACGACGACGAACGACGGCGCGAATCGTGTCTGCATGTCGCGCGCCGGTCGACCATGGAGTCGCTGGACCTGCGGTCGGGGTGCGTTCCCGTGGTTCCTCGGCGAGCCGCGATGGCGGCCGTGGTGGGGTCGCTTCTCCGGCGATGGCCCTGGCGGCGAGGGCCCTCCCGCGCGCCTGGGCACTGGCCGGGTCGATGCGGCGCCCGGTCCGTCGCATCGGAGGCTGGCCCGGTAGGCGCCGTGGTGCCGTGTCGATGTGGTCGAGCGTTGAAGCCGGTTCGCCGGCAAGGCGCAACAGCTCGGCACGCAGATCGGCACCCGTCGCCGGCCGGCGATTGGGGTTGCGGGCGAGCAGCCGGTGAATGAGGTCGACGAGCCCCCGCGAAAGGGTCGGGCGCAACCGGGCGAGATCGGTGGGATCTCGTTGCAGTCGGGCGAGCGCGGTGTCGGCGTCTGTCTCGCCGATGAACGGCACGCGGCCGGCGAGGCACTCGTAGAGGACGAGTCCGAGTGAGTAGAGGTCGGCGCGGCCATCGAGGCGTCGCCCACGTACCTGCTCGGGCGACAAGTACTTCGCCGTGCCCATCATGACGTTGTCGCTCGTGAGGTCGTCACCGCCGTCGAGACCCTTGGCGATGCCGAAATCGGTGAGCAGCACGCGGCCGTCGGGCGTTACCAGGATGTTGCCGGGCTTGACGTCGCGATGGACGAAGCCGGCCCGATGGGCGGCGTCGAGGGCAGCGGCGACGCACGTGCCGATGTGGATCGTCAGCTCAGGGCTGAGCCGCGTCTGCACGTCGAGCAGCTGGCGCAGGCTCTTGCCGTCGACGAGCTGCATGACCACGGCTTGGCGGCCGCCTTCGGCGAACACGTCGTGGACGGCGACGATGTTCGGATGGGTGAGCCGGGCGACGGCAACGGCCTCCCGGCGGAAGCGCTCGGCGACGACCGGATCGGCCGCCAGACTCGGCTTCAGCCACTTCAGGGCGACGCGTCGATCGAGCGAGAGATCAGTGGCGAGCCAGACCTCAGCCATCCCACCCTGGGCGAGACGACGCTCCAACCGGTACCGGCCGGCGAGGACCAGCGGTCGCTCACCCTGGTCGGGCGACGCGCCTGGAGCGGGGGGCGTGGTCGGAGCCGGCATTCCGCCACGTCAAACTAGTGGTGTGACCTGCCCAATTGGGGGAGGGGTGTTTCGAGCGAAAGGCGGGGCCTTTCGCTCGAGCTCGGAGCAGGCGGCCTTCGGCCGCACGAAGAATCTCTGCTGGCCGACCGGCGGAGCCGGATCGACCAGCGGCGGGGGCTCCGCCAGGAGGCTCTGCCCCCGCACCCCCCGCCCGGAAGGGCTACGACACGGGCTCGCGATCCGCGTCAGGTTTCGTGGTAGGCGACGCCGATCGTGCCGAGGCCGGCGTGGGCGCCGACGACGGGACCGATCTGGCCGACCACGATCTCGTTTGGGTAGAAGGGGCGGAGCTGGGCGACGAATTCGTCGACGTCGTCGCAGTTGGCGTGGAGCACGGCGAGATGTTCGATCGCCCCTGACGCGGCGGCGACCTTGTCGACGAGGAACTTCAGTGCCTTGCTCCTCGTGCGCTGACGACCGTACTGCTCGACGACTCCATCCTCGACCGCGATGATCGGCTTGATCGACAAGGCCGTGGCCAGCAGGGCCTTGGCGTTGCCGATCCGGCCGCCCTTCTTGAGGTTGTCCATCGTGTCGAGAGCGCCGAAGACACGTGTACGACCGACGAGATCGGTGGCGGTGGCGACGATCGTGTCGAGGCTGGCGGCGCCGGCTGGCAGGGTGGCGGCCAGTTGGGCGCAGGCGAGGGCGATGGTTCCAGTGCCGAGCGACACGGATCTGCTGTCCACGACGCTGACGTTGATGCCGTCTGCCGCAACCGACTTAGCCGCCAGTTCGGCGCTCTGCAGCGTGGCCGACAGCGCCCCGGACAGGGTGACCGCGACGATGTGATCCGACCCGGCGTCGGCCAACCGGCGGTACGACTGCTCGAACCGCCCGGGTGACGGAGCCGCTGTCGACGGCAACGTCGACGACGCCTTGCAGCGTGCCCAGAACTCGTCGGTGGAAAGCTCCTCGCGGTCGACGAACTCCTCCTCACCGAAGCGGATCGACAGCGGCACGATCTCGATCCCGAGTCGGCGAACGACATCGTCGGGCAGATCGCTGGCGCTGTCGGTCACGATTCCAATCTGCGCGCTCATTCTTGGATCATCGCACGCTGGGCTCTGTGCTCGGCGCGACGGCGGCGCAGGTGGGTGTACCACCACGACACGAGCACGAGGGCAGCACCGCCGGTGACCACCTGACTCAGTCCGTTGACGTGGCTCACCCGTCCCTTGAGGACCACGGGTGGGCCGAGGCGGTGCCCGTCGGGAGCGAGGACATCGACCTCGATCGTGAACGTTCCTCGTGCTCGCGCCTGGACCGGAACGTCGGCCTCCACCGAGCTCAACGCCGGGAGCTCGACCTGTCGGGTCGGCTCCTCCGTTGTCAGCTTCGGCGAACGCACGCGGACGTCGACGAGCAATGGTTCGGAACTGGTGTTGCGGATTGGCAAGCGCAGTGTGTTCGACGTGCCGGTGAACGTGAACGTGAACGGCTCAGGCGCCACGACCGCCGAAAGCACTGCGTCGATCTCGGCCTCGATCTCGTCAAGTCGAGCGGCAGCGGTGGCTGCGTCGAGGTCGCTCGAGCGGAGCGCATCGAGTCGCCGGTTCCAGTCCTCGGGAAGCGGGGAGTCGCCGAGCATCGACGCGGCGTGGTCGGCATTCTCCTGAATGGTTTCGACGTCCTCGCTACTCGACGCGAACGCCGGCGCCGTCGCAGGCGACGCCCACAAGATCGCCGCCGCGGTGAGCGTCACCAGGCCGATGGTGAGTGGTGGGCGTCGGTACGGCGCGCTCATCGGAGCGAGCGAGCGTCGACGTGGAGGACGGTGAGCTGTTCGTCCATCGGCGTGAACCCCGTCGAGTCGTACAACGCCAACGCCGCGACATTGTCGACGGATGTGTTGACGAGGCAGTCCGGGAGGCGTCTGCGCATCATCCACCGCAGAGCGTCGGCAGTCAGCGCTCGCCCGTGTCCGCGTCGTTGAACGCCCGGGTCGACGGCCAGACGCTGGAGGTAGCCATGCTCTGCCGACACCCCGGCGATGGCGAAGGCGATCATCTCGCGGCCGGACACGCCGAGCCGGCGCGGCGCGGCCACGCGATGGCGGGCGGCATGAACTGGAGTGGCGCGACAGATCTCGACGAGCTCCTTGGCATCGTGCCCCCACTCGGGGCCGAACGCCGCCCTGTCGATCGCTGCCGCGGCACCCAAGTGGTGCCGGTGCATCGTCCGCGTGGCACGGTCGCCGCGGCCATCGACGGCTGCCCGCACGCCCGAATCGTGGAGATCGGCGCGCAGCAGCACAAGACGATCGGCGACCTCGAAGCCGGCTGCCTCGAAACGTGCTGCGGCTCGGGGGAAGAGGGCGGCGCCTACGAATCGTCGTCGGCCCCGAGTCGTCGGCGGCGATCGCGTCGAGCCAACCGCGCAGCTCGTCGACCTCTGGAAGCACAGCGTCGTCGCGTAAGCGGACGTGGAGGAGGGCGCGGTCGCGGGTCGCAGGGCGCACCACCAGGGAACGCAATGCACACCCAGACGAGTCGCTCGCACGGGCTCACTGCACGACGGCTCACGGCCACGGTACCGGCGCATTCACGGTGGCTCTAGCGTGGACGGCGTGACGGTCCTGTTCGCCACTCATCCGCTGTACCTCGAGCATCTCACCGGGGCGCATCATCCGGAACGGCCGTCACGACTCACGGCGGTCGCCAGCGCGGCACACCAGCCGGCGCTCGCCGACGCCGTCGTCCCGCTGGAACCGTTGCCGGCGAAACGGGCCGACCTCGAGCGAGTGCACCCGGCCTGGTATCTCGATCGCCTCGAGCATCTCGCCGCCGCGGGAGGTGGATGGATCGATGCCGATACGGCGACCAGCTCGCAATCATCCGCCGGCCGCCGCGTTGGCCGCCGGCGCCGGTCTGACCGCTGTGGAGGCGCTGCGGCACGGTCAAGGGCGACGCGGCGTTCTGCGCCGTGCGTCCGCCCGGTCATCACGCCACTCCCACGGACTCGATGGGATTCTGTCTGGTGTCCAACATTGCCGTCGTCGCCGCGGCACTCGCCGCCGAGGGCGAGCGCGTGTGGATCTTCGACTTCGACGCCCATCACGGGAATGGAACGCAGGCGGTGTTCTACGACGACCCGCGCGTCCTGTTCGTCAGCACCCATCAATGGCCGCTGTATCCGGGCACCGGTCGGCGCAGCGAAACGGGTGCCGGCGACGGTGCCGGCACCACGATCAACGTGCCGCTTCCAGCGGCGACCACCGGCGACGTCTATCTACGGGCATTCGACGAGGTGATTGCCCCGATTGTCGAACGCTTCGCACCGTCGTGGCTGTTGATCTCGGCGGGCTTCGACGCTCACCGCGCAGATCCGTTGACCGATCTCGGCTTGAGCGCGGGCGACTTCACCGCCTTGACGGCTCGAGCCGTGCAGCACGTGCCGGCTGGACGCACCGTGGCGATGCTCGAAGGCGGGTACGACCTCGATGCCCTCACGGCAAGCACCGCCGCGGTGCTCGGCGTCTTCGCCGGGCTCGAGCACAACATGACGGAGCGATCAACCAGCGGGGGTCCGGGCACCGATGCGGTCGACGCCCTCCTCGAGCACTGGCACCAAGCCGGTGCCCTGTGACTCACCGCGGCCGGAAACCGTCCGCCGATCGAACTCGCGTCGTAGCCTGCTAGGCGGAGGGGACAACCGCGACCGACGTTGACCACGACCGATGAACCTGCGCTTACCTCGAGCGGCGTTGCTGCAACGGTTGAGCGGTCCTGGCGCGCCATGCGTCACACTCATCGAGGCGCCGACCGGGTTCGGCAAATCGTGGCTGTTGCGGCGCTCGGCTACGGAGGGCGCGCTGCGACTTCGTGGTGAGCTCGGTCCGCTCCACGACGAGCCACTCGGCCCCCGCTTGATCGTCATCGACGACGTCCAGCAACTCGACGCCGAGGACATGCGAATCCTCGTCGAGCGGCTCGAGGATGCGCCGGCGGAAGCCCATCTGACGGTGGCAGGGAGGTTCCTCCCAGAGCAGCTTCACGAGGCCGCCCACCTGCTCGACGGCGCAGATCCTCGACACGTCGGCCATGGCGATCACCACCGATGAGGTCGTCGCCGCCGTGCCCGAGCTCACCCGACCAGTAGCCGATCAGGTGGTGCAGGCCGCTGCCGGGAGCATCAAGCTCGTCGTCACCGCCATCGATCAGTGGCGGCAGCAACCGACCCAGGATCCCGTTGCCGTTGTCAGCCACGTCTCTCGCAGCGCAAGCGCCGCGGCGCTGCAGGCACTCGACGCCGGCGATCGCGTCCTCGTCGGGTTGCTCGCCCGCACCCCGGGGGTCGACCAGGCGCTGCTTGCCTCGCTCGGTGGCTCAGACTTCGTGTGGCGGGCGTTGGAGGCGGGCATTCCCCTGCGCCGGCAGATCACCGGCGACATCGACGTGCTCGATGCTCCGTTCTTCCGCGCCCACGACATCGAGGCGGCGACGGCGACGCGGTTGGCATCAGCGCTGTCCGAGCGCGGGCGGCCGCTCGAGGCAGCCGGCCTACTCCTGGACGCGGGTGTCCCCGACCGGGCGGCGCGGATGCTGATGGCGCTGCCCGAATCGGTCACCAAGTCGGTCGAGCCACGGGCGATGCTCAGCGTGCTGGCCCGGCTCGGCACAGTCACCGACGGCGAACCGGCACTGCTGCTCATGCGGGCCAACGCGGCCGCCGCGCTCGGTCGCCTCGATCAGGTCATCGGCGACGTCGACCGCGCTGCCACACTCGCCAAGCACGCCGATCCTCCGGTGCGTCGCCGCATCGAGGCCGCGGTCGCCAGAACCCAGTTCTTCCGAGGTCACCGCGACGAAGCCATCGAACTGGCCACCAGCGGTCTGCGCGACATCGGTCCGGGCGAAGAGCACACGTTCGCCCGTGCCCATGAAGTGCTCGCGCTGGCGACGGCGGCCAGCGAGACCCGTGAGGACCTGCAACTCGCCGCCGAGTCGTTCCGTGTCGCCGCCGCAGCGTGGGACGCCTGTGGAGAGAGTGCGCTCGCTCGCAACTGTCGCTGCGACCTGGCGATGGCGGTGCTCATCCCCCTCGGACGCTTCGACGAGGCACTCGCCGTGCTCGCCCAGGTTCTCGCCGTCGCCGGGCTCAACGACGCCGAGCGTTCGTGGCTGCTGACGTACGAAGGGTTCGCCCTGCTCGAAGCCAACCGGCTCGCCGCCGCAGCCGCACGCTTCGAACGCGTCGCTGACCTCGGGTATCTCCAGGACAACTCGACGATCGTCGCCTCGGCGGCGTGGGGCCGAGCGCTGATCGCCGCTCGCCAGGACGACCTGCCTGCGGTGCTGAGGTGGATCGCGACTGCGGAGAACACCGCCCTCGGAGACGCCGACGACCTACTCGGCGTGTCATTCCTCTGCGACGTGACCACCGTGCTCGGGGCATTCGGCGAACTCGCTCTCGCCGAGCGGTATCTGCGTGCTGCCGAGTCCCGCCCGAAGCTCTTTGACAACGAGGTTCGCCGCGCCCGGTTCGTGTTCGAGGCACGCAGCGGAGCGGTTGGCGACGTCGATGAGCAACTCAAGGTCACCCGCCCGGCCGAGTGGTGGCGCGTCCTGCTGGTCGCGGCGCTGGCCCACGCTCGTACGGGCAACGTCGAGGACGCCCGTGAACTGTACGAGTCGGCAGAACGCGAACTCCTCGGGCTCGGTTTCGGAGGATTTGAATCGCTCGGCGAACGGCGCGCCGCCGAGGAACTACAGCAGCTGTTGCGACCTGTTGCGGCGGACCAGATGTCGGTGGCGGGCGGCGACACTGCGGGCGGTGACGCCGCGGCTGAGCCCGCTGCCGCGGGCCTTCGCGTCAGGGTCATCGGTGGCCCGATGGTCATCGAGGACGCGACCGGGGTCGTCGAGGTCCCCACGGGCAACCCGCAACGCCTCGTCGGCGTCGTCGTCGCCAATGGCGGCGTGGCCACGTTCGACCAGCTCGCCGAGGCGATGTGGCCGGGCGACGACGTCGAGACGAGCAGGGCAAGGTTGCGCAACGTCCTGCTGCGCCTGCGACGCGGCGTCGGCGATGTCGTCACCAGGTTCGGCTCCGGCGTGCGCCTGGCGCCCGGTGTCAATTGCGACCTGTACGAGTTCGACCGGCTCGCCACCGACGCCCTGGCGTCGGCCCGGAGCGATCCGGAAGTCGCCGGGCAGCTCGCGGCGATGGCTGTGACGCTTGTCGACGGCCCTGTGCTCGGGGACTTCGAGTACGAGGAGTGGGCGTTGGCGTCGCGGCGGTCGGTCGATCAACGGATGATCGGTCTGCTCGACCTCCTGTCGGTGCAGGCCGAGGACGCCGGCGACCTACCGCGGGCGCAGGCGCTTGCCGAGCGGGCCCTGCGGCTCGACCGGTACACGGACTCGCGGTACGTCCGGCTCGCCGAGCTGCTGACGCTGCAGGGGCGCAGCGCTGCGGCGGTCGCTGTGCTCGAGGATGCCGCTGAAGTGGCACGCGAACTGGGTGCCACCCTGCCCAAGGCCGCCAAGCGCCGTCGAGACGAGCTGATCCGCCGCGCCGCCAACGGCTGAGGGTTGATCACGCTGATGAAGTGCTCGACCATCCTTCGTCAGGGTGGGCGAGCCAGCTGTGCCTTCGTTCTTGACGCCCACCACGCTTGCGGTCGGATCGACGAAGGCGGCGACCAGGAACCGATGCGGCCGCAGGCCGCTCCGCTCGAGCTCGAGCCGCAGCTGGCAGAAACCGGGCCAGTCGAACGCGGGAGTACTTCAGGGCCACTGAGCGTCACACTCCTATACCGCCGCGGGGTCCGCGGACACCGATCCCACCACGGGGACCCCGAAAGAAATGCGCGCCAAAGCAGAAGGTCGAAGACATGCCACCATGATCACGGATCGCCGTCCAGTTCGCGTCCCACTGTGCAACGGCGTCCCATCCGCCCTGCGGGACGGGTTGACACGCTGCCGTTACCGCGGCCCGCGACCATTGCGTCGTGATTGCGATCCTCGACCATCCCCAGGTGCGCAACCTGCGGGTCGGTGCCCGCCAGACGGCCCGAGTGCCATCGGGCGGGCGACCGGCGACGCTGCCTGGTCGTGGTCCTGTCGTCGCTCTGCGCCAGCGTCGAGCCATTGCCCTCGGTTCGCTCGCCGAGCGTGGCGTCTTGGCCGCCGGTGGGCGGCTCGTCACGGCCCACGACGCCACCGGCCACAGCTGGTGGATTCCGGCCGATGCCGTGTGGTCGGACGCCGAGGCCCCCGACCATCCGGAGCACCCTCGGCCGATCGGCTTGTCAACCGCCGGGACCAGGGAAGCAGCGCTCATCAAGGGCATCAGCGACCGCCTCGGTTGGGAAGCGGTGCTGGAGTTCGAGCGAGGCGGGGACCTCCCTGCGGCGACTGGGGTGGCGGAGTCGTCGGGCGCCAACGCCATCGTTCTCGACGGGCGGCTCGGCCACGGCGTTCCGACCGTTGTCGTCCTCGCCGCCGACACGATGCGGTGGGGTGCTGGGGCGACGTGGGACGGAGCGATGCGCCGGGCTCTGTACGGGGACGATCCCCTTGCGGAACCCGCCGTGGAGTTCGAAGGCCTCTCCGAACTGCTCGCCGCCGACGGGCTCGCGGTCGCAAGTGTCGACCTCGGCACGCCGCGACTTCGGGCCGCTGGAGTGGTTCGTTGCTCCGTGCAGCTCGTCGCAGGCAACGGCTCGGTACGTTCGTGGGACGCGGACTGAGTGAACTGAGGACTGTGGCGGCGGCGGTTAATGGTGCGCCGACTTCTCCACTGCGAGGTGTCCGCCGCGCTTCGCAGCCGGATTGAGGTCCACCCCAGCAACCACCGCCGCCACCCGCCTCTTCCCCCAGAGGCGCGTTCTGGGCGGCCTGCGACCGGATTCCCCCAGCCGCCCAGAACGCGTCGGTAAACACGAGCGACCGCCTCTCGAACGTCAATCAGGGACGTCGGCGCCCGGCGTTAGCCTCGGGCGCTGTGCCGGCCGCGGTGATCCCCGAACGCTTCACGCCGGTTCTCACCGAGCTGGCGCCGTTGGCGCAACGCTTCGCCGATGCCGGTCACCAGCTCTATCTCGTCGGCGGGGCGGTGCGCGATCTGCTGATGGGCGGGCCCACCGACGATCTCGACTACGACCTGACCACAGACGCCCGCCCGCCCGACGTGAAGGCCTGCCTCGACGGCTGGGCGCAGGCGATCTGGGAGCAGGGCGAGCGCTTCGGCACGATCGGGGCGAGGCGGCGCGCCGCCGACGGTACCGAACGGACATTTGAGATCACCACCTTCCGCTCGGAGGTGTACGCCGACGACTCACGCAAGCCGCGGGTGACGTTCTCGGACCGCATCGAGGACGATCTCAGTCGCCGCGATTTCACGGTCAACGCGATCGCCTTGGCGGTCACTGCCGCGACCTCTTCCGGGTCGAGCCAACCGACGCTCGTCGACCCCTACGGTGGGGCAGCCGACCTGGCCCAACGTGTCCTGCGCACTCCGCTCACGCCGGAGATCAGCTTCGGCGACGATCCGCTGCGCATGTTGCGCGCCGCCCGATTCATCGCCCGCTTCGGACTCGAACCGGACCCTGCCCTGGTCGAAGCCGTCGTGGCCAGCGCTGAACGCCTGGAGATCGTGTCGGCCGAACGCATCCGCGACGAGCTCGACAAGTTGATCGTGCTCGACGGGCCATCCGCCGGCCTGTGGTTCTGCGTCGACACCGGTCTGGCCGAGCACTTCCTCCCCGAGCTGCCGGCGCTGCGTCTCGAGCACGATCCGATTCATCGCCACAAGGACGTCCTCAGCCACACCATCGCCGTGGTCGAGAACGTGCGCCCCCCGGCCCTCGACGATGACGGCATCCCGGCCTACGACTTTCGCATCACCCGGTTGGCGGCGCTGTTCCACGACGTCGGCAAACCCGCGACGCGCGGCTACCAGCCCGGCAAGGGCACGACGTTCCACCACCACGATGCCGTCGGTGCGCGGCTCACCCGCAAGCGGATGGAGGCGCTGCGTTACCCCACCTCCGACATCGATGCGGTGACGGCCCTGGTCGCTCTACACCTGCGCTTTCACACCTACAAGATGGGATGGACCGATTCCGCTGTGCGTCGCTACGTGCGCGACGCCGGCGACCAACTCGCCGAGCTCAACGTGCTCACCAGGTGCGACTGCACGACGAGGGACGCTCGCAAGGCCGCGATGCTGGCCAGGCGGATCGACGAGCTCGAGGCGCGGATCGCCGAGCTCGCCGCCGCCGAAGAGCTCGCCGCCCTACGTCCCGAGCTCGACGGCAACGACGTGATGGAGCTGCTCGGCGTGGGGCCCGGCAGAATCGTCGGGGAGGCGCTCGCCTTCCTGCTCGACATTCGCCTCGATGACGGTCTCATCGGCCGGGATGCTGCCGCCGACCGGCTACGCGATTGGCACGCCTCACGCACCTGACCCGGATACGGTCGAAATCGTGCGCGACGACTTGACCGATGCGGCCGGCATCAGGCGCCGCGCTGCGACGTGGCGTTGGGTCGTGTCCGTCGTCGTGGCCGCGGCGTTGCTGCTCGCCGCCGTCGTGCTCGTCATCCGAGTCGGCGAGCGACAGTCACGCACGACCGTCATCGTGATCGGCGTTGCCGCCGGGCTGGCGCTGTGCGCCGTCGTCGTCACGTGGCTCGAATCGAGGCGGATCACCCACCATCTCCACGACACGATCGAACGTCTGGTCGATACCGAGTCCGAGCTCCGCATCCTCCTCGACGACCTTCCCGAAGCCGTCGTCTCGATCGATGCGGAGGGCCTCGTCCGGGGCGCCAACCGCACAGCCGCCGAACTCACTGGTCGTCCCACCACGGCACTGGCCGGGACGCCGCTGCGGGAACTCGTCGAGGTAGGCGATCGCCCGAACCTCGACGCCTGGCTCGCCGAGGCCCGCTGGCGATCGGGTGTCGACGGCATGACGCTCCGGTTGTCGGGGGCGGACGGGACGATCACCGTCGTCGAGGCGACCTACGACCAGCCGCGTGGTTCCACGGATGGAGCGATCGTCCGGCTCCTCGACGTGTCCGAACGGGAAGGCCGCGGGAGGGCCCTCGAGCAGGCTCGCCGCCGCTTCCAGCAGGCGTTCCACTCAGCCCCGACGGGGATGGCTCTGGTGCGCCTCGACAACTCGACGATCATCGATGCCAACCGTTCGTTGGCCGAGATGCTGCAACGACCCGTCGACGACCTCGTCGGCCGCAGCATCCGCGAGATCACCCACCCCGACGACCTCAAGGCCGCCGCCGTCCATCGAGCCCGCCTCGAGCTGGGCATCGCCGACACGTACCTGCTCGACCAGCGCTACGAACGCAGCGACGGCAGCTACGTGTGGGCACGCACCCGGGTTGCCGTCACCGAAGACGAGGGTGTGCCGTTGGCCATCACCCACATCGAGGACGTCACCGAGCAGCGGCGGGTCGCCGACCAGTTGCGCTGGGCTGCCACGCACGACGATCTCACCGGGCTCCCCAACCGCACCGAGCTGCTGTCCCGTGTCGACGAACTCCTCACCAATGCACCAGTCGGCTCGGTGGCGCTGTTGTTCATCGACCTCGACAACTTCAAGGCCGTCAACGACAGCCTCGGCCACGGCATCGGCGATCGTCTGCTGACCGTGCTGTCCGAGCGGATTCGCGGTGCCGTTGGCGAAGGAACCCTGCTTGCCCGCTTCGGCGGCGACGAGTTCATCGTCGTGCTGCAGGCACGGGCGGACGTCCCGTTCGACCCCGGGGGAGTGGCCGAGCGGCTGCGGTCGACGATTCGCGAGGCAGTCGATGTCGAGGGCATCGAGTTCTTCATCACGGCCAGCATCGGGTTCTCGATCAATGCCGCCGAAGCGAGCGCCGCCGACCTGCTGCGCGATGCCGATGGGGCGATGTACCGGGCGAAGTCCCGCGGCCGTGACTGCGTCGAGGCCTACGCCGCCGGGTTGCAGGAGACGACTGCGCTTGCCTTGCGCACCGCCACGGAGCTGCGGCGAGGCATCGACCGCGGCGAGATCGTTCCCTACTACCAGCCGATCGTCGAGCTGACGACCGGCCACGTCGTCGGCTTCGAGGCGCTGGCCCGGTGGCTCCACCCCGAACGCGGCCTGCTCGGTCCCGAGCAGTTCCTGGCCCTCGCCGAGGAGACCGGACTCGTCGGCCACATCGGCGAGGCGATCCTGCGCGACGGGCTGGCCCAGCTCGCCCGGTGGCGGGCCCGCGACCTGCCATTCGCCAGCGCCTACCTCACCGTCAACGTCGGTACCCGCCAGGTCGTCGACACCTCGTTTGCCGCCCTCGTCGCCGGCGTGCTCGGCGAGACCGGCATCCCCGCCGATTCGCTGTGGCTGGAGATCACCGAGTCGGCACTGCTGGCCGATGTCAAGGCATCGACGGTGGCGATGCGGAAGCTCCGCGGCCTCGGCTTGCACCTCGCCGTCGACGATTTCGGCACCGGCTACTCGTCGCTCACATATCTCAAGCGCTTCCCCGTGGAAGCGATCAAGATCGACCGCAGCTTCGTCGCCGGCCTCGGGCTGGACAACGACGACACGACCATCGTCGAGGCGGTCGTCAACCTCGGGCACTCGTTCGGGCTCGATGTGATCGCCGAGGGTCTGGAGACGCCGCTGCAGCTCGCCCGCCTGCGCGCCATCGGCTGCGACCGCGGCCAGGGCTACCTGTTCGGCCGCCCCCGCCCGGCGAGCATCATCGAGAGCGAACGCTCTGCGACCTGAGCCGGCTGGCCCACTGCGACAGTCCTGCCGGTCTGGCGCATGAGGATTCGCGGTCGATCAGAGCTCGTCCAGCGGCGAGAGCTCCAGCGCCACGTGCGCACGAGTGTGCGTTCAGGCGCGGCTAGGAACCCTGTTTGCGGACTTTGACGGCCAACGTCGTCGGTACCGCGGACTCGCCGCTGACGCCGAGCTCGTCGAAGCTCTCGACACGGAAGTTGGATCGGTCGAGGGCGGCAAGCAACTCGCCGATCGTGCGCCGGTCCTCCCCGTAGCGGCGGATCCGGCCCTTGGCGGTCGGACCGACGGATGCGAACGGATGGTCGAGCACGAGCACGAAGGGGGCGCCGGGCTTCAGGACGCGGTGCACCTGGCGCAGGATCCGTCCCAGGTCGTCGACGTCGTCGAGCGTGTGCACGGCGAGCACGACGTCGATCGTTCCACTCGGAGCGAAGCCGAGGTCGCCGAGATCACCCTCGTGACATTCGACCGAGACGTCGGCGTCGGCCGCGGCGACGCGCAAGTCGGTGAGCCGCTCCCGATCGGGATCGACGGCGATTGCCTTGGCGCCACGAAGGGCCAGGGCGATCGAGTTGTTGTCGGCGATCCCCAGCTCGATGACCCGACGACCGCCGGACACATCGCCGAGCAGCCCGAGCTCCTCGTCGCTCGGGACGCCTTCTCCATATGTCACGTTCTCGGTCACAGCGCTGCTCACTGGTCCCCAGTGTGGCCTGGGCGGACTCGCCCGAACGGTATAGCGGAATCGGCCACGCCGTCGGCCCGTCTAGCCTTGTCGGGATGTCGATGTCGATCGGTGCGTTGCGTGGTGCAGGCGAACGCCGCGGCACCGTCGACCACGGGTTGGCTCGGCGCATGCTGGTCAACGAGTACAAGCGCGGCCGGCTCAGCCGGGAGCAAGTGTGCGACGCCCACCCGGAGCTGATCCGCGCCGCCACCCATGTCGGCTCACCCCTCGACCAGCCGTGCCCGATCTGCGAGGAGTCCTCACTGCGGCTGGTGACGTATGTGTTCGGCGCCCGGCTGCCGGCGCACGGTCGCTGCGTATCGACCGCCAAGGAGATGGCGATGCTCAATCGGCGGCGTGACGAGCTCTCGGCGTACGTCGTCGAGGCCTGCGTCGGCTGCCACTGGCACCACCTCCGCAAGGTCATCCCCCTGGGCGGTTCGAATGGAAAGGTTCCGTCTTTCCGTTGAGTTGATCGACTCACGACGCTGACACCCCTTCGTCATGCTGGCGGGATGTGGACGCCGCGCCGGTACACTCGTCCGGTCATATTCACCCTGCCCCACAACGGGGCCCCGTGCTCGCACCGACGACCGGGTCCGAAGGGAGGTTGTCACGCATGATGCGTGCATACGAGTTGATGGTCATCATCGACGGCGACGTCGACGATCCCAAGGCGCAGTCCTACGTCAAGGTTGTGACGGACGCGGTCAGCGCCGCCGGCGGCACCATCCACGGCAAGCCGGACTGGTGGGGGAAGCGGCAGTACGCCTATCCGATCAATCGCAAGGAAACGGGCTACTACCTGGTCGTCGAGGCAATCGCCCCGGCTGGGTCGCTCAGTGAGCTCGAACGTACCCTCCGCATCGCGGACGATGTCGTCCGCCACAAGCTGATCAAGCTGCCGACCGCCGAAGCGGCGCGACGCGGCATGACGGTCGACGCCGCCTGAGGCGACGACCGAACCATCGAGGAAGAGACAGAACATGGCAGACAACACCGTCACACTCGTCGGGAACGTCACCCGCGATCCCGAACTGCGCTACACCAGCGGCGGCCGCGGCGTCGCCAGCTTCGGCCTCGCCGTCAACCGGCGCTACCAGTCCAACGGCGAATGGCAGGAGCAGACGTCGTTCTTCGACGTCGTCGCGTGGGGAACGCTGGGCGAGAACGCCGCCGCCTCACTCCACAAGGGCACCCGGGCCGTCGTCTACGGCCGCCTCGAGCAGCGCTCGTGGGAGACCGAGGACGGTTCCAAGCGGACCAAGATCGAGGTCATTGCCGACGAGATCGGGCCGAGTCTGCGTTGGGCGCAGGCGCAGGTCGAGAAGACGGCGCGTACCACCGGCGACGCCGGCCAGCAGCAGGGAGCGGCGCCCGCCCCAGCGGCCGCGTCCGCCGACTCCAGCTACACCGACGAAGAGCCGTTCTGAGACTCGGCTGACCCAACGACGACACCAGGTATTCGGAGAGAAGATGGCGAGCAAGAAGAACCGTGCCCGCGCTGCGAAAGACGCCGCGCCCCGCCGGTACAAGAAGAAGACCAGCGCGCTCGTGCTCGAACGCGTCGAGTACGTCGACTACAAGGACGTCGACCTGCTGTCGCGCTTCATGAGCGACCGCGCCAAGATTCGCAACCGGCGGGTTTCGGGCAACGACCTGCAGCAGCAACGCGATGTCGCCGGCGCGATCAAGATCGCTCGGGAGATGGCGTTGCTGCCGTATGCCCGCCGTGTCTCCAGCCAGCGCACCCGCCCGCCCCGCGATGGACGGCGCGGCGAGGGTGACCTGGCCGCCGAGGGCATCGGCACCGACGTGGCGATCGACGACGAGTTGGCGATCGACGACGAGACGGCGGTCGACGACGAGACGGCGGTCGACGACGCCGAGGGCGCGGCCGAGGATCTCGACCTCGGCGCCAACGGGGAGGACTGACATGAAGGTGATCCTTCGTTCCGACCTCGACCGCGTCGGCAAGCGCGGCGACATCATCGACGTCGCCGACGGCTTCGGGCGCAACTACCTGTTGCCCCGCGGGCTGGCCTTCCGGGCCAGCGACGGCGCCGTCGAGCAGGCCGCCAAGATGCGGCGCGCTCGCGACCTGCGAGATGCCAACGACCGTGAGGCTGCCCAGACCATCGCCAGCACGCTGGTGCCCAAGGTCATCACGATCACCGCCAAGGCCGGCTCGGAGGGCCGGCTGTTCGGTTCGGTGACAGCCGCCGACGTGGCCGCTGCGGTGTCCGAGCAGACGGGCGTCGTCCTCGATCGCAAGCACCTCGAGGTCGACCCGATCAAGTCACTCGGGCAGCACACCGTGACCGCCCGCCTGCACGCCGACGTCTCGTTCCCGATCACCATCGACGTCGTTTCGGCATAGGGCATTGGTCGGCCGAAGCCGGCCCTGATGTACCGGGGGCTGTGACAGCCCGAACGTATGATCGCTGACATGGGCCGTGAACCCACAGCGAAGTCCCAGGTCGATCCACAGAACTTTCCTGGTTGTCCCCCGAATCTTTGCGGTCATCCCCTGGTTGCCCAGAGCCGCTGGCTGACAGGGTGACTGCGATGGTGGGGCGCGACGCGAACACGAGTCGGCAGGCGCGCCCTGCCGCCAGCGGGCGGATCCCGCCGCACAACCTGCCGGCCGAGGAATCCGTGCTCGGCGCCATCCTGCTGTCGCGCGACGCCCTCGGCGCGGTCGTCGAGGCGGGGCTGCGCTACGACGACTTCTACAAGCCCGCCCATCAACACATCTTCGACGTCGCCGTGGCGGTGTCGCAGTCCGGCGGTCCGGTCGACACGATCACCGTCGCCGAGGAGCTGGCGAAGCTCGGGCTGCTCGAACAAGTCGGCGGCGTTGAGGCGCTGCACGCCCTGCAGAACGCCACTCCGGCGATCTCCAACGCCGCCTCGTACGCAAGGATCGTGCAGGACGCGGCGATGCTGCGACGGCTCATCTTCGTCGCCGCCGACATCTCCGAGATCGGCTACAGCCGGCCTGACAACGTCGACGACGCCCTCGACGAAGCCGAGAGCCGGGTGTTCCGTGTCGCCGATCGGCGCGTCGTCGACACCTACCGGGACATCGGCGAGCTGATGAAGCTCGCCGTCGACCGCATCGAGGAGAACTTCGCCCGCGGCGACACGATCACCGGCATCGCCACCGGCTACAACGACCTCGACGAGCTGCTGTCGGGCCTCCAGCCGTCGACGCTCAACATCATCGGTGCGCGGCCGAGCATGGGCAAAACAGCGCTGGGCCTCGGGATGGCCACGCACGTGGCCAAGCACAGTGGCCGGCCGGTGCTCGTGTTCTCGCTGGAGATGGGTCATGTCGAGTTGACCCAGCGGATCCTGTCGAGCGAGGCCGAGGTCGATTCGCAGAAGATCCGCAACGGCCGCCTGTCAGAAGCCGACTGGGCGAAGATCGGCCGGGCGATCGGGCGCCTCGAAGTGCCGTTGTTCCTCGACGACAACCCGCGGGTCACCGTGATGGAGATCCGGGCCAAGGCCCGCAGGCTGAAGATGCAGCACGGCGACCTCGGGATGATCATGGTCGACTACCTCCAGCTGATGAGCGGCGGCGGCAACGCCGAGAACCGCCAGCTGGAGGTCTCCGAGATCAGCCGCAACCTGAAGATCCTCGCCCGCGAGCTCGAAGTGCCGATCGTCGCCCTCAGCCAGCTCAGCCGCAACCTCGAGTCCCGCAGCGACAAGCACCCGATGCTCTCCGACCTGAGGGAATCAGGATGTCTCACCGCCGACACGCGTCTGCTCCGTGCCGACAACAACGCAGAGATCACGCTGGGCGAGCTTGTCGATCGGGGAGTCCAGAATGTGCCCGTCTGGTCGCTCGACGAGCGCTACCGGCTCGTGCCAGTGACCCTTACTCATGCGTTCTCAAGCGGAGTCAAGCCGGTACTCAGAATGCGCCTGGCGTCCGGGCGGGCGATCGAAGCGACGGCGAACCATCGGTTCCGCACGCTCGACGGATGGGTTCCGCTCGCGGAGCTCGACGTGGGCTCTCGAGTTGCTGTGCCGCGCCGCCTGGACCAGCCTGAGTTCGTTACCCCGATGGATACGGACGAAGTCGTCCTGCTTGCTCATCTCCTCGGCGATGGCTGCGTGCTGCCGCGCCAGCCGATCCACTACACGAGCGCCGACGAGGAGAACCTGCGGGCAGTCGAGGAGGCTGCGCGACGTCGCTTCGGCAATCACGCCCCGTCGAGTTCCGCAGAACCGCTGGTGGCACACCTACCTCCCCTCGCCACACCACCTCACCCACGGTCGTCGCAATCCGATCTCGACATGGTGGGATCAACTCGGTCTCCACGATTGCCGCAGCTGGGAGAAGTTCGTACCGGACTGTGTGTTCGCATTGCCGGCAGAACAGATCGCGCTGTTTCTACGGCACCTGTGGGCAACCGATGGATCGCTCACACTCTCAGGTCTCACTGCGAACCGCCGGTCTGCTCCACCGGTTCGGCTGTACTACTCGTCGACCAGCCGACGCCTCATCGATGGCGTCCAGCAGCTACTCCTTCGTCTCGGAATTCAGAGTCGGATCTCGACAGTTCGCAAAGGTGACCATCGACTGAGCTACCACCTCCGAATCGACGGTGTCGACCACCAGCGCTCCTTTCTCGAGCGTGTTGGTGTGCACGGCGAGCGAGGCACGCTCGTCCCCGAAGCGTTGCACCGTCTGCAGGCGGTCGTCAGCAACCCGAACGTCGACACGATTCCGGCAGCCGTTCGCAGCACCATTGTGCGTGCGTTGAAGGACGTGGGGATGAGTCACCGCGACCTCGCCAGCGCGATCGGCGAGCAGTATTGCGGGAGCTACCTGCTGGGCGATCGCCGACGCAAGCGTGAGTCCAGTCGCCGCCGGCTGGAACGGATCGCATCGGCGGTCGGCAGCAAGGAGCTCATGGACTTTGCGACTTCGGACGTACTGTGGGATCGCGTGGTGGCCATCGAGCCACTTGGTGACCAACCGGTGTACGACGCAACCGTGCTCTCGACGCACAACTTCATCGCCAACGGCATCGTCGCACATAACTCGCTTGGAGCAAGATGCGGACGTCGTGATCTTCCTGTATCGCGACGAGGTCTACAACAAGGAGTCCCCCGACCGAGGTGCTGCCGACGTGATCGTCGCCAAGCACCGCGCCGGGCCGACCGGTTCGATGCGGCTCGTGTTCCGCGGTCAGTACGCCCGCTTCGACAACGCCGCGCCGCGCGGGATGGCCTGATGTACGGACGCGGTCAGCACGATCGCTAGCGGCGTCGAGATCACAGTGATTCTGGACGCGGTTACGTGACCACCGGCCCCCGAAACGGCACCTCGGCCACGCGCCGGCGACTCGATGCCACGCGTTCTAGGCCGCGCGTTCGGGGGCACGGATCCGAGGGCGGTGGGCGACGGTAGCCGTCGATCTGGGCGGCCGGTGCAGGCACGTCGAGTTCGCGCTGGTGCTCCCGATCACTGGGCGATATGCGTCGCGTCGACTCCGCGTTCCCGACGGTCGGCGTGACCGGGTGGAGTGCCTCGAGTTCGAGACCGGGTGGCCGAGAGCGGTCGCGCACCGATGGATTGCGTTCGCCGTCTTCACCACAGCACTCCTCGTCGGGCGTGTCGTCGGGTAGTTGCGTTTGTGCCTACCCGTGGGTAGCTTGCCGCCCGCCAGCAGGGGGACTCGGCGGAATCCACCAACCGGCGGACGTTGCTGGCGGAAACGGCGGAAACATGAACAAGTTCAAGCGATCGTTGCTTGCTCTCGCAACCGTGACCGTTGCCACGACGGCAGTCGGCGGAGTCGGCCCTGCGCCCGAGAGCGGTCCGCACTTCCTCGGGCCAGCACTCCTACAGGCTGGAGTGCGGTGGGACGCTGGCCTACTTCCAGAACTTCAAGCCCATCGGGCAACTCGATCTCGGTCACCGATGGTGGTGGAGCTGTGCGCTATCACCTTGGCCCCCGGTGAACCGGGCAACTCATTTCCTGGGACGGTGGTTGGAGAGTCACTCTATCAAGACGGGGGGACCACCCAGACGCTCGATGCTGGTTCGGAGAACTCTGCCGACATCTGTGGCGGTACTTGGTCGGTGTGAGGCGTCGATCGACTGCTGAGGGACCAGGGCAGGGTGACCAACACCGGGACCGGCGACTTGATCTGTCTATAGTCGACGACCAGGCGTTGGTAGCACCCGGTGAATCCCACACGCTCCCCTGGGATAGGGACGGCAACTGGCGAATCTGGCTGATCCAACAGGCTGGAATGCGTCGCAACCGGGCGGCGGCGCGTGCGAACGGCGTCACCTGTTGGTCGGTGAGTCATCGTTCACTTACTTGCTGATACTAGAGACAGCCTCGCGCTGATAGCACTCGTCCGACGACGGCTGCGCCGACGACTCCCAACGAGCCGACCGTTCCTGGCGAGCCGATCCCCAACACTCCGGGGCTCGGTGCGATCACCACCGATGGCTTCGTTGCCCCCGGTGCCGAGATCGGTCCCGGCATGGCGACGCTTCGGTGCGACCGGCTTCGCGCCCGGCGAGGCAGTCGAGGTCACGTTGTTCTCGACGCCGCGTGCGTTGGGAACGGTGACGGCTGACGCCAGCGGCAACGCCAGCATCACGTTCGAGGTGCTCGCCTCTGACGGTGCCGGTGAGCACCGCGTGCAGTTCAGCGGTGCGAGCGGAGCCTTCTCGGTGCCGTTCACGCTAATATCTGCCAGCGGCACCAGCGGGTCTTCCTGAGACTCGCTGACGGAGTTCGTATCTGCTGATCGGCAGTGGTCCCAGGGTTTCGGCCCTGGGGCCACTCGTCATGCTGATGATCGCGTCGCCACCGCATCGGAGAACTACAACTTCTACGCCTTGAAGCGGACTGCGCCAGAACTGCCAGTGAGAATGGGTCTGCCGGTTGGCATCCCGTTTGTTGGTGTCGGTAGCTGACAGGCTGGGTCTTACTTCGGGGTTCGACACGCCCCGTTCCGGAGGGCGACTCGAGTTGCTGCGTCAACAGCTGCTCGGTCACTGGTCTCCTTCACGGGACGTGCGTGCCTGCCCCTCAACTAAGAAAGGGGTGGCCGTGACGATCGTAGATTCGGCGCGCCATGTTGTGGGTGGGGTGGATACGCATCGCGACGTGAATGTCGCCGCGGTGGTCGACATGAACGGCGGGGTGTTGGGGGTCGAGTCGTTCCCGACGACCGTCGGATGGGCATCGTTGTCTGTCGTCGTGGATGGCGGGGTTCGGGCACGATCGAACGGGTCGGGATCGAGGGCACCGGCGCCTATGGGGCCGGCGTCGCCCGCCACTTCGCTGTTGCGGGTGTGGTCGTGATCGAGGTCGATCGACCGGACCGGCAGAAACGCCGGCGGCACGGCAAGAGCGATCAGCTCGACGCGGTGGAGGCGGCGCGTGGCGCGTTGTCGGGTCGTTGTCAGGGTCGAGCGAAGTCGGGTGATGCGCACGCCGAGGCGTTGCGGGCGCTGCTGGTCGCCAAGCGATCGGCGTGTTCGACGCGGATCGGCACGATCGTCCAGCTCCGCCATCTGATGTTCACCGCACCCGACGACCTGCGCGCACGGTTGGGTGGGCTGACCGCAACACAGCTGGTCAACGAGGCCGCCAAGCTCCGCCCACGCCCCGGCGGTGATGTCGCCCTGCACGGCGTAACGAAGACCGCGGCGGTGATCCTGGCCCGTCGGGTCCACGCCCTCGACGCCGAGCTCGCCGCGATCGACGAGCAGATCGGACCACTCGTCAAAGCCGCCGCCCCGGAGCTGCTGAACATCTACGGCGTCGGGGTCGACACCGCCGCCGTGCTGCTCGTCACCGCCGGCGACAACGCTGAACGAATCAGCTCGGAAGGCGCCTGGGCGATGCTGTGTGGCATCGCCCCGATCCCGGCCACGAGCGGCATCATCGACAACCGGTTCCGACTCAACAACGCCGGCGACCGACACGCCAACAACGCCATCTGGCGGATCGTGATCACCCGACTCGGCCAACACGAACCACGCACCGTCGCCTACATGAACCGCCGCTTGGCCGAGGGAAAGTCGAAGCGTTACATCATCCGCTGTCTCAAGCGTTACGTCGCCCGAGAAACCTTTCGGGCGTTGCCGCGCTGACAAGAACGCGGTGACGGGACTGGCCCAATATCTGCCTGACACCTCCGGGTTGTCCTTCGAACGACATGCCGTCCCGCCACCGCACACACCATCGCCGGACCGTGGCCTCATAAGAGCCTGCCCTCACCCGAGTGGCCCATCACTGGCCTGCCCGAAACACCGGCAACAACACCCTTGACAACACATAGGAGCGTCGATCTGGGCACCGATTCTTGCGATTTCCGCAACGATCGGTGCCCAGAAGCACCACGACCGATTCGGCGTTCTGCTCGAGCACGGCGACACCGATTCGCCGCCGCACGTGGCGGCCCGGCTCCGGTGGAGGTCTACCGACCCCGAAGGTCACGAGGCTCATCGCCGGACGCATCGAGCACTCGGGTGCGCAGAGCCGCCGCGCCGGCGTGTTCAGTCGGCCGGGTCGGTCTGGTCCGTCTGGTCGACCGGGACGATGCCGGCGTCCGTGAAGCCGAGTTCGAGCAGGCTGGCGAACGTGCCCCCCAGTTCGTTGACCCACCAGTCGTCGCCGTAGCGGACGACACTGAAGAACGCGTAGACCTCGCCGTCGACGGAGGGGAAGCGGACGGCGAGGTCGGTCATCTCGTCCGCCCCGAGTACGGCCTCCCGGCGTGCGATGTTCTCTTCGTTCCGGTCACTGGTGTACACCTCGTAGGCGTCGGCGCTGACCGCTTCGAGCGGCTCGAACGTGAACGAGTCGATCGAGCTCAGCACGTCCGAGTTCGCTTGCGCCGACAGATCGTCGACGAAGTCTGTGACCGCAGCTTCGTCGGGCAACGCCACCACCTCCACGGGGTCGAGGTCCGGGCAGCACAATGTCAGGTACTGGTAGAGGATCCCGCCCACGACTTGCGCCCGGCGAGACTCGATGTTGAGGGCGACGTTGAAAGGGTCCGACGCCGGAAACTTGATCGGGGCGTTCGGGCTGTACGCCCGGATCAACTCGAGGGAGGCAGCGAAGTCGTAGTTGGCCGCGTAGGTCTCGATCGCGAACGCGCTCGCCATCGCGCCGAGGTCGGCGCGCTGCATCGCTTCCATGTAGGCGGAAACCGCATCCTCCGGGGTCGAGTAGCCGGCCGATTCCTGGGTCGCCGTTTCCGGAGGGCTCGACGCGTTGACCCTGTTGAGCAGGGCGCCGGATCCGACGGCCACGGCCGCCGCAGTGCAGGCACCCAGGAGGAAGGAGCTCCAGCAGCTCCTGCGGATTCGGGACATTCGGTGCTCCCCTCGGGACGGTTGGGACGATGACCCTTTGACGATGGCACCGATTAGAAGGTTCGGGCATCCGGGGCGACGACGCCATCGTCTCCGGTGAGCACTGCCCGGGATGGCCTGAACGCCGCCATCCTGAGCGGGTGTTCCTCGGTGACGAACTCCTCGCCTGGCTCCTGCTCGCCGTCGGCGGGGCGCTGTTCGTCGGCAACGTCGTCGCCATCGTGCGACCACCGGAGAAGCCGGCGGAGGATGCGCTGGAACGAGCACCGCTCGCACGGTCGCTGTTGATGGCCGGCATCGGTCTCGTCGGCGCCGTGTGGGGGTTGGCGACGCTGATCTCGTCGTAGGAGTCGACGCAAGCGTCGTGCGGGCGGCGCAGGCGCACAAAGGCGAATTCACGGACGGGCGACGAAGCGGAAACATCGCCGAAACACGGAGGTGCCACCGTCGAGCAACGACGTGAACGTTCTGGGCCGCGCCCAGACCCGAACCTCAAGGAGCTCAGGTGGACAGTGGTTCTCTGGCGTGGGTGCTGACCTCGGCAGCACTCGTGCTGTTCATGACCCCCGGTCTCGCTCTCTTCTACGGCGGCATGGACCGCAGCCGCAGCGTGCTGAACATGCTGATGATGAACTTCTGGTGCATCCTCGCCGTGCCCGTGCTGTGGGTCACGGTCGGCTACACGCTCGCCCAGAACCCGTTCAGCAACGAGTGGATCGGCAACCTCGACGCCGCCTTCCTCAACGGCATCGGCATCCTCGACGACAACGGCGGGGCGATCGCTACCGTCGCCTTCCTCGGGATGTTCGCCGTGATCACGCCGGCGCTGATCTCCGGGGCGGTCGCCAGCCGGATGAAGTTCTCGGCCTGGGCGCTGTTCGTCCCGTTGTGGCTGATCCTCGTGCTCTGCCCCGTGTTCAAGGTCGTGTTCGGCGGCTACTTCTACCAGCGTGGCTCACTCGACTTCGCCGGTGGTACGGCGATCCATGTCAACGCCGGCATCGCCGCCTTGGCGGTGGCCCTCGTGCTCGGCCGGCGAGCCAACTGGCCGCGGGAGAACTCGGCGCCGCACTCGATGCCGCTCGTCATGCTCGGCACGGGCATCCTGTGGTTCGGCTGGTTCGGCTTCAACGCCGGATCGGCACTCGGCGCCACCGGCCAGACGGCACAGGCGTTCATCAACACGTTCGTCGCCGCCGCTGCCGGCGGGATGACGTGGGCGATCGTCGAGCGCGTCCGTGACGGCCACTTCACCAACCTCGGCGCCGCCTCGGGGATCGTCGCCGGGCTCGTCGGCATCACCCCGGCCGCGGGCTTCGTGTCCGGGATGGCACCGATCGCGATCGGCGCCCTCGCCGGTGTCGCCAGCTGCTTCGCTGTCAAGGCGAAGTACCGCTTCGGCTACGACGACTCACTCGACGTCGTCGGAGTGCACTTCGTGTCCGGTCTCGTCGGATCGCTCGCCGTCGGTCTGTTCGCCAACCCAGCAGTTCTTCGGGCTCGACTTCGGTGAAGGGCTGTTCTACGGCGGCGGGTTCGACCTGCTCGGCGAGCAGCTGTTCGCCAACGCTGGGGTCGCCACCTACTCGTTCGTCATCACGCTGGCCATCGCCGTCGCCCTGAAGAAGACGATCGGCATCCGGGTCAGCGAAGAGGTGGAGACGGCAGGCATCGACCGCCACCTGCACAACGAGACGGCCTACGACTTCGGAGCGCTCATCGGCTGGATCGAGTCGCACTCCGACTCCCGCACATCCGCCCAGCTCGAGTCCGACCTCGAGTTCGCCGAGGGCGAACGCGAGCTGGAAGAGCTCGACCGCGTCGTCACGGACTGATCAACGTCGAGAGCACCGTCTACCCCACGGGGTAGGGGGTGTTCTCGACGGAAGCACAGGCGTCGGGATACTCGGCGAACCACGCTTGCAGTTCGGGGAGGGGTGAGAGGTTGCCGCCCTGCTTGCCACGACGCGAGGTAGTCGTCGGGCCAGATCACGCCACGCCGCACCCACCACTCGCGGTTGGGGCACGGCAGCGATAGCCCGAAGTGGACGTGGCAGGCGCTGGCCCGTCCGGTGTCGCCCATCTCGCCGAGGAAGTCGCCGGCGACGACACGGGCGCCCGGGGTGATCGCCGGATCGATCAGCTGGAAGTGGGCCAGGTAGTAGCGGACGCCATCGTCGCCGATGATCGACACGGCGTTACCGCCACGGGTGGCCGGGTCGTCCACGGCCGGGTCCCACGTGTTGGTGACGACTTCGTCGACTATGCCGGTGACCGGTGCCAGTAGCGCAGTCCCGCATCCGGAGCTGGAGAAGATGTCGGTGGCTTGGTAGGACGCGTGGGCCTCCGGCGTGAACGAGCTGTTGACAGCCGGGTCGACCGGGAACGCCCGGGCGACGAGTTCGGGATCGATGGTCGTCGTGGTCGTCGAGGTCGATGAGGTTGACGTCGAGCTCGTCGGTGGCAGCGACTCTGCCGGGCCGACGTCCACCGGTGAGTCGTCCGGTGCCGGCTGGAACTCCGTTGGACCGCCACCACCGTCATCCCCAGACGCCGACACGGCGAACGCCACGACGGCCACGACAGCCAACGCGGCCAGCAACGTCAGGCGCTTGTCCGGCACGTCGGCGCAGTGTACGAGCGACTCCGGCGGGGATGACCCCATCAGCGACTCGAACGCGTCGATACTGGACTCATGGCTGCGCGCCCCGCGATCGTCGCCCGGCGCTGGTGGTGGTCAGGCGTCGCCGCGGTGGCGTTGGCGATCGCCGCCGCGCGCCTGCGCCGACTCACGTGAGGCCGAATTCGACGACACGATCCCGCGGATCACCTCTGACTCGACGACGACCACCGTCCCGCCGACGGGTGCTCCATCGACGACCGGTGCGCCGCCGAGCACGGCCGCCCCGTTGCCGTTGCCGACACAGGCCACGCTGCCGCCGCCCTCGCCGACGCAACCGTCGGCGCCGGCGCAGCCGCAAACGGCGCCGCCGACGGCGCCCCCGGTGTTCCAGCCGCAGACCGCTGCACCGCCGACGCAACCCCCGAGCCCGACGTCGACACTCGTGGTGACTCCTGGTGATCCGGCCAACTGCTCGTCCGATGGGATCGGGGCCGACACCGGGCATCTCGTCATCGCCGACGTCGCCTGCCGCGGCGGCTGGGCGATCGGCCAGATCGACCAATGTCCGCAAGGGGAGGTCTGCGAAGGGGCCGACGTCTTCCACGTGACCGAGAACGGATGGGTCCACGACGGCTACTTCTCGGTCCTCTGCCCCGAATCGCTCACCGAGTCGGGTATGCCGATCTACACGGCGATGGCGTTCAACCCGGCTCTCTGCGGCGAGCAGCCGGAGCCGACTAGCAACATCCTTCCGGAGTCGACAGGCGACCGGGTTACGCACGTGCAGATCGCTCTCGTCGCTGCCGGCTACGACCTCAACGTCGACGGCCGCTACGGCCCGCGCACGCAGGCCGCTGTGCGTGACTTTCAAGCTCGCCACAACCTCGAGGTCGATGGCATCGCCGGACCTCGCACACAGGAGGCCCTCGGGATCGGACCCGGCGGAGGGCCGGCCACTCCGGCGTCGAGCACCAGCGTTCCGGCCGCACCGACTTCGTCGACCGCTGTCACGCCCGGACAACCGGCGCAGTGCGACGCCGCGGCGATCAGCGCCGATGTCGGTCGGGACGTTGCGAGCATCACGGGATGTCGCGGCGGCTGGGCGATCGCGCCCGCGCCGTGTCCATCGGGGGCCGACGACTGTGTCGACGTCTTCCACATCACCGATGGCGGATGGGCGGACGACGGCACGTTCCCCGACGACTGTGTCGACGACCTCACCGTGACCGGGATGTCGGTGCACACCGCCGCCGAGTTCGCCGAACTGTGCGCCGACGGCTTGCCGGAACGGGAGAACGTGCTGCCCGACTCGACCGGACCTGAGGTCGAGCAGGTGCAGATCGCCCTCGTGGCCCTCGGCTACCCGATCGCTGTCGATGGGACCTACGGCCCGCGGACCGAGGCGGCGGTGCGGGACTTCCAGGCGGCCAACGACCTCGAGGTCGACGGTATCGCCGGCCCGGACACGCAAGCAGCGCTCGGGCTCTGAGCTCAGCCAGTCGTCGTCGTCGCACCACCGGCAGCGGGCTCGGTCGGCGCATTGAAGTTCATCGTCATGCGGTCGGTGCGGCCGTCGGCGTAGGTCAGGGTGAGCCGCATCGTCGTGTCCTGGTCGGGGATCCCGTCCAGTTGGAGGACGAAGTAGTTGCTCTTGCCGTCCCAGAAGACGTTCCCGCCGGGCTCACTGATCCTGGTGATCTGCTGCTCGGTGCGCAGTTCGTAGATGAGGTTCTGCTGCGGTTCGCGGATGAGCAGGTTGGCGACCTGCACCGCCCGCACGAGGCCGAGGTCGGAGTCGACCGTCGGACAGCCGGCGGCCGGTTCGCACTCAGCCTGCATGATCAGTCGTTCCGAGATCAAGGCGCAGCGTCGGTTGGCGCGACACTCGCGGACGTCGGTCGCCTTTCCGCCGTCGCCGATCCGGACGTCGCGCAGGGCGACGGTTTCGTCGGCCTGGACCAGGAATCCGTCGTCTTGCAGGCTGCGCACCTGACCTGACCCCGGCCGCCCGCGGGTGACCAGGCGGACCCATTCGGCGTACAGCATCGCGGGCGAATTGGCCGGAGCGAGCTCGGTGCCCAGGCGCCGCGAGTGCACGCCGACGGCATACGCGGCCTCGGGCGAATCACCGGCCGCCACCGGTGGTCCGACTGGACCGAACGGTCCCGCAGCCGTCGTGGTGGTCGGTGTGGTGGTGGTCGTGGTTGTGGTGGTCGTGGTGGTCGTGGTGGTCGTCGTGGTGGAGGTCGTCGTCGTGGTCGTCAACTCGCCGCCGAATTCCGCGGTGATGCCCGGGTCGCGATTGGCCGTCACGAAGTAGGCGATGCTGGTGGCGAGCACCGCGAACGCCACCCCGACGACGACCCACGGCCACTTACGGCGCGGAGCCATGTCCGGTGTGTACAGCGAGGGCGCCGGCAGATCGGCGCCCGGTGGAGGGGGCCGACGAAAGATGTGCGTGCCCTCCGGAAAGGCGGCACGCAATTCGCGTACGAACTCGCTGCACGAGCCATAGCGATCCTCGCGGTTCTTGGCGAGTGCCTTGGCGAAGATGCGGTCGACGTCAGGCGGCAGGTCCGTTCGTAGCGAGCGGGCGCTGGGTATCGGGCTCTGTAGGTGCGCAGCGATGCGCGCCGCATCGTTCGGTGCGTCGCCGAACGGTGGACGTCCGACCAGGATCTCGAACGCCGTGCACGCCAGCGAGTACACGTCCGAACGCCGATCAAGTGCATGGGCGCCGGAGATCTGCTCGGGCGACGCATAGTCCGGCGTACCCAGGAACATCCCCTGAGGACCGGTCTCGCCGTCGTCCATCTTGGTGATGCCGAAGTCGACGAGATACGCCGTCTTGGGCGTATCGGTCATCTTGACCATGATGTTGGCCGGCTTGACGTCACGATGAATCGCGCCGCGTTTGTGGGCGAAGTCGAGGGCGTCGGCGATCTGCGCCAACAGGCCGAGTGCCTCGTTGGGCTGTAGCGGCCGGCCGCCAGGTTGACGTTCGAGCAACTCGGAGAGGCTGATGCCATCGATCAGTTCGGTCACGAAGTACATCGAGCCCTCGAACTCGCCCCACTTGTAGACGGTGACGATGTGGGGGTGACCATCAAGCGATGCGGCTACCTGTGCCTCGTTGACGAACCGCTGCCTGATCGCGTTGTCAGTGGCGTACCGATCGGCGAGCACCTTGAACGCGACCTTGCGACCGAGTCCGAGGTCCGTCGCCGCATAGACGATCGTGGCGCGGCCACGATGGATGGTCTGATCGAGTCGGTACTGGTCGATGACCTGACCGGGCTCAAGAGGCATGGACGTTCCCCTCGGGAGCTCGGGAGCAATGCAGCGGGCAAGTATGGCAGCCGATTCGGTCATCCAATCATCACTGCGATCTCATCTGCGCGATCCCTGCTCGTCATGTCCGCTTGTTCCGATGTAGGCGTTGGACCTCAGTCGGCGACGATTCCTCGCCTTGGGCGGAGCGGCCGGTGCGTTCGGCATCGGCGCCACGCTCGGACGCTCGGCTCTCGCCAACGTGGCGAGCAGCGCGAGGCGAGGCGTGACGACGATGCCGCGGACGGATCCGTTCACACTCGGAGTGGCATCCGGTGACCCGTGGCCGGACAGCGTCGTGTTGTGGACGCGGCTTGTCGCCGACGTGGTCGACCCGTACGACACCGGAGTCGACCAGCGGCCGCACGAGATCGACTGGCAGATCGCCACTGACCCGCAGCTGACCGACGTCGAGCGCCAGGGGACGACGTGGGCGCTTCCCCAGCAGGCCCATTCCGTTCACGTGATCGTCGACGGTCTCCGCCCTGGTCGCGAGTACTGGTATCGGTTCCGGTGCGGACGGTGGGTGAGCCCGATAGGGAGAACGAGGACTGCGCCGCCGCCGGGCGAAGCGATCAGCCACCTCGACATCGCCGCGGCGTCGTGCCAGGCGTGGAACGCCGGCTACTACACGGCGCATCGACATCTCGCCGCGGAGGTGCCCGATGTCGTGGTCTTCCTCGGCGACTACATCTACGAACGCTCCGTCGATGAGCGGGACTGCGGCCGCATCGTTGCGGGGCTCCCGTCCCATCTCGCCACCGAGACCGACACGCTGGCGGGCTACCGCGCCCGCTACGCCTGGTACAAGCGCGATCCGGACCTGCAGGCAGCACACCAATCGGCGCCGTGGATCGCCACGTGGGACGACCACGAAGTGGAGGACAACTATGCCGCCGACGCGGCCGGCGGTGACGCCTTGCCTGCCGAGTTCGCGGCCCGCCGGGCCGCCGCCTACCAGGCGTACTGGGAACACCTTCCACTGCGCGCTCCTCCGCCGGTTGGCCCGTCGATGAGGATGCACCGCCGCATCACGTACGGATCACTGGCCAACATCCATGTCCTCGACACACGTCAACACCGTTCCGACCAGATCGCCGGGGCCGCGTGGCAGCACGACAGCGCCGAACGCGCAGCACCCCATCGGACGATGCTCGGTCGCCGGCAGCAGCAGTGGTTGACGAACGGATTGGCGAGGTCGACGGCGACGTGGGACATCGTCGCCCAGCAGGTCATCGCCAGCCATCTCCACGTCGATGGGCGCGACCATGGCCTCGCCAACGTCGACACCTGGGACGGCTACCCCGCGGCCCAACGACTCCTCTATGAAGCGCTCACGACAACGGCCAACCCCGTGGTGCTGACCGGGGATCTCCATGCCGGCTACGCCTTCGACATCCGCGCCGCCCTTGCCGGCCGCGACGAGGCACCCATCGGCGCCGAGTTCGCCGCGACGTCGATCAGCAGTGGCGGTGACGGCACCGACCTTTCGCCGGCCGGTCGCCGCTTCCTCGACAGCACCCCGCATCTGCACTACGCCAACCAACGACGCGGCTACCTCCGCTGCCGGCTGACCCCCAGTGACTTGACGGTGGACTTCCGGGTCGTGCCCTACGTGTCCGGCCGCGCCGATGCGCCGGTCTTCACCGACCGATCCTTTGTCGTCGAAGCCGACTCTCGGGCGGTTCAGGACGCCTGACTAGAGGACGGGGAGCCTTGCCACTCCTCGTCATCGAAGAAGAGGCGCGCTTCACCGGTGACGGTCGCCGAGCCGGTGATCGTCGGTACGACCGCGCCGGCGGCCGCGTCGTGCCAGCGGTAGCGCACGGAGAACCGAGAGCCGGTGATCGACTCCTGGACCCACGTCGCTCCTTCGGCGAGCAATCCGTCCGCCGCCAGAGCGGCAACCTTGGCGCTCGTCCCGGTGCCGCACGGCGACCGGTCGTACGTGCCGCTCGGGCAGAGCACGAAGTTCCGGGAGTTCGCCGAGGGTGTCGTCGATGCGCCGAAGAATTCGACATGATCGACCTCGATGTGTCCTGCGCCGTGCAGCGACTGCAGTACATCGCCGGCGACCCGCAGCAACTCGGCGCGCGGGCGATCGAGATCGATCGGAGGATCAGTGAGCAGGAAGAACGTGTTGCCGCCGTAGGCAACATCACCCACCACCCGCCCGACCGTGGGAACGTCGACGGACACGTCCTGCTTGATCCGCCGGCTGACGACGTTGTCGATCGACACGGTGTTGTCAGAGGCCAGGTCGACCGGGATCACGCCGGCCGGCGTCTCGACATGGTGCTCGCCCGGACCGATCCGCCCGAGCTGGCGCAAGGTCTCCACCAGACCGATCATCCCGTGCCCACACATGCCGAGCACGAGGGTGCGGTCGAAGAAGATCACGCCGGTCACGCATCGATCATCCTCGGGCTCGGTCAACAGGGCGCCGACCATCGCTTCGTTGCCCCGCGGTTCATCGACAAGTGCAGTCGCCAACCGTCGGTAGCGAGCGGCGAGGTCGGCCCTGCGCTCGGCGAGTGTCGCACCGCGCAGGGGAGGGAAGCCGTCGAGAACCAACCGGGTGGGTTCTCCGCCGGTGTGCGAATCGACGACGTGGACGGACAGGTTCCTGTCCGGCAAGGCAATCGTGCTGGTCATGAGAATCTCCCGGGCGCGAAGCGGTCGATGACGATGTCGGTTGGTTCGCCGCAGACGATCTGGGCCACGATCCGACCGGTCCCGGGTCCGAGCGTGAGGCCGGTCATCGCGTGACCCGTGGCGATCGTGACGTTGCTCCAGCGGCTCGACGCACCGATGATCGGCACGCCGTCCGGGGTAACGGGGCGGAGACCGGCCCAACGTCGCCGCACGATCAGCGGAGAATCGAGTCGAACCCGCCGCCGAGCGATGGCTTCGAGCCGGGTGATCCAGTCGAGCGTTGGAACCGTGTCGAAGTTGTTCAGTTGAAACCACGCACTGAGCCGCAACTCGCCTCCCATCGGACCGACGGCGATGTGATCTTCCCCGAGGAGCATGGCTCGGCGCGGCCCGATGTCTGGTCGTTCGACGGTGAGGCTCAGGCCTCGCGCCGGAAGGATCGGCAGCCGGAGGGCGAGGCGTCGGGCGACGTTGCCCGACCAGGCTCCCGCCGCCAATACGACATCGGATCCGGCGAGGTCGCCACGACCGGTCCGCACGGCGACCACCCGATCGCCCTCCGTCTCGAAGTCGACCACCTCGGTGTCTGGTAGGAGCACCACGCCGGAGCGAGTGACGTGTTCGATGAGGTTGGCAAGGGCGCTTCCTGGATGAATGCTGCGGTCGTCCGGCAGCAGGACACCGCCGGCGACCGGGTCGATCAGCGCTGGCTCCAGAGCCCGGGCCCCTTCACTGTCCACGACCTGCACGGCAACCCCCCACCGCTGCAGTTCCTCGGCACGCCTGACCGCGCCCTCCAACGCTCGTGGGTCTGCATAGACGTCGAGTAGGCCGTCGGTGGCGACGCGCTCGCCGGTGGCCTCGGTCCAATCGTTCCAGATCGCCATGCTCAGGTGGGCGAGGTCGCCGAGCGCCGGGGCGGCGGTCCGGACCGATCGAGCGGTGCAACTGCGCACGAAGCCGCCGATCCAGCGCCAAAGCATCGGAGTAGCAGTCCAGTTGACCGTCACCGCGCCATCTCTCCGAACGAGATCGGCCGCGGCGCTGGTGAGCGCACCCGGCCCGGCCAGCGGAATCACGTGGCTCGGCACGAGGTGGCCGGCGCTGCCGAGCCCGCACCCACCGTCGATCTGTCCCCGATCGAGGACCACGACACGTCGCCCTCGCCGCGCCAATTCGAACGCCGACGAGAGTCCGACGATCCCGGCCCCGATCACGATCACGTCGCTGTGGTTGAGCGACGCTGCGCTGTTAGATCTCCGTTCGTCCAATGTCTTACTGTGGCATTCCCGTGACCTCGACCGTGTTCCACGGCTGTCTACCAGCGCTGATGACACCGTGCGACGCCGACGGCCGGCCCAAGCTCGACGTGTTGGTGAGCACTGCCCAACGGCTGTTGGCCGCCGGGATGACTGGTGTCGTGTACTGCGGCTCGATGGGCGACTGGGCGCTGCTCTCCAGCGACCAGCGGCGCCGCGGCGTCGAGCGCCTGGTCGAGGCCGGCATCCCGGTCGTCGTCGGCACCGGAGCGCCGAGTCCCTCCGAAGCCGCAGCGCACGCCGCCCATGCCGAGTCGGTCGGAGCGGCCGGACTGATGGTGATCCCCCGGGTCCTCTCCCGCGGGACGTCCGCTGCCGCCCAGCGCGACCACTTCGCCGCAGTTCTCGACGCAGCGCCCAGCCTGCCGTGCGTCATCTACAACAGCCCGTACTACGGCTTCGAGACACGGGCCGATCTGTTCTTCGACCTGCGCCGCGAGTTCCCCAACCTGGTCGGCTACAAGGAGTTCGGTGGTCGAGCGTCGCTCTCCTATGCGGCGCAACACATCACCTCGGCGTCGGACGACCTGGCGCTGGTCGTTGGCGTCGACACGGAGGTGGTCCACGGAATCGTCAACTGCGGCGCGGCAGGCGTGATCACCGGAATCGGCAATGTGCTTCCCGACGTCGTGCTCAGGCTGATCGAACTGTGCCGGGCCGCGGTCGACGGAGATCCGGACGCGTTCCGACTCGCCCTCGAACTGGAACGTGCGCTCGGACCACTTGCGGCGTTCGACGAGGGCCCTGATCTGGTGCTCTTCTACAAGTTCCTCGCCGTCCTGGCTGGAGACAAGGCCTACGAGCACCAGATCAACGCGACCGATGCGCTGACCGCCAGCCAGCGCCGCTTCGCTCACGAGCAGTTCGACCGCTTCCGCCGCTGGTGGGCGAACTGGGAGGGAACCGGCTAGCTCGAGCCCAGCTCCGAGAACTGTGAGCTGTCGCAGCAGGTTTGTGCTGTTTGCGCTCACAGTTCCGGCATCGGCTGGGCGGGCGGCGATTCTGTGACGCCGGGCGGCCAGATTTCTGCCGTTTCTCGTGAACCGATCGCGGTCCGCCGACGACTCACCAAGTGAACGATTGGTACCATGTCACGACCCCGTACTGGCCGGCCAACCGAACGAGGAACCCCACTGATGAGCGAGGCAGTATCCGCACGCCCCGAGTTGCTCGGCAACTTCGCCACATCGCAGTCGAGAACGGCTTCCGCCCTCGACACCCAGCGCATCGACGACTCGAGTTCGTTCTTCTCGTTCATTGCCGCTGACGGCACCGGAGCGTGCGACCAGGCGTGCGTGGACGTGATCAACACCCATGCGGCCAACCTGGTGTACGAGCTCAGCGAGATCGCCCTGTTCGTGCAGATCGTCAACGAAGCCCTCAAGCTGGCGGATCACGCCGATGCGAACGGTGTCATCCGGTTCGACGGCGACCTCCAGCCGTATCTCGACGCTGCTGCAGCTGCCTACGGCGTCAACTTCACCGACATGGCGCTGTCCGACGCCGTCACCAAGGACGACATCGGTCCGCTCAACGTCGGTACTGTGCCCGAGAACTCCGGATTCGTCAACGACCCGGTGTGCACGGCGACCGGCCACCTGTTGATCGATGCCCGCGACTTCGTGATGCCGCCGCGCCTCGACGTCTTGACGTTCCGCCGCACCTACGCCTCCAGGGATCTGACCAGTGGAGCGTTCGGACCGGGTTGGTGGAGCTGGGCAGAATGCCGCAGCGAGGTGCTGCCGAACGGCTCGTTCGTCTTCCACGGCCCGGACGCCCTGGAGTTCTCGGTCGAGCCCTTCGGCGACGGCACGTTCGTCGGGCGTCCAGAGCTCGACGTCCAGGTCGCCCAGACCGGCGACGACCGTTTCGAGCTCCGCTGGGGGCGCCGCTCGCGTTACCCATACCAGCGGTGGACGTTCTCGTCGGGCCGGCTGGTCGAGGTCACCGGGCCGTTCCACGGCACCACCACGTTCGTCCACGGACCCCACGGACTCGCTCGAATCGACCACAACAGCGGCCGCTCACTCACGCTGCGCTGGTCGCACCGTCGCGTCGTCGCCGTCGAGTCCTCCGATGGGCGGGTCGCTCGATTCTCCTACGACCGCAAGGGTCGGCTGGTCGGCGTCGACAACGCCATCTCCCCGGAGACGTATCAGGTGGACGACGACGGCCACATCCTGTCGATCACGGATGCCGACGGCGTGCGCACCGTGGCGATGACGTACGACGACGCCGGACGCGTCATCGAGCAGGTGACCGCCGCTGGGTTCGTCACCCGCTTCGGCTACGACCAGCCGCGCCGCACGACGCTGTCCGATCGCGACCGCAACCCGCTGTCCGTGTACACCCACGACGAGCACGGCCGGGTCGAGATGTACGCCACGGGCGGAGGGTTCCGGTTCACGAGGCGCTTCGACCCCCTTGGGCGGGTCGTGTCCCAGCGCGACCCCGACGGGACCAGCTTCGCCCTCCTCGAGTCGTTCGAGGGCGTGAACCGCGTGGAGGAGATCAACTGGAACACCGGGGCCGTCGATCGTTACACCTACGACCACCTCGATCGCCTCGTCGCCCATTCGTCTGCCGACAGGACGACGACGTTCGAATACGACGACGGCACCGTGTTTCCGTCGCGCGTCGCCGTCGCTGGCGACGAGGGCATCACGGTCGGCCTTCGCTGGCAACACGGCACACCGGTCCGGCTCGAGGACGGCGACGGCGTCGTCGACTCGTTCGACGTTCGGCCCGACGGCTCGATCGCCGCAGTCACCAACGGTTACGGGGCGACGACGCGCTACGACGTGCATCCGTCCGGTGCTGTGGCGCGCATCTCCTACGCCGACGGACGAGTCGTCCACCACGATCGCGACGACGCCGGGCGCCTGATCGCCGTCGTCGACGCAGCCGGCGGTCGTGGTGAGCTGCGCTACTCGCCGGCCGGGCGGTTGACGTCCGTCACCGATGCCGCAGGGTCGGTCACGACCCTCGAGTACGACAGCACCGGCACCCCGACGCGGGTGATCGCCGCCGACGGCGCGGCGACCCACTTCATGTTCGACGACCAGCAACGCCCGATCGGCGTGCGCTTCGCCAACGGCGACACCATCGGTCTGACCCTCGACGAGTTCGGTCGGCAAGTCGCCGTCGACGTGCACGCCGTCGACGTGGCGAGCGCCCGCTGGGTCACCGAGCGCGACAACGCCGGCCGGATCGCCAAGCGCGTCGACCCGACGGGTAGCGAATCGTTCCAGACATACGGCGAGCTCGTGCAGTGGTCCGAGATCACCGATGCTGCCGGGGCGACGAGTCGCCTGGAGATGGACCTTGCCCGTCGCGTCACGTCGCTGAAGACGCAGGCCGGGGATGCCGAAGCCACGTACGGCGCGTCTGGGCTCGTGCGCAGTGAAACGACGCCGGATGGCACGACCAGAGAGTACGCCTACACGTCCGGAGGTCGACTGGCCGGGGTTGCCGAGGAGACCGGCACGGTCGAGTATCGCTATGACGAGGCCGGACAACTCGTCGCCACCAACACCGGGAGCGGCTGGTGGACGTTTGATCGCGATCTGTACGGCCGCATCACCCGGCGCGTGTCGCCGGCAGGCCGCGAACAGCGCTACGAGTACGACGTTCTCGGCAACGTCACGGCGATCGAGGTCGATGGTGCCGTGTGGCGGTTCGACTACGACCCGATGGGCAGGGTCGTCAGGTCGACTGATCCGACTGGCCGCGCCAAGGGGTTCGTCTACGACGCGATGGGACGGATGGTCGAGTCGCGGGACGGCCGCGCCGTGCCGCTGTACTACGAGTACGACCTGCGCGGTCGTATCTCGGCGATGGTCGACAGCGGCGGCGGGGCTGTCCAGTACGACCACAACCCAACCGGCCAGTTGACATCGCTGATCGATCAGATCGGTCGCCGGACGGTGGTGCGCTACGACGCGGCCGGCCGCCACGTCGGCACCGACTACCTCGACAGTCATGGCGCGCCGATGGTGCCCGACCCCTCTGCCGGCGTCGCCGCGGCTGATGAAACGAGCATCGACTTCGGCGGTGTGACGCCGCTGGCGCGCACAGACTCGGCGGACGGCTCGGTGACTCAATGGACGCTGCCGAGCGGGGAGCACGTCGAGCTGCAACGCGACGCTGACGGGATGGCCGTCCACCTGACGTCGCCGGGATTCACCCGCTCGTTCGAGCGCGACGCCTGCGGACGGATCTTCAGAGTGACCGACACCCGCGACGGCGCCACGTCGACGACAACACTGCACCGTGACCTCGCCGGGCGCGTCGTCGAGCAGGAGGTCGATGGTGCCGTCACCACCTACACCTACGACGACGCCGGGCAGCTCGTCGGGATCGCCAGCCCTGACGGAGCTTGTGAGTGGGAGTACGACGACGTCGGACGCCTCGTTGGCGAGCGCAGCGCCGCGGGTCAGCGCCGTTTCGAGTACGACGCCGCTCATCAACTCGTGAAGCTCGTCGAGGACAACGACGTCACCACCTTCGACTACGACGCCCGCGGTCGTCGCGTTCGCGCCCGTGGCCGGCACGACGTCGTCTACGTGTGGGGGCGGGACCAGCTCGAGGCAGTCGTCACCGACGGGCGTGCGACATCGCTCGGCTTCGACGAATCGGAGCGCTTGTCGCGTTTCGGTGACCACCACGTGCAGTGGAGCTACGGCGGCGTGATTCCGCAGCCGACGTCAGTTGACGGGAAGGCCGTCATTTCCGTCGGTGCGTCCACGTTCGGCTCCGTTGACACCGACGGCACGATTGCTTGGCGGCCGTTCTGCCTCGCCGACGCGTGGGGCGACTCGCGACCTGGCGAAGGTGTCGACACGCCCTGGCACGCCTACTTCGGAGTGGCCGTCGACGGCATCGTGTGGCTCGGCGCCCGCCCTTACGACATCGCGACGCGGCAATTCCTGGCGCCGGACCCCTTGGCTCCTGTTCCGGGCGCTGCTGGTGTGTCCTCGCCGTACACGTACGCCTACAACGACCCGATCAACTTCATCGATCCGACTGGTCGTCAGGGCCAGCCGATCTCGATGGAGGACTTCAACGACATCGTCGACCGGCGTACAGGAGTGCAGTGGGGCAACGTCGCGGCCGTCGGGATCGCCGTCGTCGCCACGGTCGCAGTCGTCGTCGTGACGGCTGGCGCGGCAGCTCCTCTGGCGCTCAGCACCTATGCGTTGATCGGTGCCGGCACCGGTCTCGCCACGGGTCTTGCTCGGGAAGGCCTCGAATCGGCCACGCACACTGGCGATGGAAGCTTCAACGGCGGGCCGATCGTCAAGGACACGCTCGTCGGTCTCGCCGGTGGTTTCCTCGGGGGAGTCGGGGGACGTGTCGCTGCGCCGTTGGCCTCACGGCTCGCTGGCGCGACGGGCGTTCCGACCCGTATCGCCACGGGTGGCGCGACGTTCATCACCGAGGGCGCCGCCGGCGCCGGCGAGGCGACGATCGGTGAGACGTACGACGTCGCTGTGCCGGCTGGAATGCGGCCGTATCTCGGCGGCGACGGCAGGTTCGATGCCGGCCAGATCCCAGTCAACGCCGGCATCAACGCCGTCGTGGGCACCGCCGCCGACGAGATCGTGCCGCGTATTCCGGGAATCGGGAACAGTGCCAACGTGCCGGCGAACGTCGGCGCAGACCCCTCGAGCACGCCGGTGAACGTGTCGCCGGCTCCCGACCTTCCTGCGGCTGCCCCGACCGCCAGCGCGGGCGGAGATCCTGCCCCGAGCGCCAGCGCCGATCCTGCGTCGAGTACTGCCGGTGGTGATTCGGCGCCGTCGAGTACGGGTGCGGGCGATCCGGTGTCGTCGAGTACTGCCGGTGGTGATCCGGCGCCGGCGAGTACGGGTGCGGGTGATCCCGCGCCGGTGAGTGCCAACGGCGATGCTGCGCCGGCGAGTACGGGTGCGGGTGACCCGGCGGTGTCGAGTTCGGGCGGTGATCCGGCGCCGAGCGACGCTGGGCCGTCGAGTTCGGGTGATCCGGCGCCGTCGAGTGCGGGTGATCCAACTCCAGCGAGTGCCAGCCCCGATCCGGTGCCGAGCAGCGCCGCTGGCGACCCGGCGCCGTCTGGTGCGGGCGACCCCGCTCCGGTAAGTGCCACTGGCGATCCGACACCGGTGAGCGCGGGTGGTGGCGGTGACTCAACGCCGTCCAGTGCGGGTGATCCAACGCCGTCGAGTGCGGGTGATCCAACGCCGTCGAGTGCGGGTGACGCAACGCCGTCGAGTGCGGGTGATCCTGCGCCGGTTGCCGCGAATGACCCACTGCCGGTGGGCGCCAACCAGTCGGCACACGGCGCCGCCGATGGTGCGACGAGTACCGCTGAGAGCGCGTCGCCGTCCGCAGTGCCGCAGAGGGCACAGACGCCGGCGTCGAGGTTCCAGCGGGCACCGTCGAGGCCGGGGCGGCTGCGGTCGCCGTACGTCCGCTGGCTCCTCCCACCATCGATACGCCTGCCCCGACGGTTGTCCGGCCCGATAGCGGGATCAGCCCGACAGCGGGGGACCAGTCGGCAACGTCCGGGTTCGGCGAGTCTCCGTTGGACGGCACCACTGCATCGACGGACGCCGCTGCAGGCGGCGACGGCGAGTCCGATGCCTCGGCGGCTCCGCGGAGCTACGCCAACGCCAAGGGCGAAGCTGGCGAGACCTATGTCGGTGATCAGCTCCGGGCGAACAACATCGACGTCGTCGGCGAGCACGTCCGCATCCGCACGGCCGACGGCAACCTCACGGAGGTCGACTTCGTCGTTCGCGGCAGCGAGCTCGGGTCGCAGGTCCGCATCACGGACGCCGCCGGGAACGTCGTGCTCGACGTCACGGTCCCGGCGGGGCAGCTGCACGGCATCGAGGTCAAGAACGGCCCCCGCGCCGAGCTCACCGACGCCCAGCGCAACGGTTTCCCACAGGTACAGGAGTCTGGCGGCACGGTCGCCGAGGTCGATGGCGGCGGCTCGCTGCCGGTTGGCGAGCGACTCGGTCCGATGGACATCGACATCGCTCGGATCGATGTCGAACCGGAGGGTCCGACCTATACCGCTGACGCCAAGGGCAAGGCTGGAGAGGCACACGTCGGCAACCAACTGGACGCCACCAGCAGCGAGGTCGTCGGCTCCCACGTTCGCATCACCACGGCCGACGGCGGTACGACGGAGATCGACTACGTCGTGCGCGGCGGCGAAGGCGGCTCGCAGGTGCGCATCACTGATGCTGACGGATCGGTCGTCCTGGACGTCCAGGTGCCGGAGGGCGACCTCGTCGGCCTGGAGGTCAAGAACGGCCCGGAGGCACGCGAATCCGATGCTCAGATCGCTCGGTTCCCCCAGGTTCGTGAATCGGGGGGCACGGTCAACCGGGTGGACGACGATTCGACACTCGTTGTCGGCGAGCGGCTTCCCGGCTTCAACGTTCACATCGTTCGAATCAACGTGCCGGTGTCATCCTGACTCTAAAGGGAATCAAACGCGCCGATCGCTTCGTACGTTGAGCGTGAATGACCCTCGGAAGAATTGGATCAATACGATGCCGGGCGATCTGCCGGGTCGTACTTGATGGTGGTCGCCCCGATGCCATGACCTTGGATCTGCGGGACGAGTTGGTCGAGCACTACTTGTGCCTCGGGCGTCGGGTCTTCGTAGTAGCCGATGACGATCGTGACGGGCGCACCCTCGGCCTCGGGAACCTGCTTGACGAGCTCGCCGTTCTTGACGAATTGGATGTAGTTCCCCGCCTTGACCACCAGCTGCTGGAGCTGGTCCGGGTCACTGTTCCAAGGGCGGTACTCGGTCAGAAGCAGCTTGTATTCTCCAGTGTCCTTGTCGCGGCCGATCGTGTCGACCATAGTTGCGTCTTCTACGCCTGGCATCGTCTACACCCTTCAGTTGCGGCCAGAAACTTGGTCAAGTCTACCCCGCGAGGTAGTTGAGAAGAGTTGCAGTGCCCGACTCTGACAAGGAGTGATCGTTCTTGCAATTACTGATCGAACTGTTCGACGACGGTGGAATTCGCGTCGTCCCGCCGTCAGGCCGACCCGGAATCTCCACCAGTTCCGAGATGCTGAAGTGGGTGCACGTCGCCACCGCGGAGGGAAACGCCGTCCGTGTTGCCGGCCAAGTGAGCTCACCGCTCGCCCAGGCCGTGATCGGCCTGCTGCCCGCCGGCCTCGATCAACTGACGATCGAGGAATCCGAGCCGGCACCCTGGAAGCAAGGTTGGACGTCACTGATGTGGGCGGCCGAACACGGACTCGTCGCCGAAACGGCCGACCTCCTCGAACGCGGTGCGCCGACCACGTCTCCGCGGCGGTCCGAAGTGCCCTACCGGCTGGCAATGCGCCGCGGCCACGTACCCGTGATGGAAGCGCTGCGCGCCGCTGGAGCTGAGCATCCGGTGCTTCGCCGTCCGCCGGGCGCCGAGGACGCCGTCGTGATGCGGCCCTACATCGGGTGGGTGTTCTGGTGGTTGGCTCCGATTGCCCCGGTTGTCGGCGTGATCGTTGCCGTCGTCGCCCGGTCCTGGGTGCCGGCAGTTGTGGGTGCCATCGTCGGCGCGCTGGTTGCCGCGGTCGGCCTCTGGGCCCACGTACTCGCTGGAAGGACGTCGGTGGCCGTCGATGGGCCCCAGCTGTACACGCGGCGATTCTGGCGCTGGCGCGGGCCGGTCGACCTACGCAACCTCGAGGCGATCGGACTGCGCGAGTCGATTCACCGGCGATCGCCGACCTTGCTCCGACTCGTCAACGCCGAACATGGAGAGCCCATCGAGCGCCGAACCACCGCCGCTGGATTCGACCCGGAGATCGTTGAACAGCTGCGAAGGCGCGCGGGGTTGCGTGTACTCACCGTATACCTGGCGTGGAACTACCTGCGCCCCGGACTCGAACGGCACGTGGCGACGTTCGTCGACCCGCAACGAACCCAGATAAGCACGAGCGCCCAGCCCCTCTTCCGAGAGGCTGGGCGCTCGTGACCGCGTCGTCGTGAGCCGTTGTGGCTAGTGGCCGCAACCCTCGTCGTGCATCGGGTCCCGGGTGGGGCCGAAGCCATCGGGACCGGGCGTGTCGGGATTGCCCGGCTGATTCGCCTCTTCGTCGCCGAACAGGCTGTCGCCGAACTTGTTCCAGCCGCTCTCCTGCGATTCCCGGTAGGCGAAGGCGCGAGCCTGACAGATGCGGTCCTGCTGGCCGCGAGCAGCGGCCCACGCCGCCGCGAGTCCGGTGGCGAGGTCCTCGAGCGCTCCCTTGACGTTGTTCGCCGACGTGACGAACGACGAGCACTTGGCGTCGAACGTCCGCTTGTGCGGGCCCCGCCAGTCGACCGACGCCGTCTCCTGGGCGGTCAGCAGCGCCTGCTTGGCGGCCTCGACGTCCTTGGCGAGGTTCCACAGCCCCGCCGCCGCAGGTCCTGCTAGGTCGAACGGAAACGGGATGTCGGCATCACTCGGTGACGCTTCGCCTCCGTAGACGGCGTTGACGGTGCCAGGCATCGTTGCGTCTCCTCAACTCGGGCGGCTGGTCAGGCGCGGACCCTGTCGGCCTCGACCACGGCGTCACGCTGAGCAGTGATGAACTTGTTGAAGCTCTCGCGTGCGGTTTCACACGTGTCCTTGGCGTTCTTGCTCCATGTCGCGACGAACTCCTCGGTGGAGTTCCTGGCGTCACCCATCCACCCTGTCCGGCTGTTCTCAGGAAGCGCGTTGAGGCCGTCGATGGCCGTGGCGAGGTTGGCGAAGCGCGTGTTGACCTGCGTGATGAGGTCGGACAGGGCAGTCGGTGCGGCCACCTGTACGCCGGTGTCGGGCCTCGGCGTCGGCGCGACGATCACATTGTCCGACAGGTCGAGGCTGATCGCCCCGCCGCCGAGCGAGCCGGCGATGGCCGAGGTCGCCGCGGCGATGCCGGCCTTGAGGTCGTTGATCTGCAGTGCCAAGGCCTTGCCGAACTCGACAGCCTTGGTGCCCGCCTCGGTCTTGAAGGCGAGGGCGTTGGTGCCCTCGTAGTCGACGTCGACGCAATTCTGCGACAAGAGGTTCAACTCGGTGAACATCTCGTCGACCCGCGTGTTGACCCTGGTGCCGTAAGCGAGGACCTCGGGCGGGTTGACAACTTTGAGGCTTTCGCCCATTGGAGTCTCCTTCGAGTAGTTCAGTCGGTGACTGGTTACACGCCCATGGGGCCCATGGGGCGCTTCGGGTCTGGCAGCACGGCGATGCTAGCAGGCATCGCCGCCTGTCTCGACCGCTGGTCGGGTAGGAATAGTGGGGTGGAACTGATGGTTCGGGTCCGGTGGCGACATGTCGCTCCGGCCGACCTTCTGTTTGACGTCGAGCCGTACCATTCGGTTCACGATCTCCTCGCCGCAGCACGAGATTTTTGTGATGCGCCCTGGGATCCCAGCCAGCCGGTGTACCTCGAACGGTCGGTAACGCAACTGCCGTTCGACGCGCCGATTCTCGACAGCGGCATCATGTCCGGCGACACGCTCCGCTTCGAGCTGTACGGGGTCGATCAGGTCGATCGCGAGTCGCTGTCCGAGGCGGTGAGCTGCGATGTGACGGCAGGCCCGGAAGCGGGTCGCTCGTTCGTGCTCCTTCCCGGTCGACACGAGGTCGGCCGAGGACCGGACAGCGAGGTTGTGCTCGACGACGCGACGGTGTCCGATCACCACCTCTCGATCATCGTCTACGACGATCTGACCACGGCCCTCCTGCCCGACACCTCGGCAACGAATCCGGTGGTCGTCAACGGCCGGACGATCACCGACGTCACCACCGTTGGCGCAAGTGACGTCGTGCAGTTCGGTGCGACCGCGGTGGCGCTACGCATCTTCAGCCGGTCGTCCGACGCCGAACGCGACCAGCTCGGGCAAGTTCCCTTCCGCCGTACGCCGTACAAGCCGATCATCGTGTCCGAGAGGGTGTTCAAGCCGATCGGGAACTTGCCCAAGAAGCCCGAGCCACGGAAGTTCTCGCCGCTCCCGGCGATGCTTCCGCTGCTGTTGGGTTTGGGGATGTTCGCCCTCACGCGGCAGCCGTACACGCTGATGATGATGCTCATGTCGCCGGTGATGCTGGTCGGTACCTTTGTCGAGAGCCGCAAGACCGGCAAGCAGAAGTTCGCCGATCAGGTCGACAACTTGGGCGAACGGCTGGAGAAGCGCAAGGCCGAGGTGGAACAAGCGCTGCTCGACGAGCGGGCCGAACGAATCAGCCAGTCACCCGATCTCGCCGACCTCGCCCGGCGGGCGACCCTGCGCACGCTCGACCTGTGGGCGCGACAGCGGGGCGACGACGAGTTCCTGCGTACCCGCCTCGGCATCGGAACGGTTCGCTCCAAGGTCAAGGTGGAGCCGGAGACGGGCGGCGAGGACTATCTGCGCGAGGTGGTCGATGTCACCCTCGTCGGGCACGATCGGCTGGCCGCCTGCCCGATCTGCGTGAACCTCGCCGAGCTGGGTGTGTTCGGCCTCTACGGGCCGCTGCCCGAGGTTCAGGCGATGTGTGCGTCGGTGCTCCTCCAGGCGGCCACCCTGCACAGTCCCGAGGATCTCGTGATCGTCGTGCTCGAAGGGCACGCCCAGGGACTCGGGACGTGGGTCAAATGGCTACCCCACACGCGGTCGGTCAACTCGCCACTCGGCGGGCCCCATGTTGTCGACGACGAGTTGGTTGCCGCCGAGATGATGCGCGAGCTCGTCTCGGTCGCCCGCCTGCGTACTGCCTCGGACGATCGCGCCGACCACCGCTGGCCGTGGATCCTGGTGATCCTCGACGAGACCGCCAACGTCGATCCGGCGCTGACGTCGCAACTGCTCGAGCTGTGCCCCCGAGCCGGGATCTCGGTGGTCGCCGCCGTGGAATCGGATGCCAGGGTGCCCCGCCAGGCGAAGGCGACGTTCCGGTGCGTGCCGCTGGTCGGCGGGACCTTGTCGACGGTCTGGTTCACGGAACCGCAGGCTCCCGGCGAGGAGTTCGAACCCGAGCCGGCCAACGCCCGCCTCATCGACCAGGTCGCCATGTCGCTGGCGCCGCTCCGCGATGCAACCTCGGCGAGCGCCGCGTCGGCGATCCCGCGCGTCGTCCCGCTGCTGTCGCTGTTCGGCCCAGAGCTCCCTACGCCGATGTCGGTGGCGGCGACCTGGGCGACCCCGAAGCAGTACGGGCTGCGCGCCCCGATCGGGATGGGGCCGTCAGGCCCGCTGGAGCTCGATCTCGTCGAGCACGGGCCACACGCCCTGATCGGCGGGACGAGTGGTGCAGGCAAGAGTGAGCTGTTGCAGTCGATCGTCGCCTCGCTGATCCACGAGTACCCGCCGACCCGGCTGACCTTTCTGTTCGTCGACTACAAGGGCGGTGCGGCGAGCGTCGTGTTCAACACCGTGCCGCACACGGTCGGCTACGTCACCAACCTCGATTCCAGCCTGTCGCTGCGGGCGCTGACATCGCTCCGAGCCGAGCTCAATCACCGCATGCGATTGATGGAAGGCAAGGCCAAAGATCTTCCTGAGATGCTCGAACGCTTTCCAGACGAAGCGCCGCCGTCGCTCGTCATCGTCGTCGACGAGTTCGCCACATTGGTGAAGGAGGTTCCTGACTTCGTCGCCGGCGTCGTCGACATCGCCCAACGGGGACGGAGCCTCGGTGTACACCTCATCCTGGCGACGCAACGGCCGTCTGGTTCGGTGAACGAGAACATCCTCGCCAACACCAACCTACGCATCTCCCTGCGCATGCTCGATGCCTCCGAATCGAAGACGGTCATCGGTGTCGGTGCGGCAGCTGACATCCCGTTGCCGCTGAAGGGGAGGGCCTTCGCCAAGCTCGGCCCGCGCGACCTGATCGAGTTCCAGTCGGCCTTCACCGGTGCGGCGCTGACGCAGGAACGGGAGGTCAGCCCGGTCGTCGTGCACCGCTTCGGCAACATCTCGCGGGTCGGCGGCACGACGACGATCGGGCGGCGGACGACGAGGACGACGCGGCCGCTCGTCCCTCGAGTGACGGTGGACGCGACGCCGCGGATCGACGCCCAGGGTGCGGGGGCTGATCAGTTCGATGTCGACTCGCCGTTCCGGCCGCCTTCTGTCGGCGTCTCGTATCAAGGCATCACGTATCAACCGACCATTGACGAGACAGGAATGCTGGCGCCGCCGATCGGGCTGCCGATGCCCCCGCCCACGCTGGCGCCGTCGATCGACCCAACCCCGGGACCGTCGGCGGCGGCGCAGCCGGAGCAGCCTCGCGACGGCGCCTCCACGGTCACCCATCTCGACGTGCTGCTCGACGCGGTGCGCGGGGCCATGCCAACCCTGCGACCGCCACGCAAGCCATGGCGAGAAATGCTCCCCGAGCAGCTCAAGTGGTCCGCCGTCGAACGTCCGGACTACACGTCGGCGGACGGGCGGCGCGGCCGATTCATCACCATCGGCATGCTCGATGACCCGGCGGCCCAGGCGCAGTACCCAGCAGTGTTCGACCTCGAAGAGGCGGGCGGCCTGCTGATCGGCGGCAGCGGCGGGTCCGGCAAGACCACCACCCTGCGGACTGCAGCAGTGTCGGCCGTGTCCGGGGCGACGCCCGACGAGGTCGCCTTGTTCGTCATCGACTGCGCCTCACGATCGTTGGCGACGCTGCGTGATCTGCCTCACGTCGCGGCGGTGGCGACGGGTGACGACCTCGAATCGATCACACGAGTCATCACGGTGCTCGCCGCCGAGCTCGACCGTCGCCGGCCGCTGCTGTCCGATCTCGACGTGCAGGCGGAGAACCTCTCGTCGTACCTCGACAAGGGTTACAGGCTCCCCCGCATCGTCGTGATCGTCGATGGGTTCCAGAACCTCGGTCCGATCCTCGGAACCGTCAAGCCGATGGAGGTCGGTCCGCTCGACTGGCTTGCCGAGTTCCAGCGAATCGTCACCGACGGGCGGCAACTCGGCATTCACGTCATTCTCTCGGTGGACCGCCGCCAAGCGGTGCCCGCCCTGCTGATGTCGGCGATCGGCAACCGGCTCGTGTTGCGACAGACCGACGAGGGCGGCTACTTGGACTATGGGGTCCCGTCGGCGTTGGCCCGCGGCCTCGACCTGCCGAGCGGGCGGGCGTTGTGGAACAACCAGCTGGTCCAGATCGGACTGGTGAGCGACGAACCGTCGGCGGCAGCGCAGGGTGCGGCGATCGCCGAGCTCGCCGCCTCGCAATCCGGTCGCGTCCCCGCCGAGCTGAGGACGAATCCGCCGCCGGACGAAGTTCAGGTGCCACTCACGGCCACCACGTCGGACCGGTTCACGCTCGGACGTACCGACGTGTTCGGCAGCATCGTCGAAGTCAGCGTCGAGCACACCGGGCTGTGCGTCGCCGGTCCGCCGCGTTCGGGTCGCACGACTGCCCTGCGGCACGTCTCGCGCTCGCTGATCGCTGCCGGCTACGAGGTGTGGACGGTCGGCCTCGGCGACGACATCGGTGGACCAGGCCGCCACGCCATCGGCAAGGTCGACCCAACGCTCGAACTGCTCGAGGACTTCGCCGCATTGTGCGAATCGTTGCCGAGAGCCCGGCCCTACATCCTCGTCGTCGACAACATCGACCGCTACGACGTGTCTGCCTTCGCCACTGCCTACGACAGGGTGCTGAAGACTGAGACCAGCAGGCTGGTCGGCGCGGTCGAAACGCGCAACCTCTCCGGCTACACGCAGAACACGATGCTCGGTGAGATCCGTCGCGAACCGAACATGCTGTTGTTGCAGCCGGAGTCGGCGTCGGACGTCCTGCAGTACACCGGAGTGCGCCCGCAACTTCGCCCCGGGTACAAGCTCACCGCCGGGCGGGGCGTGCTCATCGTCCACCGCCAGCCGCAGCTGATCCAGGTGGCTGTTTCGAGCTCAGAGGCGGAGCCTCTTCGCTCGAGCTGAGCGGCTGAGCCGCGAAGTCCTGTCGACTCGGAGCGGCTCGCAGGTGGAGCTCGGCACTCTGCCCCCGATCGCCAGTCGGTGACGTTGCATGACGTGCAGGGCGGTGACGACGGCCTCGAAGCTGGCGGCGTGCTCGGCGCCGTGGTCCTCGGGGAGGAACGCCTCAGCGAGCGACGCCGCCGCCGGCTAGTTCTTCGGGTGAGTTGTCGGTCACGGTTCCGGCGGAGACGAGCCAGATCCGGTCGGCGTGCGACAAGGCGAGGTCGAGGTCGTGCGTCGACACGATGACGGCCAGACCGTCGCGAGCGAGATCGGCGACCATCAGGGTGAGCTCCACTCGGCCGGCGATGTCGAGGAATGCCGTGGGTTCGTCGAGGACGAGCACGGTCGGCTGCTGGGCGAGGGCACGGGCGACGAGGACGCGCTGGCGCTGGCCGTCGGACAGCTCGGCGAAGGGTCGGTGCCACATCCGATCGACCCCGAGTCTCGCCGCCGCGGCATGGGCGATGTCCTCGTCTGCAGGCGTCAGGTCGCCGCGCCAGCCGGTGTGCGGGTGGCGTCCGAGGAGCACGACGTCGCCGACTGTCAGCAAACCCGGATCGACTCGATCGGTGAGCACGACGGCCACCTTGCGGGCTCGTTCGATGCGGTCCAGCCGGCGCAGCTCGGTGCCGTCGAGGAACACGTCACCAGCAAGGGGTGGCTGGGTCCCGACGAGCGTCCGCAGCAGCGTCGACTTGCCGCTGCCATTGGGACCGATCACTGCGGTCAGTTGTCCCGCCGGGGCGCGCAGCGAGGCGACCTCGATCACTGGTAGCACCCGCCGCCCGCGGCGATACCCAGCAACGAGCTGCCGCGCCTCGACGACGGTGCTCACGTCACGAGCTCGCCGCGGTTCCGGCGGGTGAGCACCCAGATGACGACCGGGACGCCGAGCAGGGCGGTGACAGCGTTGAGGGGAAGGACCCCCTGGCGTCCCGGCAGCTGAGCGACGACATCGGCGACGAGCGCCATCACGGCGCCGATCATCGCCGATGCAGGCAGCATGACGCGGTGGTCAGACGTTGCCACGAGCGGGCGGGCGAGGTGCGGCGCCGCCACCCCGACGAACGCCACAGGCCCGGCGAACGCGGTGACGACACCCGCCAGCATGCTGGTGACGAGGAGGATCAGCAGGCGGTCACGACGGACGGCGACGCCCATCGACTCGGCGTAGCGCTCGCCGAGCAGGAGGGCATTGAGCGTCTTCGTGGAGAGCAGCGACACGGCGATGCCAGCGATCAGCACGGGGGCCATCACCTTCAGCTCGGCGTTGGTGATGCCGCGGAAGCTGCCGAAGCCCCACGTGACGAACTGGCGGAGGCGGTCTGGATCGGCGCCGGCGACGAGCACGCTCACGAGGGCGGCGAGGAGGTAACCGATCATCAGCCCGATGACGAGGATCGATGCCGTGCTGCGCACGCGATGAGCGACGCCCAGGGCGATCAGCGTGACGGCCATCGCGCCAAGGAAGGCGGCCGCGCTGATGCCCACCTTGCCGGCGACTCCGAGCCCACCGATCCACTGCGACGACCCGGTGCCGGCGGCGAGCACGACGATCGCCACGCCGAACGAGGCGCCAGCGGTGATGCCGAGCACGAACGGATCGGCCAGCGGGTTGCGAAAGATCGTCTGCATCTGCGCCCCACACAGGCCGAGGGCAGCACCCGACAGGCCGGCAGCAATGGTGCGTTGCACGCGCACCTTGCGGACGATGTCGAGGGCACGGTCGCTGGCTTGCTCCGGGCGCACCAGGGCGTCGAACACCTCGCCGGGCGACAAGCGGACCGATCCGAGGGCCAAGGCGGCGATGACGGCGATCAGCAAGCAGTCCAGTCAGCATCGCGAAGACGACGAGCTGTCGCCTTCGCGGCGGGCGCGACGGAGTCGCAGCGGCGGTGACTACGACGGTGGAACCTCGCTGAGGAAGACGAGCTCGTGGTCAGGGACGAGCTCGGGATGGAGCACGGCGACGTAGTCGAGCAGGTACTCGTCGATCATCACCGGCCCGCTCTCGATGAAGTTGATCGCCGGGTCGACGGCAACCTGGTTGGTCCACACACCGCCGCCCTCCCATGCGGCGAAGTCGTCGAGCCGGTCGTCGGCAGTCACTGCTTGCTGCCTCGGTGGTGAACCCCTGCGGCAGCAGCCAGACGTTCGCATCGGCCCCGTCGGCGAGGACGGCCTCGATGTCGAGCTCGATCGACCCGGTCGACGAGTCGTCGGCGTAGACGTAGTCGCCACCGGCGTCGGCGATGAACTCGGCGACGACGCCGGCGCCACCGCTGGCGTACCACGTCCCCTCGAACAAACCGCCGGTGATGACCGTCGGCCGGTCGGCCACGTCCTCGGCCAGCGCCGCAGCCGCGGCATAGTCGGTGGTCCATTCGCTGTACAGCGCATTGGCACGCGCCTCGGTGTTGGTCAGGGCGGCGAACACGCCGACCCACTCGGCCCAGCCTTCCGGCGTCGTCTCCAGCCACTCGAGGTTGGGCACGACCGGTATCCCCGCTGCGCTGATCACCTCGTGGGCGGGGTCGACGGCGCCCCCGGTGACGTAGACGTCGGGGTCGGCGGCCACGACGAGCTCTGGATCGACGATGAAGTTGGGGGCGAACGACTCGATCTCGCCGGCGGCTGCCCGTTGGGCGAGGCTCGGCGTGACAACGAGGGACGTGTCCCCGACGCCGGTGACCGTTGCTTCGATGTCGAGGACGTCGATGAACCCGTAGTGGCTCGACGACTCCGAGAACATCGTCTCGATCGGGACCTCGACGACGGTTGCGCCGGCGAGCTCGCCTTCCAGCGCCGGCGCCTCGGCACCGCGTTGGACGAGGAGGAAGGTTTCGGCGGCGTCCCCGGTTCCGATGGTCAGGACCTTGTGGTCGCCGTCGTACGTGATGGCGAAGTTCTCGGCGTGCTGGACCGTGAACGTGTCGCGGGCTGGGACCGTGGTCGGCGGGTCGGTGGTGGCGTCGGCGGCGCCCGCGCCTGCGCCCAACGCGGCTGCAAGAACGGTGCCGAACACCAGGGTTCGTTGGAACATGATCGACGTCTCCTCGCGTCTCGATGCTGTGCTTGGTTGCACCGATCGGTGTCCTGGCTCCCGGATCGACGATCCCTCCCCACCTTCCAGCCGCACATCGGCCGTGGTGCTGACGCCGTCGCCTTCTCGGCGGCGTGGGAGTTCACTTCCCGGTCACAGTTGCGGGACAGCCCCGGATTCACACCGGTGTTCCCGATTGGTTGCCGCCAGGGTATCCAAAGTCTTTGGTCGCTGTGATGACGCTGGTGACCTCACAGCGACCAAAAAGTGGCCTCACACACGGGCGATGATCTCGTCGGCGTAGCGCGCCAGTTCGCCGGCGGGGTCTCGCCAGAACGTGTACGACGGGACGAGGATCCGGTCGGTGCCGATGTCGGCGAGGGCGCCAACCTCGTCGATGCCGATCGGTCCCGTCGCCGCCGCGCCGCCGGTCGTCATCTCGATCGCTCCCGGATCACGCCCTGCTGCGCCGGCGGTGGACCGGGCGAGCTCGAACAGGTCGGCGAGCTCGGTGAACGAGCCACGCGACACCGGAAAGTAGCCGTCACCGAGACGCCCAGCACGACGTGCCGCCGCCGCGCTATGGCCGCCGACGTGGATCGGGATCGACTCCCCGGCCGGCCGCGGGCGGACGATGCAGTTGGTGAACTGGGTGAACTGGCTGTGGTGAGTGGGCTCGTCACCCCACAGCGCACGCAGGGCGGCGACGTGGTCGTCGGTGCGCGCTGCACGCTCGGCGAACGGGACGCCGATGGCGGCGAACTCCTCGGCGAGCCAGCCGATGCCGACCCCCAGGATGATCCGCCCGCGCGACATGTGGTCGAGCGTGGCGAGCTCCTTGGCGAGGATCACCGGGTTGCGTTGCGGCAGGATCAGAATGCCGGTCGCCAGGCGGATGCGGTCGGTCGCCGCGGCGACGTACGCCAGCCAGATCAACGGGTCGGGGATCGGCGAGTCCTCCCGCCCCGGCATCTTGCCGTCGGCACTGTACGGGTACGTCGACTCGTAGCCGGACGGGACGACGACGTGCTCGACGGTCCACAGCGACTCGAAGCCGTTGTCCTCGGCCGCCTTGGCGAATGCCGCGGCGGCGTCCGGCTCGACGAACGGACCGGTGTTGGCGAAGGCGATGCCGAACTTCACGGGTGGATGCTAGGTGCTCGCGAACGGACCATCGTCCGTGCCGCGTCCAGCCGTTGGGTCGTCAGCCGCGGCGCGGCATAGAGGAGCAGGGCCACCTCGATGGCACCAGCGACGAACCACGGCATCCGCAATGCGAGTTCGCGGTCGCCGACGCCCTCCGTCACCGTCACGATCAGACCTCCGGCGATCGCCCCGATCGGGATCATGCCCCACGCCAGGAAGCGGTACACGCTGTTGACGCGCCCGAGCAGGTGGTCGGGAACGATCGACTGTCGCAAACTCACCGTGATCACGTTCCACAGCACCGCCAGCAGGCCGGCCAGGAGGTTCATTGCGGCGACGACCGGAACGTTCGACATCAACCCGATCGTCACTTCAATGGCGGCACTGCCGGCGAGGACCACTGCCAAGGACTGCCCCGGGCCGAGCGCTTCGCTGAGCGATGAAGCGGTCCAGCCGCCGATGATCGCCCCGGCGGCGCCGGCCATCATGATCGCCGCGAACTCTGTGGTCGACGCTCCGAGGATCTCCTGGGCGAACAGCACGTACACCGAGAATGTGATCGAGGCCGCGGCGTTGAACAGCCCGAGGACGATGGCCATCGTGCGCAACAGTTCGTTGTGCCACAGCCAGCGCACCCCTTCGGCGAGCTCGTGCCGCCACGGCCGGTGAGCGACGGCCTCAGCTGGTCGGGGTGCCAGCACGATGATCGAGATCAACGCCGCCGAGACGACGAACGACCCGGCGTCGACGAGGAACGGCACGGCGAATCCGGCGGCGAGCAGCAGCGCTCCGAGCGGCGGACCGGCGAATTGGTTGGCCGCCTCCTCGGCCGCCCACAGCCGGCCGTTGGCCTTCTCCAACTGGTCGGTGCGCACGAGCGAGGGCATCAAAGTCTGGGCGCAGTTGTCGTAGAGCACCTCGCCCACTCCCAGCAGGAAGGTGGCGACGAGAACGCAGCTGTACAACAACGTGTCCGTCGACACCACGGAGTCGAGCTCGTCCGGCCCCGGGAGATCGCCGCCGCGGGACAGCACGGCGATCGCCACGAACAAGGTGATCGCAGCTCGCCCTGCGTTGGCACCGACCATCAAGCGCCGGCGGTCGTGACGGTCGGTGAGCACCCCGACCGGCAACGCGAAGAGCAGCCAGGGCAGCCGCTGGACGACAACGATCAGGGAGATCAGCACCGGGTTGCGGGTGGTTGCAGAAGCCAGCCACGGGTAGGCGACGAGGGCGACTCCGTCGCCGAGGTTGGAGATCGTCGACGCCCCGAAGAGCCGGCGGTAGTTGCGGCCGAGGCGGTCGTTGGCGCGGTCGGGTGTCGCGCCGTTCATGCGCTTTCGTCGATGGAGATGAGCTCGTAGCTCGGCACACGCTGACCGGGCGGACCGGTGCAGGTGAGCGAAGTCACCGCCGCAGTCTCGGTCCGGGCGACGCGTACCTCGACAGTCCCGCGCTCGCCGTTCGTCGTGATGTCGATGGCGAACGCTCCTGGGGTCGCAACGCGCCGCACGGCGGTCACGGCGCCGATTGCAGTCAGGCCGAGCTCTCGACGGACGAAAAACTCCGCAGCCTGCTCGTAGAACCCGAGCACCGAGCGACCGCGGTACTTGTCGAGGTGGATGGCATCGCGCCGGTACTCCTCGATCACGCGCTGAGCGGACGCACCGTCGCAGCGCCCGAAGTAGAGCCCTTCGGGGAGGATCACGAGGTTGGCAGCGAAACGATCGCCGCCGATGTGCGAGCACTCCCACACGACGTCGGTCGTGAGGCTCTGTCGTAGGTCGCGGACGAGCGGCCTTCCGAACGTCGCGCAACATGCATCGTGGCGACCGTTCGTGCACACGAGCAGGAGCGGGTCGGTGTGCAGTTGCCAGTCGGTGCCGCCTCCGTCGAGCGAGAGCTCCGCCGCGGCGTCGGCGGCCGCGTGCAACGTGGCGACCCGCCGGCGCCAGCAGCGGCCACGGTCGGCCGCGCTGCCGGAGTCGACGTAGAACATGTGCAGAGCGTCCTGCGAGGAGCGATCGAGGTCGCGGCGGACGGCGATGACCCGAACCTGCCCGGCCTGCAGTCGCCGCCTCCAGCCCGACGACGCGTAGCGGGCGAGGTCGGAGTCGGCGATGGCGTCACGGCCCCACGCCCCGCGGATCTCGATCAGCAGCCATCGGCGAACCTGCGACGCCGTCGCGAACATCGATTCGTCGCGGTCGCGGGCGGCGACTGCGCACTGGAACTCAACCACGGATCACACCCTCGGTGGCGAGACGGCTGAGCACGGCGACACGCGACGCGTCGTCGAGCGGGCCACCGAGCGAGATGGCCGAGAACGGGGCAGGCGCCCGCAGGACATCGGTGACCAATGCGGTGCACTCAGCCGGGAAGCGCAGTCTGCGGTCGCCGAGGTGGAGGGCGTGCTTGCCGTCCGCCGCCGATCGGGTGTCGAGCCACAGCAACGGGCCGGCGGTTACGGCCACGGGCTGCTCGACGTCGACGGCGACGGGTCGCCGCACGCGAAGTCGTGTTTGCGGCTGCCGGCGCCAGACCTCGGCGGCGACGGCGTGGCGGAGACGATCGTCGGTGAGTTGGTGGGACAGCGTTGCGAGTGCATCACGCGGACGCGGTGAGCTGGCGTCGTCGAGTCCACCGAGACCGCCGAAGGGCAGACGATCGGCAAGGGCCGAGCCCGAGGAGATGTCGTCGATCAGGTCACGCACGACACGGTTCCACGTCAAGGCCATGATCCCGATGGTCAGATGGGCGGACTCGGCGTCGACCGACTCGGCGGCATGCGGAAACCCCCTCGGAATGGCCAGGCAATCACCCTGTTCGAGGACACGGTCGAGGGACACCGCGCCCAGTTCAGCTGACACCGGTTGGGCGACCGACGGCCCGCGCTTGAGCGGTCGCACCGTTCGCGGCAACGGTGGCCAGACGCGCCAGCGTTTCCGACCGGCGAGCTGCACGACGACGACGTCATGGAAGTCGAAGTGGATGTCGAGGCCGCGCTCGGCCGGTGGCGTCAGGTAGGCGTTGACCTGGACCGGGTGGTCCAGCTCGAGCGCGACGTTCGTCGACAACTCGGCAAAGACCGGGTCGGTGAACTGCAGTGCCTGGAGCACGACGGTGGCGCCCGACGCGTAGTGCTCGAGCACCCGGTTCGGCTCGACGACGTCATCGACCTGCGCGTGGCCGATCGGCGCCGATCTGCAGTACTCGCGTCGCGTCAACGTCGATCCGAGGCGGACGAGGCGGAACGTTGGCGCCCGGGCGCCACCTCGGAGGAAGCGGTCCCACAGCCGCTCGGCATCGCCCCACGGTGCGTCGACGGACGTGCGGAGCACCGTCACCTCGCCGGATTCGAAGCATCCAGAATCGGCAACGAGGTCAGCAAGCCGCGGTGCAGCGGCGTGAAACTCGCGCCGGGTGATCCATTCGTCCGTCACGTCGGTCGATCCGGCCGATGACGCCTCGCACCGGTCGACGATCGAGCGAGCCCTCAGGCGTCTTGGCCGTCGGTGTCACCACCGTCTTGGCCGTCGGTGTCACCACTGTCCTGGCCGTCGGTGTCACCACCGTCCTCACCGTCGGTGTCACCGGTCGCGGGAGCGCTGTCGCTCCAGGTGGTTTCGAGGTCATCGTCGGAGGTGCTCATGCCAGCACCGTACTCCACGGGCGAGAATCACAGCCTGCCGAGCACACGCGCCAACTCCCCACTCACGGGTGTGGAATCATCGCTGCTGTGGTGGTCGTGAGCGACAGGGATCTGGCGATCCGTTTTCCGGCCGCGGATGACGCCGTGCTGCGCGATGTCTATGAACGGTTCGGTGGTGCTGTGTACACGGTGGCCCTGTCGATCCTCGGCGATCCCGGCCGAGCTGCCGACGTGGTGCAGTCGACGTTCGTCAATGCGTGGCAGGCCGCCGGGCGGTTCAATCCCGATCAAGAGCTGGCGCCATGGCTGTACACCATCGCTCGGCGCCAGGCGATCGACGCCTACCGCCGAGAACGCCGTGCTCACGCCGTCGACGCTGCTGACGTCGACGATGCCCAGGCTGCAGTGTCGCTGGAAGCCACCTGGGAGGCGTGGCAGGTACGCGTCGCCCTCGAGCAACTCCCCGAGGACGAGCGCCAGGTGGTCAGGCTGGCGTGGTTCGACGGGCTCGCCCACACCGAGATCGCCGACAAGCTCGGTGTGCCGGTCGGGACGGTCAAGTCCCGGTCGTACCGGGCTCACCGGCGTCTCGCCGATCTGCTCGCCCACGTTCGCGATGCTGGTGGCGAGGCGCCGGCGTCCCAAGACGAGAACCGAACGGCGTCGCCGGACGTAGGGAACGGTGAGCCCCGACGGCATGATCGGGGTGTTCAGACATGAGTACTCACGAGCCGACGACCGGCGGGAACGGCGAGCATGGCGACGCGGAGGCGGAGGCGATGCTCGGACGATTCGGTGCCACGCTGCGTAGCGCCGCGGTCTGGGAGGATCTTCCTGACGACCTCGGCGAACGCGTCTTCGCCCAAGTCGAAACCCTGCGTACCGATGGCCATTCAGGCACTGTCGACGTCGCCGCGCCCTCGGCTCCGGCGAGTCTCGATGATGGGCGCCGCCGTCGCCGGAACCTCTCGTGGTTGGGGCCCGGGCTGGCCGTCGCGGCTGCCGCCCTGGTCGCCTTCGCCGCCGGCGCCTTGCTCACCGGGGACGACGACGGTGGCCGGTCGAACGAGCCGATCGCCGATGTCGAACTGACGCCGACCGCGCTCGGTTCCGGGGCAACCGCCGAGGGGACGGTCGCCGACTCCGGTGCGGGGTACTCCATCAACATCGACGTCGCCGGGCTGCCAGCGGCCCCTGAAGGGGAGTACTACGAGGGCTGGTTGCACGCCGAGGAGACTGGCGATTGGGTCAGCGTCGGCACGTTCCACATGCGCGGCGGCGACGATCGCGTCGTGCTGTGGGCGGGAGTGCCGATCGCCCGATATGGCGAGCTGGTCGTGACCGCCGAGGTCGAGGGTTCCACCGGCGGCCACGGGGACATCCTCCTCGCTGGCCCGCTGCAGCACCGCTGATCAGGGAGTTTGCCACCTCCACCACTGCGTGACACATATCATGAGTCGTACCGGTTCAACTTCTGAACTGCAAGTCGGTACCCTCATGTCGCATGAGCGAATCCGCCACTTCGACGATCTCCACGCCCGGCGCTGTGCGCCTGCCGGTCGCTTCGATCCCGGCTGTCGTGCTCCCCGGCGCTGTCGTCACACTCACCCTTGCCTCGGAGGAGTTGCGATCGTCGGTCGCCGCCGCTCGCCGCACGAGCGAGGCCCGCGTCCTGTTGCACACCGGTAGCGGGGAAATCGCCGTCGTCGCCCAGGTCCCTGATGTCGGGTCGTTGCCGTCGGGCGACCCGGCGGCCGTCGTGCGCATCGAGGGCCGGGCCCGCGTCGGGGCGTTGCATCAGTCCGAACGGGGCACCACCTACGCCGACGCCGAGGTGATCATCGACCCGCGACCGACTCCGCGAGTCGAGGCGCTCGGGCGCGAGCTCCGCGGCGTCCTCGGCGTCGTCGCCGATCTGCGCCGGTCGCGCCGGCTGCCCGAGTTGCTGCGCACCGCGACCCACCCTGGAGCCCTCGCCGACGGCGTGGCGACCTGGGCGGAATTCGATGAGAGCAGCAAGGCTGCTGTGCTCGGTGCGATCGACGTCGGCGAGCGCGTCCAGCTCGTTCTCGACTGGGCGCGCAACCACGTGGCCGAGCTACAGGTGGCCGAGTCGATCCGTAACGACGTGACCGAAGGCGTCGATCGGCAACAGCGCGAGTTCCTCCTCCGCCAACAGCTGGAAGCGATCCGCAAGGAACTGGGTGAAGGCGACGGTGACGTCGTTGCCGAGTACCGCGCCAAGTTGGCAGAGATCCAGCCGCCCGAGGCTGCCTTCAACACGATCGCCAAGGAGATCGACCGGCTCGAGCGCACGAGCTCCCAGTCACCTGAGCACGGCTGGATCCGGACCTGGCTCGACCGGGTCTTCGAGTTGCCGTGGAACACACGCAGCGACGACAACCTCGACCTCGCCAACGTGCGCGCCGTGCTCGACGCCGACCACTACGGACTCGACGACGTGAAGACGCGGATCGTCGAGTTCATGGCGGTGCGCAAGCTGCGCAGCGAACGCGGCCTCAACGGCGACGATGGCGACTCGGCCGGGGCCGCCAGGGCGCGCCACCACGGGGCGATCATCACCCTCGTCGGCCCTCCGGGCGTTGGCAAGACGAGCCTGGGTGAGTCGGTCGCCCGGGCGATGGGTCGCAAGTTCGTCCGTGTTGCCCTCGGCGGCATCCGCGACGAGGCCGAGATCCGCGGCCACCGGCGCACCTACGTCGGGTCGCAGCCAGGACGGATCGCCAGGGCGATGGTCGAGGCGGGCACTGCCAACCCGGTGATCCTCCTCGACGAGGTCGACAAGCTGTCGCCCGGCGGCTGGTCCGGCGATCCCACGGCGGCGCTGCTCGAGGTCCTCGACCCGGCGCAGAACCACACGTTCCGCGACCATTACCTCGAGCTCGATCTCGACCTGTCCGACGTCGTGTTCATCGCCACCGCCAACCTCCTCGACACTGTCCCGGCGCCGCTGCTCGATCGCATGGACGTCGTCCGCCTCGACGGCTACACCGACGACGAGAAGGTGTTCATCGCCCGGCGCTACCTGCTGCCCCGCCAGCTCGAACGGGCCGGGTTGCAGAGCAGCGAGCTCGACGTCGACGACGCCACGATCGTTGCCGTCATCCGCAACTACACGCGGGAGGCGGGCGTGCGCTCGTTGGAGCGTGAGCTCGGGCGCCTCGCCCGCAAGGCTGCGGCCAGGATCGCCGCAGACGAGGCGGTACCCGACGTGGTACCTGGCGAGCTGCGCGAGTGGCTGGGGCGGCCGAAGCTCGTCGACGATGTCCCGGACCGCACCGAGCTGCCGGGCGTGGCGACGGGCCTGGCGGTCACCGGCGCAGGTGGTGACGTCCTGTTCATCGAGACGACGGCGTTTCCGACCGGACCCGACACCGAGCCGGGACTCACGCTCACGGGCCAACTGGGCGACGTGATGAAGGAGTCGGCCCAGATCGCCCTCAACTACGTGCGCTCGCACGCCGGCGAGCTCGGCGTCGACCCGGATTCGATGCGCCGGCGCTTCCACGTCCACGTTCCGGCCGGTGCCGTGCCCAAGGACGGGCCGTCGGCAGGCATCACGATGACGACGGCGCTGGTCAGCCTGCTGCGCGACCAGGCAGTCAAGCCGACGGTCGGGATGACCGGCGAGATAACCCTGCAGGGCGCCGTGCTCCCGATCGGTGGTGTGAAGCAGAAGGTGCTCGCCGCCCACCGCGCCGGGCTCACCGAGGTCGTGCTGCCGAAGCGCAACGAGGGCGACCTCGACGACATCCCCGAGCAGGTCCGCGAGTCGATGACGTTCCACCTCGCCGAGACCTACGCCGACGTCGCCGCCGCCGCCTTCGCCTGACATCTCCGCCGTCTGTGTCAGCGTGTCAGCCCACTACGGACGCGCACGCTGACACAGATCGGAGTCGCTAGCCTGGGCCGCCACTGCGGATGTAGTTCAATGGCAGAACATCAGCTTCCCAAGCTGAATACGGGGGTTCGATTCCCCTCATCCGCTCTCGACGAAGTGCCTGGTAGATACGCACATCTCGGTGTCCACAGGATGTGGAGAAACCCTCCGCAACGGTGTTCGTGCCACATACGTGCCACATCGCTGAGACTACGATGCCCGTGTGGCCCGCAGAGCGTGGGGAAGCGTGCGCAAGCTCCCGTCCGGGAGATGGCAGGCGCGCTATCAGGTCCAGGGCGTCTGGCGCACCGCTCCTGAGACGTTCCGCACGAAGGGCCTGGCCGACAGCTGGCTCGCCGCCACGCGCACCGATCTCGAGCGCGGGACGTGGATCGATCCCGACGGCCGGCAAGATTCCGCTCGCCGACTACGCCGCGCGGTGGCTGGCCGACCGTCCTGATCTGCGCCCGCGGACACGAGAGATGTACCGCAGCCTGCTCCGCCTCCACATCATCCCGACACTGGGCACCACCAACCTCGCCGACATCACTCCGGCGAAGGTGCGGTCATGGCGCGCCGGCCTGATCGACGCCGGCCGTCCCGGCGCGTCCACGATCGCCAAGTCGTACCGGCTGCTCCACGCGATCTGCGCCACCGCACTCGAGGACGGTCTCATTTCGCGCAACCCGTGCGTCATCAAGGGCGCGTCAGTGGAGCGACCGGCGGAACGACCGGTGGCGACGATCGAGCAGGTCTACGCGATCGCCGATGACATCGAGCCGCGCTACCGGGCGATGGTGTTGCTGGCCACGTTCTGCGGGCTTCGGGTCGGCGAGCTCCGCGCCCTCCGACAGGTCAACCTCGATCTGCTTCACCGGACCGTCGCCGTCGTCGAGCAGTATCAGCAGCTCGGCGATGGCACCCTCGTCCTCGGCCCGCCGAAGACCGACGCTGGCCGGCGGATCGTCGCAATTCCGGCGGTGATCGTTCCCGATCTCGAGGCGCACCTCGCCGAATGGGCCACGCCCGGACCTGACAACCTCGTCTTCCCCGGATCGAGCGGACGGCCGTTCCGAACCGCCACGCTCCACGCCGCCTGGCACCGCGCCTTGCGCTGTGCCGGGATCGTGGGGCTGCGTTTCCACGATCTGCGCCACACCGGCAACACGCTCGCCGCGGCCGACCGGCGCGAGCACCAAGGAGCTGATGTCGCGGATGGGTCACGCCTCGCCGCGAGCCGCGCTCATCTACCAGCACGCAAGCCGCGATCGCGATGCGGCGATCGCTGAGAACCTCAGCAACCTCGTCGAGGCGTCGCGACGGTCGGCAGGCACGCTGGCAACTCCTGGCAGGCGTGTCTGATAAGGAACGTGGTCCTCCCCGGCCCGGGTCCTTCAATCGCGGACCCTCAGATCACGCCGCTTACACAAGGCGCCGGACAGTCCCGACCTCCTCGGCTGGGGCGTGGGCAACCATTCGGTTTGTCATCCGCTGAGCTCGAGCAGGCAGGTCCCTGATGAGCATGGTATGCGGGTTGGATCTGTATCGACGGCAGATGACATTCGACGCGGCTGGAGGCCGACAGGCGGAGCGGTCCGAGCTTCTCTAACCAGGGCGAGGCGATCCGGCGAGGTGGGTATGCTCGCGGTTCGGATTCGATGGGATCTCGACGACTTCGGTGTCGGTGGGGACACGATGTGCCGCCTCGTGTACGCCTACGATGGATGGCTGCTCGAAGATGGCGAGCTGGGGCAGCCAGACGTGTTCGGGTGGATGAGCTGATGCGAGCCGTAGAGACGGTCGATGTCGCCTGGTTGCTGGTGTGTGCGGTGCTCGTGCTGTTGATGCAGGCGGGCTTCACTGCGCTCGAGAGCGGGCTCGTTCGGTCGAAGAACTCGGTCAATGTCGCGATCAAGAACTTCGCCAACTTCCTCGTCGCGGCGTCACTGTTCTGGCTGTTCGGGTTCGGGCTGATGTTCGGTTCGGGGGGACGTGGATCGTCGGCGGGTCGTCGTTCCTGTTCGACAGCGACAGCTCGTTCCTGACCGCGTTCTTCCTGTTCCAGTTGGGTTTCATCGGCACGGCGACGACGCTGATGTCGGGCGCGGTTGCCGAGCGCATGCGCTTCGCCGGCTACCTCGTGCTGGTGATGGTCGTGGCGGCGGTCGTCTATCCGGTCTTCGGGCACTGGGCGTGGGGTGAAGCGTCGCTGTCGGGCCCGAGCGGCGTGTCGGACGGCTGGCTGAGGGAGCTCGGTTTCGTCGACTTCGCCGGATCGACGGTGGTCCATTCGACGGGTGGCTGGGCGGCGCTGGCCGCGATCATCGTCATCGGTCCGAGGATCGGGCGTTTCGGGACGGATGCGGTTCCGATTCACGGACACGACCTGCCGCTGACGACGCTCGGCGTGTTCGTGTTGTGGGTCGGATGGTACGGCTTCAACGGCGGCAGCACGTTGGCGCTGACGAGCGACGTGCCGGCGATCATCCAGAACACGACGCTCGCCGCGACCTTCGGTGGGCTGGTCGGCATGGCGTTGACGTGGTGGCGTGATCGGCGGCCCGATGTCGTGATGATCATGAACGGCTCGCTGGCGGGGCTGGTTGCGGTCACGGCGTCGGCGAACCTGTCAGAGCCGCCCGAAGCGGCGCTGGTCGGTGGAGTTGGCGCCGTCGTCATGCTGGCCGTGACGGTCGTCGCTCGAACGCGTGCGCGTCGACGATGCGGTCGGCGCGGTGCCCGTGCACCTCGGTGCGGGCGTGTGGGGAACGCTGGCGGTTGCGCTGCTCGGTGACGTCGATTCGTTCCCGGCGGCCTCGAACCGGATCGAGCAGCTCGGCATCCAGCTCGTCGGGATCGGCGTGTGCTTTGTGTGGGCGTTCGGTCTGGCGTTCGTCGCGTCTGACGGTGATCAACCGCCGCTTCCCGCTGCGGATCGACCGGGAGGGCGAGCTCGCCGGGCTCAACATCGCCGAGCACGGTGCCAGCACCGAGATCGCCGATCTCCTCGCGGACATCGACGAGCAACGGCGCAGCGGCGACTTCGCCCGCCCCGTCCGTGTCGAGCCGCACACCGAGGTCGGCCGGATCGCCGCCGAGTACAACCGGGTCCTGGCGGCGATCAGTCGTCGAACCGACTCGCTGCAGCTGCTGCGCCGCACGGCCGCGGCGGCCAACGAGTCGTCCTCGCCGGAGGAGGCGCTCGCGGTGGCGCTCCGGGAGGTGTGCCGGTTCACCGGTTGGCCGATCGGCCATGCCTACCTCGTCAGCCGCGACGACCCCGACGTCTCGTATCGACCGGCATCTGGCACCTGGACGATGAGGCCAGGTACGGCACGTTTCGCGAGGCGACCGAAGCACGACCCACCGCGACGGCAGCGGCCTCCCGAGTGTCGCGCTGCGGAGAGGCAGCCGGTGTTCGTCTCGACAGCGACCTGATCGGCGATCCAGCCGATGCGGCGAATGCTGACGGTGGTCTCGTTGGAGCCTCTCGCGAGACGGCCGCCGGTCGCTCGTCGTCCCGCTGGAGGAGCTGCCGGGCGACCGGGCCGCGGTCGGGATCGAGCTCGGTCTTCGTGCCGGCCTGGCCGTGCCGATCCTGGCGGGCACCGACGCCGTCGGAGTGCTCGAGTTCATCTCCGACGAGCCGTTCACCGCCGACGAGGAGCTCTCGAGCTCGTTTTGAGCGTCGGGACCCAGCTGGGGCGGGTCGTCGAGCGTGAACGATCCGAGGAGGCCCGCCTGCGCACCCTGATCGACAACATGCCCGCCAGCGTCTATCTCCGTGACCTCGGACGGCCGGTTCATCCTCGTCAACCGGCAGTACGAGGAGTTCTGGGGGCTCTCCAACGACGAGATCCGCGGCAAGACGTTGTGGGAGACCGATCCGATCACCGAGGTCTCGATGGTCCCGGCTGTCAATCGGAGCCATCGACCGGGCGGTCCTCACCACCGGCGAGCCGCAGCACCGCGAGGCTCGCGTCGTTCGACGAGGCAACGAGCACGTGCTTCGCCGATGTCCGGTTCCCGGTGCGGGACAGCACGGGCCGGATGGTGGCGATCGCCGGCATCGACATCGATATCACCGCCGAGAAGCGCAACCAGGCCGAGTTGGCCGAGCTCGTGCGGCGGGTCGAGACGGCGCGTGACGCGGCGATGGAAGCAGCGTCGGCGAAGAGCCGGTTCCTCGCCAACATGAGCCACGAGCTGCGAACCCCGCTGAACGCGATCATCGGGTTCACGCGGCTCGTGTCGAGAAACTCCGAAGGCCTGCCGACGAAGCAGGTCGACAACCTCTCCAAGGTTCTGCTCAGCGCCGAGCACCTGCTCGTGATGATCGACGAGATCCTCGATCTGTCGCGGATCGACGCCGGACAGTGTCCACGTCGACCTCGCCGAGACCGACATCGCCGACGTTATCCGTGAGGCCACCGAGTCGCTCGAACCGCTCGTCGACCGACCACACGTGCGGATGCACGCCGACGTCGACCGAGCCCAGCCGCCGGTCGTCACCGACCGGGAGAAGGTCAAACAGATCCTGCTGAACCTGCTCAGCAACGCCATCAAGTACACCGACGAAGGCACGATCGACGTGCGCGCCGGCGTGGCCGAGGACGGCTTCGGGTCGCCGTCGCCGACACGGGTCTCGGCATCGCCACCGACGAGCTCGGACGGATCTTCGACGAGTTCCACCGCGCCGACGCGACGCCGGCACGTGCGCGTCAGGGACCGGCCTGGGTCTGGCCATCTCCCGCCGCCTGGCCCAGGCCCTCGGCGGCGACGTCACCGTCGAGAGCCGACTCGGCACCGGCTCCACCTTCACGCTCGACCTGCCGCGTCGACCGACGCCGAGCCATGGCGATCGGAGAGCCGTCCGTGAGGAAGCGGCTGCTGATCGTCGAGGACGTCGAGCTCAACCGCGATCTGCTCGTCCAGCTGTTCGAGGACACCTACGACGATCGCGCTCGCCGCCGACGGCGAGACCGCGGTGGCGCTCGCCTTCGGGCTGTCGCCGGACCTGATCCTGATGGACGTCGCCCTGCCCGGGATGAACGGGCTCGATCGCCGTCCGCACGATCCGGACGCGGCTGCCGCGACGTTCCGATCGTCGCCGTCAGCTCCAGTGTCATGCCGGGCGACCGGGAGCGGGCGATCGACGCCGGCTGCGACGAGTTCGTCGCCAAACCGATCGACGACCTGTCGCTTCGTCGAGCTGGTCGGATCGCCTCGTGGAGGGAGATGACGGACTCACCGACATGGCTGCCGCCGGCGGACCCGGGTCGCATCCTCATCGTCGACGACGAGCCGTTCAACGTCGACTACCTCGAGCAGGAGCTGGAGCACCTCGGCTACCTGACGGAGTCGGCGGCGAACGGGCTCGAGGCGCTCGAACGCGTCGCCGCGTCGCCGCCGGACCTCGTCCTGCTCGACGTGATGATGCCCGAGCTGGACGGGATCGCCACGCTGCGGATCCTCAAGCAGGATCCCGAGTCGAGGTTCATCCCGGTCGTGCTGATGACGGCGCTGAACGCCGTCGAGGACCGGGTGCGCGGGATCGAGGCCGGCGCTGACGACTTCCTGTCCAAACCGGTCGATGACCGGGAGCTCCTCGCCAGGATCCGCACGGCGATCACGCGCAAACGGGCGATCGACGAGACGGTCGGCGAGCTTCGGACGACGAGCGCCCATCTGGAGCGGTTCGGGAGGCAGGAGCGTGACGTCGCCGTCCTCGCCGTCGAGTGGCGACGTGACGGCCAGATGTCCACGACGAAGCGGTCGGCTTCGTCGCCCGCCGTCTCCGGGAGGCGGCCGAGGAGCGGATCGGCGCCCTCGCCGGGCTGGTGAGCGAGCTGCGCCACGACAGAGGCCTGCTCGTCGCCGTCTTCGACGGCCCCGACGTTCGCAGCCGATCGATCCGGCCGTCGAAGCCGCCTCGCCGTCCTCGGCGCGACTCGCCGGCGCCGGCGGCGATCCGTCGCCGCTCGAGGCGAGCGCCGCGGTCACCGTCGGGCGGGCGACAGTCGGTTCGAAGCGGATCGGGCACGCGAGCGACGCTGCGTTGGGTCTGGGGGGCCGACGGCGAGCCCGTCGAGCGGGCGTCGACGCTCGCTCGAGGTGCGGCGACCGGTGCCGTGGTGGTGGCGGAGCGACGTCGCCGCAGCGGTCAGCGATCGATTCCCGTTGCAGTCCCGCCGGCGACGATGTGTTCTCCGTCTCCAGTCGGTGGCGGGACCGCGACGCAACGCGCCCGCCATCGAACCGCCACGTCACGACGATCCTCGTCACCGACATCGTCGGCTCCACCGGCACCTTCGAGCGGGTCGGCGATCGCGCCGGCAGCGAGTTGCTGGCGGCGCACGAGCGGATGACTCGCGCCGAGCTCGTTCTCCACGGCGGCGAGGAGATCAACGCCATCGGGGACGGCTTCCTCGCCTCCTTCGACAGCCCGGCGAGCGCGATCCGATGCGCGTTCGCGTCCTCGATCGGGTTCGTGAGCTCGGGCTGGTGATCCGAGCCGGCGTCCACACGGGCGAGCTCGAGACAGTCGAAGGGACGGCCCGCGGGATCGCGATGCACGTCGCGGCACGCATCGCCGCCCGAGCCGCGCCAGGCGAGGTCCTCGTGAGCTCGACGACCCGCGAGCTCGCCGCCGGCGCCGGACTGACGTTCGTCGACCGCGGCGAGCACCAGTTGAAGGGCCTCTCCGAGCCGCGACAGCTGTTCGCCGCCACGAGCAACGACCACCGGATCGACGCCGCCGTCGGCGTCAGCGACCGATGCCCGCTCGTTCCCGGTCGGGCCTGACCGCACGCGAGGTCGACGTGCTCAGGCTCGTCGCCGTCGGGCTCTCCGACGCCGACGTCGCCGAGCAGCTCTACCTCAGCGTGCGCACCGTCAACGCCCACCTACGTTCGATCTACCGCAAGGCGGGCGTGTCGCTCCCGGGCCGCCGCCGGCCGCTTCGCCGAGGAGAACGGCCTGCTCTGACGCCGGGCCCGGTAGGCAACGGATTCGGCAGTACCGCCGATGCGCCCAAGGACCCGGATGTACCTCGCTTGGTGCATGCTCACGCGGCGACCATTTCCCAGCACGCCCAACCGACACAGCTGGGCGTCGGGCTCACCGTGGTGTCGGCCGTCGCCTTCGCCTGGATCGGCGTGCTCACCCAACTCGGCTACGACGCCGGAGCGACCATCGGCACGATGCTGTCGGGCCGGTTCCTCATCGCCGCCGCGCTGCTGTGGTCGCTCGTCGCGCTCACCCGCCCACCGCCCGCTCGCCGGCACGCCGTCGGGCGCTGACCCTCGGCGTGGGGTACGCCGCGCACGCCTGGCTGTACCCGCTCGCTCGCCCGCTTGGAGGCCGGCCTCGTCGACGTCATCCTGTTCACCTACCCCGCACTGGTGACCCTCGGCGCGATCGCGCTCGGCCGGGATCGAGGAAGCCGCCGGCCGATCGCCGTCACCACCGCCATCGCCGGAACGGCGCTGGTCCTCGTCGGCGGGTTGGGCACATCGACCCGACCGGCGCCGGCCTGGCCGCCGCCGCGTCCGTCGCCTACGCCGCCTACATCCTGTCGTCGGCCGATCAGCTCGAGCACACCAATCCCCTGGGCTTGTTCGCCTTGGTCATGACCGTGCCGCGCTCACCCTGACCGTGACGGCAGCCGGTCGACAAGACCTCCCCATCGACATCGGGGCCACCGCCCTCGGTTTCACTGCCGCCGTTGGTGCGGAAGCCGTGACGGGCATGATCATGCTCGTTGCCGGATTCGCATCCTCGGACCCTCCGTGCGAGCATCGTTTCCGCGCTCCAGCCGCGCTGACCCCGTTGATCGGCCTCGCGCTGCTCGCCGACCGCCCCCGCCTGACGCAGGTCCGGGGTCGCCCTCATCGTCGCCAGCATTGTGATCTTGGAAACTCGATCTGGCGAGGACGGTTTCCTCGCGCTCGATGCCTTGGCACCAACGCCGGACGGCTCTCGCGAGCGATCATCGCCCTGACAGTTCCCGCCGGACAACGTCTCGTTCGTCAAGGTGACCTCGCCGAGCGGTTCTTCGTCATCGAGCGCGGCCGCTCCGATCGTCACCCGCGACAGCTGCCCTGGTACCCGCTGGCCTCGGCCGCGGTGACTGCTTCGGTGAGCTTGCCCTGCTCGAGCAAGGGGTGCGCACGGCGTCGGTGGAGGCGGTGTCGGACATGCGCCTCCACGTCCTCACGTGCGACGACTTCGCCCGTGCGATCAGGACACTGCCGACGATGGCGGGGATCGTGCACCGCACGGCCCGTCAACGGCTCGTCCTCGCCACCCCACCGACTTGATCTCAGGAGCAAGCATGATCACGACACGCAACGGTTCCTCGCTCATCCAGCACCACGGCGGCGCCGAGCTTCCGTGCGAAGGACTCTGGACGTTGCACCGCGCCTCGTTCATCGGACTTTCGACCCCCCGTCCCTGACTACAACCCGTCGTGTCGGACGGGACGCTGAGGATCGTCGATCCTCCCGAAAGGTCGACGCTGGTCATCACAGCCGCACTCGGCAAGCCAGTGGATGCGACTCACCGCCTCCACGGACGAACTCCACGCCGACGCAGACGGGTTCTCCCGTTGGCGCCTCAGCGGCATCGTCGACGACGGAAGCCGCCGCCAACCCATCGAGGTCACGATGACCGACGACGGCGTCTACCGTGCCGGCGGCCAGGCGCGAGCCTGGTTCACCGGTCGTGGCACCACGCCCACCACGCATCTCTCCGCCGCCGACGCCCCGAGACAACCCTCGTGCTCGACCTCATCTTCGACGCCCCCACCACCACCCAGCGCGCCCCCAGTCCCGACGGAATCAGCGATGGCGAGCTCGCACCGCTCGTCAGCTACTAAGGGTTGACCGAGTGAAGAGCGCCTGTCACGCGGTGGCGAGAATGACCGACACCTCCGCGCTCAGCACCGCCGCCCGAGCGGCCAGCATCGACGACATCACCGCCATCGCCATCACGCCTGTCCAGGCGTTCCAGGATGATCCCGCTGTCGTCATCGCGGTCCGTCTGCCCCCGACCGAGAAGCCGGGCCACCGCCCGCCTTCCCTCATTCCGGCGAGTCGCCGGGTTCGAGACGGTCGCCGAGGCCGAGGAGCGCCGTGCGCTGTTCGCGTAGACCGCGCAGCCGTCAGCGAACGACGCCAGCGACGGCAAGGCGCATAGAACCGTCCCCGTTCAGGTTCTAGAACTGCTCCGTGCCAGCGTCCCAGTCGGCTCGAACGTCGTGGCGGAACGCGTGGCCGGCTCGTGCGACGAGCCCGTCGGTCAGCTCGAGTGGGAAGTCGCCTCCGTGACTCGCTCGTCCGCCTAGAGGCGTCGGCGTAGATCGCGGCCAACACGTCCAGCCGGGCGTTGTCGACAGCCCAAGCGGCGAA
>CAVSZO010000012.1:0-10411 GCA_963732335.1 Ilumatobacteraceae bacterium | reverse complement strand
GGTCATCCGCCTCGCCTGACATCTGTGTGAGAGGGCGCGCCAATAGGGCGGTTCTGCACGTCCAGCGCGCAGACCTAGCGTCGGTCGGCTCCGGAACCCGTAGAGGCCTCGGCCGCCGACAAACTGGGCGCCCTTGGTCCCGGAATCCGAGACTCACGACGCCCAGATCGACGAGGCGTCGATCTCCCCCTGAACTGGGCGCCCTTGGTCCCGGAATCCGGGACTCACGACACCCAGATCGCCCCGGGGCGGCAAGACGCCCACCCAAGCACCCGCTTCAAGAGCCCCACCAACGAGTGATCGCACGACGGGAACATGTCGCGGTCCGATTGGCGCGCCCTCTCACACAGACCCGCGGGGGTCGATCGGGGTGAACGTGCCGACTGCCGCCTCCAGGGCGCCGGCTGCGGCGAGCGTTGTCAGGTCGGCGAATCGGGCGCCGGTGAACTGGGCGCCGACGGGGAGGCCCTCGACGATCCCGGCGGGGGCGACGGTGGCCGGCAGGCCGAGGAAGTTGGCCGGCAGCACCGGCCGAATCGACTCCAGCACGCCCACGGCACCCTCGGCGGAAGCGATGTCGGCGCCGTGCTCGAACGCCGGCTTCGCCCACGTCGGCGACAGCAGGACGTCGACGCTGCCGAAGAACTCCTCCCACTCGCGGGCGATGCGATAGCGGTCGAGGAACAGGGCCGGCCAGCCGGCCGCGTCGAAGGTGGCGAACTGGTGGTCGCTGAGCTCGAGAAACCGCCTGCCGTCCGCGCCCATCACGGCATCGAGCAACTCGCGCTGGAACGCCAGATCCGGTGCCAGCAGGGCCGCCCACAGGACGATCGCCTGCTCGTACGAAGGCGGCGTGGCCTCGACCACCTCGTGGCCTGTCGCCGCGAGGGCGTCGGCCGCCGCGCGGATCGCTGCAGCGATGCCGCGATCCGTCGAGCCGCCCGGCGGTTCGGCGAGCAGGGCGATGCGCAGCGGGCGATCTGGTGCCGGTGGAAGGGCCACTGGCAGCGACAGCGGGTCGCGAGGATGGGCCCCGGCGACGGCTCGGAATCCCGTGGCGACGTCCTCCACACGGCGCGCCATCACGCCTTGGGCAAACATCAGTTGGGCGGCGACGATGACGTCGACCGGGGGGATCTCGGTGGCGTGAGGCACGACGCCGGTTGTCGGCTTGATCGAGGTGATGCCGCAGCAGTGCGCCGGGTTGCGCAGCGACCCGCCGATGTCGTTGCCCAGCCCGATCGGCGACATGCCGCTGGCCAGCGCCGAGGCCTCGCCGCCGCTCGACCCGCCAACCGTGACGTTCGGGTTCCAGGGGTTGCGGGTGAGGCCGTGCAGCGACGAGTCGGTGTGCAGGCGCAGGCCGAGGTCGGGCAGGTTGGTACGCCCGATCGGGATCGCCCCGGCGGCGCGCAGCCGCTCGACGACCGGAGCATCGGTGCCGGCGACGGCGTCGGCAAGGGCGGTGATCGCCTGCGTGGTCGGCGTGCCGGCGAGGTCGATGTTCTCCTTGACTGTGCACGGCACGCCGTGGAGTGGACCGACGTCTGCGCCGTCGGCGAGCGCCTTGTCGGCGGCTTCGGCCGCCGCCAGCGCCTCGTCGTCGAGGCGACGGACGACAGCGTTGAGGGCGGGATTGACGGCGTCGATGCGGGCGAGGTGGGCCTCGACCACTTCGCGGCTCGACACCACTCGATCGCGTATGGCCGCCGCCAACTCCACCGCGCTTCGCTCCCAGAGTTCACTCATTGCCAGATCATGCCCGAGCCGTTGCCGAGGCGGCGGCGAGCTCGAGGATCGACTCGGCGCGACGTCGCATCGCCGGATCGACCATCTCGCCGGACGCCAGTGTCGTGACCCCGCCGGATTTCGTCGCCGCGAGCACCTCGCCCGCCCACGAGAGCTCGGTGTCCGTCGGTGCGAAAGCGGCGGCGATGACGGGAACCTGACTGGGATGGATTGCCGTGCGGCCGACGAAGCCCATCTCCTTGCCCCGCCGCGTGTCGGCGTCCAGTCCATCGAGGTCGCGGATGTCGGTGTACACCGACATCATCGGCGCCGGCTTGGCCGCTGCCCGGGCGGCGACGAGGAGTCGGGCCCGCGCCCAGTCGAGGACGGAGACGTGGGCGCTGCCGAGATCACTCGCCAGATCGGCCTCGCCGAGGCCGATGGCAACGACGGCCAGGTGTGCTGCGATCTCCGCCGCCGCTTCGAGTCCCCGCGCCGATTCGATCAACACCGAGATCGGGACCTCCCGGCCGAGCACGGCGAGGGCGGCGTCGACGTGGCCCGGCGATTCGACTTTGGGCAGGCGTACGACGAACTCACCGGACGCCGCGGAGAGAGCTTCGAGGTCGACCGACGAGCCGGCGTTGACGCGCACCTCGACGACCGGTGGCTTCTCGTCCGCCGATGCCAGCCAGCCGACGACGTGCCGCCGGGCAGCGTCCTTGTGGCCTTCGGCGACGGCGTCCTCGAGATCGAGGATCACCACCTGCGCCCCGGTGGCGACCGCCTTGGCGAAGCGCTCCGGCCGGTCCGCAGGTACATACAACGCTGTGACCAGCGGTCTCACACGATGCCCTTGTCACGCAGCTCGGCAAGTTGTGCGGCGTCGACGCCGATCTCGGCGAGGACCTCGGCGGTGTCGGCACCGTGCGGGCGGCCGGCCCAGCGGATCGATCCAGGTGTTGCGGACAGGCGGGCCAGCACGTTCTGCATCTTGACCGGTCCGAGCTCCTCGTCCTCGACGGTCTGCACCGTACCGAGGGCCGCGTACTGCGGATCGCTCATCACGCCGCGCGCGTCGTAGACCGGCCCGATCGCTGCTTCGGCCGCTTCGAACGCGGCCAGCACGTCGGCGGTCGGCCGCGCCGCGATCCACGCGGCGACTGCACCGTCGAGCTCGTCGGCGTGCTCGGCCCGCTGACGGCCGGTCGCGAACCACGGTTGCTCGACAAGGTCGGGACGGCCGACGAGGCGAACGACTCGCTCGGCGATCGACTGCGACGACGTGCTGACGGCAACCCACTCGCCGTCAGCCGAGCGGTAGACGTTGCGCGGGGCATTGTTGGCGGAGCGGTTGCCGAGGCGCTGTTGCAGCTGGCCGAGCTGGTCGTACGTCGTGATCTGGGCGCCGAGCAACATCAGGATCGGCTCGATGATCGCGACGTCGACGACCTGGCCGCGGCCGGTCGCCTCGGCGCTGCGCAGGGCGGCGGTGACGGTGAAGCTCGTGGCCAGCGCGGCGATACCGTCGGCGAGTCCGAGCGGAGGCAACGTCGGCGGGCCAGCGGGCTCGCCGGTGATCGCGGCGAACCCGCTCATCGCCTCGGCGATCGAGCCGAACCCGGGCTGCGCGGCGAGGGGACCGAACTGGCCGAAGGCGGTCACCCGCGCCATGACCAATCGCGGGTTGGCGCCGTGCACCTCGTCCGGGCCGAGGCCCCAGCGCTCCAGCGTCCCCGGCCGGAAGTTCTCGATCAGCACGTCGGCGCGCGCGGCGAGGCGCAACATCAGGGCGGCCCCTTCGGGTCTCGACAGATCGAGCGTCGCCGTCCGCTTGTTGCGCCCGAGCGTCTTCCACCACAGGCCGACGCCGTTGCGAGCCGGGCCGTGAGTGCGAGCCGCGTCGGGCCGGGCCGGGTGTTCGATCTTGACGACGTCGGCGCCGAGGTCGCCGAGGAACGTCGCGGCCAATGGCCCGGCGAAGAGCGTCGAGGCGTCGATGACCCGCACCCCCGACAAAGGACCGGTCGGTTCAGCCATACCCTCCACCTTGGTCGAGATCCCAGGCCAGCCGGAAGCCGATCGATGGTGAACGCTGCATCCCCAGGCCGGCGAGCAGCAACTTGGCGCTGAACTCGGGCGGCCGGGGACCACCGTCGAAGTACCACTCCGACCCTTCGGCGACGTACCCACATCCGCCCTTGAGGATGGCGAAGCGGGTGATCCCGTCGCTGTGTTCGCTCTCCGTCCAGTTCCAGACGAGCGGCTCGGCGCGGCGGAACGAGGGGTCGGCGGCGGCGAGCTGCCACTCGAACTCAGTGGGCAGCCTGGCGCCGAGTGACGCGGCGTGGGCGCGCGCCTCGTCGAGCGTCAGCCCGATGAGCGCAATGCCGTCGTCGCCGGTCAGCTCGGCCGCCGCCACGGCCACATGTCCGATTTCGATGGTGTGCTGCTCGCTCACGTCGGCGTGCAGGCGTGGTGAGAGTGGTTTCCACTCCTCGACGAACGGTGCCCCGCCGTACATCCCGGTCTCGCGGAGGCGGTAGCGCACGGTCAGCTCGTGTGTCCCGGGGGGGATCACGATGGCGCCGGCGGGTGGCTGGCGTGTCCCCGACGGCACCGCGGCGACTCTGACCGCCAGCCGAGCCGGGAACACGGTGTCTCCTGTGTGGGCATCCTTGCCCGCCGCCGCCACCAGCTCGCTGACGTACGGAGGAACGTCGCCGTCGACGCGCAGCACGCCGGCGATCCCGCGCGCTGGAACGACGATCTCGGCACCCGGCGAGTCAAGCGCCACTCCGGCGGTGACGCTGACCGCCGAGCCGTCGCCCCCCGCGTCGATCACCTGGCCGTGGAAGTCGACGCCGCCCCGGTTGACGATCGTCCACAGCGACATCGTCGGGCTACGGAACCGTGAGACGTAGACACCCGCGGCCAGGGCCTCCGGCGTGGTGTCGACCAGGGGCGTCCACTCGCCGTCTACGAGTACGTCGACGAGGGCCCGCTGTGCTCGCACCATCCGTCGCAGTGTCGACGTGTCGCGCTCGTTCCATCCGACCCATGATCCGAACACGGCGTCCCACACCACCATCCCGGTGCCGTTGATCCACGCCGATTGCAGCTCGTGACTGTGGTCGCGGTTCCACCGCCGTGTGTGGTGCTGCATGTGCCGGCGCTCGAACCAGTGCGCCGCCATCACGCCGGGCGCCGGCGAGTCGGCGAACCACTGCGCCCAACTCATCGCATGGTCGGCAATGCGATCGAGCGGAACGCGCGACTCGCCCTCGAGCACTGGTGACGGGCGCAGCCGCTGCAGTGTGGCGACGAGGTCGCGCCCGCCCTCGCGCATCGTGTCGAGGAACACTCCGTCAACGCCCGAGTGACGTGACGGCGGCAGCGAGCGTGTCCGCATCACTCACTGGTTCGCGCCGCGTCCCGACGTCCCATGGGTTGTAGTCGATCAGCACTCGCACGCCCCGCTGCTGGAGCGCCGACACCAACTCTCGTAGGCCGGGAACGTCCCGGTAATACTCGAACTGATTGCGCTCGTCGAGGCCGATGACCGGATAGGCGTGCCACAGCACGACGGCGTCGAAGCCGCCAAACCGCTCGGCGTCGGCGAGCAGCCGGCCGGGGGTGAACTCGCCCCGCTCGTGGTCGAACAACCGCTCGTCCCACAGCCACACAAGGGCCTTGGTGAAACAGCGCGCCGCCCAGCCGTCGGACGGATACTCGACGACGATCCGCCGGCGGGCTTCGTCGCGCCAGCGGATGAGCTGCTCACGCCAGGCCGGCCAGTCGGCAAGGTCGTCGGGGGCAGCGAAGATCTTCGCCCGGTCGGCGACCTCGACGTCGATGTCACCGTGGAGCGGCAACATGGTCGGCAGATCGATCGGTCGCGGGACGAGCGGATCGAGTTCTGGCGTCACGTCAATCTTGCTGTCACCGTTCGCCGCCCTAGTTCGTCGAAGCCGATGCCGTCAAACCCGGGCATGCTCGACGACAGACGGTTGGTGAGCGGATCGATCCACGCCGGTGGCAGCTTCTCCGCGCCGGTGAGCGCACCGCAGATCGAGCCGGCGGTGGCCCCCGTGGAGTCGGTGTCCCAGCCCCCCGACACGACGGTCGTGATCGCCGTGGCGAAGTCGCCGTGGCTGCGGGTCAGGGCGAACGCCAGGAGGGCGGCGTTGTTGAGCACGTGCACCCAGTGGAGGTGGCCGAAGTCGGCGTACAAGGCATCGATCGCAGCCTCGGTGTCGACGCTGCTGCGTCCCAGCTCGACGCCGCGCCGGATCGCCGTGGCGTAGCGGCTCCCGGCGGGGACCACCGACAGGCCGGCACCAACGCACTCGTCGATCGACGAAGCGACGACCGCCGCCGACGACGCCGCGGCGACGAACATCGCCCCGTACAGGCCGTTGCGCGAGTGGCTCAGCCGGCCGTCCTGCCACGCCAGCCGGGCCGCCCGCGCCGGATCTCCGGGCGCCACCCAGCCGTACACGTCGGTGCGGATCTGCGCCCCGATCCAGTCCTGGAACGGATTGCCTACCCGCCCCGCGACGGCCGGGGGGTGGCCGTCGAGGAGGTTGCGGTAGGCAATCCGTTCGGCCGTGAACACGCGGCCACCAGGCAGCAGCGACAGCCAGGTCACCGCCACGTCGTCGGTCGTCAGCGCTTCGCCGTGCTGCTCGACGACTGTGAGGGCGACGATCGCAAAGTTGAGGTCGTCGTCCTCGGGCATGCCGGCGATGTTCTCGACGAGGCTCGTCGTCCGGCTGGCGCGGTTCCACGGGTACGCCGCAGCCACGTGCGGGTCGAGGCCGACCGCCGTGAAGTAGGAGCTGATCGGCCAGTTCCCGGTCGACTCGGCGATCGCCCGGATGCCGTGCCGGGGGATCTTCTCCACCGGCTTGCCGAGCAGGCAGCCGGCGGCCCGCCCGAGCCAGCCGCCGTGGATCCGGTCGGCGAGGTCGCTCCCGGCGGTCGACGTCGGCGCGCCGGGTGCCAGCGCTTCTATCGCTTCAAGGTCGTCCGGCTCGGCGGCTGCGAGGTCGCCAGGCAGCGGCACGTCGTCGAGCTCGACGAGCAAGCGGCGGGCGGTCGCCCGCAACTCGTCGCTCGCCGGCTCCGGAGTGGCACCGACCGTCGGGGGATCGAGGCGGCCGCCCGCCACCTGCCATCGTGCGGCCACATCGTCGACGTCGCAGCCGTCGAGTCGCTTGGCCGCCAGCGCGTGCGGGACCAAATCCTCCGGCTGGACCCAGGTCACGCGAGGCATCAGAGATCAGCACGCGCGGCGTCGCGGGCGGTCGCCCGCTCGGCGTCGCGGGCCCAGATGTCGCGCGTCACACTGGCCATCGTCGTCGCCGACGCCGCGAGGTCGATCCGGCTGGCGGCCGAAACCTCGTCGAGCCAGTCAGACGGGATGACGGAGGCGCCGCCCAGGGCGCCGGTGATCGCACCCGCCATCGTCGCGATCGAGTCGGCGTCGCGGCCGTAGTTGACCCCGCCGAGGACTGCGTCGCGGAAGTCTCCGCCCGACACGATGGCGAAGCCGAGAGCGACGGGCAGTTCCTCGATCGACTTCGTCCGGCTCGGGATCCGGGCGTCGAGCAACGGTTCCCGATAGTTCGGGCCGACCGTGTCGTATGGCGCGATCGCCTCGCGTAGGTCGGCGAGTGCCTCGCGCCAGTTGCCCTGCTTCTGGGCCACGGCGACGAGCGCTTCGATGGCCATCTTCGTCCCGTCGCGGGCGACTCCGATCACCGTGTCGATGACCGAGTCGACCGACGCACCTGGGCGCATCGCCTCGGCGACAGCGGCGGCGAACACTCCGGCCGCCTCCCTGCCGTAGCTCGACTGGTGGGCGCCGGCCATGTCGATCGCCTCGGCGTAGGCGCCCGCCGGGTCGCCGGCGTTGGCGATCCCGACGGGCGTCATGTACATCGCCGCTCCGCAGTTGACGATGTTCCCGACTCCGGCCTCACGCGGGTCGATGTGGCCGTAGTGGAGCCGGGCGACCAACCACTTCTCGGCGAGGAAGATTCGTTGGAGGATCACCGTCTCCCGTTCCAGTTCGGGAATCCAGCGCACCCTGTTCATCAATTGGGGGACCAGCCGCTCGGCGATGTCGTAGGCGTTGAGGTGGTCGCGGACCTCGTCGTACACGTCGACGAGAGCGAGCGTCATCAACGTGTCGTCGGTGATGTGGCCGTCACCCTTGTGGTACGGCGACATCGGCCGGGCGTCCCGCCAGTTCTCGTAGAACGGCGGGACGATCCCGGTGACGAACCCGCCGTAGCGCTGCTGGATGACGGCGGGGGTGTTGCCCTCGACGGGTCCGCCGAGGGCATCACCTACCGCCGCACCGTTGAGCGCGCCAGCGGCCTTGTCGAGTAGGCGATCAGCTACCGGCAATCTGGTTCCAGCCGTCGGTGAGCTGAGCCTGCAGATCCTCCAGGCTGATGCTGTCGGCGAAGAACTGCTGCAGCGCCGGCGTGGCGGTCTGGTCTCTCCATTGCGGATAGTCGCCGGCGAACTGGAAGGGCGCAGCTTCGAGGAACTCGCCGCTGGCGAGGATCTGGTCCCAGCCGTTCTCCCCACCCGTGGCGGCGAGGACCGCCTCGCGTGACTCGACGGACGCGGGGATCAGCCAGTCGCCCTGGGCGAGGGCGGCGAGGTTCTCGGCCTCCATCACGAAGCTGATGAACGCAGCCGCCTCCTCGGGATGTTCGCTGTCGACGGGCACCGAGAGGGTCTGTGGGTTGGCCGCCTGGGTCGCACCCTCCGGACCGGCCAGCGGCGGGAGCACTATCCAGTTGAGGTCCTCCGGGGCAGAGGCGACGAGCTGCTGAGCCCAGAAGTCGGGAGCAGCCCACAGGGCGTAGTCGCCGCCGATGAACCCCGGCATGGTGTCGCCGCCGCTGAGCGTCAGCGTCACCGGGTCGAGGACGCCGGCTTCGTACGTGAGGGCGTGAATTCGCCGCGGAACCTCCATCTCCGCCTCTCCGGCCTCGAACGTGACCTCGTCACCTTCGATAGTGAAGAAATCACCGCCGAACCCGAGAGCCAGGTTCATGACGGTCGCGGTCGGTGAACGCAGTCCCCACCCGAGTCCGTAGCCGCCCTCCGGTGCGAGGTCGACCGCGAGCTGCTCGAAGTCGTCCCACGCCAACGTCTCACCGGTCGGGACCTCCACGCCGGCTGCCTCGAAGGCGTCGACGTTGGCGAACACGACGTAGGACTGCAGCAGCGTCGGGGCGGCGATGATCGCCCCGTCGGGGGTTGTCACGCTCGACCAGATGCCCTCGGACACGCTCGCGATCAACTCCTCACTGAAGTAGGGGGCGAGGTCGGCGAGGTACCCCTGCTCGGCGAAGCCGAGGATGTCGGCGGACTCGTCGTGGATGATGTCCGGCGCCGTGCCGCCGGCGAACTGGGTGACGAGTTGGTCGTGGACGTTCTCGGCGCTCGTCATCACGAGCTCGACCTGGATGTCCGGGTTGGCCTCGTTCCAGGCGGCGACGATCTCTTCGGTGGCGGCGATCGTCGGTTCCTGGAAGGCGTAGGTGGAGAACGTCAGGTTGACGGGTTCGCCCGATGCTGACGCGGTCCCGGCAGTGCCCGCCGTACCGAGGGCGACCCCGGCGAGGGCGGCTATCGACACGGCCGCCCGCACAGTTCTGTTCATGGGTTGGGCTCCTTTCATGGTGGATCGATGGTTCATCCTTTGACCGCTCCGCTGAGCAGACCGGAGGTGAGCCGGCGTTGGATGAAGGCGAAGAACAGGAGGCTCGGGATCGTGCTCAGCAGGGCGCCGGCGGCGAGCTCACCGAGCTGCACCTGGCCCTCCGAGCCGACGAACCGCTGCAGGGTGAGCGGCAGCGTCTCGCGCTCGGGTGACTGGATCAGCACGAGGGCGAAGAAGAACTCGTTCCATGAGCCGATGAACGTGAACAGGCTCGTGGCAACGAGGCCCGGGGCGAGCAGCGGGAGCACGATGCTGACGAGCACTCGGTAGCGGGAGGCGCCGTCGATCGCGCCGGCCTCCTCGAGATCGGTGGGGACCGCCGCGACGTAGCTGCGCAGCATCCAGATGGCGAACGGGAGTGCCCATACCGTGTACACGAGGACGAGACCGCGGAGCTCGTCGATCATGTCGAGATCGCGCAGGACGATGAACAGCGGAATGATGATGAGGATGAACGGGAAGACCTGGCTGAGCAGGATCCACCCGGTCGCCACGCCGCGCAGCCTGGTTTGGAAGCGGGCGAGCGCGTAGGCGGTCGGGAAAGCCAGGATGATCGTCAGCACCATCGTCACCGTGGCGACGATGGCGCTGTTGCGGGCGGTCCGCCAGAAGTCGGTCTTCTCGATCGCCTCGCTGAAGTTGTCGAGGTAGAGGCTGTCCGGAAGGAGCGTGGGCTCCGGCGATGTGATCTCCTGTTGCGTCTTCAATGCGGTGATCAGCAGGAACGCCAGCGGGAAGGCCAGGAACAGGAGGTACACGCCGAGAGCGAGGTACTGCAACGGCCGCGTCACGGCGCGATGGCGCGAGCGAATCATGTCTGCACCGCTCCGGCGGTTGGCCCGGAGGTAGATGATCAGGAACACGCCGACGATGATCACCATCACGTTGCCGAGGGCTGCGGCGTAGCCCCAGTTCCCGTACTGGAAGGCGTGG
>CAVSZO010000011.1:0-20878 GCA_963732335.1 Ilumatobacteraceae bacterium | reverse complement strand
AAAGAGGTTTCACGTACGGCGTGTCCACGAATCGCATTTCTGTGCACAATTCGTGCACAGAATTCGCCGATACTGGCTGACACGGGAAGCGACGATGTGGACGAGCCGCGTCACAAACCCGCAGATCAGAACCCACCTCGCGGACCGAGAAAGATCGGCTGGACGATCCGGTCCGAACTTAAACACCGATGGTGGCAACACCATGCGGGTCGATCCCCGCCCCGGGCACCGCCACGTCGACGGGGAACTGCTCGTCGAGCGAGACCGGTAGACACGGATGGCCGTGCGGCTGAAAATCTGATGCGCTCGCTCGGCGTGCAGCCCGCGGTGGCTTCGTTCGCCGCGGCGAGCACCTCACGGTCAGGCCCAGTTCGCATACTGGCCAGTCGGAGCCGAACATCAATCGGTCGGGGCCGAACGTCTCGAGAACGTGTTCGACGGCGGGACGGAGTGTGTTGGCGTCCCATGAGTTCCAGTTGGCTTCGGGTCAGGCCCGGAAAGCTTGCACGCCACGTTGGGCTGAGCGGCGAGCGCCGCGACTCCCGGACTTCCACACGTTCCAGTCGTCCGGGCCGCCGGTGAACGGCGGCTTGGCGGCGTGGTCGAGCACGAACGTCATCGTGTCGAGCGCCGCGAGGTCAACGGCGGATCGAAGCTGGTCGGTGAGCACGAGCATGTCGTAGACGAGCCCGGCGGCACCAACCTTCGCGATTGCGGCGACGACGTCGTCGCGGACCAGCCAGTTCCGCTGGGCCTCGTCTTCGACCTGGTGGCGGATGCCGACGAGTCTCTCGCCCCCCGAATCCGGCGCGCAGTTGGTCGACCTGCTCCGTGACCGCTGCTTCGCCGAGGGACAGGTCGATCCATTCGACGACGCCCGCGAGGATGAGCCCGCCGACTCGGCGGACGGCGAGAACTCCGCCGACTCGGCGAGGTCCGACACGGCCTGTACGAGCACGGTGGCACCGACGCCGCTGGCGGAGGTCACGGCGTCGAGTTCCGGAAGGCTGTACGTCCGGCGGATCGGGGCGAAGGCCTCGCCATCCATCCACGGGTAGTAGCGCCGCACCGGGTCCCATAGGTGGTGATGGGCGTCCACGACATGCCCAGTGAGCACGTTTTCACGACGCCGGCAACTGATCTGGGCGCACACGGAGTCCGTACATGCCACCGTCGACTGCGAGGTCGGTCCCTGTGGTGCTTGCCGTGAACGGGCTGGCGAGATAACAGATCGCTGCGGCCACCTCGTCGGCGCTGACGAGCCGGCCCATTGGCTGGCGTGCGATCGACGCGGCCCGCTCGGCGGCGGGGTCGGGGGCATGGTCGAGCAGTCGCTGTACCCACGGAGTGTCGGCCGTGCCGGGGGTGACGCAATTGACGCGGATGCCCTCGCGTAGGTGGTGGGCCGCCATCGCCCTCGTGAGCGACAGCACCGCGCCCTTCGTGGCCGAGTAGCACGCTCGCTGCGGCAGCCCGGACGGTCGCCACGATCGAGCACGTGTTGACGACCGCCGCGTGGGGTCGGGACTCGCCGCAAAGGCGTCGAGGGCGGCCCTCGTCACCCGGACGATGCCGAGAACATTGACGTCGTAGCTTGATCAGCCACTCCTCGTCGGGGTTGTCGGCGATCGTGCCCTGGGAACCGATCCCTGCGTTGTTGACGACGATGTCGAGACCGCCGAAATACGGCCGATCACGTCGGCGACGGCCTTGGGAGCGGGCCGCTGTCATCGCGGACGTCGCAGCGCAAGCCCGCCCACGAGCGATGGGGGAAGGCCCTCGACGTTCGGTTGCAGATCGAGGCAGGCGAGCACCGTCGCGCCACGTTCCCGCGAGCATCACGGCGGTATGGAGACCGTCGCCTGCAAGGACCCGCCGATCAGCCGCACGGCACGGCGAACTCGCCGTCCAACTCCTGTTTCGCCAACTCAGGGCAGCCCCTGGTCGATCGCTGCCCCCGTACGGCGAGCAATGTGATGCGTGCCATCGTCAGGCCTGTCCGAGGGTCTGGCGCGCTGGTGGCCGAGGCAGTCGATCTCGAGGCCTCCGCGACGTCGCCCGGGCGGAGGTACGGTTTCGGGTCCGGCTTCCCGCCGAGGGCGACGCCTGCCGGGGTGCCGGTGTTCACGAGGTCGCCTGGGCGGAGCACCATGAACTGGCTGACCGCTGCTGGATCAAGTTCGGCGCACCGGAAGTCATGTTGGCGGTGGACACGTTCTGGCGGCAGCTCGCCATTCACCCCCAGAGGCGGAAGTCCGAGCGCCTGCGGATCGCCAGATCTCGTCCCCTGGTAGTTGCGAGTAGCGGGCCGCATTGGGTTGAAGGTCTCGCACGACTTGCCCTTATCCCATGTGCCGGTGCGCTCGATCTGGAACTCACGCTCGGACACGTCGTGCGAGATCGTGTAGCCGAGCGACGCACGCGAGGGCATCCGCCGGTCGCTCTCGACGTATCGGGCGGTGCGGCCGATGTCCGAGGACGCCGAGCTCGATCTCGTAGTCCGCTTTCACGGAGCGGCGGGGGATCAGCACTTCGTCGTCTGGGCCTACCACGCAGTCGGGTGCCTTCAAGAAGATCACCGGCTCGACGGGCGGCTCGGCGTTCGTCTCGTATGCGTGGTCGAGGTAGTTCAGCCCGATGCACACAATCTTGCCGGGTCGAGCGACGGGAGGACCGAAGCGATGGGGACCTTCGACTGGGCTCAGTGTTCCTGCATCAAGCGCGACGCGCAGCGCAGCGAGGCCGCTGTCCCAGAACGCCGCGTCGTAGTCGCCGACCACTTGGGCGGCGTCGAGCAGAGCGCCGTCCTCGCCAAAACGACCGCAGCTCGCGTCCCGGTTCGCCGATTCGGGCCAGTCTCATGACGCTCCCTGCAGCTCGTTGGTTTGAGCCATGACTCGAACACGAACGAAATCATCAGCGTGCATTGGCGGCATCGCCGTGACTCCATGCCGGGCCGTCGGGGAAGCGGTACTCGGCGACTGAGTCTTCGAGGAGGCGGGCGCCGCCTCCGGGACCGGTCGGAGCGCGGTATCGCCCGCCGCGCACGACGACGGGGTCGGTGAAGTGCTCGTGCAGGTGATCGACGTACTCGATCCATCGATCCGTCCGTCGTGCCACTCACGGCGATGAAGTCGAACATCGCGAGGTGCTGAACCATCTCGCACAGCCCGACGCCTCCGGCGTGCGGGCACACGGGCACGCCGAACTTGGCGGCGAGCAGGAGGATGGCGAGGTTCTCGTTGACGCCACCCACCCGGCAGGCATCGATCTGCACGACATCGATCGCCTCGGCTTGGAGCAGCTGCTTGAAGATCGACCCGGTTCTGGACGTGCTCGCCCGTGGCGACCCGTACCGGGTGCACTGCTCGACGGATGGCGAGGTGGCCGAGCACGTCATCGGGTGAGGTCGGCTCCTCGATCCAGTACGGGTCGAACTGCGCCAGTTCCGCCATCCAGTCGATCGCTTGACCGACTCCCCACCGCTGGTTGGCGTCGACGGCGATGCGCGCCCGCTCGCCCGCTGCGTGGCGGGCGATCCCCAGCCGGCGGATGTCCGACTGCGACGTCGGCGCCGACCTTCAACTTGAGCATCGTGAACCCGTCGTCGACGGACTGGCGGGCCAGGCGGGCCACCTTGTCGTCGTCGTAGCCGAGCCATCCCGCCGACGTCGTGTAGGCCGGAAGGCCGTCCGCCTCGAGGGCGGCGATGCGCTCGTCTCGTCCCGCGGCCTTGGCTTCGAGGAGGTCAGCGCCTCGCCCGCCGTGAGGGCGTCGTCGATGTACGTGAAGTCGATCTGGTCGACGATCTCCTGCGGTGAAGCGAGGCGAGCACCCGCCACAGCGGCTGGCCGTCGAGGCGGCAGCGGAGGTCCCAGGCGGCGTTGACGACGGCGCCGATGGCCATGTGCATCACGCCCTTCTCCGGGCCGAGCCAGCGCAGTTGGCCGTCCCAGGTGAGCTCCCGCGCCAGCGCGCCGACGTCGCCGACCAGCTCGGCGACATCGCGTCCGACGACGTAGCTCTCGAGGGCGCGGACGGCTGCGCAGGCGACGTCGTTGCCCCGGCCCGTCGTGAACAGCAACGAGTAGCCGGCCACGTCGGCATCGTCGAGACGCAATGCGACGTACGCGGCCGAGTAGTCCGGTTCCGGGTTCATCGCGTCCGACCCGTCGAGCTGGCGCGACGTCGGGAAGCGGACATCGACGACGTCGAGGGCGCTGATGCGGGTCATGGTCTCGCTCTCGCTGGATGGCGGTGGGGGGTGGGCGCCGCGACGCGTGGGACGCAGCGCCCACCCGCGACTCGCGGTTGACGACTCAGCCGCCGAACTCGTCGGCGTTGTCGGCGGTGACGATCTCGGTGCCCGTGTCGATCAACGGTTCGACCGGCTCACCATTGATGGCGTCGAGCGCAGCCTGCGCCCCGAACTCACCCATCCGCGCCGGGAACTGGGCGACCGAAGCGAGTTGGTCTCCGGCGACGATCGCCGCGACCTCGTCCGGCCCGGCATCGAAGCCGACCACGAGGATGTCCTTGTCGGCACTCTCGATCGCTTCGAGGGCGCCGATGATCGGCGGACCGCAGGCTCCGTAGATCGCCGTGACGTCGGGATTGGCGGTGAGGATGTCCTGCGCCGCGTCCAAGCCCTTGGTCTGGTCGCAGTCGGTCGGCAGCGAGGCGACGATCTCGAAGTCGTCGCCGAGCCCCTCCTCGAAACCGGTGACCCGATCTTCCAGCGACGGTGCGCCGGCGACGCCCTCGAGGACGGCGACGGTGTCGCCGGGCTCGAGCTGCTCGGCGAGGAACTCGCCGGCGAGCACCCCGCCGGCGAGGTTGTCGGTCGCCACGAGCGACGTCGCCCCTTCCCAACCCGGGGATGTCGTTGTCGACGAGGATCACGACGATCCCCGCGTCGACGGCCTCCTGCAAGGCGTCCTGGACGTTCGGGCTCGTCGGCGTGACGACGATCGCTTGGACCTCCTGGGTCACCATCGACTCGATGGCGTTGATCACGCCCTCGTCGTCCGTGCCGCTCGCCCCTTGGGCGAAGATCAGCTCGACCTCGGGATGCGCTTCGTTCCACGTCTCGGCGGCCTCGACCATCGTGTCGTAGAAGTCGACGGGGAACTTGGTGATGAACCCGATCTTCACGGATCCGGCCGGCGCCGTGTCACCGGACGGGCTCGGAGTCGGGCGGCGTGGTGGCGCCGACGATGTCGGACGCGGTGACCGTCGCCCCGAGGCTGAGGCACAGCACCAGCGGTGCCAGCCGGAGTGATTCGCTTCATGTTGGGTTCCCCCTTGTTGTCGGGCGGCGTCGCCGCCGGTGTTCGCCCGCGCCGAACTCACGGCACGTGCCTGTGCGGTACTCGAAATGTGGAGGACTACGCCGCGGTGCCGACGATCATGGCGACGATCCTCTGTTGGCTCTCTGGGCTCGGAACCTCCTCGCCCACCTTGCGGCCGCGTCGCATGACGACGGCCCGATCGGCCACCTCGGTCACGTGATCGAGGGCGTGAGAGATGACGATGACGGCGTGGCCCTCGGCGCGCAGGCGGCTGATCAGGTCGAGAACACGGCGCGACTCGCGCACACCGAGCGCCGCCGTCGGTTCGTCGAGGATGACGACCTTCGACGCGAAGGCGGCGGCCCGGGCGACGGCGATCGCCTGGCGCTGACCGCCCGACATCAGGCCGACGACGGCGGAACGTTCGGGCAGCGACACCTGCAGGCGATCGAGGACGTCGACGGTCGCGTCGGTCATCGCCCGGCGACGGAGCACCCGCAGTGGGCGCGGCAGCCAACGCGGGACGGCGTCTTCGCGGCCGGCGTAGAAGTTCGCCGCGGGTGTCAGATTGTCGAACAACGCGAGGTCCTGGTAGACGGTCTCGATCCCGTGGGCCCGAGCCGCCGCCGGCGACGTGATGTGGGCGGGCTGCCCGTCGATCTCGATCTCTCCCTCGTCCAGCCGATGGACGCCGGTGATGCACTTGATCAGCGTCGACTTGCCGGCTCCGTTGTCCCCGAGCAGGGCGAGGACCTCGCCGTAGTGCACCTCGACATCCACCGAGTCGAGCGCCAGCACGGCGCCGAAGCGCTTCGTCGCTCCCCGGACCGAGAGCGCCGCGCTCATGCGTGGGCCGCCTGGAGCACGCGGAAGCGGTCCTCGAGACGAGCGCGCAGCACGTCGGACTCCACGGCCAGCACGATGACGACGCCGATGACGATCGGCTGCAGGAACGCGTCGACGTTGAGCAGGTTCATGCCGTTGCGGATCACGCCGATCATCAGCGCGCCGACGAGGGCGTTGCCGACGTTGCCTCGACCACCGAGGAAGCTGGCGCCACCGATGATGACGGCGGCGATCGAATCGAGCTCGGCGAGCGAGCCCGACGTCGGCGAGCCGGCGTTCAACCGTCCCGACGTGATGATCGCTGCGACACCGGCCAGCAGCCCACACAGGACGTACACCGAGATGAGCACCGAGCGGACCGGGATGCCGGTGCGTCGGGCGGCCTCGGCGTTTCCGCCCGTGGCGTAGATCCAGCGGCCGAACACGAGGCGGGACATCACGACCGGCGATCACGGCGGCGATGCCGGCGACGAGGAACGCCGAGTACGGCAGCCAGCCGAGCGACCCACCGCCGATGGTCTGGACGATCGGCGGAACGCCACGGACCGGCTGGCCGTCGGCGAACCGCAGGGCCAGGCCCGGGCGATGCTCAGCGTCGCCAGCGTGATGATGAACGGATGGGGCAACCGGCCCCAGACGTATCCGGCGCCGTTGACGAAGCCCACCGCCGCACCGGTGGCGAGCATCACGACGATGACCACCGCGGCGCCGCTGCCGTTGCGGAAGGCGAGGGCGCCGAGGACCGAGGCCAGCGCCAGCGTCGAGCCAACCGACAGATCGATGCCCCTGGTGATGATGACGAGCAGCTGGCCGATCGCCAGCAAGGCGATCGCCGCCGTCTGCGACAGGATGTTGCCGACGTTGCCGGTGGTGAGGAACACCGGCGACAGCGAGCGTCATGGCGACGACGAGGCCGGCGAGGATGAGGACCGGTCCGAGACGGATCACCGTCAAGGCGCCACGAAGCAATCGATAGCGGCCGCCCGGGCGCACGTCGTCGTGCGGTTCGCCGTCGACGGAGTCGGCGGTCGGGGAGTCGTCACGACCGGACGGCAGCGACGACGTCGGCATCGGCCGGTCGACCGACGATTCGCCAACGTGCTCATCGCCACCTCCCCGAGTGCGCTCCGCCGATGTCGCCGACCGTCGACGACACGCGGTACCATACGCGCTCAGACATCCCATGTCTAGACCCTGTCGATGCTCGGCAGAAGGAGGCGATCTCAGATGGCGGCCTCGTTGACCGAAACGGCAATCGAGCAGGTCCGCGAGCTGATCGCCTCCGGTCGCCTGGCGCCCGGCGAGCGTCTCCCGCCCGAAGCCGAGCTTGCCGAGGCGCTGGGCACCGGCCGCAACACGATGCGGGAAGCGGTTCGAGCGCTGGTCACCGCCCGTGTCCTGGAGATTCGCCGCGGCGACGGCACCTTCGTCACCAGCTTGCGGCCCGAGCTGTTGCTCGCCGGAATCGGCGCTGCGGCCGACCTCCTCCTCGACGACTTCACGCTGGAGCTGGTGCAGGTTCGCCGAATCCTCGAACCGGCGGCGACCAGGTTCGCCGCCAGCCGGATCACCGACGACGAGCTCGCCGAACTCGACTCGCTCTTACATAGGATGTCTACGGCGGGTTCTCACGAGGAGCTCGTCGAGTATGACGAGGCCTTCCACAACGTCGTGGCCGGCGGCCGCCGGCAACGCCACGCTGGCGTCGATGCTCAACGGCGTGTCCAGCCGGACCACCCGAGGCCGCGTGTGGCGCGGTGTGCTCGAGGCCGGGGCGACCGATCGGACGATCTCCGAGCACGCCGCGATCCTCGCCGCACTGCGCGCCCACGACCCGCAGCTGGCCGAAGCCGCCGCCTTGCTCCACGTGTCGACGACGGAACGATGGTTCGCCAGCCTGATCGACGCTCGCCACGGCGGCGGCCGAGGACCATCGCCGACGAGCAACGCATCGAACCCGAACTGATCATCCGCTGGTTGTTCAGAACCAGCGAGGATTAGATCGGGTTCGGGCGGATCGACTGCTGACCGGAGCGACCGGCTAGCAGGCCGGGCCACTCGCTACGGGCCGCCTCGGCGAGGCGCAGGCCGTGGCCCGGCCGGTCGGGGACCAGCGCGTACCCGTCGGAGAACTCGATCGGGGTCTCGAGGAGATGGTTGTACGACAGGAATGAGTACTCGAGCCAGATGACGTCGGGCAGCGCGGCGGCGACGTGCACGCCGATCTCGAAGTTGGTGTTCCCGACGGCGATTGGCACGCCGTGCTCGGCCGCCAACCAACCGACCTTCATGGCGTCGCCGATCGAGCCGTGGATGTTGAGCACGTCTACCGCCCTCCGCTCGAGCAGCTCGCGCTTCCCCGACAGATTCAGGTACTCGCCGGCATTGACGAGCACCTGCGGCACCGCCTGGGAGATCGACCGCAGCCCGTCGAAGTCGTCGCGCAGGCACGGGTCCTCGATCCAGTAGAGCGGCACCCCTGCGTCGTGGAACGCGTGCAGTCGCCGGATCGCCTCCTTGGGCGCCCACGCCTCGTTGGCATCCGCCATCAGCAGGCACTCGCCGCCGACGACTTCCTGGACGAGCCGGAGACGCCGGATGTCGCGGGCCAGATCGGGGTGCCCGACCTTGACCTTGAACGTCGAGAAGCCAGCCGCCCTCGCGCCGGCGTAGAAGGCGGCGACCTGCTCGTCGGTGAGATGGAACTCGAGCCCACTCGCGTAGGCCGGCACTCGTTGCCGACTGCCCCCGAGCAGCTTGTAGAGCGGCAGGCCGAGGATCTGGCCCTGCAGGTCCCACATCGCCTGCTCGACGCTCGGGGAAGAAGACCGATGTCTTCGTCCGTCCACCGCGAGGGCGTTCCAGTCGATTGACCCACGCGAACGGGCTCGCACCGATGACCTGGTCGGCGAGCTCGTGCTGCGAACCGTGTGCGCAGCTCCGACAGCGAAGGCAGCGGTTCCGTCACCGTGTGGAAGAAGCCCGTCCCGACGTGCCCGTCGCCGTCCTCGAGCTCGAGGACCCCGATCGAGAGGTGCGTGGTGGACACCTGCGAATCGCCGATGACGCGGTCGAGCGCGACGTCGAAACGCGTCAGAGCCCATCGCTGGATGCAGTGCATGTGAGAGTTCTCCCTCTGTCGGAGCACTTCTCCACGAGGGAGATCGCCTTGACAACGCTTACTCGGTCGGAACTACGTTGTAACTAGTACCGGAACTTGTACCAGCGCTTGGTCAGGCGACGCAAGGGCACGCTGGTCACACGGCCCGTTTCTGGGGGAGAAGGCCACTCGATGACGAAGAACCACACCATCAGGGACGTGGCACGCGAGGCCGGCGTTTCGGTGGCGACGGTCTCGAGAGTGCTCAACAACAAACCCGATGCATCGCCGGTGAGCTCGCAGGAAGGTCGAGGACGCGATCGGCAAGCTCGGGTACGCCAGGAGCACCCAATGGCAGCAGCTCACCACGGGCAAGACGCGCGCCATTTCCTTGCTCTTTCCCCATACCGACACGAATCCGAGCCATATCTATCTCGACTTCATTGCGCGGTGTCACATCGGCCTGCGAGGAGCGTGACTATCGGCTCGATCTCGTCATGCGTTCGCTCGACGAGCGCGATCTGCTCGACCTCTACCGGTCGAACAAGAGCGATGGCACCGTCTTGATGCGTGTGCAACTCAGCGACTGGCGCGTCGACTTCCTCCGCGAGATGAGCCTGCCGTTCGTGATGCTCGGTCACACGGAGGAGCGGGTCGGTGCCAGCTTCATCGACTACGACTTCGAGGCCGCCATGCGGGTCGCCCTCGATCACCTGGTTGCCCTGGGGCACCGGCACATCGGGTACGTGTCAGCGATGCCGTCGCAGGAGAGCCAACACGGGCCGACGATGCGGGCGCTGCGTGCGTACGCGAACGCCTGCACCGAGCTCGACCTTCCTCGCCTCGACTACCGCGCCGACCACGACCTGCGGCACATCCGCCTCATGACGACCAACCTGTTGCAGGAGCATCCCGAGATCACGGCGCTCGTGACGATGCGGGAGATGGTCGAGACGGCGCTGTTCAGCGCCGTGCACGACGCCGGGCTCCGTGTCCCCGACGACATCTCGGTGCTCGGCCTCACGACGCCGCAGGGTCCGGAGCTGACGAGCCCGGCACTGACGGCGATGGAGTTCCCGGCATGGTCAATGGCCTACGGGGCGGGCCGGATGATGATCGACGAGCTGGAAGGCGTCGACACGACCGTGAAGGAGATCCTCTGGGATCCGACCCTGATCGTGCGTGCGAGCACGAGCCCGGCGCGTCAGGGCCGGTAGCGGAGGACGAACTGCTCGACCTTTCACCCGTTCGTCGGCCACACGGTCTCGCGGTTCGTCGCGTCCTCGTGCCGGCGGCGAAGAACCACCGTCATCCACCGTGACCCAACGAGGAGAGAAGACATGATGTTCCGAGACCGAAGGCGCGTCCGCGCCGTCCTGATGTCGGCCGTCGCCGCGCTCGTCGTCGTCGGCTGCGGGGACGACGACTCCGCCGAATCCCCGACCGAGACGACCGGAGCGCGGATGGCTCTGCCACTGCCACGGATCCATCTTCGAGCACCGAGACCACCGCCGAGGCATCCACTGACGTGGAGCCCGTCACCATCACTTATCTCGCGAGCCAGAACTGGGTGCTCGACGCCGAGAGGGAGTTGGCGGTGCAGTTCGAGGAGGAGACCGGGATCCACGTCGACTACCAGATCATCCCTGCCGACCAGTACTTCAGCGTGCTGCAGACGAAGCTCGAAGCGGGTGGCGAGGGCATCGACATCTTCGGTGGGCAGAGCGGCAAGACCGACATTCAGCTCCAGCTCGGGGTCGAGGAGAACGCCGTTCCCGTCACCGACGAGGAGTGGGTGCAGCGCATGGATCCCTTGTCGACCGAGCAGATCAGCCTCGACGGCGTCGTGTACGGTCAGACGATCTGGGACACGGTCGGCGGTTCGTGGGTCGTCGTGTACAACAAGACGATCTTCGCCGACAACGGCATCGAGGTGCCGACCACCTACGACGAGTTCGCCGCCGCCTGCCAGACGCTTTCGAGCGCCGGGGTCACTCCGATCTACGAGCCGGTCTCGGACGGATGGCATCACGTGCTGTGGTTCCCTGAACTGGGGCCGGCCTACGAGGCGGCGTCGCCGGGGCTGATGGACCAACTCAATGCCAACGAGGTGAAGCTGGCCGACGATCCCACGATGGAACTCGCGCTCGGTCAGCTGAACGACCTGTACTCGAACGGCTGCTTCGGCGACAACGCGCTGTCGGACGAGTTCGCCAACACCGAGGCCAACATGGCCAGCGGCGACTACGCGATGACGGTCAACCGTCTCGGCCTGCCGGCGCAGATCGAAGCCGCCGATCCATCGGCGTCGGCCGATGACTACGGGTTCTTCCTGATGCCCCTCGCCGACAACCAGATCTGGAACGTCAACCCCGCTGCACCGAGCAAGTTCATCTACACGGGCTCCGAGCACATCGACGCCGCCAAGGCGTACTTCGAGTTCCTGGCGCGACCGGAGAACCTCCAGTTCCTGCTCGACAACGAGCCGCAGTTCGTGCTCCTGAACTTCGACGGCGTCGACCGCGGAACTGTCCGAGGCGCAGCAGGCGTTCGTCGACGCCCACCCGAACCAAGGCACGGTGCTGCAGACCGCCGTCAACTACGTCAACCCGCAGTGGATCGAGATGGGTCAGGACATCGTGGCCATGTTCACCGGGGCCGAGACACCGGTCGAGGTGCTCGAGGCGATCGACGGTCGCCGAGCCGAGATGGCGACCGCCGCCGACGATCCAGGCTGGCAGTGACCCTCTGACCGGCCAGGCGTGTGGATGCGCCCGTCCCCTGGCGGGCGCATCCACGCCACCGCGCGACCTGCGTTCAATGAGTGCGTGGCGGAGCCCGCTCGACGCCTTCATCAGGGCGCACCGCACTGTCGAGCGACCGAAAGCGACCTGAATCCATGCAGCGAGCACGACGGATGCGAGTGACATCTACGGCACGGAGCTACCCGACCTCCTTCGCCTTCGGAGCGATCGTGCTCCACCTCGTGTTCATCGTCATCCCGAGCATCATGGGGATCTACTACTCGCTGACGAACTGGAGTCGATTCTCGTCCGAAACCGAGTTCGTCGGGCCTCGACAACTACCGATCCGTCTTCGGGGAACGGGGGGCGATGTGGCAGGCGATCAAGAACACGGTGCTGTTCACCGGCCTGACGATCGTCACCAAGACCGTGATCGGGTTGATGCTCGCATTGCTCGTCTCCCGAGGGATCCGGCGGTTCGCGACGCTGCATCGTGCGGTGATCTATCTGCCCTCCGTGCTGCCGATGATCGTCGTCGGCATCGTCTTCAAGTCGATCCTCAACCCGTCGACCGGAATCCTGAACCGATTTCTCGATCGTCGTCGGGCTCGACTTCCTGACTGCCCATTGGTTGACCGATACGCGCCTCGCCTTGTACTCGATCGTGGCGGTCGATACGTGGAAGGGCGTCGGGTTCATCATGCTGCTCCTCTTGGCCGGTCTCGAGTCGATTCCGCGTGAGTACTACGAGGCAGCTCGGATCGACGGGGCGAACGCACTCGACGAGCTTCGCTACATCACGCTGCCGCTCTTGAAGCCAGTGCTCACCGTGACGACCGTGTTGAACCTGCTGTACGGCCTGAAGGTGTTCGACAGTGTGTGGGTGCTGACCAACGGCGGTCCGGGTTACGCGACCGAGACGGTGAATACGATCGTGTTCAAGGAGTTCGCGCGTGGTCATTATGCGGTGAGCACGGCGCTCTCGACTGTCTTGTTCCTCGTGATGACCGCGGCCGGGCTGTTCCTCATCCGGGCGATGCACAGGCAGATCGACGATGCCTGAGGTCACCGACGCCACGACGGCGCCTGACACGGCCACGACCAGGAGCGCGCCTCGGCGCGACGGCGGCCGCCCACGATGCGTCGTTCCGTTCGGCGCGGCACCAATCACGCGATGGCCACGGCAGTCAGCCTCGTGATGTTCATCCCGATCTACCTGGTCGTGGTCAACTCGTTGAAGACCGACGCCGAGGCTCGAGCGATGGGCCCCGGCCTGCCGACGGGACCTGCGCTTCGACAACTACGACGTAGTGATCGACGAGGGCAAGCTGACGCAGGCGTTCGTCAACAGCATGATCTACACGGTGTTCGCGACCGTGCTCTGCGTGCGTCCTGCGCCACGGCCGCCGCATTCGTGCTGGCCAGGAACCGCACCAGGCTCAACCGTCTGCTCTACCTGTTCCTCGTGATCGGGATCGCCATGCCGGTCAACTACGTCACCCTCACGAAGGTGATGCAGGCGACGAATCTGGTGAACACGCAGTTGGGGATGGTCGTCCTGTACGCCGCGTTCAAGCTGCCGTTCGCGGTGTTCGTGATCTACGCGTTCGTCCACACTGTGCCGACCGAGATCGACGAGGCGGCGATCATCGACGGCTGCGCGCCCCGCCAGCTCTTCTGGCGGATCATGGTGCCGCTGCTCCGGCCGGCCTGGATCACGGTGGGGATCCTGACGTTCCTCGACCTGTGGAGCGAGTTCATCATGCCGCTCTACTTCCTCAGCAGTTCCGACAAGTGGCCGATGACGCTCGCCGTCTACAACTTCTTCGGCATCTACGAGTCGAGCTGGAACCTGGTGTCCGCCGATGTCGTGTTGACGATCCTGCCGGTGCTCGTGGTGTTCGTGTTCGGCCAGCGCTACATCAAGTCCGGCATCACGACCGGCGCGGTGAAGGGATAGCGACGACCGCGGAGACGGGCGAATCGGCCGGCGGATCCACGGCTGGTCCCGGCCGATCTAGGCTCGGCGCGGTGAACGAGTCGGTCACGGCGGCCGCCGGCGAGCGGACCAACTTCGACCTCTACGCCGCGCTCCTCCAGGGCGAGTACGGCGGCGACGACGCGCTCGCGGCGAGTCAGCAGATGCTGCAGATCCTGATGGATTCGATGACGAACGCCGTGTTCTGGAAGGACCGCCAGTCGCGCTACCTCGGGTGCAACAAGGTGTTCGCCGTCGTTTGCCGGCGTCGAGCCCGAGGCCATGGTCGGCCTGTCGGATCGCGACATGCCGTGGGCCGACGACCCCGACTTCGACGCCGATTGGTTCGTCGACTGGGACGCCCAGTCGTCGTCGAGACCGGAGAGCCGAGGTTCGGCATCATCGAGCGGCTGCGCAGCGCGGCCGGCGACGTTCGCTGGATCGAGACCAACAAGGTTCCGCTGCGTGATCCTCGGGCGCGGTGATCGGTGTCCTCGGCACGTTCGAGGACGTGACCGAGCGTCGGGCCGCCGAGGACAACCTGCAACGAACCCTCGCCGACCTCGACGAGCGGGTCAAGCAGCGCACGACCAACTGATGCGGGCCAACGAGAGCCTGCGACGTGAGGTCGAGGACCGGGTTCGGATCCAGGCCGAGGAACGTCAGCAACGTTCGTATGCCGAAGCGCTCAGCGACACGCGCGGCGCGATGTCGAGCACCTTGGATCTCGACGAGGTGATGGAGCACGTGCTCGACGGCGTCGAGCGACTGGTGTCCAACGACCTCACCGCGATCATCCTCGTCGATCAGCGACGACACGCTCGACATCGCCCGCCACCGCGTCGGTTTCGGATACCCGGAGCCGGCGACGCGGCCGAGCTGAGCGAGTCGCTCGCGTCGCTCGACGTCATCGGTCGGCTGCCGCCGGCGAATGGCTCGGTTATCATCGATGATCCGGCGCGAGGCGCTCGGCCCGGCCGGCTCTGTGCTCGGCGCACCGCATGCGGATCGGTGACCAGCAGATCGGGTTCCTCGTCGCTCGAGAGCGCGATGAAAGGGTTCTTCACGGACGGCCACGGCGACCGTCTGCGGGCGATCGCCGACCAGGCGGCGGCGGCGATCTCCAACGCCCGGTTCGCCGGCCAGGTCTCGGGGCTGGCCGCTGCCGAGGAGCGCCAGCGTCTCGCGCGCGAGTTGCACGACGCCGTCAACCAGACGCTGTGGACCGCGGCATTGACCGCCGACAGCCTGCTGCGCGACGCCGAGCCGGACTCCGACGCTGCATCCACGGCTCGAGCGCCTGCGCCAGCTGACCCGCGGAGCGCTGGCCGAGATGCGCACGTTGGTGCTCGAGCTGCGCCCCACGGAGTTGTCGAGGTCCGCTCCACGAGCTGCTCGAGCAACTGGTGACCGCCCTCGAGAGCCGCAAGTTCGATCGAGGTGACCGTCGCCCTCGACCCGGTCGAGTTCGACCCGGCGACACGGCTCGCCTTCTACCGCGTCGCGCAGGAGGCGCTCGGCAACATCGCCAAGCACACGCAGGCGACCGATGGTGTCGATTCGTTGACGCCTGACGAGCGGCGAGAACATCGAACTGCGGATCAGCGACAACGGCGGCGGCTTCGACCCGACACACGTGCCGCGCGGGCCATCTCGGGCTGTCATCATGCGCGAGCGGGCCGAGGCGTCGGAGCCAAGCTCGAGATCGACGCCGCGCCCGGCCGCGGCACCGATCTCCGGCTGCTCGGTCGAGCCGGAGTGATCGAGTCGGTCAGCGCACCGGCTCCGATCCGCGTCGTCGTCGTCGACGACCACGACCTGCTTCGTGAGGGCGTCATCTGCCTGTCTTTCCGGATTCGACGATCTCGAGGTCGTCGGCGAGGCATCGAATGGCGAGGCGGCCATCGCCGCGGTGCGCCGACCTGCGCCCGATGTCGTCGTGGTCGACCTGGTGATGCCCGGCATGGATGGTGTCGAGGCGATCCGACGGCTGCGCGTCGAGCACCCGACGATCGGACTGCTCGCGCTGAGCAGCTTCACCGAGCTGGCGAGCGGATTCGCGAGGTGATCCGGGCCGGCGCCAACGGCTACCTCGTGAAGTCGGTCGACGCCGAGAGCCTCGCCGAGGCCGTGCGCAGCGCCGCCGCCGGACGCGGCGCCTTCTCCGCCGAGGTGACCCAGATCCTCGCGCACGCGCGCCGGATCGCCCGACGTCGGCCGCTCGAACGCTCACCGCGCGCGAGGCCGAGATCGCCGAGCTGCTGGCCAAAGGGCGGTCGCAACGCCGAGATCGCCAAGGCGCTGGACCTCAGCCTGTTCACGGTCAAGAACCACGTCAGCAACATCTTGATGAAGCTGCACGTGCGGTCGCGGACCGAGGCGGCGGCGTTCATCCTGCGCAGCCGCTGACCCGGCGTCGGGTTGTGTCACGGCGGCGATCGAGTTCCCTGCTCGGCAACGTTGGGCCGTCCTCCAACGAACGGAGACGGCCAGACTTCGACGCATCGCGCCGCCGCCTCCGAAGCCGGGAGCACGACATATATTCCACGCTCTCTGGACCACATCGGAGCGTTACCGGACCCGGACATCGCGTGAACGTGGCCCGCTGCGTGTCACTTTGGAACACGGCCGAGTAGTCGGTGCGTTCATCAGGGGTCGGGCGTGTTCCACGGGACGCTTCCGGACGCCCAGCTGGCGGGCACCGGCCTCAGCTCGGGAGCCCGTAGCGTTCGATGTCGTCGACCGCCACCATCGTGCCCATCCGCTCGGCGAGCTCGCGCGCTTCGGTGACCAGTGGGCGGATCTCGGTGTCAAGCACCGCGCCGCGCGCCTCGGCCAGGAACACGAGCTCACGTACCAGGAACACCGGCGTGCGGCGGTGGCGGCTGGCGGCGACGGCGCGCGTCGCGTACGCCGCCGCGGCGCTCGGGTCGCCGACGGTCAGCGCGGCCTGGGCCAACGCCTGATCGAACGGCCGGTTGGCCGACGGGCCGCTGACGGCGAGCCGGCCGGAGTACGGACTGGCGACGGCGAGCACGTGGGTGGCCACGGCGCGGTCGCCCACGACCTCGGCCGCCTCGGCCAGTTCGGTGACGGCGACCGACCAGGGATGGATCTCGCGGATCGGGAACCGCTCGTCGCGCAGCTGGTCCAGCGTCGCCCGGGCCGTCGTCGAGTCGCCCGCTGCGCGCCTGGACGGCGGCCAGGCAGCACCGGTACCAGGCGTCGGACGAGCGACGCGGCGGCCCGCTCGAACCGGGCGACCAGCTCGTCGTGGCGCGCCCTGCAGGCGGCGGTTGGCGACGATCGTCGACTCGGCGAAGACCCGGCCGGCGCCGATGCCGATCGACAGCGGCACGGTTGGCGGCGATCGACCTCCTCGGCGCGGTCCAGGTCACCGGCGAGGTAGGCCCGGTTGGCGCGGTGGTTGATCGACCTGGATCTGGTAGTAGCCGAGGCTGCGGTCGCCGAGCAGGTCGGCGAAGCGGTCGAACTCGTCGCGCCAGGCCTCGAGGTCGCCGCGGTGGAGGTGGGTGACGGCCATGGTGTGGCAGCCGCCGAGGCGTCATCGCCAGGCGGCCGAGCCGGCGGCCGAGCTCCAGCAGCTCGACGCCGATCGCGGATCCGCTCGTCGATGCTGGCGTGGGTGGCTGACCATGTGGCGGGCGCTGAGCAGCACCGCGCCGAGCACCTCGGGATCGTCCGAGGTCGCGGGCGATCGCCTCGGCCCGGCCGGCCAGCCGCAGCGCCTCGTCGACGCTGAGGAACAGCCAGTGCGAGGCCAGGTCGACGAGCAGCCGGGCGCGGCCGGCGCTCGGCTCGTGGTCCGAGCGCGGCGAGGGCGGCCTCCGTGACGACCCGCCCCTCGGGCATCGGATCGACGAAACCGACGGCGCCGAACTGCGGGATCGCCGTGGCCGCCCGCACGAGCGCCGTCGCTTGTCACCCGCGTCGCGGGCCCGCCGGGCCGCGTCGAGCAGCATCGGCAAGCCCTCCGGGTCACCCCGGTGGTGCAGCGCGGCGGCGATGCGGATCGTCAGGTCGAGCGCCACGCCGGCGTCCGGCGGATCGAGGAAGCGGGTCGCATCGAGGCCTCGCCGGTAGTGGACGATCGCTTCGTCGTAGGCGTAGGCGCTGCTCGGCATGCTGAGCGGCGCTGCGAGCGCCAGCTCGACGGCCGTGCCGGGCGTCGCCGAGCGGCAGCGCCAGGCAGGCGTGGCGCGCCTGCTCGGACAGCACGCGGTCGTCGCCGGCGCGTGTGCCGAGCGCGGTCGCCACCGCGGGCGTGCAGCTCGAGCCGGCGGCGCAGCGGCAGCGCGTCGTAGCGGTGGGCGCGGAACAGGGCGTGGACGAACGCCGAACTGCGCCGGCCCGCGCCGGTGGGGCACGACCAGGCCCGCCGCTTCGGCCGCCTCGAGCGACTCGAGCACGTCGCAGCAGCGGCGCGCCGTGCGCGGCCGCCAGCAGATCGGCGTCGAACTCCGAGCCGAACGTCGCCGCCAGGTCGAGCACGGCGCGGGCCTCGTCGTCGAGCAGCGCGTCGCGCCGGCACCAGCCAGGCCGGGAGCGACCGCTGCCCGACGTCGACGTCATGTGCGTGACGAGCAGCGGGTTGCCACCGGTGTCGGCGAGGATCGCCTGCGGCCTGCTCGTCCGTCGCGCCGACGAGCTCGCCGACCTCGTCGCGATCGCAGGCCGGGCAGGCGACAGCCGCGCGACGGCCGGCGACCGCTCGAGGTCGGCGAGCAGCGCGACCAGGTCGGCGTCGAAGTCGGGCTTGGTGTCGCGGGTCGTGACGACGACCAGCAGCGGCTCCCGGCCCGGCACGCCGGCCGAGCTCGCGCACGCACGTTCGCGCGTCGTCGCCGTCGACCAGTGCAGGTCCTCGACGACGAGCAGCAGTGGGGCCGCCGACGCGCTCGCCGACGAGCCAGTGCCGGATCGCCGTCGACCACCGTCGAGCGCTCGAGGGCCTCGACGTCCCCGGCCCGGCTGCTCCCGGACGTGCGGCCGAGGACGCCGGCCAGCGTCGGCAGACAGGCGGGCCAGCGCCTCGGCCGCTGTCACCGGCGCGCCGGCGCACCTCGGCGGGCTCGAGCCGGGCGGCGTCGTCGACGATGGCCTGGACGAACGGCCCGTACGGCTCGTCGACGTCCTCGAGGCACGCCCCGAGCAGCACCCGGCCGCCGCCGGCGTGCACCTCGGCGGCGAACTCGGCGACGAGCCGGCTCTTGCCCATCCCGGCCTCGCCGGTCACGACGGCGAGCAGCGTGTGGCCGGCGCGGCCAGCTCCCACTGCTGGCGGAGCTCGTCCCGCTCGTCGTCCGGCCGACGAAGGTCGCGGCGTCGGCGAGCAGGCCGAGGGCTGGCGGCAGCGCGGCGGCGTCGGCGGCACGGCTCGCCGGCGAGTGGACGCTGGCGGGCGAGCTGGCGCCGATCGGTCGACGCCGAGCTTGCGCAGCAGCGACGACACGTGGGACTCCACCGTGCGCTCGGAGATGTACAGCCGGGCGGCGATCTCGGCGTTCGTCAGGTGCTCGCCGATGAGCTCCAGCACCTCCGCTTCGCGCCGGGAGACGACGCTGACCATCGGTGCCACGGCAACGACGCTAGTGATCGTGTCCAGTGGCGCGATCCGTGCCGATTCCGTGGTGGCCACGGATGCCTGGGCGGCGCTGCACATTCACCATGGCGCCATGACCATCATGCACACCACCGCCATCGAGCGGGAGGCCGAGCTGGTCGCGTGGGCGGGTTCGCTCGGCGCGCAGATCAGCGGGCACGCCCACCGTCACGACGTCGACGGCACGTTCGTCGACGAGGCCTACGACCTCCTGCGCGAGGAGGGCTACCTGGCCCTCGCCGTTCCCACCGAGCTCGGCGGACACGGCGCGACGATCCGCCAGACGGCGATGGCCCAGCGCGAGCTCGCCCGCCACTGCGCGTCGACCGCCCTGGCGTCGTCGATGCACCAGCACGTCGTGTTGTTCACCGGCTGGCGCTACCGGCGCGACCTGCCCGGCGCCGAGGCCACGCTGCGGCGGGTCGCCGCCGAGCGCATCGTCCTCGCCTCGACCGGCGGCGCCGACTTCACGACGCCGCGGGGCACGGCCGAAGCTGTCGACGGCGGCTACCGCGTCAGCGGCCGCAAGGTCTTCGTCAGCCAGGCCCCAGTCGCCGACGTCCTGTCGACCATGTTCACCTTCGACGACCCGGCCGCCGGCGAGCGCCGCGTCCTCAACCTCGCCGTGCCCACCTCCGCCGAGGGCGTGCGGATCGTCGAGACGTGGGACGCCCACGGGATCCGCGGCACCGGCAGCCACGACGTCGAGCTCACCGACGTCTTCGTACCCGCCGACAAGGTGCTCGCCAACCGGCCTACGGCGTCTCGACGCGCCGCTGCAGGCGATCATCGCCAACGCCTTCCCGGTGATCACCGCCGTGTACCTCGGCGTCGCCGAGTCGGCCCGCGACCACGCCGTCGCCGCCATCGCCGGCACCGCCAAGGCCGACGACCCCTCGGTGCAGCGCACGATCGGCCTCATCGACCACACCTGCGCACGTGCGCCTGGGCGCTCGACGGCGCACTGGCCGTCGTTGGCGACGACCCGACGCCCTCACACGACGCGTGGCGGCGGTGATGTCGGCCAAGCGGACCGTCGCCATCGCCGGCCTCGAGGCCTGCGAGCTCGCGATGGACGTCGTCGGCGGCCGGCCTTCGCCCGCAGCCCTCCCATCGAGCAGTGCGTCCGCGACATCCGCGGCGCCCGGTTCCACCCGTTCACGCCGGAGGAGACGCTCACCCACGCCGGCCGACTGGCTCTGGGCAAGGATGCCAGCGACATCTGAGTCGTCGCTCCACACGGAACTCGACCTCACGAGCCACGACGGTGCGAGCAGCAACCGCGCTGCTCGCACC
>CAVSZO010000010.1:0-80489 GCA_963732335.1 Ilumatobacteraceae bacterium | reverse complement strand
TGCCCTTGTTGCCGACGACGACTGCGTCGGCGCCGACTTCGGCGGCAATGGCGACGATGGCATCGCCGGGGTCGGTCTCGACGGCGTGGGTCTCGACCTTCAGGCCCTTGCTGCGGGCCATCGCCGCGGCACTGTCGAGAATCGTGTCGATCTTCGTGCGGGTGTCGACGTACCAGTGCTCGGCCTCGGTGCCGACCTTGACGGCGCCTCCGCTCGACCGATAGGCGCTGACGATGTGCAGCGTGCCGCCGTTGATCGCGGCAAGGTCCATGGCGTGGCGCAGCGCCAACTTGGCCGTGTCCGAGCCGTCCGTGCCCACGACGATGCTCGAATACATGTTCGCCTCCACGCGGGTCTGCCGACGGGGCGATCGTAGGCGACCGGCGATTGTCCGGCGGCGAAGGAATATGTGGGGAGTACCGTGCTCGTCCATGCCAGGTTCGTACCTCGTCGCCGGCGCCCGCACGCCGATCGGCAAGCTCTCCGGCGCCCTGTCGCCACTGTCCGCCGCCGACCTCGGCGGCGTCGCCATCGCCGCCGCGCTCGAGCGGGCCGGCGTCGCCGCCGACGACGTCGACCATGTCGTCGTCGGCCAGGTCTTGATGGCAGGTCAGGGTCAGGTCCCGTCGCGGCAGGCCGCGGTCAAGGCAGGCATCCCGATGCGGGTCCCCGCCGTCAACGTCAACAAGGTGTGCCTCTCCGGGCTCAACGCCATCTATCTCGCCGACCAGATGATCGCCGCCGGCGAAGCCGACGTCGTCGTCGCCGCCGGCATCGAGTCGATGACCAACGCGCCGTACCTCGCCGACGGGGCGCGGCTGGGTTTCCGCTACGGCAACACCGAGCTGCGCGACTCGATCATCGCCGACGGTCTGTGGTGCGCGTTCGACGCCTGTCTGATGGGCCTCGGCACCGAGCGCTACACGGCGGACTCGATCAGCCGCGACGATCAGGACGCCTTCGCGGCGTTGTCCCACGAGCGGGCCGCCGCGGCGATCAAGGAGGGCCGTCTCGCCGAGGAGATCGCCCCGGTGTCGATCGCCCAACGCAAGGGCGACGCCATCGTCGTCGAGCACGACGAGGGCGTGCGTCCGGAGACCACCGTCGAGAGTCTCAGCGCACTGCGCCCGGCGTTCGACCCGCAGGGAACGGTGACCGCCGGCAACGCCAGCCAGCTCTCCGACGGGGCCAGCGCTGTCGTGGTGATGTCGAAGGCCGAGGCCGAGCGCCGGGGCGTCGCGCCGCTCGGCGAGTTCGTGTCCTACGGGATGGTCGCCGGACCCGACTCGGCGTCGCTGCTGCACCAGCCGAGCGGGGCGATCGATGCCGCCCTCGCTCGGGTCGGGTTGGCGGTCGGCGACGTCGACCTGTTCGAGATCAACGAGGCGTTCGCCGCCGTCGGGCTGGCGTCGATGGCCGACCTCGGCATCTCATCGGACGTCGTCAACGTCAACGGGGGGGCGATCGCCCTCGGTCACCCGATCGGGATGAGCGGCAACCGCCTGGCCCTGACGCTGCTGTGCGAGCTGCGCCGGCGCGGCGGGGGCACCGGCGCAGCTGCGCTGTGCGGCGGCGGCGGCCAAGGTGACGCCCTGATCGTCCGCACCGTCGCCTGATTGGTCCCGTGCACGGGAACACGACACGGAACCGCGACCTGCGTGGCCGGGGAACACGATCCAGAAGCTCAGCTGCACTGTGCGTCGTGGTGCCTGAAGCCGAGAGCTCGCCGGTCTGAGCGGACCGACTCGGCTCGCCAACGTCCGACTCCACGACCGGTGATCGGCCGTGGTCGCCACATCACGTGCTGTGGCCGCTACGGCCCGATGTCGGCGTCGTGACGGCGTGGCGGAGCGTTCGGCGGCGATGCCTGCGTTCACGTCGGCGTTGTCCCGAGTCGCCGACGTTCGGACGACGAGGTCGTGCTGGTTGGCGCCGGAGCCCGACGACGGGTCCGCACGTCGTGATCGACGTCGCGACGCAACGGTTCGCCCGATGCTGGCCGCCGTACGAGGGGACGATCGACGGAGCCGGTGCCCCATCTCAACGTCGCCGAGACGACTCCGGCGACATTCCTCGCCGGCGTGCACGCCGAGGTGGTCCGCCGTCGAGCGCTGCTGCAGATCGCGCTCGACGTCAATGACGTCATGTTGGTGCCGGGCCGGCGAACTGGATGATCTGGCGGCGCCGACTCCGCAGCTCGCCGAGTTGCCCGTTCCGGCGGGGATGCGCACGGTCAGCGTCGTCCAGGCTGGGCGACGAGTCGCCAGAGCCGCCGCCGACGACGATCGTGTAGTCGCCGGTGGCGGGGGGCCGAGAAGTCGACACCTGGCTGCGACGGCGAGCTCACTGCCATTGGGTGCGAAACACACCGATGCGACGGACGAGCTCGGGGCGGAGTTGGACGAACATCGTCTGGCCGGCCGAGGCGCGCAGCACGTAGCGGTCGCTTTGACCCTCGCGGAACGTGCCCTGGAGCGGTGGCGTTGTCGGTGCCGGGGGCGAACCGGATGCGCTGAGTCGTGCTGCCGCCGCCGCCCGACTGGGCGGGGATCGTCACGGTGAACGAGTACGTCGTGGCCTCGCTCCGGCGCGGTCCGATCGTGATCGTGTAGTCGCCGGTCGCTGGCAGCTGGAACGTGATCGAATCGCCAGGGCCTCCGGGCAACTGCGATCCGTTCGGCGCGAACACGCCGATCCCGAGGCCGCCGAACGCGCCGGCGAGTGTCATCGACTGCCCGGCCCGTGCCCAGCAGGACGTAGCGGTCGTCCGAGCCCGCGGTGAACGTGCCTCTGCACGGTGGCGTTGTCGGTTCCGGGAGCGAAGCGGATGCGTTCCGTCTGGCCGGGACCGGGGTCGGCCGGTCGGACTGACGAGGTGGAGTTGGGCCGCCGGAGCCGTGGTCACCGGCCGCGGCGGCGGAGCTGGCCCAGCCGAGCATCACGACCGCCGCGAATGCGCAGGCGAGTCGGGTTGCCCGACGGGAGGTGTTGCCTGGTGATGTCATGCCCGTGAGACGTCCGAATTGGTGACGTCGCGCGATCACCGGCGCAGATGTCGCCAAACTGCAACACGACCGCCGGTCTCGGTCTTCCGGAGCGGCGAGCGCTGAGCGACAGGTGTCGCGGTTGCGCTCACCAATGGTGCTGTGACACCCTTCGGTCATCGTTGCAGTCATGACCAGGACGGCGACGATCTCTCACCTGCATCGAGTGCGGGGCCGCCCACGCCAAGTGGACCGGGCAGTGCACGGTCTGCGCGGCGTGGAACACGATCGTCGAAGAGACCGTCGAACCGGTGCTCGACCAGGCGCGTGCTCAACCGCAGCTGGCGCCCACGGTGCGCCTCGAGGACGTCGACGCCGGGGTAGGGCGGGCCCGCCCGACCGGGATCGACGAACTCGACCGTGTGCTCGGTGGCGGACTCGTCGCCGGCTCGGTCACCCTGCTCGGCGGCGAGCCGGGGATCGGCAAGAGCACGTTGATGCTGCAGCTCCTCGCCCAGTGGGGCGGGCCGACCCTGTACGTCAGTGCGGAGGAGAGCCCCGAGCAGGTGAAGGGCCGAGCGGAGCGGCTCGGATGCTCGCCACCAGGAGGCTGGATCGCCGCCGAAACGTCGCTGCGCGGTGTCGTCGCGGCGATCGAGCAGGTCGCTCCCGAGCTGGTGGTTGTCGACAGCATCCAGACGATCGCCGACGAACGTGTGTCGTCGTCGCCAGGGTCGACGACACAGGTGCGCACGTGCGCCCAACAACTCGTCGTCGAGGCGAAGCGACGCGGAGTCGCCGTCGTGCTCGTCGGCCACGTCACCAAGGACGGCACGCTCGCCGGGCCACGCCAACTCGAGCACGCCGTCGACACCGTGCTGTCGTTCGAAGGCGAGCGTCATCACGCGCTGCGGCTGCTGCGCGCCGCCAAGCACCGCTTCGGGCCGACCAGCGAGCTCGGCCTGTTCGAGATGACCGACGGCGGACTCGTCGGCGTACCCGACCCGTCCCATCTGTTCCTCGCCGATCGTCGCCGCGGCGTCGCCGGCTCCGTCATCGTCCCGGCGATGGCGGGGCAGCGGCCGCTGCTCGTCGAGGTGCAGGCCCTCACCGTGCCCGTGCCGCAGGGCGCCCAGGGTCGACGCAACGCCAACGGACTCGACGCCGGACGCTTGGCGATGCTGCTCGCCGTCATCGAGCGACGCGCCGGCCTGGCGGTGGCGAGCAACGACGTGTACGTGTCCACCGTCGGCGGGGCGCGGCTCACCGAACCGGGGACCGACCTCGCCGTGGCGATGGCGGTGATCGGTGCCGTCCACGACGCACCGATCGGACGCGACGTCGTCGTGCTCGGTGAGCTCGGCCTCGGCGGTGAGGTCCGTCAGGTCGCCCAGACGCCGCGCCGTCTCGCCGAGGCGGCGCGGCTCGGCTATCGGCGGGCGATCGTCCCGGCCAGCGCCCCCGACATCGACGGCATCCGCAACGTGACGGTCGACACCCTGGCAGATGCGGTCATCGCCGCCCACGGCCCGCCTCGTCCCTCCTCTCCGTAGACTCCGACCATGCCGGTCCGCCACCGCAGCATCAGTGACGAGCTGCGCGATGCGCTGGCGAAGGTGGCTCCGGGGACACCGCTGCGCGCCGGGATCGAACGCATCGTGCGCGCCAAGTTCGGTGCCCTCGTCGTCGTCAACGACGATCCCGAGGTGCTCGCCATCTGCAGCGGAGGCTTCCTCGTCGACGCTCCGTTCAGCCCGCAGCGGCTGTCCGAGCTGGCGAAGATGGACGGGGCGATCATCCTGTCGGCCGACTGCGACCGGATCGCCCGGGCCAACGTCCACCTCGTCCCCGACCCGACCGTGCCGACGAGCGAGACGGGCACCCGTCATCGCACCGCCGAGCGTGTCGCCCGCTCGTTGAAGGTTCCCGTCGTCTCGGCGAGCGAGGAGATGGGGGTCATCAATCTCTACGCCGGCGGGTCGAAGCAGCAGCTGCAGGACGTCAGCCGCCTGCTCGACCGGGCGAACCAGGCGGTGCAGACGCTCGAGCGCTACAAGGTCCGCCTCGAGGACGCCATGCTCAGCCTGACCTCTGCCGAGCTGGAAGACGCCGTCTCGCTCCGCGACGTCGCCGCCGTGCTCCAGCGCGGCGAGATGGTGCTGCGCATCGCCGAGGAGATCGAGACGATGATCGTCGAGCTCGGCGTCGAGGCCCGCTTGCTCCGCCTCCAGCTCGACGAGACGTACGGGGACATCGAGGACGAGCTCGATCTCGTCATCAACGACTACGTTCCGGACGGGCGGACGGCGAGCGCCACGCTCGCCGAGATGGCGGCGCTGTCCGATGACGAGGTGCTCGACCTCCGCACCGCCGCCGCGGCGTTGCACCGCGAAGCGGACCCCAAGGACCTCGACCAGGAAGTGGCCCCGAAGGGTCTCCGCCTGCTCAACCGGGTCCATCGGCTCTCGGACGACTCGGCTACCCGGATCGTCGAGCACTTCGGCGGCCTCGCCCGACTGCAGCGGGCCACGGTGCCCGATCTGATGGAGATCGACGGTGTCGACGATGCCACCGCCGCCTCGATCAAGGAGACCCTGCAGCGCGTCACCGAGGAAGCGATCCTCGACCAATACTCGCTCGGAACCGGAGGTTCGACGAGCTCAGGCCGGCCCACGGCCGGCACTGGATCTCGCCGATGGCCGGCAAGCCGGACCCATCGGCAATTGGGGGCTCGGCCAAACTCAGCCAGGACTGCGGACGGGACGGTTGCGGCGGCGGCTGCGCGCCCGGACCACCATCACGGCCAGGGCGATCCCGACCACCAGCCAGGCGATGAGGAGCACGAGGGCGGCGGTGCTCGACGGGTCCCGCCCATCCGCTGCCGCCCCCTTCGCGCAGCACTGATCGCGTCGCCAGGTCTTGGGCGGAGCCGTCGAGCGGAGCCGACCAACGGACCGCGCCGTCGCTGCGGTCGCCGGTCGTGTCCTCGACCTCGCCCGGCATGCGAACGGCCAGCTCGACGGACATCGATTCGGTCGGGTTGGCGCCGGACTCGGTGAGCTGGGCCCCGAAGGGTGTTCCGCCGGTCGATGTCAGCAGCGCCTGGTCGCCGAAGGCGTCCCACGTGCCGCCCGGCAGCGACAGCGACCCGGACATCGTCACGGTGATCTCGTCCTCGGTGGCGGTGCGCTCCAACGCAACGTTGCCGAACGGCGGGTCCGAGACTGTTGAGCAGGTTGGCCGCCTCCTGCACCGTGGCGAAGGGGTGCCGCAGCGTCACGCTGAGCCCGCCGTCCTCCGTCGCCACGGGTCCCTCGACGACCCAACCCGCCGCCGTGGCATCGTCGAGGACGAGGCTGCCGGCGAGTCCCGGCACCCGGTCGACGACGTCCTTGTCGACCACCGCGGCGACGACGACCTCACCGGTGCCGTCGGCGTTCACCGTCGTGTCGACGGCGACGTCGAGGCGGCACGCCGCGAGCAGGATGGCAAGGCCGAGGAGGCCGAGCAGGCGGGCAGATTTCATCTGGGGAATTCTCGTGTCAGGGCGTGAACCGAATCTTCCCCAGTTCGCGCCCGTGTCCTCAGTCTGCTTGCGCTGCCCCGTCCGCTGCTGGTTCGTCGGCTGGGCCGGCAGCTGATCTCCGGAGCCGTCGACGTCGTCGCCAGCTCGACCGACGTCGGTGGCACGAAGCCCTCGACCGCCGAGAAGGTGATCCGTTCCTCACCTTCCTTGTCGGGGTCGGGTTCGGTGTCGACGACGATGATCTGGCCGGCGCGTGAACTCCTTGTAGAGCAGCTTCTCCGACAACGGATCCTCGACGGTCCGCTGGATCGCCCGGCGCAGCGGACGGGCGCCGAGCTGCGGGTCGTAGCCGTTCTTGGCGAGGTGCACCTTGGCGTTGTGGGTGAGCTCGATGCCGAGGCCCTGGCTCTCCAGCTGGGTGACGAGCCGCTTGGTCATCGTGTCGACCATCTGGACGACGGCGTCGAGGTCGTGCTCGTGGAACACGATGACCTCGTCGATGCGGTTGAGGAACTCAGGCTTGAAGTGCTGCTTGAGCGCGTCCATCACCTTTTCCTTCATCCGCTCGTAGCTCATCGCCGAGTCAGCGGTGGTGAAGCCGATGTTGGCCTTGCGCAAGTCGGCGGTGCCGAGGTTCGACGTCATGATCAGCACGATGTTGCGGAAGTCGACGGAGCGTCCCTGGCTGTCGGTGAGCCGCCCCTCCTCGAGGATCTGCAACAACGTGTTGAACACGTCGGGGTGGGCCTTCTCGATCTCGTCGAACAGCACCACCGAGAACGGCTTGCGGCGCACCGCCTCGGTGAGCTGGCCACCCTCCTCGTAGCCGACGTAGCCGGGAGGCGAGCCGACGAGCCGGCTGACCGTGTGCTTCTCCATGTACTCGGACATGTCGAGCGTGATCAGTGCCTTGTCGTCGCCGAACAGGAACTCGGCGAGCGTCTTGGCCAGCTCCGTCTTGCCGACTCCGGTGGGTCCGAGGAAGATGAACGAGCCGCTCGGGCGCTTCGGGTCCTTCAACCCGGCGCGGGTGCGGCGGATCGACTGCGACACCGAGGCGACGGCGCTCTCCTGGCCGATGATCCGCTTGTGCAGCTCGGCCTCCATGTTGATGAGCTTCTGCGTCTCCTCCTCGGTGAGCTTGTAGACGGGGATGCCCGTCCACACGCTGAGCACCTCGGCGATCGCCTCCTCGTCGACCTCGTCGAACAGGTCGACGCCGTCGCCGCGGATCTCCTGCTCCTTCGCCGCCTTCTCCTCGAGCAGCGCCTTCTCCTGATCGCGCAGGCGACCGGCCTCCTCGAAGCGCTGCTCCTCGACGGCGGACTTCTTCGCCTCCTGCACCTCGTTGAGCTTGAGCTCGATCTCGCGCAGATCCGGCGGCGTGGACATCCGCTTGATGCGCAGCCGGCTGCCCGCCTCGTCGATCAGGTCGATCGCCTTGTCGGGCAGGTGGCGGTCGGAGATGTAGCGGTCGGCGAGGTTGGCCGAGGCGACGAGCGCCTGGTCGGTGATCGTGACGCGGTGATGCGCCTCGTACTTGTCGCGCAGGCCCTTGAGGATCTCGATGGTGTGGGCCAGCGTCGGCTCGTCGACCTTGACCGGTTGGAAGCGCCGCTCGAGGGCGGCGTCCTTCTCGACGTACTTGCGGTACTCGTCGAGGGTGGTGGCACCGATCGTCTGCAACTCGCCGCGAGCGAGCATCGGCTTGAGGATCGACGCTGCGTCGATGGCTCCCTCGGCTGCGCCGGCGCCGACGAGGGTGTGGATCTCGTCGATGAACAAGAGGATGTCGCCGCGGCTCTTGATCTCCTTGAGGACCTTCTTCAGTCGTTCCTCGAAGTCGCCGCGGTAGCGGCTGCCGGCGACGAGGGCGCCGAGATCGAGCGTGTACAGCTGCTTGCCGCGCAGCGTGTCGGGGACGTCGCCGTTGACGATCATCTGGGCGAGGCCCTCGACGATGGCCGTCTTGCCGACGCCGGGCTCGCCGATCAGCACCGGGTTGTTCTTGGTGCGCCGGGACAGGATCTGCATGACCCGCTCGACCTCGCGACGGCGACCGATCATCGGGTCGAGCTTGTGCTCGCGGGCCAGCTGGGTGAAGTTGCGCCCGAACTGGTCGAGGATCTGGCTGTTGCCGCCCTTCTCGCCGCCGGCGTCCTCCTTGGAGGATCCGCCGACCGCCGCCGTCGACTCGGCGGCGCCCTCGGCGCGGCCTCCGGAGCCTTGGTAGCCGGACAGCAGCTGGATGACCTGCTGGCGCACTCTGGACAGATCGGCGCCGAGCTTGATGAGCACCTGGGCGGCGACGCCCTCTCCCTCACGGATCAGGCCGAGGAGGATGTGCTCCGTGCCGATGTAGTTGTGGCCGAGCTGCAGCGCCTCGCGGAGCGACAGCTCGAGGACCTTCTTCGCCCGTGGTGTGAAGGGGATGTGCCCGGACGGCGACGTCCCGCCCTGGCCGATCATCTCCTCGACTTGGCTGCGCACCGCTTCGAGGGAGATGCCCAGGCTCTCCAGCGCCTTCGCCGCAACGCCTTCGCCCTCGTGGATCAGGCCGAGGAGGATGTGCTCCGTCCCGATGTACGAGTGGTTGAGCAGGCGTGCTTCCTCCTGGGCGAGAACCACCACTCGGCGGGCTCGGTCGGTGAAGCGTTCGAACATTGGCGCCCTTTCTGTGGGGACGACGGAATGTCATTGTACCGGCACCCCGTCACCGTGTCGGGACGTGCCGTCTGCCACGTCAGTTCGCAGCCTGGGGTGGGTCGGATGGGTCGACTCAGCCTGCCTGGTTCCAGATGCTGTTCGACAGGTCCTCGATGCGCCATTCGCCGTTGTCGATGCTGATCGACAGGCAGCCGTCGTCGGTCGGTCCTTGCAGCTCCAGGGAGACGTAGTCGTCGGCCGGGTCCTCGTCGCCGCACTGTCCCGGTGACGACGTCGTCTCGTCGCCTTCGATCTGCACGCTCGCCCAGAACTCGCCTTGGCCGAGCACCTGCAGGGTCAACTCTTCGGCGCACGTCTCGGCCTCCTCGACGAAGTTGATCGTCATCTCCTCGGCCGTGAGCAAGGCGCAGGCCGTCGCCCCGTCTCCGGCGGCGAGGGCGTCGAGGAACATCGTGGCGACCTCGACCGGTCCGAGCCCCGCTGGAACGCTGACACTCGGGACGAACGGCGGGTCGGTCGCCGGGACGGTGGTCGCCGGAACGGTGGTGGCCGGGACGCCGGAGCCGGGCACCGGCACCGGACGGACTGGTCCGGTTGAACGTGTCCAGGATCGTGACGATCGCCTCGTCGTCGGCCGAGGTAGCCGTCTGCATCTGGACGAGGGCGGTGAACGCTTGGTCGGCGGGGTTGGCGGCGACCATCACCCACGACGCCGTGCCGGCCTCTCCGCACGACGTTCCCACCTGAGCGAGCCCGGCGAAGACGTTGTCGTCGTACGGCGTGACTTCGCAGATCCGTGCATGCTCCCTCCGGCAACCCGAACTGGTCGATGAGCGACTGCAGGTCGGTGGTGAACGGCAGCGCCGTGTACGCAACGCCGGGAACATCGAACGACTCCTGGAACAAGGCGTAGTCCGGCGACGCCGAGATCCACGGTTGCAGCGGTGCCATCGGCCGTCGTTCCCGGCGCCGTGTCGACATCGGTCCACGTGTCCGGCACGACGACAGTCAGCAGCCCGGTGTCGTCGACCAATTCCACGTAGCCGTCCGGGATCGTCGGTGGAACCGAAGCGTCGGCATGGCCGCCGCCGATGGAGATCGCTGCGGGGAGCGCCAGCAACGGCAACAAGAGGCGACCCCGTCGGGTCCGTGGTGTGTTCATGGCCAAGTGTGACACCCGCACGCCGTGAACGTCGGCCCCGACGACGTCGGGAGTGGGTGCGGATAACGTGGCGCCGTGTCCGTCGCACCTGAGGTGTCGCCGCTCCTGACCCTGGCGTCGATGGATGAGGATCTCGAACGGATCGATCGCGAGATCCACGCCGCGGTGCAGACACCCGACCCGTACCTCACGGAGATCGCCTCGCACCTCGTCGTCGCCGGGGGCAAACGCCTTCGCCCCGTCGTCGCCATCGCCGCCGCCCAGGTCGCCGGCTTGCGCGGCGAGTGACGACGTGGTCCGCGGCGGCGTCGCCTGCGAGCTCGTTCACCTCGGCTCGCTGTACCACGACGACGTGATCGACGAGTCCGACACCCGGCGTGGCGTCGAAACAGTGAACGCCAAGTGGGGCAACCTCCAGGCCATCCTCGCCGGCGACTTCCTGCTGTCGAAGGCGTCCGAGATCGCCGCCTCGCTCGGCACCGAGGTCGCCGCCCTCCTCGCCCGCACGATCGGCTGGCTGTGCCAGGGCGAAGTCGAGCAGCTGCGTCACACGTACGACCTCGGCCGCACGGAGGACAGCTACCTGTCGTCGATCACCGGGAAGACAGCGGCGCTGTTCGGCACGGCGGCACGGATCGGCGGCATCGTCGCCGGGCTGGACCGTCCCGTCGTCGACACGCTGACGCAGTGGGGGTCATCGTTCGGGATGGTGTTCCAGATCGTCGACGACATCCTCGACATCACCGGCACCACCGAGCGGCTGGGCAAGCCGGCCGGCCACGACATGGTCGAGGGTGTCTACACGCTTCCGGTGCTGCGGACGCTGGCGATGGATCATGGCGTCGGCGCCGAGCTCGGGGCCCTCCTCGGCAAGCCACTCGACGTCGCCGACGCGAGACAAGGCGCTGGCCGTCGTCCGCGCCAGCGAAGGCGTTCAGTCGGCGGCGACGACGGCGCGGCGGTACATCGCCGAAGCAGAGGAGGCGTGCGACGACCTGCCGCCCGGATCGGCGACCGACGCCTTGCGTGACGCCCCGACGGCCCTGCTGCAGTCGGCATTGGCCCCCGCCTGACCGCCCGAGGCGACGCCAGTGGTGGTGGTGACCGTCGGGCGGTGTGGCGGCGTCGTCGTGCGCCGTCGGCGACGACGACGAATTGGCCCATCATCCCGAGGTCTTCGTGGCGCAGTTTGTGGCAGTGGAACATGTACGGAACGTCGGGATCGGTGTGGGTGCCGAACGGAACGAGGAGTCGGGTGGTCGAGCCTGCCGGGGTGGCGACGGTGTCCTTCCACCCTCGCAGGTGGGCGGGTGGTGGGGCACCGTCGATGTCGAGGACCTGGAATTGCACGCCGTGGATGTGGAAGTTGTGCTCCCCGGCTTCGGCGATGACCTCCCAGATCTCGACGGTGCCGGCGGCGACGGTGGCGTCGATGCGGTCCGTCGCCATGTCTTGGCCGTTGATCTGTGTTCCGGTGAGCCGGAACGTGCGGGTGACGACGGCGTCGGCGGGGTCGAGGCGGTCGACGTCGGCGAGCCGGCTGGGCACCGGTGGTGACGGGTCGAGCTCGGCGGCGGCGCGGAACTGCAGCACGTCGATCGTGCCGTCGTGGCCATCGCCCTGGTGCGGCGTAGCGCGCCGTCGGCGGCGAGGTTGCGCAGCACGGCGTCCTCGCCGGGCTCGAAGGTGACGACGACCTCGGCTCGTTCACCCGGCGACAGCGACAGCCGTTCGAGGGTCACTGGTGACGGCAGCAGCCCGCCGTCCGTCCCGATCACTTGGAACGAGCGGCCGTCGTCGAAGCCGAGCTCGTAGAAACTGGCCGGCACTGGCGTTGAGCAGACGCAACCGCACCCGCTCGATGGGTGACGTCGACGTAGGGGCGGTAGGTGCCGTTGACGAGCAGTTCGTCGCCGAGCTCTCTGCCGTCGCCGACGAACTGGTTGTTGCTGTCGAAGGAGCGGTCCTGGATGATCACCGGGAGGTCGTCGACGCCGTAGCTGTCCGGGCAGATCGAGCGCCGCAGCCTGGTCGTCGTCGACGATGAACATGCCGGCGACGCCGCGGTGGACGTGGGCGGCCGTGTTGCCGTGGGGATGGGGGTGATACCACAGCGTCGCCGCCGGCTGGTCGATCGCCCACGTCGGGCGCCACGTCGCTCCGGGCTCGATCGGCTGGTACGGGCCACCGTCCATCCGCGCCGGGAGGTTCATCCCGTGCCAGTGCATCGTCGTCGCCTCGTCGACACCGTTGTGCACCGAGACCTCGACGACGTCACCACGCGACGCCCGCAGCGTCGGGCCGAGGTACGTGCCGTTGACGCCCCACGTCTCGGTCGCCGCCCCGTCACGGAACTGTGTCGACCCCGCCTGGACGTCCAACTCGAAGCGCACGCACACCGTCGGCACCGCGCTCACCTTCGAGCAGCTCGGGAATCCGCAACCGGTTCTCGAACGCGGCGGAGCCGGCGTCGGCGCGTCGGCAACGGCAACGCGCACGGCGGCGACGAACGACAACGTCGCCGCCGTCACGCCGAGAGGCAGGAGCTTTGGGAAGTGAGGTCATCGAACGTCGACGAGGGACGGTGAAGGCCGTCCCGGCGGTGATGCCGGGACGGCCTGTCGGTTTGGAACCTGTCGTCGAGCGTCGGTCAGACGACCGTGAACTCGTGGACCATGCCCTAGGTGAAGTGCGGCGGTCGCCGATCTCGATGCCCGCGCCTCGGGAATCGTGCCCTCCGGCCCGTCGACGCCGAGCTCCTCGAGCTGCATCAGCACCTCAGGCGTCGCGCCCTCGGAGAGGAAGCAGAGGGCGACGTAGCGGCCCGGCGTGAGGTCAGCGGTGCCGTAGCTCGTCGTGCCGGGGAAGGCGAACGCCGAAGGCGACCATCGTGCCGATCGTCATGACCTCCTCCTCGGGGAGCGCCACAGCTCCTCGATCGTCAGCGTCACGTCGTCGTTGATCGACGCATCACGAAGATCTCGTGGACCTGTTGGCCGGCGTTCTCGAGCGTGATGATCGTCGGCCCGGCCGGCAGCTCGGCCGGGACCCCGTCGAACGCGATACTCGGAGGCGACGACACCGAGCTCGGCGTAGCCGCAGTTGGCCTTCATGTAGTCGATCAGCGCCGCGTAGGCCTCCTCGAACTCCGGGACTGCCCGGCTCTCGCAGCGTTGGCGACGACCGCCTCGAGCGAGCCGGACCGCGTCTCGGAGCGGCGGCGGTCAGCGCCTCGACGGCCGGACCGATCGCCGCCTCGTCCTCGCTGTCGACCGCCGCCTCAACGGCGACCTCGGCGCGCGCAGAACGCCTCGGCCTCTGGTGAGCTCGCCTCGGCCGACCCGTCGACGGCGAGCGATCGCCGCCGGCGCGGTGTCCATCGTGTGCTCGGCCTCGGTGTGGGCCGTCGTGCCCTCGGCCGGTTCGGTGGTGCCGGTCGACGCCGACACTGCCGTCGAGGCGCCGATCGCCAACGTCGCCGAGGCCACGCCGACAAGGAGAAGTTTGGGAGTAGTGGATGTATCCGCCTTGTTCATGGCCGCGGATGATCGTCGGCCGGCGCCGTACGTGTCTAGGCGATCTTCGCGGTCAGATGTCCTCGCCGGCGATCGTCAGCACCGCCTCGGCGTGAACTCGCGGCCTCCTCGGCGGACAGCGTCGGACCGAGCTCGACGATGAAGGCGACGCCGGGTTGCGACTCGTTGGTGGAAATCTCCTGGCGCGCCCACTGGGCCGCCACGCCGGTGTACGTGCCGCCGGTGATTGTTTCAATCGGCAGGCCGGTGAGCTCGGCGTAGCGGGCGCGGATCGCCCCATCGCGGCCCTCGCCGGGGGCGATCGTGAAGAGATCCTGGTGGTACCAGATCACGAGGTCTGGCCGCACTGCGGTGATGAAGCTCGACGGCGGCCCGAGTCTCCGGCTCGCTCGCCGCTGCCGGCCCGGCGTACTGCCAGTCGCCCGGCGCACCGATCGGACCCCAGTTGTACGGGAAGTTGCGGTTGAGGTCGACGCCGTTGGCATTGCCGCGTGTGTTGCGAGCCACGCCGTCCGGGTTCATCGAGTCGACCAGATAGAGGTCGACGCCGGGCGGCACCGGCAGCTGGGTGAGGAGCGCCACGATCTGCAGCCCGGCCTGCTCGTCGCCGTGGATCACACCGAAGACCAGCACGCGCCGTCCGTCTGGATCGCCGCGACGGATGGCCGTGATCGGGCGACCCTCGACGGACATCCCGACGGCGATCGTCTCGACCGGCTCGGCAACCGTCGTGACGGTCGTCGACGTGGAGTCGGATGGGTCGGTCGTCGCCGCGGCAACTGACGAGCTGCACAGCGATGCGGCCACGAGCGCTGCAGCGGCGACCCGTCGATTCATGCCGACCCAGCTTGCCACTTACCCACGCCGGCGCAGCGTGAGCACCCGGCAGCGGACGTCGGGCGGCGGATCGAACGCATGGCGGGGCAGCCGGTCGCCGAGCAGGATCGCGAACTGCTGCTGCCACCGGGTCGCGGCTGGTGCCGTCGGACCGATCCATCGGGCGATCGCCCGCTCGTCGAGCACGAGATGGGCGCTGACGAGTCGGCTACCGGGGTGGAGCAGGCGGCGCAACACTGCGCTCGTCGCCGCGAACGGCGGGTTGGCGACGACGTGGAACGGCCGGCGGGGGAGCCGTAGGTCGGCGGCGTCGGCGCTGACGACCACGACGTCGCGCCCGAACTCTGCGCGCAACAACGACGCCCGCTGCGGGTGCCGCTCGATGGCGATCACTTCGGCGCCGAGGCGGACGAGCGGGCGCGTCAGCGCGCCGTCACCGGCTCCGATGTCGAGGACGAGGTCGCCGCGCCGTACGCCGGATGCGGCGACGAACTGTTCAGCCCAGCGTGGGTGCAGTCGGTGCCAGCCCCACTGCCGGCGAGAGCCGGCCACGGCGGCGAACCGTCACGAAGATCATGGCCATGTCCACGACCCTACCGACCCACGCCCCGCCGACCGATGGGTGTTTCATGACCGAACCGTCATGAAAACACCCATCGGTTGCGTGTCAGGCGTCGGGGGCGAGGCGGGCGATCGCCGCCGCCGCCTTGTAGGCAGCTTCGGCGGGGCCGAGCTCGTCGGGGCGTAGCAGGTTGGCCATGATCCGCAGCACCCACTCCATCAGCGTGCGGCTGTGCATCCCGACGCGAGTCAGCTCGCGCATCAGCGCCGGGCGGCCGATCACCCTGGCGAACAGCCGGCCGACCTTGAAGTACTGGCCGTAGGCGTCGTCGAGCATCCGCGGGTAGCGCTGCAGCGCCGAGGCGTCGCCCTCGCTGAGCGCCTCGTGGACGACATCGGCGGCCATCCGCGCCGTCTCGTAGGCGTAGTCGATGCCCTCGCCGTTGAACGGGTTGACGCTCCCGGCGGCGTCGCCGATGACGAGGTACGTCGGTCCCGCCTTCGGCCCGACGCTGGCGCCCATCGGGATCCGCCCGCTCGTCGGCCGGCACTCCGGTCGGTCCGGATCGATCTCCCACCGGTCGGCGATCTGGCGGGCGTAGGCGTCGAGGAGGTGGGTCGTGTTGACGCTCTTGAAGTCACGGAACGTCGAGAGCAAACCGACGCCGATGTTGACGGTTCCATCGCCGACCGGGAAGATCCAGCCGTACCCGGGCATCGGGTTGCCGTTGCGGTCCTTGACGTCGAGCGCCGACTCGATCCACGGGTCGGCGTGACGCGGCGACGGCCAGTACGTGCGGATCGCCGTTCCGTACGGCCACTCCCTGGTGCGCGACGTGCCGAGGGCGCGGCCGAAGCGGCTGTTGGCGCCGTCGGCGACGATCGTGAACTCGGCGCGGATGTCGACGCTCGAGCCGTCCTGGCGGGCGACCGTCGAGCCGCGCACGAACCCGCGGTCGACGATGGGATGGATCGCTTCGTGACCCTCGAGCAGCTTGGCGCCGGCGGCGACGGCGTTGTCGGCGACCATCGCGTCGAGGTCGCGGCGCCTGACGACGTAGCCGTGGCTCGGATAGGTCGGATGGCTCGGCCATTCCAGCTCGAGCTCCCGACCCATGCCAGTGGCCCGCAGGCCGTGGTAGCGGTGGAACCGATCGAGCCCGCGTGCCAGCCCCATCTCGTTGAGCTGATGCACGGCACGCGGGGTCAGTCCGTCGCCGCACGTCTTCTCCCGGGGAAACGTCTTGCGCTCGATCACCGTCACGTCGTGTCCGTGGCGGGCGAGCCAGTACCCGGCGGCGGCACCCGCAGGTCCGCCGCCGACGACGAGCACCTCGGTGACGATGTCGCCGGTGTGGGGCGAACGCACGGAGAGGTCGGCGGTGGCGGTCTCGTCGATGACGACGGCGGAGGGTCTGGGCGATGCCCAGGAGTCCAGGCTGAGCGTGACGCATGCAGCCAGGCTACGCTGGCGCATCACCGCGCCACGAGCTCGCGGCGATGTGCGGGCGGGCGGGGCGGTCTAGAGGGGGCTGCCTTCGACGGGGGCGTCGCCGATGTCGATGATGTCGGCCGGGCTGCCGTCGGGCGCGGTGATGCCGGCGGTGTCGAGGTCGGCGAGCGGCGTCCCGGCCTCGAGGGCGGCGAACATCGGCGACTCCTCCGAGCACCAGAGCTCGTACTCCTCGGCGACCTCCGGGTCGGTGGGATCGGGTCCGTTGAAGGTGTAGCGCTCGTGGCACACGACGGCGAGGATCTCGGCGTCGGTGAGGTCACCGCCGGCGGCGGTGCCCCACTGCGGCATGATGCCGAACGAACCCGGCGGTGTGGGCGCCGCCCTCGCGGTTCGGGTCGCCGTAGCTGGACGACGCCGGCGAGGTTGTAACCCTCGGTGCCGAAGTAGACGAAGCGCAACTGGTCCTCGATGTGCGGGAACGTCAGGTTGACCTCGCCGTCGGCTGAGCGGGCGGCCGCTTCCCCCCTCGCCCGACGATCCGTGGCACGAAGCACAGTTGCCGTAGACCTCGGCGCCGACGCCGATCGGTCCTTCGGAGGTCTCCGGCGGCGCGGTGAGCGAGCGCACGTACATGAACGCCCAGATCGGCATCAACGACAGCGCCGCCATCGCCCAGAACGGGATCTTCGCCCGTGACTTGGCCGCCGCCACGTACGGCGGGTCAGGCTTGGGTGGCGGAGCCTCGGCGGGTGCCGCGGCAGCCTTTCGTCCGACCGGACCGGCTGGTGGTGCAGCCGCAGGGGTGGCCGCCGTCGTCGCCGGCGTCGCCGCCGGCTCGGCCTCGGCGGCGCCCTCCGCAGCTCGGCGCCGTTTCGCCACCTCCGAGCCCCAACGCTGCTCGGCGGTCTCGCGAGCGCTTGAGCAGATGTTCGGGGATCTCAGTCACGGTTGAGCCCGATTATCGATGCGAGCGACGAGGCGCCAGCTGAGGAGCGGCCAGACGCGGCCTACGTGGCCGGGGAACGTAGTTGAGCGTCATGGTTCGGCCAAACGATACGCGTAATCGCCGAACGGCGCGGAAACCCGGTTTCACGAGCGAGCAAGCAGCCTGGCTGGCTCGTAGACCCCACTAGGGTGTGCCCGAGACGAGTTCGATCCGCAGAGAGGCACCCCGATCCGATGATCGCAATCGACCCGTTGGAATGGCCAGGGATGAACGTGGCGTTCCTCCTGGCGTTCTTCGCCTCGATCGCGTTGACGCTGGCGGTGATCCCCTACGGCAAGCGCCGCCCCGTCGGCAAGCCGCTGTCGTGGGGCGAGGCGATGCTGGCGGCCACGTACGCCTTCGGTGTGATGTTCCTCGCCTTCGGCGTCGTTCCCCACCAGTGGATCGACCACGCCGACCGGAACCTCGGGTGGAGCCGCGACAACATCGTCCTCGGCCCCGGCGAGATCCTCAAGCCGCAGGCGCTCGGCGGCTGGATGCCGCTGACGCTCCAATACGAGGCGATCCGCGACATCGTCGTCGTGCTCCTCCATGCGATCTACTTCGGGCTGATCATCTTCATCTGGGCGTGGTGGCAGAAGCGCGGCCAGGTCAAGACCGCCGAGATCGAGGTGTCCTCGTTCGGCCGACCGCTGGTGAAGAAGGCGTGACGATGGCGCGTACTGACGCCAACCCGCCGATGATGCCGTTCACCGACGAGTACACCCTCGTCGAGGTCGACGCCGACTACCTCACCAAGGCGGTCAAGCCGAAGCAGTTCATCCACATCGACCAGACCGAGTGCATCATGTGCGAGGGCTGCGTCGACATCTGCCCGTGGAAGTGCATCCACATGGTCAAGCCGGAGGCGATCGTCGAGGCGATCGGCACCGAGCGACCCGGCGAGGATCCGTCTGACCAGGTCGTGTTCACGATCGACGACGACATCTGCACGCGGTGCGCGCTGTGCGTCGACCGCTGCCCGACCGGCGTGATCATCCTCGGCAAGGCGGGCACGCCCGGCGTCACCGGCGACACCCACACCCGCACCAACAACCACGGCTACGCCTACGGCATGCGCTTCTGAGGTCCGGATCCCATGGCACGCATCGTTGACGAGCAACCGAAACCGACGATCAAGGACCGGATCAACGCCACCACCGATTCGGTGAAGGGCAGCCAGGCCTGGAGCAGCATCTTCCGCCCCGGCTCGATCTTCCGCAAGGGCTACACCGACAGCCCGCGCAACCGCAGCTACGTGATCATGAACTCGGTGCTCTACCACCTCCACCCGGTGAAGGTGAAGCGCCACGCCGTCAAGGTCAGCTACACGCTGTGCCTCGGCGGGCTGAGCTTCTTCCTGTTCATCCTGCTGACGGTGACGGGCATCTTCCTGATGTTCTTCTACCGGCCGGAGGCGACGGTCGCCTGGGACGACATCTCCAACCTGCAGACCTCGGTGACGTTCGGGCTGCTCGTGCGCAACATGCACCGCTGGGGCGCCCACCTGATGGTGCTGACCGTGTTCCTGCACATGGCGCGCGTCTTCTACCACGGCGCCTACAAGGCGCCTCGGGAGTTCAACTGGGTCATCGGCGTCATCCTGTTGACGCTCACGTTGCTGCTGTCGTTCACCGGCTACCTGCTGCCGTGGGACCAGCTCGCCCTGTGGGCCGTCACGGTGGGCACGAACATGATCGGCTACACGCCGGTGTTCGGCCGCGACGTGCGCTTCGTGCTGCTCGGCGGCGCCGAGATCGGGCCGGAGACGTTGCTCCGGTGGTACGTGCTGCACGTGCTGTTCTTCCCATTCATCATCGTCATCTTCATGGCCATCCACTTCTGGCGAGTCAGAAAGGACGGCGGCCTCTCGGGGCCGCTGTGACTCGAGATCGACCGAGATCCCGAACACCTGCTCAAGCGAGCCCAGGCCGGCGCGCGAGAAGGCCGAAGCCGACAAGGCAGCCGACGCGCCGGCCGAAGCTGCGCCGGCCGCCGACGCGCGGGGCGACGCCGCGGCCGAACAGCCAGCCACCGACCCGCGGATCCCGGCCCATCTGCTCGAACGCTCCCGCGCCGCCAAGGCCAAGGCCGAAGGCGGCGGCGAAGCGGAGTCGTCGGGCGGCGGTGTCGCCGTCGCCGAGCGCCCGGGCACGGCCGTCGTCGCCGCCCCGCCGGCGGCCGCCGGCGTCCCGATCGGCGCCGGGCCGGGTGGTCACACCCAGCGTCTGCTCACCGTCGTCAAGAGCGGCTCGATCCAGGAGGTCAAGGCGACGCCGGTCGACAAGGTGCACACGTGGCCGCACCTCCTCGCCGCCGAGTTCGTCGCCTCGCTCGCCTGCTTGGCGTTCACGTTCGTGTTCTCGATCTTCGTCAACGCCCCGCTGCTCGAGCTCGCCAACACCAACCAGACGCCCAACCCCTCGAAGGCGCCGTGGTACTTCCTCGGCCTCCAGGAACTGCTCACGATGTTCCACCCGATGATCGCCGGGGTGACGATCCCGGGGGTCGGGATCATCGTGCTCATCTTCGCCCCGTACATCGACCGCAACCCGTCCAACAAGCCGGAGGATCGCAAGTTCGCCACCTCGTTGATGACCATCCACCTGATGTTCTGGGCCGTGCTCGTGATGATCGGATCGTTCTTCCGCGGCCCTGGCTTCAACTTCACGCTGCCGTGGAGGGACGGCATGTTCTTCGAGCTGTGAGCGAAGAGCCGTAGGAGAATCGTCATGTCCAGCGCTGCAGTCATCGCCATCGCCATCGCCGTCGCCGTCGTGCTCGCCGCCATCGTGTTCGTGACGACGGCGCGCCGCAGCGACGTCCGCGGTGCCGGCGCGCTGTCGAGCGAGACGCGCCGGCGCGACGAAGCGGCACGCCGCGCTCGCGCCGCGGCCGAAGCCGCCGCGACCGAGGGTGCCGCCGGATCCGACGAGGCGAGCCGCCCGGGAACCGCCGTCGCCGTGCTCACCGCCGACGAGGCCGAGCGCGCCGGCGAACAGGCCCGCCGGCCGACGCCCGTGCTCGCCCCGCCGGCCGCCCCGGCGCCCTGGGTTCCGCCCGACCCCGAGGTCGATCGGGGTGAGCCGCCGCCAGTTCTTCAACCGCGCCACTGTCACGCTGATGGGCACGAGCATCGGCGCGTTCACCGTCGCCGGGTTCGTCGCCTTCCTGTGGCCGACCGCCACCGGCGGGTTCGGCCAGGTCGTCAGCGTCGGCAAGCTCGAGGACATCAAGGAAGGTGCCCGGGCCAACTCCGGGTTCTTCTACGCCCCGTCAGCGCGCACCTGGTTCACCGAGTACCCCGCCGAAGCGCTGCCCAAGGCGGAGGGCGTCTACGACGAAGCGATCCTCGCCGGAATGCGCGACTACGGCTTGGTCGCCCTCTACCAGAAGTGCCCGCACCTCGGTTGCCGGGTACCCAGACTGCGCGTCGAGCCGTTGGTTCGAGTGCCCATGCCACGGATCGCAGTACAACCAGGTCGGTGAGAAGAAGGGCGGGCCGGCCCCGCGCGGGATGGACCGCTTCAGCATCAGCGTCGACGGAGCCGGCAACGTCGCCGTCGACACCGGCACCGTCTACGCCGGCCCGCCGATCGGCACGAACACCACCGGCCAGGAGGCCGAGGGCCCCCACTGCATCACCGGGGCCGGAGGACACTGATGCCGTTCCCGCAATCGCGGTCACCTCGGCGGGCGGTGCGGGGGGCAGAGGCTCCTGCCGGAGCCCCCCGCCTGCTGGTCGATCCGGCTTTGCCGGTCGACCAGCGGTATGGATTTCGGTCCCGGCCGCCAGGCCGGGTGCATCGAGCTCGATCGAACGGAGAGAGCGAGCGAAGCGAGCGAACGAGTGAGATCGAAACGTGATCGCACTCGCAACGACGGCGATCGCGTGGGTCATCGTCCTCGTTCTCGTCATCGGCTGGCTCGTCTACGCGGTGTTCAACGCCCGGTCGGCGCGCAAGGAGCTCGGTTCGGAGATCGAGCTGGCGCCCAACCGCAAGCCGTACTACGACGACGAGGACCTCGAAGGGCGGCGCCTCGAGCTGGTCCAGTTCGTCGGCGTGCTGTTGCTGATCGTCATCGTCATCGGACTGCCGCTCTACTGGGTGTTCGAGCCGAGCCGTCAGGCCGGCGCCCGGGAGGCCGCCGACAGCCAGCTCGCCGGATGGGGCGGCGAGTTGTTCGAACCGACAGCGGATGGCGGGTTCAACTGCGCCGGCTGCCACGGCGGCATGAACGCCACCGGAGGTAACGCCCCGTTCTCGATCACCGATCCGGCGACCGGTGAGGTGCGGGCGGTGACGTGGACGGCGCCGGCGCTGAACACCGTGCTGTACCGCTTCACCCCCGAAGAGGTCGCGTACATCATCACCTACGGGCGGCCCGGCACGCCGATGTCGGCGTGGGGTCTCGACGGCGGCGGGCCGCTCAATGCCCAACAGGTCGAGAGCCTGATCGCCTACATCCAGTCGATCCAGATCCCGCGCGAGAACTGCGACGGAACCGAGATTGACGACCCGAACTGCCCGACCGGGCACCTTCCGGCGGAGATCCAGGAGAACATCGAGACGACCGCCCGCCAAGCGGTCGAGGACGGCGAGTACGCCAGCTACGGCGAGGCGCTGTTCAACCTCGCCCTCTCCAGCGGCGCCTACAGCTGCGCCCGCTGCCACACGAGCGGGTGGAGCTACGGCGATCCGCAGGAGTCCGGTCAGGGCGGCCTCGGCCCGAACATCACCGGCGGATCCGAAAACGCCCACTTCCCCAACAGCGAGGAGATGATCGACTTCGTCACCAACGGCAGCGAGAACGGCGTCGGCTACGCCGAGCAGGGCCAAGGCAGCGGCAAGATGCCGGCGTTCGGGGCGATGCTCACCGAGGAGCAGATCGCCGCCATCGTCGACTACGTGCGGAGTCTGTAGGTGTCGGTCGTCTCGATCCTCGCCATCGGTTGGGAGCCGGAGCTTCGCGGCATCATCGTCACCCTCATCGGCGTCGCCGTGCTGATCGGATCGATCTACCTCGTCCTCGCCACCAACCTCGGTGCCCGGCTCGGTTTCCTCGTCGCCCTGTGCGGGCTCTCCGGGTGGATGGCCCTGATGGGGGCGATCTGGGCGATCTACGGCATCGGCCTGCAGGGGCCGCTCGGCTCCTGGAAGGCGGTGGAGGGGCGCACCGTGCTCCAGGACACCGTCGCCCTCAATCAGGCTGGCTTGCTCGGTGAGCCCGTCGAGGTCCCCGACGAGATGTCGTACACCGACGAGTCGGCCCTCGTCGCCGAGAAGCTTGTCGAGGACGAGGGTTGGCAACAGCTCGACACGTCGTCGCCTGCGGCGGGCCAGGCCGGCGCGTCGGCCGGCGAGTTCCTCGAGGAGACGGGGGCGTTCGAGGCCGGCGAGTATCAGGTCACTCGCGTGTTCGACATCGGCGGCGACCGCTATCCGATGATCGGGAACTTCGACCTGCTGGCGTTCTGGCACGAGCCGCGCCACGCCCTCGTCGAGGTCGCCCCGATCGAGCAGACCCGTGACGAGTCGGGGCGGGCGGCGCCGGCCAGCCAGATCGACGAGAGCCAGCAGCGCCAGTACGTGTACATGATCCGTGACCTCGGCGCCCGCCGTCAGCCGGCGTTCGTCCTGACGATCGGTGCGTCGATCATCTTCCTGACGTTGTGCTGGCTGCTCCACCAACGCGACGCACGCGTCCGCGCCAACGTCAGCCAGCCCATTCCGGCAGCAGGTTCGTGATGTCCCAGTACCTCCCGATCGTCGTCCTCGCCGGCTTGGCGATCGTCTTCGGGGTGATCAGCCTCGTGATGTCGCACCTGCTCGCCCCGCGGCGGCCGTCGGCGGCGAAGGACGCGCCGTACGAGTGCGGCATCGTGCCGTCGCGGGAGCCACCGGAGCGCTTCCCGGTGAGCTTCTACATCGTGGCGATGCTGTTCATCATGTTCGACATCGAGATCATCTTCATCTACCCGTACGCGGTGTCGCGGGGCGACCTCGGTGTGTACGGGTTCTGGGCGATCGTGCTGTTCTCGGTGCTGTTCTTCCTCACGTTCGTCTACGAGGTCGCGCGCGGCGGGCTCGACTGGGGCCCGCTGAAGCAGAAGCCGTCGGTCGACCCCGCCGAGGGCATGGTGTCGGCGGAGCGCACGACGCGAACGACGGTTCGTCGGGTCGGGACCGAAGGCCGTTCGGAGGCGGCCGAGGAAGCCGCCTAGACCATGGGGATGTTGTCGGAGCTTCGCGACGGCGATGGGCTCGCCCGGCTGTCGCACAACGTGATCACGAGCAGGGTCGAGGAGCTGGTCAAGTGGGCGCGCTCGCGCAGTTCGTGGCCGGCCAACTTCGGACTCGCCTGTTGCGCCATCGAGATGATGGCGGCCGGCGGAGCGCACTACGACATCTCCCGCTTCGGCATGGAGGTGTTCCGGGCCTCGCCGCGCCAGGCCGACATCATGATCGTGGCCGGCCGGGTCAGCCAGAAGATGGCACCGGTGCTGCGCCAGGTCTACGACCAGATGATGGAACCGAAGTGGGTCATCTCGATGGGTGTGTGCGCTTCGACCGGCGGGATGTTCAACAACTACGCCATCGTCCAAGGCGTCGACCAGATCGTGCCGGTGGACGTCTACGCCCCCGGCTGCCCGCCGACGCCCGAGACGCTGCTCCACGCCATCGAGACGCTGCACGGCTTGATCGAGAGTGGTGAACTGATGCGCCGCCGCGAGTCGGAAGGAACGGGGGCCAACGTCCACGTCCGCGAGATCGCTCCGTCCGGCGAGCCGATCCCGGTCCTCCTCGGGAGGTCGTGAGCCGATGTCGATGACACGCTGTACGACTGCCCGCGCACCGAGAGCTGGGGTCAGGTCGTTGTCCACCCGAGCCGGGCGACCTACGTCGACACGGTGAAGGCCGCGCTCGACGACGGCTACACGATGTGCGTCGACCTGACCGCCGTCGACTACTCCGACCACCCCGGCCGGCCGCTGCCAGACGGTATCGAGCCGGGGAGGTTCGAGGTCGTCGTCAATCTGCTCGACCTCGCCGAGGCTCGCCGGCTGCGACTCCGTGTCCAGGTGCCGGGCGATGATCCGGAGGTGCCGTCGTTGTTCCACGTCCATCCCGGCACCGAGGCGATGGAGCGCGAGGCGTTCGACATGTTCGGCATCACGTTCGCCGGGCACCCCGACCTCACCCGCATCCTGATGCCGGAGGACTGGGAGGGCTACCCGCTGCGCAAGGACTACGTCGTCGGCGAGATCCCCGTGCAGTTCAAGGGGACGGGGGTCAGGTGAGTGAGTACGTCTGACTCGATCGTACCAGACGTCCGAGGCCGGTCAGGAGCTGCGGCCGCGCAGCCAGATCCCCGCGACCGAGCTGTTGCGCGAGGTCGGCGCCGTGCTGCGCATGAGCGAAGCCGACGCTGCCGCCCTGCCCGACCAGTCGAACGACCCCGACGCTCGCGATCCCGACGACGACGAGACGATGATCATCAACATGGGGCCGCAGCACCCCAGCACCCACGGCGTGTTGCGGCTGATGCTCGAGCTGCGCGGCGAGACCGTGCTGCGCTGCAAGCCGATCATCGGCTACTTGCACACGGGGATGGAGAAGCAGGGGGAGCAGCTGACGTATCTCCAGGGCGGAACCAACGTGACGCGCATGGACTACCTCAGCCCGTTCTTCAACGAGCTCGTCTTCTCGATGGCGACGGAGAAGCTGCTCGGCATCGACGGTGAGATTCCCGAGCGGGCGGTGTGGATCCGCATGTTGATGTCCGAGCTCAACCGGATGTCGAGCCATCTGCTCTTCCTCGCCACCAACGGCTTGGACCTCGGCGCTGTGTCGATGATGATCTACGGCTGGCGCGAGCGCGAGGAGGTGTTGCGCTTCTTCCAGCAGGTCACCGGGCTGCGGATGAACCACAACTACGTCCGCCCCGGAGGCGTCGCCGCCGACCTTCCACCCGGATGGCGCGATGGGGTGCTGCGCCTGCTCGACCTGATCCCGCCGCGCCTCGACGAGTACGACACGCTGATGACCGGCCAGCCGATCTGGCGCGAGCGGTTGCAGGGCGTCGGCGTGATCACGCCCACCGAGGCAGTCGCTCTGGCCGCCACCGGTCCGACCTTGCGCTCCACCGGCGTGGCCTATGACATCCGCCGCGCCGAGCCGTACCTGCACTACGACGAGGTGGAGTTCGACGTCATCGTCGGCTCCTACGGCGACGCCTTCGATCGCTACGCCATCCGCATCAACGAGGTGCGCGAGTCGATGCGGCTCGTCCGGCAGATCCTCGACAGGATGCCCGGCGGCGACTATCGGATCCAGGACAAGAAGGTCACCCCACCGCCGCGTGCCCGCATCGACGAGTCGATGGAGGCGCTGATCCACCACTTCAAGCTGTTCACCGAGGGGTTCAAGGTGCCCACCGGCGAGGTGTACGTCGCCGTCGAAGGCCCGCGTGGTGAGCTCGGGTGCTACCTCGCCAGTGACGGCTCGGCGAAGCCGTACCGCCTGCACATGCGGGCCCCGTCGTTCGTCAACATCCAGACGCTGCCGCACATGATGCGCGGCCGCCTCGTCGCCGATGCGGTCGCGATCATCTCGTCCATCGATCCGTCCTCGGAGACGTCGACCGGTGAGCCGGCTGTCGGTCGAGAACACGGTGCTCGGCCGCGGGAGATCATCGGGCGCTATCCGCGGCCGAAGTCGGCGCTGATCCCGCTGCTCCACCTCAGCCAGGAGCAGAACGGCTACGTCACCAACGAGGCGATGGAGCACATCGCCGAGCTCACCGGGGTGACGCCCGCCGAGGTGTACGGCACGGCGACGTTCTACGAGATGTTCCGGTTCGAGCCGGTCGGCAAGTACCTGATCAACATCTGCATGACGATGTCGTGTGCGCTGCTCGGGGCAGAGGCGCTGCTGCACCACGCCGAGCAGCGCCTCGGCATCAAGGCCGGCGGTACGACTCCCGACGGCAACTTCTCGTTGCACCCGGCCGAGTGCCAGGCGGCCTGTACCGAGGCGCCGTGCCTGCAGGTCAACTACCGCTATCGCTATCGGGTGACGCCGGAGCAACTCGATGCCTTGATCGACGACCTGGCGGCCGGCGCCCTCGATGGCGAGATCCCGCCGCACGGGACGCTCGCCACCGTCCGCCAGCGCATCCCGGCCGACCGCGCTGCCGGCGTCGTCGACCCCGACGTGAGGGTGGTGCCGGCGCTGCGCATCGCGCCACGAGGCCGCGTGCCGTCCTGGCAGGCGCTCGCGCTCGATGACGCACCTACCCGTGGGCGCCGGGTTTCGTCGATGCCACCGACGGTTCGCGGCCCTCGATCGTGACGTCGCGCTTCCGCTACGAGGACTCCTACACGCTCGAGCGATACCACGCCACCGATGGTTACGCCGGGCTGCGCGCCGCCCTCGCCAAGTCGCCGGCCGACGTGCACGCCGAGGTCAGGAACGCCACCGTGCTCGGGCGTGGCGGTGCCGGCTTCCCCGCTGGCGTGAAGTGGGGGCTCACGCCGCAGTCGGTGTGGCCGCGCTACCTGGTCGTCAACGGCGACGAGAGCGAACCGGGCACCTACAAGGACCGCCTGCTGATGGAACGGGACCCGCACCAACTCATCGAGGGTGCCCTCATCGCCTGCTACGCCGTCGGCTTGCAGCAATGCTTCCTGTACGTGCGTGGCGAGATGGCCCTCGCCCAGGAGCGCGTCGCCACCGCCCTCAACGAGGCCTACGCCGCCGGCTACATCGGCCGCAACATCCTCGGCACCGACTTCTCCGTCGACGTCGTGTTGACCTGGGGCGCCGGCGCCTACATCGTCGGCGAGGAGACAGCGCTGATCGAGAGCCTCGAGGGCAACCGCGGCATGCCCCGGCTCAAGCCGCCGTACTTCCCCGCGGCGATCGGGCTGTACGGCCAGCCGACGATCGTCAACAACGTCGAGACGTTGGCGAACCTGCCGTGGCTGCTCCGTAACGGGGCCGCCGCCTACACCGCGATCGGCACCGAGACGTCACCGGGAACGCGCATGGTCGCCGTGTCCGGCCATGTCAGCCGTCCCGGTGTGTTCGAGATCGTCAACGGCACGACAACGTTCCGAGAGCTCATCTACGGCGACGAGTACTCGGCCGGCATCCGCGACAACCGTGCGCTCAAGGCGTTCGTCCCGGGCGGCGGATCAGCGCCGTGGTTCCTGCCCGACCAACTCGACCTCCCGTTCGAGAACAAACCCGTCAGTGCCGCCGGCTCGATGCTCGGGTCGGGCGCGATCATGGTGATGGACGAGACGACCGACATCCCCGAAGCGGCCTACACGCTGTTGCGCTTCTATGCCCACGAGTCGTGTGGCAAGTGCACCCCGTGCCGCGAGGGCGGCACGTGGATGGAGCGCATCCTTGCCCGGGTCATCGACGGTCGGGGCACCGAAGGTGACCTCGATCGGCTCATCGCCGTCGGCCAGACGATCTGCCCCGGGGCGATGCCGCACGCGGCCAGCGAGCGCCTCGGGCTGGAAGCGACGCCGTTCCCCTACAGGATGACGACGATCTGCTTTCTCGGTCCGTCCGCCTACGTCCCGGTGCACTCGGCACTGACCCTGTTCCGTGAGGAGTTCGAGGCGAAGATCAAGCCGCGCGTGATGATCCCGGTGGCCGCGTCATGATGAGCTGGCCGAGTGAGATGAGAGATCCGCGCGCTATGTGCGCGTATCTCTCATCGCACGGTGGAGACCCGCGAAGCCCGGGGCACCACCATCTTCAAGAGCAAGCGAACTGTGGCGCAGCGACCGGGCGGAGGTGTCGCGTGACAGCGACCGAGCGCCACGACGCCCCGCCCGTCGATCCCAACGCCGTCGCCGTGACGATCAACGGGCGGGCCATCACGGCCCGCAAGGGCGAGCTCGTCATCGCCGCCGCCCAGCGCCACGACATCTACATCCCGCGGTTCTGCTGGCACGAGCGGATGAGCCCGGTCGGGATGTGCCGGATGTGCCTCGTCGACATCGACACCGGTCGGGGACCGATGCTGCAGCCGTCGTGCATGGTCACCGTCGCCCCGGACATGAAGGTGGAGACCGAATCGCCAGCGGCGAAGCTCGCCCAGGAGGGTGTGATCGAGCTGCTCCTCGCCAACCATCCGCTCGACTGCCCGGTGTGCGACAAAGGTGGCGAATGCCCGTTGCAGGACCAGGCGTACAGCCACGGGCCGGGGGAGAGCCGCTACGTCGAGGAGAAGCGCCATTTCGAGAAGCCGATCCCGATCAGCGACCTCGTCCTGCTCGACCGGGAGCGCTGCATCCTGTGCGATCGCTGCACCCGCTTCGCCGACGAAGTCGCCGGCGATCCGCTCATCCATTTCACCCAGCGCGGCAACGAGACCCAGGTGATGACGTTCCCCGACCTGCCGTTCAGCTCCTACTTCTCGGGCAACACGGTGCAGATCTGCCCCGTCGGCGCGCTGACGGCGACGCCGTACCGGTTCAAGGCCCGGCCGTGGGATCTCGCCGAGTCGGAGACGACGTGCACGACCTGCTCGGTCGGCTGTCGGATGACCACGCAGTCGAGTCGCGACCTCCTCGTCCGTCACTTGGGGGTCGACAACGACGCCGTCAGCTGGGGGTGGTTGTGCGACCGTGGCCGCTTCAACTTCGAGGCGGTCAACTCCACGGAGCGGGTCGCCACGCCGCTCGTGCGCGGCGACGCCCCGGGTCTGGTCGGTGCCAAGGAGTCACGCTTTGCCGAGACGTCGTGGACGACCGCCCTTGCGGCCGTGGCCAAGGCGCTGCGGACCACGGTCGACGCGGGGCGAGCGAAGCGCATCGCCCTGCTCGGCGGTGCCCGGGGGACGAACGAGGACGCGTTCGCCTGGGCCCAGCTTGCCGATGCCCTCGGCATCGAACATCGCGACGCCCAACTCGGCGACGGGCTCCCGGCCGAGATCCTCGACCTGCCCAGGGCGACGATCGACAGCACCACGACCGCTCCGACGGTGATTCTCCTCGGACCAGATCTCAAGGAGGAGCTCCCCGTCCTCCACCTGCGGCTCCGCGACAGCGCCTTGCGGAAGCAGTCCCGGATCATCGAGCTGGGCCCGGCGGCGACCGGGCTGACGCAACTGGCGTGGCGCTCGATCCGGATCGAATCCGGTGGTGCCGCAGCGGCCGCGGCAGCGCTGTCGGACCCCCTCGTCGTCGACCAGCTGCGCAGCGGTCCGGTCGTCATCGTCGCCGGCCGGGCCAACCTGGCCGAATCGACGCAGTCGGCGGCGGCGACGGTTCGGGCCGTGTACGACGCCGTGACTGCCGTGCAACCCGACGTGGGCGTGCTCCCGGCGCTGCGACGCGGCAATGTCGTCGGAGCCCTGCAACTCGGCCTCCGCCCACGAGCCGGTGGCCTCGACGCCGCCGGGATCCTCACGGCCGCGGCCGGAGGCGAGATCGACATTCTCGTCCTCCTCGGTGCGGATCCGATCGTCGACTTCCCCGACGCCGCACTGGCGAGGCAGGCGATCGATCGGGCAGGTGCCGTCATCGCCCTCGATTCGTTCCTCACCGAGTCGGCGGCCCTCGCCGACGTCGTCCTGCCGGCGTCGATGTTCGCCGAGAAGAGCGGTACGACCACCAACCTGGAGGGCCGCGTCACGACGGTCGCCCAGCGGGTCACCCCGGCGGGTACGTCGCGGGCCGACTGGATGGTCGCCGCCGAGCTCGCCGACCTCCTCCGCCTCGACGACTTGGCGACAACGTTGCTGACGACCGCATCGATCACCGACGCCATCAGCGAATTCGTGCCGGCCTACGCCGCGGCGACACGATCAGCGTTGGAGGACAATCGTGAGGGAGTCCTCGCCGTCAACGCCACAGCCAGCGCGGGCAGCGCGGCGCTGGAGGGGGTAGCGGCCGGCGACCGCAACAGCTACGACTACCGGGTCGTACTGGCCCGCCGCCTCTACGACCGGGCGACGACGACGGCGAAGTCGCCGTCGCTCGCCGGCCTCGCCGGCGACGGGGACGCCCACGTCAACCCCGCCGACGCCGACAAGATCAGCGCCCCGGAGGACGGCACCGTGCAGCTGATCGGCGCACGAGGATCGGTGTCCATGGCATTGCGACGTGATCCCGGAGTGCCGCGGGGAACCGTGCTTGTGCCGTTCAACCGCGGGTCGGACATCAACTCGATCGTCGACGTAGCAGCCGGCGCCACGGACGTCAGGATCGAGGTCGCGCCGTGACCGAGCTGCTGGCCATCGATCCGCTGTTGGTCGGTGAGCTGAAGTGGACCCCGCTGTTCATCGTCGGCCTGAAGATCCTCGTGATCTTCGTTGTCGCCCTCGTCGCCATGATGTTCATGGTCTGGTTCGAGCGCAAGATCATCGCCGGGATGCAGAACCGCGTCGGGCCGAACAAGGCCGGGCCGTTCGGGATCCTCCAGTCGCTCGCCGACGGGATGAAGCTGATCTTCAAGGAGGACTTCCTCCCCGATCGGGCCGATCGCTTCGTGTACCGCCTCGCCCCGTTCCTCGCCTTCGTGCCGGCGTTCCTCGTGTGGTCGGTGATCCCGCTCGGAGGCGACTTCAGCGACGGCCACGACGGCACCGTCGTCTGGTTCGGCCACGTCACGAGGGTGCAGCTCGCCGATCCGCCCGTCGGGATCCTGTTCGTCCTCGCCCTGTCGTCGATCGCCGTCTACGGGATCATGCTGGCCGGCTGGTCGAGCGGGTCGAAGTACCCGCTTGCTCGGCTCGGTGCGCGCGTCGGCGCAGATGGTCAGCTACGAGGCCGCCCTCGGGCTCAGCGTCGCCGCCGTCGTGCTCGTCGCCGGAACGTTGACGACGTCCGGGATCGTCCAGGCCCAGGACACGTTCGCCCGGTGGAACCTGATTGCCACCGGCTTCGTGCCGTTCGTGGTCTTCGTGATCGCCGCCACCGCCGAGCTCAATCGCCCACCGTTCGACCTCGTCGAGGCCGAGCAGGAGCTCGTCAGCGGGTTCAACACCGAGTACGCCAGCTTCCGCTTCGCCCTCTTCTTCCTCGCCGAGTTCATGAACACGGTGACGATGAGCGCCATCATCGTCACGCTGTTCCTCGGCGGTCCTCGCGGGCTGTTCGACATCCCGTTGATCAACGACGGGCTGGAGGGAACGATCTGGTTCGTCGCCAAGGTGTTCGTGTTCCTCTACGTCTATGTCTGGTTCCGGGCCACATTGCCGCGCTTCAGGTACGACCAACTGATGGACCTCGGCTGGAAAGTGCTGATCCCCGTCTCGCTTGGCGTCCTGCTGTTCCTCGCGGCGATGCGCGTCGCCCAGGACAACGACTGGAACCGCGGCGTCGTCGGCATCGCTGCGGCGGCGTCGTTGGCGGCCGGGTTCGGGCTGATGGTCTGGGCGCTGACGGTGAGCCGGCGCAACAGAGAACGCGAAGGGGCGTACTGATGGGCTACCTCGACGGGTTCCTCGTGACGCTGCGCCAGCACCGGGCGATGGGCGGCGACCGGCTCACCCAGCCGTACTCGGGTGGACGCGTGGTCAAGCGTCGCGAGCAAGGTGACCAGGGCCTCGCCCCACCCGACTTCGACGGCGACGTCAAGGCGCCCAAGCCGGAGCGGCTGCACGGGCGTCACGTCCTCAACCGGTACGAGGACGGGATGGAGAAGTGCATCGGCTGCGAGCTGTGCGCCGGAGTGTGCCCGGCCAAGTGCATCTACGTGCGCGGCGCCGACAACGACCCCGAGGCGCCGAAGGCCCCTGGTGAGCGTTACGGCTACGTCTACGAGATCAACTATCTCCGCTGCATCCATTGCGATCTCTGCGTCGAGGCCTGCCCCACCGAGGCGATCACCGAGACCAAGCTGTTCGAGTTCTCGTTCACCAACCGCCAGGACGCCATCTACACGAAGACCGAGCTGCTCGTCGATGACGACGGCAAGCCGAAGCGGTTGCCGTGGGAGGACTGGCGCGACGGCGAGGACCGCGACACGAGCGGCTGGATGCGGGCGACGTCCCCGAGCGGCGACGCCGCCTTCGTCGGTCAGGTCGGCTGGAGCGGCGAGCTCGGCTACGGCGTCCGCCCGCCGGAGCCCGCCGACGACGACGGCAGACGCCGCGCCCGCCGCGGATGAGAGAGACGAGTAGCTCTTGCAGTTGCTCGTGTTCATCGCCGCGACGCTGATGGTGATCGCTGGCGCGATCGGTGTCATCGTGCGCAGCAGGGCCGTGCACGCCGCACTGAGCCTCGTCCTCACGCTGTTCGGCGTCGCCGTGCACTTCGTCGCCATGGAGGCGCACTTCTTGGCCGCCGTGCAGGTGATCGTCTACGCCGGGGCGATCGTCGTGCTCATCCTCTTCGTGATCATGCTGCTCGGCGTCGACCGCACCGAGAATCTCGAGGTCGAGCCGTTGCCGATCCAACGCCCGCTGGCGGCGATCGTCGGACTGGCCATCGTTGCCCTGTTGACCGCGGCGATCTTCGCGGCGCGCGACAGTGGTCCGCTGCAGATGGGCGTCGGCATCGATGTCGAGGTGGCGGAGTCGAGCGCCGCCGACGTCGCCCCGACGGTGACGTCCGACGCCAACATCAAGCAGCTCAGCCGCAACCTGTTCGGCGATCAGGTCTTCGCCTTCGAGCTCACCGGCGTGCTGCTCGTCGTCGCCGTCGCCGGGACGGTCGTGTTGACCCGCCGACAGCGCCGCAGCGAGGAGAAGGTATGAGCCTTCTCGCAGTCACCGCGCCCGTGCCGACGTCGACGTGGTACCTCGTGCTCGGCGCCGTGTTGTTCGGCATCGGTGCCGTCGGCGTGCTCGTCCGCCGCAACCCGCTGGTGCTGCTGATGTCCATCGAACTGATGCTCAACGCCGTCAACCTCAGCTTCGTCGCCCTGTCGCGGCGCCTTGGCAGCATCGACGGCCAAACGGCGGTGTTCTTCATCCTCGTCGTCGCCGCTGCCGAGGTCGTCGTCGGCCTCGGCATCATCGTCGCCATTCTCCGTCGCCGCCCCGGCGCCACCGCCGACGACCTCAGCGAGCTCCGCGGATGACCCCGCAGCCGGCCCGAACGGCGTTCCGCGGAGCGAGTTGCACCGATTCGGTGCACGTCGCTCCGCAGATCGGGTGGGTGGGCGATGTTTGACCTGATTTGGCTGATCCCGGCGCTGCCGCTGGCCGGGTTCCTGATCCTCGTGGTGTTCGGCCGACGCCTCGGGGACCCGCGCGCCGGGTACCTCGCGTCGGCGCTGCTCGCCGGCTCGTTCGTCGTAAGCGTCTTGGCGTTCATCGACCTCCTCGGCGCCGACGCCGAGGAGCGCTCGCACGTCGTCACGCTGTTCGAATGGATCCCGGTCGGCGCCCTGCAGGTCGACATGGCGTTCCTCGCCGACCCGCTGAGCATCGCCATGTGCCTGTTCGTCACGGGCGTCGGAACGCTGATCCACGTCTACGCCGTCGGCTACATGCACGGCGACCCGAAGTTCTCCAAGTTCTTCTGCTACCTCAACCTGTTTGCCTTCTCGATGCTCGTCCTCGTCCTCGGCGAGAACCTGCTCGTCACGTTCCTCGGCTGGGAAGGCGTCGGGACGTGTTCCTACCTGCTCATCTCGTTCTGGTTCACGCGTCAGTCGGCGGCGACGGCCGGAAAGAAGGCGTTCATCACCAATCGGGTCGGCGACTGGGGCTTCATGGTGGGGACCTTCCTCACATTCGGCGCCGTTGGCTCGCTGAGCTTCGCCACCCTCAACGGCGCTGCAATCCAAGGCGATCTCGCCACGTCGACGGCGACAGCGATCGCCGTGATGCTGTTCATCGGCGCCGTCGGCAAGAGCGCCCAGATCCCGCTGTACCTCTGGCTTCCCGACGCCATGGAAGGCCCGACTCCGGTGTCGGCGCTGATCCACGCCGCCACGATGGTGACCGCCGGCGTGTTCCTGATGGTGCGCATCAACCCTGTGCTCAGCGTCGCCGCCGACTGGGCGCCGACGATGATCGCCTGGATCGGTGTCGGCACGGCCCTGTTCGCGGCCACCGTGGCGATCGCCCAGAACGACATCAAGAGGGTCCTCGCCTACTCAACCGTGAGCCAGCTCGGCTACATGTTCCTCGCCGTGGGGACGGGCGCCTACGTGGCGGCGATCTTCCACATGATCACCCACGCCTTCTTCAAGGCGCTGCTGTTCCTCGGCTCGGGCTCGGTGATCCACGGCATGCACGACGAGCAAGACCTCCGCCGGATGGGCTTGCTCCACCGCCTGCTGCCGGTCACTGCGGCGACGTTCATCGTCGGCTGGTTGGCGATCGCCGGTGTGTTCCCGTTCTCCGGGTTCTGGTCGAAGGACGAGATCCTCCTGTTCGCCCTCGCCGACAGCCCGGCGCTCTACGCCGTCGGGCTCGTGACGGCGTCTGCTCACCGCCTTCTACATGACCCGCCAGGTGATCCTGATCTTCTTCGGCGAGGCCCGCTGGACGGACAAGTCCATCGAGCACGGTGCCCACGGCGATGGGCGGCCGCACGAGAGCCCGTGGGTGATGCTCGTTCCGCTGGTCGTCCTCGCCGTCCTGGCGACAGTCGGTGGGCTGATCCAGCTGCCGTTCAGTGAGACCACCAAGCGCCTCGAGCACTGGCTCCATCCCGTCGTCGAGCCGGCCGAGGGGATCGGCGAGGTCGACATCGCCGGGACGTGGGCCGACGACAACAAGTACCTCCTGATGGTCTGTCGCCCTCGCCGTCGCCTTCGCCGGGATCATTGCCGCCTATCTCGTCTACCAGCGCAAGCGGGTCAAGGTCGTCGAGCCGGCGATCTTCGAGAACGCGTGGTACTACGACCAGGCCGTCACCGACTTCATGGGCGGTCCGGGACGCGAGGCGTTCGAGGCGACGGCGTGGTTCGACGCCAATGTCGTCGACGGCGCCGTCAACGGCGCCGGACGAACGGTGCGCGCCGCCGCCGGAGGCGTGCGCCGCACGCAGAACGGCTACGTGCGCGCCGCCGCCGGGATCATCAGCATCGGTGTCACGTTCGTGCTCGCCTTGCTCGTCGTGTTCAGAGGCATCGTCTGATGGACACCTCATCGTTCCCGATCCTCACCGCCCTGGTGCTCGTTCCGCTGGCCGGATCGCTGCTCGTGATGGTGACGGGGAGCCGTCGGGCCGACCTCGTCAAGCTCGTCGCCTGGCTGGCGGCGATCCTCACCGGGGCACTGAGCATCTGGTTGCTGACCGCCTTCGACTCCGGGGAGCCCGGCTTCCAGTTCGTCTCCCAGCACGAGTGGATCGAGCACTGGGGAATCTCCTGGTTCGTCGGCGTCGACGGCATCTCCCTGCTGCTCGTCGTGCTCACCGGGATCCTCTTCCCGCTGGCGTTCTTCACGTCCGACCCGCACAACGACGAGAAGCCCTACTTCGCCTGGATGCTCCTGCTCGAGGCCGGGATGATGGGCTCGTTCCTGAGCCTCGACTTGTTCATGTTCTTCGTCTTCTTCGAGCTCGTCCTCGTCCCGATGTACTTCCTCATCGGCGGATGGGGCTACGGCAACCGCGTGTACGCGGCGACGAAGTTCTTCCTCTTCACGATGTTCGGCTCGGCGTTCATGTTCGTCGGCATCCTCGCCACCGTGTTGCTCGGCCGGCGCTACGGCGTCGGTGAGCTGACGTTCAACCTCGTCACCCTCGCCGAGGAGGCGTCGTTCCCGACGACGACCGGGCGCTGGCTGTTCTTCGCCTTCGCCATCGCCTTCGCCGTCAAGGTGCCGATCGTTCCGGTCCACACCTGGCTCCCCGACGCCCACACCCAGGCTCCCACCGCCGGCTCGGTGATCCTCGCCGGCGTGATGCTGAAGCTCGGCACCTACGGGCTACTGCGCTTCGGCCTGTACCTGTTCCCCGAGGCGGCCCAGTGGGCCCGCCCGCTGCTGCTCACGCTCGCGGTCATCGGAATCACCTACGGGGCGATCGTGGCGACGATGCAACGCGACCTGAAGCGACTGGTCGCCTACTCCTCGATCGCCCACCTCGGCTTCATCGTTCTCGGCACGTTCGCCCTGACGTCCCAAGCCGTCACCGGCGGCGTGCTGCAGATGATCAACCACGGCGTGTCCACCGGAGCGCTGTTCGTGCTCGTCGGATGGATCTACGAACGCCGCCACACCCGCGAGATCGCCGACCTGCGCGGCATCCAACAGGTCGCTCCGGTGTTCGCCGCCGGGTTCACGGTGGTGATGCTGTCGTCGATCGCAGTCCCCGGGCTCAACGGGTTCGTCGGCGAGTACCTCGTGCTCGTCGGCTCGTTCCAGTCGGCGCGGTGGTGGACGGTGGTCGCCGCGGCCGGGGTGATCCTCGCCGCCTTGTACCTGCTGTGGGCATACCAGCGCGTCTTCCACGGCGAGGTTGACGACGACAACCGCTCGTTTGCCGAGTTGACCGGCAAGGAAGGGCTGGCGTTGCTGGCGTTCATCGGGATCATCGTGTTCACCGGCGTCTATCCCAAGCCGATGATCGACCGGGTCGAGCCCAGCGTCGTCGCTCTGATCGATCATGTCGAGGAGCGCACCGGTGAGGACTACGGCGACCCCGACGTCGTCATCGTCGCCCCGCCGGGAGAGGGTGACGAGGAGTGAGCACCATCGCTCAGGTTCCGTTCGTCGGCCCGGAGGTGCAGTGGTTCGCCCTGTCGCCGCTGCTCGTGCTCATCGGCGCAGCGATCCTGCTGCTGCTCGCCGGGGCACTCACGCCGACGTGGCCGAGGGGCCTCTACGCCGGGGTGACGGCGGCGGCGGCGATCGCGGCCGGTGTGCTGGCGATCATCCAATGGGACGACATCAGCGACACCTCGACGTCGACGCTCGTCGGCGGGGCGATCGCCTTCGACACGTTCGCGATGTTCGTGACGATCGTGATCTGCGCCGCCGTTGTCGGCATCGCCCTCGTCGCCGGAGACCAGCTGCACCGTGACGGCGGCGATGGTCCGGAGGTCTACGCCCTGGTGCTCGTCGCCGCTGCCGGCGCCGTGGTGATGGCGGCGGCGAACGACCTGATCGTGCTGTTCCTCGGGCTGGAGACGATGTCGCTGGCGTTCTACGTGTTGGCGGCCAGCAACCGGCGCCGCACGAAGAGCCAGGAGAGCGGGATGAAGTACTTCATCCTCGGCGGGTTCTCCTCGGCGTTCTTCCTCTACGGCATCGCCCTGGTCTACGGCTCGACCGGCTCGACGAACCTCTCGGAGATCGTCACGGCGTTCGACAGCACGATCCCCGTCGACCGCAGCGAGGCCCTGCTGCTCGCCGGCATCGCCCTCCTCCTCGTCGGCCTCGGCTTCAAGGTCGCCGCCGTGCCCTTCCACGTCTGGACGCCGGACGTCTACGAGGGTGCGCCGACGCCCATCACCGCGCTGATGGCCTCGGTCGGCAAGGCGGCGGCGTTCGCCGCGATGCTGCGCGTGCTCGTCGCCGGCCTCGGCCACTACCGCGACGACTGGCGACCCGTGGTCTGGGTCCTCGCCGTTGCGTCGCTCGTGATCGGTCCCGTGCTCGCCATCGTGCAGACCGACGTCAAGCGGATGCTCGCCTACTCGTCGATCAACCACGCCGGGTTCATGCTCGTCGGCCTGGAGGCTGCGGCACGCAACGCCGGGGAGGCCGACAGTGGCCCGGGTGTGCCGTCCGTGATGGTCTACATGCTGGCGTACGCCGTGCTCGTCGTCGGCACGTTCGCCGTTGTGTCCCTCGTAGCCAGGCGCGGCGATGCGCGCACCGATCTCGACTCGTTCCGTGGTCTCGGGCGGCGCCACGCGGCACTCGCCCTGGCGCTCACCGTGCTCCTCGTCGCCCAGGCCGGCGTGCCGTTCACGAGCGGGTTCATCGCCAAGTTCGGAGTGATCGGCGCCGCCGTCGACGAGAGCAGCTACGCCCTGGCGATCGTCGCCATGCTGTCGACGGTGATCGCCGCCTTCCTCTACCTGCGGATCATGGTCAGCGCGTGGATCCAGGACGCCCCCACCGACGACGACACGTCGACCGTCTCGATCCCGTTCGGCAGCGGCCTGGCGATCGCCGCGGCCGTGGTGTTCACGCTGGTCGTCGGCCTGTTCCCCGAATGGCTCCTCGACGTCGCCGACAGCACCGTTCAGTTCGCGCGCTAGCGACCTGCCCCGCGCATCTGGGGAAGATTCGTTGCAGGGTCTGAAACGAATCTTCCCCAGGTCGCCCGTTGACACGGATCTTCCCCAGATGGAGGAGACGGGCCAGTAGCGTCCGGGCGATGCACGCGTTGACGGCCGACGCCGAACGCGTCCGCGATCTGCGGCGGATGAAGCTGATCGCCACCGGGCTGCTCGTGTTCGCCGCCGTCGTGTTCGTCGTCGCCAGAGCGTTCGAGGACGAGGGGACGTGGGTCGGCTACGTCGAGTCGGCGGCCGAGGCGGCGATGGTCGGCGCCCTCGCCGACTGGTTCGCCGTCACCGCCCTGTTCCGCTACCCGCTCGGCATTCCGATCCCGCACACGGCGATCATCCCGCGGCGCAAGGACGACATCGGGCGCAGCCTCGGCGACTTCGTCCAGGGCAACTTCCTCACGCCCGAGGTGATCGGCGAGCGACTCGCCGGCGCCAAGGTCGCCGAGCGTCTCGGCCACTGGCTGGCTCAGCCGGCCAACGCCGAGCGGGCGGCCGAAGCGGCGGCCGACGCCCTCGGCGGCGTCGTCGAGGTACTCGACGACCGCGATGTCCAGGAGGCCCTCGGCACCGCGGTCGAGAAGCGGCTGGCGACGACGGAGGTCGCACCCCTCCTCGGCAAGGCGATCGACGTCGCCATCGACGGCGGACACCACCAACGAATGCTCGACGGTGTGATGCGGGGACTCGTCGTGTTCCTCGACGACAACCGGGCGATGCTGCGCGACCGCCTCGACCGGGAGTCGCCGTGGTGGGTGCCCGAGGCGATCGACGACCGGGTCTTCAACAAGATCTTCACCGGTGTGGAGAACTTCCTCGCCGACGTTTCGGCGACCCCGGACCACGAGGTGCGCCGCAGCATCGACGCCAGGATCCAGGCGTTGGCGGTCAAGCTCCGCGAGGACCCGGCGCTGATCGCCAAGTGCGAGACGATGAAGCTGGAGCTGCTCGAGCACCCCGACGTTCAGGGTTGGCTGCAGTCACTGTGGGGCGAGGTCAAGACGTCGCTGCTCCAAGCCGCCAAGGACCCGACGAGCGACCTGCGCCGGCGCATGGTCCACGGCTTCGAGACGGCCGGCCGTCGCCTCGGCGTCGACCGCGAACTGCGCGCCAAGGTCGACGGCTGGATCGAGCGGCTCGTGCTCCACGTCGCCGAGCACTACCAGGGTGAGGTCGCCGAGCTGATCTCGTCGACCGTCGAGCGATGGGACGCCGCTGAGACCGGCCGGCGGATCGAACTGCAGGTTGGCCGCGACCTCCAGTTCATCCGCATCAACGGCACGGTGGTCGGTGGCCTCGCCGGCCTGGCCATCCACACCGTCTCCGAGGTGTTCCTCTGACCGTTCACTGCGTTCCCCGGCCACGCAGGCCGTCGCTGGCCGCTCCCTCGCTGGCGCTCGGTCGCTCGCAACCGAGTGAGTTCGTCACCAAGTCGCTCGTCGTGGGCGGAGGAGGAACGCCGCGGCGTAGAGGGCGGCGACGACGACCAGCAGGTGCCGGTAGCCGACGATCAGCGAGAGGTACTCGGCGAGTCCACCGAGCATCGCCCCGATGAGGTTGGCGCCGAACGCCGCGGTGGCCTTGGCGGTGTCCCGGAATCGCTCGGCGAACACGAGGTTGGCGAGGAAGATCGGCGTGAAGGCCAGGGCCACGGCGGCGACGAGGCGCACCGCCACCGGCAGGTCGAGGAGCACACGACCAGGCACCACCCAGCTGACGGTGATCGCCGCCAGCAGGGCGGCGTAGAGCACGCCGGTCCTCCTGATGCGAACTCGCTTGCTGACGGCGACGGCGAGGAGAACCGACAGCAGGATGCCGCCGAACACGAAGGCGTTGACGAACCAGGTCGTGCCGAACAGCAAGGCGAACTGCACGACGCTCTTCGTCTCCAGTAGGAGGAATGCCGCGCCCATGCACAGCAGATCGAGGTACGGCGCCATCGAGCCCAGCGGCCCTCCCGCGACACGGACCGCAGCGATCGAGAGGACGAGGATCACGGCGATGGCCAGCCCGTAGAAGCCGGGGATGCTGGGTGTGCGCAGGTACGGGAACGGATGGTCGTCTGTGGCAGGGTCGGGAGCCGTGGCGACTCGGCTGAACGTCTCCCCGGGTGGGCAGGCGAACGAAGCGGCATCGGTACTCACGACGAGTACCGACAGGATTGTGCCGCGCGCCGTGCTCACGCAGGGCGGCTCGCCGAACACCTCCTGCAACGTCGCTGCGTACCGATCGACGAGCCACGGCTCGCGGTAGTAGTTGTACATCGCGAAGACGCCACCGGGCGCAAGGTGCCGGCGGTACGACTCGACCGCCTCGACGGTGAACAGGTAGCTCTCCAGCCGTACCGACGACTGGCCCTGGAGGAGCGTCAGCGAGTCGGGCAAGGCAAGCAGGATCGTGTCCCAGCGGCGGTCCGTCGCCTCCAGGAATGCCCGCCCATCGGCGACGTGGGTGTCGACACGGGGATCGTCGTACGGGCGGTCGGGGTGGTTCCCGCCGACATCGAGGAGGTGCTCGTCGATCTCGACCGCGTCGACCGACTTCGCCCCACGCGCCAAGGCGACGGCGACGTCGTTGCCGGAACCGGCGCCGATGATCAGCACGTCACCGGGGGAGTCGGCGGTGAAGCGCTCGTACACGGTCTCGTACAACGGGTTGCCAACGGCACGGAACTGCAACCACGTGGGGACCCCGTTGACCTCGGCGACGACGCCACCGGAGTCTCCGATCGCCCGTGTGTGCACCTCGTAGTACGGCGTCCAGGTCGTGTCCTGCTCCGCCGACTCCACGCCAAGAGCGACGACGAGCGCCACCAAGGGCACGGCAACGACGACAACGGCGGCGGGCCGGCGAGGACGGATGGCGACGAGCAAACCCGCGGCCGTGATCGCCCCCCACACCACCGGTTCGGCGTACAGCAGGGACAGCACAGCGAAGGCGGTCACTCCGAGCAGGGCGCCGACGAGGTCGAGTTGGTACGCATCGAGGTTGCCGAGCCGGGCGAACGAGCGGGCCACGCCGTCACCGAGGCAGGCCATCACGACAGCGACAGCGATGAAGACCATTGGCAGCACGATCCAACGTGGCGGGCCCGAGGTGTCGAGGCCGAAGAAGATGAGGTCACCGCCGGCGATGCCGACGCGCACGTCGAGGAGGCCGGTGAGCACGACGAGGGCGGCGAGCATCGCCGGCCCGAGCACGAACAGCGATCGATCACGGCGGCTCGCCCATAGGAACCCGGCGCCGATGCCGAGGAAGCTGCCGAGCAGCACGATGTTGGAGAAGTAGGCGAGGTACACGACGTTGGCGCCGAGCCAGCGGATCAGCGCCAACTCGACGAACAGCGTCAGGAAGGCAGTGAGGACGAGCTGGGCGCGTGGTCGGCGCGCCGGCGCTTCAATGCCCTCCCGCCGTTCTGTGTCAGCGTGTAAGACCGCCACGGGCTTACACGCTGACACAGACGACGGCCGACGTTGACCCTGTACGAGTCGCGGCTGATGGCACTCGGCGCGGATCGTGACGTCGCTCGGTTGGCGATCTCGTTGCTCGACCTCACCGATCTCGGCGACGACACCAATGACGATGCGGCCGAGGCGCTCTGCAAGCGGGCTCGGGACGCCGGCGTTGCGGCCGTCTGTGTGTGGCCGGCCTACGTCCGGCTCTGTGTCGACGCCGTTGCCGGCACCGACATCCGGGTCGCCACGGTGGTCAACTTCCCGAGTGGCGAGGAACCCGAGGGCGATGTGCTGTCGATGACCGGTCTCGCTCTCGACGACGGCGCCGATGAGATCGATGTCGTCCTGCCCTACCGCTCGTGGCTGCGGCGGCGACGAAGAGGTGGCGACGCGAGTGCTCGACGGCGTACGCGACCTTGTCACCGAGCGAGCAGATCACTCTGCGGGACCGGGCATCGTCAAGGTGATCATCGAGTCGGGCGAGTTGCCCGACCAAGCGGCCATCGATCGGGCGACCCACTTCGCCATCGCCCACGGCGCCGACTTCGTCAAGACGTCGACCGGCAAGTCGGCCGTGTCGGCGACCCCCGAAGCTGCGGAGATCATTCTCGAAGCGATTGAGCTGTCGGGTCTGCCCGTCGGGTTCAAGGCATCGGGAGGCATCCGCTCGGTCGGCGACGCCCGCGTGTATCTCGAGCTGGCCGAACGGATCATGGGAGAAGGATGGATCTCTCCCGACACGTTCCGCTTCGGGGCCAGCGCAGTGCTCGACGACCTCGTCGCCGCCGCCGGCGAGGACTGAGGTCCTAGGTCACAACGAGATTGCCCTGGCGGAACGCGACCAATGCCGTACATTCGACGCGGATGGAGCGGCTTGACGGCGCGGCGGCGACGGTCGATTGGAACGCCATCGACGCCGTGCTGTTCGACCTCGATGGTGTGCTCACGCCGACAGCGGAGATCCACGAGCGGGCCTGGAAGACGATGTTCGACACCTTCCTCGCGGCCCGCGCGAATGGCGGGCCGTGGGAGCCGTTCAGCGCCGACGACTACCTCGCTTACGTCGACGGGAAGCGCCGCGTCGACGGGGTGCGCTCGTTCATCGCATCACGCGGCATCGTCCTGCCCGAGGGGTCGACCGACGACGAGCCAGGTCACGGCACCGTGAACGCCCTCGGCAACGCCAAGAATGAAGCGTTCCAGCAGGTGCTGCGCCGCGACGGCATCGACCCCTACCCGGGCTCGGCCCGGTTCCTCGACGCCCTCGAGTGGCTGGGCAAGGCGGTCGGCGTCGTGTCGTCGTCCCGCAACGCCACCGAGGTGCTCGCCGCCGCTGGACTCGCCGATCGCTTCGCCGTGGTGGTCGACGGCAACGTCGCAGCCGCACGCAACCTTCCTGGCAAGCCCGCCCCGGACACGTTCCTTGCCGCCGCCACCGAGTTGGGAGTCCCGCCACGGCGCACCGCCGTCGTCGAGGACGCCATCTCGGGGGTTGCTGCAGGACACGCCGGCGGGTTCGCCCTGGTCGTCGGCGTCGACCGTGGCGCCGGTCACGATGCCCTCATCGAGCACGGCGCCGACATCGTCGTCGACGACCTCTCCGAGCTCGCCGACATGCTCTCCGAAGGTGCCGGCTGTGACACGCCGCGCCGTCCCCGAGCATCTGCCACAGTTCCGCTACCCGGCCGACCCGTGGAAGTTCGTCGAGGTCGGGTTCTCCAAGGGGGAGCTTCCTCTGATGGAGACGCTGTTCGCCGTCGCCAACGGCTACCTCGGACTACGCGGCGATCACGAGGAAGGCCGGGACTCCAACGATCCCGGGACGTTCATCAACGGCTTCCACGAGACGTGGAGCATCCACCACGCCGAGCAGGCGTTCGGCTTCGCCACGACCGGACAAACGATCGTCAACGTTCCCGATCCCAAGATCATGTCGCTCTACGTCGACGACGAGCCGCTCGAGCTGTCGATCGCCGACCTCGCCTCGTATGAGCGCGAGCTCGACCTGCGGCGTGGCACGGTCAGCCGCGACCTGACCTGGCGCACCGCTGCGGGCAAGCTCGTGCGTGTCCGGTCGCAGCGACTCGTGTCGCTGGTGCACCGCCACATCGCGGCGATCACGTTCGAAGTCACGATGGAGCATGGTGAAGCACCGGTCATTGTCGCCTCGCGCCTGCTCAACCGCCAGGACGCAGAGTTCGAGGCGCGGCCAGAGTCGTTCACGGAATCCGTGGGCGTCGCCAACCCCGAACGCGACCCGCGGCGCCACCGCACGTTCAACCATCGCGTGCTGCAGCCACGCATCCATACCGCGGATGATCGGCAGATGGTGCTCGGTTACCAGTGCACCAACAGCAAGATGTCGATCGCCTGTGCGGCACGCCACCAGATCGAGTCGACGACGATGTTCGACGTCGACATCGAGATCAGCCCCGATGAGGCGACGGCGTTCGTGGCGAGCACGCTGGCCACCGGGCAGTCGCTGAAGGTCACCAAGTTCGTCAGCTATCACACGTCGCGCTACGCCCCCAACCTCGACGCCGAGATCATCGACGACGCCTTCGAGTTGGCCACCCGGTGCACGCGGAGCCTCGACCGCATCGAACACGACGGTTACGAGGCGTTGGTGTCGGCGCAGGAGGCCTGGCTCGACGAATTCTGGGCGAGCAGCGATGTCGAGTTGCGGCACCGCCGGGCTGCCGACGACGCGGCGACCACGGACGTGGCCGAGGTCGCCGAGCAGCAGGCGTTGCGGTGGAACATGTTCCAACTCGCTCAGGCCTCGGCGCAGGTCGGCGAACAGGGGATCGCGGCCAAGGGTGTCACCGGCGGCGGCTACGAGGGCCACTACTTCTGGGACACGGAGATGTACGTGGCGCCGTTCCTGGCGTACACGAGGCCGGAGGCCGCTCGACAGCTGATGCGCTTCCGCTGGCGGATGCTGCCAACCGCCCGCAACCGAGCGGTTGCACTCAACTCGGCGGGAGCGTTGTATCCATGGCGAACGATCAACGGCGAGGAGGCGTCGGCCTACTACGCCGCCGGGACGGCGCAATACCACATCGATGCGGCGATCGCCTTTGCCCTCAAGCGCTACGTCGATGCCAGCGGAGACATCGCCTTCCTGGCCACGGACGGGGCCGAGATCCTCGTCGAGACGGCACGGATGTGGAACGACCTCGGCTTCTACTCCACGCGCCGCGAGACGAACGGCAACAGCGGTACCGCTAACGACGCCACGTTCCACATCCACGGCGTCACCGGGCCGGACGAGTACACCACCGTCGTCAACGACAACCTGTACACGAACGTGATGGCGCGCTTCAACCTGCGCTATGCCGCGCGTGTGCTGGAGCTGCTCAGCGAGTCGGCACCGGACGCCTACGCCGCCCTCGCCCGGCGTGTCGACCTCGGCGAACACGAGGCGCCGGCATGGGTGCGCGCCGCCGAGTCGACGTACCTGCCCTACGACGAGGAGCTCGGCATCCACCCGCAGGACGCCGACTTTCTCGACCTCCAGCCATGGGACTTCGACGCCACGTCGGCTGACAAGTACCCCCTGCTCCTGCACTTCCACCCGCTCGTGATCTACCGCCACCAGGTGCTCAAACAGGCCGACGTCGTGCTGGCGATGTCGCTGCGCAACGACCAGTTCTCGCCGGAGGTGCGCAAGCGGAACTTCGACTACTACGACCCGATCACGACGGGGGACTCGTCGCTTTCGGCGTGCGTCCAGGCCGCCGCCGCCGCCCAGATCGGTTACGGCGATCTCGCCGTGCACTACTTCCGCGAGACCCTGTTCGTCGACCTCGCCGACCTCCACGGCAATGCGCGCGACGGCGTGCACGTGGCGTCGTGCGGTGGCGTGTGGGGAACCGTGGCTTTCGGCTTCGCCGGGATGTACGAGACCGGGACGGCGATGAGCTTCGACCCCAAGCTTCCCGAGCGGTACGACCGGGTGACGTTCCGCGCCCAGCACCACGGTTCGCGCCTGCACGTCGAACTGGACGCCGACGGATGCACGGTCAGCGTGATCGACGGAGACCCAGTGCCGATCCACACGACGCCGGGGTGGACGGGGCTGACTCCCGAGCCGGCCGGACAGGAGGCGGTGACCGGAATGCGGGAGGAGGCTCCGCCACCGGAGGGTCCCGATGGCGACGACGCCACCGACCGCGTCGTCCTCATCGAGGCCGGCCAGTCGATCCGCATCTCAAACACCGCAGCACCGCGACCTATTGGTGTGTAGGTCAGCCGATCGTTGCGAGCGAGCGCCAGCGAGCGAGCGGCCACCAACGGCCTGCGTGGCCGGGGAACGCAATGGACGGTTCAGGCAGGCGTGAGCGCCTCGGCTCGCCGTTCGCTGAGTCGGCGGGCAACCCGCTCGCTCTTGGCAAGGCGGGCCATGACCCGTTCCCGGGCCTGTTCGCCCTCGGCGTCGAGGCCCTCGATCCGGTCGATCTGCCAGTGGCGGAGGAGAACCGGGACGAGGATCTGTTCGTGGTGGATCGCCAGGTCGTAGACGCCCGCCCTGGCGATCGCCGCGGCGTGGCCGGCGAAACCGGGGATGCCGAGCCCGGGCATCGAGAATCCGACGACCTGCCGCTCGATGGCCGCCATCATCGTGCTCGGGCTGGCCGCGATCGCCGCCGCGGCGAGGTCGCGGTAGAAGAGGTGATGGAGGTTCTCGTCTGCGGCCACCCGGGACATCACCGCGTAGCCGACCTGGTCGCCGATGAGCTTGCCCGTGTTGCGGTGGGCGATCCTCGTCGCCAGCTCCTGGAGGGTGAGGTAGATGAACCCGTCAGCCGTGGATTCGGGGTCAGGCGTCTTGCCACCCGACACCTGTGCCATCCGGCCGCGCTCGAGATCCACCGGGTCGACGGCGCGGGTCGTCATCAGGTAGCCGTAGATCGCCATCGAGTGGCGACCCTCCTCGGCGGTCCAGCGGCGGGCCCACGTCCCCCACGCCCCGTCGGCGCCGAACATCCGCTCGATCGAGCGGAAGTAGTAGGGCAGGTTGTCCTCGGTGAGCAGGTTGACGACCAGCGACGACCGCACAGCGTCGCCGATCGTGGCGCCGCCGAGATCGGCGTCCGCCTCGCTCCACTCGATCCCGGGAACGGCGTCGCGGCCACGGCTGTACGGGATCAGCTCGTGCGGGAACCATTCCTTGGAGGCGAGCAGGTGGCGTTCGAGCAGCGACTCGACGGTGGGCTCGAGATCGTGCACCAACGCGGCGTCGTCCATCCGAAAAGCCTACCTACCGGTAGGTAGGCGTGCAACAGCATCGGGGCCGCGACGGGTCCGCTCCTCGCGTGCGTCATACTTGCTGACGCAGATCCCGGCGGCCGATCTGTGGTCAGGCGCGGCGTGACACCGTCAGCGACCAGCTAGCCCTCGACGTCGACCTCGAAGCCGGCCTGGCGAACCGCCCCGACCACCGTCTCGGCATGCTCCGGTCCGCGTACCTCGAACGTGGCGTGCACGCCGGTCTGCCGGACGCTGAGGTTGACGCCCTCCCGGTGGTGCTCGACGTCGATGAGGTTGGCCCCGTTGGCAGCGAACACGGAGAGCAACTTGACGAGGCCTCCGGGACGGTCGTCGATCTTGGTGAACACGACGAGGCGGCGCCCGGCCGTCGTCTCGTGACGGCGGATCAGACCAGGCACGACTCCGAGGTCGACGTTGCCGCCCGACAGCACCACGCACGCGTGGCCCCCGCCGACCGGCCGCACGGCTCCCGCCTGCAGGGCGGCGACGCCGACGGCGCCGGCACCCTCGACGTAGAGCTTCGCCCGGTCCATCAACAGCACCATCGCGTCGGCGATGGCGTCCTCGTTCACCGTCACGATGTCGTCGACCCAGGCCTCGACGAGCGGCCGGGTCAGGGCGCCCGGCTGTTTCACGGCGATCCCGTCGGCGAGAGTCGCGACGGCGCCCGTCGCCACCGCCCCGCCGGCGAACGGGCTGCACACGCGCGGCCTGCACGCCAACGACTCGGACGTGGGGCATCAGCGACTTGACGGCGATCGCCACGCCACTGGCGAGTCCGCCGCCGCCGATCGGGACGATGACGCAACTCAGGTCGTCGAGGTCCTCGACGAGCTCGAGGCCGAGCGTGCCCTGCCCGGCCACCACCGCCGGATCGTCGTAGGGATGGCAGAACCCCTTGCCGTCACGTTCGGCGAGCTCCTTTGCTGCGGCGATCGCCTCGTCGACCGATGACCCGCTCTCGATCACGGTTGCTCCGTGGCTGCGGCACGCCTCGATCTTGGAGATCGGCGCCCCGGCCGGGACGAAGATCTCGCACGGCACGCCGAAGTACCTGGCGGCGAACGCCAGCGACTGGGCGTGGTTGCCGGCGCTGCCGGCCGTGACCCCTGCCTTGGCGAGCGGACCCAACGAGGCGACCTTGTTCATCGCACCGCGGATCTTGAACGAGCCGGTTCGCTGCAGGCTCTCCGCCTTGAGGACGACCGGCTGGCCGAAGTCGTTCGACAGCGCCGCCGAGGAGACCACCGGGGTGTGCTTGGCGACGGCGCCGGCGACGCCACGAGCAGCGGTGATGTCCGCCAGCGTGACGGCGTCGGTGGCGGTGCCAGCGTCCACGAGTCCGCCACCGTACTTTCCGCTCGACCCTTTACCCAGCGGCTCAGGATGATTGGTAGCGTCCAGCGCGCATGTCGGTATATCTCCGCGACTACCTCACGGTCGTCTGGTTCGGCGGTATTGCGCTCGTGCTCGGCGGTCTGCTGCTGGGCGTCGCCGCCCTGCTGCGCCCGGAGAAGCCGTCGCCGGCGAAGCTGATCGCCTACGAGGGTGGTCGCGAACCGGTCGGGATCGGCTGGTCGCAGAGCCAGATCCGCTACTACGTGTTCGCCCTGCTGTTCGTCATCTTCGACGTCGAAGCCGTGTTCATCTTCCCATGGGCCGCCGCGGTCGAGCGGTACGGCGGCTTCGGGCTGGCGGTCATGGTGGCGTTCATCGTGCTGCTCCTCGACGGCCTGTTGTACGCCTGGAAGCGGGGACTGCTGCGATGGGCCTAGTCGACCGCGGGCGGCTGCCCGGGGCGATCAGCAAGTTGATGAACCTCGGCCGTTCGTACTCGTTGTGGGTCTATCAATGGGGCCTGGCGTGCTGTGCGATCGAGATGGGTGCGGCGTTCGCCTCACCGCGCTACGACGTCATGCGGCTCGGCGTGATCCCGCTGCCGGCGAGCCCCCGACAGGCCGACCTCGTCGTCATCTCCGGCACCGTCACCGACAAGATGGCGCCAGCGATCCTGCGCCTCTACGAGCAGATGCCGGAGCCCAAGTACGTCATCTCGATGGGGAGCTGCGCCAACTGCGGCGGCCCGTACTGGGACAGCTACTCGGTCACCAAGGGCGTCGACCAGATCATCCCCGTCGACATCTATGTCCCCGGCTGTCCGCCGCGGCCGGAGGCCCTGCTCGAGGGCATCGTCCTGCTCCAGCAACGGATCAAGAACGAGGACATGGCGGCGAAGTGGCGCGGCGACGGCGTCGACGACATCGTCCCCAAGCGTGAACCCATCGTCGTGGGCGGTGGCGCCATTGAGTGAGGTTGCCGACGCCCCCGTTGCTGAGCTGCCAGGTGACGGCCTGCGGGAGTCGATCGTCGACGACCTGCGCCGCCACATCGGCGACGCCCTCGTCGAGCACCTGCTGAAACCGCAGGACGACCTGTGGATCCGCGTCCGTCCGGAATCGTGGGCCGCCACCGGGCGGGCGCTCAGCGAGATGGGTTTCACGTACTTCTGCTTTCTGTCGGCGCTCGACTGGATGCCCTCGCCGTACGGGCGCGGCGAGGACGACCCGACGCAGCCACCACCAGAGCGCTCGACCGAGGTCAAGCAGGGCTACGCCGGCGGCGAGACCCGGTTCCAGGTGTTCGCCAGGGTGACCGACACGACACGCCACGTCGGTGTCACGGTCAAAGCTGACGTCGCCGAGGACACGATGGCGATCGACTCCTGGCACGCCATCTACGCCGGCGCCAACTGGCACGAGCGCGAGACGCACGAGATGTTCGGGATCACCTTCACCGGCCATCCGGACCTGCGCAACATCTACCTCCCTACCGAGTTCGAGGGGTTCCCGCTGCGCAAGGACTTCCCGCTGCTCTCCCGGATCGTCAAGCCCTGGCCCGGCATCGTCGACGTCGAGCCGATGCCGGCCGAGGAGGAGGCGGACGCTGACGGGTCCGGCTCCGCTGACGCCACGTCTGCAGAAGAGGCTCTTGAAAGTGAGGCGGCGGCGCATCCGGAGACGGCTGCCGAGCCCGCTGACGTCACGGACGAGACGGTGGCCGACGCGCCGGCTCACCCGGAGTTTGTGTCAGGCAAAGTGCCCGGAACGGGCACATCTGCTGACACAGAACCTGGGCCAGACTCTGTGTCAGCGAGTACGCCCGATACGGGCACATCTGCTGACACAGAACCCGAGAGCCCGTCGGAGGACGAGCCGTCGTGACCGACCTGCTCTCGGAACGGCAGCAGCTGGCCTACATCGCCGGGCAGGCAGCCGACGCCCGTCTCAACGTCGAGCTGGAAACCGAGGGGATGACCCTCAACATCGGCCCACAACACCCGGCGACGCACGGCACGCTGCGCATCGTCGTCCGCCTCGACGGCGAGCAGGTCGTGTGGGCGGAACCCGTCGCCGGCTACATGCACCGGGGCTACGAGAAGCTCGTCCGAGGTGCGCACCTACCCGCAGGTGACGACCCTGGTCAACCGCATCGACTGGCTCGGCAGCTTCGCCAACGAGGTGCCGTTCATCCTCGCTGCCGAGAAGCTCATGGAGATCGAGGCGCCGCCGCGGGCGCAGTACATCCGCACGATCCTGTTCGAGCTCTCGCGCATCGCCAACATCACCCTGTTCCTCGGCGACCTCGGGGTCCAGCTCGGTGCCGTGACACCGGTGTTCCTCGCCTTCCGCGACCGCGAGCACGTGCTCAACCTGATCGAGTCGGTGACCGGAGGCCGATTCCACCCCAACTTCGACCGCATCGGCGGGCTCAAGGACGACCTCCCCAAGGGGTTCATCGACGAGTGCCGACAGGTGATGCGCAAGATCCGCGGCTTCTGCGACGAGAACGAGGACCTGCTGATCGGCAACGAGATCTTCCAGGAGCGCACGCGTGGGGTCGGCATCATCCCCCGCGACATCGCCCTGCAGTACGGACTGTCCGGGCCGAACCTGCGCGCCAGCGGCGTCGACTGGGACCTGCGCCGCGACCAGAAGCTGCCGATGGCCTGGGACAAGGTCGACTGGAAGGTGTGGACGCACCCAGACGGAGACAGCTTCGCCCGCTGCTGGATTCGTCTGCAGGAGACCCGTGAGGCAACGAAGATCGTCGACCAACTCCTCGACACCCTGCCGGCCGGGCCGATCATGGCCAAGGTGCCGCGCATCATCAAGGTTCCCGCGGGCGAGGCATGGGTGTCGACCGAGAACCCGCTCGGCGAGATGGGCTACTACGTGGTGTCCAAGGGCGATCTCGGTCCGTTCCGGGTGAAGATCCGGTCGGCCAGCTTCAGCAACGTGTCGATTGCCTCGTGGGTGCTGCGTGGCGTGTACGTCCCCGACATCATCACGATCCTCGCGTCGCTCTACTTCATCCTCGGGGACATCGATCGATGAGCGCGATTGCTCGCGGTTGACATTCCGTACTGGGGTCAGTCGTTGCTGCGCGTGCTCGCCGGGGTCGTGGCCGTCCTGCTGCCGGCAGGAACGATCGTCTATGTCTTCCTGTTCAAGATGATGTCGTTCATGCAGAGCCGCCTCGGCCCGATGGAGGCCGGGCCGTACGGCTCGTTGCAGTTGGTCGCCGAAGTCGGCAAGTGGCTACAGAAGGAGGACACAGCCCCGGCGGCGGCCGATCACCGCATCTTCAAGATGGCGCCGTTGATCGCCCTGGTGTCGACGTTCCTGCTCGTCGCCGCCGTTCCCTTCGGTCCCGACGCGTGGCTGACGAACTTCCAGGTGGGCGTGTTCTACGCCCTCGCCGTGTCGTCGATCAGCGTGCTCGGCATCCTCGTCGCCGGTTGGTCGAGTGCCAACAAGTACTCGCTGCTCGGCGGATTGCGGGGGGCGGGTCAGCTGATCGCCTACGAGCTGCCGCTCGTGCTCGGCGTGATCGGTGTGGTGATCCAGGCCGGCGTCGATGAACTTCCAGGAGATCATCTTCCAGCAGAACGCCGGTGCGATCTTCGGCTGGGACGGCCTCGGCAACCCCTACATCCTCACCCAGTTCATCGGGTTCGTCGTGTTCATGATCGCCGTGCAGGCGGAGCTGACCCAGCCGCCGTTCGACATGCCGATCGCCGAGTCCGAGCTCGTCTCTGGGTACATGACCGAGTACTCCGGGTTCCGCTTCCTCATCTTCTTCATCGCCGAGTTCGCAACCGTCGGCGTGTTCTCGCTGATCGCCGCGGCCCTTTTCCTCGGTGGCTGGGGAGTGCCGTTCGCCTGGTTCGGCTGGGAGAGCATCGACGACGTCGACGACTGGATGAACGTCGCCGGACCACTGATCCTGTTCACCAAGATGATGGCGCTCAGCTTCATCGTGATGTGGGTGCGCTTCAGCTTCCCGCGGTTCCGTGAGGACCAGCTGCAACGCTTCGCCTGGAAGGTGCTGATCCCCGTCGCCGTCGCCAACATCGTCGTCACGGCAACCTTCAAGGTGGTGTTCTAGTGCAGTGGCCACTCGCTCCCAAGCCGCAAGGTTCCCGGGATGCTCAAGGGGCTCGGCGTCACGCTGAAGACCCTCGGCAACACGATTCGGTACGGCGCCGACACCGTGCAGTACCCCGCGAGAAGGAGGCCCCGCCGACACGGGCACGCGGTGTCATCGCCCTGCGCGAGGACAACTGCACGGTGTGCATGCTGTGCGCCCGGTCGTGCCCGGACTGGTGCATCTACATCGAGGGGCACAAGCAGCTCGCTCCGCCGAGGCGCGCCGGCGGCAAGCCGCGCTCGGTGAGCCACCTCGACCGCTTCGACATCGACTACGCGCTGTGCATGTACTGCGGGATCTGTGTCGAGGTGTGCCCGTTCGACGCCTTGTTCTGGAGCCCCGAGTACGAGTACTCCGAGCCACACATCGCCGATTTGCTGCACGACAAGACGAAGCTCGGTGAGTGGATGGAGACGGTGCCCGAAGCGCCTGAACTGGAAGCCGGCGCGGAGAAGAAGAAGTAGTCGTGGTCGTCGCTCTGCTGGCCCAGGCTGCCGACGACGTGGACGTCGCCCAGAACGTCGGCTTCTACATCATCGCCGCGGTGATGTTGGTCGCTGCCGCCCGCGTCGTCACGACCAACAACGTTGTCCACGCCGCTCTCTGGCTCGTCCTTGTCCTCGCCGGCGTCGCCGCCCAGTACGTCCTCGCGGCGGCCGAGTTCGTCGCCGTCTCCCAGGTGCTCGTGTACATCGGCGCGGTGATGGTGCTGTTCCTGTTCGGCATCATGCTGACCCGCGCCCAGATCGGGGCCGAGCGCGACCTCAACAACCGCAACTGGGCGATCGGCATCCCCGTCGCCCTCGCCCTGCTCGGCCTGCTGGCGTGGGCGATCATCGACCAGTACGGCGACGACAAGTTGCCCGAGGCCGCTGGGCCGACGTCGACGCAGGCCATCTCCGACGCCGTGCTCTCCGACTACCTCGTCCCGTTCCTCGCCCTGTCCTTCATCCTGCTCGCCGCGGCCATCGGCGCCATCGTCCTGGCGCGCAAGGACTGACGATGCTTCGGCCTCACTCGTTCGCTCGCTGCGCTCGCTCTCTCCGTTCCGCCGAGCTCGAAGCACCCGGCCTGGCGGCCGGGACCGAAATCCAATCAGCTGGCCGACCGGCGGAGCCGGATCGGCCAGCGGGCGGGGGGCTCCGGCAGGAGCCTCTGCCCCCCGCACCCCCCGCCCTGGCCGGTGCTCCGTGTTAGCGGTCAACTTCCTGTTGCTCGGTGCCGCGCTGTTCTGCGCCGGCGTGTACGGCGTGCTGGCCCGCCGCAACGCGGTGATGGTGCTGATGTCGGTCGAGTTGATCCTCAACGCCGTCAACCTCAATCTCGTCGCCTTCGCGCTGATGACGGGCACCGTCGACGGCCAGGTGTTCGCCCTCTACATCATCGGCGTCGCCGCCGCCGAGGTCGGCGTCGGCCTGGCGATGGTCATCCTCGTCTACCGCAACCGCCGCTCGATCTCCCTCGACCAGCTCAGCGAGATGCACGGATGATGTTTCGACCTCACTCGTTCGCTCGCGCCGCACCCCCCGCCACGCGCATAGGCAGTGCCGCGTGATCGCAGCGGGGTGGTTCCTCGAGAACGCGTGGCTGATCCCGCTCATCCCGGGGATCGCCTTCGCCGTGATCATCCTCGTCGGCAAGCGCCTGCCGATGGGTGGCTCGGAGGTCGGCATCGCCTCGATGGCCGCCGCCACCGTCCTCGCCGCCGGCGCCGGGATCCAGTGGATCCAGCGCACCGACGACGCCGGTGAAGCATTCGTCGAGCCGGTGATCCGCAAGTGGACGTGGTGGCAGAACAGCGGCGTCGAGTTCTCGATCGGCCAGTACGTCGACGGCCTCGCCGTGATGGCACTGCTCCTCGTCGCCTTCATCTCCCTGCTCGTGCAGATCTACTCGCTCGAGTACGTCCGCGGCGATCGCCGCTACACGCACTTCTTCGCCTCGATCACGTTGTTCTCCGCCGGGATGCTGGTGATGGTCCTCGCCGAGAACATGGTCCAGTTGATCCTCGGCTGGGAGATCATGGGCCTCTGCTCGTTCCTCCTCATCGGCCACTGGTGGGAGGAGGAGGCCAACGCCCGGGCCGCGGTGAAGGCGTTCCTCACCGTGCGCGTCGGCGACGTCGGCCTGCTCGTCGGCACGGCGATGCTCTACTGGGGGTCGAACGCCTGGGCCGAGGAGAACCTCGGTGAGTCGGGCTTCAGCATCCGGGCGATCCAGGCGTGGGCGTTGTCGGGCGACGGCAGCCACAGCCTGCTGTTGTGGACCGCCGTCGCCCTGTTCATCGCCGCCATCGGCAAGAGCGGCCAGTTCCCGCTGCACACCTGGTTGCCCGACGCGATGGCCGGGCCGACGCCGGTGTCGTCGCTGCTGCACTCGTCGACGATGGTCGTCGCCGGCGTGTTCCTCGTCGCCCGCCTCTACCCGGTGTTCTGGGAGGGATTTTCGATCCCCGACCTGAACACCAACTTCATCGTCGTCATCGCCGCGATCACGATCGTCATCTCGGCGCTGCTGGCGTTCGTCCAAGATGACATCAAGAAGGTGCTGGCCTACTCCACTGTCGGCCAGCTCGGCTACATGATGCTCGGGCTCGGAGTCGGCGCCTGGCTTCCGGCGGTGTTCCACATCTTCACCCACGCCTTCTTCAAGTGCTGCCTGTTCCTCTGCGCCGGATCGGTGAGCCACTCCGGTTCGCACCACAGCTTCGACATGAAGAAGGACATGGGCGGGCTGTGGCGCAAGATGCCCGTCACCACCGGCGCCTGGATCGTTTCGGCGTTCGCCCTCGCCGGCATGTTCCCGTTCTCCGGGTTCTTCTCCAAGGACGAGATCATCGACAACGCCGGGCACACCGGCTATTCGACGTTCATGTGGGTCGCCCTCATCGGCGCCTTCATGACCGCCGCCTACACCGTGCGGGCGACGTACCTGACGTTCTTCGGCGAGGCTCGCGGCGCCGCCGCGGGAGAACTTCACGATGTCCACACGGACGACCATCACGACATCGCGGCCCACGACGTCTACCAGGAGCCCGAACTCGAGCACGCCGACGCCCACGCCGGGCCGCACGAGTCACCGAAGCTGTTGCTCGTGCCGATCTGCATCCTCGCCGTCCTCGCCTTCGGATCTGGGTGGGCGAACCCGGCCTTCCTGAGCGAGGAGTGGCACAACTTCGCCGAGTACGTCGAGCCCAACGTTGCTCACGCCGAGGAGGCGGTCGCCGGCGAGGAGTCCACCCATGAGGAGGAGGCCACGACCGCGACTGGCGAAGGCGACACGGCCGAGGTCACCTACTTTCCTGAGGCCGACCACGCCGAGTTCCAGTGGTTCCCGAACGCGGTGACGTCGCTGTTGATCGTCGGCGCCGGGTTGGTGTCGGCGTGGGTGTTCTGCGTGGCGTTCTACGGGCGCCGTGATCCTCGCCTCGTCGGGCTCACCCAGCGGGTACCGCCGCTACGTTGGGCCTACACGTTCGTCGCCAACAAGTACTACCTCGATGTCCTGTACGAGAACGTGATCGTCCACGCCATCGCCCACCCGATCGCCAACGCGGCGTACTGGGTCAACCAGAACATCATCGACGGGATCGCCAACGGCATCGCCGCGATCGGCAAGCGGATCGGGGCGTGGACCTATCGCTGGGTCGACCAAGGAATCGTCGACGGTGCCGTCAACGGGTCCGGCATCATCGCCGAGGAGACCGGCGAGGCGCTCCGACCCGTGCAATCAGGCCGGGTCAACCAATATGGCGCGCTGCTGTTCGGCGCCGCTGCCGTCGGAGCCATCGTGCTCGTGATCATCAACGTGTGAGGACGAACCGCTCATGCCCATCGAGACAATGACCGACCACACGATCTGGTTGACGATCGCAGTGTTCCTGCCGCTCGTCGGCGTGCTCGCCCTGATCTTCGTCGACCGGCGCGACGAGCAGACGATCAAGGCAGTCGGCATCGCCGCGGCCGCGGCGACGTTCCTCGCCTCGCTCTACGTCCTGGCCCGCTTCGACTTCGACAACGCCGAGCGGTCTGCAGTTCTTCGCCGACCACCAGTGGATCGAGTTCATCCGCGCCAACTACATCATCGGCGTCGACGGGATCAGCCTGCCATTGTTCGTGCTGACCAGCTTCATCACCCTCGCCGTGATGATCTACACGTGGAACAACATGCCCGAAGCGGGCAACGCCAAGGCGTTCGTCATCCTCACCCTCGTCCTCCAGGTCGGCATGGCCGGCACGTTCGTCGCCCAGGACCTGATCCTCTTCTTCGTCTTCTTCGAGGTCGTGCTGCTGCCGATGTACTTCATGATCGGGGTGTGGGGCGGCGAGAACCGCATGTACGCCTCGCTGAAGTTCTTCCTCTTCACGATGTTCGGGTCGGCGCTGATGCTCGTCGCCTTCCTGGCCCTGTTCTTCCAGACCGACGCCGAGAGCTTCTCGTTCCTCTACTTCAACGACGTTGCGGTGGGCGCGGTTCCCGGCGTCGACATCGCCCGCACGACGCAGATCTGGATCTTCGCCGGGATGTTCGTCGGCTTCGCCGTCAAGGTGCCGATGTTCCCGTTCCACACATGGCTGCCAGATGCCCACACCGAGGCACCGACGCAGGGCTCGGTGATCCTCGCCGCCATCCTCCTGAAGCTCGGCACCTACGGCTTCGTGCGTATCGCCATCCCCTTCCTGCCCGAGGGCGCCAAGGCGTGGGCGCCGGTGATCGCCATCCTCGCCGTCATCGGCATCATCTACGGCGCCCTCTGCTGCCTCGCCCAGACCGACCTCAAACGGCTCGTCGCCTTCTCGTCGGTGGCCCACATGGGCTTCGTGATGCTCGGGATCTCCACGCTGACCACGTTCGGCATCAACGCGGCGCTGTTCGGGATGGTCGCCCACGGGCTGATCACCGGGATGCTGTTCTTCATCGCCGGCTCGATCAAGCACCGCTACCACACGCTCACCATCAACCGGCTGTCGGGGATGCTGATCACCGTGCCGCGACTCGGCTGGGTCCTCGGCTTCTGCGCGATGGCGAGCCTCGGCCTGCCCGGGCTGGCCGGGTTCTGGGGCGAGTTCCCGGCGATCCTGTCGGCGTACAACCCGCTTGCCGCGGCCGAGCTTTCGGACGCGCTGTACCGCACGCTGATGGTGATCGCCGCCCTCGGCACGGTGTTCGCCGCCGCCTACCTGCTGTGGGTGTACCAGCGCACGGCGTTCGGCACCCCACCGCCGGAGTTCGGCGGCCACGCCGTCGCCGACGACCACGGCGTTGCCGCCGTTCCTGCACACAGTGTGAGCGCAGCCGTCGATCCGGAGGTGGCGGCCGCCGACCACGACGACGGCCACGCCGACCTCCACGACGTCACGCCGGTCGAGTGGGTCGCCTGGACCCCGATGCTCGTTCCTCATCCTCGTGTTCGGCGTGTTCCCGAACCTGCTGTTCCGCTTGTTCGACCCGCCGGTCACCGACCTCGTCGCTCGTCTCACTGAAGCGCTGTCGCCTTGATCGGGCTTCTGGCCCAGGCCGCCGAGTGGGCGACGCCCGTCATCGACTGGCATGCGATCGCGCCCGAGTTGGTGCTGATCGTCGGGATCAACGTCGTCCTCGCCAGCGATCTGCTCGTCGACGAGTCGCGCAAGTGGGCGACGGCATCGCTCACGGGCTTCGTCCTCCTCGGCGCGTCGATCCCACTCGTGACCCTGGCCGTCACCGGCGACGGTGCCAGGGAGCTGTTCGACAGCCGCTACGTCGTCGACGACTTCTCCCTCATCCTCAAGGCACTGTTCCTGCTCACTGGATACGTCGTCGTGCTGCTCAGCCAGAACGAGCTCGAGGAGGGCGGCTACCACCAGGGCGAGTACTACGTGCTGCTGCTGTGCAGCGTGCTGGGCATGGTGATGATGTCGTCGAGCCGCGATCTCGTCAGCGTGTTCATCGCCCTCGAGCTGCTGTCGATCCCGGCGTACATGCTGGCGGCGTGGCGCAAGCGTGACGTTCGCAGCAACGAGGCCGGCGTCAAGTACTACCTCCTCGGCGTGTTCGCCAGCGGTGTGCTGTTGTACGGCATGAGCCTGCTGTACGGCACGACGGGGTCGACGCTGCTCGTCGACATCGGTGCCGCTTTAGCCGACCACGAGGTCGTCGCCCTGGAGGTCATCGCCGTGGCTTTCGTCGTCGCCGGGTTCGGCTTCAAGGTGTCCGCCGTGCCATTCCACACCTGGGCGCCGGACACGTACGAAGGCGCACCGCTGCCCGTCACCGCCTTCCTGTCGGTGGCCTCGAAGGCCGCCGGCTTCGTGGCCCTGATCCTCGTCATCTTCCTCGCCTTCCCGACCGTCGACGGGGTGTACGGACCGCTGGTCTGGGTGCTGTCGGCGCTGACGATGACCGTCGGCAACGTCGTCGCCCTGCGCCAGACGAACATCGTCCGGATGCTCGCCTACTCCAGCGTCAGCCAGGGTGGGTTCATCCTCATGCCCTTGGCGTTCGTCGGCACGGACGATGTCGCCGGGGCGGCGATGAAGGCTGTCGTCGTGTACCTCCTCGTCTACGCCTTCACCAACCTTGGCGCGTTCGCCGTCGTGATCGCCGTCGCCCGTACGACGCGCAGCGGGCGGATCTCCTCGTTCGCCGGGTTGATCACCTACGCCCCCGGCCTGGCCGTGTTGATGACGATCTTCCTCGCCTCCCTCGCCGGGGTGCCCCCACTCGGTGGCTGGATCGCCAAGTTCAATGTCTTCGCGGCCGTCCTCGATGCGGGTACCACGGCGGCGTACGTCCTCGCCGTCATCGGCGCCGTGAACACCGCCATCGCCGCCGCCTACTACCTCCGGGTCATGCGCACGATGTGGATGGACGATCCGCCCGAGGGCGCGCCGCAAGCGGTCGTGACTCCACCGCCGGTGATGGCGGCGCTGGGCATCACCGCCGTCGGCACGGTCGTCCTCGGCGTCCTCCCGGGGTTGGTGATGCGCTTCGCCGATCTCCAGGACCTCTCCGGCGCCTTCGGCAGCTGACGACCTTGCCCGGTCCGCCGCTCATCGCCGGAGTGGAGCTCGGCGGTACCAAGTCGGTCGCCATGCTGGCCCGCGGCAACACCGTTGTCGACCAGGCGCGCGTGCCGACCGACGAGCCGAAGGTGACCCTCGATGCCCTGTCGACCCAGCTCGCCACGTGGGATCAGGAGGGTCATCAGTTCGCCGCCATCGGGATCGGGAGCTTCGGCCCGGTCGGCCTCGATCGGCGACGCTCCGACTTCGGGTACGTCACGACCACTCCGAAGGTCGGCTGGGCGAACGTCGATGTGCGTGGCCACTTCGCAGACCGTTTCGACGTGCCCATCGGCTTCGACAACGACGTCAACGGCGCGGCGCTCGCCGAGGTCCGCTGGGGTGCTGCCCAGGGCTGCGCGGTGGTCATCTACCTGACGATCGGGACCGGCATCGGCGGTGGCGTCGTCGTCGACGGTCGGCCCGTGCACGGACTCGTCCACCCCGAGCACGGCCATCTTCGCGTTCGCCGGCGGGCAGACGACGACTTCGCCGGCATCTGCCCGTACCACGGCGACTGCATCGAAGGGTTGGCGTCTGGGCCGGCAATCGCCGCTCGCGCCGGTGGTCGTGCGCCGACGCTGCCGCCGGAGCATCCCGTCTGGGCGGACGTCGCCAGCGAGCTCGGCGAGTTCATGGCGGCACTGGTGCTGGTCCTGTCGCCGGAGCGGATCGTGGTCGGCGGTGGGGTCGGGTACGGTCAACGCTGGTTGCTGCCGCGGGTCCGCCAATCGACGCTGGCCGCTCTCGCGGGTTACGTGACCGCCGTCGACGCCGAGGCGATCGAGTCGCTGATCGTGCCCGCTGGGCTCGGTGACGACGCTGGTCCGCTCGGCTCGGTGGCCGTCGGGCTCGACGCTCTCGAACAGCGTGGATAGTGCGGCCGACGACATTCGCGCGGCGATTGACGAAGCCGGCGGGGCGATCCCATTCTGCGAATTCCAACGGCTCGCCCTGTACGGACCGGCGGGCTTCTACACCGGCGCCGCCGGGGGGCGGGCCGGCCGCCGTGGCGGTTCGTTCCTCACATCGCCGGAAGTCGGTCCGCTGTTCGGCGCCGTGGTGGCGCGCTACCTCGACGCGCAGTGGGAGGCGCTCGGGCGACCCGAGTCGTTCACCGTCGTCGACGCCGGTGCCGGTCCAGGCACACTCGCCCGCTCGGTTCACGCCGCGCGTCCGGCGTGTCTGGCGGCGATGCGATACGTCGCCGTCGAGCTGTCGGCGGCGCAACGGGCACTCCATCCCGAAGCCGTCGAGTCCCGGCCGGACCTTCCGGATGGACCATTCGACGGCGTCGTCATCGCCAACGAGTTGCTCGACAACCTCCCGTTCCGGCTCTGCGTGTTCGACGGAGCGTGGCGCGAGGCGTTCGTCGTCGCCGCCGACGGCGCGTTCGGCGAGGTCCTGTCGGCGCCGTTCGATCCGCTGCCCTCAGCCCTGCCGCCAGCACCGGCGCACGGCTCGCGGGCGCCCCTCCACGACGCCGCCGTCGAGTGGGTGATCGATGCCCGGCTCGCGGCTGAGACGGGGTCGGCTGCTCGTCGTCGACTACTGGCGGCCGACGACGTCGTCGCTCTCCGTGCGTCCGTGGCGTGAGTGGCTGCGCACGTACCGCGGCCACGGGCGCGGTGATCACTATCTTGCCGATCCCGGCGGTCAGGACATCACGGTCGAGCTCGCTCTCGATCAGTTTCCAGGGCCCGACGCCATCTCCACACAGGCGCAGTTCCTGCAGCGGTGGGGGATTGATGACCTGGTAGCCGAGGGTGATCGGCTCTGGACCGCAGCGGCGGCTGCGCCAGACCTGCGCTCAGTGGCGATGCGCAGCCGCGGCGTCGAGGCCAAGGCGCTGCTCGACCCGGCCGGCTTGGGCGCCTTCGTGGCGGTCGAGTGGTCGGGTACGGTCTCCGCAGGATGAGCACGCCTGCACCCGGTCGCCATGGGGTGCGGCCGCCGCGGTGGACGGCAGCTGCCATGGCGGTGGCCGCCGCCGCCCTCGTTGTTGCCGGGCTCGACGGTTCGACCCCCCGTGTGGTCGGGGCCGGGGCGACGACGACCACGGTTGCGGCGACCACCACGAGGCCGGCGACGACCGTCGCCCCGACCACCACGACCGGAGACGACCGTCGCCCCGACCACGACGCCGCCGTCGCTGCCACCACCCGCGGACGAAGCCAGCGATCCCGTGCGGACGCTGCTGCCGAGCATCGTCGCCGTCGACGAGGAGCTCACGAGTGCCGCCGAGCGTCAACCGGTCGTCGCCGCGGCACTCACCGAAGGCCGCAACACCGTGGCCGTCGAGGCAACTCCGGGGACGCTGTGCGCCGCAGTACCCGTGTCCGCACCGGTGATGGCGGCCGGGCGGTGGGAGCGCGACGGTGAACCAGTGGCGTCGGCGGAGCTGACCCGCCGCGATCCGCCCGGGTACGGCGACTGCATCACAGGGGACGACGTCGGCGAGATCGACGACGGCGTCTACCAGTACATCGCCGTCGGCGAGACCGGGGCGACATCGGCCGTGGCCACACTCGTGGTCGGCGTCCCGTCAATCGCCGTCTGGCTGCTCAACGACGGCGAGCAGCCGGTTTGCCTGGTGCAGGCGTCACCACTCGACGCCGACTTCTACGAGGCGTACCAGGCCGATTCGGAGCTGTTGCCAGGCGAGGCGATGGCCATCCGCCTCGCTGCCGTCGAACACGACGTGCGCGTCTATGGCTGCCCTCCGGACGACGTCGTCCGCAGCTTCGACGTCGTGCCGCAGGCCGGCGTGTACGTTGAACTCTTCGGGGGCGAGGAGCCAGGGGATTCGCCGCCGTCGCCGGGTGGCTCGACCTCGTCGACGACGATTCGCCCGACGACGACGACTGCATAGACGAGGAGGATCCGTATGGCAACGGCCGACGGCAGCGCAGAGCATCACGAGACGATCGACGCCCTGCTCGCCGAGAACCGCACGTTCCCGCCCTCTGAGGACTTCAAGCGCGACGCCCTGGTCACTGGCACGTTCCTGTACGACGAGGCGGCTGCCGACGACGAGGGGTTCTGGGCCAAGCAGGCGGCCGAGTTGCTCGACTGGGACGAGGAGTGGACGACGATCCTCGACTGGCAACTGCCCTACGCCAAATGGTTCGTCGGCGGCAAGCTCAACGTCGCGACGAACTGCGTCGACCGCCACGTAGCCGCCGGCAACGGCGATCGCGTCGCCATCCACTGGGAGGGCGAGCCGGGCGACACGCGCACGATCACGTACGCGGACCTGCATGGCGAGGTGCAGCGCTTCGCCAACGCCCTCAAGGGCCTGGGCGTCGTCAAGGGCGATCGCGTCAACATCTACCTGCCGATGATCCCGGAGGCGGCCGTCGCCATGCTCGCCTGTGCGCGCATCGGCGCTCCGCACAGCGTCGTGTTCGGCGGATTCTCGGCGCAGGCGCTCGCCGATCGCATCGACGACGCCGGGGCCAAAGTGCTGATCACCGCCGACGGCGGCTATCGCCGCGGCGAGGTATTCCCTCTCAAGCCGGCGGCCGATGAGGCGGTGGCGGCGACCTCCACGATCGAGCACGTCATCGTCGTGCGCCGGGGAGGGAACGACGTCGAGATGGTCGACGGCCGCGACCACTGGTATCACGACCTCGTCGCCGACGCCGGTGGCGACTGTCCAGCCGAGCCGATGGACGCCGAGGATCTGCTGTATCTGCTCTACACATCGGGCACGACCGGTAAGCCCAAGGGCATCATGCACACCACTGGCGGCTACCTCACCCACGTCGCCTTCACCCACAAGTACGTGTTCGACATCCACCCGGAAACCGACGTGTTCTGGTGCACCGCCGACATCGGCTGGGTCACCGGCCACAGCTACATCGTCTATGGGCCGCTCGCCAACGGGGCGACGATCGTGATGTACGAGGGCGTGCCCAACTATCCGGGCAACGACCGCTTCTGGGCAGTCGTCGAGAAGTACAGGGTGACCAAGCTGTACACGGCGCCGACCGCGATCCGCACGTTCATGAAGTGGGGAGTCGACGAGCCGGCCAAGCACGATCTGTCCAGTCTGCGCGTCATCGGGTCGGTCGGCGAGCCGATCAACCCTGAGGCCTGGATGTGGTACCGCGAAACGATCGGCGGTGGGAGCTGCCCGGTTGTCGATACGTGGTGGCAGACCGAGACCGGCGGGATCATGATCAGTCCGCTCCCGGGGGCGACGACGACGAAGCCCGGTTCGGCGACGTTCCCGCTGCCGGGAATCTCCGCCGAGGTCGTCGACGAGGCCGGCAACACCGTCACGCTCGGCGGCGGCTATCTCACCCTGACCCGTCCGTGGCCGGGGATGTTGCGCGGCATCTGGGGTGACCCCCAGCGCTACCAGGACACGTACTGGAGCCGCTTCCCCGGTCGCTACTTCGCCGGCGACGGCGCCAAGGTCGACGACGACGGCTACCTGTGGCTGCTCGGGCGCGTCGACGACGTGATGAACGTCTCCGGTCACCGCATCTCCACCACCGAGGTCGAGTCGGCGCTGGTGTCGCACCCCGCCGTCGCCGAGGCGGCGGTCGTCGGCGCCCCCGACCCGACAACCGGCCAGGCGATCATCGCCTACGTCACACTGCGCGGCGGTGCCGAGGCGGGCATCGACGACCTGCGCAGCCACGTCGCCGGCGAGATCGGGGCGATCGCCAAGCCGAAGACGGTCTACCTCACTCCCGACCTGCCGAAGACCCGCAGCGGCAAGATCATGCGGCGCCTGCTGCGCGACATCGCCACCGGCCACAACCTCGGTGATACCACGACCCTCGCCGACGCCACGGTGGTCGACGAGATCAAGCGCCGAGCCGCCGAAGCGCCCCCCGAGGACTGACCCAACCCGCAAGTCCCGACAAATCGCGCTCACTTCGGGCTCGTCTGCGAATTTGACAGGGCCGCTGCATGAACATGCGGCCACAAGCCGGTTTTCTTCTGGAATCGACAACCGATGGGTGTTTACCTGACTGTTCCGTCCCCTATACACCCATCGGTTGCGGCCGGCAGTGCTGGGCATGTGAACCTATCGATGAACTCGTCTCACAGGCGCCGCTGGATCGATCGCGAGTTCTCTGGTGCTGCGAAGACTGCGGCCGGGACGAAATGCGGCGAACGTCTCAGGGGCTGGGCACGCTCAGACCGGTGCTGGTCGCTGGCCAAGGCGATCGCCATCACGCCAAGAAGGTCGGCGACAAGACCGCCGCCGACATCAAGGTCGACAAGATTGACACCACCGACGGCGAAGCAATCGTCAAGAACGTGTTCGGGACAACGAGGAGCAAGTGGTCAGCCAGCTCGGCGGGCTCGGTGGCGGCAGTGACCTGTTCAAGAGCCTGCTCCCGATGCTCGCCCCGATCGTGATGGGCTTCCTCGGCAAGCAGGCCGCCGGGAGTGCCGCATCGGCGCAAGGCGCCGACGCTGGCGGCGGCCTCGGCGACCTCGTCGGCGGCCTGCTCGGCGGCGGCGAGGGCGGCGGCGGTCTCGGCGACATGCTGGGTGGCCTGCTCGGCGGTGGAGGGGATGGCGGCGGCGGCGGTCTTGGCGACCTCCTCGGCGGCCTCCTCGGAGGTGGCAAACGCTGACCGGCATCGTTGCCGACGGTGACCATCGCGCTCGTTTCCATGCCGCGATCCCGTTGACTATTCTGTTCACCGCAGCGTAAACCTCTTGGTCAATCGCCGCGGTCGGCGATCGGTGGGACGTCAATCCTGCCGACCGAGGGGCTACGTGTGGAGACGGCACTTAGTCGCAAGGGGGGCGGCCAAATGACCAGAGAACGTTTGTGGACACCGCACAGCCGGCGTCACTTCCTTCAATCGATGGGACTCGCGGCGGTCGGCGCCGCCGGCCGTCATCCGAGCCGATGGGGCGCCACCACCGAGCCGGCACCGCCCGGTGGGGAACCAGAGGAGGTGTTCAACGAACCGGCCTCGGCGCTGTCGGGAAGTCTGAGCATTCTGCTGTGGAGCCACTTCGTGCCCTCGGCACGACGAGTGGTTCGACCCCTTCGCCCGGGCGTGGGGCGAGCAGGTCGGGGTCGACGTCACCGTCGACCACATCAACAACGCCGAGATCGTCCGCCCGGATCGACCGCCGAGATCCAGGCCGGCTCCGGACACGACCTGATCCAGTACATCGCCACGCTCGCTCAGTTCGAACCGAGCGTGCTCTCGCTGAACGACGTCAACGAGGAGGCCGCCAACCGCTGGGGCGAGCAACTCGAGCTGTGCCGCAAGTCGAGCTTCAACCCGACGACGGAGAACTTCTACGCCTACTCCCCGGGCTGGGTCCCCGACCCGGGCGACTACCGCAAGTCGCTGTGGGAGCCGGTCGGGTTCCCGAACGGCCCGGCGACGTGGGACGACCTGCTCGCCGGAGGCACGGAGATCAAGGAGTCCCAGGGCGTCCAGGTCGGCATCGGGCTGTCCCAGGAGATCGACTCCAACATGGCCGGCAGCGCGCTGATGTGGTCCTACGGCGCGTCGGTCCAGGACGAGAACGAGAACGTGACGATCAACTCGCCGGAGACGATCGCCGCCGTCGAGTTCATGACCCAGCTGTTCCAGGGGGCGATGACCGACGAGGTCTTCGCCTGGAACGCGGCCTCCAACAACCAGGGCCTCGTCGCCGGCCAGCTGTCGTACATCCTCAACTCGATCTCGGCCTGGCGGACTGCCCAGGAGGACGAACCCGGCGATCGCCGACGACATCTTCTTCGTCCCCGCCCTCGAGGGGCCGGCGACGGCGATCGCCGCGCAGCACGCGCTCTACAACTGGATCGTCCCGACCCACGCCGCAGAACCCGGACACGGCCAAGGAGTTCCTGCTCCACTACACGGCGAACTACGCGGCGGCGACCTACCACTCGAAGCTGTACGACTTCCCGGCCTGGGCCGAGCCTGGTCCCCGACCTGCGACGCGTGGCTCGACCAACGATCCGTTCGGCGCCAAGCCGCCGGACAAGCTCGCGTTGCTCACGGACGCGACCGACTGGACCACCAACATCGGCCACCCCGGGCCGGCGAACCCGGCGGTCGGCGAGATCTTCAACACCTTCGTCGTGCCGAACATGCTGGCCCGCGCCGCCCGAGGCGAGCAGACCGCCGCCGAGTCGGTCGCCGAGGCCGAGGAGGAGATCAACGCCGATCTTCGACAAGTGGCGCGACGAGGGGCTCGTGGGCGGCGGCTGAGCCGTGACGCCGAGCACGCAGTGAGCCGGGCGTCGTCGAGGAGTCCGCGAACGCTGACGTCAAGGCACGTTTCGACCGCAGTCGGCCGGCCGGTGCGGGCCATCGACGGCATCGACCTGGCCACCGAGGACGGCGAGTTCCTCGTCCTGCTCGGGCCGTCGGGCTGCGGCAAGACGACCCTGCTGCGGATGATCGCCGGGCTGGAGCAGCCGACCGCTGGCGAGGTCCTCATCGGCGGGCACGTCGTCAACGGGCTGCCGCCGCGGGCCCGCCAGATCGCGATGGTCTTCCAGAGCTACGCCCTGTACCCGCACAAGACCGTCTTCGACAACATCGCCTTCCCGCTCAAGGCCGAGGGAGCTCGAGAAGCCGAGCGGGAGCGCCGGGTCGCACTGGGCGGCCGAGCTGCTCGGCATCGACCACCTGCTCGACCGCAGGCCGCGCCAGCTCTCCGGCGGCGAGCGGCAGCGGGTGGCGCTGGCCCGGGCGCTGGTCCGCGAGCCGAAGGTGTTCCTGCTCGACGAGCCGCTCTCCAACCTCGACGCCAAGCTGCGGGCCTCGGCCCGCGACGAGTTCAAGCACTTCCAGCAGCGAGTCGGGACGACGACGATCTACGTCACCCACGACCAGGTCGAGGCGATGGGGCTGGGCGACCGGATCGCGGTCATGACGACGGGCGAGGTCCGCCAGGTCGGCACGCCGGCGGAGGTCTACGACGACCCGGCCGACACCTTCGTCGCCACGTTCCTCGGCTCGCCGCCGATGAACCTGGTGCCCCGCGACGGACCGGCTCGTCGGCTTCCGGCCCGAGCACCTGCTGCCGGTCGAGACGTCGGCGGCCGACCGGGTCGCGATGCCGCTCGACGGTCGACCGCATCGAGTACCTGTCGGCGACCGGCACGTCTACGGCACGGTGCAGCGGATCGGCGAGCGCGACCCGGGTCATCGCCCGGCTGCCGGCGACGATCGACCACGCCGGTCGCCGCCGGCGAGACGCACGAGTTCGCGGTCCGCCCGCGACCAGCTGCGGTTCTTCGACGCCGAGACCGGTCAGCGACGCGAACCGGTCCGGCTCGCGGCGTGAAGACGATGAGCGTGACGACTGCGAACGCACCGGCACGGCCGACGCCCGGCCGCGAGCGCGCCTCGCCGACCGCGAGGGGGTGCTGGCGTGGCTGTTCCTGCTGCCGTCGGTCATCTACATCGTCGCCCTCGTCGCCGTCCCGTTCTTCCTCGCCATCGCCTTCGCCCTGTGCGACGTCACTGTCGGCGACCCGTCGCTTCGACTGGGTCGGGCTGCGCAACTTCCGGCGGGCATTCGACGACCCGGTCTTCTGGCGGGCGCTGCAGAACACGCTCGTGTTCACGGTCATCTCGATGGTGCTGATCCTGCGTCTTCGGCCAGGATCCTGGCCACCATCCTCGTCGCCGACTTCCGCGGCAAGCGGCTGCGTGCGCTTCCTCGTGCTGCTGCCGTGGATGACGCCGGTGGCGCTGTCGACGATCGCCTGGCTGTGGATGCTCGACTCGGTCTTCACGCCGATCGACTGGATCGTTGCGGACCGCTCGGGCTGCTCGAGCGGCAACCTCTTCTGGCTCGGCCGTCCCGACCTGGCGATGGTCTCGGTCATCGCCGTCCACGTGTGGCGGATCACGCCGCTCGCCACGGTCATCATGATGGCCGGGCTGACGGCGATCCCGCGCGACATCAAGGACGCGGCCCACGTCGACGGCGCCGGGTTCTGGCGCCGCACGTTCGAGATCATCGATCCCGCTGACGCTGCCGGTCATGGCCGTCGCCGCCCTGTTCGGGGCGATCTTCACGTTCACCGACATGACGGTCGTCGTACGTCCTCACCCGCGGCGGGCCGACCGATCGCACCCAGGTGCTCGCCAGCTGGGCGTTCTTCCAGGGCATCGACGGGCGGCGACCTCGCCCAGGGCGCGGCGGTCGCCCTGTTCCTCTTCCCGCTGCTGCTCGCCGCGGCGATCGCCATCCTGCTGGCGGTACGGCGGATGGAGGTGCGCTGATGACGACCGCCGACGGCACGCACCCGGCCGACGCGAGGGCCGACGCTGCTGCGCCGGCAGTACGCCCGTACGGCACGTCGCTCGGCCGGATCGGCATCTACCTCGGCCGTCGTCTCGGCGCTGCTGTGCGCGACGCCGTTCCTGTGGAGCTTGATCACCACCTTCAAGCAGAACCGCGACCTCTACAACGCCGACAACAACCCGTTCCTCTACAACCGACCCGCCACGTCTGGCAGCACGTCGCGCTACCTCTTCAACAGACACCGCGTTCCTCACGTTCGTCCGCAACACGCTGTGGGTCGGGCTGCTCGTCGTCGCCATCACCCTCGCTGCTCGCCCTGCCGGCCGCCTACGCCCTGGCCCGGCTCAACCGGCCGTGGGCGACGCCGATGGCGATCGCCATCTTCCTCGTCTACCTCGTGCCGCCGAGCCTGCTGTTCCTCCCGCTCTCGCGGGTGGTCGTCGAGCTCGGCCTGCAGGACTCGAATCTGGTCGCTGGTGGTCGTCTATCCGACGATCACGATCCCCGTGTCGGTGTGGCTGCTGATGGGGTTCTTCAAGGGCGATCCCCATCGACATCGAGGAGCAGGCGATGGTCGACGGCTACAGCCGGCTCGGCGCCTTCGTGCGCACCGTGTTGCCGTTGGCGGTGCCCGGCATCGTCGCCGTGGTCGTGTTCGCCTTCACGCTCACCGCCAGCGAGTTCATCTACGCCCTCGCCTTCGTCGCACCCAGCTCGCGAGAAGAGCGTGAGCACCGGCGTGCCCACCGAGCTGGTCCGCGGCGACGTGTTCTTCTGGCAGTCGCTGCAGGCGGCGACCGTGCTCGTCGCCGTGCCGATCGCCCTGGTCTTCACCCTCTTCCTCGACCGTTTCGTCGCCGGCTTCACCATGGGCGCCGTCAAGGGCTGACGCCTTTAGTCCGCGGTCGATCGCTCATCGGCGAGTTCGCCGAGTGCTTCGATTGGCGACTCGGCAGTTTCCACAGCGATCGTGGCGATCTCGGGAGCAACGGCCTCGAGCTGCTCCTCATCGCCGAGGTAGGCGGCGATCACCGCCGGGTCGCGCTGCACCTCGGCCGGCGTGCCGTCGGCGATCTTGACACCGAAGTCGAGCACCATGCACACGGTCGGCGATGTCCATCACGAGGCCCATGTCGTGCTCGACGAGAAGGATGGCGATTCCGAGTTCCTGGCGGATGTCGAGGATGAAGCGCGCCGTGTCCTCGGTCTCCTCGAGGTTCATCCCGGCCACCGGCTCGTCGAGCAGCAGCAGTTCGGGATCCATGGCCAGCGCCCGACCGAGCTCGACGCGCTTCTGGATCCCGTAGGGCAGCAGGGCGACGGGATACTTGCGCCACTGCTCGATCTCGAGGAAGTCGATGATGTCCTCGACCCGTCGGCGGTTCTCGAGCTCCTCCCGCTTCGCTGGTCCGTACCACACTGCCCCGGCAAGGAACGAGCGACGCATGCGCAGGTGGCGGCCGAGCAGCAGGTTGTCGAGCACTGTCATCTGCGGGAACAGCTCGATGTTCTGGAAGGTGCGGGCGATGCCGAGGGTGGCGACCTTGTCCGGACGCAGGCCCTTGATGCTGCTGCCTTGCCAGCGAATGTCGCCGGACTGGGGGATGTAGACCTGGCTGATGGCGTTGAAGATCGACGTCTTGCCTGCCCCGTTGGGGCCGATGATGGCGAACAACTCGCCGCGGTCAACGGTGAACGACACGTCGTTGATCGCCATCACCCCGCCGAAGCGCAGCTGGATCCCGACGACTTCTGAAAGTCACGAGCCATCGTTTCCTGCGCTTGTAGTGCTTGACCTCGCGGAACGACTTGCGGCCGCCGTCTCCGTCGCCGTGCAGTCCGAGGTAGAACTCCTTGACGTCCTCGTCCCTGAGCAGCTTGTCGGCGGGTCCGTCCATCACGACCTTGCCCGTCTCCATGATGTAGCCGGTGGTCGCGATCGACAGCGCCATCGCTGCGTTCTGCTCGATGAGTAGGACGCTCGTGCCCTGCTTGTTGATGTCGACGATGATGTCGCGGATCTGGTGCACGAGCATCGGGGCGAGCCCGAGCGACGGCTCGTCGAGAACCAGTAGTTGAGGATCCGTCATCAAGGCCCGGGCGATGGCCAACATCTGCTGCTCGCCGCCCGACAGGTAGCCGGCGACCTGCTTGCGCCGCTCGGCGAGGCGCGGGAACAAGGTCATCACCCGGTCGTGAGCCGTGGCCACCGTGCCGCGGTCGCGGGTGGTGTAGCCCCCGGCGGTGAGGTTCTCGTCGACGGTCATCTCGGCGAACACCCGCCGGCCTTCGAGCACCAGCTTGATCCCGCGGCGGACGATGGCCGCCGGATCGAGCCCGTCGATGCGCTCGCCGGCGAACGTCACCGAGCCCTTGGTGACCTTGCCGTCGTGGACGTCGAGCAACCCGGCGATCGCCCGCAACGTCGTCGTCTTCCCCGCCCCGTTGCTCCCGAGGAGGGCGACGATCTCGCCGTCGGGCACCGTCAGCGACAAGCCGCGCAACACGAGGATCACGTCGTTGTAGACGACTTCGAGGTTGGCGATGTCGAGCATCCGTCGGTGTCCTGGGTCAGGCCGGGGGTGCCGCCGACGCGGCACCCCCGGCAGATGGTGTGGTACTCAGCCCGTCGGCTCGAAGCAGGGACCTTCGTAGGTGTAGTTGGCCGCCAGCTCACCGGTGTAGGGGCCTTCGAGGAGCACCGTCCCGGTGTCGACCCTCACCCTCACCCATCGGGGTGAGGTCGAAGGCGGCGAGATCGACGTCGTACATGTACGTCTCCCGCACGATGTAGTCGTTGGGCTCGCCCGACCACGTCTGCGTCGGCGCCAAACCGTTGTAGTCGACGGTCACCTCGTTCGCCGCGGCGACGATGCCGGCGCGGGTCATGTCGCCGTTGGCCGCCGCCTGCTCGAGGATGGCATGCGTGGTCATCGCCTCGGTCCAGCCGAACACGTAGGCATCCGATGGCGGGAGGTCGGGCCGACCGGCAGTCATCGCCTCGGCCAGCTCGGCCATGCCCGGCACGTCCTCGCCCCACGTCACCGTGTAGCCGGACGTGATGTAGTACTGGTCGAGCAACGGGGCGAGCCTCGGTGCCGAGCAGCAGGTAGCTGAACGACGGCACGTTGCCCGACCACAGGCCCGTCATAGCCCTGACCGATGGCGCCGGCCATGATGCTCGCCAGGGCAGTCGGGTTGATCGTCGTCCAGACGAGATCGGGGTTGGCGTCGACGATCTGGCTGCTGACGCCGCTCCAGTCCGGGTTGGGGTTGTCCGCCGATGGCGGTGTCACCTGCGCCGGCGCCGTCGTAGACGATCTCCAGCCCGAGCTGCTTCGGCTGCCATGCGGGCACCGGCGTCACCGTCGCCGCCGTACTCGCCGGGGAACGAGATCAACGCCACCGTCTGGACGTCGCGGTTGTTGTGCAGCCACTCGATGCCGTTCATCGACTCGACGCAGTACGTGGCGTAGGTCTCGAAGGCGTTGGCGCCGAACTCGGGGTCCGGCCATCCCGAGTACCACGTCAACGGGATGGCGACGAGGTCGTCCTCGACGAGTTGCGCGGCGATCGCCGACGTGTGCGGCGAGCCGGTCGACTGGCTGATGATGGCCACTTGATCGCGGATCGCCTCGTACTTCTCGAGGTGCGTCGGCACGTCGTAGCCGGTGTCCTCGATGACCAGCTCGACCTGGCGTCCGGCGATCCCACCGGCCGCGTTGACGGTTTCCCAGTAGACCTCCTGGGCCTCGACGATCTGGGTCACGAGCGGAGCGAAGGCTCCGGACAGGTCGGCGAGCATGCCGACCGTGATCGTGTCCTCGGTGACGCCGACGTCGGTGGCGATCGACGCCGGGTCGACGGCCGGCGCTTCAGTACCTGCGGGCGCCTCCGTCCCGGCGGGTGCCTCGGTTCCGGCGGGTGCTTCGGTGCCGGCCGGCTCGGTGGTGTCGGTGCTCGCCGTTACCCCCGAGGCTCCGGCGAACGCCAAGCCGAGGCTCGCCGCCATCGCGGCAGACAGCCATTTCTTCTTCATGTGTCCCCCATGTGTGTTGGTGGTGGTTGGTTGGTGATCGATGGTCAGTACGTGAAGGGCCAGCCCTTCCAGTAGTTGCGGATCTTGATCCAGATGCCGAACAGCCCGCGTGGTTCGAACAGCAGGAAAATGATGACCAATGAGCCGTAGAGCACAGCGTCGAGGGCGCTCGACGGCAGCGGGAAGCCGGGGGCGATCTGGGCGTCCGAGATGAACCCGAAGTCACCGGTACCGGTGCTGACGAAGATGTCCCAGAACGCCGCCCACGGCCCGCCTCCGGCGGCCTGCTCACTCATCCAGCGGACGAACTGCTCGAGGTTCTGCGGCATCAGGACGACGAAGAAGGTGCCGAGCAACGCGCCGGCGATCGTGCCGGCACCGCCGATGAGGATGATGGCGATGAACTCGACGGCGAGGGCGAGGTTCCAGTACTCCGGTGGCAGGCGGCCGACGAAGGAAGCGAACACTGCCCCCGCCACGCCGGCGAAGAACGACGAGACGGCGAAGGCGATCGTCTTGTAACGGAACTCGGGCACGCCCATGATCTCGGCGGCGACGTCACGGTCGCGGATCGCCTGGAGTGCCCGCCCGGTTCGGGTGCGCACGAGGTTCTTGGCGACGAGGATTGCCACGCCGAGCAGCGCCAACGCGAAGAGGTAGCTCTTCTGCCCGCCGGACACGTCGAACCACAGCCAGTGGCCGTCGTCGGCGAAGGAGATGACGGGATCTTCCTCCTTCCACCAGCGGAACTCGAGTGGCGGGAAGTTGCGGCCGACCTCGGACTGCCCGGAGATCTCGGGCAGCACCCGTGACAGGTGGATGCCGATGAACACGAGACCGACGGTGACGATGGCGAGGTACAGGCCGCGCACACGTAGGGCCGCAGGCGCCACGATCATCCCGACGAGGGCGGCGCCGATGCCGGCGCCTGGTAGCCAGACCCACATCGGCAGCCCGTGCCCCCACGCCTGCCCGCTGGCTTCGCCACCGAGATAGACGGCCGTGTAGGCGCCAACCCCCATGAAGAAGGTGTGACCGAGTGACACCTGGCCGGCGACGCCGGTGAGCAGGTTGAGGCCGAGGGCGGCAACGGCGAAGATCACCGCCTGTGTGGTGATCCGCAACCAGTCGCTGTCGCCGAGGTAGCGGATGATCGGGATCTGATTGATGACCGGCAGGCTGAACGGGAGCAGGACCGCCACGACGCCGAGCACCGCCACCGCCGCCCGCTGCGTCCATGTCGGCAGGATCGATGTCTCGGAGCCGTAGCTCGTGTAGAGGTTGGGGCGCCGGTACATCCCCTACACCCTCCGGATCTCCGGCGTCCCGAACAGCCCGTAGGGGCGCACCAGGAGCACGAGGAGCATGACGGCATAGGGGACGACGAGGGCGTAGCCGGTGCCCAACACGTCCGTGTACTCGGCGAGGTAGTTGCCGGCGAACACCTCGGCGAGACCGATGATCGAGCCCGCCGACGAGCGCGCCTTGCACGGAGTCGAGCCCGCCGAGGATCACCGCCGGCAGCGCCCGAAGGGCCAGTTGCGAGACGCCGAGGGTGACCGTGCCGACGCCGATCGGCGACATCGAAGCGCACACCGCAGCGATCATCGCCAGTGCTGCGGCGGCGGCCCAGGCGATGGCGAACACCCGCCCAACCGAGATGCCCTGGGCAAGTGCCGCCTCTTGGTCGAACGCCACGGCGCGCATCGCGATCCCGGTGCGAGTGCGGAAGAAGAAGAACACGGCGACGAAGGCCAGCGCCGCGGCCGTGATCGTCACGACCCACGACCAGTAGATCGTCGCCCCGCCGACCTCGAACTGGTCTGCTCCCCATGGGATCTCGAGGCTGCGGTTGTTGATGATGACGGCATCAGCCCCGATGGTCCTCAACACCGACTCCAGGCCGAGGGTGATCACGGCGATGGAGAACAACGGCTCGCCGATCATCGGCCGGATGATCGACCGCTCGATGGCCAGCCCGAAGGCGGCGGCGAGGGCGATCGCCACCACGAACGTCGAGAACCAATCCAGGTAGGCGTTGTCGCCGAGCCAGCGACCGGGAATGTCCCAGTCGACGAGCAGCATCGAGAAGAACCACGCGGTCACCAGACCGATCGCCCCCTGGGCGAAGTTGACGGCTTGGGTCGCCTTGAACACGAGCACGAACCCGAGGGCGACGAGGGCGTAGATCGACCCCTGGGCCAGCCCTCGACCGAGCGTGGTGATGAAGCGGTCGAGCGCAGTGCCACCGGTCGCGACAGGTTCAGCCTGTGCGATCCAGTTCATGGAGTGGCCGACGGCGGCCGCGACCAGCCCCATCTAGTACATCGACTCGATCAGGTCGCCGAATACCTTGGCGATGGCTTCCCGCTTGATCTTCTGCGTGGCGGTCAGCTCGCCGTCCTCGTGATCGAGCTCCTTGGTCATCAAGCGGAACTTCTTGATCTGCTCGACCGAGGAGAACTTCGTGTTGGTGTCGTTGACGACGCCCTGGATCAACTCGATGACCTCTGGCTTCTCGGAGAGGTCGCGGTACGTCGTGTACGGGATGTTGCGGCGCAGGGCCCAGTCACCGACGGTGTCGAGCTCGATCCCGATGAGGGCCGACAGGTACTTGCGGCCGTCGCCGACGACCATCGCCTCCTTGACATAGGGCGAGGTCTTCAGCACGTTCTCGATCTCCGACGGGGACACGTTCTTGCCCCCGGACGTGATGATGATGTGCTTGATGCGGTCGACGATGCGGACGTGCGTGCCATCGACCCACTGCCCGACGTCGCCGGTGCACAGGAACCCATCGTCCGTGAACGTCTCGGCGGTCTTGTCGGGCTTGCCCCAGTACCCGGCGAACAGGCCGTCGTGGCGCGTCTGGATCTCGTTGGTGACGGGGTCGAGGCGCAGCTCGGTGCCGGGGTAGGGCTCACCGACCGTGCCGATCTTGACCCGGCCGGGCAGGTTCAGCGTGCCGATCGCGGTGTTCTCGGTCATCCCGTAGAGCTCGAACACGGGGATTCCGATGCCCATGAAGAACTCCAGCACCTCGGGGGCGATTGGCGCGGCGCCGGACCCGGCGTGCCGGCAACGGCGCAGGCCGATGCGCTCCTTGAGCGGGCGGAAAACCAACGGGTACCACACGGCGTAGCGCAGCCGGCTGGCCATCGTGTGGTTGCCGCCGCTGGCCACCTTGGCCCGACCGATCTTGCTCGCCGCCCGCAGACCACGGCGCAGCATCATCCGCTTGAACCGGCTGGCGTCGTTGCCCTTGATGAGGACGCCGGCATGCAGTTTCTCCCAGATCCGCGGGACGGCGAAGAACAGCGTTGGCTGGACCTCGCGCAGGTTCGCCGTGACGGTGTCGATCGATTCGGCGAAGTTGAGCACGACCCCGGCGGCGACAAGGTGCCACGTCGAGAAGATCCGCTCGGCGATGTGGCACAGCGGGAGGTAGGTGACGACGAGGTCGTCGGGACCGGGCGGCTTGCCGTCAGGGAAGCGCTGGGTCAGGTTGACGAGAACGTCGAGGGCGAAGGCGAAGTTGGCGTTGGTGAGCATCGCCCCCTTCGGTGGACCGGTCGTGCCCGACGTGTAGACGAGCGTGATCACGTCGTCTGCCGTCGCCTCGGCCATGTGTCGCTCGACGGCGCCGGGATTGGTGGCGCGGTGCTGGCGGCCGAGTTCGAGGAAGTCCGTCCACGACGTCAGCCTGCTGTCTCGGTAGGCCGTCAACCCGCGCGGCTCGAGGTAGATGATGGTCGAGAGCGACTCGCCAGTGGCCGGCCCGGAGAACAGCTTGTCGACCTGCTCTTGGTCCTCGGCGAGGTGAACGGTGGCGCCCGAGTCACTGAGCAGGTAGGCGACCTCGGCGGCCGGGTTCGTCGGGTAGAGCCCGACGGTGATGCCTCGCACGGCGACGGTGGCGATGTCGAGGATCACCCATTCGGGGCGGTCCTCGGAGTGGATCGACACTCGATCGCCTGGCCGGATCCCGACAGCAAGCAGGCCGTGGGCGGCGTCGAGGACGTCATTCCAGATGCGATCCCAGGTGTATTCCTGCCAGATCCCGAGGTCCTTCTCACGCATTGCCACCTGATGCGGCGCCCGGCGGGCCCAATCACGGGCGAGCGCGGCGACGGTCGTGACGGTGACTGCTGTCGCTGACGAAGGACCGTGTCGTGCCTGCGCGGTGATGGCCATGGCGTGCGTCTCCCCGAGTTGTGCAGTTCCGCCCGGACCCCCCGGTCCGCCCGCGCAGGATAGACCAGCGGTCGCTGCTGGTGTGACACCGGACACGCTGGCAGTTGAGCATCCTGGGTGGGCCGGGGAGGATTCGAACCTCCGTAGGCGTACGCCGGCAGATTTACAGTCTGCTCCCTTTGGCCGCTTGGGTACCGACCCCTTCGCCCGCGCGCGGGGCGACTGGCGATCTTAGCGGCGCGGCCCAGCGGTACCCTCGCTGCTATGCCCAGCTTCGATGTCGTCTCCGAGGTTGACCGCCAAGAAGTGCGCAACGCCGTCGACCAGGCCCGCCGGGAGGTCAACACCCGGTTCGACTTCAAGAACACCAACTCGGAGATCGAGCAGTCCGAGTTGACGTTCACGCTGCGCACGGTCAGCGAGGATCGCCTGAAGGCGCTGCGTCAGGTCTTCGAGGAGAAGCTGGTCAAGCGCGGCGTGTCGCTGAAGGGACTCGACTACGGCAAGGTCGAGGAGGCCACTCAGAACACCGTGCGCCAGGTCGCCACCATCAAGGTCGGCATCGCAGGGGACAAGGCGCGCGAGATCAACAAGCTGATCAAGGAGAAGGCTCCGAAGGGCGTGTCCAGCCAGACCCAGGGTGACGCCGTGCGGGTGCAGGGCAAGAAGCGTGACGACCTGCAGGCGACGATCGCGGCGATCAAGACCGCCGACCTCGGCATCCCCGTGCAGTTCCAAAACTTCCGCGACTGAGTTTCCCGATTGGAGTGTTTGCTGCCCGTTGGAGTGCTACGCGCCGACACGTCCCACCGGAAACACTCCAGTCGACGGAAACGGCTCTACAGCAACTTTTGCATCACGGCGACGTCGAGCCAGCGGTTGAACTTGCGGCCGACCTGACGCTCGATCCCGACGAGCTCGAACCCGCATTTGGCGTGCAGCGCCCGTGACGCTTCCCCGCCGGCCTCGATGCGGGCCATCACGGCGTGGAACCCCGATTCCCTGGCGATCTCGACGAGCCGGGTGAGCAGCAGCGTGCCGACGCCCTGCCCGCCCATCGTCCGGTGGACGTAGACGGAGTCCTCCACGGTCGTCGAGTAGGCCGCCCGATCCTTGTACGGCGAGAGCGACGCGAACCCGGCGACCGGCGACCCAGAACGGGTGTCGTCGACGGCGACGATTGCGGCGAAGGCGCCGGCGCGCGCTTGCAACCAGCGTTGCTGATCGGCGAGCGATCGGGGGACGAGGTCGAACGTGCTCGTCGCGGTCGTCACCTCGTGGTTGTAGATCGCCCGCATCGCTTCGGCGTCGTCGACGACCGCTGTCCGCACGCTGATCCCGGGCACGGGCGCCGAGGGTACCGGCGCCGACCGTCCCCAGGTCACGGCGTGGATCGATAAGCCCGCCGCTATGCTGTCGCGCTGGTTCAAGCCCGGGTGGACCCACTCGGGTGTCGATCCACGAGCGCCCTCTTAGCTCAGTCGGCAGAGCACAGCCATGGTAAGGCTGGTGTCGTGGGTTCGATTCCCACAGAGGGCTCGACCGTGCGGTCCGGGCATCGTTGGTCCGGTCCGTAGGGACACGCCAGAATGCTGGGCACCGCCCAGACCCAAGGCGGCGTAGCTCAGTAGGTCAGAGCATCCGGCTCATAATCGGAAGGTCATCGGTTCGATCCCGATCGCCGCTACCAGTAGCCACCCTCAAGAAAACAGCAAGTAAGGAAAAGGTCGATCAGCAACATGAGTAAGGCGAAGTTTGAGCGTACGAAGCCGCATGTGAATATTGGGACGATGGGTCATATTGATCATGGTAAGACGACGTTGACGGCGGCGATCACGAAGGTGTTGGCTGATCGTGGGTTGGCGGAGTTCACGGCGTTTGATCAGATTGACAAGGCGCCGGAGGAGAAGGCGCGGGGGATCACGATTTCGATTGCTCATGTCGAGTATGAGACGGAGAATCGGCATTATGCCCATGTCGATATGCCGGGTCATGCTGATTACATCAAGAACATGATCACTGGGGCGGCGCAGGTTGATGGGGCGATTTTGGTGGTGGCGGCGACGGATGGTCCGATGCCGCAGACTCGTGAGCACGTGTTGTTGGCTCGTCAGGTTGGGGTTCCGTACATCGTGGTGGCGTTGAACAAGGCTGATGCGGTTGATGACGAGGAGCTGCTCGATTTGGTCGAGTTGGAGGTGCGTGAGTTGTTGACCGAGTACGAGTTTCCTGGTGATGATGCGCCGGTGGTGCGGGTCTCGGCGTTGAAGGCGTTGGAGGGCGATGTCGAGTGGGAGGCCAAGGTGCTCGAGTTGATGGCGGCGGCTGATGAGTACATTCCGGAGCCGCAGCGTGATTTGGATAAGCCGTTCTTGATGCCGATCGAGGATGTGTTCACGATTACGGGGCGGGGCACGGTGGTCACTGGGAAGGTTGAGCAGGGGACGGTGCACACGGGTGATGAGATCGAGATCGTCGGGTTGCGTGATACCCAGAAGACGGTGTGTACGGGGGTGGAGATGTTCCGCAAGATCTTGGATCAGGGTCAGGCGGGGGACAACATCGGTGCCTTGTTGCGGGGGACGAAGAAGGAGGAGGTGGAGCGTGGTCAGGTGTTGTGCAAGCCGGGCAGTATCACTCCGCACACCAATTTCGAGGGTCAGGTGTATGTGTTGACGCAGGCCGAGGGTGGTCGGCACAAGCCGTTCTTCAACAATTATCGGCCGCAGTTCTTCTTCCGGACGACTGATGTGACGGGGACGATCGAGTTGCCGTCGGGGACGGAGATGGTGATGCCCGGCGACAACGTGGCGATGACCGTCGAGTTGGGCAAGCCGATCGCC
>CAVSZO010000009.1:0-21147 GCA_963732335.1 Ilumatobacteraceae bacterium | reverse complement strand
GGTCGAGGTGATGCGGCGCGTTGCTTCGATCCCGTCGATGCCGGGGAGGTTGAGGTCCATGATGACGAGGTCGGGCTGCAGTGAAATGGACTCGTCCACCGCGGTCGCTCCGTCGGCGACCTCAGCGACGACGACCGCGCCGGGCAGGGAGGCGATCAGCGATTTGAGCCCGTCGCGGAAGACAGGGTGGTCCTCAGCGATGAGGACGCTGAACTCGCCGGCGGTCATCACGATCCTCGGACGGGGAGGGGGAGCCGGGCGCACACCGAGTCCCTCCCGCCGGCGCCGGCGCGACGGTGCAGGTGCCACCCAGCTCGGCCGAGCGCTCTTGCATCGCCGTTACCCCGACGCCTTTGTGCCAGCCGGGTGACAGCCCGATTCCGTTGTCCGTGATCTCGAGTTCGAGTTTGTCGGCACGGCGATGGAGTCTGGCGTGACAAAGCGTCGCGCCGGCATGACGAATGCAGTTGGCGATGGCTTCGGTGGCGATGCGATAGGCGGCGACCTCCACCGCGGCCGGGAGGTCCCCGAGGCCTTCGTCGGCGTCGACGACCACCTTGACCGTCGCCGCCAGGCTGTCGGCCTGGCGTTGAAGGGCGCCGATCAGGCCGAACTCGTCGAGCGCGGGCGGACGAAGGTCATAGACGGCGTGGCGTACGTCTGCGATTGCCGCGTGGATATCGATCCTCACCGCGGTCAGCAGGGCTTTGATCGCCGGATCCTCGCCGTGAACCCGCAGTCCGGCCTCGACCCGCAGCGCCACCCCAGCCAGGGTCGGCCCCAGCCCGTCATGGAGGTCGCGCCGCAGCCGGCGGCGCTCCTCCTCGCGTGAGGTCACGATCCGCCGCCGGGAGCGTTGTAGCTCGTCGGCCAGCGCCGCTGAGCGGGCGGCCAGCGCCGCCAGGCGAGCCACGTCGTCGAGGACGCGCCGGTCGGCGGCCGCTAGCGGCTCACCGGGCGTGCGCGGCCCGACGACGAGGAAGGCCACGACCTGACCCTCGTGGCTGAGTGGGAAGCGGGCCGCTTCGGGCGTCGGGGAACCGTGCATTATCGGCGACCCTCCGTCGACGCGTTCGATGGCCACGAACGGCAGGCGCAGTGAGGAGGCGATGGTGTTCACGATCCCGGCGAGCATGGCGCCGGGGGCGTCGGCTTCTTGGAGTCGACGGCCGAGACGAGACACGACGGCATAGGGATCGGCGCGCTCTCCGTACACCCACCGGTTGACGTGGCGTTGCAGCCAGTGGCGCAGGGGCGCGAACACCAGCGCCACCAGCCCGGTAGCTACCAGTGACACTGCGCCGCTGCGTTCAGTGTCGAACACCGCCGCCATCAACGTCACGATGCCGAGGTATGAGATGACGAGCCCGGCCGTGAGCGCGAGGTACACCGTGCCCCGACTGATGATCACGTCGATGTCGAGCAGCTGGTAACGGAGCACCGCCACACCGATCGACACCGGCACTGCCAGCAGGGCGAGATAGACGGCGACCTTGGCCACACCCACCGGGACCGCTCCGACGTTCGCGACATCCATCGCGTTCGCAACCACGAAGCCGATCAGCAGGGTGGCCACCGCGACGAGCAACCACTTGATCTGTTGACGCTCAAGGGTGCCGGCGCGCCGGAACCGCACCAAGACCGACACAGCACAAACCGGGATGAGGGCGATCACGACAAGCACCGACAATCCGAGAACGGCGCTGAGAACCCCTTCGGCGGCCTCGAGTCCCAGGGGGTTGGCGACTCCGAGGTCTTCGTCGGAGACCCCGGGAACGAAGGCCGCCGCCAGCCCGGCCACTCCGATGGCGACCCCAGCTGTCCAAGCGACCGGGCGCCATCGGGGCGAGGTCAGCGAGCCGGTGGGGAACAACAGCGGCACGAAGGTCAGGAGCAATCCGAGGCCGATCGGGGGTGTCCACCCGACCACCCAGGCGGCGGCGGACACTCCCGGCCCCTTTCGCCCGTTGGCGACGGCGTACTGCCCGCCGTAGCTCGCCATGTTGAACAGGCCGACGGCCGCCCCGCCCACCCCGCACAGCCACCCCAAGGGGTTGCTCGGCCGCCGTGCGGCGATCAGCCCGCCGACCACACCAAAGGCCATGAACGGCGCGAAGATCAAGACGTCCATGGCGGTGAGCGAATCACGGAGACCTTGGGCCACTAGCCCGGCAACGCCCGAGAGGACCGCCAGCACGGCCAGCCCCCAGCCCGCTGCCCGGGCGCCGATCAGTCCCCGCTCGGACAACAGGCCGGGCTGACCGGGCGTCGGCGGGGCGGCCGCAATCCTCCTCATGCCTTCATCATCGCAACCAGTCGTCCCGCCGTCACGGGACGGCTGTCCCGGCCGCACGGGAGCCTCGCGCCCGGGCCGATGCCGCCGTCATCCTCCTGATCGCTCAGGACGCTCGCCTCATGACCGAGGGACACGCTCCGGGGCACGGTTGACAGGGTCCAACGGCCAACCGACCAAGAGGAGACATGGACCGATGAACCAGACCCGACACACCCGGACCCGGGCGGCGACCCTGCTGGCCCTCGGCGCGCTGGCGCTGCCCACGACCGCCTGCAGTCGCGACTCTGACGCTGCGAACACCGAGGAGGCGGCCAGCGACACGTTCTGCGACGACGCCGAAGCCCTTCGCCAGTCGTTCGTCAACATTCTCACGATCGCCCATGAAGGCGACCCCCAGAGGCTCAAGGCGGTCCTGACCGCAGGGCGGGAAGCAGTCACCGGGATGGTCGACCGTGCCCCCGAGGCCGTCGACGACGCGGTCGGCGATCTCGCCGACATCTTGGACCGCCTCGATCGCGAGCTGGCCGAGCGTGACTACGACGCCGAACGCGTGATCGCCGATGGTGCCAGTCCGATCGAGGACGACAACTTCGACGAGGCGGGCGAGGACCTCGAGGACTACCTCCTGCAGTGCGGGGTGCCCCCACTGGAGGACGACGAGGACGAGTGACGACAACACGACCCGGTGGAGGTGGGCACGATCTCACCTCCACCGGATGCCCGCAGCCGCGCACGTCGGAGCACATCTCACGAGCATGATTCGCCGCGCCGGCACCGGCCAGGGATCGCCCGATGGGACCCTTCGCGGCGGGTGCCTGCCCCCCGGCGGCCGGCAGAACCTCGCGCGCAGCATCGACGTTCCACAGCGGACGGTCCGCGACGGCGTGTAGGCGCCGCTATTCCGCTCCGAACGAGCGCACACAACGCCGCTCGACAAACGATCGAGGACGCTCAGCTGTCGCCCGCCAACGTGATCGTCGCCGCTCACGGGTCGCGACCTAACGGTGATGGCTTGGTGACGTCTCGGTCAGCCACGCGCCCGCTTGACAACGGGACCGTGCAACTACATGCCTGATTCTGGGCGGCTCGTTTCGGGGCGAACGCCGGCGTTCGGGGTGAGCATTCTGGCGCGCCGCTCTCTCGGCGTCTCGTACATCAGTTTGGCTTGTAGGCGGTTGCCTGACCAGCGATGACGCTGCGGTGGTGACGAACGGTCATCAGTCTGATGAGGCCGTCGAACAGCCGCGGTCGGGCCGCTGGGTTGATCCTAGGCGTTGTGCGCGCTTGATCAGTTGAGCCTGTTTCGCAGCGGCGATCCGTTCTGGGTGGATGACGAGGGCGGCGCGGGTGGGCTGTGTCGGGGTGGGCGTTCATCGCGGGCTCGGCGTCATCCGGGCCGGGCTGATGGTTCCGCCGCCACCGCCGCCTGACCGCGTTCGGCATCGGTGAAGGCGTCCGTCGGCCCCCCGTCCGTGGAGTGCTGGATCGATCGGACGGTCACCAGGGAGCGGGTCTGGTGGCCGTGTCGGCGTGAGTTCCACTGTTGTGCGCCACGGGTTGGAGGGCTAAGACTGGAGGCGTGGCGGTGGGGTCTCTGGAAGTTGGTGACGCTGTCGCTGCGGACCTTCTCTCGGCGCTGGCTCCACTGCGTGTCGAGGAGGCGCATGACGAGCAGGAGCGAAGGGCGAGCTATCGGCTTCGTTATGCCGCGGTCGTTGAGCGTGGCCTGGCCTCGGCGGATGCGTTTCCTGACGGGGAGGAGCACGACGAGTACGACGATCGGGCCGTGCACATCGTGGGATGGGATGGTGCGCGTCCGATCGCGACGTGCCGGCTGGTGCTCCCACGGGCAGCTGCGCGACTCCCTGTGGAGTCGGTGTTCGGGCTGGACGTGGCTGGTTCGGAGTCGCATGGTCGACTTTGGTCGTGCTGTCGTTGAGCCGGGTTGGCGGAGCGGTGACCACCGGGTGTTCATGGGGCTGGTCGCCCGGGCGTGGCTGTCGATGCGCGCACGTGGTTTCTCGGTGTTGCTCGCCGCGGCGCCGCCTCGCCTTGTCGACCTCTTTCGCGACTCTGGGATTCACCGTGAAGGTGTTGGGGGAGCCTCGGACTGGTGTGGAACGAGGAACGACATGCCATGTTGGTCGACGGTCGAGCGTCTGCCCCGGGCTTGGCGCGGCAGTGGGGAAGCGCGGCGACGGCGCGGCTCGGGGATCAGGCAGATCAAGAGCGCTGACCGCTGGTGAGGATTCTGCGTAGAACGGCGGCATACGATTGGCCAAGGCCGTGGCCGCGGTGGTGCAGCCACCAGGGGAAGGAGATCTGATGCCTCACGATCGGCCCGGCGAGCATCCGTCGGAGTCGGCGAGCGCCGACGTCGAGTCCTCGAGTTCTGGGCGTCCGAGCAGACGCCACGTGCTGCGTGCTGCGGCGGCTGGCGCGGCGGTGACCGCGGGCGGCGTGACGCTGCCCTCAGCTGTCTCGGCAAGGAGCGATGGTGACCAGTCGGCCTCGTTGGCGTTCTCGTTCGCCGGGAGAATCGACCAAGAGAATCTGGACCTCACCGGTTACGGCTTCCTCACCGAGGTTGCGGGAATCCCCGATGAGGTGCTGTTCGGCGACGCGTTCGATCGGACTGAAGCGGCCGCACGGCTGATCATTACCGGTGTCGTGACGGTGGAGCGGCGGACGATCCGCGCCGGCGTGTTCGTCATCGACGCCGTTGGCACGATGGAGATCCGCAGTCTTGAGTCGCCCGGGGTGAGTTTCGACGATCCCGCATCATTCAGCGCTGGCACCGTCGTCGCCGAGTACGCGGCCACACTTCACGACATCCTCACCGTGATCGCCCCGGATACAGGGATTCCCACGATCTCCGGTGAACTAGTCCAGACGGTGGCGTCAGACTTCATGCTCGATGGCGCCTGGTATCGCATCGGGTCCGCCGGGGCGCGGCTGACGCTCGCTGGGACCGGCCTGGGTACGCGAACGGTCGCCGACCCCCCGCGTGCTCAGCTCGACGTCGCCATCCAGGTCCACCACACCTGACCGCATCTCGCAATTAGTCGATCGACCGACGAAGCGGTTTGGGTCTACTGCAAGAACGGACGTGAGCCTCCATGACGTGGCCGGCGCACTGGTCGAACGGGCGGGTTCCGAGCCTCGTCTCGGACGTCGCCGACCCCGGGACGCGGGCGCCGTGGGAGTGCCGGCTGGGGATCTACCGCACCAACCCAAGCGTGGAGCGCGACATGAATCGGTGGGAAACAGCCCTCGAGGTCCGTCTCGACAACTGACACGCCGAACTTGACAACCACGGAGATGCCGTTCTGGGCGGCTCCCATCGGCGACATCGCCGTCGTTCGGGCGCGTGATTCTGTGCGGCAGGCTGCGCGGCACATGGCGCGTTCCACAGCGAGAAGGCCGACGACGTTGTGCTCGCGATGGGAAGCGCTCAGGTCGGTAGGCCAGAAGCTTGAGCGTCATCAAGCCGGCGTTCGATGACGCGCTGGGCCGGGATATTCCAGGTCGTTTTCGGACATGTCGCGCGATGACGTCGACGCCTGGTCTTCGTCACGCACACCTGCTGCGGCCGCGCGCTGGACGGAGTCATGCGTCTTGAGCCGCTGTATCGGACGTGATGGTCGGAAGGGAGCTGGCGAGCCGGGTCCAGTCGAGCGGGCCGTTGGCGAGGTGGTCGAGGATGATCTCGTCGGTCGTGCCGGACATGACCGTGCGCTCCGGCTGTGTGCCTGGGCCGCGGCGATGGCATCGGCGATTGGGGGTTGGGACGCAAGTTGACGTCCAGGGTTCGCAGGCCGTCCTCGCCGGTCTTTGTCGTCGGCTCCAACCGGTGCCAGCTCGAGCACAGCGCAGCCCAGTCTGTGTCGTAACCCCACGAGTGTCGATGCGCGGGCTCTGCGTCGAGCGGGGACTATCGCTGCTGGACGAGGAGCGGGCGGAGATCGCGGCCGAGCGGCTCGCCAGCCTCGAGGACTGCACCGTGGACGATCCGGCCGGCCTCAAACGCCCATCCGCGGTGGGCGTGGCTACGAACATCACGTGTCTCGGACAGAGGTCTGGCCACCGGTTGCACAGCCGTACCGATGTCTGCCACGAGACGTTCGCTCCCACGTTCCGACCAGTGGGTTGGAGCATCCCGACCGAAAGGAGTCCTGGCATGACCACCAAGTCGATCCGCCGCAAGTCCATCATCGCTGGCATCGGGGCTGTCGCCGCCGCCGGCCTCGTCGCCGTCGCCCCTGCCACGAGCCACGCCGACGGAATGTCGTATGACAACTGCCAAATGTTCCTGAGACTGGTCGTCCACTATGTCGAGGCTGGCGACCAGGCGACGGCGATGGCAGTGTTCGACAATCTCCATCAACAGGGCTGCTTCTGAGCGGGTCGCTTCCGACCACTTCCACCGGGCGCCGGTAGCGCTCACCGTGACCGGCGGCCGGTGGTGCTGAACGCTCGAGGACGCGCCGAACGCCAGCCGGCGGTACGGGGCGTTCCCCGTTGCGTCACTCCCCACGATCTCCGGATAGGACTCCACCTGATCGGGCCAACCCGGCTGGCCGCCTCACGCGAGCGAGCGGCGACGAGCGGCGTTCATCGGCTAAGCACACCTCCCAACGGTGGGTAAGGTCCTCGACCGGGATCACCAGAAGTCCGGCTGGTGAGGCCGGTACTACGACGACCTCGACCGCCAGCGGGTTGGCGACTGAGCCAGTTGCGCACGCGCAGGTCGAGGACGAGGCGGCCCCCGCTCATCGACACGGGCCTCGATGCGGTAGCCGAGCCGACCGAGGTTGGGAGCGGCTTCGGTCGGCGGGCCGACCCGCGCTGATGCGAAGCCCACTGCCACCGCAACCGAGTCGGCATCGTCGAGACACGACCGCAGGCGTCCGAGGTGGAGTCGACCGCGCCGGATTGGGATGCCAGCGGGGACCAGCGGCCGCCGAGCTCCGTCGAGCGACGGGAGATGGCTCGCCGCGTTCACGAGCAGCTGGGCGAGCTCAGCGGTGCCGGGTTCCAGGACGGACACGACCACCCTGGAAAAGGGGTCGCCAGCGCCCCGATCGGGGACACCGCTTGACACCAGATTTGTGGTCGCTGGTGTCGGATGGGCGACACCAACCATATTCACAACAAGACCCCGACAGTGAGGACACCCCCACCGGCACCGCGCGGGCGTGGCTGCCGAGGCCTCCCCGACCCGTCACCTACCTCGCCCACCCCCGCCCTTTCGCACACCCAGCCGACGAGGGATGGGCGGACCTACTCGGGTCGGGACCTGACCGGGAGCCGTGATTATCGGACGGTTCGGGATCGTCTTCGACCCGGCGGTTGCGGACACCGGCCGGCGCGATATTCGGGCGCGATAGTCAGACGGGCGGGGCACCGGATCGGGCAGTAGGCGCGGCGTCGGCTCGCGCGGTCGCTAGAGAAGGTCTTTGCCTGGCGTCGCGCTGCCGGCTCGGTCAGACGCTTACGTGGTAGTGGAGGTGAACGACGCCGTTTCGGAACCGGCGATCGAGGAGTTCGAGTTGCGCGCGGACGTTGTCTTGCAGGCCCGTTTGCCGCCTCCCACCATGATCGGGCAGAAGAACAGATGGCACTCGTCGACCAGCACCGCCCCGATTGCGTGGCCAGCGAGCTCGGCCCCCCAATGGCGATCTCGGGGGCGGGCTCGTCGCTTTCTCTCGGTCGTTACATGGGTACGATCGTGTTGCAGATCGCAACCGCGTCGGAACGATGCTCGGGGGTGCGGCGTCTAGGTGGACATGCAACTCACGAACCACTGTTCACGCCGTGTCCGCTCCGCCCGGACGGTGGCCGTCCTCGCGGTCGCCGGCGCGGGCCTCGCCGCCGGTGCCGCCGGTCTCGCCGGCCTGGTGCTGTCCAACGGCCCGCTCGACGCCGCCGCGCCGGCCGACGCCGTGTCCGCTGCGGGCGGCGAGTGCGCCAACGGGTCGACGCCGGTGCCTGTCCCGGCCGACGAGATCGACGTGCTGCCGTTCATCAACTTCTGGGGCGTCCCTCAGTTGGGCTGCGAGCCCGTCGCGGGCACTGGTTGCGGTGGCGACGGTTCGATCGGTGACGTGATTCCGGACGGTCTTTGGAAGGGCAACATCGAGAACTTCGACAACGCCACCATTGAATCGTCGACGTCGCTCGAGTTCGATCTCGTCTGTGCGTACCTCGGCGAGGTCGGCCAGCAGATGTTCGACGACTTCATGGCCGAGCACCCCGACTACGGGAGCCCGCCGTTCATCAATGGCGAATGGATCGTCAACAACAACGAGCGCACGCGGACTGTCCCGCTCGCTGACGGCTTCCACGTCACGCAGGCATACGGGGTGCCCCTCGAAGTGCTCGATGACGGCACGATCGAGTACGCGTGCGGCGGGAGCGACTACGGCCCGCGAGTCGAGCCGAGCGACGACGGCGGCATCTACGAGGTCTGGCTGTATATCGACAACGGCGAGGCAGTGGAGGCACTGAAGGGATGCCCCCACGACTGACCCGACGAACGACCCCGACTGCGATGTCGGCCCCCCCGGACTGATATCAGCCGCCGGACGGCGTTCGGTCGATCTGCGCTCGATCCGCGTCCTCGCGCTGGATACCGTCTGAAGGGTCCGGGAGTAGACGATTTCTCGGCTGCCCGCCAGATCTCGGCATAGCCGCAGAACACCGCCGGCTCGGCCTCGGTGCTCACGGTGTCCCAGAACACCATCGTCTCGTACATCCGGCCCCCGTAGAGGTAGGTGCCGATCGGCCGCTCGAGATCGGTGACGAACTCGTGCACCTCGTCATCCGGCGCCGCCCAGTCGAAACCTGCCCTCCTCGTCCTCGACGTACCCGTCAAGCGAGGCGATCGTCGCATAGATCAGCTTGGCCATCTCCACTCCGATCGGTCGTTACGGTGCCCCCGCGGCGAGCGCCACCAACGATGTCGTGGACTGTGACGTCGCGCTCCGCGAGAACTCACCGGACGACCTGAAGCAGGTCGCAATCCGTCCCCGAAGTGCCGGTACCGACGCTCGCGACCGATCGCAACGCGATGTCCGATTCGCGCGTCCGCAAACGCGCCCCGAGCGGCCAGGCGGACCGCGGTCAAAGTGCCGTTCGTCCCGGGCGCTGCCGCTCGCGACAGCAAGCACGATGCCTACTGAGGCTGAGGCGTAGCGTGGTCGGCGTGGCGGCTCGGCGCGCGCCAACCGATGATGATCGGGACAAGGTGATGGAGATCGCGCTGACCGGTCTCGCCCACGCCGACGAGGTCAACGAGATCGCGGCCCTGCTGGCACCTCTCCATCCTCGCCACCACACGTTCCCGGCCGAGGTGCTGCTCAACCTCGCCGCCGACGCCATCGGCGTCTCCGGCGCCACCCGTCAGTCGCCGCTCGAGTTCGAGGGCATCCGTGAGCGCTATCTCCGTGACGGGACCGCGCACTCCAAGGCCGATCACCACAAGAACAAGTTCGCAATGCGCGCCGCGGCGATGCTGCACGGCGGTGCCGACCCGGGCCTGCTCGACGAGATCCAGTGGTGGCAGACCGACGACGTGTGGTACTGGTCCCTGGAGGCGCTCGTCGCCTACGTGCGCGCTGCTGCCGACCGCACCGGACTCTCGGTGGAGTCGATCTGCCGCCGGCTGGCGGACGATCACGGCGTGACCCTTGCTGACAACGTCACCAGGTGACCGCCGCCCAGCGCGACGGGGTATCGGCGCAAGCCGCTTGGCCCGGCGATGCTCCCGCCGCGGAGATGCCAGTGATCTGTGTGGCGTGCTCGCTGTTGCGCGCCGACATTCGGTAGGGCCGTTCTGGGCGTAACACGTCGGTGAACTCCGCGAGAGTCGATGCCGAGTGTCGACGCGGACCGTGGGTGCCGATCGGCAGCTCGTCACGCCGTGCGTCCTCGATCGCTCTACGTCGCTTCATCCGCGCCCTCCTGGTGAGCTCAACAAACGCTGGTCAGCTCACCGAGCCGTTGCGCGGATCACTTGAACCAGCCCGGGCAATCCGGCAGCGGGCTGTGCTTCGAACAAACCCGAGCCTCTTCGGACAGGCAGAAGAGACACCGAGTAGAAAGGTCACTGCGAAATGACGAGAGAGATCAAGCGGCTGGCGGCGGTAATGACCGTCGTGACATCCGCCGCATTCTTCAGCACGTTGACATCGGCCTCCCCCGCCAGCGCCAACACCGATTCGTGCGGCTCTACACATTGGCCCACCCTTGGGGAGAGCCCCGACAACTGTTGCCCTTGGGTGCCGGGTCGGCGAAGTGACCCCTTCGTGGCGGACTGCAACTGAGCAGCTCGTTCAGCACCCCGGTCCGTCACGTCACGGCGACGGCTGGGCGAACGCGCAAGCGCCCCGAATATCGTTGCATGCGCAACTATATGCCATTCGGAGTGGCCCGTGACGCCGGGCTCGGCGTCGTTCTGGCGCGTCGTTCCGTGCGGACCGGCGGCTGCCGCGACCTCAAGTCGCGTCCGAGCGGCGGTCTCGGTACCGACCGACGACGTGCGCTCCCCGCGCTGCCTTCTGCAAGCACCGACGCCAAGCGTCGCCGCGCGTACCTCGACCGAGCCGGCGTTCGATGACGCGCGGGGCCGCGATATTCGGCGTCGTTCCGGATACCTCTGGCGGTGGACTGTCTTTCTTGCGTCGAGGGCGCGCTCGGCATGCCGACCGCGTGCGGCTAGGTCAAGCACCGTAGTCTCGCTGCCGGCCGAAGTACGGTGAGGCTGTGGTCGCCGACCGGTCGCCGATCAAAGTCGTCCCGGCCAACCATGCGACCTGGGAGGACATCGAGGCCGTGGTCGGCAAGGCGCGGTGCTGGGACTCGCTGTGCTTCTGCCAGCGCTTCAAGCTGAGCATCCGCCGAAACGCCTCCACTGGCCTCCGGGACTGGCGGGCGACGACCGCCGACGAGCGGGCCCAGATGCTGCGCGAGCAGACCGAATGCGGGTATCCGAAGTCGGATTCCACCACTGGGCTGCTGGCGTACGTCGACGGGGAGTCGGCCGGCTGGTGCTGCGTCGAACCGCGCCCCGCGCTCCCGCTCATCCCGGAGCAGCGGACATGGTGCAAGAAGCGCGGCCAGGACCCCACCGACGACCGAGTATGGGTCGTCGCCTGCTTCGTCACACGAACGCCGTTCCGCTACACCGGCGTCAGCCGCACCCTCGCCAAGGCTGCCGTCGAGTTTGCCCGTGGCCGCGGTGCCGGCGCGGTCGAGGGCTACGCGATCGTCACGCAACCCGGCGTAGAGATCACGTGGGGCGAGCTGCACGTGGGGAGCCAGAGCATCTTCGCCGACGCCGGCATGCGCCAGATCGCCGCGCCCACCAAGCGGCGTGTGGTGATGCGCATCGACCTCTGACGCGCCGTACTAGCGCCCCGGAGCGTCCCCGCACGCCGCCTCGGGACACACTCAAGTCATTATCGGCCGGCGTTTATACGGTCAAGAGCGTTCCACCGACATCGATCCACTGCGCATGTGCGGACGTGGGCGTCGACCCTCGGCATGATGACCGATACTGGCCAGACCCGGGACAGCGCAGGGAGTCCGGATAACCGCTGACCATCCGGGGTCATCGAACCACGGCTGTACGTCTCGTCGGGACGCCTCGCGCTCCGGTGATCACGAACATCGTGTTCCGAGCTCCCTGGGCGAGGGCCTCCGTTTCGGTGGGGGCCTCAAACTCAGGACTGACGGTCGAAATGCCGTGCCGAGCACAGTCTCGCTGTGCCGCGCGAACGTGGGGCGCTATCGGGGTGCAATTCCGAGCCTGGCGCGATTGGTGCGTGCGCGGCCCCTTGGTTCGTTGCGTGGTACGAGCGCATTCAAGGTGTGGCAGATCACACAGCAAGACTCCCGTCCCGTCCACGTCACTGCTGCTGCTTACGATCGTAATGGTTGAGGAGCCCCAGGGCTACGACGTTCTCGCGCAGAAACACCAGCCTCAGGTTGTCGGCATGTTGCGCAAGGTCCGGCCTTTGGTGTAGCTCGTTGTCGTGGTCGAGGGACACCTTGATGCAGGTGCCGTCGTCCGTCTCGTAAAACGCGGCGCCCGGCCGACGTCGATCGCGTTGAGTGAGCCCGGCCTGCTCGAGCGTCGCGCGCACCGCTCCGTCCACTGATCCCGCGTCACGAACCGCTGACCAGAATGCAGCGACATGACGGTTGAACTCACGACGGGCCGAGGTCGCATCCGTTGCGACCGCATCGTTTCGCTCCGAGGCTGCCCAGAGTTGGGCGAGCGCTGGAACGTCCGAGATCCGCTTGCTGCACAGCTCGCCGAGCCGTTCGACGTGCTGGGCGCGGAACCCCGATCGGACCTCGGGCGACACCGCGACCACACCTTGACCGGCGATCGGACTACGGGACTCGTCCACGGTCTGGTCGAACGTCGCTGCCCACGCCGTCTCGATGTTCTGTCTGAGCCGTGTGGCGTCGTGCAACAGGGCATCGTCCAGCGCCTCGCGGAGCGTCGCAAGCGATTGCTGGATATCATCGACCGACGCGGCGAGTGCCGTTCCGTCGAGTCGTTGGTCGAGGGCCGCCACATTCACGGAGCTTCTTTCGGCGTCGACAAGCGCCGCGTCGCGAAACGCTGACAGTATCTCGGCGTACAATCGTTCGAGTTGCTCGAGGGCCTCCTCCTGCCGTGCGGCAACCGCTGCGAGGGCGACTTGGGGATCGACATCATCGAGGGCGTGGAGGGTCTCGTCGCGTACCTGCTTCAGCGACATGTTGTCGACGGCGTCAAGCCTGCCCATCAGTGACCTCGTCGCGTCAACGACCGGCGACATCCGCGCGGCGTTTCCGACACCTGCGGCGTCCTCGCGAAGAAGATCCACGAGTAGCGAGTTGATGGCGTCGACGCCCGCGCGCCGTCGATCGAGGTGTTCCTCCTGTTCGGCGAGGACGTCGCTCACGGCCTCACGCGCCGCGACGTCCGTGTCACCGAGTCGCTCGTCCGCACGATGATCGATGTCGTCGAGCTGGCGTTCGAGCGTCGTCACGACGTCGTTGCCGGCGGCCTGACCTCGTATCCGTTCGCTTGTGAGCTCGTTGAGGAGGTCGCGTTCGGCGCGCTTCGAGTTCGGGGCGTTGACTTCATTGCGCGGCATGCCGGCCCTCCTCGGGATCGAACCATGGGGCAGCGAAGAAGTTGGTGCCCGGTCTCGTTAACCCACCGTCGACGGAGCCGAACATGAAACGTTCGCCGCGGCGGAGGAGCTGGGTGAAGTTCTCCGCAGGGAGCGCCTCGCGCTGCTGTAGCGGCCGGTCGCGGCTGCTGCCGGCCCCCGTCCCGGCTCCGTGACGTTCCATGGCCCGTGACGTACCCGTCGCATTGACCACGGAGCTTGGAGGCCTCCTTGAGCGTCTCGCCGTCGGCGAGGCGCATGAAGATCTTGATGTTCAGGTTCGACCAGACGGCCCGCCAGCTGTCCTTCAGCGACGAACTCTGGAGCATGTTGACTGACTGGGTGGCGAGGAACCCCGCACCGTTGAGCTCCCAGCTATGGGAGAAGAAGTGTCCGCCCATTGGCTTGCCCGGGATCATGTTCACCTCCTTTCGGTGCTCCGTTCGACGGTTGGGTCGGACCGGTGGCTGCTCAGGAGCTGCTGTACAGCCGCATGCGACGCTGGTGCTCAAGGTCATCGATCGTCTTGAGAACGCGGCGTCTTGACTGTCAATCTTCAAACGGGGCCTTGTGCGTGTACCGTGGATCATTCGTGGCCAGACCCGCCCGCAGTTGCTGGTATTCGTTGGCGCCCTGCGTCGCAGTTCCATGGGTGTCTCCGCCTCGATGCGTGTCGGGTCGGTAGGACTGAGCTGGTCCAAGTTGAGACCGGTGAAGGCGTGTTCGCCTCGTCGCCGAACAGCAGGTCGACGACGCGAGAATGTCGTTGAGGCGACCTATCTCATTTCTCGTTTCCGTCTGAAGGGGTTCCGGTAGGTGCTGGCCGATTGCCCGCTGATCGGCCCTGAGATCGTGCGACATCGGAGGCCCCATCCGCATCCGCGGTTCTACGTATTTGTCGAGGTGTTCACGCAGGCCACGACGCGCCCCGCCCCTCGGAATATGATCTCGAGCGGGTTCAGGAGCGGAGGGGACCAATGACGATCGCCGAATCTGAGCGCATTACTCGCCTCGTGGACTGTGCCATGACGATCGATGCCGAGGGCCGAATCACCAGCGCCGATGACGGCCTCGACCACCTCCTCGGACTTCGCACATCCGAGGTTCGTGGCAGGCCCCTCTCCGCCCTCGTCCACCCCGCTGACCTTCACGAGACGATGGCGGTCCTCGAGCGGCATCGAACTTCTCCAGATCACCGGGAGCGATCGATGGTGCTGCGCTGCAAGCACAGGGACGGAAGCTGGCGTGCTTGCGAGGCACCAATCCGAACGGCGTCCGACCTGAGCGGCGGCGTCATCATCGGCCTGCGCGGCCTGGGCAAGTCCGATCCACCAATCGCACTCACCGAAGCCGTAGATGAGCTCGCGACTCGTTCGGGGATCGCCACTCGCTATGACTGCGTGATGATCGTCGACCGAAACGGCATCATCAATCTCGTCGAGGATCGCGTCAACTCCGCGCTGGGCCACGATCCAGACGACGTCGTCGGCCACGGCATTTGGGAGTACGTCCATCCAGACGAGGTAGAGGCGGCAGCAGCGGCGTTCGCTCGTGAAATTGCCGCGCCTGACAACAGAGAACCGGCCCACGTCTTTCGGTGCCGTCATGCCGACGGAACATGGCGCTGGTGCGAAGTCCCGGGGCGCAACCGCCTCGACGAACCGACGTTACGAGGAGTTGTCATCGGCTTGAGAGATGTCGGCCCGCCGTTCGGTGCTGCACTGTGGGGAACCCTCACAGCCGCCGAACAAGAGGTCGTCATTGACGTGTCCGCTGGCCTCTCCAATCAGGAGACCGCAGTCAAACGGTTCACATCGGTCCGAACCGTCGAAACCCAGCTTGGCGCCATCTACCGCAAGCTCGGTGTCACTTCACGAAGCCAGCTCGGGGCACTCGCCCGCCAGCGCTGACGAGGCGAACGGTACGTGGGATGCCCAACCACAGACGGAGGTTCGCCGGTCGCAGTTCGTCACCGCCTACGACAATCGGTCGCAAGGGACCTGCCCGCTCAGTGGGTCAGACGAACCGAAGCACCCTCCACCTGGCCGATGCACTCGTCACAGCGGCCGACCCAATCCCGCGACCCAACGACGCTCTCCTCGCGTCTCAAACCGCAAGTCCCGGCGGCGGTGTGCAGCGCATTGAAGCCTTCGCGGTCGGGGGACGGCTGACTGCCCGCTCGGGAACCTTGACGTCCACTCAGCAGGCCGAATCGACCCGCACCGATCGAGGCTCTGCGTCGATCGTGTCCGCCGCGTGGCGGCCGAAGCGCCCCGCGGTAACAGCCGCGGAGATGCCGGATATGGGTGGCCGCCCGTGAACGCAAGGTCGTCGTTCGGTTGCGAGGTTATGTGCTCGCGACAGCAAGCAGGGACGGCGGTGGACGCATCCGCAGCGGCCGTCGCGCCGGCGTTTGCGGCTGCGGCAATTCTGCGTTATGCCCGGAACGTTCCGTTCGGATCCTGCGTGGCTCGGCCTGCGCGACGAGGCGCCGTCGACTGTCGCTCACGCTGCCGCGAAGCCGCTGAGCGCGCGCGTAGTCGTTCGCGGCTCCGAGATTGAGCAGAATTGCCGGATCGCCGTCACGACCGTCTACGGAGCGTCGTCGCTTCGGCTCAGGCGTTGCGCAATGCGGCGATGACCTCGTAGACGAAGTTGCGGGCCACACAGCCGTCGTACTTGTGTCGATGAGTGTCTCGATGTCGTTCAGGAAGCCCTGCCTCGACTCGGGGTCGAGACTCGAGACGAGAGAGTCCGTCTTCAGCCAGCCGACGTAGGAGTCGGTCGTGTGGCGTCTCGGGATCTCGAAACGGTGCCGCTGCACCGCGCCGAACTCGGGCTGATCCTCGAGTTCGGCATACATGATCGGAGCGTCCTTGGGCGCTGGCGGCTCAAACGAAGGATCGTCGCTCAGGCCCCATCGCAGGTAGAACGGCTGGGTGTCGCCGAAGAAGCCGGGCGTTCCACCCTTGACGTGATGGACGTGGACGACGACAAGGACGCCGCCGGGCTTGAGCGCTCGCGCCGGCTTAGAGAATCGAACCGACGGATCGATCCAGTGCAAGGCGCTGGCGGACACGACGGCGTCGAACGGGTCGGGTGGCAGCGGCCACTCCTCGAAGCCGCCAATTTCGACCCGCGTGGTCGGGAAGTCGGCAAGGTTCCGTCGTGCGAGTGCGCCGAGGTTTCGGCCGATCTCCACGGCAACCAACTCCGCCCCATGTTGAGCCAACGGAACGTGACAACTGGCCGGTGCCGCAGCCGATCTCGAGCACCCGGCTGCCCCGATGTAGTTGCGATGAGGTGACAATGTCATCGACGACTTCGTCCGGATATCCCGAGCGGTACAACGCGTAGTCCGACGCTGCGGCATCGAAGGACTCCTTGCGACTGACCCGCGGTGCGTCACTCACGCGGGGAGTATGGACCGGCGTGGTGTGGCATGGCCTGCGATTGTCGAACGGGAGCTCGATGACGCTCGTGTGCTGAACCGGCGTTCGATGACGCGGTTGGGTGTGGTTCTGTTACGTCGTCATCGGGCACCTCCAGCAAACGTCGGTCGGACCCGGCCGCGGCGATGCGGTGGTGGTTATCCGCTGGTGACCTAGGCGAAGACGGCGTACGCGGCGCGGCGGTCTTTGTTCTGACGTCACGGTCATACACGGTGGTGCGACGAAGGTCGGCTCCCGTCGCGAGCAGCGGACGAGTGACAGTGTTCATCGGGTGTCCTTTTGCACAGTGTTGTCTGTGGGACCGATTTCGCCGGCCACGTCGGTGTCGAGGGGCATGCGAAGGGTGAAGAAGTCGGCGATGATGTCTGCCGCAGGTGGGCCCATGTTGCTGAGTACGACCACGACGTAGCCGAGCTCGGGGTAGACACGCAGCTGGCCGTTCATTCCCGGCGCCCCACCGCCGTGGCCGAAGTACGGCGACGGGTCGTCGCCGACGTCGAAGCCGAAGCCGTAGAACTCCTCGCCCTGGGGGCTGGTCGCGTCGGCGAGCAGCTCCGGTGAGAGCAGCGTGCCGTCCTGCAGTGCTTCGGCGAAGCGGAAGAGGTCGCCAACGGTGGAGTAGCCGCCGCCTGCCGCGGTACCCCGGTACGGGAGAGTCTCCGTCGCTGGCATCCACGCGTTGAGGAACAGGTAGGCCACTGCCCGGGCGGGCACGTTCTCGTCTTCGGGCAGTGAGTCGGTCGAGGTCATCCCGGCCGGGCGGAACACGTGCTCGCGGACGTAGTCGTAGTACGACTCGCCGGTTACCGCCTCGATCACCGCGCCGAGCAGGACGAAGCCGTAGTTCGAGTACTCCCAGCGATCGCCCGGCCGGAACATGACGCCCCGCTCACCGAACAGCTCGACGTAGTCGCTGTGCTCGCGCAGCTCCAGTCGGTGCTCATCGAACTCGGGCCCGAAGATGTCGCCGGTGCCACCGGTGTGGCTCAGCAGGTGGCGCACGGTGACCTTCGACGCGAGGTCCTGGTTCGGGTAGTCGGGCAGGTACGTCACGATCGGCTCGTCGAGATCCAGCTCGCCCGCCCCGACGAGCTGCAGCGCCGCCACGGCGGTGAACATCTTGTTCATCGAGCCGACGCGGAACCGGGTGTCGACCGTGTTCGGCGTGCCGGCCTCGCGGTCGGCGAGCCCCCAGGCGTCCTCCATGAGGATCACGCCGTCACGGGCGACGAGCACTGCACCGGCGAAAGAATCGTCGGGCGGGCCGTCGGCCACGGCGCGATCGGCAGCTTCGGCTGCCAGAGCGACGAGCAATTCGTCTTCGGTGAGACGGTGCGCCGCCGGGGTGACCGGCAGCTCGATCGCCGCGCCGGCGCCGGTCGGCTCGAAACGAATGTTGTCGACACCGGCCCGCATCGAGCCCTGGTTGTCGACCTGGGCGATGCGCAGCCGCACGGTCTGGCCGGCCAGCTCGGAGACGTCGACGCTGACCTCGGTCGGCTCCAGGGTCTGCTCATCGGCGGGACCCGTGCCGAACACGTTGACCAGGACGTTGGCGTCGTCCACCGAGTCGTATGGTGCGGCGGGGTCGACGAGATCGACGCGGAGCTGCTGGTTCGGTTCCAAAAGATCGTCGGACGCGAGCGTGTCGGGGGCGCTCAACGGCGCGAAGCTCTCATAGAAGACGGTGAGGTGCAACGTGAGCTCGCCATCGAGGGCGACGTCGCGATAGAGGATTCGTGTGCCGGGACCGGTCGGCTCGGTCACTACGGCGAACTCGCCCTGCGGCGGGTCAGGCGGAAAATCCGAACCAGGCGGTGCCGGCTCGGCGGCCTGCTCGCCGTCGTAGACGACCCAGCCGCCGCCGATCGTGGCAGCCTGCCAGCCCGTCAGCACACCCGACTCGAAATCGTCCATCACGATCGCGGGCTGCCGATCGTCTCCGCCGCCGAGCACCAGACTCACGTTCGACATGGCCATCGTGACTGCGGCGACACTGGCGGCCAATACGTCGATCTGTGTGTTGCTCATCCCGCCTCACCTTCTCCGCGAACGGCGACCCCGGTCCGATTCAGGTCAGTTGCCGCCCGTCAACGATGGCCTGCTGGATTCGTCAGCTGCTGGCCACGAATTCGTCGACGTGCTGTTCCCACAGTGCGATCGAGCCGGTGTCCAGCAAAGGCAGGCCGGCATCGGTGGTGTACATGTGCTCGACGTCGTCGGGGTGGTTGATGCGGACCCAGTCGAGGAAGCTCTGCCACACCTCCTCGGCGCGGTCGTTGGGGCGGTCGTTCACGTTCGCGATCGCGCCATCGTCGACTGTGACGATGAAGGCATTCTCCACCGGTTCTCCACCCAGGTCGCCGGTCAGGTCGTTGTCGTAGGTGTAGTCGCACTGGATGTTCAAGTCGACTGGCCGAAACGCACACCCCTCGTCGTGAAACTCGCCGCCCACCGCCCGGTACCAGTCATGCAGGTCCGGCAGCATCGCCGAGTCGAGGCTCTCCCAGGTGCCATCGGGGGCGAACAGGGCGGCGGCGGCGTCGCCGTCGCCGGCGACCCAGGCGTCCATCAACGCCGTGGCAGATTCGAGCTTGGCCGTCCCTTCGGCGACGTACTCGTCGATGCGTCGATCCCAGCGCTCGATCGATTCCTCGGTTATCTGCCCCTCCGTTTGGCTTGCATCGGTGTACATGACCGCGACGTCGTCCGGATGGTTCTCGTGTACCCACCGGGCAAACGGCGCCCACGCCTCATCGTTGAAGCCATTGGTCATGAACGGGAGCTCGAGCTCAGCCGAGACGATCGTGCCGTCACGGACAGTGATATCCCAGTAAGCGTCGCCGAACGGACCCAACCCGAGCTCGTCGGAGCCGAAGTAGTGATAGTCGACCGGGCAACGCACAACGTCCCCGGCGGCCGACACCCGTAACTCCTCACAGGCATGCAATATCAACTTCTGGCGCTGCGCTGCGTAGAAGGCGAGCTCCAACCGGAACTGGTCAGGAGAACCCCACCCCTCGGCTAGGGCCTCGTCGGACAGGTACGTGATCGCCCGATCCGCGTCGAAGTCGCCGGCCGCCCCGAGGTATGCCGTAGCGATCTCGATCGGCGACGGCTCGACCGGTTCAGTCTCAACCGCCACGTCTCCATCACGGCGGACGTGGGTCACCAGCACTGCAGCCCCGACCACGGCAATCACCGCAGCGGCAACAAGCAACCACGGTGAACGCCCCCTCGGCGGCGGCGCGCTATCAGGCTCGACAGGGACGTCGACCCAACCGTCGCCAAGTCGGGAGAGTTGCTCGAAACGACCGACGTCGAACGGGTCGAGCTGAAACCGAGATCAGCGACGGGATTGGCGGCGGCGAAGAGTTCGACGACGCGTTCCTCAGTGTGCATGTGACACCAACCTCGTGAATAGCCCCGGACGGCGACTCTGGGTCAACTTGTCCAACTCGGCCGAGAGGTTGCGGCGAGCGCGATAGGCGCGTTGCCGGATCGCCTGCGGCTTGATCGCCAGTGCCCTCGCCACCTCGGCATGCGACAGGCCCTCCCAGAACTCCAGCCGGAGGATCTCCTGATCGATGGCGCTGAGGCGCGACGCGGCGAGCAACACCAACTCGCTGTCATGCCGGCCGATGACAGTCGCCTCGGTGACCGAAGCGCCGCCATCGCCGGTGTCGACGAGGCGATACATCAGGTTCTTCGCTCGCGCATCCCCCCGCCACCGATGCAGGATCACCCGATACGCCGTCCCGTACAGCCACGGCAGCGCGGTCTCGACGTCGTCGATCTGGTCCAACCGCTTCCACGCCACAAGAAACGTGTCCGCCACGGCGTCCGCCACCAGCGAGCGGTCCATGCGCCGCGTGCAGTACGCCTGCACCAGCTTTCCATAGCGGGAGTACAACTCGGTGAACTTCACGTCCTCCGCCGAGGGCGGGACCCTGCTGCGCCGACACCCGTCGTTCATCACCGTTCCTATGCCCGCACAACGCTAAACGTCACCAGAAAACCGAAGCACAGAAATCGCGACCCGCGGGTGGATCCCCTCAACTCAACCCAAAGCCCACCACCTCACGGACGCCGCTCACGCCCGCCCTGAGTTGAGAACACGACCGCATGCCCGATCCGAAGCTGTCGACGCCACCTTCGGCGGCGAATCCGGGTCGTCCATGGCCGCACCGGCGAGCCGCACAGCGACATGCCGATCGGGGCGGGC
>CAVSZO010000008.1:0-22287 GCA_963732335.1 Ilumatobacteraceae bacterium | reverse complement strand
TTCCTTGCCCACCTGCCGGCGGGCGACCTCAAGGTCGCCACGGAGCAGGGGCTGAGGGCCGCTGTCACCTGCGTCGGGCTGTTCGGCGACGTGCTCGTCGGCGATCTGTGGGATGCGGCCGAGACGAGGGGGGTGGTCCGATGATCGTCGACGCCCACCTGCACCTGTTCGAGCGGCAGTCGGCCGAGTACCCACGCGGGGTGCACCCGCTCTACCCGCCTGAGCTCCGCGCTCCCGCCGAGCAGTTCGTCGACGTGATGGATCGTCACGGCATCGAACGAGCCGTGGTCGTGCCACTCGATCATCATGACGACTACCTGGCGATGGTGCTCGACCGCTTCGCGTCTCGCTTTCGTGGCGTCGGCGTGCTCGACGACGCCGATTCCGATGGTGTCGCGTCGACCCGCCGCAGGCATCGCGACCTGGGGCTCGGAGGGCTGCGCCTGGGTGGCCTCGGGCGGGCCGACGCCGGACGTGCCGCCGACCTGGATCGGTTGCCGGTGCTGGAGACGATGGAAGAGCTGGGGATGGTCCTGTGGTTCTACGGCCCGCCGGACCAGCTGCGCCTGCTGCCGATGGCATTGCGTGCCGTGCCTGGTCTGCGTGTGGTGCTCAACCATCTCGGCTTCTGCCCGACGGGCTACGACGTCGACGTGCATGGTCGGCCACGCATCGAGACGGTGCTGCCGCCGCCGACGCTGGACCTGGTGCTCGGGCTGTCCGAGTTCGCCGAGGTGATGGTGATGTTCTCCGGCCAGTACGCCTTCTCGCAGCAGCCACCGCCGTACGCCGACCTGACGGCGACCGTGCAGTCGATCGGTCGGGCGTTCGGCCTCGACCGGCTGGTGTGGGCGTCGGACTGGCCGTGGATCAAGGACGTGCCCGGCTACGGCACCCAGCTGTCGCTCGTCGATCACTTCTTTCCCGAGGCGACGCCGCAGGAGCGGGCGGCGGTGATGGGGGGCAACGCCGCCCGACTGTTCGGGTTCCCGGAGGCCTGACGTGCCGGTTCCGCAGAACGCGTCGCCTCGCGGCGTCCGTGTCGTCTGTGTCAGCGTGCACGCCCCCGTGGGCACGCACGCTGACACAAAGCGATGGTCAGCCGCCGGCTGTGGTGGCTGGCGCCTCTGCGGCAGCTGTGGTGGCTCGCCGTCCGCCTCTGGCCTCGCCTCCGCCAGCCGTGGTGGCCGGGGCCTCGGCGCTCTCGCCGATGTTCTCCGCGTTGTAGATGGAGAACGGACCCATCAGCACCCGCAGCCCGGCGTCGCGGGTCGGGTCGACCTCGATGGTGTACGTGCCCAACCGGCCGGCGTTGAAGGTCGCCCCCTCGGCGGCTTCGATCTGGCCGGTGGCGATCCCGTACGTCACGTAGTACGTCAGGTAGCCGAGGTCGACGAAGCTCCACAGGGCGAACTCGGGGGCGCACCCGCTCTCGGTGAACTCGCGCATCTCGTCAGGAAGTCCGAGCCCGGACACCTTGATGTCCTCGCAGAGCCCTTCGTCCTGCATCGCCTTGGCGGCGGCGGCGATGCCAACCGTCGTCGGGGCCATGATCAGTTCGAGGTCCGGGTACTGGTCGACGAGCGCCAGCGCCTGGTCGTACGACTCCTCCGATTCGTCGTTGCCGTAGACCGTGTCGACGACCTCGATGTTCTCGTAATCGGCTCCTGCCATGACTTCTTCGAATGCGGCGATCCAGGCGTTCTGGTTCGCTGCGTCCGGGGAAGCTGACAGGATCGCCATCTGGCCGCCGTCGTCTCCGAGGACCGAGCGGGACATGTCGGCCATCACCTGACCGGTCTCGTCGAAGTCGACCTGGGCGACGAACACGCTCTCGCCCTCGGCGGTCGGGATCTGCGAGTCCCACGTGACGACCACACCACCGGCGTCGACCACCTCCTGCACCGCGGGGACGATCTGGTCGCCGGCGTTGTTCGACAGCATCACGGCATCGACGCCCTGGGTGGCGGCGTTCGTCATGATCTCGATCTGCCCGGCGACGCTGTTGTCGGCGGTGGGACCGAGGAACTCGGCTGGGTTCGCGCCAAGTTCTGCGGCAGCTTCCTGGGCGCCCTCGTTGGCCTGGTCGAAGACGGCGATGCCGGTGAACTTCGGGAGCAGCACGGCGTTGAACTCGAGACCAGTCTCGAACTCGACCGCCTCGCCAGCCGGCGCGGCGGATCCTGCGGGCGCGGCGGATCCTGCCGGCTCAGTACCAGCAGGCTCAGTACCAGCAGGCTCAGTGCCGGGAACCGTGGTGTCCCCGGACGCCCCGGCGAGCCCCCCGCCGGCGGCCAAAGCCACCGCGGCGAAGATCGCCCCCAATGTGTGATGTTTGCGCATGTGTCCTCCTTCAGGACGTGGTGAGCGGCGGTCGGTCCGCCATTGGTTGTGAGACTTGTTGATCACGAGGCCGACCCGATCGTCGACGCCGGCAGGTCGAGGTCGCGCGCCATCGGGGCCGTGCGGTCCCACCGGCGGCGCAATCCGTCAATGGCGTTGCGGGCGAGCACCGAGGTGATCAGGATGACGCCGATCACCCCCGTCTGCGTGTTGGCTTCGACGTTCGCCAAGCCGAGACCGTTGCGCAGGTTGAGGACGATCAGCACGGCCAGCGCCACTCCGGTCATCGTCCCGGCGCCGCCGAAGATGCTGACACCGCCGAGCAACACCATCGTGATGATGTCGAGCTCGAACCCGGTGGCCATGTCGCCGCGCACGGAGCCGAGACGGGCTGCATAGAGCAGCCCGGCGACAGCGGCAACCGTTCCTGACGCGACGAACAACCCGAGCTTGAGGCGGGACACGTTGAGTGCCGAGTAACGGGCGACGTCGGCGTTGTCGCCGACGACATACACCCGCCGCCCCAACGCTGTACGAGCCAGCACCACGCCGCCCACGACGATGCCCACGACGAACAACAGGACGCTGAACGGCAACGGGCCGATCAACGGCTCCTGGCCGAGGCTCTCGAACCAGGAGGGAAAGCCGCCATACGAGCGGTCCTCGACGAAGACGCGGGCGAGACCGCGCAGGCCGATCAGGCCGGCCAACGTCACGACGAGCGAGGGCAAGCCAAGTCGGGATACGCACCAACCCTGCACGAGACCGGCGGCGCTGCCGGCGGCGACGGCGATGAGGATGGCTATTCCGAACGGCACAGCCGCGCCGTCGTTGAGCGTCGCCAACACGGCTGCGCTCAACCCCATGACCGAGGCGACAGACAAGTCGATCTCGCCTGCGATGATCACGAACGTCATCATCACGACGATGATCACCTTCTCGATCGACAGCTCGAAGAGATTGACGAAGTTGTCGATGTCGAGGTAGTTGGTCGACTGCGTCACGTTGAACACGACCGTGCCGGCGAAGATCACCAGCAGCAACGACTCCCACGGGTTGCGGCGAACGAGATCGGCGACACCCGACCGGCTCACAGCGAACCCCCGGTGCCGACGGTTTGGCGGCTTCCGTCGATCACGTCGTTCGGTGCGGGCGGCGTAGCAGTCCCCATCGCCATGATCGTGCGCCGGTGCACGAACCGGCGGGCCAGCAGCCCGTCGAGCACGACGGCGAGGAGGATGAGCAGCCCGAGCACAGCGTCGCGCACGAACTCGCTGATCTGCGGTACGCGGACGATGCTCTGATCGAGTAGGCCGATCAGCAACGCACCGAAGAAACTGCCGACGATCGTCCCGGATCCGCCCAACGTGCTGACCCCGCCGACGACTGCGGCGGCGATCGACTCGAGCTCGAGCCCCTGTCCGGCCGACACGGTGAGCGTTCCGAAACGAGCCAGGAGGAGGAATCCGCCGAGCCCGGCCAGGGCCCCACACGCCGTGAAGGCGGCGATCGTCGTGCGCCGCACGGGCAGCCCCGACTGCAGGGCAGCTTCGGGGTTGGAGCCGATGGCGTAGAGGATCCGTCCGGCGCGGACGCGCGCCAGGAGCACCTGGAGGACGATGATCACGGCAATCGCCAGCACGAACATCGTGCGGAACTCGAACTCGCCGATGGCGAACACCGTGGAGCGCGGGAGGTCGACGAGCCATTGCGGTAGAGAGCTGGCCGTGATCGTGCGCGCCTCGGCGTAGCTGATCAGCCACGTTCGATAGATCGCCAGCGTGCCCAGCGTGACGATGATCGACGGGATCCGCCCGTAGGCGACGAGAGCGCCGTTGACGAAGCCGAGCAGCGTCCCGATCGCCACGGCGAGCAGCACGGCGACGACCGACTGCGTGCCGAGGTGGTTGCCGAGCACCTCACCGGTCAGATATGCGCTGACGCCGGCGATCGAGCCGACCGAGAGGTCGATGTTGCGGGTGATGATCACCAGCGACTGTCCGGCGGCGATCACCGCGATCACGGCAACACCTTGAGTCACCCGGTTGAAGAAGCGCCCAGACAGGTAGTTGTCGATCAGCAGGCTGAAGACCACGAGAGTGGCGATGATGATCAGGAACAGGGTGAGCTCCTTGATCCGCTCGGGTTTCAGCCTGCGGACTCTCATGCGACCGCCGCTGCCATGACGCGCTCGGGGTCGGCTTCGTCGTGGGTGAAGACTCCGCGCACGCGACCTTCGCGCATGACGACGATGCGGTCGCTCATCGCCAGCACCTCGGGAAGATCCGACGAGATCACGATGACGGCGACGCCGTCGCGGGCGAGGTCGTCGATCAGTTGGTGGATGTCGGCCTTGGCGCCGACGTCGATGCCGCGTGTCGGCTCGTCGAGGATGAGAATGCGCGGCGCCACGTTGAGCCACCTGGCGAGCATCGTCCTCTGCTGGTTGCCCCCGGACAGGTTGCCGACCGGGGTGCGCAGCGATGCGGTGCGAATGCTCAGGCGGTCGCGGAAGCGTCCGGCCACTGCCTCCTCGGCGCTGCGATCGAGCAGACCGAACGGGGTGCGGTAATTGCCGATGGCCGGAAGGGTGATGTTCGACGCAACCGACTGCGGCATCGACAGCCCGAGTCGACGACGGTCCTCCGACAAATAAGCGATCCCGAGTCCCATCGCGTCCCGCGGGCTGCGGATCTCGACCGGCTCGCCGTCGACCTCGATCGTGCCCCGCTCGGCGGGAGCGATGCCGAAGAGGGCCAGCCCGACCTCCGTACGGCCGGCGCCGACGAGCCCGGCGAAGCCGACGACCTCGCCGGCGCGGACCTCGAAGTTCACATCTTCGAACGTCAGCGCACGGCTGAGTCCCTCGACCCGCAACATCGTGTCGCCAGGTATGTGGCGGGTGCGTACGAAGAAGTCGTCGATGTCCCGGCCGACCATCTCACGGACAAGCAGCTCGTGGGTCGTCTCGGAGGCCAGCCGGGTGGAGATGTGCCGTCCGTCCCGGAACACGGTGATCCGATCGGCGATGCGGAACACCTCGTCGAGACGGTGGCTGATGAACAGCACGGCGACACCGCGGTCGCGTAACCGGCTCACCTGGTCGAACAGACGGTCGACCTCGTGGGCCGACAATGACGCCGTCGGCTCGTCCATGATCAGCACACGGGCGTCGAGAGAGATCGCCTTGGCGATCTCCACCGCCTGCTGTGCCGCGACCGCGAGAGTGTTGGCGGGGGCACGGGAATCGACGTCGATGTCGAGCGACCCCAGGATGGTGTCCGCTTCCTCGTACATCCGCCGCCACCGCACGACCTGTCCACGGTTGCGGTGGCCGATGAAGATGTTCTCGGCGACGCTGAGATCGGGGAAGATCATCGGTTCCTGATAGATGGCGACGATCCCCCGCCCCTGAGCATCGGCGGACGAGCTCAGCTCGGCCTGCTCGCCGTCGATGCGGATGTCCCCCTCGTCGGGCTGATAGATCCCCGTCATCGCCTTGATCAGCGTCGACTTGCCGGCGCCGTTCTCACCGACCAGAGCGTGCACCTCGCCGGGGAACAGTGTGATTCCGGCACCGTCGAGGGCCCGCGTCGCGCCAAAGCGTTTGTGCACACCGTCGAGCTCCATCACCGGCGCCGCAGCCGCGGCGCCGGACGCCTCACCGGCCGAGGCGTGATGGTCGTGGTCGACCACGACGTTCCCCCTTCGATCCTCCCGCCGCCGCATCTCGCGAGGCGCGTGCAAGAAAGTAATCGATCGCACAGAATCGATCAACAGTTGTGGCGGTCATCGATCTGACACCAGTTGCACACCGTAGGCGCGCCGCGCCCTACATTTCGGCGTGCCCGACCCGGAAACGATCGCCGAAGGGAGGGGAGGAGTTGCAATGGACGTCGGCCCGATCGGACTGGACCAGATCGAGACGTTCGCCGATGGCCTCGATCACCCCGAGGGCATCACCATCACCCCCGCGGGCCGCATCTTCGTCGGCGGCGAGGCAGGACAGATCTATCGCATCAACGACGACGACACGGCGACGGAGGTTGCCAACACCGGCGGGTTCATCCTCGGCCTCGCCGCCGACGCCGCCGGACGGATCTACGCCGCCGACAACGTGCACAAGTGCGTCTGGCGAGTGACACCGGAGTACGGCAGCCACGAGGTCTACGCCGTTGGGCCGCCTGATCGCCCGTTCAACGTGCCCAATTGGGGAGCGTTCGACGCCACCGGAAACCTCTACCTCACCGACTCCGGCGGCTGGGGGGACGCCACCGGATTGATCTGGCGGATCCGTCCCGGCGGCGCCGCCGAGGTGTGGTCGGAGGTTGCGGTGGACTTCCCCAACGGCTGCGCCGTCGCCCCAAACGGGCACTGTCTGTACTACGTCGAAAGTCTCCCCGGGCGCATCTGCAGGATCGACATCGCCGCCGGCGGCGCCGCCGGTGAACGAACCGTGCTGTGCGAGCTCGGGCTCAGCGTCCCCGACGGAGTGGCGATCACCGATGACGGCGGCCTGATCATCTCGTGCTACCGGCCCGACGTGATCTATCGATGGCACGTCGACGACGGGCTCACCGTGATCGCCGCCGATCCCCGGGGGACGACGATTGCGGCACCGACGAACGTTGTGTTTGCCGGTGAGGACCGGTCACTACTCGTGGTGCCCAACCTCGGCCGTTGGCATCTCAGCCGGGGTCGCTTCGGTGTGCGCGGCGTGCCACTGCACTATCCGACCGTCGATCAGCTCGGTGGGTGATCAAACGCTTGACTAACTTCGACACCGGGGTCCTAAGTTCGACCTCATGGGGGAGCGGCGGTGAGTAGTGAAGTGGCGATCGCCGAAATCAGCGTCGCGACGATCCAAGCGTCGCTCCCCGCACCGGTGGTCTTCGGCGATTGGATCATGCGCCATCGCGAGTACGCGGTCGTGCGTGTCACGACGACGAGCGGCCACGCCGGCTGGGCGTTCACGCTCACTCGCGACGGTGCCGTCGCCGAGCAGATCCGCAAGGCCATCGCCCCCGTCTATGTCGGCCAGGATCCGGCCGACCGTGAGCGACTGTTCCGCCTCGCCTCGCGCCGGAGCCTCGCCTCGCACGCCGCCGGGATCGGTCTGCGGGCGCTCTCGATCGTCGACTTGGCTGTGTGGGACGTCGCCGCCAAGACCGCCGACAACTCGATCGCCGGTCTCCTCGGCGGACGGACCGAGGCGATGCCGGCCGCGGCGATCATCGGCTATCCCCCCGGGCCGATGGGCCCCGAGGAGACCGGCAAGCAGACCGCCGAGCTCTACGACGCCGGCTGGCGGCGCTTCAAGGCGCCGGTGGCGGCGACGGCCGAACTCTCCGCCGATCGCTTGCGGGCCGCTCGGGCCAACGCTCCCGACGCGTGGATCGGCTGCGACGCAGCGTGGATCTACGACGACGTGGACGCCGCCGTCGAGTTCGTCGAGTCGATCGACGACGTCGGGCTGGGTTGGTTCGAGGACGTGTTTCCACCTGGCGACGCCGGTCTCGTTCGCCAACTGCGTGAGCGGGTGTCGGTGCCGATCGCGATGGGTGACGAGCAGGGTGGCAGCTACTACCCGGACGCCCTGCTGCGCGCCGACGCCGTCGACGTTGTCCGCATCGACCTGACCTGCATGGGCGGCATCACCGGTGGACGGCGCGTGATCGATCGATGCCTCCAGGCAGGCGTTCCGTTCGCCCCGCACATGTTCGCCCACGTCCACAGCCAGGTGTTCTCGGCGCTCGGCTTCCCTGACGTGCCCATCGAATGGGGCGTGCAATGGACCGGGGTGGATCCCTATGCCGACAGCCTCGCCCAGCCAGTGATCGCCAACGGGAAGATGGCGCCGCTCCCCGAACAGCCTGGCTTTGGCAGCTTGCTCAACCTCGACTGGGCGACCTCGCAGATCTTCGACGACCCGCACCACATCCTCGACTAGTTCCACATCAAGGGGGAATCGTGAACATCACACCGAACAACGACTTCAGTCGCCGGCGCTTCCTGGCCGGTTCCGGGGCCTTCGGGGTCGGCCTCGGTGCTGTCGGCCTGCTCAGGGCGGGAGGCGGCCAGCGATTCCTCACCGGCACGGACACGACCGTCCCGGGAACTGCCGGTGGCGGCGCCTTCGATCCGATGCGCTACGCCGGCCAGACGGTGTCGATCCTCCTTGTCGATGGCGAGCGCGACGACCTCGGCCTGCGCGACAAGCTCGACGAGATCCGCGAGACGATGGGCCTCGAGGTCGAGGTGTCGACGCTCGCCCTCGGCGCCCTGCTGGAGAGCAACAACCAGAACCTGCGCGCCGACCAGAGCGCCTACGACATCGCCCACATCCTCGGCTTCAGCGTGGCCGGGACAGTCGGTGCCGGACTGCTCGCGCCGCTCAACGACTATGTGGCCGATCCGTCACGGACGCCCGAGGGTTACGACCTGCCGGACTTCCCCGCGGGGCAGCTCGAGTACTGCGGCTACTTCGACGTCGAAGCTGGGCAGTTCGGAGGCGACGACCTGTTCCTCATCCCGGGGATCCACAGTGGCTCGGTGATCATGTACTACCGGCCGGACCTCTACGAAGAAGCCGGACTCTCCGTGCCGTCGAACTGGGAGGACTACCTGGCCAACGCCGAGGCCCTGCACCAGGGCGACGTGTCCGGCACCTCGATGATCGGCGCCAACGACGTGTCGCTGTTCCTCGTCGACTGGTACTCGCGGTTCATCACGATGGGTGGCCAGCTGATGAACGGAGCGCCGGCGACCCAGGACTTCGAGCCCAACCTGACCAGCGAACCGTCAGTGCGTGCCCTCCAGCACATGATCGACTGCGCCGCGGTCTCTCCCAGCGGCGTGACCTCGTACGGGTTCACCGAGTCGGTCGACGCCTTCTCCGTCGGCAACGTCGGACAGATGATCTGCTGGTCGACGATCGGTGGTTCGGTATTCGACCCCGAGGCCTCCCGGGTCTCCGACACGGTCGACGTGGCGGTACTGCCCGCCGACGAGGGCCAGACGCCGCGCGCCGTGCGCGGTGGGTGGGGGCTGGGAATCCCCGACAACCTGCCGCAGGAGCGCAAGGATGTTGCCTGGCACCTGCTCACCTACCTCACCTCGCAGGAGTTCGAGCAGTACCAGGTGCTCACGTACAAGACCGACCCCAACCGCAGCTCGACTTTCGAGGCACCGGACCTCGTCGAAGCGCTTCCCTACCTCCCGGTCGCCGGCGAGGCTGCCGAGAGCGCCCAGATCCTCGAGACGGCGCTCATCCCCGAGAACTTCGAGCTCGTTGGCGAGGCCGCCCGCGAGTTCAACCTGGCCCTCGCCGGATCTCAGACCGCCGAGGAAGCGTGCGCCAACGCCCAGGACTCGTGGGTGGCGATCCTCCAGCGCGTCGGCTACCTGGCCTGACTGGACGCGACGTTGACGACAGCGTCGGCGACGATCGGGGGGCCTCGATCGTCGCCCGGCGCAGCACGCGTGCGGCACTGGTTCGCCCAGCGGCATTCGCTCGTTCTGCTCGGTCCGGCGCTCGGCTACCTGCTCGTCTTCTCGCTGTTCCCTCTGCTGTACAGCCTCGGTATCTCGTTCTACGAGTTCGACGTCATCGAGAGCGACTGGGAGTTCGTCGGGCTCGATCACTATCGCTCGCTGTGGTCGGACTCAGTGTTCTGGGCGGCGGCCCGAACGACCGCCCTGATGGTCGGCGTCGGCGTCGTCGTGCAGTCCGTCCTCGGCACGGGGCTGGCGCTGTTCTTCAATCTTCGGCTGCGCGGCGCGGCGCTCGTGCGCGGGCTGCTCGTCGTGCCGATGATCCTCAATCCCGTCGTCGTCGGCCTGATGTGGAGAGCACTGCTCAACCCGGACTGGGGACTCGTCAACTGGATGCTCGGCGGTCTCGGCTTCGACTCGCCGCCGAACTGGCTCGGCGACCCGGCGGTGGCCAAGTGGGTGCTCATCTTCGTCGACGTGTGGCAATGGACGCCGTTCGTGTTCATCATCGTGTTTGCACGGCTGCAAGCGCTCCCGGAGGAGATCTTCGAGGCGGCAGCGGTGGACGGTGCCGGCCCGTGGGGTCGGCTGACCCAGATCACCCTGCCGCTGCTGGCGTCGGCAATCGTCTTCGCCGGGATCTTCCGGGCGATCGATGCGTTCCGCACGTTCGACCTCGTCTACGGCCTGACGTACGGCGGTCCCGGCCGCACGACCACGACGCTCAGCTTCTACGGATTCGAGACCGGGTTCAGCTTCACCCGCTACGGCTTCTCCTCGGCGATCGCCTACGTGATGGTGATCATCGCGGCCCTCGCATCCTCCGTGTTGCTGCGGCGGGTCGACATCCGTCGCGAGGACGCGCGATGACGAGGACGACGAGGCGGGCGGTACGCGTGGTGCAGTACCTCGTCCTCATCGTGATCGGGCTGTTCGGCATCGCCCCGATCGTCTATCTCGCCCTGTTGTCGAGCAAGCGGCGGATCGACATCCTCGAGGTCCCCCCGAGCCTGGACCTCGAATGGGAGGTGATCCGCGAGAACTACGCCGACGTGTTGTTCGAGCGCAACTTCCTCGACTTCATCGTCAACTCCACCATCGTCACGGGATGCTCCGTTGCCATCGCCCTGATCCTCGGCGTGCCGGCGGCCTACGCCTTCTCGCGCTACCGGTTCCGGGGCAAGGATCGCTGGGCGTCGACGATCCTCAGCTTCCGCTTCATGCCGCCCATCGCCGTGGCGATCCCCATCCTCCTGATGATCCGCCGCGTTGACCTCACGGACACCAAGCCCGGGCTGATCATCCCGTATGTCGCGTTCAGCCTGCCGCTCGTCATCTGGATCATGATCGGATTCTTCGACGAGGTTCCTCGCGACATCGACGCCGCCGCGGCGCTCGACGGCTGCGGTCCGTGGGGCACGCTCGTCAGGGTTCTCCTGCCGCTCGTGCGACCGGGGATCCTGGTCGCGGCGATCTTCTCCAGCATCTTCATCTGGAACGAATTCCTCGTGGGCCTGTACCTGATCAACTCCGAGAGCCAGAAAACCGTCCCGATCGGCGCCGCAGGATTGATCAGCGCCCAACGCCCGATCGACTGGGACGTCGCCGCCACCGTCGGCGTCGTCACGATGGTCCCGCTGCTGATCGCCAGCGTGTTCGTCCAGAAGTACATCGTCCGCGGCATCACCGCCGGAGCAGTGCGATGACCAGCGACATTGGTGAGCGCTCGATGCAGATTTCGGCTGTCTCAGCTCACCAATCCTGCAACTCGGGAGGTACGTGAAGCATGGAGAAGACGTTGCTGGCTGACGGCTTGGGCTGGGCGGAGGGGCCGACACTCCTCGCCGACGGGCGGGTGTGCTTCGTCGAGACGTTCCGCAGCCAGGTCTCAGTGTGGGCGCAGGACACCGGCGTGACGCAGTACGCCTATACCGCCGGCGGTCCGAACAGTTGCGTCGTCGGCGACCATGGGATCCTGTACGTGTGCCAGAACGGAGGCACGGTCGGTCCGTGGCGGGCGGCGGAGATGTCGGTGCCGTCGATTCAGCGGATCGAGCGGGAGGGCATCCCAGCGGAGGTCATCCTCACCGAGATCGACGGGATCGCCCTCAACGGGCCCAACGACCTCGTCTTCGGACCCGACGGCCGGCTCTACATCACCGACCCGGGCACGTATCGACCGTCTGATCCCGAGCCGTCACGGATCTTCGTCCTCGACGAGTCCGGCCGCGGCGCCCTCGTCGTCGAACTCGAGCCGCCCACCTTCCCGAACGGCATCGCCATCGAAGCCGACGGCAGCGTCGTGTGGGCGGAGTCGTACACCGGGATGGTCAGACGCTGCCGGCCCGACGGCTCGGACATCGAGGACATCGGCCTCCTGCCCGGTGACCATCCCGTCGCCGACGGTCTGGCGGTCGCCGCAGACGGTCGGTTGTTCGTGACCACGGTCAACGGCGGAGGCATCGACGTGCTCAACGCCGACGGCAGCTACGACCAGTTCATCGAGGCCGGGACGATCCCCACCAACTGCGTGTTCGACGGCACCCGCCTGCTGATGACCGACGCCGGAGCGATCGCCGACACGCCGGACGCTTCGTTCACCGGGCAACTGTGGGCCATCGACACCGGTACCGAGGGTGGCCCGACCTGGACCGGCACGATCGGGTGAGAGGAGAGGAGATTCGATGACCGAGAACAGCGACTTGGCCATCCCGGCCGGCTACGCCCGCGACATCTTCGACGTCACCGGTCGCGTCGCCGTCGTCACCGGAGCGGGCAGTGGTCTCGGTGAGGCGATCTCGATCGGCTTTGCTCAGGCCGGGATGACCGTGGTCCTCGCCGACATCAACGTCGCCGGTGCGGAACGGGTTGCCGGTGTCATCGCCGACAACGGAGCCACGGCGATCCTCAAGCAACTCGACGTGACCAGCAAGGAGGCGTGCGACCGCATCGCCGACGAGGTCGTCGCCGAGGCCGGACGCGTCGACGTGCTCGTCAACAGCGCCGGTTCGGCGTTCCGCTGCCCAGCCGAGGACTTCCCCGAGGACAAGTTCGACTTCATCGTCGGCCTCAACATGAAGGGCACCTACCTGTGCTGTCAGTCGTTCGGTCGCAAGATGCTCGCCCAGGGCAAGGGCAGCATCATCAACATGGGGTCGATCGGCGGCTTCGTCGGCTACCCACTGGCCAGCGCCTACCTCGCCTCCAAGGGAGCCGTCGTGCAGATCACCAAGGGCCTCGCCCTCGAGTGGTGCGACCGTGGCGTCCGGGTCAACGGCATCGGCCCGACGCTGATGGACTCGCCCCTCACCCGAGCTGCCGCGGCGACGACGTCGGTCACTGCCGACTTCATCAAGGCCCGCATGCTCCGCCCCCGTCTGGGTTTGCCGCGGGAGCTGATCGGGGCGGCGATCTTCCTCGCCAGCGATGCGTCGGAACTGGTCACTGGACACATGCTGATGTGCGACGACGGGTACCTCACGCAATGAACGCGGACCCGGCGATCAGCCGCCTTCGTACGGCCCGGGTCCTCTACGAGTTGGAGGTGCCGATCGTCTACGGGGCGTGGGTGATGCGTCACCGAGAGTTCGTCCTCGTGCGCATCGACGCCGACGACGGCACCTCCGGGTTCGCCTACTGCCTGACACGAGACGGGCCCGTGCCGGAGATCATCGGCAGGACGATCGCCCCGCGCTACGTGGGAACGTCGGCGGTCGATCCACGCGTCGCCTACTTCGACACCCTCTATTCCAACCATGCGGTCCATGCCTCAGGGATCGGCATGCGCAGCCTGTCTGTCGTCGACATCGCCGCCTGGGACCTCGCCTGCAAGATCGAGGGCGTGACGATCGCCGCCGCCCTCGGTGCCGTCGACCCGGTACGTCTGCCGGCGACGGCGATCGTCGGGTACCCGCCGTCAATGCAACCCGACGAGCTCGCCGCCCAGGTCGTCACGCTCTGGGACACGGGGTGGCGGCGGTTCAAAGTGCCGATCGCCCCGGACCTCGACACCTCCGTCGAGCGGCTGCGTGCCGCCCGTGCCGCCGCCCCCACCGGGTGGGTCGGGTTCGATGCCAACATGGTGTTCCGCACCGCTGACGACGTCGCCAGCTTCGACGCCCGGGTGGCCGACCTCGAGCTCGGGTGGATCGAGGACCTCGTGCCGCCCGGTGATGCAGCGCTCGTCGCCGACTGTCGAAAGGCGGCCACAACTCCGGTGGCGATGGGCGACGAGCAGGGGGGTTCCTACCACCCTCAAGCGTTGCTCAGCCACGACGCCGTCGACGTGCTGCGCATCGACCTCACCACCAACGGCGGGATCACCGGGATGACACGGGTCCTCGACCAGGCTCGTGCGCACGGCGTGGCGGTGGCCCCGCACATGTACCCACATCTGCATTCCCGAGTACTGCCGGCGCTCGGCGCCACCGATGTGCCGATCGAATGGGGCGTGCCGGGCACTGGCGTGCACCCGATGGACGATTGCCTCGAACAGCCCGTGGTCATCGACGGGCGGATGGACCCGCTCGCCCAGGACGCCGGACTCGGCACGCTCGTCAACCGACGATGGCTGGCCACCCAGGAGGTCGTCGACCCCGACGGCCTTCTCGACGACGTCGACGACCAGGGAGGACACCTGTGAGCCAGATCACCCGCGCCCACCACACCGGGCTCACCGTCAGGTCGCTGGAACGGTCCGTCGCCTTCTATCGCGACCTCCTCGGCTTCGAGGAAGCGTTCGCCTGGAACCCACGAGCGCCGTACATCGGCGAGCTCGTCGGCTACCCCACTGTCGACCTCCACGCCGTGATCCTGCGCATCCCGGGCTCCGACGTGTTCCTCGAACTGCTCGAGTACCGGGGCGTCGAGGCCGAGGCGGTCGATGGCGGCAACGCCAACCCGGGCACCGCCCACATCGCCTTCGCCGTCGATGATCTCGACACCCTGTACGCCGACCTCACGGTCAAGGGAGTCGCCAGCGTTTCACCACCAGTCACTCCGACGATCGGTCCGAACAAGGGAGGGCGGGCCGTGTACATGATCGATCCCGACGGCTTCCGGGTCGAGCTGATCCAATCGTCGGTCGGCTTCGACCAGTACCGGCCGGACGCCTCCGTCGCCGCTCCACCGTCGGGGTGCTGCTGAACGTGATGACACCGCGCCGGGCAACGCTGCGCGACGTCGCCGCCCTCGCCAAGGTCGACGCCAGCCTGGTGTCGCGGGTCATCAACGACGACCCCAAGGCCGGAGCCGCTCCGGAGACCCGCCAACGGATCATCGACGCCGTGCACCAACTCGACTACCGCCCCAACGTTGTCGCCCGCGGGCTCCGCATGGCGCGTACCTGGACGATGGGGCTGCTGGTCCCGAGCGTGACCAACCCGATGTATGCCGACGTCATCGCCGGCGCAGAAGGACGAGCCCAGGAGCTCGGCTACGGCGTCGTGTTCCGCACTCACGTCGAGGGCGAGCGCGAGGAGCTGTTCACCCGACTGCTCCAGCAAGGTCGCGTCGACGGGCTGATCGTGGCCAGTGGGTTGTTGCGCGACGCCTTCATCCGTCGTATCGCGGGAGGCGAGTACGGGCCGGTGGTCCTCGTCAATCGGCGGGTCAACCGGGTCAAGGCCAGCGTCATCGTCGACGATGCCGCGGGGGCAGCACTGGCCGCCCGTCACCTGCTCGACAACGGCCACGTCGACGTCGTCGGGCTGTTCGGGCCGCCGGCGATCGACACCTCGCGTCGGCGGCGCAACGGATACTCCCGGGCCCTCCGGGCAGCCGGTCTCGAAACGGTTGCCGTCGACATGCCGGGTTGGGACTTTCGCAACGGCTACGACGGGATCCATCGGATCTTCGACACTCACCCCAACACCACTGCAGTGTTCGTGTCGACAATGGTGATGGCCGTCGGTGCCATCTGCGGCCTCCGCGAGCGTGGCCTCTCCGTGCCAGAGGCGGTCTCGCTCGTCGCCCTGCACGACAGTGAGCTCGCCGGGTACCTCAACCCGCCATTGACCACCGTGTCGCTGCCCGTTCGACAGATGGGGAGCGCGGCCGTCGACCTCCTCGCCAACCTCATCGATGGCGGGTCACCACGGTCGATCGTCGTCGACGGAGAGCCGGTGCTGATCGAGCGCCTCTCCGTGAGGAAGCGCTGAAAGGCAATGTCGTATCAAACGTTTGACGAACTCGCGACCGGCATGCTTCACTGTGGCCCTATCACCGGGAAGGCGTGCTGACATGGAGTTCCTCGTGCACATCGAGGTGCGCTGGCCGCCCGATGGCGACCCGGCGGAGTTCGCCCAGCTCGTCGAGGCAGAGGCGGCGCGGGCAAGGGAGCTGGCCGCCAGCGGCACGATCAAGCGGCTCTGGCGGATCCCCGGTCGCCGTGCCAACTACGGTCTGTGGTCGGCGGATGATGCCACGACGTTGCACGCGGCAATCAGCTCGCTGCCGTTCTTTCCATGGCTCGACGTCGACGTGATCGCCGTCGCCGAGCATCCGAACGATCCCCTCCGATCATCAGAGAGAGGTTGATGTGAGCACCACCACGACCAAGCCCGCACGAGTGCTCGTCCGCCGGGCCGTCCTCCAAGCGCTCCACGACGAGCTCGAGAGCGACCCCGACGTGATCGTCATGGGCGAGGACATCGCCGTCGCCGGCGGTCCGTTCAAATGTACGGAAGGGCTGCTCGAGACGTTCGGCCCACGACGCGTCCTCGACACGCCGATCAGTGAGATGGGCTTCCTCGGCGCCGCCGTCGGCGCCGCGGCCACCGGTCTCAAGCCGGTCGTCGAGATGATGTTCATCGAGTTCATTGGTGTCGCGCTCGACCAGCTGACCACCGAGGCAACCCGCTTGCGGTATCTCTCGCGCGGACAAGTCACCGTTCCTCTCGTGGTGCGTGCCTCGGCCGGCGCCGGCCTCGGCTTCGGCTGCCAGCACTCGCAGATGCTCGACTACTGGTTCCGCGGCGTCGGCGGACTCAAGGTGTGCGTGGTCTCCAACGCCCAGAACGCCTACGGGCTGCTGCGCTCGGCGATCCGCGATCCAGATCCCGTCGTCGTCCTCGAGCCGCGAGCGCTCTACGGCGAGCGCCAGGAGTTGGTGACAGGCGAGGACGGCATCGTTCCACTCGGCGAGGCCAGGACGGTGTCACCCGGCGACGACGTCACGATCGTCGCGGCCGGGGCGATGGTCGGTGTCGCCGAGGAGGCGCGGTCGCTGATGACTGGCACGTCGTGCGAGGTGATCGACCTGCAGACGCTGGTCCCCTGGGACAAGCAGGCTGTCGTCGAGTCCGTCGCCCGGACGAGGCGCCTGGTCGTCGTCGAAGAAGGGCCATGGACGGGCGGTTGGAGCAACGACGTCGCCGCCCACGTGTCGGCTGAGCTGTTCGGCTCGCTCCACACACCGGTTCTGCGAATCACGTGCCCAGACATTCCGGTGCCCCACAGCGCCGAGCTGGAGCGCCGCTTCCTACCGTCGCCCGAGTACGTCGCCGAACAGACCACACAGCTGATCGAAACTGGCCGCGCCCCGGCGCCGTGGTGGGCCCGAGAGGAGAAGTCGTGACCATGACCGAGACCGCAACCGCCGTCGAGCGGCGCACCGTCCTCCAGCAGAGCCGCCTCGAGCAGCTCGCCAGGATGGTGGAGATCCGCCGCGTCGAGGAGAACGTCCAGGCGCTCTACAACGACGGACACATCCGCGGTTCGACGCATCTGGCCAACGGACAGGAGGCAGTGTCCGTCGGGATCGCCGTCGCCGCCCGCCTGACCGACGTCGTCACTTGCACGTACCGCGGCCACGGCACGGCGTTGGCGCTCGGCGTCACGCCCGAGGGGTGCTCGGCGAGATCTGCGGCCGGTCGATCGGCTGCATCGGCGGCATCGGCGGGTCGATGCACCTGGGCGACATGTCTGTCGGGCTGCTGCCGACGTTCGCCATCGTCGGCGCAGGCGTTCCAGTCGCCGCCGGTGCGGCGCTGACCGCGTGGGTTCGTGGCACCGACGATGCGGCGATCGCCATCTTCGGCGACGGTTCGACGAACATCGGCGCCTTCCACGAAGCACTCAACCTCGCCGGCATCTTCAAGTTGCCGGTCGTGTTCGTGTGCGAGAACAACCTCTATGGCGAGTACACCCGGATCAACCTCTCGACACCCGTCGAGCACCTCGCCGACCGGGCGGCCTCCTACGGATTCCCTGGCCTGTCGGTGGACGGTCAGGACGTCGATGCGGTCACCGACGCTGTCGGCACCGCACTTGAACGGGCCCGCGCCGGAGACGGCCCGACGTTGCTGGAGATGAAGACGTACCGCTACTCCGGACATTCCCGATCCGACGCTGGCACCTACCGCCCGGACGGCGAACTCGATGCGTGGAAGCAGCGCGACCCGATCGACATCTTCCGCACCAAGCTGCTGGAGAGCGGAGAGGCGACCGCAGAGCAGCTTGCCGACCTCGACACCCGCGTCGACCAGCGGGTCAAATCGGCCGTCGAGGCGGTGCTCGCCAGCCCGCCCCCAGAGATCGACGAGATGCTCCGCCACGTGACGGCGACCAGCGTCTGATGCGGCACACCCTCAACATGCCCAAGCTCGGTGACTCGGTCAGCGAAGTCGTGATCCTCGAGTGGCATGTCGCTCCCGGCGACACTGTCGCCGTCGGCGATCCGCTCGTCTCGGTGGAGACCGACAAGATCGACACCGACGTCCCGGCCACGGTCGCCGGCACCGTCGTGGAGCTTCTCGTCGAACCTCAGGACGAGGTCGCCACCGGGGCGCCGTTCATCGTGGTCGAGGCGTGATGCCGCCCCCGACAGGGTCCTGATGCCACGCACGAACGTCGCCCGCGACAGCCGATTCGGCGGGTATCTCGAGGACTATGAGCCAGGCGACACGTTCAGCCATTGGCCAGGCAAGACGATCACCCAGGCGGAGGACCATCTCTTCTGCCTCCTCACGATGGCGGCCAGCCCGCTGCACATTGACGCCCACTACGCCGAAACGGAGATGGAGGGCGGCCGCAACGTCGTCGTCGGCTCGTTCGTCTATGCCCTCCTGCTCGGGATGAGCGTTCCGGACATCTCCGGTCGGGCGATCGCCAACCTTGGGGCGGACGAACTGCGCCACGTCGCTCCGATGCACCACGGTGACACGCTGTACGGCGAGTCGATGGTGGTGGACGTGCGTAGCTCGCGCTCGCGACCGGGCACCGGAGTCCTCACCGTGCAGACGACCGGGTTCAACCAGCATCGCGAGGTCGTCTGTACGTTCCGCCGGTCGATCCTCCTGCCGATGCGGCCCGGCGTCGAGTCCTCATGAACGCCCTCGACGGTGTGCGCGTCGTCGACATGGCCACGGTGGTCGCCGGCCCGGGGACGGCCAAGTACTTCGCCGACTTCGGGGCCGACGTGATCAAGGTCGAAGCGCCGTCCGGCGACCCTGCCCGGCGGATGGGCTGGACGGCCTCGGGGGACACCGACTCGTTGTTCTGGAAGATCCTCAGCCGTGGCAAGCGCTGCATCACGCTCGATCTCAAGGATCCAGCCGGGCACGCGCGCATGCGACAGTTGCTCGACTCCGCCGACGTGCTCGTCGAGAACATGCGCCCGGGCAAGTTGGAGGCCCTGGATCTGGCGCCAGACGCGCTGTTGGCGACGAACCCCAGGCTGGTCATCCTGCGCGTCACCGGGTTCGGTCAGGACGGCCCGTACGCCCAGCGCCCCGGCTTCGCCACCCTCGCCGAAGCGATGAGTGGGTTCGCCGCATTGAGCGGCGAGCCGGATGGCGGTCCGCTGCTCCCGCCGATCGCCCTCACCGACGAGGTGACGGCGCTGGCCGGGGCGTTCGCCACGATGGTCGCCCTGCGCCATGCCGAACGGACCGGCGAAGGTCAGGTCGTCGACGTCAACCTGCTCGAATCGATGTTCCAGCTGATGGGCCCGCTGCCGGCTGCCTACGCCGACAGTGGTTACGTCCAGCCACGGCTCGGATCGGGGATCCCATACACCGTGCCGCGCGGCACCTACCGCTGCGCCGATGGCCTGTGGGTGGCCATCTCGTCCTCGGCGGAGACGGTCGCCCAGCGCCTGCTCGAGCTGCTCGGGATCGAGACCGACGAGCGCTTCGCCACGTTCCAGGCGCGATCGCGCCATCGGGCCGAGCTGGAGGCCAAGATGGCCGCCTACGTCGCTGCGCACACGTCGAAGGAAGTGCTCGCTGAGTTCGAGCGCGTCGACGCCGCGGTCGCCCCGGTGATGGACATCAAAGACATCGTCGAGGACCCGCACTATCGGGACCGCCACACCCTCGTCGAGGTCGACGGCGTGATGATGCAGAACGTCGTGGCCCGCCTCTCACGTACGCCCGGCCGGATCCGCCATGCCGGCCGACCGTTGGGCGCTGACAACGATGAGGTACTCGGCCAGCTCGACGCTGAGCGGACGCACTGAACCAGCGTCGCCCCGTGAGCGGGTCAGTACATCAGGAAGCCGCCGCTGACGTTGATCGTCGCTCCGGTGATGTAGCTGGCGTGGTCGGATGCGAGGAACACGACCGACCCGGCGAGCTCGTCGGGCTCGGCGAGGCGCCCGAGTGGGATGTCGGCGACGAAGCTCGCCAGCGCCTCGTCGGTGAGACCTTCGACCATCATCGGTGTGTCCACTCCGCCCGGTGACACGGTGTTGACTCTGACGCCGCTGGACGCATAGGTGCGCGCCATCCCACGTGTCATCGACACGATGCCGCCCTTCGTGGCGGCGTAGACGACCGACCCGCCGAAGCCGCCTGTCATCCAGCCTTGCGACGTGAACGCCGTGATGCTTCCGCCGCCCGTGCGCTTGATCGCCCGGGCGGCCTCGCGCATCAGGAAGAACGACGCCTTGAGGTTGATGTCGACCTGGAAGTCCCAGTCATCCTCGGTGATGTCGTCGATGTCGCTGCGCCGGCGCAACACGGCAGCCAGATGGGCAAGGTGGTCGAGCCGTCCGTGACGTTGGACCACGCCGTCGACCAACGAGCGATGGCCGGTGACCTCGCGCAGGTCGGCCTGCACGGCGTCGTGGCCGCCACCCGGCAACCCGGCGACGACCTCTTCGACCGCCGGATCGAGGTCGAGGGCGCAGACGCGCGCCCCAGTCGCGGCGAATGCCTCGGCGACCGACCTGCCGATCCCTCGCGCCGCGCCGGTGACGAGCACGACGGCGTCCGCCAACCCCTCCGCACTGCTCCACGTCATCGCCGAGTTCTCCCGACCGTCGCGCTGGACTCTAGTGGCGCGCCGTGGTCGTCGCCAGTAATGTTTCTGGAATCGGTTGCGGAACGTGTCGACGTGGCCACTGGGCCGGCGACTCGTCTGTGACACTTGGCGCCGGAGAAGGAGCGAGATGCACATCGCCACGATGGAGGCAATCCCGGTCGCCTACCCAGAACCCAACGACTTCGACGCGACGCGCTACCTGTGCCTCGTCAAGCTGACAGCTGACGACGGCACCGTCGGCTGGGGCGAGGCAATCACCCAGTTCGCCGAAGCCAATGCCGCGGTCGCGGCGTTGATCGACGGCCTCGACGAGTACGTGGTGGGCAAGGATCCGGTCCACTCGGAAGCGATCTGGCGAAGCCTCAAGGATCGGGCGTGGTGGTACGGCTACAACGGTGGGCTGGCGTCGAACGCCATCGCGGCGATCGACATCGCCGTGTGGGATCTCAAGGGCAAGGCCCTCGGGCGAAGCGTGTGCGACCTGCTCGGCGGGCCGGTCCACGAACGGCTACCGGCGATCGCCTCGTCGCATGCCCACTTCGAGTCCATTCCGGAGATGGTCGAGGAAGCGCAGGGCTGGCTCGCGGACGGACTGCACGGCGTCAAGGTCGGGTTCGGCAAGCGCGGCAACGCCCGCCTCGGCTTCGAGCACGATCGAGACGTCGAGTACGTGCGGTCGATGCGCGAGGGCATCGGCTCCGACAAACAGCTGATCATCGACCTCGGCATCGCCGTCAAGTGGGACGTCGCCACCGCTGTCAAGCGGGTGCAGGCCTTCGACGAGTCCGACATCACGTGGATCGAAGAGCCGCTCGGCGCCTGGGACCCGGAGGGCTATGCGACGCTACGGGCCAAGACCAAGACGCTGATCGCCTACGGCGAGAAGGAGTGGAACGTCGAGGGCTTCGAGCGCGTGCTGGCGACGGGCACGTGCGACGTGATCGGCTGCGACCCTGGCCGCGCCGAGGGGATCACCGGGTTCAAGAAGGTCGTCGACCGGGTCGAGGCGTATCGCCGACAGGCCAACGCCCACTCCTGGTCGTCGGCGATCGTGACCGCCGCCAGCCTGGCGATCTCGTTCTCGTCGACGGCCTGCAAGGTGTTCGAGGTCAAACCGCTGCGCAACCCGATGCAGCACGAACTCGTCACCAAGCCGTTCACCGTCGAGGGTGGCTTCGTTCATCC
>CAVSZO010000007.1:0-203950 GCA_963732335.1 Ilumatobacteraceae bacterium | reverse complement strand
GGACGAAGGCCTGCGTTTCGCCATCCGCGAAGGCGGCCGCACCGTCGGCGCCGGCCGCGTCACCAAAATCATCAAGTGACGAGAGGAACCTGAACGACCATGCCCAAGTCCGAGAAGCGGGTGAAGATCACCCTCGAATGCACCGAGTGCAAGCGGCGCAACTACATCACGATGAAGTCGAAGATCAACGACCGTGAGCGCCTGGAGATGAAGAAGTACTGCAGCCACGAGCGCAAGCACACGCTGCACAAGGAGACCCGCTGACCGGTACCCTGGGACACCCGCAGAGGGCAGTAGCTCAGCTGGTAGAGCATCGGTCTCCAAAACCGACGGTCGGGGGTTCGAGTCCCTCCTGCCCTGCCCAGCAGCCTTTGAAGAAGTCCGGAACACATGTCACTCGATGATCTCAACCGCGAACAGAAGCGCACGTTGCGCCGCATGGGCGCGATCGACGAGAAGGGCACGCCCACGCGTGTCGCTCGTACGGCGGGTCCCAAGCACGAGCGCGTCGGCCCGACGCAGTACGTCCGCGAAGTTCGCGACGAGATGCGCAAGGTCGCCTGGCCGAGCCGCGAGGAAGTCGTCCGCTACTCGATCATCGTCGTCGCCACGGTGCTCGTCTACATGGCTCTGGTGGGTGGCCTCGATTACATCTTCGGCTTCCTGTCGAGGTGGTTGTACGGATGAGTAACAGTGAAGTGAACGAAGACCTGGAAACGCTCGTCGAGAACGTCCTCGACGACAACACCGACGCCGCCGACGAGACGACCGACGAAGACGTCGAGGCCGAAGAGGTGACCGACGACGTCGAGGAGCCGACCGCCGATGTCGACAGCGGCGACGACGTCATCGAGGAGGAGGCTCCGCTCGAGGAGCCTGTGGCCGAACAGTTCGGCGAGAACGGCGACCACCTCCCCGAGGTCGACGCCATCGAGGTCGTGCCCGACGCCTATGCCGAAGGTGACGAGGTGGCCGACGAGGCCGCCGCTCTCGGGGTGGAGATCGCCGAGGAGGCCGAGCTCGACGCCTTTGCCGACGGCCTGACCGCCGACGAGCCAATCGTCCTCGATGCCACCACCGCAGCCGCCGAAGTCGACGCCGAGGAGACCGAGGAAACGGAGGCAGAGGTCCCAGTCGAACCGGCGGACGACCCGTCGACCCGCCCCGGCGAGTGGTTCGTCGTGCACACCCAGTCGGGCTACGAGAAGAAGGTCACCGCCAACCTCCATGCGCGCATCCAGAGCATGAACATGGAGGACAAGATCTTCGAGGTCGTCATCCCGATGGAGGACGTCGTCGAGTTCAAGAACGGCAAGAAGCAGACCGTCCAGCGCAAGGTGTTCCCGGGCTACCTGCTCGTCCGCTGTCGCATGGGCGACGAGTCGTGGTACTGCATCCGCAACACGCCCGGGGTGACCGGCTTCGTCGGGCAGAGCCGCCAGGGGCAGAAGCCGACGCCGCTCACCCGCCGCGAAGTGCTGACGTTCCTGTCGGCCAAGGGTGACGGTGCCGAGCAGACGACGCGGACGAAGCCACGCCTCGAATACGAGGTTGGCGAGAGCGTGCGCGTCAAGGAAGGCCCGTTCGCCGACTTCTCCGGCGAGATCGCCGAGATCAACGCCGATCACATGAAGCTCAAGGTGCTGGTGAACATCTTCGGACGGGAGACGCTCGTCGAGATGGACTTCAGCCAGGTCGCCAAGCTCTGACGGCGACGAAATTCAGGATCTACGGAAAGAGACCGAACTGTCATGGCCAAGAAGAAGGTTGCTGCGATCGTCAAGATCCAGATCCCCGCGGGCAAGGCCAGCCCGGCGCCGCCCGTCGGCACTGCCCTCGGTCCCCACGGCGTGGCGATCATGGACTTCGTCAAGTCCTACAACGCCGCCACCGAGAACCAGGTCGGCACGATCGTGCCGGTCGAGATCACGATCTTCGAGGACCGCACGTTCACGTTCATCCTCAAGACACCGCCGACCCCGGTGCTGCTGCGCGAGCGCGCCGGTCTCGAGAAGGCCTCCAGCGAGCCGGGCAAGACCAAGGTCGGGCGGGTGACCGAAGCGCACATCGCCGAGATCGCCGAAATCAAGATGCCCGACCTCAACGCCTACGACCTCGACGCCGCCAAGCAGCAGATCCGCGGCACGGCCAGGTCGATGGGCATCGAAGTCGTCGGCTGAACCAACCGCCAACCGTCCGGTCCAGGATCACCTCGCCTGGCGGACCAATTCACTGAGGGAGACAGGAATGTCAGGAAAGAAGCACACGGACGCTTTCAAGGCGTTCGATCGCGACGAGTTCTACACGCCCACCGAGGCGCTGGGGATCGTCAAGAACATGGCGTCGGCGAAGTTCGACGAGTCCGTCGATGTCGCCGTCCGCCTCGGCGTCGACCCACGCAAGGCCGACCAGATGGTGCGCGGCACCGTCGCCCTGCCGTCCGGCACCGGCAAGGACGTGCGCGTCGCCGTGTTCGCAACCGGCGAGGCCGCTCAAGAGGCCCGTGATGCTGGAGCCAACCTCGTCGGTGCCGACGACCTCGCCGCCCAAGTCGAGGCCGGCAAGTTTGACTTCGACGTGGCGATCGCCACGCCCGACATGATGCCGCTGGTCGGCCGGCTCGGCCGTGCCCTCGGCCCCCGGGGTCTGATGCCGAACCCCAAGACGGGCACAGTCACCACCGACGTCGGCCGGGCGGTCGGAGAGTTCAAGGGCGGCAAGGTCGAGTACCGCACCGACCGCTACGGCAACATCCACGTCCCGCTCGGCAAGGCGAGCTTCGATCCGGCGGCGCTGGAGACCAACTTCCGAGCCGTGATCGACGAGCTCAACCGGGCCAAGCCGGCGTCGGCAAAGGGCCGCTACCTGCGCAAGATCACGGTGTCGTCGACGATGGGCCCCGGGGTCCGCATCGACACCAACCGCCTGCGCCCCGACATCGCCGTCACCGCCTGAGTCCAGACACCGCCGAAGTGTGAGCTGCCGCAGCGGATTTCCGCTGTGTGTGCTCACAGTTCGTGCTCGAAGGGGCAGTCACGCAGCTCCCGGCCGCGCACCCTCACGATGTCGCGAATGATCTCGAGCACCGCTGCCGGTCGCTTCGTGGCATACCAGCCGAGATACACCAATTCCCAACCGCAGCGGGTCGCAGCGATGTCGCGGTCCTCGTCGAGCACCTCGGTGTCGGGGCCGAAGTGGAACTGGCGACTGTGCGCCTCCACCCCGAGACGGACGGCCGGGAATCCGATGTCTGTCCGGGCGACGATGCGTCCGCGGTCGTCGCGGATCGGACACTGCAGGACTCGCGGCGGAAGTGCCGGGTCCTCGAGGCAGAGTGTCAAGAGCTCCTCGAACCACGTCGCCGGGAGTTTCCCCTCCCAAGGCACGCTGTCGAGGAGGCGCAGCAGCACCCCTGTCCCCGACTGTCCGGGGCGGTGCAGACGCTCGGCTGTCGCTCGTGTCTTGGCGAGGTCGAGTCCTTTGCGTCGGGCGCTGGTGAGGGCGCGCCGAACCTGCTTGCGTCCGCGAACCACAGACCCGATGTCCGCCAGGGTCCGCTCGGTCGTGGTGCAGCGGATGCCGTTGACGACCGTGAGGTCGGACGCTTCTAGCGGCGTGACGTGGTGAGTGACCGAGCTGATCGCCGGATCGAGTCGGAATGCTCGACTCACGGACACCTCGATGGTCGCGTTTCGCGGAGAATCGAACCCGTCCAGCTGGAGCAACCGCGCCGCCGAACGGTGTGACGCGGCGCCGTGATTGCCGCACGCGAAAACGACGACCTGCAGCCGCTGCTCCCAGGTTGGTGCCCCGTCGCGCACTGTCAACACGCCCGGGACGGGCTCGTCGAGCCAGCCGCCGCAACCCGGCGACAGTGTCGATCGCGGACTCGGCGCAGCGGAAACCCGCTGCCACGGCTCACAGTTCGATGTTGGGGGCGGCCCGCGGTAGGATGGCGGGCCGACATACAACCGGTCGCTCGCCGAAGACCGCTGGTCCAGCCGGGTACTCCAGCTGGGTAATGGGATCCGTCCCGCCAGCCGAGGTGCACGCCCCACGTGCTTTCCGTGGAGCCTCGCCTGCAGCGAGTGCCCACGAGGTGCGCGAGAGGAGGTGTGCACATGGAGAATCCCCGTCCCGACAAGGTCGCCATCGTCGCCGAGATCGCCGGCAAGCTGTCGGCCGCCCCGGCGGTGTTCCTGTCCGAGTACCGCGGCATGACCGTCGGCGCTCTGGCGACCCTGCGCGGTTCGCTCCGTCAGGTCGGCGCCGAACACAAGGTGTACAAGAACACGCTGGCCAAACTGGCGATCCGCGAAGCCGGCCTCGACGTGCTCGACGAGCTGCTCGTCGGCCCGACGTCGATCACGTTCACCGGCACCGACACCGTCGGCGCCGCCAAGGCGTTGCACGGTGCGTCCCGCACCAACCCGTTGCTGGTGCTCAAGGGCGGCGCCTTCGGCGCCAGCCTGCTGAGTGCTGACGACATCAAGGCACTGGCCGAGCTGCCGTCCCGCGACGAGCTGCTCGCCCGCTTCGCCGGCGCCCTGCAGGCGCCGCTGGTCAAGACGGCTGGGCTGTTGCAGGCGCTGCCGCGCAACTTCGCCTACGGCCTGTCGGCCCTCATCGAGTCCAAAGAGGCGGCCTGACTCGCCGCCACCACCACACCCGTTCGATCAATCAATCTTCGACAACAAGGAAACAATCATCATGGCAACCAAGGAAGAGATTCTCGATTCCATCTCTGAGCTCACCGTGCTCGAGCTGAAGGACCTGCTCGACGCCTTCGAAGAGCGCTTCGGCGTCACCGCCGCGGCGCCCGTCGCCGTCGCCGCCGCCGCCCCGGCCGGTGGCGGCGAAGCCGCCGCCGCCGAGGAGCAGGACGAGTTCGACGTCGTCCTCACCGGCGCCGGCGCCCAGAAGATCCAGGTCATCAAGGTCGTGCGCGAGCTGACCAGCCTCGGCCTCAAGGAGGCCAAGGACCTCGTCGACGGCGCCCCCAAGCCGGTCCTCGAGAAGGTCGCCAAGGAGGCCGCCGAGGCCGCCAAGGGCAAGCTCGAAGACGCCGGCGCGTCCGTGGAGCTGAAGTAACCACACCGCGCACAGCAACCGATGGGTGTGTAGGGGACCGTTGCGTCCCCCGAACACCCATCGGTCGGTGCCGCACCCTCCGTCCGACGGGTTGTGCTTGACATGGTGGGCGGGACTCTTTACCCTCTGCTCAATTGACGTCCCTGCCCGGGCGTGCCAGTCCGGCTGCGGGTTGATGTCGTGCGCACCTGGCCGCTAGGCTTGTCAGTTGCCGTGCGTCGCCCTTACCCCTCCTCAGCCGGAGTCCCTGGTTCAGCGCGCCCGCGGTCGTGCCCACCCACCCGAAATTCCTGGGCACCGCCCAGACCCGAGATTCCTGAGATAGGGGAGTGATTCGTGGCTATTGCCTCCACGTCCCGAGAGCGCTATTCGTTCGCCAACCTCGTCGAGCCGATCGACCTGCCGGACCTCATCGCCATCCAGCGGTCGAGCTTCGACTGGTTCCTCAACGAGGGCCTGGCCAACACCTTCCGTGACATCAGTCCGATCAAGGACTTCTCCGAGTCGCTGCAGCTCGAGCTGGAGTTCGACCCCTTCGACGAGGACCTGCGCCCGCCGCCCAAGTTCTCCGTGGAGGAGTGCAAGGAGAAGGACATGACCTACTCGGCGCCCGTGTTCGTGCGCGCCAGGTTCATGAACCGCAACACCGGCGAGATCAAAGAGCAGACGGTGTTCATGGGCGACTTCCCGATCATGACGGAGAAGGGCACGTTCATCGTCAACGGCACCGAGCGGGTCGTCGTCAGCCAGCTGGTCCGCAGTCCCGGCGTGATCTTCGAGCCGGGCGAGCGCTACCGCCTCCGTAACCTCACCAAGCACCAGCTCGTCAAGGGCACGATCCACCCCTACCGCGGCGAGTGGATGGAGTTCGACGTCGAGCAGAAGCCCGGTCGTGACGTCACTGCCGGCACCCGGGTGGCCCGCAAGCGCCGCCTCGGCATCTTCACCCTCCTGCGCGCCCTCGGCTACGACGAGGAGAACGCCCCTGGCTTCCTCGAACGTTTCGTCGCCCACTTCGACTTCCTGCAGGGCCAGTGGGACAAGGAGCGCGACGTCGCTCCGACCCAGGACGAGGCCCTCGTCGAGATCTACAAGCGGGCCCGCCCCGGCGAGCCGCCGACGGTCGAGTCGGCCCGCGCCTACTTCCGCAACGCCTTCTTCGAGAGCCGCCGCTACGACCTCAGCCGTGTCGGCCGCTACAAGCTCAACCGCAAGCTGGGCGCCGAAGTCGCCAGGCTCGGCGAGCTGTTCGGCCTGTCCGACGAGCTCCTCGACTACTCGGCGGAGGAGCAGAACGTGCTCAGCCGCTGCGAGGTGCTGGCGGCGATCTCCTACATGCTCCACCTCGTCAAGCAGGAGCCCGGCTACCGCCTCGACGACCAGGACCACTTCGCCAACCGGCGCATCCGCTCCGTCGGCGAGCTGATCCAGAACCAGGTCCGCATCGGGCTGTCGCGGATGGAGCGTGTCGTCCGCGAGCGGATGACCACCCAGGACGTCGAGGCGATCACGCCGCAGACGCTGATCAACATCCGCCCCGTGGTGGCGGCGATCAAGGAGTTCTTCGGAACCTCGCAGCTGTCGCAGTTCATGGACCAGGTCAACCCGCTCTCCGGACTCATTCACCGCCGCCGACTGTCGGCCCTCGGACCGGGCGGCCTGTCGCGCGAGCGCGCCGGCTTCGAGGTCCGCGACGTGCACTTCAGCCACTACGGCCGGATGTGCCCGATCGAGACGCCGGAGGGCCCGAACATCGGCCTCCTGGGCAGCTTGTCGACGTACGCCCGGGTCAACGAGTTCGGCTTCATCGAGAGCCCGTACCGCAAGGTCGTCAACGGCAAGGTCACCAACGACATCGTCTTCATGGCCGCCGACGAGGAGGAGAACTACGTCGTCGCCCAGGCCAACACGCCGCTCAATGCCGACGGCTCGATCGCCGGCGACCGCGTGCTCGTGCGCCGCTCACCGCAGGCGGCCAACCTCGAGGACCTCAAGCGCATGCTCGAGGCGGAGAGCTTCTTCGGCGCAACCACCGACATCGCCTACGTCCCGCCGGCCGAGGTCGACTTCATGGACGTGTCGCCGAAGCAGATCGTCTCGGTCGCCACGGCGCTGATCCCTTTCCTCGAGCACGACGACGCCAACCGCGCCCTGATGGGGGCGAACATGCAGAAGCAAGCTGTGCCGCTGATTCGCACCGAAGCGCCCTTCATCGGCACCGGCATCGAGGACCGCGCCGCCCGCGACGCCGCCGACCTGATCCAGGCCGAGGACGATGGCGAGGTCCTCGAGATCACCGGCGACACGATCTCGGTGCAGTACTCGACGCTGGGCAAGAAGATCTACCGCCTCGCCAAGTTCCGCCGCTCCAACCAGGACACCTGCATCAACCAGCGGCCCCGGGTCGTCGAGGGGCAGAAGTTCCGCGAGGGACACGATCCTCGCCGACGGGCCGTCCACCGACGCCGGTGAGCTCGCCCTCGGCAAGAACCTCCTCGTCGCCTTGATGCCCTGGGAGGGCTACAACTTCGAGGACGCCATCATCCTGTCCGAGCGACTCGTGCGCGACGACGTGCTGACGTCGATCCACATCCACGAGCACGAGGTCGACGCCCGTGACACCAAGCTCGGCCCCGAGGAGATCACCCGGGACATCCCCAACCTGTCCGACGACATCCTCGCCGACCTCGACGACCGCGGCATCATCCGCGTGGGTGCCGAGGTCGGGCCGGGCGACGTCCTCGTCGGCAAGGTCACCCCGAAGGGCGAGACCGAGCTGACGCCGGAGGAGAGGCTGCTGCGGGCGATCTTCGGTGAGAAGGCGCGCGAGGTCCGCGACACCAGCCTCAAGGTCCCCCACGGCGAGAACGGCAAGGTCATCGACGTCAAGGTGTTCAACCGCGACGACGGCGACGAACTGCCGCCCGGCGTCAACCAGCTGGTCCGCGTCTACGTCGCCCAGAAGCGCAAGATCTCCGTCGGCGACAAGCTCGCCGGCCGTCACGGCAACAAGGGCGTGATCTCCAAGATCCTCCCTGTCGAGGACATGCCCTACCTCGCCGACGGCACGCCGGTCGACATCATCCTCAACCCGCTCGGGGTGCCGAGCCGGATGAACGTCGGTCAGGTGCTCGAGGCTCACCTCGGCTACTGCGCCCGCTGGGGCTGGACCGACCCGTCGAGCGGCCAGGCCATCGGGATTGCCCCCGTGCGCGGCACGGAGTCGAAGACCCGCCCGTACACGCCCCCGTCGACGTTCGTCGCCACCCCGGTGTTCGACGGCGCCCACTGGGACGAGGAGGTCGACGCCGGTCAGCACCCGACGATCCAGACGATCCTCGAGAACCTCAACCCGGAGTCCGTCGATGGCGACCGGCTGATCGGTACCGACGGCAAGGCGACGTTGTTCAACGGCCGCACCGGCGAGCTCTACGACAACCGCATCACCGTCGGCTACATGTACATCCTCAAGCTCGCCCACTTGGTGGACGACAAGATCCACGCCCGTTCGACCGGTCCGTACTCGATGATCACCCAGCAACCACTGGGCGGCAAGGCGCAGTTCGGCGGCCAGCGCTTCGGCGAGATGGAGGTGTGGGCGCTGGAGGCCTACGGCTCGGCGTACTGCTTGCAGGAGCTGCTGACGATCAAGTCCGACGACGTGCTCGGCCGCGTCAAGGTCTACGAGGCGATCGTCAAGGGCGACAACATCCCCGAGCCCGGCGTGCCGGAGAGCTTCAAGGTGTTGATGAAGGAGATGCAGGCGCTGTGCATCAACGTCGAGGTGCTCGCCGACGACGGCACCGAGATCGAGATCCGCGACCTCGACGAGGACGTGTTCCGCGCCGCCGAGGAGCTCGGCATCGACATCTCTCGCCCAGAGCGCGGCACCGACGAGGACGACGCCGAGCGCGAAGCGCGTCGCGCCGCGCGGAGTTTCTGAGAACTGAACACGAGACACGAGAACTACGAGACAGCGAGATCAGCGAATGCTTGACGTGAACATGTTCGACCAGCTCAAGATCGGGCTGGCCACCCCTGATCAGATCCGGACGTGGTCGCACGGCGAGGTGAAGAAGCCGGAGACGATCAACTACCGGACACTGCGCCCGGAGAAGGACGGGCTGTTCTGCGAGAAGATCTTCGGACCGACTCGGGACTGGGAGTGCTACTGCGGCAAGTACAAGCGGGTGCGCTTCAAGGGGATCATCTGCGAGCGCTGCGGCGTCGAGGTCACTCGTTCCAAGGTGCGTCGGGAGCGGATGGGGCACATCCAGCTGGAGGCGCCGGTGGTGCACATCTGGTACCTGCGCGGTACCCGATCGTGGCTGGCCTACCTGCTGGCCGGCATCGAGCCGAAGGAAGAGCTCAAGGCCAAGCAGCTCGAGAAGGTCATCTACTTCGCCGCCAACCTGGTGACGTGGGTCGACGAGGACAAGCGCCACGAGGACCTGCCCAACCTGGAGGCCGAGTACCTCGAGGAGCGCCGGGCGATCGAGAAGGAGCTCGAGCTGGAGATCGACCGCCGCTTCAAGGAGTTGGAGACCGAGGCCGAGACGGTCGAGTCCGAAGGTGGCGACACCAAGAAGCTGCGCCGCGACTCCGAGCGTGACATCGAGGCGCTTCGCGAGCGTTACGCCGCCGAGCTCGACTTGGTACAGCGCACGTTCGACGAGTTCAAAGACCTGCACCCGCGCAAGATCATCGACGACGAGATCCTGTGGCGTGAGCTGCGCGACAAGTACGGCGACTACTTCGAAGGCGGCACCGGTGCCGACGCGATCAAGGGGTTGATCGACCGCATCGACTTCGACGAGGAGGAGATCAAGCTCCGCGACGCCATCGATCCGGGCGACTCGGGGCGCAAGCCGCTGTCGGCGCAGCGCCGCCAGAAGGCGATCAAGCGGCTCAAGATCGTCGCCAGCTTCAACCGCCGCGACGACCACGGCCGCCGGCTCAACGACCCCAAGGCGATGATCCTCGACGTCGTCCCGGTGATCCCGCCGGAGCTGCGCCCGATGGTCCAGCTCGACGGTGGCCGCTTCGCCACGTCCGACCTCAACGACCTGTACCGCCGGGTGATCAACCGCAACAACCGGCTCGGCCGGCTGCTCAGCCTCGGCGCCCCGGAGATCATCGTCAACAACGAGAAGCGGATGCTCCAGGAGGCCGTCGACGCCCTGTTCGACAACGGCCGCCGCGGCCGCCCCGTCACCGGGCCGGGCAACCGTCCGTTGAAGTCGCTGTCCGACATGCTCAAGGGCAAGCAGGGGCGGTTCCGCCAGAACCTCCTCGGCAAGCGCGTCGATTACTCCGGCCGTTCGGTCATCGTCGCCGGTCCGACGCTCAAGCTCCATCAGTGCGGCCTGCCCAAGCTGATGGCCCTCGAGCTGTTCAAGCCGTTCGTGATGAAGCGCCTTGTCGACCTCGAGCTGGCCCAGAACATCAAGACCGCCAAGCGGATGGTCGAGCGCAGCCGCCCGCAGGTGTGGGACGTCCTCGAGGACGTGATCAAGGAGCACCCGGTGCTGTTGAACCGGGCGCCGACGCTGCACCGTCTCGGCATCCAGGCGTTCGAGCCGGTGCTCGTCGAGGGCAAGGCCCTGCAGATCCATCCGCTGGTCTGCACGGCGTTCAACGCCGACTTCGACGGCGACCAGATGGCCATCCACGTCCCGCTGTCGGCGGAGGCGCAGGCCGAGGCCCGTGTCCTGATGCTGTCGGCCAACAACATCCTGTCGCCGGCATCCGGTCGCCCGATCGTGACGCCGACGCAGGACCTCGTGATCGGTGCCTTCTACCTCACCGAGGAAGTCGCCGGCGCCGCCGGCGAGGGCCGCGTGTTCCGCCACCTGTGGGAGGCGCAGCGCGCCTACGACGCGGGACATCTTGCCCTGCACGCGCCGATCACGGTGCGGACCGATTCGTTCCTCAAGCGGGACGACAAGGGCGATCCGATCAAGGATGAACAGGGTCGGCCGGTGTGGACTATGACCACTGTGGGCCGTCTGTGGTTCGAGGACGCCCTGCCCGACGACTACGCCGAGCGTTTCGGGCACGTCGTCGGTGTCGTCAAGAAGAAGGAGATGGGCACGATTGTCGAGCGCCTCTCCGACTACTACCCGAAGGCGACGATCGCCGCCTCCCTCGACGCCCTGAAGAACCTGTGCTACCGGTTCGCGTCGCAGTCCGGCCTGACGGTGTCGATCGACGACGTCAAGACCCCGGCCAAGAAGCAGGAGATCCTCGACGGCTACGAGGCCCAGGCCGACAAGGTCGAGAGCCAGTTCCGCCGTGGCGTGATCACCGACGGTGAGCGCCGCCAGCAGGAGGTGCGCATCTGGACCGAGGCGACCACCGAGGTGCAGCAGGCGATGGAGGCCGAGTTCGCCGCCCAGCGGTTCAACCCGATCGACATGATGGTCGGCTCAGGCGCCCGCGGGAACATGACGCAGATGCGTCAGATCGCCGGCATGCGTGGCCTCGTGGCCAACCCTCGTGGCGACATGATCCCGCGGCCGATCAAGAAGAACTTCCGTGAGGGCCTGGAGACGCTCGAGTACTTCATCGCCACGCCGGGCGCCCGCAAGGGCCTCGTCGACACGGCGCTGCGGACCGCCGACTCGGGCTACCTGACCCGGCGTCTCGTCGACGTCGCCCAGGAGCTGATCATCCGCGAGGAGGACTGCGGCACCACGCTGGGCATCTGGGTGGAGAACGTCCGCCCCGACACGGCGACGACGAAGTCGTACCTCGACACGAGCCTGTTCGGTCGTGCCCTGCTGCGCGACGTCAAGCTGGCCGACGGCACCGTGCTGCCGCGCAACACGATCGTCGGCGAGACCGAGATGGACCAGCTGCGTGACGATCCTGAAGTCGACCGGGTGCAGGTCCGCTCCGTGCTGGCGTGCGATGCCGAGCTCGGTGTCTGCGCGGCGTGCTACGGGCGCTCACTGGCCACCGGCAAGAGCATCGAGCTCGGCGAGGCTGTCGGCGTGATCGCCGCCCAGTCGATCGGTGAGCCCGGCACGCAGCTGACGATGCGGACGTTCCACACGGGTGGTGTCGCCGGCAAGGACATCGCCGGCGGTCTTCCCCGTGTCGTCGAGCTGTTCGAGGCCCGCACGCCTCGCGGGTCTGCCCGCCTCGCCGTGGCCTCAGGCGTGGTCCGACTCGGCGACGACGAGGGCAAGGGAATTCCCGTGAGCGTCGTCGACGACGAGGGCAACGAGCACCCGATGATCCTGCCGGTCGGCGTCCGCCCGATCGTCGACCGATGGTCAGGAGGTGACAGCCGGCGATCCGCTCACCGACGGCCCGTTCGATCCCAAGGATCTGATCATGATCAAGGGGATCCGCGAGACGCAGCACTACCTCGTCGAGCAGGTCCAGAAGGTGTACCGCGAGCAGGGTGTGTCGATCCACGACAAGCACATCGAGCTGATCGTCCGCCAGATGACCCGCCGTGTCGGGGTCCAGGAGCCGGGCGACGCCGGGTTCCTGCCCGGCGAGCGGGTCGACGCCAAGGTGTTCCGTGACACCAACCGGCGGATGGTCGAGTCGGGCAGCCGCCCGGCCGAGGGCCGCCCGGAGATCATGGGCATCACCAAGGCGTCGCTGGCCACCGAGTCGTGGCTGTCGGCGGCATCGTTCCAGGAGACCACGAGGGTGCTCACCGAGGCGGCAATCGACGGCCGCGCCGACAACCTCATCGGCCTCAAGGAGAACATCATCATCGGCAAGCTGATCCCGGCCGGGACCGGCATGGACAGGTACCGGGAGTTCGACATCGAAGCCCCCGACTACGAGCCGATGACGTTCTACTCCACCGACGCCGAAGCCGACCCGGCCGCCTGGCTGTCCAACATCCACGGCAACTACGCCGACGGCGAGGCCCCGGCCGAGCCCGTCGAAGCGGCCACCACCAGCTGACCCCAACGTCCCGCGACAACCGAAGGGTGTTCCAGTGTGACGGAACGGTCCTACTGGCACCCTTTCGTCGTCATCGGACCTTGAAATCTCGTGGCGGGCTGTCGATCGGCGGGTATCCCGTTCGTAGTAGGTGTGAGAGTCGGCAACGGGCCGGCCCACCCGAAAGGATGGACCGACATGACCCAGTACCTCGTTTCCGTGTTCGTGACCGAGAGCGACTACGAGACCCCGCCCGAGGAGATGGAGCAGGCCTACGCCGACGTCGACCGCTTCAACACCGAGGTCAAGTCGAACGGGGCGTGGGTGTTCGGCGGCGGCCTGCACGCCCCTTCGACGGCGACCGTCGTGAACGCAACGGGTGCCGACGTCACCGTCACCGACGGACCCTACGCCGAGACCAAGGAGCAGATCGGCGGTTTCTGGGTCCTCGAGGCGGCGGACCTCGATGCCGCCCTCGAGTTGGCCAAGAAGGCATCCGCGGCGTGCGGTGCTGCTGTCGAGGTGCGCCCGTTCCAGGACGAACCAGCTGAGTGACTGCCGACATCGCCCGCACGTTCCGCGAGGAGTCCGGTCGTGCCGTCGCCACGCTGATCCGCATCTTCGGCGACATCGACGTCGCCGAGGATGCGGTTCAGGAGGCGTTTGCCATCGCCGTGGCCAAGTGGCCGGAGACCGGCACTCCTCCCAACCCCGGGGCGTGGATCGTCACAACGGCGCGCAACCGCGCCATCGATCGCCTGCGCCGCGAGGCGACACGCCATGACCGGTACGCCCAGGCGATCGTCCTGCGGCCTGCCGATGAGTCGCCCGCTGAGGTCGGTCCCGTGAAGGACGACCGACTGCGCCTGATCTTCACGTGCTGTCACCCGGCGCTCGCCTCGAGCTCGCAGATCGCCCTCACGTTGCGCCTGCTCGGCGGTCTGCAGACGGATGAGATCGCTCGGGCCTTCCTCGTGCCGGAGCCGACGATGGCGCAACGGCTGGTGCGGGCGAAGAAGAAGATCAGCGCCGCCAACATCCCCTACCGCGTCCCCGACGACGCCGAACTGCCCGATCGTCTCGGCGCCGTCCTCGCCGTCGTGTACCTCGTGTTCAACGAGGGCTATTCGGCGACGAGCGGGGATGCCCTCGTCCGCACCGACCTCTGTGTCGAGGCGATCCGCCTCGCTCGGGTACTCGTCGAGCTGATGCCTGACGAGGGCGAAGCACTCGGCCTGCTCGCCCTGCTGCTGCTCAGCGAGTCGCGGCGGGCAGCTCGTGTCGCCGCTGACGGATCGCTGGTGCTGCTGCCCGACCAGGACCGCAGCCTGTGGGATCGCACTCTGATCGCCGAAGGTCAGGACCTCGTGCGCGCCTGCCTGCGTCGCAACACGCCGGGGCCGTATCAGATTCAGGCGGCGATCAACGCCGTGCACAGTGACGCACCAACGGCGGCGGAGACGGACTGGAACCAGGTACTGGCGCTCTACGACCAGCTCGTCGTCGTGGCTCCATCACCGGTCGTCGCCCTCAACCGGGCCGTCGCCGTCGCCGAGGTCGCCGGCCCAGGTGCCGGCCTTGCCGCCGTCGACTCCCTCGGCGGCGAGCTCGGCCGCTACCTCCACTACCACGCCACTCGCGCCGACTTCCTGCGCCGCCTCGGTCGCCGCGCCGAGGCCGCCGATGTCTATGTCGCGGCGCTCGGCCTGGCGACCAACGACGCCGAGCGTCGCTTCCTCGAGGCTCGCCGCGCCGACGTTGGCGCCCCCGACTGACCCAATCGCACCGAATCCACACAGAGCGCTCCGGCGAGCAGTTTTCTCGCCGTTGGAGCACTCTGTGCTCGATTTCGTGCGACGTCGGGTCATGATTGGGGCCGGAACAGCGCACAAACGGAGTGCAGACGGAGTGCAACATGGCCCACACACGGGTCTATTTCAAGGGTGAGTTGGAGGCCGAGGGGTTCCCGGTCGCCGACGTCTCCGATCACGTCGCCCGCGAGGGCACGCTCGTGTGGGTCGACGTGTGCAACCCGACGGCCGAGCAGATGGGCGAGCTCGCCGAGGAGTTCGGTCTCCACGAGCTCGCCGTCGAGGACGCCCTCGGACGGCACCAACGCCCCAAGGTCGATCACTACGCCAGCCACCTGTTCCTCGCCTGCCACAGCACGCACTTGAACGAAGACGAAGGGGTGCTGGAGACCACCGAGATCGACGCCTTCATCAGCGAGCGGTGGCTGATCACCGTGCGCAAGGACGAGGGGTTCGACATCGAGGCCGTCACCCGCCGGTGGGACCGCTCCGAGGCGCTCGTCGCCCACGGAGTCAGCTTCCTCGTCTACGGGTTGCTCGACGTCGTCGTCGACGGCTACTTCGAGACTGTCGACGCCTTCGACAACTACTACGACACCGTCAGCGAAGGGCTTTTCAACGAACGCCCGATGGAGCTGCGCGATCAGCGCCACTGGTTCCAGATGCGTCAAGCGCTGATCAAGTTCCACCGCCTCGCCGTGCCGATGCGCGAGGCGGTCAGCGGATTGATGCGTCGCGAGCAGCCGATGATCGACCCCGACGTGTACCCGTACTTCCAGGACGTCTACGACCACGTCCTGCGCGTCAGCGAGGCCAGCGACGCGCTGCGCGACCTGATCTCCACGCTCGTCGAGACCAACCTCAGCGTGCGCGACTACCGCACCAACCAGATCATGAAGAAGGTGACCAGCTGGGCGGCGATCATCGCCGTCCCGACGCTGATCACCGGCTGGTACGGCATGAACGTGCCGTACCCCGGCTCCGGCGGGACCTGGGGAGTCGTCGCCGCAACCCTCGCCATCGTGGTGATATCCGGTCTGCTGTACCTCGTGTTCCGCCGCAACAACTGGCTGTAGCTGCCCCAGCTACAACCAGTCCGCGGCCTTGAAGCGACGGTACAGCCAGACGCACAGCAGCAGCGTGAGGGCGGTGACGGCGGCGAAGCCGATGGCGCTGTCGCCACCCGGGATGCCGCCGAGGTTCATCCCGAACAACCCGGCAATCACCGTTGGTACGACCCCAATGGCGACCCACGCCGAGATCCGCCGGACATCCTCGTTCTGGGTGATCGACGCCTGCGTATTGCTCGCCGCCAAGGCGTTGCTGAGCAGGTGGTGCAGTGACCGGCCACGCTCGACGATGTCGGCGAGCGCATCGTCGACGTCGCGGAACATGGGGACGATCTCACGGTCGACCCAGCGAATGCATTCCGGACCAGCGAGCCGCTTCATCGCCGGTGCCAGCGGCTCGAGGGCGATGAGGAAGTCGAGCACTTCGCGGATCAGGAAGTAGATGCGCCGTGTCGGCTGGTCGCGCGACTCGCTGAAGACGTCGCGCTCGACCTCGCGGACGTCGTTCTCGAGACCGTCGATGACGGGCGTGTAGGCCTGGACAGCGTGCAAGAGTGCGGCCTGCAACACCGCCGCGGGCCCGTGCCGCAGCACGTCGGGGTGATTCTCCAGCTCGGCGCGGACGTCCTTGAGCGGCGCCGCTTGGCCATAGCGGACCGTCACGATGTAGTCCCGGCCGACGTAGAAGAACAGCTCGCCGAACTCGACCTCCTCCCGGGTGTCGACGTAGCGGGCCGTCGGCACGGCAGTCAGCAGGCAGTCGCCGTGCCGCTCGACCTTGGGCCGTTCGTGCTTGTGCCGGGCATCGGCGATCGCCACGTCGGGGATGTCGAAGACCTTGGCCGCCTCGTCGAGCTCGCTGTCCGTCGGCATCCGCAGTCCGAGCCAGGCAAACCCGTCAGTGCCGCGCTGCCCAGCGAGATCGGAGATCGACGTCGCTTCGAGCGCCCGCTTGCCGTCCACGTACCAGGCGGCATCGATGATCACCGGGCAATCGTGTCACGCCAGCAGTGTCAGCGGGGGAGCGGCCTGCGTGGCCGGGGAACGCATTAAACGTTGAAGACGACGCCGAGGTCGGGCACCCGCAGGCGGTCGGTCGACGACAGGCGACGCCACGCCTCCTGAGCGGTGACCTGGTTCACGTACATCTCCTGGGCGATCACCCCGGCGACCTTCGGCGCGGCGAAGCTGGTCCCGCTCCACCGTGCCCACTCTCGGTAGCTGCGTCGCGGCCGCTCGCCGATCTTCTCGGTGAAGTCGTTGAAGAACGTGCTGACGACGTTGACCGCCGGCGCGCAGGCGTCGACCCAGCTGCCGAAGTTGGAGAACCACGCCCGACCACCACGATCCAACCCGCCGACGCCGACCACGCCGGGAAGGGCAGCGGGAAAGTACGGCCGGCACGATTGCAGATTTCCCGCCGCCGCGACGGCGACGGCGTCACCGACCAGGTGCGGCAGACGGGCGCCGAACAGCCCGGGATCGTCGTTGGCACAGTACGTCCCGAAGCTCATCACGACGACGTCGAACGGTCCGCATGACTTGGCCATCCGGCGAACTGCCGACCGCACGCGGGCGACCGAGCCCTCGCCGAAGCTCGACAGCACCCCGGCCGGGAAGACATCGGCGTCCGGACAGATCTGGCGGACGATCCCGGTGATGAACGTTCCGTGTCCGGCCTCGAAGTCGAGCAGACCGGAACGGTCGTCGTCTGGTTCGTCCTCGTCGTCGAGTGCCTCGACGTCGGGATTCGACTCCCACTCGTCGTGGAGATGGATGCGACGTCGCTGCTGATCATCCGAGCGGAGGAAGGCGTGCTCGGGATGGTTCTCCTTGCCGTTGGCCGCAGTTCGCAGCCCTGTGTCGAGCACCAGAACGCGCGGTCGGCGGTGACCACTGAGGTCGAGCGGTTGGCGAAGGAAGCGTGGCGCCACGGTGGGCTCCGCCGTGGTGATCAACACGGCCTTGTTCTCGGGCGTCACGATCGTTGTCGGGGACGATGACGGCGCCGAGGATCCGGTGAGCGCGCCCCCGAGAACCCGTGGGACCGGAGAGTGGGCCCCGAAGACCACGTGGTTGAGATCGGCGCGGACGCCCTTGTCGCTGAAGCGGGCGAGCGCGCCGTTGAGTGCGTCGAGTCGCCAACGAGGCTCGCCGCTCACGTCCGTGACCTCGGCCGCCACCTTCACGGTCAGCACGCCCGTCGTCTCGGCGTCATATCGCTCGACGACGTCGGCGTTGTCAGCATCGATCTGCTCGACGAGATCGAGCACGGTCTTGCGGCGTTTCGAGTTACCGTCGAACTCGACCTGAATGCTGTCGGGACGAGCGAGGACGAGCTGGCCTCGGGCGTCGACCCCGACGCCGATCCGTCGACGGCTGAGGATCTCGGACAGCTCTCCGAGCTGCGCCGGGAACTCCCGAATTACGCGAGTTGCTTCGACGCTTTGTCGATTGGGTCCCACGACGAGCCTCACGCGTTGAAGACGACGCCGAGGTCACCGACGCGCAGATGCCGGTGGGACGTCAGTCGTCTCCATGCTTCCTTGGCCGTCACTTGGGCGAGATACATCTCCTGGGCGATGAGGCCCGCCACCTTCGGCGCGGCGAAGCTCGTCCCACTCCATCGCGCCCAACCGCTGTAGACCCGGTGGGCTTCACCGTCGATCAACTCGGTGAAGTCGCAGAAGAACGTGCTGACTATGTCGACGGCCGGTGCGCAGGCGTCGACCCAGTCGCCGAAGTTCGTGAACCAGGCCTTCCCGTCTGCGGCGAGGCCACCAACGGCGATGACGCCGGGAATCGCCGCAGGGTAATAAGGCCGGCACGACATGTCGTTGCCAGCGGCGGCGACGGCAAGCGTGTCGCCCAATGCTGCCGTCAGCTCTGCGGCGAAAAGCCCGGGGTCGTCGTTCTCGAGGAACGCGCCGAAGCTCATCACCACGATGTCGAAGGGGTCCGCTGCTGCCTCGTTGACTCGTTGCAACGATTCGAGAACGCCGCGCGTGTCACCATCACCGAAGCTCGAGAGCACACCAGCCGAGAAGATCTCGGCGTCGGGGCAGATCTGCCGCACGATCCCGCTGATGAACGTGCCGTGACCGGCCTCGAAGTCGAGTGTTCCAGTGCGGTCGTCGTCGGGCTCATCCTCGTCGTCCGGCTCGCCGATCACCGTGCTGGATTGCCAGTCGCCGTTGAGCTTGCAGCATCCCAACTCCTCGTGCTCCGGCGCTTGGCCTGCGGCGTTGGCGGTGCGCAATCCCGAGTCGAGGACGAGAACCCGTGGAGGCTTGAGATCCTTGATGCTCAACGCCTTGCGAAGGAACGTCGGCGCCACCGCGGGTTCCGCAGTGGAGAGCAGCAGCCGGTTGCCGGACTTCGTCTCGGCGATGCGTCCGACGAACGGGATGTCTCCAGCCCAGTTGGCTGGTGCGCCGAGCGGGTTGCCGGTCACCGACGGCGCCCCGAGCGTGACGTGGTTGAGGTCGGCCACGAACTCCGCTCGTCGCAACCCATCGCGGACGATGACTGCACTCTCCAGCGACCACCGCGGCTCCTGATTGATCGTGTCTGGCTCACGAACGCGGAGACGGACCGTCGTTGTCCGTCCTGGCCCTGTCTCGTCGACACTGTCCACCAGTCCACCAATCAGATCTTGTTGGCGCAGATAGTCGACGATGCCCTCTCTCGCCCCGCGCTCGACGAGCAGGTTGTCGGGCCGGGCGAGCACGACCCCACCATCGGCGTCGAGTCCGACGGCGATCCGGCGGCGAACGAACACGTTGGCGAGATCGCCGAGCTGGCCGGGATAGTCAATCAGGGCGCGGTCGGGATCGGGAGGCCGTCGATCGATGATCATCGACGAATTGTGGTTGACGCAGCTAGTGATCGCAGAGATTTTCGCCGTCGACGCGGGAGCGCCCGTGTATAGCGTGACGCCGATGGGCAGCAGCTTCGGCGCGTTGACCTCTTCGCAGCTGCTCGACCAGGTCGAAGCGGACCCGGCCGCAACGCTCGCCGAAGCGCAGCGGCGGAGCCACGCGACCGCGGTTCCCGACGATGAAACCGCCAGGCTTCAGTGGGTGATTGGTTTGTCCGAGCGCGGACTCGGCCACATGCAACCGGCCGGACAAGCCTTGGAACTCGCCACGGAGCGCGCCCTCGGCATTGGCGATCGACACCTTGCCGCGCAGATCCAGATGAGCCAGGCATTCGTCGTCGGTCGACTCGGCGAGCTCGATCGCGCCCTCCGCATCCTGGACGCAGCCGAGCCGTTCCTCAGCTCGAGCGAGCGGGCGCGGCTGATGACCCAGCGCGGGGCGATCGTGTACTGGCAGGGTGATGTCCTCGGTGCCGTGGCGATCCTCGAGCGCGCCTGTGAGGCCCTGCACCGGCATGGTGATCAGCTCGGCGAGGCCCGGGCACGCGTCAACCTTGGAGGGTGGCTGAGCCACGTCGGCCGTTACGCGAGCGCCCGGGACCACCTCGAACGGGCGGTGGCTATCTCCGCCGAGATCGGTCAGCACGTCCTCGTTGCCAACGCGTTGCACAACCTCGGATTCACGGCGATGCGATGCGGCGACCTGCCAACGGCGATGCGCGAGTTCGAGCGCGCTGAGCAGGGAATGATCGCGGCCGGGGCGATGAGTTACCTCCCGCAGATCCACGCCGAGCACGCCTTGGCGCTCGCTGATGCAGCGCTGTTCGACGATGCCGAGTCGTTGCTGGCTAAGGCGCTGGCGATGCTCGAGGAGCAGGGCAACGAGATCGAGATGGCCTACGGCCTGCTGTCCGTGTCGGCACTTCGATTGGCCAAGGGAGACCTCGATGGGGCGCAGGAGGCGGCCGAGGCTGCGGCGACGTGGTATCGCAAGCAGGAGCGGGTGGGTTGGATGGTCGTCGCGACGCACTTTGGCCTGCAGGCGGCCGCCCGCAAGGACGTTCGTGATCCGAGTCTCGCCGATCAGCTGGAACAAACCGGTCGAGCGTTGCGTCAGAACGGGTTCGGCGCGGAGGCAACACGTGCTGAGCTCGAGGCGGCTCGCCTGCGAGCCGAGGTGGCCGGGGATTCGGGGGAGGTTGTTTCCCTGAAGCTACGACGGGACGCGATCAAGGGTCGCGCTGTCGATCGCATCTTGCTCGCCCACATCGACGCGATCGCCGCGCAGCGTCGCGGTGATCGGCTGGCGGCGCGACGAGCGATTGGCCGCGGCTTGGCCGTGGCGATGTCGAACCAGGCCGGTCTTGGGTCGATCGAGACGCGCGCCCACGCTGCTATCCACGGCAACGCCCTCACCGAGATCGGGGCGCGGATGGCGATCGCCGATGGCCGGCCGCGTGAACTCCTCGCCAGAATCGAAGCCACCCGGCTGATGGCGGCTCGGACTCCGTCGCTGCGTCCGCCCGGCGGACCCCGAGCTTGCCCGGCTGCTAGCCGAGTTGCGCAGCATCGAGGCCACGATGGCCGATCCGTCGGTGCCGGACGAGGAAAGACGTGAAGCTGAGTTGGCCCACGCCCGAGTCGAACGCGACGTTCGCCGCCGGGGCCGGGCCGCCCGCGGGGACGCGTCGGCCCGGGTCAACCTGCATCGGGAGATCACGTCGGCGCTGGGACTCCTTGGCGATCGCCAGCTGCTCGCCCACGCCCGGCTCGATGGTCGGCTGCACGCCGTCTCGGTCATCGCCGGCCGGGCGCGGCTGCACGACCTCGGGCCGCTCGACGACGTCAACGAGCGGATCGAGGCGGTGACGTTCTCGCTGCACCGGCTCAACCGCATCCAGGGCTCGGACGAGTCCAGGCTGGCTGCGGCCGAGATGCTGTACGCGTTTGCGGACGAGCTCGCCGAGATCGTGCTCCCCCCGATCGTGGCCGAGTCGTTCGACCCGGTGGTCATCGTGCCGACGGCGATTCTCCACGACGTGCCGTGGGGCTTGCTGCCACCGCTCGCTGGGCGGTCGGTGTCGGTGAACGCCTCGGTGAGCTCGTGGGGACATGCCGAGCGCACGTTGCGCCAGCGGCGTGGGACACTGCGCGACGGGATCGACGCTGGATTCGTCGCCGGGCCAGGCCTCGACTTCGCGGATGTCGAGGTCAAACACCTGGCCGGTGGGTACGTCGACCCGGTCGTGCTCGTTGGCGAGGAGGCGACGGTGGCGGCGTGCACCGGGCTGCTGTCACGGGCCGAGCTGGTCCACATCGCCTGCCACGGATCGTTCCGCCGGGACAACCCGATGTTCTCGTCGCTGCACGTCGCCGACGGGCCGCTCAACATCTACGACCTCGAGGGCCTCGAGCGGCTGCCCGTCGTGGTCGTGCTCTCTGTCGTGCAGCGTCGCCAACGCCAAGGTCGTCCAGGGTGGCTCGCTGCTCGGCCTCGCCAACGCCTTCACCACCCTCGGCGCCGCCAGCGTGATCGCCCCGCTGACGCCGATCTCCGACGCCGCGTCGGTGACGGTGATGGACCGCCTCCACCGCGAGCTCATCGCCGGCGCCGACCCCGCTGCGGCCCTGGCCGCGGCGACGATGACCCACGACGTCGCCGACCCGACGGCGGCCGCCTTCGTCGCCCTCGGGGCCTGACCCCGCCGATCTTGGTGCGATTCGCCGCGGATCTCGCAAGATTGGCGCCGAGATCGACCGACAACGATTTCGAAGTATCTGGCAGGGCGCTCGGAACTCCTGATAAGCGTGACCACGGGTTCCGCCACCCTCATCCCTCCTGGTCTAGGCTCCGCCGCGGTGGACTCTGACAACGCCGCGTTGCTCGGCGCGGGTTGTCGACGGCGACGAATCGGCGTGGAACGAGCTCGTCCATCGCTTCGCCGGGCTGGTCTGGTCGGTGGCCCGCTCGTTCCACCTGGCGGCCGCCACAACCGACGACGTCGTGCAGACCGTGTGGCTGCGCCTGGCGGAGTACTGCAGCCGCATCCGTGAACCGGACCGGCTCGCCGCCTGGCTGGCGACGGCCACCCGTAACGAGGCATTGCGCGTCATCAGGGGGCAACAGCGCATGGTCCCGCACTCCGGCTTTGCCGAGTCGAGTGAGCCGACGAGCCGCTCGATCGAGGACATCGTCACCGACGACGTGACCTTGCGTGCCGTGCTGCAGGCGTTCGACGCCCTGCCGGCGGCCGACCAGCAACTGCTCCGCCTGCTCTGTACCGTGCCGCCGCTCGATTACCAGACGATCGCCGAGATCCTCGGGCGGTCGATCGGCAGCATCGGTCCGAGCAGGGCCAGGAGCCTCGACAAGCTCCGCCGGCTGCTCCCGGCGGGCATCGACCCGAAAGCAGGTGGACGGTGAGTAACGACAATCGTCAACCAACGGATCCGAACGACGACGCCCTGCAGGAGGTGCTCGGAATCGCCCTGCAGCAGGCCGACCCGGTGCCGCGGCACGTGATCGCCGCGGCGCGTGGGGCGTTCACTTGGCGGACGATCGACCAGGAGCTCGCCGATCTGGTGTTCGACTCGGCGACGGAGCTCACGGGCGTGCGCGACCACGGCGGGACGCGCCAGCTCACCTTCCAGGCACCGGGACTGGAGATCGAGGTGATGATCGCCGATCCGGCCACACGGCGACTCGTCGGCCAGCTCGTCCCGGCGCGCTCGGCGACCGTGCGTCTCGAAGGCACCGACACGGTCATCGAGCAGGAGGCCGACCGCTTCGGGCGATTCACGTTCGACGGGGCGCCCGCCGGGCCAGTGCGCATCACCGTCGCCGGGCCCGACGGGACTGCCGTCTCCACGGACTGGATCCTGCTCTAGCCGGTCGGTGCCGATCCGGGTGTGCTCGTTCCCGGAATCCGGAAATGGCGACGCCCAGATGGTGCGCTGCGAACGGTGACGCCCAGATCGGGGAAGCCCTGCGTGTTGGGGAACGTGCTGGTCGGGCCTAGCATTTGAGGGTCGTGCGCTGAGTCTCCTGGGCACCGCCCAGACCCTCGGCGCAGCCAAGTCGCAACAGTCTCGGAGAGGTAGCGAGTGCCCACGATCCAGCAGCTGGTCCGCCAAGGTCGCAGCACCAAGACCAGCAAGGTCAAGACGCCGGCCCTGAAGGGCTCGCCGCAGCGTCGCGGCGTCTGCACCCGCGTGTACACGAACACCCCGAAGAAGCCGAACTCGGCGCTGCGCAAGGTCGCCCGTGTCCGCCTGTCGAGCGGCGTCGAGGTCACCGCCTACATCCCCGGTGAGGGTCACAACCTGCAGGAGCACTCGATCGTCCTCGTCCGTGGCGGCCGCGTCCGCGACCTCCCCGGCGTCCGCTACAAGATCATCCGCGGCGCCCTCGACGCCGCCGGCGTGAAGAACCGCAAGCAGGCCCGCAGCCGGTACGGCGCCAAGGCCGAGAAGTGACGGACTGAGATGCCCCGCAAAGGACCCGCCCCCCGCCGCGAGCTCGTGGCCGACGCCAAGTACCGCTCGGTGCTCGTCACCCAGCTCGTCAACAAGGTGATGCTCAACGGCAAGCGCAGCCTCGCCGAGAGCATCGTCTACGACGCCATGGACATCATCGAGACGAAGACCGGCGAAGAGCCGTTGTCGACGGTGAAGCGGGCGATCGACAACGTCAAGCCGCCGCTCGAGGTCAAGAGCCGTCGTGTCGGTGGAGCCACCTACCAGGTGCCGGTCGAAGTGCGTCCGCGCCGGGCCACCACGTTGGCGATCCGCTGGGTCGTCGACTTCGCCCGCGCCCGCCGCGAGAAGTCGATGGCGGAGTGCCTGGCCGGCGAACTGCTCGACGCCGCCAACGGCCTCGGTGCGGCGATGAAGCGTCGCGACGACACGCAGAAGATGGCCGAGTCGAACAAGGCCTTCGCGCATTACCGGTTCTGAACGAACCGATGGGTGAATACATGACGGAACGGTCATGAGAACACCCATCGGTTGTTAGGAGCGGGTGAGGATGCTCGTCTGGTCGGGGTAGGGCAAGGTCGGTGTGAGGCCGCGGAACGATCGCTCGACGACTGGGGCGGCGGCTATCGCCCGGCGGTATCGGCGCCGCATCGTGTTGTCGAACACGATGATCCCATCGGGCTCGAGATGGGGGAGTGCCGCCGACAGACAGGCCTCGCGGGCCCTGCCGTCGACGACGATCAAGTCGAACTTCCCGCCGACGCTGTCGATGTGGCGGACGTAGTCGCTGAAGTCGAGCCCGCCGTGGCCCTCCTTCGCCGAGCCGATCGCCGGCGAGTCGCTGGGAACCGGCTCGACGATGTCCAACGACGCGTTCGGCCACGCTGTCAGCTGCCCCTGGATCATCGTGCCGAACTCGCGGTGGTGCTCGACGGAGCTCACGGAGGCGACTCTGCGGGCGAGCCAGATCGTGCTCGCTCCCGAACCCCATTCGAACGCCCGCACGTCGCCGTCGCGGCCCGCCAACCAGCGCTCGACCTCGTCGATCGCCCCGTAGGTCCACCACGGCACGTCGAGCTTGGCGATCCCGATCGAATCGTGCGCCCTGGTGAGGCTGTAGGCCCAATGGCGCAGCCGGTCGTCGCGCGGCGGTGGGTCCTCGCCGAGGATCCCGACCCGCTCGAGCAATCGGCCGGTGGCTTGGGCGCACGCCGCATAGCCGCGCTTGATCGTTCCGAGTGCAGTGGCGTTCATCGGGGGCACAGTCTGGCGGGCGCGCCGGCCCGCGGCATCGTGGCGTCCTTCGCGCCGGGTGCTGCACTACCATCGATGGCCGTGATCGCAGCGCAGCGAACACGGCAATGTAGACAGCCAGTGAGGGGGTGTGAGCCGTGAACGTGCAGTCGATCCTCGCGACCAAGGGTGCCGACGTCATCACGGTCACCGACGGAGTGTCGTTGGCGGACGCGGCGATGATGATGCGGGACCGGGCGATCGGCGCGCTCATCGTCTCCGACGACGGTCAGCACATCGACGGGATCGTGTCCGAGCGCGATGTCGTGCGGGCGCTCGCCAACCACGGCGCGTCGGCGCTCGGCCGGCCGGTCTCGTCGGTGATGTCGACCGACGTGGTGACGTGCCGCGCCGAGGACGCTGTCGAGTCGTTGATGGTGTCGATGACGGAGCGACGCATCCGCCATCTCCCAGTCGTCGACGACGACGGTGTGCTCGGCGGCGTGATCTCGATCGGTGACGTCGTCAAAGCCCGCCTCGGCCAGCTCGAAACCGAGAACCAGCAACTCTACGAATACATCACCCAAGGCCGCTGAACACGTCGAAGCTGTGAGCTCTCGCAGCGGCTATCCGCTGTTTGGGCTCACACTTCTCCGGTTCGGCGACCTACCAGTTGGATGTGCCTTGTTCCTGGACCTGGTTGGGGTCGAGGTCGCTGCGGTCCTCGCGCTCGGCGGCCCCGGTCTGGTTGCGTTCGGCGATCTCCTGTTGCTGCGAGTCGCTCTCCTCGCCTGCTCGGTCGGAGTCCTCCCGTTGCTGCGGCGCCTCGAGCTCCTCGCCTTCTCCAGCGGTCTCGGCGCCAAGCTTGGCGCGCAGCCGGTCCCTCGCTTCCTCCAGGCGGGTCCCGGCGTCTCCCGTGGTCGACGCCGGGCACAATCCGGCGTCGGCGATGTCGAGGGCGACGCGGTAGCGGGCGAGCCCGTCCTGACGCTCCGATTCCTCGACCTCGCGCTGCTCGCCACCGGTCAGCTGATCGCCCTGGGCCTCGATCGTGACGACGAGGTTGAACCTCACGTCGCAGCGCTGAGGGGCGATCTCCAGGGCGCGGCGGAACGCCGCTTCGGCTCCCTCGAGATCGTCGCCGCGGTGCAGCGCGGTCCCAGACCCGAGATGGGCGCGCCACGGCTCGATGACATTGACCAACTGCAACCGATCGAACTCCGTAACGCTCTGGTCGTAGCTCTCGTCGCCGTATGCCGCCACCCCACGAGTGGAGAACCAGCTCATCGTCACCAGCTTGACGCTGACGGCGAGCAGCAGCACGACGATCGGCAGGGCGAGCAGGCGGCGGCGACGCCGTCGCCGCCGATCGACCCGGCCATCAAGCTGCCGGCTCACGTCGACGCCCGCCTGGTCTTGCCGCCGAGCGCCCGTCGGTCGTCGACGATCTCCAACGTTGTCCGGGCGAACTGCCAGAGCACGAGCCCGATCAGGCCGAATGCAGGCATCCAGTAGAGACGTCGCACGGTGTCGCGCTGGCCGGCGTAGATCGTGCCGACCTGTCCCGCCGCCTGGTCGGCGATCTCGTCGACATCGGTCGGCGCGGCGCGGTGGGCATAGACGACACCTCAGCTCGTCAGCGATCTTGTTGAGGTTCGTCTCATCGATCCGCGACACGGCATCGGTGCCGGTCTCGTAGTCGTGGATGTACAGCTCGGGAGTCTCGTCACGGCCGACGTACACGTGCATCTTGGCGCCCTCGGCGGTGCCGTAGCCGAGAACAGCGCCACCGGCAGACGACCCCTTCGAGACGCTCGAACGACTGCGGCGGCGGCTGCACATTGTGCTCTCCGTCGGACAGGTAGAACACGATGTCGTACCCACCGTCAGGTCCGGAGCGGGGGAGCAGTTGGCGCATCGTCGGCAACGCCTCGTCGAGCCGCGTTCCCTTGGCGTACTGCGTCCACTCCTGGCGCAGCAACGCCACTGCCGAGTCGAGGGCACCACGGTCGGTCGTCCACGGGACGATGACGCGCGTCTTCGAGTTCCACGTGACCAAGGAGAACGTCGCGCCCGGGAACTCGTCGGCCAGCGCCAGCACGTCGTGGCGGACGCCGACGAGGCGAGGCTCGGTGCCGTTGTAGTCCTGGGCGGCCATGCTCCCCGTGGTGTCGACGACGAACAGGACGTTGGCGTCGGACCGCTTGACCGCAGCGCGCCCGCCGCCGAGCGCCGGATCGGCAGCAGCAAGCAGCAGGAGCAGCCCCATCGCCGACCAGCGCACGACGCCATCCCGAGTGGGTGAACCGCGCCGGACCCAGATCCAAGCGGCGACGACCGCGACGGCGGATGCCGCCACCAGCACCGGCACCGGCACGAGGGGGTCGAACGTCAACGCCAACATCTGCTCGCTCATCGCCGCAACGCCCATCCGACGGCGAACAGCGCGGCGAGACCGGCGAAGCAGGCGACGATCCACTCTGTCGGCCGATCGTCAGCGACCACCTCTGGGGGTACGTCCATCCGGGTCGCTTCCATCCGGCCGACCTCGGCGACCACATTGGCAATCGTCGACCGACCGTCGGTCTCGAAGTACGCGCCTCCCGTCGACTCGGCAGCGGCGCGCAGCTCGTCGGCGTCGTGTGCGGTGATGCGGTCGGCGGCGGCAATTGCGTACACCCGGATCCCCTGCTCGCGGACCAGCGCGGCGGCTTCGGGGAGCTGCAGGATCGGATCGCCTGCGAGGGCGTTGTCCGTGGCGAACACGATCGGACTGCGACCTGCCCCGCTCGTCGGAATCGAAGCGCATCGCGCACGACGCCAGGCCGTCGCCGATCAGCGACGTGCCTGTGCCCTCCTCGGTGCCCTCGACGAACGTGCGCTTGCGTCCGCTGATGGCTTGCGCAGCCTCGTCCAGCGTGGATTCGATGAACTCGGCGTCATCGGTGAGTGGGAACACGGTGATCGCCGAGCCGTTGAAGATCGTCAGTCCGATGCGCTCGCCGCGCAACCCGGCGGCGAGCTTGACGAACTCGCGCAGCACGATGGCGTCGAGCTCGTTCATCGAGGTCGAGACGTCGAGGCAGAGCATCACGTCCCGATTGCGGACGTCACGCTCCAGTTGGCGGTCGGTGACAGGCCGCATCGTCAGCCCGACGGCGGCCAGCCCGACGATCGACAGAGCGACGACCTCACCGCCGAGCAGGAGGTGGTAGCGCCGCCGCAGCCTGCGGAACACCGGGGAAGCATCGGCGCGATGGACGTTGGCGATGGCGGCGTCGTTGCTCCCCGGCCGGCGCCGGCGGCGCTGCACCGACATCCACACGACGACGAGACCGACGACGACGGCGGCCAGGGCGCTGACGAGGCCGACCCACGGCTGCACCATCACCATGTCTCGATCAGCTCCCGCGCTGCGGCGATCGACGTCGGTGGGTCGGATGCCGGCCGCTCCATGAACTGCGGTGGTTGGTACCGGGCGACGACGCCGGCGACGCCGTCGCAGCCCGGCGGCGTCGAGGTCGGCGGCGGTCATCGAGAGGGCACCGGGCTGCGCCGTGCTCAGCGGCGAATCGGCGCACGGTCCTGCTCAGCTCGTGATGGAGCTGGCGCTCGTCGATGAGCTGTTCGGCGTAGCGCCGGTACAAGGCGTCGAGCTCGGCCAGGTACTGGCCCTTGACGGTGAGCTGGGCGGCGCGCGCCTTGGCGGCGGCATCGGGGACGGCGTGGAGCATCCACAGCACCAAGACGATGGCGAGCAACCCGGCGACGATGCCGAGCGCCAACCACATCCCACTGTGGGCGAGTGGTGGGAAGAGGTTGTCGTCGGCGGGGACGAAGGTCGTCGGCGGGCTGTCTTCCATGGCGGCCTTGATCGTCAGCGTCTGGTCCGGCGATGGCGTTCGAGCAGCTCGACCATCCCGGGAACCACGCTGGACTCGCCGGTCAGTCGTGTCGCGGCGATCCCGAGGCGACCGAGCGTCGCCCGGGTCGCCTCGGCTCGCCGGCGCATCGTGGCGACGAGATCGTCGTGCAGCGCTTCGTTGTGGCGGAAGAAGTCGGGGACCTGGGCGCCCGACGCCGACGACATGAAGGCCGCGGCCGAGCAGCGCCGGGTCGGTCATCGCCACGTCGCCGACAGCAGCAGAAGAGCACCTCGTGCTGGGCGTCGAGGCGGCGCAGCACGACGCGATGTCGATCGGTCAGGTCGGTGTCGTCGGCGATGACGACGAGGATCATCTGGCGGCGCAGGTTCTGCGCCGCGTAGTCGAGCAGCACGTCGAGATGCGACGGCAGGCCGGCGGTGTCGATGGCGTCGTGGATCGTGCGCAGGATCCGCTCGATGTGGACGTCGCGGGAGCCGGGCGGGATGTACAGGGCGCGGGCGGCGTTGCGGACCTTGGAGATGTTCGGCGGGGCCGGACCGGCGAGCAGGCCGACGAGATCGCCGTGGCGGGTCGCCAGCTGGGCGACGACACCGGCGGCGAAGACGGCGACGTCGCGCTTCGTGCTCGTCGCGTCGGCAAGCGCCGACATCGATCGCCCGGTGTCGACGACGAGCATCACGGCGTGCTGGCGGGTTGCCACGAAGCGCTTGACGAGTGGCCGTCCGGTGCGCGCCGTCGCCTTCCAGTCGAGATCCTTGACGTCGTCGCCGAGCACGTACTCGCGCAGGTCGTCGAAGTCCATGCTGCGGCCCTTGTGGATCGACCCGTGCTCACCGTCCAGCACGCTGCGCACCTTCCGGTGGGCGCGCAGCGCCGTCTTGGCCTTGACCTTTCGCAGCAAAGACGTCGCCATCAGCTCCCTGGCCGGTCCTACGGTGACGGGATCACTGCGAACACGGCGTCGATGATGTCCTCGACGCGGATGCCGTCGGCGACTGCCTGGAATCCGAGGTGCAAGCGGTGCCGGAACACGGCGTGGCGCAGGGCCCGCAGATCGTCGGGGATGACGAACGTACGGCCCTGCATCAGGGCGTGGGCCCTGCCGACCTGCTGCAGGGCGATGGCGCCACGCGGGCTGGCGCCGAACTCGACGTACTCGGCGAGCGCCGGGTCGATCACGTCGGCGAGGCGCCGGGTGGCCTGGGTGATGGCGACGGCGTAGCGCTTGATCGAATCGTCGACGTAGACCTTCGCCGCCAGGTCGATGAGGAAGCCGACCTCGTCGAGATCGACCACCGGCTGCAGGTCAGGCGCCCGCGTGCCGAGGACGCCACGGTCGATGCGGTCGAGAACCTCGAGCTCCTCGTCGGCGCGACGGGTAGTCGATCACGTCCTTGAGGAGGAAGCGATCGAGTTGCGCCTCGGGGAGGATGTAGGTGCCTTCCTCCTCGATCGGGTTCTGCGTCGCCAGGACCATGAACGGCGAGGGCAGCGGGTACATCACCCCGCCGATCGACGTCTGGCGCTCCTGCATCGCTTCCAACATCGCGCTCTGCGTCTTGGCACTCGACCGGTTGATCTCGTCGAGGAGGACGAAGTTGGCGTGGACCGGGCCCAGACGGGTGTCGAACGTCGCCGTGTGCGGGTCGTACACCTGGGTGCCGAGGATGTCGCTGGGCAGCAGGTCGGGAGTGCACTGGATGCGCACGAACGAGGCGTTGACCGCACACGCCAGCGTCGCCGCCGCCGTCGTCTTGGCCAATCCAGGGACACTCTCGAGCAAGATGTGGCCTTCGGCGAGGAGCGTGACCACGAGCGTCGTGCGCAGGCGCGACTGGCCGACGACCTTGGAGTCGTACGCCTGGGCGAGGCGGCCGAACAGCTCACCGGCCCGCTCCAGGTCGGCGTCGGCGATGGTGCTGTGACCACCGGCGACGGCGCTGTCCGTCGACGGCCCCGACGGCCCTGACGCGACGATCGGTTGCCTCGTCGGGCACCACCGTCGTCGCTGGTGGATCGGTCTGCATCGTCAAGCCCAGCCCCCTTCAGCCGAACACTATTGTGGAGCAGCGCGAATGCCTCCGTGCGCGGCCCGGCGGCATCGAGCAACTACGTTCCAGCGACGCCGCGAGATTGTGCGTCGAGGCGACGGACCGGGGGTGACGTGACCGCAGCACAGCAGGCCGGCGAGACGTCCGACGTCGGCGCGTCCCGCCGGCGCGGCGACGACTACGTCGTCAGCGACGCGGAGAAGGAGGCGTTCCGCCGCGACGGCTACGTGCACCTGCACGGCGTGCTGTCGGAGGCCGAGCTGGTCGACATCGAGGCGGTCTACGACCGCTTCCTGCGCGGCGAGATCGCCGTGGCCGGCAAGGACTTCAACGACATGACGACCGGGGAACACGGCACCGATCCATCGGGGTACGCCATCGTCAACGTGATGGTGCCCCGCCGGTACTACCCGGCGTGGCAGGGCAACGTGTTCGAGCGGCGGGCGACGAGCATCGCCCGGCAGCTCTGCGGCGAGGGCATGGTCATCGACTTCGACCAGCTGCTGGCCAAGCAGCCCGGGCGTGACGACGCCGTGTTCGCCTGGCACCAGGACCAGGCGTACTGGATCGACACCGACGATCGGCGCACGGCGACGTGCTGGTTGGCGGTCGACGACTCGACGGTGGAGAACGGTTGCATGCAGTTCCTGCCCGGCAGCCATCGCCAGCCGGTGCGGCCACACCATCCGCTACACGGTGACCGCGATGCCAGTCACACGCTCGTCACCGAGCTCCGGCCCGGCGACGTGATGGTGCCCGTGCCCGATCGCCCGCGGCGACATCACCGTGCACAGCGAGGGCGTGCTGCACGGTTCCGGGGGCAACACGTCGACGGACTCGTGGCGCCGGGCCTACATCGTGGCGTTCCGGTCGGAGAGCACGGTGCAGGCGGAGCGGGCCCTCGGGTTCACCCACTCGCACAACGACGACGTCGCCGTGCTCGAGCAGGTCGACGGGCTGACCGTGGACGAGTGACGTACGGAACCCGACGTTCGCTCGAACGTCGACCTCTACGCCGCCCTGCTGCAGGGACGGATGCGCGGCGACGACGCGTTGGAGGCGAGCCAGAAGCTGCTCCAGGTGCTGATGGACTCGTCGGCCAACGCCGTGTTCTGGAAGGACCGCCAGTCGCGGTACCTCGGCTGCAACCGCGTCTTCGCCGCCTTCGCCGGGACCGAACCGGACGACCTGATCGGCAAGTCCGATCGCGACATGCCGTGGGCCGACGACGCCGAGTTCGGCGCCGACTGGTTCATGGACTGGGACGCCCATGTCGCCGAGACCGGTGAGCCGGTCGTCGGGATCGTCGAGCGCCTGCGCCGGGCCGGTGGTGATCTGCGTTGGGTCGAGACCCAGAAGGTCCCGCTGCGCGACCTCGACGGCGAGGTCATCGGCATCCTCGGCACGTTCGAGGACGTCACCGAACGACGTGCCGCCGAGGAGCGGCTCAACGGAACGCTGAAGGACCTCGACAAGCGCGTGCAGCAGCGCACGCAGGGACCTCGAACGGGCCATCGAGAGCCTCCGCCGCGAGGTCGACGATCGCGTGCGCGTCCAGGCGGAGGAACGGCAACAGCGGGCCTACGCCGAGGCGCTGCGGGACACGGCGAGTGCGATGTCGAAGACGCTCGACGCCAACGAGGTGATGGAGCAGGTGCTGATCGGCGTCGAGCGGCTGGTGTCCAACGATCTCACGGCCATCGTCCTCGTCGGCGCCGACGAGCGGCTGGAGATCGCCCGTTGCCGAGTCGGCTTCGGCTACCCGAAGCCAACCGACGACGTGGACGGTGCACCGTCGGTCGAGTCGCTGACGGTGATCCAGCGAGCTGCACGACGATCGCGAGTCGGTGATCATCGACGAACCGTCGGTGGCGCTCGGGCCCGCCGGATCGGTGCTCGGCGCGGCGCTGCAGGTGGGCGATCGGCGGATCGGGTTCGTCGTGCTGGAGAGCGTCACCAAGGGTTTCTTCACGACCGCCCACGCCGAGCGACTGCGGGCGATCGCCGACCAGGCGGCGGCGGCGATCTCCAACGCCCGGCTCGTCGGGCAGGCCAGCGAGCTGGCCGCCGCCGAGGAGCGGCAGCGCCTGTCCCGCGAGCTCCACGACGCCGTCAACCAGACGTTGTGGACCGCGTCACTCACCGCCGACAGCCTGCTGCGCGACGTCGAGGACGGCACCGAGCTGCACCGGCGGCTGCAACGGCTGCGCACACTGACGAGCGGCGCCCAGGCCGAGATGCGCACGCTGCTGCTCGAGTTGCGGCCGCAGGAGCTCGTCGAGGTCGACCTGCACGAGCTGCTCGGACAGCTTGTCGCGGCGATGGAGTGCCGGAAGAAGATGGAGGTGACCGTCGAGCTCGAGCCGGTCGAGCTCGATCCGCCGCAGCGGGTGGCGTTCTACCGGATCGCCCAGGAGGCGCTCACCAACATCACCCGGCACTCGGCGGCGACGGTGGTGTCGTTGACGCTGAGGAGGCGCAACGACGCGCCGGTTTCCGGAGCGCGTCGAGCTGCGCATCGTCGACAACGGGCGCGGCTTCGACGTCGACAACGTGACGCCGGGGCACCTCGGGCTGTCGATCATGCGCGAGCGGGCCGAGGCCATCGGCGCCGAGCTCGAACTTCGCGCCGCACCCGGCCATGGCACCGACCTCACCGTTCGCGCATGATCAAGGTCCTCGTCGTCGACGACCACGACCTCCTGCGTGAGGGCGTGAGCTCGTGCTTGTCGGCGTTCGACGACCTCGAGGTGGTCGGCGAGTCGGCGAGTGGCGAGGAAGGCCTCGAGGCGGCGACGCGGCTGCGTCCCGACGTCGTCGTGATCGACCTCGTCATGCCGGGCATGGGGGGCGTCGAGGCGATCCGGCAGATGCGTGCCGCCGACGATTCGATCGGCCTGCTCGCCCTCAGCACGTTTGCCCACGGAGACCTGATCCGCGAGGCGATCGGCGCCGGGGCGAGCGGCTACCTCGTGAAGTCGGTCGACACGGAGGGCCTCGCCCAGGCGGTGCGCGACGTCGCCGCCGGGCGCGGCTCGTTCTCGTCCGATGTCACGCGGGTCCTCGCCGCCCCGGCGACGACGTCGAGCGCGGTGGAGGCGCGGTTCACCGATCGTGAAGCCGAGGTGGCCGAGCTGATGGCCGACGGGCGCAGCAACGCCGAGATCGCCGAGGCCCTCAACCTCAGCGTGTTCACCGTCAAGAACCACGTCAGCAGCATCCTGATGAAGCTGCACGCCCAGTCGCGGACCGAGGCGACGGCGATCATCCTGCGCAGCCGCTAGCCAGATCAACCGAACGGTTGACAACGAAAGCGCCGAGAGCCTACGTTGTAGTCAACCAAATGGTTGATTACAGGAGTTGCAGGCCGACATGACGACAGCCGCCGAGAACCACCGCCGGGTCGCCGGCACATTCACTGATCGGGTGCGCGGGGTGGCCAGCCCCGACGGGTGGGACGCCCCCTCACCGGTCGCCGGCTGGACGGCCCGCGACGTCGTCGGCCACCTGGTGGAGTGGTTCCCGGGTTTCCTCGCCAGCGGCTCCGGCATCCAGCTGCCGGCCGGACCGTCGGTCGCTGACGACCCGGTCGGCGCCTGGCAGGCGCAGGCAGACGCCGTGCAAGCCGTTCTCGACGACCCGTCGACGGCGGACAAGGTGTTGGCCAACCGCCACATTGGCGACGTTCCGCTCCCCGACGCGATCGACCGCTTCTACACCGCCGACGTGTTCATGCACACTTGGGATCTCGCCCGGGCGACCGGCCAGGACGACACCCTCGATCCCGAGTACTGCGCCGAGTTGCTCGAGGGCATGATCCCGTTCGAGGAGGCGATGCGCGGGTCCGGGCAGTACGGGCCACGGGTCCCGGTCCCCGACGACGCCCCCGTGCAGGACCGGATGCTCGGGTTCATCGGCCGCGACCCCAACTGGCGCCCCAGCTGACCCCGAGCGCTCTGTGTCAGCATGTATGCCCGCCGAGGGCTTACACGCTGACACAGACACGCTTCTAGTGCTTTCGGACCCCCTCGGTCGGCACTGGCTCGGCCACGGCGCCGTTACGTAACCTCCGGGCAGGGTTTCGGCGCACCTCGGGGGACGTGGAGTGCAATGACGGCTGACTTCGTCAGCGACACATCGGATCGCTCGAACCGGCACGTGGCTCGGTCGGCCCGCGCCGCCGACTCGACACGCGGACGGTCCTCGGCGCCATCCCGCTGGTCCTCCTGCTCGCCTGGGTCCTCCTCTTCGCCCGCGGCACGTCGGCCGGCTCGGCCGCCAGCGAACCGGGGGAGTTCGTCGTCACCCTGCTCGACGGGCTGACGTCCGCCGGCCTGTACTTCATCGTCGCCGCCGGGTTCACCCTGATCTTCGGCCTGATGCGCACCGTCAACATGGCCCACGGATCGCTCTTTCTGCTCGCCGCCTACATCGCCATCGAGGTGCAGCAGCGGATGGTCGGCAAGGAGCGCAACATCACCCCCGAGGACGTCGACATGCTGTCGTGGATCGTCCCGCTGCTCGTCGGCGCCGCGATCGCAGCGGTCGTCGGGCTGTTCATGTTCGAGGTGTTCCTGCGCTGGAACCAGGGACAGGAGTTGCGCCAGGCGCTGATCACCCTGGCCATCGTCGATCATCCTCGCCGACCAGTTGCTCGCCCGCGCCGGCGGGCTGGCCCAGTCGATGTCGTGGCCCGGCGGCGTCACCCACTTCGTCGAGATCTTCGGTCAGCGCTACGCCACCAGCCGCCTGTTCATCCTCGGGATCGCCCTCGTCGTCGGCGCCCTGCTGTGGCTGTGGCTCAACCGGACGCGGATGGGCATCATCATCCGTGCCGGCGTCGCCGATCAGGCGATGGTCCGCGCCCTCGGCATCAACATCGGGATCGTCTTCGCCGTGACGTTCTTCGTCGGGTCGTTCCTCGCCGGGATGGGCGGCGTGATGGTCGCCTCCTTCGCCGGTGTCGCCACGGGCGCCGACGGCCAGTGGTTGCTCCACTCGCTCGTCGTCGTGATCATCGGCGGGCTCGGTTCGATCAAGGGCGCCGTCGCCGGCTCGCTGCTCTACGGGATGGTCACCGCCTTCGCCCCGGTGTATCTGCCGAGCGACTACACGTACTACTCGATCATCTTCTCGTTCGCCCTGCTCGCCATCGTGCTGGCGGTGCGTCCGTACGGACTGTTCGGACGGCCGGGTTCGGAATGAGACGATCGAACGCCTCGACCGATGCGGACCGTCGTCGTCGTGCGTCGCCGTCGCCCTGCTGCTCCTCCTGCCGCTTGTCGGCACCGAGTTCTTCGTCAACTTCGCCCTCACCCGCACGCTGATCCTCGGCCTGGCGGCGTCGTCGATCGTGTTCCTCGCCAGCTACGTCGGCATGGTCTCGCTCGCCCAGTACCTCCTCGTCGGCGTCGCCAGCTTCACGATCGGCAACTGCGTGGCCGAATCGGGCAAGGGACTCAAGCTCGGCCTCGACCCGTGGCTCGCCGTGGTGATCGCCCTCGCCATCGCCACGGCTGGTGGCGTTCGTGCTCGGCGCCGTCGGCAGCCGCACGACGGGCATCTACTTCCTGATGCTCACGCTGACGTACGCGGTCATCGGCTACTACGTGTTCGGCCAGGTCACGTCGATCTCCGGGTTCGGCGGGATCACCGGCGTCAACCCGCCTGCCTTCTTCGACACCCACCCCGTGCGCCTGTACTACGCCGTCCTCGTGTCTGTCGGTGGTCGCCTACGTCGGCTTCCGCGCGCTGCGCCGGACACCGTTCGGCCTGACCCTCGAGGGCATTCGCGACGACCCGGTGCGGATGAGCTCGCTCGGGTTCAACGTGCCGCTGCACCGCACGCTGGCGTTCGCCATGGCCGGCTTCGTCGCTGGGCTCGCCGGCGTCATCAACATCTGGTGGAACGGCCAGATCGATCCCAACTCGGTCAACATCGGTGCGACTCTCGATCTGTTCGTTGTTGCCGTCATCGGCGGGATCAGCCACCTCGAAGGCGCCTGGCTCGGCGCCTTCGTGTTCGTCGTCGCCAACAACTACATGCGATCGCTCCCGCTCGTCGACCGCATCGGGATCACCGAGGCCCGCTTCAACACGGTGGTCGGCGTCGTCGTGCTGATCATCGTCGTCGCCTCGCCGAACGGCCTGATGGGACTGATCACCGGCGTCAGCCGACCGCCTCAGCGACGGCCGTTCCGGGCGGTCGGCCACACCCAACCCTGTCCACAACAACCATGGAGGAATCCACATGAATCACAAGACCGCGAGACGGGGGGCCGTGGTCGCCTCGCTCGCCCTCGTAGGAACCGTCGGTGCCGGCACCGTCGGCGCCACCACCGTGCCGGCGGGGGACGGCGAGCCGATCCGCCTCGGCATCCTCGCCGAGTGTGAAGGGGCGTTCGGCGGCTTCAACGAAGACGTCGTCGCCGGCGTCACGCTGGCCATGATCAACGAGGCCGGGGCGACGTCCAACTCGACCACGACGGCCCTCGAGGGGTTCACCGGGGCGGTGGCCGGCGGGCGGCCGATCGAGGTCGTCGGTGTCGGCTGCGGCGACGACACTGCGGACCGGATCATCCAGGAGGTGCGCACGCTCGTCGAGCAGAACAATGCCGAGATCGTCATCGGCCCGCTGTCCGGCGACGAGGCGATCGCCATCGCCAACTACGCCAACGACCATCCCGAGGTGACGTTCATCAACGGCATCGCCGGGTCGCAGGAACCGACGCTGCAGGTGCAGGCGCCGAACTTCTTCCGCTTCCACGGTGACGGGGCGATGTGGAACGCCGGGCTCGGCGACCGGCTGTACAACGAGGCCGGTTGGCGCACGGCGCGGTGATCGCCGACGACTACAGCTTCGGCTGGACGTCCGCCGCCGGCTTCATCGCCGACTTCTGCGCCGTCGGCGGCGACGTGGTGACGCGGGTGTTCCCGCCGCTGGGCACGACGGACTACTCGTCGTTCATCCAGCAGTTGCCCGATCCCGACGAGGTCGACGGCTACTTCTGGGTGGTCGGCGGCACCGGCACGCAGGCGGCGTTGGAGGCGTTCGTCAACGCCAAGGGCGACCTGACCGGCGACCAGCACGCCGGCAACCTGTTCTTCAACCCAGGGCTGGCGACGGCCCTCGGCCCAGGCATCGCCGGTGCGTACATCGGCGGGTTCGCCGCCTTCCCGCCCGACGTGCACACGCCGTTGATCGACGAGTACAAGGCCAGCGCCGACGCCGCCTGGGAGTCGCTCGTCGGGGGCATCACCGGAGGCGAGGCGGCACCGCCGTCGGTGACGGCAGGCTTCGGCTTCTTCTACGGCTACTACGTCGCCGGTCTCGCCATGGTGCAGGCGCTCAACGCCGTGGAAGGTGACCTGTCCGACGGACACGCCGCGTTCCGCGAGGCGCTGTCGACGATGCCGTTGGAGGCGCCGTTCGGCACCGTGACGCTCGACGAGAACCGCCAGGCGATCGTCGACACGTTCGTCGCCCAACTCGTCCTCGACGAGGAGAGCGGTGAGGTCGTCCAGCAGACCGTGGCGATCATCCCGCAGGTCGACCAGACCTTCGGCGGGACGTTCGGCCCGGACACGCCGCCACCGGACCGCGAGAACCCAACCTGCGAGGCGCGTGATCTTCCGTGGACCGGCAACGCCATCCCGGTGGTCGACGGTGTCCCGCAGACCGACGGGGCCACCGCAGGAAGCGCCCCTGCCGGCACCGAGCCAATGGGCACCGAGCCGGTTGGCACCGAGCCGGCCGCCACTGAGCCGGCGGCAACGGAGACCACCGAAGCCGCATGAGTGAGACGGCGACGACGGCAGTGCAAAGGCCGGAGGGCGGCTCGCCCTTCGTGCAGCTGCGCGACGTCGTCGTCGCCTTCGGTGGACTGCTCGCCCTGGGCGGCGTCAACGTCGACGTCGCCCGGGGCGAGCGCCTCGCCGTGCTCGGCCCCAACGGCGCCGGCAAGACGACGTTGTTCAACGTCATTGCCGGTGACCTGCACCCGACCGGCGGCACCGTCACCATCAACGGCGTCGACTGCACGACGGCGCCGTCGCGGCGCCGGACCAAGCTCGGCGTCGCCCGCACCTATCAGAAGACCAGGCTGTTCCCGGGCCTCACCGTCGAGGACAACCTGCAGCTGGCGTGGATCGGCAAACACGGAAGCCACCGCTCGCTGAGCCGGCGCAGCCTGCATGGCCCAGGCCGCGAGGCGGCACGGGCGGCCGCCGCCGCGGTGTGGCTCGGCGACCGCCTCGACACCGTGGTCGGCGACCTGTCGCACGGACAGCAGCGCCAACTCGAAGTCGGCATGGTCGTCGTCACCGATCCGGAGCTGATGATGCTCGACGAACCCGCCTCGGGCTTGTCCCGCGGTGAGCGTGAGCACCTGACCGATCTGCTCCGCGCCCTCAGCGCCAACACGACGTTGCTCCTCATCGAACACGACATGGACGTCGCCCTGCGCATCGCCGAGCGCGTCGTGGTGATGGCCGACGGGCTGGTGATCGCCGAGGGCACGCCGGAACAGATCCGCCACGACCCGTTGGTCAACGAGGTCTACCTCGGAATGGCAGGCAGCCATGCCTGACACCCTGCTCCAGATCGACGACCTGTGCTCCGGGTACGGCACCTCACAAGTGCTCGAGAACGTGTCGTTCTCGATGGGTGTCGAGCCGGTGGCGATCATCGGACGCAACGGGATGGGCAAGTCGACGCTGTGCGACACGATCATCGGCCTGCTCCCGACGACGTCCGGCACGGTCTCGCTCGGCGGCACGACGCTGTCTGGTCGCCATCCCGAGCGCATCGCCCAAGCGGGGATCGCCTACGTCCCGCAGGGTCGCCGGCTGTTCGCCACGCTCACCGTCGACGAGCACATCGCCATGCTGGCCAAGGGTGCGCGCGGCAAGCGGTGGACGCCAGATGCCGTGTTCGAGCTGTTCCCGCGCCTCGCTCAGCGACGCCGCAGCCGTGCCGGCGACCTCTCGGGTGGCGAGCAGCAGATGCTCGCCGTCGGCCGGGCGCTGCTGCTCAACGGCTCGCTGGTGATGATGGACGAGCCGTCGGAAGGTCTGGCGCCGACCATCGTCGACACGCTGATCGAGGTCGTGCGGCACCTCGTCGACGAGGGCGTCGCCGTGCTCGTCGTCGAGCAGAACCTCTACGCCGCGACGCACATGGCCGAGCGGGTCCTCGTCATGGTTGCCGGCCGGATCGAGGCCGAGACGACGGCAACGGCGCTGCTCGACGACCCCAACCTCCAACGCCGGTACCTCGGCGTCGAAACGATCGAGGATGTCGCATGACACAACGGATCAACGTCGCCCTCATCGGATCCAAGTTCATGGGCCGGGCGCACTCCAACGCCTGGTCGACCGTCGGCCACTTCTTCGACGTCGATCCGCTGCCGGCGATGCACCTGGTGTGCGGCCGCAACGAGAGCGAGCTCGCCGAGTTCGCCACCCGCTGGGGATGGGCCGGCACGACGACCGATTGGCGCGTCGCGGCGACTTCGGATGAAGTCGATCTCGTCGACGTCGCCACACCGAACAACGTGCATGCCGAGCAGGCGATCGCCGCCCTCGAAGCCGGCAAGCACGTCGCCTGCGAGAAGCCGCTGGCCGGCACCCTCGCCGACGCCGAGGCGATGGCGGCGGCCGCCGCCTCGGCGTCGGGATCGACGTTCGTCTGGTTCAACTACCGCCGGGTGCCCGCGGTTGCCCTCGCCCACCAACTCGTCGCCGAAGGTGTCCTCGGGCGGATCTACCACGTACGCGCCGCCTACCTGCAGAGCTGGGGTGGTCCGGACACCCCGCTGCTCTGGCGCTTCCAGGGCGACGTCGCCGGATCGGGCGCCCACGGCGACCTCAACGCCCACATCGTCGACATGGTGCGCTTCATCACCGGCGAGGAGATCGTCACGATCGAAGGGGCGATCGAGCACACCTTCATCACCGAGCGCACCGTGATCGAAGGCGGCGCCGGCGGCGAGATCGCCGGAGCCGGAGCGGCGACAGGCGGGGCGACTGCCCCGAGCACGGTCGACGACGCCGTGTTGTTCCTCGCCCGGATGAGCGGCGGCGGACTGGCCAGCTTCGAGGCGTCGCGGCTGGCGACCGGCTATCACAACGCCAACCGGTTCGAGATCCACGGCGAGCGCGGCGCCTTGCGCTTCGACTTCGAGCGGATGAACGAGCTCGGGTTCTACGACGCCACCGGCGACGGGCGCCGCCAGGGGTGGACGACGATCGACGTGACCCGCGGCGGCGACGGCCATCCCTACGCCGCGGCGTGGTGGCCCGACAGCCACGGGCTCGGCTACGAGCACGGCTTCGTCAACCAGGCAGCCGACATCCTCGCCGTCCTCGGCGGCCGCCCTCCGCTGGTGCCGCTGCCCGACTTCGCCGACGCCCTGCCAGACCCAGCGCGTGCTCCACGCAGCCATCGAGTCGGCGCGCAACCGATCGCCCGATCGACGTCGAGTCACCACCTACCAAAGAGGTATCGCCATGACTGATCCCGCACCCTTCGCACCCGTCAACATGCCCGTCGGCGTGCTCACCGCCGCCCTGCAGGAGCTCACGCCGCGTGAGCGCCGCGACCCCGACCCAGATCTCGCCGTCGAGGAGTGGCTCGACTTCGCCAAGGCCCTCAATGCCGACTGCATCGAGCTGTCGGCCGCCCTTCACCCGATCGGTCGCCGACGTGCCGGCCGAGGCGATGCTCGATCCCGTCGCCAACACGCTCGACCTGCGCGAGCCGTTCAACGACGTCCGCGCCAAGCGCGTCCTCGCCGCAGTCGACGACACGGGCGTCGCCATCGCCGACGTCGCCTACTTCGACGACATGCTCCACGAGGACCCGGCGATCCGCCGCAAGAAGCACGACTTCATGATCTCGGTGATGGACGCCGCCGTGCTCCTCGGCGTCGCCGCGGTCACCGGGTTCGTCGGCCGCGACCAGTCCAAGTCGATGGACCAGAACCTGATCGAGTTCGAGAACAGCTTCGTGCCGCTCCTCCAGGAGGCCAAGAATCGCGGCCTGCAGTACCGCGTCGAGCAGTGCCCGATGCCGGGATGGACGCCCAAGGACAACTTCCACAACAACATCGGCTACGCGCCGGGGATGTGGATCGCCCTCCACCAGATCTGCGAGCGCAACGGCGTCGGCGACCAGTTCCGCATCCACTACGACCCGTCGCACGCCATCCTGATGGGCCAGGACACCCGCTCGCTGTTCCAGTACCTCGCCGACGCCGGGTACGGGTTCCTCATCGCCGGGATGCACGTCAAGGGCCAGGTCATCGACGCCAAGGGCGTGGCCGGCTGGGGCTACGGCGGGCAGACCGTGCAGCGCGGCGACTGGGTCGACGGGGAGATCTCGTCGAACCCCGCCGATCTCGCCAACGCGTGGAAGAAGCAGACCGTGCTGTGCGAGCACGAACTGCCCGGGACGGCGCGCCACGACCCGCTGGCCTACCTGCAGAACCGCAGCGTCGACTGGCTCGACCACCAGCTCGCTGCCCGTGAGTTGCTCGACTTCGATCCAGCCACGACGCCGCTGATCGTCGAGCACGAGTACGGGCCGGCGCGTGTGCAGGAGCGGGCCCTGCTCGAGCCGATCCTCAAGGGGTCGATCGCCTTCACCCGACACATCGACGAGGCGGCGGCGGCGATGTACGCGCTGCAGCACGAGGTGCTCCCGGCGCAAGGCATCCCCGTGCAGGGCATCGGCCGCGAGGCGTACCGGATTCATGAGCATGACGGTTCTCGTGGTCGGCACGGCGGACACGAAGGGTGACGAACTGGCCTACGTCGCCGACGTCGTTCGTCGGCGCGGCCTCGACGTCGTGGTGGTCGACGTCGGGACGTCACCGCACGAGCCACCGATCGGCGCCGTCACTCCCGACGAGGTCGCCGCCCACCACCCTGACGGTGCCGATGCGGTGCGCTCCGACGACCGCGGCGAACGGCCGTGGCGGCGATGGCGATCGCCCTCGACGCCTACGTCAAGTCGCGCTCGGACGTCGCCGGGATCATCGGCATCGGCGGCTCCGGCGGCACGGCGCTGATCACCCCGGCGATGCAGTCGCTGCCCGTCGGCGTCCCCAAGGTGATGGTGTCGACGGTCGCCTCGGGCAACGTCGCCCCGTACGTCGGCGCCGCCGACATCGCCATGATGTACTCGATCACCGACGTCGCCGGGCTCAACCGGATCTCCCGGGTCGTGCTCGGCAACGCCGCCAACGCCGTCGCCGGGATGGCGGCCAACCCGGTGCCGCCCAGCGCTGACGACCTGCCGGCTGCCGGGTTGACGATGTTCGGCGTGACGACCCCGTTGGTCACCCAGCTCGTCGAGGCGCTGGCCGGCCGCTACGACCCGCTCGTGTTCCACGCCACCGGAACCGGCGGACGGTCGATGGAGAAGCTCGTCGGATCCGGACTGATCACCGCGGTGCTCGACATGACGACGACGGAGGTCGCCGACCTCGTCGTCGGCGGGGTGTTCCCCGCCGGGCCGGATCGCCTCGACGTCATCGCCCAGACCAACGTCCCATACGTCGGGTCCTGCGGTGCCCTCGACATGGTCAACTTCGGGTCCAAGCCGAGCGTGCCGGAGAAGTTCGCCGATCGCCTGCTCCACGTGCACAACCCGGAGGTCACGTTGATGCGCACGACGGTCGACGAGAACGTGGCGTTCGGGGAGTTCATCGCCGGCAAGCTCAACGCCTGCGACGGCCCGGTGCGCTTCCTGTTGCCGGAGGGCGGCGTGTCGCTGCTCGATGCCCCTGGTCAGGCGTTCTGGGATCCGGAGGCCGATGCCGCCCTGTTCACCACGATCGAGGAGCTGGTCGAGCAGACCGACGACCGGCAGGTACGGCGCTACCAGCACAACATCAACGACCACGAGTTCGCCGTCGCCGTGATGCAGGCGCTCGACGAGGTGACGGCGCAGTGACAACGAGAGCCGCGATCCTCGAGCGCTTCGCCGAGATGATCGAGCAGCGCATCCCGATCGTCGGCGGGGGAGCGGGCACCGGCTTGTCGGCGAAGTGGGAAGAGGCCGGCGGGATCGACCTCATCGTCATCTACAACTCCGGGCGCTACCGGATGGCCGGGCGCGGTTCGCTGGCCGGGTTGCTCGCCTACGGCAACGCCAACGAGATCGTCGTCGAGATGGCCCGCGAGGTGCTGCCCGTGGTGCAGCACACGCCAGTCCTCGCTGGCGTCAACGGCACCGACCCGTTCCTGTTGCGCGACGTGTTCCTCACGCCAGTTGCGTGACCTCGGCTTCGCCGGCGTGCAGAACTTCCCGACGGTCGGGCTGATCGACGGTGTCTTCCGCCAGAACCTCGAGGAGACGGGGATGGGGTATGGGCTCGAGGTCGAGATGATCGCCGCCGCCCGGGAGCTCGACCTGCTGACCACGCCGTACGTCTTCTCCGCCGACGACGCCGTGGCGATGACCGAGGCCGGCGCCGACATCATCGTCTGCCACATGGGTCTGACGACGGGTGGAAGCATCGGCGCCGAGACGGCGAAGACGCTCGACGACTGCGTCGCCCTGATCGACGAGTGGACGGGCGCGGCGCGGCAGGTCCGTGACGACGTCATCGTGCTGTGCCATGGTGGCCCGATCGCCGAGCCGGCCGACGCCGAGTACGTCCTGCGCCGCGCCGATCGGCTGCACGGCTTCTACGGCGCGTCGAGCATGGAACGGCTCCCGGTCGAGCAGGCCTTGAAGGCGCAGACCGAAGCGTTCAAGGCCGTGAAGTTCTCATGAAAACGAAGAGGCTCTGGAAGCCGGTGCCGGCTGGTCGTGGCGGCGGATCGACGAACTGTGAGCTGTCGCAGCGGAAATCAGCATCGGGACCTCACAGTTCGCTCGGGGAGAGGGAGTCATGGCCCACATCTACGTAAGCAGCGTGATCGACGCGCCGATCGAGGACGTCTGGGCGATCGCCCGCGACTACACCGGCCACTGGCATTCGTCGGTGATCTACAACAGCTCGATCGAGGGCGGGCTGCCCTCCGATCAGATCGGCTGCGTGCGCGCCTTCGAGCTCACCGACGGCGGGAAGCTGCGTGAAGTGCTCGTCGGGATGTCCGACGAGGACCACGAGTTCAGCTACCGCATCCTCGAGTCACCGCTGCCTGTCGAGGACTACTTCGCCGCCGTCCGCTTCTCGCCGGTCACCACGACCGGGGCGACGTTCGGCGAGTGGACCGCCGATTTCCGTGTGCCGCCCGACGAGGAGGACGCCACGGTCGCCACGGTGACCGGCGTCTTCGAGGACGGCTTTGCCGACATCGCCACGCCTGCTCGCCAAGCAGTCCTAGACAGAACGAAAGGGAACACACCATGCACCTGTCCATGCACAACTGGATGCGGTCAGAACCGATCGAGGTCACCGTTGCCCGGCTCGCCCGCTTCGGCTACGGGAGCATCGAGATCAAGGGCGAGCCCGACCAGTACGACACGGCCGACGTCCGCAAGCTGCTCGCCGACAACGGCCTGACGTGCTGGGGCGCGGTCACGCTGACGCTCGCCGAGCGCAACCTGTGCGCCAAGAACGAGCAACAGCGCGCCGCGTCCGTGCAGTACGTGAAGGACTGCGTCACGATGGTCAAGGAGCTCGACGGGCAGGAGATCACGATCGTGCCCAGCACGGTCGGCAAGATCATCCCCGACGGCACACCCGAACAGGAGTGGGAGTGGTGCGTCGCCAGCCTGCAGGAGGTCCACGAGCACGCCAACGCCGCCGGGGTGCGGATGTGCATCGAGCCGCTGAACCGCTTCGAGACCCACTTCGTCAACCGGGGTGAGCAGGCGTTGGCACTCGCCGACGCGGTCGGCCCCGACGTCGGCGTGTGCCTCGACTGCTTCCACATGAACATCGAGGAGGTCGACCTGCTCGAGACGATCCGCACCATCGGCCCCCGGCTCACCGACTTCCACGTCGCCGACAACAACCGGCATGGCCTGCGGGATGGGCGCCCTCGACTGGCCGGCGATCGTCGCCACGTTGCAGGAGATCGGCTACGACGGGGCGTTGACCGTCGAGTTCGTCGCCCCGATCGACCGCACGCCGGCCAACCGCTTCCCCGATGCACTGGAGACCAACCCGGTCGACATCAGCCCCGAGGAGCTGCAGTTCATCATCGACCACGGGAGCAGCCTGCTGTCCGAGGGCTTCTACAGCATGCTCGTCGAGCAGTGCGCGACAACGTTGTTGCCGCTGATCTGATGTCGTGAAGATCGCTGACGTCGAGGCGCGGTGGCTGCACTGCCCGATCGCGCCAGAGCGCCAGCACGTCTCGGACTTCGGGCGGATCGCCAGCTTCGACATGGCGCTGGTGCGGATCGAGGCCGATGACGGAACCGTCGGGTGGGGTGAGGCCAAGGCCGCCGTCGGCAGCGCCGGTTCGTGCGCAACGGTCGTTGCCTGCATCAACGACGAGCTCGGTCCTGCCCTCGTCGGGCTCGACCCGCGGCGGATCAACGAGGTCGCCGACCGCATCTACAACGGACCGCGGGCGCAGTACGCCGCGACGCGCGGGCGAGTGTTCCCGATCCTCGGGCGCCGGGGGTTGACGGTGTCGGCGATGAGCGGCGTCGACATGGCGCTGTGGGACCTCCTCGGTCGGTCGCTCGGCGCACCGGTCGTCGATCTGTGGGGCGGACCGTGCCGGGCCGACATGGCGCTGTACGCCAGCGGCGGTTGGGCCGATGTCGACGGCATCGGCGCCGAGTTGGGCAACGTACGTCGCCGCCGGCTTCGGCGCCGTCAAGATGCGCGTCGGTGTCATCGACGGCACCGTCGATGCCAGCGTCGCGCGGGTCGCCGCGGCCCGTGAGGCGCTCGGACCCGCCATCGAGCTGATGGTCGACGCCCACGGCACGTTCAGCGTGGCCGAGGCCAAGCGCTTCGCCGCCGGTGTCGAGCCGCTCGGCGTGCGCTGGTTCGAGGAGCCGGTGAGCGCCGACGACCGACGTGGAATGGCCGAGGTGCGGGCGTCGACGCACGTGGCGATCGCCGCCGGGGAGAGCGAGTTCACCCGCTTCGACTTCCGTGATCTCGTCGATCAGCACGCGGTCGATGTGTTGCAACCCGACCTGGCGATCTGCGGCGGGCCGACGGAGGGTCGGCGCATTGCCGCCCTGGCCGAGTCGTACCAGCTCGAGCTCGCCCCCCACTGCTGGGGCTCGGCGTTGTCGTTCTCCGCCGGCGTGAGCCTCGCCTTCGCCAGCCCGGCCGCCACCGTGATCGAATACTCGCTCGGGGCCAACCCGCTGCTGCACGATCTCGCCGACGAGCCGATCACCGTCGAGAATGGTCGAGTGGCAGCACCGACGGCCCCCGGCCTCGGCGTCACCCCACGCCCAGAGTTCATCGACGAGTTCACCGTTCCACGAGAGTGAGCCACCATGGCAGACAACAACATCCAGCACGTCAACCTGGCGGTCAGCGACCTCGGCGCCGCCGTCGCCTTCTACACCGACGTTCTCGGCCTCGGCCTGTCGCCGACGCCGGACCTCGGCTTCCCCGCCCAGTTCATCGCCATCAACGACTACCAGGAGATCCACCTCAACGAGGTCGATGACACGACTCCCCAGCGGGCTCACTTCTGCATCCGCGTGGCCGACTTCAACGAAGTCTTCCGGCGGACCAAGAAGGAGGGGGCGATCGACACCAGCACGTTCGGTCCCGCCCACCGCCTGGCCTCTGGCGTGATGCAGATGTTCGTCCGCGACCCGCACGGCAACCTCGTCGAGATCGCCTGCGACGCCGACCAGCCGATCGATCCCGAGGTCCTCGCCGACGAGGTGTTCGCCGCCGGCACGACGTGATTGTTCTGCTGGAGAGCGTCCACGCGGATGCGATGACGCTCTTGGAGGCGGTCGACGAGGTGCGCCTGATGGACGACCCGCTCGTCATCGACGAGTCGGTGCCGCGTCCTGCGGTGCGAGCGATCCTCACCCGCGGCCGCGGGCGCATTACGGCGGCGACGCTCGACGAGTTCCCCAACCTGGTTGTCGTCGGCCGCTGTGGCGCCGGGCTCGACAACATCGACGTTGCCGCCGCTGCCGACCGAGGTATCGCCGTCGTCCACGCACCTGGGGCAACCACGGTGGCGGTTGCCGAGCACGCCGTGCTGCTGATGCTCGGGCTGGCCCGGCGCGTCGTCTCCCTCGACGCCGCGGTGAAGGCCGGGCGATGGTCGGTGCGCGACGGCTACACCGGCGCCGAGCTGCGCGGCAAGCGTCTCGGCGTCGTCGGTTTGGGGGCGATCGGCCGACGGGTCGCGACGCTCGGCCGGGCCCTCGACATGGACGTCGTCTACTGGAGCCCCTCGTCCCGCGACGACGATCTCGTGTGGATGGAGCTCGACGACGTGCTGGCCACCGCCGACGTCGTCCAGCTCTGCATCGCTCTTGCTGCCGAGACCCGCCACCTGCTCGACCGCCGGCGCCTGGCCCTGATGCGGCCGAACTCGCTGCTCGTCAACACGTCACGCGGGGCGATCGTCGACCACACCGCGCTGATCGCCGCGATCACCGGGAGACGTCTCGGCGGATATGCCGCCGACGTGTGGGATCCCGAACCGCCGCCCATGGACGTGCTCTCCGGGCTCGGCGATCGCCTGCTCATCACCCCGCACGTGGCGGCGATCACCGACGTGACGTACCGCGAGATCTGCGTGCACGCCGCGACGTCGCGCCGTCGACCGTCGCCGCCCTCGGCGGCGGGTGACGCGAACACGCTGCAAGGCGCTAGCCTGGGTCGTCGCAATTACGCCGCCCGGGTGCCGTCCGGCGCCCGGGTTCTTTGTGTGCGCGCGAAGCCGCCAGTCGAGGAAGCAAGAGAAATGTCCAAGCGTGAGTATCCCCTCGAGCGATACCGCAACATCGGGATCATGGCCCACATCGACGCGGGCAAGACGACGACGACCGAGCGCATCCTCTACTACACCGGCAAGACCTACAAGATCGGCGAGGTCCACGAGGGCGCCGCGGTCATGGACCACATGGCCCAGGAGCAGGAGCGCGGCATCACCATCACGTCGGCGGCGACGACGGCGTTCTGGAACGACCATCGCATCAACATCATCGACACGCCCGGCCACGTCGACTTCACGATCGAGGTCGAGCGGTCCCTGCGTGTCCTCGACGGCGCCGTCGCCGTGTTCGACTCCGTCGCCGGCGTCGAGCCGCAGACCGAGACTGTCTGGCGCCAGGCCAACAAGTACAACGTGCCGCGGATGTGCTTCGTCAACAAGATGGACCGCACCGGCGCCAACTTCTTCCGCACCGTCGAGATGATCGAGTCCCGGCTGGAGGCCACGCCCGCGGTGGTCCAGCTGCCGATCGGCAGCGAGGCCGACTTCAAGGGCGTCGTCGATCTCGTCAAGATGAAGGCGATCGTCTGGGACGGCGAGGAGAAGGGCGCCGTCTACCACGAGCGCGACATCGACCCGGCCCAGCTCGCCGAGGCCGAGGAGTGGCGGCACAAGCTGCTCGACACGGTCTGCGGCGAGGACGACGAGGTGCTCGAGAAGTACCTCGGCGACGAGCCGATCAGCGAGGCCGAGCTCAAGCACGTCATCCGGCTCGGCACCCTCGCCGGGCACTTCGTTCCGGTGCTCACCGGTTCGGCGTTCAAGAACAAGGGCGTGCAGCCGATGCTCGACGCCGTCATCGACTTCCTGCCCAGCCCGCTCGACATTCTGCCGGCGACCGGCACGAACCTGCGCGGCGACGAGATCGTCACCCGCGAGGCCGACGAGAAGGCGCCATTCGCCGCCCTGGCCTTCAAGATCGTCAGCGACCCGTTCGGCAAGCTGACGTACTTCCGCGTCTATTCCGGGCAGATCAGCAAGGGCGACGAGGTCTACAACTCGACGAAGGAGCGGCGGGAGCGGATCGGCCGCATCCTGCTGATGCACGCCAACCAGCGCGAGGACCTCGACACGGCGATGGCCGGCGACATCGTCGCCGGGCTCGGCTTCAAGGAGACGACGACCGGGGACACGCTGTGCGATCGAAGCGATCCGATCATCCTCGAGCGGATGGAGTTCCCCGAGCCGGTCATCCACGTCGCTATCGAGCCGAAGACGAAGAGCGACCAGGACAAGCTCGGCAAGGCGCTCAAGTCGCTGTCCGAAGAGGACCCGACGTTCCGCGTGCGCAGCGATGAGGAGACGGGTCAGACCGTCATCTCAGGGATGGGTGAGCTGCACCTGGAGATCCTCGTCGACCGCATGCAGCGCGAGTTCACCGTCGAGGCGACCGTCGGCAAGCCGCAGGTGGCCTACCGCGAGACCGTCACCGCGTCGGTGCCGTCGGTCGAGTACCGGCACATCAAGCAGACCGGCGGTTCCGGTCAGTTCGCCGTCGTCAAGATCAGCGTCGAACCGAACCCGGGCGGCGGCTACGAGTTCGTCGACAAGATCAGCGGCGGACGCATCCCACGCGAGTACATCCAGCCGACCAACCAGGGCATCCAGTCCGCCCTGGAGAACGGCGTGCTCGCCGGGTATCCGACCGTCGACGTCAAGGTGAGCCTCGTCGATGGCGCCTACCACGACGTCGACTCGTCGGAGATGGCGTTCAAGATCGCCGGTCAGATGGTGTTCCGCAAGGCCGCCGAGGCCGCCAAGCCGGTGCTGCTCGAGCCGATCATGGCCGTCGAGGTCGTGACCCCCGAGGAGTACATGGGCGACGTGATCGGCGACCTGTCGAGCCGGCGCGGCCGGATCGAGGGCATGGAAGCCCGCGGCAACACCCAAGTCGTGCGCGCCCAGGTTCCGCTGTCGGAGATGTTCGGGTACAGTACCGACCTCCGTTCGCGCACCCAGGGGCGCGCCACGTACACGATGCAGTTCGACGCCTACCACCAGGTGCCGGAGAGCATCGCCAGCGAGATCATCAAGCGGGTTCGCGGCGAGTGATCGCGGCGCACCGCACACGTTCTTTGACAACCCACATCAGCACAGACACTGGAGTTTGACAGGCCATGAGTAAGGCGAAGTTTGAGCGTACGAAGCCGCATGTGAATATTGGGACGATGGGTCATATTGATCATGGGAAGACGACGTTGACGGCGGCGATCACGAAGGTGTTGGCTGATCGTGGGTTGGCGGAGTTCACGGCGTTTGATCAGATTGATAAGGCGCCGGAGGAGAAGGCGCGGGGGATCACGATTTCGATTGCTCATGTCGAGTATGAGACGGAGAATCGGCATTATGCCCATGTCGATATGCCGGGTCATGCTGATTACATCAAGAACATGATCACGGGGGCGGCGCAGGTTGATGGGGCGATTTTGGTGGTGGCGGCGACGGATGGTCCGATGCCGCAGACTCGTGAGCATGTGTTGTTGGCTCGTCAGGTTGGGGTTCCGTACATCGTGGTGGCGTTGAACAAGGCTGATGCGGTTGATGATGAGGAGCTGCTCGATTTGGTCGAGTTGGAGGTGCGTGAGTTGTTGACCGAGTATGAGTTTCCTGGTGATGATGCGCCGGTGGTGCGGGTCTCGGCGTTGAAGGCGTTGGAGGGCGATGTCGAGTGGGAGGCGAAGGTGCTCGAGTTGATGGCGGCGGCTGATGAGTACATTCCGGAGCCGCAGCGTGATTTGGATAAGCCGTTCTTGATGCCGATCGAGGATGTGTTCACGATTACGGGGCGGGGCACGGTGGTGACTGGGAAGGTTGAGCAGGGGACGGTGCACACGGGTGATGAGATCGAGATCGTCGGGTTGCGGGATACGCAGAAGACGGTGTGTACGGGGGTGGAGATGTTCCGCAAGATCTTGGATCAGGGTCAGGCGGGGGACAACATCGGTGCCTTGTTGCGGGGGACGAAGAAGGAGGAGGTGGAGCGTGGTCAGGTGTTGTGCAAGCCGGGCAGTATCACTCCGCACACCAATTTCGAGGGTCAGGTGTATGTGTTGACGCAGGCCGAGGGTGGTCGGCACAAGCCGTTCTTCAACAATTATCGGCCGCAGTTCTTCTTCCGGACGACTGATGTGACGGGGACGATCGAGTTGCCGTCGGGGACGGAGATGGTGATGCCCGGCGACAACGTGGCGATGACCGTCGAGTTGGGCAAGCCGATCGCCATGGACGAAGGCCTGCGTTTCGCCATCCGCGAAGGCGGCCGCACCGTCGGCGCCGGCCGCGTCACCAAAATCATCAAGTGAACGGCTGACACCGTCATGGCGCAAAGCATCCGCATCCGGCTCAAAGCCTTCGATCACGACATCATCGACCAGTCGACGAAGAAGATCGTCGAGACGGTCACGCGCACCGACGCCACCGTGCGTGGCCCGATCCCGCTGCCGACGGCGAAGCACCGCTACACCGTCATCCGTGGCCCGCACATCGACAAGGACTCCCGCGAGCACTTCGAGATGCGCATCCACAAGCGCCTGATCGACATCGTCAACCCGAACAACAAGACGATCGACAGCCTGCAGCGCATCGAGCTCCCCGCCGGCGTCGACATCGAGATCAAGATCCAGGCGAGCTAGCGCCGGCCCTCACGGTTCCGCGGAGCGTGGCGCACCGATACTGTGCACGTGGCTCCGGAGAAGGCGCTGCCACATCGTCCAGAGTGCTCGACGGTCGTCGAGGTGCGCGCTCGATCCGGCGCCGTCCCCGCCATCTTCGGAGCCAGATGCACCGAATCGGTGCGCGGCGCTCCGCGGAACGCTTCGCGGGCGTAGGGTCGGGCCGTGGAGCGGTGGGCAGCTCGACGCGCTGGCCGACGAGATCGTCGCCTGCCGGGCGTGCCCGCGGCTGGTCGAGTGGCGCGAGCGGGTCGCTGCCGAGAAGCGGGCAGCGTTCCGCGACGAGACGTACTGGGGTCGTCCGGTACCCGGATTCGGCGACCCGGAGGCGCGCATCGTGGTCGTCGGGCTGGCGCCGGCGGCGCACGGGGCCAACCGCACCGGCCGCGTGTTCACCGGAGACCGCAGCGGCGAATGGCTGTTCCGGGCCCTGCACCGCGCCGGGTTGGCCAACCAGCCGCACTCGGTGAGGGCCGACGACGGGTTGCGGTTGCACGGCGTCTGGATCAGCGCCCCGGTCCGCTGCGCCCCGCCGGACAACCGGCCGACGCCCGCCGAGCGCGACGCGTGCGCCCCGTTCCTGGCCCGAGAACTGGAGTTGATCAAGCCAGACGTTGTCGTCTGCCTCGGCGCCTTCGCCCTCGCTGCGGTGTGCCGGCACTTCGGCGTGCGCCCCCGCCCGCGGTTCGGGCACGGGGTCGAAGTCGCCACGGTGGGCGGCCCCACGCTGCTGTGCTCCTACCACCCCAGCCAGCAGAACACGTTCACCGGCAAGCTGACCGAGGCGATGCTCGACGACGTGATCGTCCGGGCCGTCACCCTGGCTGCGAACCGGACCACGTGATCGCACGTACGGTAGGTCGATGGCACTTCGTCCCTACCTCATCGAAGAGATCACGCGTGACTGCGTCGCCGGGGCGCTGACCCGCCGGGAGGCGATCCGCCGTCTCGGACTGCTGGGTGTCTCGGGGGCTGCAGCGACGACGCTGCTCGCCGCGGCGCTCGACCACCGCTGCGGCGTCGAGCGGCTCGACGCTCCCACCTACCGAGACCGAGACCGAGACCGGCACCGGCTCGACGGCACCGCTCGAGGAAGCAGAGGAGATCACCTTCCCCGGTCCGGAAGGCGAGCTCATCGGCGTGTACTCGGCCGCCGAACCCGCCAACGGCGCCGTCCTCGTGATCCACGAGAACCGTGGCTTGACGCCACACATCCGCACAATCCCGCCGCGGCTGGCCGCTGACGGGTACAGCGCGCTGGCAGTCGATCTGCTGTCCCCCGAGGGCGGCACCGCAAGCATGAGCGAGGGTGACGCTCAGGCAGCGCTCGGCAACGCGCCCGCGGAGCGGCTCGTCGCCGATCTGCAGGCGGGGCTCGACGAGCTCGAACGCCGCAACCCTGACAGCAAGCTCGCCGTCATCGGCTTCTGCTTCGGCGGTGGAATGACGTGGCAGCTCCTCGCCGCCGGAGATCCGCGCATCTCGGCCGCCGTTCCGTTCTACGGGCCGTTCCCTGAGGGCGGCGACCTCTCCGGGTCGCCGAACGCGGCGGTGCTCGGCATCTACGCCGAGCTCGACGACTTCGTCAACCCGACGATGGAGGCCGCCGAGGAGGCACTGCAGGCCGCCGGGCTGGAGCATGAGCTGCGCACGTTCGACGATGTCGACCACGCCTTCTTCAACGACACCGGACGGAACTACGACGCCGACGCGGCGGCCGCCGCCTACGCGGCGATGCTCGACTGGTTCGACCGCTACCTGGCGGCAGCCCCGCCCGGATCGACCACCGAGCCGGCTTCGTAAGAAGTCGTTGAGAAGTCCCCGACGGCGCTGCCGCGCGGCCGAATCCGGACGCTAGACAAGCAGGGTGACGTCGGTGTTGCCTCCCCCTCCACCGCCTCCGACCCGGCCTCCGGTCACCCGACCCCCCGGGCGACCGCGGCGATCGGCGGCGGTCCTCTTCGGTCTCGCCGCCATCGCCGCGCTCGCCGCCGCAGCGTTCGGCGGGTGGTGGGTCGGGCGTGACGGCTCGGACAGCCGCCAGACGATTGTCGTGCCGACGATTCCGGCAACGACCGTCAGCCAGGCGCAGATGACCGGCAGTGCTGCGACCAGACCCCAGGCGTCCGCCGGCGACATCGATGTCGCCGCTGTGGCCGCCACCGTCGGACCGAGCGTCGTGACGGTCAGCGCAACCGTGAGCGATGGCCAGCTGGCCGGCGAAGCGGTCGGCACCGGCGTGGTCATCTCGGCCGACGGTGAGATCCTCACCAACGCCCATGTCGTCGCCGGCGCCCAAGAGGTCCGGGTGCGCTTCTCCGGCAACACCGAGCCGACGCCTGCCACGGTGATCGCGGCCGATCCCGACAACGATCTGGCGCTGCTCCGCGTCGACGTCGACGCCGAACTTCCGGCCGCCACGTTCGCCGACCCGGCGAGCATCAGGATCGGCGACCCGGTCGTCGCCATTGGCTTTGCCCTCGACCTCGACGGCGACCCGACCGTCACGGCGGGGATCGTCTCGGCGCTCGACCGCACCCTGTCGGTCAGCCAGACCGAGGTCCTTGACGGCCTGATCCAGACGGACGCGGCGATCTCGTCGGGGAACTCCGGTGGGCCGCTCGTCAACGCCGCCGGCCAGGTCATCGGCATCAACACCGCTGTCGCCGAGAGCGACTCCCAGCGGGCCGCCACCAACGTCGGCTTCGCCATCGGTGTCGGCGAGGTGCTCGACGTCCTCGAAGACCTGCGCGCCGGCGGGCAGCGCGAGCCCGGGTTCCTCGGCGTCAACCTCGCCGATCGGAACGATGGCGGCTCCGGCGCTCTCGTCGACGTCGTCAACCCCGGCTCGCCAGCTGCCGAAGCCGGACTCGAGGTCGGCGACGTCGTGGTCGCCGTCGACGACCAGCCGATCAACGGCATCGAAGGACTCGTCGGAGTCGTCCGCGACCACAGCCCAGGCGACCAGGTCGCCATCGTCGTCGTCCGCGACGGCGACGAGGTCACGGTCACCGCCACGCTCGCCAACAGCTGAGACCACGATCCAAGCGCCGCAGTAGGGTTCCAGCGACGTCGAGCGGGGAGGGGTAGTGGCGCCGACGGTCGGGGCGGTGGTGGCGTATGGCAGTCGATCGACCGTGCATGAGCTCGGCGCCGACGCTGTCGCCAAGGTGCCGCTGCCCAACACGGCGGAGGCGTGGATCCGTTACGAAGCCGAGTACAGCAGCGCGGTCCGGCTCGCCGGGGCCCCGGTGCCGGAATTCCTCGGATTCATCGAGCACGACGGTCGCACGGCCAGCGTCTACCGACGAGCCCGGGGTCCGGTGATGTGGGACGCGATCGTCGAGGATCCCGCGTCGGTGACGGCGCACGGACGGTTTGCTCGCCGGCCTGCACCAGCAGCTCGCCACGCTCGTCCCGCCGGTCACGGTGCCGGCGTTCGCCGACCGGGTGCGGGCCAAGGTGCGCGCCGCGGCACCGCTCGTCGGTGTTGCCGTCGACGAGGTGCTCGCCGCCCTTCCAACCGGCGGTCCGCTCGTCCTCTGTCACGGTGATCTGCACCCGGGCAACGTCATCCTCACCAGTGACGGTCCGATGCTCGTCGACTGGTTCGACACCGGCCGAGGCGACCCGATCGCCGACGTCGCCCGCTCGACGCTGCTGATGGCGCCCGACGTCGATGCCGCGCCGCTTCACCTCCCTGGCGGTGCACCCGAGCTGCGCCAACGTCTGACCAACGCCTACCTCGAGGCGCTCGGCGACGTCGACGTCAGCCGCCTGGCGCGGTGGCGCGCCGTGATGGCGATCGCCCGCGTCGCCGAGGGCGTCGCCAGCGATGGCCTCGTCGGTGTGTGGCGCTCGTGGTCGCTGACGCGCCACGGCGCGCCGATCGGCTGATCAGCGGCTCACCTCGACGAGCCGGCGCAGGTCTTCGTAGACGGCCGGCGCAGCGGCCATCGCCAGACCGTCGTTCTCCGGGCACGGCAGCTCGACGATGGCCCCGGCCTCCTGGGCGACGAGCGAGGCTGCCGAGTAGTCCCACACCTTCGTGTCGCGCTCGAAGTAGGAATCCGTCCGGCCGCAGGCCACCCAGCACATCTGCAGCGCCGCCGAACCGAAGCAGCGCACGTCGCGCACGTGCGGCAGCAGCCTGGCCACGACGTCGCCCTGGGCGGCGCGCACGGGCGCGTGGTACGAGAAGCCGGTCGTCACGAGGGCTTGGCTGAGCTCCGCACACGACGATGCGGTGATCGCCGAGCCGTTCGCTCGCGCTCCGACCCCGAGGGCGGCGGAGAACGTCTCGCCGCGCTGCACGTCGACGACCGCGGCTGCGCTGACGACCCCGTCGATCGCCGCGGCGATGCTGACGGCAACCACGGGCAGGCCGTACCAGAAGTTGACCGTCCCGTCGAGTGGATCGACCACCCACTGCAGCCGCCGATGCGGGTCGGTCGATCCACCCTCCTCACCGACGAACCCGGCTTCCGGCGTGGCCAGCGCGAGGCGCTCCCTGATCAGGGCCTCGCTTTCGACGTCGGTCTGCGTGACGATGTCGGTAGGTGAGCTCTTGGTCGGTGGCGGTGACCAGTCCACGGCGCGCGAACGGACGAGGCTGGCGGCCTCGATGGCCACGGTCTTGGCGATGGTCTCGAGCTGGCGGGCCGCTGGCAGCTCGTCACGCACGGTGGACCTCGACGCCGCGGCCATCGATCGCCGCCACGGCCGTGTCGTCCGCACGGTCGTCGGTGATCAGCACGTCGATCTCGTCGAGTCCGGCGAATCCGAACAGTTGCTCGTTGCCGAGCTTCGAGCTGTCGACGATGGCGACGACTCGCCTCGCCGATTCGATCATCGCCCGCTTGAGCAGGGCCTCGTCCGAGTACGGCGTCGTCAGCCCGCGCCCGAAGGAGAGCCCGTCGCAGCTGATGAACAACACGTCGACGCTCAGATTGCGCACCGTGTCGACCGTCGAGGCGTCGACCATGGCGAATGTGTTCGTCCGTACGCCGCCGCCGAGCACCGTCAACCTGGTGACTCCGCGCCGGACGAGGGCGGCGCCGATCATCAGTGAGTTGGTGATCACGTGGACGTCGCGGTCGCCCGGGAACACCTCGGCGAAACGCTGGCCGGTCGAACCCGAGTCGATGATGATCGAGCCGTGCTGCGGCACTTGCCGCGTGGCCTCACGCCCGATCCGCAGCTTCTCCTCGGCGTTGAGCATTTCCCGGGCGTCGACCATCGGTTCGTGGTCGCGTCGCTCGTAGGGCACCGCCCCGCCGTGGACACGGCGCAGCAGCAGGCGGTCCTGCAGTTCGGATAGGTCACGGCGAATCGTCTCGGTCGTGACGTTGAACTGCTTGGCCAAGGCCGAGACGTCGACAGATCCGTGCTTGAGAGCGAGTCCGTAGATGTCGCGTTGGCGTTGGTACTGCAGGCGACCAGGACTCGGCGCGGTGGACGTCACGGCACTGGTCTACCCCACGCTGCCGAGGGCGGCCATGGCCGCGATCGGTCCCGCTGTGGCCAGCGCATCGGCTGCCGCGGCGAACTCTGTCCGGAAGCGTGCGCTGTCGCGGAGCGCCACGGTGAACACGGCCTCGAGCTCGAGGAAACGGGTCGGTTCGTCGAGCGCTTGGCGGGCGCAGCGCCTCGCCAGCTCGGCTGAAGCGTCCGGCGCCTGCTGGTCGATCGGGGTGGTCGCCAGATAGCGGGCCCATCCGGCGAGGGCGAGGGCGGCATGGCGGACGGGTCCACCGGCCTCGAGGTGGTGTTCGATCGTCGGGACGAGGAAGGTCGGGAACTTGGCTGTGCCGTCGATGCAAAGCCTGGCGATCTGGTCGCGCACACCCGGATTGGCGAACCGCCCGAGGACGGTCGCCGCGTACTCCGCTCGCGGGTAGCCGGGAATCGCTGTCAGTGCCGGCACGGCCTCCTCGTAGAGCAGTCGCTCGACGAATTGGCGCACCTCGGGAGTCGCCATCGCCTCGTCGACGAACGTGATCCCGGCGAGCGCACAGAGGTACGCCATGCAGGAGTGCCCGGCGTTGAGGATCCGCAGCTTGTACAGCTCCCACGCGTGGACGTCGTCGGTGAACAGGACGCCGACGCGTTCCCATCCCGGCCGGCCCATCGCGAAGGCGTCCTCCAGCACCCACTGACGGAACGGTTCGGCGACGACCGGCCAGCGGTCGACGATGCCCTCCCGTGCGAGCAGCGCGGCGCGATCCTCGTCCGACGTCACCGGTGTGATCCTGTCGACCATCGAGTTCGGGAAGCTGCAGTGCGACTCGATCCACGTCGCCAGCCCGCCGGCGACGGCTTCCGCCGCCGAGAGCAGGGCGCGGCGGGCAGCGTCGCCGTTGCCGGGCAGGTTGTCGCAACTGAGGATCGTGACCGCTGACGTCCCCGTCCGCTTCCGTTGCTCGAGGGCACGGGCGAGGAGGTCGAACGTCGAATCGGTCGCTACGTCCGGTGCATAACCGGCCTCGGTCACGGTCATCGAGACGATCGCCACTGCCGGATCGGAGAGTTGGTCGACGGCATCCTCGGGCCGCCCTGCAGTGTGGCGGTAGTCGACGATGCTGCCGACGATCGAGGTGGTCGGCGCACCGGCGCCCTTCTCGACGAGCGAATAGAGACAGTCCTGGGGATGGAGGGCAGCGGCCATGTCGGCGTCACCAGGCAGCAGGCCGAGCCCGCGGATGCCCCAGTCGCTGCCGTCCTGGGCGAGTTCGTGGGTGTAGGCGGCGAGGTGGGCGCGGTGGAAGCCCCCGACGCCGATGTGGGCGATGCGCGGGACGAGACGGGTCCGGTCGTACGTCGGCACCGGAATGCCGCGGGCGGAGATGGCGTCGAGGTTGGCGTCGGTGACCTGCAGTGGCGCCTGGACCCCCACCGATGCCATGGTTCTGCACGATAAACCACACAAATCCATATGACAAGCATTGGATTGTGTTGATTTACCCTTGAAATCAACATCGGCGCGGTCCATACTGCAAGTCATGCCGGCTGCATGGGGTTGCCGGCACCCGCGTAATCAGAGGGGGATCCATGGTGCAGCAGTCCACCCACGCCCGCCCCGGGCCGTCGCCGCGAGCGCGCCGGCGCCGCACGATGGGCACCGTGTTCGCCGCAGCGATCGTCGCAGCCACGACCGCCACTGTGGTGTCAGTGCCGGCTGCGGCTTCGGGCGACCGCGAGCTCACCGTCTTGATCGTTGGTAACCCACAGATGGAGGACATCGCCAGCTTGACCCCGGAACTGTTCACGGCGGAGACCGGCATCACCGTCAACTACACCGTGCTCGAGGAGACCAACTTGCGCGAGGTCGTCACACGCGATGTCGGCGCCGGTGGGGAGCAGTTCGATGTCGTGATGATCGGCCTGTATGAAGCGCCGCAGTTCGGAGTCAACGAATGGCTCGTCGATCTCACGCCGTACGCCGAGGCCGACGAGACGTACAACGTCGACGACCTGATCCCGTCCGTTCGCTCCGGGCTGACCGTCGACGGAGCGCTGTATGCGTCGCCGTTCTACGCCGAGTCGTCGTTCCTCATGTACCGCCAGGACGTGATGGACGAGGCGGGCATCGAGATGCCCGCGAGTCCGACCTGGGACGAGGTCGCCGAGATCGCCCGCCAGATCGACTCCGACGAGATGGCCGGGATCTGCCTCCGCGGCAAGCCGGGCTGGGGCGAGCTTGGTGCAACGTTCACCACCGTCCTCAACACGTTCGGGGCCACCTGGTGGTCGGCGAACGAGGACGGGACGATCGGCGAGGCGCAGGTCGACCAGCCGGAGTTCCGTGAGGCGCTGGAGTTCTACGTCAACCTGGTCAACGACGCCGGCGAGGACGACGCCGCCAACGCCTCGTTCAACGAGTGCCTCGCCCAGTACCGCGACGGGCGGGTGGCGATGTGGTACGACGCCACCGTCGCCGCCGGCCTGCTCGAGGCCGATGACAGCGACGTCAAGGGGCTCAACGGCTACGCGCTGGCGCCGGTCAAGGAAACCGAGGCGTCAGGATGGCTGTGGGCGTGGTCGTTGGCGATCCCACAGACCGCGTCCGACCCGGACACAGCGTGGGAATACATCTCCTGGGCGACCGGTCCCGAGTACATCGCTGCGGCGGGCGAGCTCGTGCCCGGCGGCTGGGCGTCGATCCCACCGGGAACCCGTGAGTCGACCTACGCCCTGCCGGAGTACCAGGAAGCGGCGGCCGCCTTCGCCGACCAAACGCTGGCAGCGATGGCCGCGGCGCCGATCGACAATCCCGGCACGACACCGCGGCCAGGCCTCCCAGGCGTGCAGTTCGTCGGCGTGCCCGAGTTCCAGGACGTCGGCAACCGCTGCACCGAGGAGTTCTCCGGCGTGATCGCCGGGCGCGTCGAGATCGACGATGCGCTCAGCAACTGCCAGGACATCGCCTCTCAAGTTGCTGGATAACGGAAGGACATGACCACAGCCGTCGCGCCCAACGTGGCGAGCGCACGCCCTCCGAGCGCTCTGCAGCGCCCGTGGGTGCGGCGGCTGCCGCTGCTCCCCGCCCTCCTCTTCATTGTGCTCATCACGCAGGTCCCATTCGTGATGAGCATCTTCTACAGCCTCACCAACTGGACGGTGGTCCCGCCGACACCACGCGAGTTCGTCGGACTGGACAACTACACAGAGCTCGTCCACGACCAGTTCTTCCGTGACGCCGCCTGGGTCACCGTGGTGATGACCGTTTCCTCGGTGGTCGCCTCGCTCATCCTCGGCACGCTGCTGGCCGTGCTCCTCGATCGCAAGTTCTTCGGTCAGGGATTCGTGCGCACGCTGCTGATCACGCCGTTCCTGGTGATGCCCGTCGTCGCCGGGTTGATCTGGAAGAACCAGATGCTCAGCGGGCTCTACGGCGTCGTCAACTGGGTCCTCGAACGGCTGGGGATGGACTCGGTCGAATGGGTGTCCCGCTACCCGCGGTTCTCGATCATCCTCGTCCTCGTATGGCAGTGGACCCCGTTCATGATGCTGATCATCCTGGCGGGGCTGCAGAGCCAGCCGTCCGACGTGCTCGAAGCCGCCAAGGTTGACGGGGCGTCGGCGTTCGGCACGTTCCGCCAGCTGACGTTGCCGCACCTGCGGACGTACCTCGAGCTCGGTGCCCTGCTCGGCACCGTCTACCTCATCCAGGTTTTCGACACCATCGCCGTGATGACAGGAGGTGGACCGGGTTCGACGAACATTCCGTACTTCGTCTATCAGCGCTCGATCGGCGGCGGCTGGATGTTCGGCCAGGCCTCGGCGTACGCCATCGTCGTCGTCATCGCCTCGATCATCGTCGCCAACATCGCCCTCCGTGTGCTGTCGCGCTTGCTCAAGGGAGAAGAGATCGCATGAAAGCCCGCGGCGCGAGGTTGGGCGTTGGCGAGGGCCGTGGCGCCCACGTGCTCCTCGGCATCGCCGCCTGGATCGCCGCGCTGATCTTCTTCTTCCCCGTGTTCTGGACCGTGCTCAACAGCTTCAAGGAGGAGCAGGACGCCAACACCAGCCCGAAGCTGCTGTTCGACCCGACGTTGGACCAGTACTCCGAGGTCACCGAGACGACGCCAGGTCTGCTGTCGTTCCGCGAGGCGTTCATGAACTCGGCCACCGTCGTGATCATCAGCACGATCATCGTGCTGATCCTGGCAATACCGGCCGCCTACGCGCTGGCGATCAAGCCGATCGAGAAGTGGCGCGACGTGCTGCTGTTCTTCATCTCCACCAAGTTCCTGCCGGTCGTGGCGTCGATCCTGCCGGTGTGGATCCTCGCTAGGGAGTTGGATCTGCTCAACACTCGGCTGATCCTCGTGATCCTGTACACGGCGATGAACCTTCCGCTCGCCGTGTGGATGCTGCGCTCGTTCTTCCAGGAGATCCCCCGGGAGCTGATCGAGGCGGCGGAGATCGACGGCGCCGGGTTTCGTGGGCAACTGTCGACGGTGATCCTGCCGATCGCCATCCCCGGCATCGCCGCCACCGCCCTGTTGTGTGTGATCTTCGCGTGGAACGAGTACTTCTACGCCGTGCAGCTCAACCCGGTGTCCGGATCGACGATGCCGATCTGGGTGACGACCAACATCAGCACGCGTGGAGACTTCCTCGCCAAGCTGTCCGCGGCGTCCGTGCTCGCCATCTTGCCGGTCGTGCTGGCAGGCTGGTTGGCGCAGAAACGGATGATCCGCGGCCTCGCCATGGGCGCCATCAAGTAGGAGATGTCGTGGCCTCAGTGACGTTCGCAGCAGCGACTCGCCTGTATCCCGGCACGGACAAGGCGGCGGTGTCGGAGCTCGACCTGGAGATCGCCGACGGCGAGCTCCTCGTACTCGTCGGTCCGTCGGGCTCGGGGAAGTCAACGGCGCTGCGCATGCTCGCCGGCCTGGAGCCACTCGACGGGGGAGCGATCTACATCGGCGAACGCGACGTCAGCGCCGTGCGACCCCGCGATCGCGACATCGCCATGGTGTTCCAGAACTACGCCCTGTACCCGCAGCTCACGGTCGCCGAGAACATGGGCTTCGCGCTGAAGCAAAAGGGTGTGCCGAAGGCGGAGCGGATCATCCAGGTCCGCGAAGCGGCGCGGATCCTCGATCTCGAGCCCTATCTCGACCGCAAACCGAAGAACCTGTCGGGCGGGCAGCGCCAGCGCGTGGCGATGGGCCGGGCGATCGTCCGCCACCCGCAGGTGTACCTGATGGACGAGCCGCTGTCGAACCTCGATGCCAAGCTGCGGGTGCAGACCCGCACGGAGCTCGCCGAGCTGCAGTCGCGGCTGGCGGTCACGACGGTGTACGTCACCCACGACCAGGTCGAGGCGATGACGATGGGCCACCGGGTCGCCGTGCTCAAGGAGGGTGTCCTCCAGCAGGTCGACACGCCGCACACGCTGTACCACACCCCTGGGAACCTCTTCGTCGCCGGCTTCATCGGCTCGCCGGCGATGAACCTCGTCAGCACCGCCCGCTCCGGATCGACCGTCGCGATCGGCGGGCAGCGAGTCGAGCTGTCGCCGGACGCAGTTGCCGCCCTCGACGGCATCGGCGGCGAGCGGCTCGTGCTCGGCGTCCGGCCGGAGTCGGTGGCGATCGGAGGCGGCGACATCCCTGCGGTGGTCCGCGTCGTCGAGGACCTCGGCCCTGAGGTCTTCGTCCACGTGGGCGTCGAGCACGAGGGCGAGACACTGTCGATCGTCTGCAAGGTCCCGGCGCCGTTCGCCGGCATCGTCGGCGAGAACGTGTCGATCCGCATCGTCGGCGCAGTGCACGTGTTCGATCCCAACGGCCCCCGGCTCACGACGTCGCGGATCGGCACGCCGTCGTTGACGAGATGAGCAACGGCTCGATTGCTCTCATCACCGGGGCCGCGGGCGACATCGGCCGCGCGACGGCGCTGGCCCTGGCCGGGCGGGGATGGCGCGTGGCGTTGACCGACCACCCCCAGGCGGCCGCCGAGCTGCAGCGCAGCGTCGAGCTGTGCGCGGCCGCGAGGCGCCGACGTGTGGTCGGCCACCGCCGACGTCACGGATCCTGCTGCTGTCGCGGGGCTGGTCGGCGAGTGTGAGGATTCGTTCGGGACACCGACTGGCTTGTTCGCCAACGCCGGCGTGCAGGGCCGCTTCGAGCGGATCGACCGGTATCCCGTCGCCGAGGTGGGCGAACTGCTGGACGTCAACGTCGTCGGCGTGTTCGCCGTCTTGTCGGCCGCCGCCGCGGCGATGGTCGCCGCCGGTCGCGGCGGGGCCGCCGTGCTGACCGCGTCGATGGCCGGCGTCACCGGAGCCCCGAACATGTCGGCGTACTCGGCGTCGAAGGCCGCCGTGATCGGGCTCGCCAAGAGCGCGGCCAAGGACCTCGCCCCGGCGGGCATCCGGGTGAACTCGGTGTCGCCGGGGTTCATCGGTCCCGGACGGATGTGGGAGCGCCAGGTCGCCGCCCAGGCCGAGGCCGGCAGTCAGTACTACGACGCCGATCCCGCCGTCGTCGCCGAGCAGATGCGCGCCCTGATCCCGATGCGACGGTGCGGGACGACGGAGGAGGTCGCTGGTGTCGTCGCCTTCCTGCTGTCCGACGAGGCCTCCTACCTGACCGGCATCAACGTCGAGATCTCCGGTGGGTCCGCGTAAGGAACTGGCGCTTTCTGGGCAGGTCGTGTGCCAGACGTGGCAGGTCGGAGTGTTTCCGGCCGACACGCCCCGCACGAAACGCTCCAATGGCCCGTGACGTATCGTCGAGCGCCGTGCGTGTGTTGCTCGTCGGTGTCTCGTTGCCGCACTCGTCCTCGCCGCTCGCGGTGCCGCCCCGGGGACGGCTCGGGCGGCCGCCTACGACGACATCGACGTCGTCGAGCTGGACCTCGCCGACACGACAAGATCGACGCCGGCGATCGGCGACTACGCCGGGTCGCCGCGGCGTGAGCTGCCGACGACGGTGTACCTGCCGGCGACCGATCGCGCCGCCCCGCTGATCGTGCTCGCCCACGGGTTCAACGGTCACCCGCGCAAGTTCACCACCCTCGCCCGGCACTGGGCCCAAGCCGGCTACGTCGTCGCCGTTCCCCGGTTCCCCGTCTCCAGCGACGAGTTCCCGGTGCTCGACCCCGCCGAGTTCAACGCTCGTGTGGCCGATCTCCCGGCACAGGCGGACGACGTCACGTTCGTCATCGGCGAACTCATGGCAGCTGCGGACGACGCCTCGAGCGGTCTCGCCGGGCGCATCGATCCCGAGCACCTCGGGCTGTACGGCATGTCGCTCGGTTCGCTCACGGTGTGGTCGACCGTCTCTCGGATGGGCTTCGCCGACTCGGGTGTCGACGCCCTGATCCAGTCGGATGGCGGCTTCCCCGGCGACCTGTCGGCGTTGTCCGCTGTGACGTTCCCGGTCTTCATCGCTCACTCCGACGTCGACCCGACGTTCCCCGCCGAGGGCATCTTGCGCGAGTTCGACGCCCTGCCCGCGCCGAAGTTCCTCCTCGTGCTCCACGGTGCTGTCCACGCAGCCGTCGGCGAGAACACGCCGACACCCGCGGACGAGGCCTACCGTGTGGCCACGACGATCTTCTGGGACCGCTACCTCCGGGGGCTGGAGACCGAGGCGTTCCCGGATGCCGTCGTCATCGACGGCGTCACCACGTTCGTTGACGCCGACTGACGTGCAACGTCGCCTAGTGTTCCGCACCATCGCGAGTTCCGGCGAGGGGGCACGATGGGGACGAGCAAGTGGATCACGCGGGTTGCGGCGACGGTGGTCGGAGCCACGCTGATCGTTGCAGGTGGGCCAGCCGGCACGAATGTGGGAGCGGCGCCGGGCCCTGCGCCATACGGCTACGCCGACTTCTTCGGCGTCCCGCGGCTCGGCAACGAGGCGTCGCGAGGGACTGGATGCGGTGGCGACGGATCGATCGGCGACGTCATTCCAGACGGTTACTGGCGCGGCTTCGTCCGTTCGTTCGACGGACCGTCACTGCAGTTCGACCTCATCTGCGTCTATCCGAGTCCGACAGGAGTGCGCTTGGCGGACGAGTTCTATCGAGCGAACCCGGACGCCCCGAACTATTGGTGGCCCGATGGCTGGCCGGTCAGCAACAACCCACGGACGCGCACGGTGGCGGTTGGTCCGTCGTTCTTTTCGCACGGCACGGTTGTCGCCGGCGACGGATCGGTCCCGTTCGCCCAGCCGGGCGTCCCCTTCGACGCCAACTCGAGTGCTTGGATCCTGATCACCGGCGGCCAGGCGCAGTGGGCGGTCTCCGGCCCAGCATCGTTGGCCAGTCCGACGGTCCCGCCGCCACCGGCGCCGCCGGCCGACCCGTACGGCTACGCCGACTTCTTCGATGTCCCACAGCTCGGTAGTGAGCCGGTTCGCGGAACGGGCTGCGGAGGTGACGGGTCGCTCGGTGACGTGATCCCCGACGGCTACTGGCGCGGCTTCGTGCGCGGCTGGGACGGGCCGTCGTTGGTTCAGTCGACGTCGATGCAGTTCGACGTGATGTGCGTCTACGTCGGCGACACCGCCGACCAGCTCGCCGAGGAGTTCTACGCCGCCAACCCGGGCGAGGCGGAGATGTGGTGGCCGGACGGATGGCCGGTCAACAACAACGAGCGGACCCGGACCGTGCCGGTCGGGCCGGGGTTCTTCGCCCACGGCACGACGTTTGCCAGCGACGGCACCGCCCCGTTCGCCCAGCCCGGTGTGCCGTTCGACCAGAATCTGAACACGTGGATCCGCATCGTCGACGGCGGTGCGGTCTGGGCGGTGTCCTCCCCGAGCTTCGGCTGACGATCGATGCTCTGGGGAAGAATCGTGTCACCCCTCAATCTGGGGAAGATGTGAATCAGGGCCTGACACAGATGTTCCCCAGATGGCGGATTGACACCGATCATCCCCAGATGAGGGAGCCAGTTGGAAGCGATCACCTGGTGCGATAGCGTTCCATAGCCGTGCCCGGGGACCTCCCGGCGCACGAGGGCGAGTCTTCGGGCGAGCCCTCAAACAGTTCGGAACGTTTCGCAATCGATGTCCGTGTGCGCCCGGCGGCCCGCCTCCGGGGACCACACGGCGACAACCGATCCTGATGCTCCGTCGGCGGCCCGCCGGCGGAGCATTTGCTTGGGTCTGGGCGGTGCCCAGACTGAGTCTGGGCGTGCCAGGACTGGGTCTGGGCGGTGCCCAGGACTTGACAGTTCTGGGCGGTGCCCAGGCTTGAGTGGATAGCGCCTGGTCAGCAGGCCAGCGCTCGATCAACCCAGTAAGGAACAGCCGCCATGGCAACCACAGCGATCGTCGGCGAGAAGGTCGGCATGAGCCAGAAGTGGGTCGACGACAAGGTCGTCCCAGTGACGGTGCTGCGCGTCGAGCCGATGCGTGTCGTGCAGGTGAAGACTCCCGAGCGCGACGGGTACAGCGCGCTCCAGGTCACCTACGGGCACCGCGATGCGAGCAAGCTGAACAAGCCCGCGGCCGGCCACTTCGCCAAGGTGTCCGTCGATCCCGGCAAGCGACTCATCGAGGTCCGCCTCGACGACGTCGACGGCTACGAGGTCGGCCAGGAGATCCACGTCGACGTTCTCGCCGCAGGGTCGAAGGTCGACGTCACTGCCGTCAGCAAGGGAAGGGGCTTCGCCGGCACGATGAAGCGTCACAACTTCGCCGGCCAGGGCGCCAGCCACGGCAACCACAAGAAGCATCGAGCGCCAGGGGCGATCGGGTCGTGCTCGTTCCCAGGCCGGGTGTTCAAGGGGGTGCGGATGGCCGGTCACCTCGGCCACGAGCAGGTCACCACGCTCAACCTCGAAGTCGTCGAGTCCGATCCAGAGCGCAATCTGCTGCTCGTCAAGGGCTCTGTCCCCGGACCGCGCGGCGGGGTCGTCGTCGTCCGCAACGCCGTCAAGTCATTGGTCGAGAAGGGCTGAGAACGATGGCCGAAATCACCGTCAAGAACGTCGCCGGCAAGAAGGCCGGCACCGTCGTCCTCGATGAGGCGACGTTCGCCATCCAACCGAACGTCCCCGTCATGCACCAGGTCGTCACCGCCCAGCTCGCCAACCGGCGGGCCGGCACGCATTCGACGAAGACCCGCTCCGAGGTCCGCGGCGGTGGCGCCAAGCCGTATCGCCAGAAGGGCACCGGCCGGGCCCGCCAGGGTTCGACGAACTCGCCGCAGTTCAGTGGCGGCGGCATCGCCCTCGGGCCCAAGCCGCGCTCCTACCGCCAGCGCACGCCGAAGAAGATGATCAAGCTGGCATTGCGCTCGGCGTTGTCCGATCGGGCCAACGAGGACAAGATCGTCGTCGTCGACTCGTGGGGTCTCGACGCCCCGAAGACCAGGGATGCTGAGGCGGCGCTCGCCGCCCTCGGCCTCGAGGGCAGCGTGCTGGTCGTGCTCGACCGCGAGGACACCAACGCCGCGCTGAGCTTCCGCAACCTGCCCGAGGTGCAGATCATCCACACCGGTGAGCTCAACGCCTACGACGTCCTCTGCAACGACTACATCGTCTTCACCCAAGCGACCCTCGAGGCGGTCAACGGGTCCAACGCGGAGCCCACCGATGAAACGAAGTCCCCGTCTGTTTCGGCCGGTACCGCAGCGAGCGTGAGGCCGAAACCGGCGTCGCGAGCGCCAGCGAGCAGCCGGACGCGAGCGAGTCTTCGAGCGAGCCAGAAGACACGCCAGCGACGAGGCGGACCCGAGCGAGTCTTCGAGCGAGGAAGAGAAATGAAAGATCCACGCGACATCATCCTCGCCCCGGTCGTCTCGGAGAAGAGCTACGCCCTGATGGAGACCGGTGTCTACACGTTCAAGGTGCACCCGTCGGCGAGCAAGCCGGAGATCCGCGACGCCGTCGAGTCGATCTGGGGCGTCGAGGTCTACAGCGTCAACACGCTGAACCGCCCCGGCAAGCGTCGTCGCACCCGCGGCACCAACCGCATCGGCTCGAAGCCCGGTGTCAAGCACGCCATCGTCACGCTCTCGGCGGGTGAGATCCCGCTGTTCGAGAACTGAGGTCGTCATGGGCATCCGCACACGCAAACCCACCAGCCCCGGCCGCCGCTTCCAGACCGTCTCGGACTTCGCCGAGGTCACGGCCAAGCGCCCGGAGAAGTCGCTGCTCGGCCCCAAGCCGAAGTCCGGCGGGCGCAACGCCCACGGGCGGACGACGTCGCGCCATCGCGGTGGTGGGCACAAGCAGCAGTACCGCATCATCGATTTCAAGCGCAACAAGGACGGCGTCACCGCCAAGGTCGCCGCCATCGAGTACGACCCGAACCGCACGTGCCGCATCGCCCTGCTGCACTACGCCGACGGCACGAAGGCGTACATCCTCGCCCCGCGTGGCCTGTCGGTCGGCGACCATGTGATGAGCGGTCAGGGCGCCGACATCAAGCCGGGCAACGCCCTGCCGATGCGCTACATCCCTGTGGGCACGACCGTGCACAACGTCGAGCTGCGCCCCGGCCAGGGCGGCAAGATCGGCCGCTCGGCCGGTATCGCCGTGCAGCTCGTCGCCAAGGACGGCGACTTCGCCACGCTGCGCATGCCGTCCACCGAGATGCGCCGGGTGCCGATCGACTGCCGCGCCACGGTCGGCGAGGTTGGCAACTCCGAGCACGAGCTGGTCAAGGTCGGCAAGGCCGGCCGCAATCGCTGGAAGGGTGTCCGCCCGCAGACCCGCGGTGTGGCGATGAACCCGGTTGACCACCCGCTCGGTGGTGGCGAGGGTCGCTCGTCCGGTGGCCGTCCCGCCGTGTCGCCGTGGGGCAAGCCGGAGGGCCGCACCCGCGACAAGTCGAAGTCGTCCCAGTCGCTCATCATTCGCCGTCGCCGCACCGGAAAGGGTCGGAGGTAGTCCATGTCCCGCAGCCTGAAGAAGGGCCCATTCGTCGACGACCACTTGCTCAAGAAGGTCGACGCCCAGAACACCGCCGGCGAGCGCCGCGTTATCAAGACGTGGTCGCGCCGCTCGACGATCATCCCCGACATGGTCGGTCACACGATCGCCGTGCACGACGGCCGCAAGCACGTCCCGGTGTACATCACCGAGTCGATGGTCGGGCACAAGCTCGGCGAGTTCAGCCCGAGCCGGACGTTCAAGTTCCATGCCGGCCAGGAGAAGTCGGCGAAGGGTCGGCGGTAATCGTGACTGGTCCCAAGCTCAATGACGGTGTGACGCTGCTCGACGGGCAGGTCACGACGAGGGCGACCGCCCGCTACCTGCGCGGCTCGGCGTCGAAGGCCCGTGCCGTTCTCGATCTGATCCGCGGCCTCGACGTGCGCCGCGCCGACGAGGTGCTGCAGTTCACCGAACGTGCGGCGGCCGCCGACGTGCGCAAGGTGCTCGCCAGCGCCGTCGCCAATGCCGTGCACAACGACGCCAGGACGTCGACGAGCTCTTCGTCGTCGCCTGCTACGCCGACGAGGGCCCGACGCTCAAGCGCTTCCGCCCGCGCGCCCGGGGTCGGGCGAGTCGGATCAACAAGCGGACCTGCCACGTCACCGTGATCGTCGCCCGGATGAGCGACGAGCGGCTGGAGATCGTCCAGGCTCGTCAGGCCTCCGGACCGGCCGCCCGCCGTGCCGGGACGTCGGCGCAGGCCCGCCGCGAACGGGTCGCTCGCAGCCGGGCGCGTGCCGAGGGACTGCGTCCGGGTGAGGCTGCTCGAGGGCGCTGACGCGACCGACGTCCGCTGAGGACACGGTTGTTGAAGAGGCTCTGGAAGGCGAGGTCGCCGAGTCGGTTGACGACGAGGCTCTGTGTCAGACGAGGTCGCCGAGTCAGTGCTGACGAAGCCGAGGCCAGTTCTGTGTCAGAGGATGCGCCCGCGGAGGCCGACATGCTGACGCAGAAGCAGCGGTCGAGTTGCCGGCTGGGGCCGTCGTTGCGCCGGAGGACGGGTCGGTGCCGGAGGGCTATCCGATCAAGGGCAACACCAACTCGATGAAGTACCACCTGCCGGGCACCCGGTACTACGACGTGACAATCGCCGAGCTCTTCTTCGACACGCCGGAGAACGCCGAAGCGGCTGGCTACGAGGCGCCAGGCGGAGCGAAGAAGACTGAGGAGAACAAGTAATGGGCCAGAAGATCAACCCCTACGGGTTCCGTCTCGGCATCACCACCGACTGGAAGAGCCGCTGGTTCTCCGACCGGCAGTACAAGGACTACCTCACCGAGGACTGGAAGATCCGTGAGGCGATCATGCGTCGCATGGAGTCGGCGGCGATCAGCCGCATCGAGATCGAGCGGACGCGCGACAAGGTCCGTGTCGATGTCCACACGGCTCGCCCCGGCATCGTGATCGGACGCCGCGGCGCCCAGGCCGACGAGCTGCGCACGCTGATCACCGACATCACCGGCAACCCCAAAGTGCAGCTCAACATCGTCGAGATCAAGAGCCCCGAGCTCGACGCCGCGCTGATCGCCCAGGGTGTCGCCGACCAGCTCGCCAACCGCATCGCCTTCCGCCGGGCCATGAAGCGGGCGGTCCAGAACGCCCAGCGCGCCGGCGCTCTCGGCATCCGCGTGCAGTGCTCCGGGCGCCTCGGCGGCGCCGAGATGAGCCGCACCGAGTGGTACCGCGAGGGCCGCGTCCCACTGCACACGCTGCGTGCCGATATCGACTACGGGTTCCGCGAGGCCCGCACCACCTCGGGCCGAGTCGGCGTCAAGGTGTGGCTGTACAAGGGCGACATCCTCCCGTACAAGGTGTCCGACGACAAGATCGTCCGCGAGGCGGCGATGGCCGTCGGCGAGACGTCGGGTCAGGCCACCGAGCCACGCCGGGTCGTGTCCAGCGCTGCCCGCCGGCCGGCCGAGGAGCCCGAGAGCCGCTGCACCGCTGATCAAGGAAGCCGACGTCGAGCTCGAGAAGCTGCTCGACGAGGAAGAAGACATCGCCCGGCGGACCCACGACGCCCACGAGCCGCCGCATTTCCGAGGTGACGACTGATGATGCTGCGTTCCCCGGCCACGCAGGCCGACGCGCCGGCGACCGAAACTGCGTTCAGCCACGCAGGCGGCGCTAGCGCTCCGGTCGCCTACCCGTTCGATCGCCAGGACGCTCGCTGGCGCTCGCTGAACCTCGGAGTCGTCTCATGTTGATGCCCCGCAAGGTCGCCCACCGCAAGCACCATCGTGGCCGCACCAAGGGTCTGGCCTCGGGTGGTACCTCGCTCGCCTTCGGCGAGTACGGCATCCAGGCCCTCGAGCCAGGGTGGATCACCGCCCGCCAGATCGAGGCCGCTCGTATCGCCATGACCCGCGCCATCAAGCGTGGCGGCAAGGTCTGGATCAACATCTTCCCGGACAAGCCGGTCACCAAGAAGCCGGCAGAGACCCGGATGGGCTCAGGCAAGGGCAACCCCGAGTTGTGGGTCGCCGTCGTCAAGCCGGGCCGCGTCCTGTTCGAGCTGTCCTTCCCCGACCCCGTCCAGGCGCGTATCGCCATGGACAAGGCCGTGCAGAAGCTGCCGATCAAGGCCCGGGTCATCTCTCGTGAGGAGGTCGTCTGATGGCCGGCAAGACCAGTGCCCTGGCGGAGCTGAACCTCGCCGAGCTCGTCGCCGAGCTGCGCGAGTCCAAGCAGGAGGCGCTCAACCTGCGCTTCCGCAACGCCACCGGGCAACTCGACAACACCGCTGAGATCACGCGGGTGCGTCGCCAGATCGCCCGCCTCAACACGCTCATCCGTCAACGTGAGATCGCAGAAGCAGAGGCCAGCAAATGAGCGAAGAAACCAACCGCACAGACGATGCAATCGTGACCGATGAAACGGAAGTAGTGACCGCTTTGGCCCCCGACCGCAGCACCGACGAGGTCACAACCGGCGTCGCGAGCGCCAGCGAGCAGCCGGACGCGAGCGAGTCTTCGAGCGAGCAAGAGACGGCGACGTCGAAGCGTCCGCAAGCAACGCGAGGGCGTCGTCGTGTCCGACTCGATGGACAAGACCGTCGTCGTCGCCGTCGTCGAGCGCGTCCGGCACCCCAAATACAACAAGTTCGTGCTGCAGACCAAGCGTCTGTACGCCCATGACGAGACCAACGACGTCAACGTCGGCGACAAGGTGCGCGTGATGGAGACTCGGCCGCTGTCGAAGACGAAGCGCTGGCGCGTCGCCGAGATCCTCGAGCGAGCGAAGTAGGCGGCCGATGATTCAGCAAGAGTCCCGGCTCCGCGTTGCGGACAACTCGGGCGCCAAGGAGGTGCTCGTGATCAAGGTGCTCGGCGGCACGCGCCGCCGCTACGCCTCGATCGGCGACGTCTTCGTGGCCACCGTCAAAGACGCCATCCCCGGCGCTGGCGTCAAGAAGGGCGAGGTCGTCAAGTGCGTCGTCGTGCGCACGAAGAAGGAGAAGCGCCGCCCCGACGGCAGCTACATCCGCTTCGACGAGAACGCCGCCGTCCTCATCAAGGACGACAACACGCCGCGCGGCACGCGCATCTTCGGCCCAGTCGGCCGCGAGCTGCGCGACCGCCGCTTCATGAGAATCGTGTCACTCGCCCCGGAGGTGTTGTGATGAAACTACGCAAGGGAGACACCGTCGAGGTGCTCACCGGCAAGGACAAGGGCAAGCAGGGGACGATCCTGCAGGTCCTGCCGTCAGAGGAGAAGGTGATCGTGTCCGGCGTCAACACGGCGTCGAAGCACATGAAGCCGGGCCGTCGCCACCGCAACCGCCAGGCGCCGCAACAGCGCGACCAGGGCGGCATCGTCGACATCGACATGCCGATCCATGTCAGCAACGTCGCCTTCGTCCACGGTGGCAAGACGGTCCGCATTGGCTACAGCACCGACGCCAAGGGCAACAAGGTGCGCGTCGCCAAGCTCGGCGGCGGAAAGTCGGAGGTCATCTGGGATGACTGATACCGCAACCGCGACGAAGACGACGCCGCGACTCAAGCAGCGCTACAACGAGCAGGTCAAGAGCCAGCTGCAGCAGCAGCTCGAGCTCTCCAACGTGATGCAAGTGCCGACGCTCGACAAGATCGTCATCAACATGGGTGTCGGCCGCGCTACCCAGCAGCCCTCGCAGCTGGAGGCGGCCGTCGTCGACCTGACGTCGATCGCCGGCCAAAAGCCGATCGTCACCAAGGCCAAGCACTCGATCGCCGGGTTCAAGCTGCGTGAGGGCCAGGCGATCGGCACCAAGGTCACGCTGCGCGGTGACCGCATGTGGGAGTTCCTCGACCGCTTGATCGCCGTGGCGATACCGCGCATCCGTGACTTCCGTGGTCTGCCGGCCACATCGTGGGACGGGCGTGGCAACTACACGTTCGGTCTCAATGACCAGACCGTGTTCCCCGAGATCGACTACGACAAGATCGACACGGCGCGGGGCATGGACATCACCATCGTCACCACGGCGACCAACGACGCGGCCGGCAAGGCCCTGCTCGATGCATTCGGGTTCCCGTTCCGCACCGGCGCCGATCCGCTGGCCGTCACGCCAGTCAGGAAGCGTTCCCGTGGTCCCATTCGCGGCGGCAAGTCCGCCAAGAGGAAGTAGAGGCCTCGCCACCACCATGGCCAAGAAAGCACTGATCAACAAGGCTGCAGGCAAGCCCAAGTTCAAGGTCCGCGCCTACACCCGCTGCCGTCGCTGCGGCCGCGCCCGTTCGGTGTTGCGCAAGTTCGGGCTGTGCCGGGTGTGCCTGCGCGAGCTCGCCCATGCCGGCGAGATCCCCGGTCTGACGAAGTCGAGCTGGTGAGGGAGGAGAAGAATGCTGACTGATCCCATTGCCGACATGCTGACTCGGGTCCGCAACGCCAACACGGCGATGCACGACCTGGTGAAGATGCCGTCGTCGAAGCAGAAGGTGGCGCTCGCCGAGATCCTCGAGTCCGAGGGCTACATCGGCGGCTACGAGGTTGCCCCGTCGCCGAAGGGCGTCGGCGAGATCCTCACGATCCACCTCAAGTACTCGCCCGACCGCGACCGGACGATCTCCGGTCTCCGCCGAGTGTCGTCGCCCGGTCTCCGGGTCTACCGCAAGGCCAACGCCGTGCCCCGCGTTCTCGGCGGCCTCGGTGTCGCCGTCCTGTCAACCTCGCAGGGGCTGATGACCGACCGCGAAGCGCGCAAGCGCAGGGTCGGCGGCGAAGTCCTCTGTTACGTGTGGTGAGGTAGAGATGTCTCGAATCGGACAAGCCCCGATCACCCTTCCGAGCGGCGTCGACGTCACCATCGACGGCCAGTCGATCACCGTCAAGGGTCCCAAGGGCACGCTCAGCCGGACGATCGCCCCGTCGATCTCGGTCGCTCGCCAAGACGGCACGCTCAACGTGACGCGTCCAGACGACGAGCGCGACAACCGCGCCCTCCACGGGCTCACCCGCAGCCTGATCAACAACATGGTCGTCGGTGTCACCGACGGGTTCAGCAAGCGCCTCGAGATCGTCGGCGTGGGGTACCGCGCCGAGGCCCAGGGACCGACGGCGATCCGCCTGTCGCTCGGCTTCAGCCACCCCGTCAACGTCAGCGCGCCCGACGGCGTGACGTTCGAGGTGCCGGCGCCGACCCAGATCGTCATCAGCGGCATCGACAAGGAAGTCGTCGGCCAGGTCGCAGCAGACATCCGTTCCATTCGCAAGCCTGAGCCCTACAAGGGCAAGGGCGTCCGCTACCAGGGCGAGCGCGTCCTGCGCAAGGCGGGCAAGGCCGGCAAGAAGTAAGGAAGCACGCCATGACCAACATTGCCAACGCTCGCCGGGAATCGCGGATCCGCCGCCATCGGCGGGTGCGCAAGAAGATCCACGGAACTGCGACTCGGCCGCGCCTCGCCGTGCATCGTTCCAACAAGCACCTCGTCGTCCAGGTCATCGACGACGACGCCGGCCGCACGCTCGCCGCAGCGTCGACCACCGAGGCTGACCTGCGGGCCGAGGGTGGCCACAGCGTCGCCGCGGCGGCAAAGGTCGGCAAACTGATCGCCGAGCGAGCCAAGGCCGCTGGCATCACCCAGGTCGTCTTCGACCGTGGCGGCTACATCTATCACGGACGCATCGCCGCGGTCGCCGCGGCCGCGCGAAGCAGGTCTGGAGTTCTGAATCATGGCTATTCAATGCGTTCCCCGGCCACGCAGGCCGCTGGTTGTCGCTCCCTCCGCTGGCGCTCCGGACGCTCGCACGACTGAAACGAAGCTTCACCATGGCTAATACACACACCACATCGTCCGAGATCGGCGAGGGTGGCCTTCGCGAGTCGCGGGTCATCACCATCAACCGCGTCGCCAAGGTGGTGCGTGGTGGTCGCCGCTTCTCGTTCACGGCGCTGGTCGTCATCGGCGACGGCAATGGCCGTGTCGGTCTCGGCTACGGCAAGGCCAAGGAAGTGCCGCTGGCAATCCAGAAGGGCACCGAGGAAGCCAAGCGCAACCTGTTCGAGGTCCCTCTCGCCGGCCCGACGATCCCGCACCCGGTGATCGGAGTCACCGGCGCCGGCCGCGTGCTGATGAAGCCGGCCGCCCCGGGTACCGGCGTCATCGCCGGTGGCGCCGCTCGGATCATCCTCGAGGAGGCCGGGATCCACGACGTGCTGTGCAAGTCCCTGGGTTCGGCCAACCACATCAACGTGGCCCGGGCCACGGTGCAGGGGCTGCAATCGCTGCAGCGCCCCGACGAGGTGGCGGCCCGCCGCGGTCTCGCCGCCGAGGACTTCGTGCCGAAGGGAATGCTCAAGGCCTACAACGAGCGCAAACGCGGCGCCCACGTGGCGGCCACGCTCGGCAGCGACGATGACCCAGAGGTGCGTGCCTGATGGCCAAGCAAGCCGACAACACGATCGTCGTCACCCAGGTGAAGTCGGGCACCCATGCCAAGCCGAAGACCCGTGGCACGCTGCGGGCCCTCGGACTCGGGCGCATCGGCAAGTCGAACACGCTGCCCGATCGTCCCGAGATCCGCGGCATGATCGCCCGCGTCCCCCACCTCGTCAAGGTGGAGGAGGGAGCACAAGATGAGAGTTCATGAGCTAGCGCCGGCTCCCGGCGCCAACAGAGGGCCAAAGCGCGTCGCCCGCGGCAAGGGCGGCAAGGGCGGCAAGACCGCCGGCCGGGGCACGAAGGGCCAGCGCTCGCGCGGGCGCGGCAAGGTGCCGCGCGGCTTCGAGGGTGGTCAGATGCCCCTCAAGCAACGCGTTCCGAAGCTGAAGGGATTCAACAACCCGTTCCGTGTCGAGTACGCGGCGGTCAACCTCGACACCCTCGAGGAGCTCGCCGATCGCTTCGACGGCGGTTCTGTCACGCCCGAATCGCTCGTCGCCGTCGGCGCCGTGCGCAAGGGCGCCTACGTCAAAGTGCTCGGTCGGGGCGAGCTGTCCCGCAAGCTCGACGTCCAGGTTCACGCCGTGTCAAAGTCGGCGGAGACAGCGATCACCGCAGTCGGGGGTACGGTCACACTTGTTCCCCTCCCGTTCAAGGGCGAGAACAAGGCCGGCCGTCCGGCAGCCAAGGGCAATCAGTTCACGAACCGATAGGTTCCGATCGCCCGCGCTGACCGGCAGGGCGATGACCGAAGCGAGCACAAGGATCCACGACGTTGCTTTCCAGCCTGAAGAACATCTTCAAGATTGCGGATCTGCGCAACAAGATCCTGTTCACGGTCATGATGATCGTCCTCTACCGGTTCGGTACGACGATCCGGGTGCCCGGGATCGATCACCAGGCGATCAAGCAGCTCCAAGATGCCGCCAGCACCCAGGGGGCGATCGGTTTCCTCAACCTGTTCTCCGGCGGAGCATTCGAGAGCTTCTCGATCTTCGCCCTCGGGATCATGCCCTACATCACGTCGAGCATCATCATGCAGATCCTCGGTGTGGTGATCCCCAAGCTTGAGCAGTTACAGCAACAGGGCGCCGTCGGTCAGCGCAAGATCACCCAGTACACCCGGTACGTGACGATCGCTCTGGCCACGTTGCAGGCGACGGGTCTCGTGTTCGTGTTCGGCACCGGGCGTGGGGCCGGCTACCTGTCGGTCAACGCACCGAGCGTGCCGATTCTGCCCGAGGGCCTGTGGCCACGGGCGTACCTGATCATTCCCACGCTCGTTGCCGGCACTGCCCTGCTGATGTGGATGGGCGAGCTGATCAGCCAACGTGGTATCGGCAACGGCATGTCGATGATCATCTTCGCCTCGGTGGTGGCCGGCATGCCGTACGGATTCTGGTCGATCCTCGTCCAGGACAAGTACTTCTGGTTCATCATCATCGTCGGGGTGACGCTGGCGATCATCGTCTCGGTGGTATACGTCGAGCTGGGCCAACGGCGAATACCGGTGCAGTTCGCCAAACGCGTCGTCGGGCGCCGGATGTACGGCGGTCAGAACACCTACATCCCGTTGAAGGTCAACCAGTCCGGCGTGATTCCGGTCATCTTCGCCAGCTCGATCCTGCTGATCCCCGTGATCGCCACCAACGTGCTCGGCAACGCCGACTCCGGGTGGCGACGCACGGTCACCGAATGGGTGAACGAGTACATCGTCAACCCGCAGAACCTCGTGTACATCACGCTGTTCGCGCTGATGATCATCGCCTTCGCCTACTTCTACAACACGATCGCCTTCGACCCGGTGCGCCAGGCCGATCAGATTCGTCGCCAGGGCGGATTCATCCCCGGCGTGCGTCCCGGACCACAGACCGAGCGCTACCTCGCCCGCATCGTCAACCGCATCACCCTTCCGGGCGGCGTGTTCATCGCCATCGTGGCGACGATCCCCTACGTGCTCACCTGGGCAGCAGGGATCCAGAGCCTCGGGTTTGCCGGCACCAGCCTGCTGATCGCCGTGGGCGTCGCGCTCGAGGTGATGCGCCAGATCGACAGCCAGCTCACGCTGCGCAACTATGAGGGGTTCCTGAAATAGCGGCGAGGCTCCGGTGATCCCGGGAGCTCGGCTCGTCATCCTCGGTCGCCAGGGAGCCGGCAAGGGAACGCAATGCGTCCGCCTCTCGCGCCACTACGTCATCCCCCACATCTCGACGGGCGACATGCTGCGTGCCGCCGTGCGCGAGGGGACCGAGCTGGGGTTGATGGCGCGGGAGATCATGGACTCCGGGGGTCTCGTCGGCGACGAGATCATGATCGGCCTGGTCGAGGAGCGGCTCCAGCGTGCCGATGCCCGCACCCGTGGCTACATCCTCGACGGCTTCCCGCGCACGGTCGTCCAGGCCGATGCACTGGACGAGATCGCCGGGGACAAGCCGCTCGACGTCGTGATCGACCTCTACGTCGCCCGCGAGGTGGTGATCCGGCGGATCTCGGCGCGGCGGGTGTGCCGCGACTGCGGGACCAACTACACGGCCACCGGCACGGAACGCCAGCCGTGGATCTGCGAGGTCTGTGGTGGCGACGTGATGCAACGCGAGGACGACCACCCCGACGCCATCAACCGCCGCCTCGACCTCTACGAGACCCAGACGGCGCCGCTGATCGAGCACTACACCGAGCAGGATCGCCTCGTCATCGTCGACGGACTGGGCACGCCAGACGAGGTGTTCGAGCGCATCACCGACGCCGTTGCCGTCGCCCGCAAGGAGCGCTGACCCTCTGCCGCGATGAGAGATACGCCCGCATAGCGTGCGCAACTCTCATATCACCGCCGAGAACCCGTCGGGCAGGCCCGGCCAGCTCGCCCCCGCACGCAGGCATTGGAGTTGCCCCGACCCCGCCGGTAACATTGATACCCGGCCTGTTCGCAGGTCGACACCTGTTCGCCCGGGTCACGGTCGGCACCGACGTCAGTTGCGTCGACCGCGATCCCCCTGACTCACGGTGAGGAGCCACTCCTGCCCAAGCCCAAAGAAGACGCCATCGTGCTGGAAGGCACGATCCTGGAGTCGCTGCCCAACGCAATGTTCCGAGTCGAGCTCGACAACGGCCACAAGGTGTTGGCGCACATCTCCGGGAAGATGCGGATGCACTACATCCGCATTCTGCCGGGCGACAAGGTGCAGGTAGAGCTCACACCGTACGACCTCACCCGGGGTCGCATCACGTACCGCTTCAAGTGAGCCCAGAGAGATCGTTGCCATGAAGGTTCGACCCAGCGTCAAGAAGATGTGCGAGAAGTGCAAGGTGATCCGCCGGCACGGGCGCGTCCAGGTGATCTGCGAGAACCCCCGTCACAAGCAGCGCCAGGGCTGAGGAGGACGAATCACTGATGGCACGCATCGCCGGCATCGACATCCCTCGCGAGAAGCGACTGGAGATCTCCCTCACCTACATCTACGGCATCGGCCTGCCGACGGCGCAGAAGCTGTGCGCCGACGTCGGGCTCGACCCCAACACCAAGGTGTCCGCGCTCACCGATGACGAGGTGGTGAAGATCCGCACCTACGTCGACGACAACCTGCGCATCGAGGGTGACCTCCGCCGCGACGTCCAGCAGGACATCAAGCGCAAGGTCGAGATCGGCTGCTACCAGGGCATCCGCCACCGCCGCGGCCTGCCCGTCCGTGGTCAGCGCACGCACACCAACGCCCGCACCCGCAAGGGACCCAAGCGCACCGTCGCCAACAAGAAGAAGGCTGTGAGGAAGTAACGCGATGGCGAAGCCAAAGCCAGCCGGACGGCGACCCCGCCGCCGCGACCGCAAGAACGTCACCACCGGCGTGGTGCACATCAAGAGCTCGTTCAACAACACGATCGTCTCGATCACCGACACCGAGGGCAACGTCATCGCCTGGGCGTCGTCGGGTGGGGTCGGGTTCAAGGGTTCGCGCAAGTCGACGCCGTTCGCCGCCCAGCTCGCTGCCGAGCGGGCCGGTCGGGCGGCGATGGAGCACGGCCTGCGCCGCGCCGAGGTCCAGGTGAAGGGCCCTGGGTCCGGTCGCGACACCGCCGTCCGTTCGATCCAGAACACGGGCATCGAGGTCACCTCGATCAAGGACGTCACCCCCATGCCGCACAACGGCTGCCGTCAACCGAAGCGTCGGAGAGGCTGATCATGGCTCGTCACACCGGTCCCAAGGTCCGCTTGTCACGGCGGCTGAGCACCAACCTGTTCGAGAACGAGAAGGGCCGTCGCGCCCTCGAGCGCCGTCCCTTCCCGCCGGGCGCCCACGGCCGCACGCGGCGTCGCAGCAGTGGTTCCGAGTACCTCACCCAGCTGCAGGAGAAGCAGAAGGCGAAGTACATCTACGGCCTCCTCGAGCGTCAGTTCAAGCGCACCTACGAGGAGGCGGTCCGGCTTGCCGGCCCCACCGGCGAGAATCTGCTGCGCCTGCTCGAGCAGCGCCTCGACAACGTCACGTTCCGTGCCGGATGGGCGTCCACCCGCCCACAGGCTCGCCAGTTCGTCAACCATGGACTCGTCCAGGTCAACGGCAAGCGCGTGGACATCCCCAGCTACCGCGTCCGCCAGGGCGACGTCATCACGCTCGGCCCGAAGGCCGCCCGGATGATCGTCATCCAGCACAACATCGATGTCCTCGACCGCTCGCTGGTCGGCTGGCTCGAGGCCGGCGATGGTGGCAAGCAGGTCACCGTCCGTTCGCTGCCCCAGCGCGACCACATCGACGTCCCCGTGCGTGAGCAGCTCATCGTCGAGCTGTACTCCAAGTAAGTCCCCACACGGGGGCTCCGCCCCCGTGGACCCCCGAAGCAAAACCGCCGCAACAAGCCAAGAGAAAGAACCCGCAGCCATGCTCGTCATGCAGCGTCCCACGATCGAAGCCGTCACCGAGGAGTCGGGTAACCGCCAGCGTTTCGCCATCGGCCCGCTCGAGCCCGGCTTCGGCTACACCCTCGGCAATTCGCTCCGTCGCACCCTGCTGTCGTCGATCCCCGGTGCGGCGATCACGACCGTGCGCTTCGACGAGGCGCTCCATGAGTTCGACACCATCTCGGGTGTCGCCGAGGACGTCACCGACATCATCCTCAACCTCAAGGACGTCGTCGTCACGTCGGAGTCTCCCGACCCCGTCACCTGCCGCCTCGACGCTCGCGGCGCCGGTGAGGTGACCGCTGGCGACATCGAGACCACGGCCGACGTCGAGGTGCTCAACAAGGACCTCGTCGTCGCCCACCTCAGCGGCAAGGGCCGCCTCGCCATCGACCTCACCGTCGAGCAGGGTCGCGGCTACTCGTCGAGCGACCGCGACACCGAGAGCCGCACGATCGGCGTGATCCCGATCGACGCCATCTTCTCGCCGGTGCGCCGGGTCATGTTCGAGGTCGAGCCGACCCGGGTCGAGCAGTCCACGAACTACGACCGCCTCGTCCTCGACATCGAGACCGACGGCTCGGTCACTCCCGCCGATGCCCTCGCCTCCGCTGGCGCAACGCTGCGCTCGCTCGCCGAACTGGTGTCGTCGCTCAGCGAGGACGCTCCCGGCCTCGAGCTGGGTGAGGTCACCGACTCGACGTCGAGCTCCCCCGATCTCGACCTCCCGATCGAAGACCTTGACCTGTCCGAGCGGCCGAGCAACTGCCTCAAGCGGGCGCAGATCAACACGATCGGCGAGTTGCTGCAGAAGACCGAGGACGACCTCCTCAACATCACCAACTTCGGGCAGAAGAGCCTCGACGAGGTCAAGCAGAAGCTCGACGAGCGCGGCCTGTCGCTGCGCGGCTGAGAATCGGTTGACCGATGCCTACCCCACGCAAGTCCAAGCGCTTCGGCGGTGACGCTGCCCACCAGCGCCTGATGATGGCCAACCTCGCCGCGTCGCTGTTCGCCGCCGAGGCGATCGTCACCACCGAGGCCAAGGCCAAGGCGCTGCGCCCCGTCGCCGAGCGCCTGATCACCAAGGCGAAGAAGGCCCAGGACGAAGGCAGCGCCGTGCGCGTCCACCAGCTGCGCCAGATCCAGGGGTTCCTCGGCGACCGGGAGATGACACACAAGCTCGTCAACGAGGTCGCCCCCCGCTACCTCGAGCGCAACGGCGGCTACACCCGAATCCTCAAGCTCGGTACGCGTCCTGGCGACCGCGCCGAGATGGCCCGCATCGAACTCGTCTGATCGGTCTGCGGTAAGCATGTAAGCCGCTCCGCGGGCTTACACGCTTACTCAGAGTGCTTGGCGATGAACGTCAAGCTCGTCGTTGCCTATGACGGCACCGGGTTTCACGGGTTCGCCGTCAATGACGGGGTACGCACCGTCGCCGGAACACTCACCGACGCGATCTCGACCGTCGTTCGCCATCCGGTGACGCTCACCGGGGCTGGACGCACCGACGCCGGCGTTCACGCCTGGGGCCAGGTGATCTCCGTCGAGCTGCCCGACGGGACCGACCTCGACGATCTCGCCCGGCGGCTCAACAAGCTCTGTGCCCCTGACATCGCCGTGCGGTCGATCGAGCCTGTCGCCGACGACTTCAACGCCCGCTTCTCGGCGCAGTGGCGGCACTACCGCTACGACATCTGGAACGAGCCGTACCCAAACCCGCTGCTGGCGAACCGAGCGTGGCACTTCGCGGTGCGCCTTGACGTCGACGCAATGCGAAGCGCCACGAGCGCCTTCCTCGGTGAGCACGACTTCGCGTCGTTCTGCCGGCGGCCAAAGGTCGCGGCCGGTGATCCGGAGCCATCCCTCGTGCGCCACGTGCTCGCGGTGAGCCTGGACGACGCGACCCCAGCGTTCTCCGGAGCCGAATGCACCGATTCGGTGCACGCCGCTCTGCAGAAAGCGTCGCGCGGGCGGTTGTTGCGGTTCGAGATCCGGGCCAACGCTTTCTGCCATCAGATGGTCCGCTCGATCGTCGGCACCCTCGTCGACGTCGGTGCCGGCAAGCTGAGCCCGCACGACATCCCAGCGATCCTCGCTGCCGAAGATCGCCAGGCCGCCGGCCAAGTTGCCCCGCCCCACGGGCTCACGCTCTGGGAAGTCGGCTACTAGACCCAATCCAGCCGGGTGCTCGTTACGAACCACGCACGCTGCCGCAACGCGTCGTGAACACCCCATCGTCGAGCACAAGGAGGTCCTCATGGACCGTTCGACCCATTCCACTCGGCTGCTGGCAACTGCCCTCGGACTCGGGATTGCCACCGTTGCCGGATTCGCCGCGTCTTCGGCCACCGCGGGCGGTCGCCCACTGTCCACTGACATGAACGGTGCGTCAGAAGTGCCAGGGCCCGGTGACCCCGATGGCACCGGCACGGCCGAGATCACCGTCAACTTCGGCCAGCGGGAAGTCTGCTACGAACTCACCGTGACGAACATCGCCCCGGCAACGGCGGCCCACATCCACTTCGCTCCTGCCGGCGTCGCCGGACCGGTCGTCGTCAACTTCGACCATCCGACGAGTGGGTCATCCTCTGGCTGTGTCGAGAACGTCGACGCGAGGGTGGCGAAGAACATCCTCCAGAACCCTGAGCAGTACTACGTCAACGTGCACAACGCCGAGTGGCCCAGCGGCGCCGTCCGCGGCCAGCTGAGCAAGTAGCGGCTACCGACGATCGTCGAGCGCCGCGGTCAACCCCGGCGCGGTGGGCGAGCGGACGGACGCCGGTCGCCCTCGGGTCGCTCGACGAAGCGGCGCGCTCCGACCGTCTTGCCGCGGACCACGGCGTTGGACATTGCGGCCACCACCGACTCGACGGACGACACCGGCACACCGACGATCGACGAGTTCTCGTTGATCCGGATCGGACCGATCTCAGCACCCGTCAGCCCGGCCTCGTTGGCGATCGCCCCGACGAGATCGGCCGGCCTGACACCGGCCCGGCGGCCGAGGCTGATCTGGACGAAGCCCGTCGCCTCTCCGCCGCGCTGGCGTGGTTGTCCGGGGCGTCGCTCACGCTCGCCGGCGCTCTCGCGGCGGCGCTCCCGCGGCTTGGCCGCGCGGTCGGCCGCCGGGATCTCCGGCTCCTCGGCCGTCGCCCCGCTCGCTTCGTGGACGAGCTTGATGGCGGCGAGGGCGATCGTGCGAAGGTCGCCGTCGTCGGCCAGCGAGCCGAGCAACTCGCCGTAGTCGTCGAGGTCGTCGGCCTCCAACGCCTGGCGTACGGACGAGGCGGTCTGCTCGGCCTGCCTCGCCCGCAACTCGGCGACGCTCGGCACGGGCTCGATGGCGATGCGCTGTCGGGTGGCCTTCTCGATGTTGTCGAGCAGTCGCCGTTCCCGCGGCTCGGCCAGGGTGATCGCCACGCCCTCTCGACCGGCCCGCCCGACGCGGCCGATGCGGTGCACGTAGCTGTCCGGCGCCGAGGGGACATCGAAGTTGACGACGTGGGTCAGCGTGTCGACGTCGAGGCCGCGGGCGGCGACGTCGGTGGCGATCAGCAGTTCGGCGGTGCCGTCGCGCAGACGACCCATCACACGATCGCGTTGCGCCTGGTCCATGCCACCGTGGAGGGCCTCGGCGCGGTAGCCGCGACCGTTCATCGTCTCGGTCAGCATGTCGACCTCGGTGCGCGTCCGGCAGAACACGAGCGCCGCCTCCGGCGTCTCGATGTCGAGGATGCGCCCGAGGGCCGCCGGCTTGTGGGCCCGCTGCACGACGAACGCCCGCTGCGTGATCAGCGCCGGCCGGTCAGCGCTCGTCGTGCCGCCGACGGTGATGCGCACCGGGTCGGTGAGGAAGCGCTTGGCCATGCCGGCGATGCGCGGTGGCATCGTCGCCGAGAACAACACCGTCTGGCGCTCGGTGGGAAGCGAGCCGAGGATCGTCTCGATGTCCTCAGCGAACCCCATGTCGAGCATCTCGTCGGCCTCGTCGAGGACGACGGTGCGGATTCCGTCGACGTCGAGAGACCCTCGTCCGAGGTGATCGAGCACGCGGCCGGGCGTGCCGACGACGACGTGGACGCCCCGCTCCAGCGACTGCAGCTGACGGAAGATCGGCTGCCCCCCGTACACGGGGACGACCTTGACACCGAGTTGGCGGCCGTACTTGAAGATGGCCTCGGAAACCTGCATCGCCAGCTCGCGCGTCGGCACGAGAACGAGAGCCGTGGCGGCCGGACGACCACGGCCGATCGCCAGCGAGTGCAACAGCGGCAGGGCGAACGCCGCCGTCTTGCCGGTGCCGGTGGCCGCCTGCCCGACGAGGTCGCGACCTTCGATGAGGTGCGGGATCGTCTCCCGCTGCACGGGTGTCGGCTCCTCGTAGCCGAGCTCGATCAGCGTGCTGAGCAGCTCTGGGCGCAGCCCAAGGTCGGCAAAGCCGTCGCTCGCGTCGTCACTCACCGGTGCTGCTTATCACGGCGCCGGTGGTCGTCGGTTCGGTGGCGTAATGGCAGGCGGCGAGGTGGGTGCCGTCCACCGTGAGCAACGTCGTGGGGATGTCGTGGCACAACTGCTCCCGAACCTCGGGACAGCGCGGGTGGAAGCGGCAACCGCTCGGCGGGCTTGCCGGTGAGGGTACGTCACCGGAGAGGATGATCCGCTTGCGGCTGTCGCGACCGACGGGGTCGGGCACCGGCACCGACGACAGCAGCGCCTTCGTGTAGGGGTGGGCGGGGAGGTGGAACACGTCGTCGCGCGTCCCGACCTCGACGATCTCGCCGAGGTACATCACGGCGACCCGGTCACAGAGGTGCTCGACGACGGCGAGGTCGTGGGAGACGAACAGGATCGTGAAGCCGAGCCGCAGTTGGAGATCGCGAAGCAGGTTGAGGATCTGCGAACGGATCGACACGTCGAGCGCCGAGACCGGTTCGTCGGCGACGAGGAACCTTGGCTCCACGGCGAGCGCCCTGGCGATGCCGATCCGCTGGCGCTGACCGCCACTGAACTCGTGCGGGAAACGACGAGCGAGGCGGGGATCGAGGCCGACGAGATCGAGCACCTCGGCGACTCGCGCCTGGCGTTGCTCCTTGCCGACTCCGTGGGCCCGCAGCCCTTCGGCGATCGAGTCGCCGACCGTCGCCCTCGAGTCGAGCGACGAGTACGGATCCTGGAAGACCACCTGGATGTTCTTGCGCAACCTCCGCAGCTCGTCGCGTGACGCCGTGAGGAGGTCCTGGCCGTCGAAGTGCAGCGATCCCTCGTCGGGATCGAGGAGGCGCAGGAGGATTCGGGACAATGTCGTCTTGCCGCACCCCGACTCGCCGACGAGGCCGAGCACCTCGCCGTCGTAGATGTCGAGGTCGACGTGGTCGACGGCGCGCACGCCGCCCTGGACGCGTCCGAGCGTGCCGCCGCGCAACGGGAACGTCTTGACGATGCCCCGCGCCTGGACGAGCGGGGTGCTCACGCGCCCTTCCTCCCGATCGTCACGGGCACTTCCTCGATCACCGCGTCGCTGTGCAGGAAGCAGCGCACGTGCGTGCCGTCGTCGAGCTCGACGAGCGCCGGCGTGGCCTGCGTGCAGCGCTCCATCCGCTCCGGGCAGCGATCGGCGAAGCGGCAACCCGGCGGCGGATCGACCAGCGTCGGCACCCGGCCCGGGATCACCGTCAGCTCCTCGTGGCGCACGCCGATGACGGGGATCGATCCGAGCAGCCCGCGCGTGTACGGATGCTTCGGGTCGGCGAACAGCGTCTCGACCGGCGCCTCCTCGACGATCTGGCCGCCGTACATCACGGCGACCCGGTGGGCCATCTCGGCGACGACGCCGAGGTCGTGGGTGATCAGCACGACGCTGGTTCCACGCTCGGCCTGAAGGGCGCGCATCAGGTCGAGGATCTGCGCCTGGATCGTGACGTCGAGTGCCGTCGTCGGCTCGTCGGCGATGAGCAGTTCGGGCTCGGCGGCGAGCGCCATGGCGATCATCACCCGCTGGGCCTGACCGCCGGAGAGCTGGTGGGGGTACGACTTGGCCCGCCTCGGGGCGTCGGGGATGCCGACCGTGCGCAGCATCTCGACGGCCTTGTCGAGCCCGGCGGCGCGCCGCGAGTTGCGGTGGATCTCGTAGACCTCGCTGATCTGCACCCCCGCGTTGAAGCACGGGTGCAGGCTGGCGTTGGGCTGTTGGAAGATCATCGAGATGCGGTCACCGCGCAGCGAACGCATCTTGTTCCGCGGCAGGGCGAGGACGTCGATGCCGTCGAACGTCACCGCCCCGGACACGATCCGCCCGGGCTGGTCGACGAGCCGCATCACCGACAGCATCGTCACGCTCTTGCCACTGCCCGACTCGCCGACGAGGCCGAGCACCTCGCCGCGGCGCACCGTCAGGTCGACGCCATCGACGGCGTGGACCTCGCCGGCGCGGGTGTGGAACCACGTGCGCAAGCCAGTCACCTCGAGCAGCGGGGGAGCGGTCTCCGGCGGCGCCTCGCTGACCGTGGCGGTGATCTCGGCCGCCGGTCCCGAGGCGCCTCGTTCGTCAATCGCCGACGTGGTCGTCGCTGTCACTCATCGCCGGGCATGCTCCGTGGATCGAGGGCGTCGCGCAGGGCGTCGCCGAGGAGGTTGAACGCCAGCACGTTGAGGAAGATCAACAGCCCTGGGAAGAACACAAGGTGCGGCGAGTTGAAGATGTTGCGATAGGCCGCCGAGATCATCGTCCCCCACTCGGCGTCGGGCGGCTGCACGCCGAGGCCGAGGAACCCGAGCCCGGCGATCTCCAGCACGGCCGTGGCGAAGCCGAGGGTCGACTGCACGACGAGCGGCGTCAACGTGTTGGGGAACACGCGGTGACGGAGCAGCCGGCCGCTGCGCACTCCGAGGGCGCGGTCCGCGGTGATGAAGTCCTGCTCGCGGACCGAGAGCACCTGGCCGCGCACGACGCGGGCGTACGCCGGAACACTGACGATGGCGATCGCCAGCACGCTGTTGATCAGGCCCCGCCCGAGCACCGTCACGATCAGGATCGCCAGAAGCAGTGACGGGAACGACAGCAGCACGTCCATGCAGCGCATCAACACGTTGTCGAGCCGCCGCCCGAAGAACCCGGCGACGAGGCCGATGACGGTGCCGACGCACGACGGCGAAGACAACCGCCGCGGCACCGGCGACGAGCGAGATGCGCGCGCCGAAGACCACGCGGCTGAACTCGTCGCGGCCGTTCTCGTCGAGACCCATGAGGTGTTGCACCTCCGAGTCGGGGCAGCCGAGCAGGTGCACGCACGGCCGTCTCCAGGTTGCGTTCGTTGGCGGCGGGATCGGTGAGCATCTCGTTGGGCCCGTAGGGCGCGATGAGCGGAGCGAACACGGCCATGCGCGATGATCAGCGTGGCGAGCGCCAGTCCGATCCGTCCCGACGAGGACCTGGGCGATCTGTCCGAAGACGTCGCGCCACCTGCTCGGCGTCGGAACCGGCACGTGCGGGTGATCGGTGCCCGGCGCCGGTGCGGCCAGCTCGGCCGTCCCGGCGATGACGTCGAGGTCAGAGCGTCATGAGACTCGCACCCGCGGGTCGGACACGGTGTACAGCAAGTCGGTGATCAGGTTGACGAACACGAACGAGACGCCGACGACGAGGGCGAAGCCCTGGACGACGGCGTAGTCGCGCGCCGTGATCGAGTCGTACAACGTCTTGCCGACGCCGGTGAGCGAGAAGATCGTCTCGGTGAGGATCGCCCCGCCGAACAGGGCGCCGAGCGACAGTCCGACGACGGTGATGACGGGCAGCAGGGCACTGCGCAGGGCGTGGCGGCGGACGACCCGGAGCTCGCCGAAGCCCTTGGCCCGCGCCGTGCGGACGTAGTCCTGACCGAGCACATCGAGCAGGCTCGACCTCGTCATCCTGGCGATGATCGCCAGCGGGATCGTGCCGACGGCGATCGCCGGCAGGATCAGGTGCTGGCCGGCGTCGACGACGAGCTGCCAGTTCCACTGCAGCAGCCCGTTGAGGATCTCGAAGTTGGAGATGAACTCGAGCACCCCGTTTCCGCTCGAGACCCCACTGCTCGTAGAACGGCGTCGGGACGAGCCCGGGCGAGAGGCGGCCCGACGGGGGCAGGGCGATGAACGTGTCCTTGAGGGTGACGGCGAAGAGGTACTGGAGGAGCAGGCCGAGCACGAAGATCGGCATCGAGACGCCGGCGTTGGCGACGATCATCGTGCCGACGTCGGCCGCGCGTGTTGCGCTTGTAGGCGGCGATCACGCCGAGCGGGACGCCGACGACGATGGCGAACGTGAGGGCGACGATCGACAGCTCGATCGTCGTCGGCAGGCGTTCGATCGAGGATCTCGGCGACGCTGCGGCGCTGGCTGAACGAGTTGCCGAGGTCACCCGTGAGCAGGTCCCCGAGGATACGTGAGGAACTGCCTCCAGATCGGTTCGTCGAGCCCGTAGCGCTCGTCGAACGCGTCGCACGTGGCGGCCGTCGCCCGCTCGCCGAGGGCGGCCCGGCACGGGTCGCCGGGGATCACGCGGGCCATGACGAAGACCGGTGGCGACGATCCCGAACAGCACGGGGATCGACGAGAGGAGACGGTGGACGATGAAGCGGATCAACGGATGACTGTCTAGCGAGCGAGCGATCGAAGCGTCGCTGCGGAGCGGGCGGGGCGGCGCGGCCCGCCCCACCAGCTACTCAGGTGTCCGCAGGCACTCACTCCTCAGCGGGCGGTGGGTTCAGGACGCCGCCGAAGAGCGCCCCCCAGTACTGGAAGTCGCCGGTGCGGCCGACGTGCCGAGGGTCGGCGGCGTCCCACTGGACCCGGTAGCTCTCGACGACGTCGATGGCGTCGAACGCCGAGCCGTCGTGGAACGTCACGCCGTCGCGCAGGTGGAACGTCCACACCGTGAAGTCCTCGTTGGACTCCCAGCTCTCGGCGAGCGCCGGCACCGATTCTGTGCCACCGACCTCGTAGGCGAGCAGCTGCTCGATGATCTGCTCGCAGACCCGCAGCGACTCGCCGTCGGTCTCGTCCGGAGCAGTACAGGCCACCCGGCTCACCGTTCTGCACGAACACGAACTGGTCGGCGCCCTCCAGCGACATCACCGCGAGGATCTCGTTGGTCAGCGGGCTGGCGTGGGCGTTCTGCACCCCCGCCTGGTAGGCCACGGCCGAACCGCCGTAGGCGATCGGCACCATCGGGATGTGCTCGGCGAGCAGTGGGTTGACCTGCTGGTAGGTGGCGAGCCGCGGCGTCCGGGTCGGTCTCGGAAGCGGCGGCGGCGATGACCTCGTGGACGTCCGGGAAGCCGGTGCCGAACTGCACCTGGGCCGGCCCGAAGTGGTAGTCGAAGAAGTTCGACGGGTCCGGGAAGTCGGCGCCCCAACCGAGCAGGTAGAACGGCAGCTGAGCGCTGTTGACGTTGTCGATCAGCGTCGTCGATTCCTGCAGGTCGAGGTTGGCGGTGATCCCGATGTCGGCGAGCTGGGCCTGGATGTCGGTGGCGATCTCCGTCGGCTGCGGCAGGTACGGGCCGGGCTTCCTGGCGGTAGCTGAGGTTGATCTCGACCCCGTCCGGGTAGGCCTCGGCGATCATCTGGGCGCGGCCTCCGGGTCGTACTGGAAGTCGACGAAGCTGTCCTCGTAGCCGACGATGCCAGGCGGCAGGAACTGCGTCGCCGCCTGCGAGCCGGCCGGGTAGAACGTGTCGACGATGCGCTGGCGGTCGATGCCGATGGCGACCGCCTGGCGCAGCACCGGATCGTTGAACGGCTCCATGTCGACGTTGAAGCCGATGTAGAAGACGTTCAGCGGGTCGCGCGGGATCAGCTGCAGATTGGCGTTCGACTCGATCGCCGCCATGTCGTTGGTGCCGACGTTGTCGATCGCCGTCGGCCGCGCCCGACTGCAACTGGACCAGTCGCTGGGCGCTCTCCGGGTTCCACTGGAACACGGCGGTCGGCGTCGCCGCCGGTTCACCCCAGTAGTCCGGGTTGGCCTCGAGCACGATCTGGTTGCCGCGCTCCCAGGCGCTGAGCATGTACGGGCCGGTTCCGATCGGCTCGTTGATCGAGCCCGTCGGTGTTCTCCAGGTACTCGCTCGGCGCGATGCCGAGCGAGGCGAACGGCACCTTGGCGGGGATCGCCGGATCGGGATTGCACAGCGTGAGCACGAACGTCTGGGCGTCGGGCGCCTCCAGCTTGGCGACGTTGCTGGTGTTCGTCTCGTGCCGCACGTCGCGCTCTCGTCGTACGAGAGCAACATGTCCGCCGGTCGAGCGCTGCGGCGGTCGTGCCGGCGGCCGTGCCGGCCGGTGCCGTGCTGCGGGTTCGGTGCCCGCCGGTTCCGTGCCTGCCGGCTCGGTTCCGCCGGCTCGGACCGCCGGTCCGAGCTCGTCGGTGGCTCGGTCGTCGCGGCCGCCGACGAGGCGACCGCCGATGCGATGAGGGCGACGCTCGCCAGTGCGATCGTCGTCTTGCGCCAATGGCGTCTCATATGACTCCCCTGATTGTGTTGGCGGATGCTTCGCCGGCCAGCGCCAGCGAACCTCGCGGAACGTCTCCCCAGTCCGCGCCGGCCAGACGACTGTACTTCGCCGGTTCAGCGAAGGATCAAGGGAGCCCGGTCGTCAGCGCGACGCGGCCTTCTTGTATTGACGCACCGAAAGCGGCACGAAGATGGCGAGGATCATCGCCAGCCACAGCACCGTCGCCAGGATCGGGTTCTGCAACGGCCACACGTCGGGCTGGGGCATCTCCTCGGACGTGTTGCCGAACAGCTCGCGGACGGCGAGGACGAACGCCGACATCGGGTTCCACTTGGCGATGGTGCCCACCACCCCGTCGAGCGTGTTGATGTCGACGAACGTGCTGGACACGAACGTCACCGGGAACATCCACACGAACCCCGCCGAGTTAGCGACTTCGACGGACTTCACGCTCAGGCCGACGGTCGCCGAGATCCAGCTGAACACGTACCCGATGACCAGCACCAGGAACAGGCCGGCGATCACCGACGGGGGCGAGGCGTCGGTCCGCCAGCCGACGATGAAGCCGACGACGACCATCACGACCAACTGGGCCAGGCCGTTGACGATGTCGCCGGTCGTGCGTCCGACGAGCACCGCCGAGCGGGCCATCGGCAGCGACCGGAAGCGGTCGATGATCCCCTTCTGGATGTCGGTCGCCAGCCCGACTCCGGTGAGCGCCGAGTTGAACATCACCGTCTGGACGAAGATCCCGGCCATCACGTAGTCGACGTAGTCGAGGCCGGGCGTCGGAATGCTGTCGAACACGTAGACGAACAGCACGATGAACATGATCGGCTGGATCGTGCTCCAGATGACGACTTCCGGATTTCGCGACATCGCGAACAAGTTGCGGCGGGTGACGGTCCACCCGTCGTTGAGCGTCATGGCCATCGTCATCGCTGTACCTCCTCGTTGGTCGCTTCCGCTTCTTCGGCGCCATGTCCGGTGAGCGCCAGGAACACGTCGTCGAGCGTCGGGCGACGCAAGGCGACGTCGTGTAGTTCGATGTCCAACTCGTCGAGCCGGCGCACCGCCTCCATCAGCGCCTTGGCCCCGGTGGCGACGGGCAGGCAGATCCGCCGGCCGTCGATCGCGCCGCGGTCGGATCCAACGTCGCGGATCGCCGACATGATCGTCTCGACCTCGGATTCATCAGACGCGATGAGCTCAAGGCGTTCCCCGCCGACCTTCGCCTTCAACTCGTCGGCCGTCCCCTCGGCGATCGCCGTGCCGTGGTCGATCACGAGGATGTTGTCGGCGAGACGCTCGGCCTCTTCGAGGTACTGGGTGGTGAGCAGCAGCGTCGTTCCGCCTTGGACGAGCTCGCCGATCACCCCCCACAGGTCGGTGCGGCTGCGCGGGTCGAGCCCGGTGGTCGGCTCGTCGAGGAACAGCACCGGTGGGCGGGCGACGAGTGCGCCGGCGAGGTCGAGACGGCGACGCATCCCACCCGAGTAGGTCTTCGCTGGGCGGTCGCCGGCGTCGGCGAGGTCGAACTGATCGAGCAGTTCGCGAGCGCGCTGCCGAGACGCCTTGGCGCCGAGGTGATAGAGGCGGCCGACCATGTCGAGGTTCTCGAATCCGGTGAGGTTCTCGTCGACGGCTGCGTTCTGTCCGGAGACACCGATCTTGCGACGCGCTTCCGCCGGATCGGCGAGCACGTCGACGCCCGCCACGACCGCCGAGCCGGAGTCGGGTCGCAGCAGCGTCGTGAGGATCCGTACGGCTGTCGTCTTGCCGGCGCCGTTCGGCCCGAGCAGGCCGAGCACCGAGCCCTCCGGCACGGTCAACGACAGCTCGGCGAGGGCACGCACCTCCTTGTACGACTTGGTCAGGTCGCTCGCGACGATGGCTTCGTTCATGGTTGGCGGTTCCTTGTCGTGGCTGGCGGGCAGGCGGGCAGCGCCCCATCGGGCGTCAACCCACCATTATGGGATAACCGTCCACGGCGCAGCCCCGTCGGTTTAGCGACGGTTAGCGTTGGCCTGGTGAGCGACTACTCGGCGCCGCTGGACGACATGCGCTTCGTGCTCGAGCACGTCACCGACCTCGCCGGCCTCGCCGAGCTGCCCGGGTACGAGCACGCCGACCCGGAAACGGTGGGCGGGATCCTCGAAGAGGCGGCGCGCTTCTTCGAGGAGCAGTTCGCCCCGCTCAACCGCGTCGGCGACGTCCAGCACAGCAGGCGCAACGACGACGGCTCCGTCACGACGCCGGAGGGCTTCGGCAAGGCCTATCGGCGCTACGTCGAGGCCGGCTGGCCGGCCGTGCAGTTCCCGGTGGAGTACGGCGGCGGCGGGTTCCCGTGGCTCGTCGGCATCGCCATGCAGGAGATGATGACGGCGGCGAACATGGCGTTCTCACTGTGCCCGTTGCTCACCCAGGGCGCCATCGACATGCTCGTGCACTACGGCGACGAGCAGCAGCGCGAGACGTACCTGCCGAAGATGGTGACCGGGGAGTGGACCGGCACGATGAACCTCACCGAGCCGCAGGCGGGGTCGGACGTCGGCGCCCTCACCACGCGTGCGGTACCGGCCGACGACGGCACGTGGCGGATCACCGGACAGAAGATCTTCATCACGTACGGCGAGCACGATCTCGCCGACAACATCGTCCACCTCGTCCTCGCTCGCGTTCCCGACGCGCCGCCAGGGACGAAGGGGATCTCGTGCTTCATCGTCCCCAAGTTCCTCGTCGACGACGATGGTTCGATCGGACCGCGCAACGCCGTCGAGTGTGTGTCGCTCGAGGACAAGATGGGCATCAACGCCAGTCCGACGTGCGTGATGGCGTACGAGGATGCCGTCGGGTACCTCGTCGGCGAGCCCAACCAGGGCATGCGCTACATGTTCAAGATGATGAACACGGCGAGGCTGTCGGTCGGCATCGAAGGTCTGGCCGTCGGCGACCGGGCGTACCAGCAGGCGGTGGCGTACGCCAACGAACGGGTGCAGGGTCGTCCGGTCGGCGCCGTCGGCCGACGGCAACGCCACGATCGTCGAACACGCCGACGTGCGCCGGATGCTGCTCACGATGAGGGCGTACCTCGAGGCGTTGCGCTGCTTGCTGTACCTCAACGCCGAGAGCATCGACCTCGCCAAGGCTCACCCGGACGAGGCGGTGCGCCGTGCACGCAGCGAGCTCGTCGACCTGCTGACGCCGATCTCCAAGGGCTGGGGCACCGATCTCGGGGTGGAGCTGACGTCGCTTGCCGTGCAGGTGCACGGCGGGATGGGCTACGTCGAGGAGGCAGGCGTCGCCCAGCACTACCGCGACATCCGCATCGCCCCGATCTACGAAGGCACCAACGGCATCCAGGCGATCGACCTCGTCGGCCGCAAGCTCAATCTGCGCGACGGCGCCGTTGTCGCCGAGTTCCTCGCCGGCATCGACGCGACCGCCGCCGAGGCGGTGGCCGCCGGCGGCGAGGTGGCACATCTCGGCGTACGACTGGCAGCGGCCAACGCGGCCTTCCGCGACGGCGACGGAGTGGCTGCAGCAGCACGGCAAGGTTGATCCCGACGACAGCCTCGCCGGGGCGACGCCGTATCTGCGCATGGCGGGCATCGTCACCGGGGGATGGTTGCTCACCAAGTCGGCACTCGCCGCTGAGGTCGTGCGCTCCACTGGCGGAGGTGGGTTCTCGACGGAGTTCCTCGAGCAGAAGGTGGTGACGGCCCGCTTCTACGCCACCCAGCTGCTCCCCCAGGCTGCCGGCCTGCTTCCGGCGGTCACCGCCGGCTCCTCCGACCTGTTCGCCGCCACGTTCTGATCATCGCCGGGTTCCGGCGACACGGAACCGTAAGAATCCACCGACGCGGCGCGCTGCTTTCACGGGACATGAGACGAACTGTGGCCATCTTGTCAGGTGCGACGATCACGACGTTGCTGTCGGCGGTGCCGACGATCGGAGCGGCGAGCCCTGCGGAGACGTGCACCGCCGTGCCGGACGGCGTGACGTTGGTCGTGCCCCACGGCGCCGGGGTCGGGGTCGCCCGCTCGACCGGTATGGAGTCCGCTCGACGTCGAGCTGCCCGCGTCGCCGTCCGTCGCCGCCCGCGCGTTGGACGGCACGGTCTGGGCGCAGGTCGACACCGGTGACGAGACCGCCGACGTGTACCGGGTCACTCCCGGTGGTGAAGGGGTGCTGTCCGCCAGTGGCGACGTCGTGCTGTCCGGAGCCGACTTCATCTCCGAGCGACCGGCGGCGGTGATCATCGATCGTCAACAGCCGCAAGGGGTGGAGGACTACGGGGCCGTCATCGTCGAGTACGCCGACGGCGAGCAAGTCAACGTCAAGCACGCCGGCGGACCTGAGTACGGGGCGCTGAGCGTGACCATCGGTGCCGGGCGCCTGCTCGAAGGGGCGTGGGCCGACCTCACCGAGTGGTTCCAGTACTACGGCGTCGACGGCACCATCCTCGAGGACTGGTATTCGCCGACGGAGTCGGCGACGTACGCCGCGCCGCCGCTGTTCCAGTGGCCGGTCGCCGCCGCCAACGGATCGGCAGTGACGCTCGGTTGGGTCGAAGGTCCCGACTGGAACGCCGAGGCGAACGCTCTCGTCGGCACCTGGTCGCTCGTGTTCGCCGATGCGACCACCGGTGCCGAGGCGCTGCGTCTCGATCTCGGCGAGCGCGGCGAGACATTGCGGTACGCCGACTTCGACGGTCACGTTTGGGTCGGCTCGTTCGACACCGGTGGCGTCGTGGTGGTCGATACCACGGCGGCCGAGCCGGCGGTCGTCGATGCCGGCTGCGCTGATGGGGTTGTCGCCAGCCTCGACCGCAACGGTGCCCCGCCGCCTCCGACCACCCAAGCGCCGACCACAACGCAGCCGGCGCCGACAACCACCCAGCCGGTGTGCCCGACGTACGAGCCGCACGACCGGTACCCGATCGGCTTGTGCGATCAGGGCGCGGCAGTCACCGTGATCCAGCAGGCCCTCGCCGCCGCCGGCCACGAGCTCGACATCGACGGCTACTTCGGCCCTGACACCGACACGGAGGTCCGCCGGTTCCAGCGTGCTCACGGCCTTGACGTCGACGGCCTCGTCGGGCCGGCCACGTGGGCCGCCCTGACCCCGTTCGCCCCGCCTTCCGGCGCCGATGCCGACGGCAGCGGCGTCGTCGACCCCTGGGAGTTGAGCACTGGCGGCGGAACGCCCGGGGACGGAGGCTCCAACGGGCTGATCTACTACGTGGGCGAGAACAACGAGATCATCGACCACGATGGCACCGTCCTCGCCGGACTGGAGTGGCAGTCGCAGATCTCCGTGGAGCACCCGCCAAGCGCGATCCCCCGAATCGCGGTACACGTCACCGGCCCTGTCACCGATTTCGTCTGGCTTGCGGAGATCCGCGTCGCCGAGGCGCCGGCGACCTGGGAGGTGCTCCACGTGGTCGACATCGGCCACTCGAGCGGCGCGCTCACAGACGCCGAACTGATCGAGCTCGCCCTGGCTGGGTGACATCAACGCATGTGCAAGCCGCTCAAGTCAGACAAACGCGCTCTGGAGCGCGCATTCATGTGACGTGAGCACCACTGCTATGAAGGTCGTTCCGAAATGGGACGGCTGTGACGCCCAGGAAGGGTGTGAAGGCATCGGTCTGGACAGCTGTCTCCGTCGTTGCAGCGCGGCAATGCGGGGCCATCAGCGTTCCGCAGCTCCGTGCCGTCGGGCTCAGCCGGCGAGCCCAGGCTGCAGCGGTGGACGCCGGGCTGCTCGCGTTACCCGAACCTCGGGTGGCGGTGTTGTGCTCGACGCCCGACACCTGGTACCGACGCCTGTGGGTCGGCCATCTCGCCCTCGATGGACGGGGATGGATCAGCCACCTCGCTGCGGCTCGAATTCACGGATTCGATCGTTTCGACGAGGACGACGTTGACTTCACGGTGCTCCGCGATGAGCGTGGGCTTCGCCTGACGAGCATCGGCCGGCTACACACGACGTCCTGCATCGCAAGACTTGACGTTGTCACCGTCGACGGCCTTCGGGTTTCGTCGGCGACGCGCACGATCATCGATCTGGCCGCCCTCGGCGTCACCGGGCTCCTGCTTGGTGCGGCGATCGACAGTTCCGTGAGGATGCGCTTGTCGGCGCCCGCAGTGATCAGCAAGCGGCTCGCCGAGCTGCGCGGGCCCGGCCGCCGCGGCTCCCGACTGCTCGACGCAGTGCTTGTCGATGCCGGTGGCGAAACGGAGCTCGAACGGCGGTTTCTCGCCCTGATGCGCAGGACTGGCCTACCTCGGCCGAAGACCCAGATCGTCTGCCGCGCGGACGAGCGGCACGTGGCTCGGGTCGACTTCCTATTCGCCGACGTGGGGAATGGAAGCCCTCGCTCGCTCAGGTCACATGAACGCGCGCTGTGGAGCGCGTTCATGTGACATGACGGCGTATGGGATCGCCCGCGACCGCCGATAACCTTTCATGGTTCTCGTTCCCGAGGTAGTTGAACTAGATGCCCACGTACACCCCCAGAGCCAGCGAGATCGAGCGTGCCTGGTACGTCGTCGACGCGGACGGTCTCGTGCTCGGCCGGATGGCCACCGAGGTCGCCCGCATCCTGCGCGGCAAGCACAAGACGATCTTCGCCCCGCACCTCGACACCGGCGACCACGTGGTGATCGTCAACGCCGACAAGGTGGTGCTCTCGGCGGGCAAGTCCGACCAGAAGCGGGTGTACCGCCACAGCGGCTACCCGGGCGGCATTCGCTCGAACTCGTACGCCGAGTTGCTCGCCGCCAAGCCCGCTGACGCCGTGCGCCGCTCCGTGCGCGGCATGCTGCCCAAGGGCCCGCTCGGCCGCCAAATGCTGACCAAGCTGAAGGTCTACGCCGGCCCGACGCATCCGCACGCCGCCCAGTCGCCGGCGCCGCTCGACCTGTCCGCCGCCCGCGCCCGCTGATCCCGGAGACGTTCATCATGGCCACCACGACCACCCAGACCACCGGCCGCCGCAAGGAGGCGATCGCCCGCGCCCGGCTGCGTCCGGGCACAGGCGTCCTCACCGTCAACGGCCGACCGTTCGAGAGCTACTTCACGACCCCGGCGCACCGGATGGTCGCCAGCGAGCCGCTGCGCGTGCTCGATGCCGCTGAACGCTTCGATGTCGACACGACGATCACCGGTGGCGGCGTGAGCGGCCAGGCCGGGGCGATGCGCATGGCGCTGGCCCGCAGTCTTGCCGCCGTCGACCCGGAGTCCCGTACCACGCTCAAGAAGGCCGGCGTGCTCACGCGCGACCCGCGCAAGAAGGAGAGCAAGAAGTACGGTCTCGTCAAGGCGCGCAAGGCGAAGCAGTTCACCAAGCGTTGATTGGTTTGAGGGTCGCGCCGGACGCTCGGGGAACGACCACGTGAAATTCGGAACTGATGGTGTTCGGGGAGTTGCCAACACCGACCTGACCGCGTCGTTCGCGCTCGACCTCGGGCGCGCCGCGGCGCGAGTGCTCGCCGGGCCGCAGCCCAACCCGGTCGAAGCGGTCGTCGGCGGCGACACCCGTGTTTCGACGGCAATGCTCGAGGCGGCGTTCGTCGCCGGGATGGCAGCCGAAGGCGTCGTCGTCCACCGCCTGGGGGTCGTGCCGACGCCCGCGGTCGCGTTCGAGGCCAATCGTCGAGACGCCGTCGGAGCTGTCATCTCGGGTTCGCACAACCCGTACCACGACAACGGCATCAAGCTGTTCGCCCGCGGAGGGACGAAGCTCCCTGACGAGGTCGAGGAGCGCATCGAGCACGAAGTTCTCGCCCTCCCTCCACCAAGTGGCGAGCCCGCCCAGTTGCTCGACGCCGAGGAGAGCCCCGACTATCTCGCCCACCTCGTCGATGCCCTCGACGGCAGGACACTGTCCGGTCTACGGATCGTCGTCGACTGCGCCAACGGCGCCGCCAGCGCCGTCGCCCCCCGTGCCTTCACGATGGCCGGTGCCGACGTGGTGGCCATCCACACCAGGCCGAACGGACGCAACATCAACGATCGCTGCGGGGCGACCCATCTCGACTCGCTCTCCGCCGCGGTCGTCGTCGAGGGTGCCGACCTCGGGCTCGCCCTCGACGGCGACGCCGATCGATTGCTCGCCGTCGATCACACCGGTCGCGTCGTCGACGGCGATCACGTCATGGCGATCTGCGCCACCGACCTCCATCGCCGCGGCGCCCTTCGTGATGCCACGATCGTCGCCACGGTGATGTCGAACCTCGGATTCCGACTCGCCATGGAACGCGAGGGAATCCATGTCGTCGAGACGCCCGTCGGTGACCGCTACGTCCTCGAAGCGCTCGATGAGGGCGGATTCGCGATGGGCGGCGAGCAGAGCGGACACGTGATCTTCCGCGACCGGGCGACGACCGGCGATGGGCTGCTCACCGGCGTGCTCCTTGCTGACGTCGTCATACGCTCAGGCGGACGCCTGGCCGAGCTCGCCGCCGCGGCGATGACGCGGATGCCTCAGGTGCTCGTCAACATCCCCGTTGCCGAGCGCGTCGCCGACGCCGCCGAGCAGGTCGCCCCCGAGATCGCCGCAGTCGAGGCGCGCCTCGCCGGCAATGGTCGGGTGCTGCTGCGTCCCAGTGGGACCGAGCCACTGCTGCGCGTGATGGTCGAGGCAACCGACCCCGACGTTGCCAACGAGGCTGCCGAGCACCTCGCCGCCGTCGTCCGCGCCCGCTGGGGGACGGACCGGCAAGCAGCCCAGCCGCGCCTCAGCTAGGGTCGCCGCATGGGGCGGCGTCTCCCTGCAGCGGCCCTCCTCGCCGTGTGTGGTGGTGTCATCGCCATCGCCGTCTCAACGACGTCTCAGGCGGCGATTGGCGCTCCCGACAAGACGGCGCCGCCCGTGCCCGGACCGGCGACCACCACCACCGTGGCCGTCGTCCCGGCGGTGACGCTGTGGCCCTCGACGACCGTGGGTGCAGGGACAACGACGACGTTGCCAGGTCCCGCGACGACGTCGGCGAACGCCTCGACATCGACGAGCATCCCACCGCAGACGACGACGACCGGACCGGCGTCGACGACCTTTGACGCGTTCGCCTTCTTCGGCGACTTCTACGGCGGGCTGGCCGTCGACCCGTTGCAGACCTCGACGCTTGCCGACGAGACCGCCGTGCCCGGCTCGCCGGCCTTCGCCTTCCTGTACCACGAGGTCGGCGTCGCCGGCTCGATCTACGCCCACACCAACGCTGAGCTGCCTGAGTACACCGTGACCGCCAACGGTCCTGCTGTCAGCATCTGCCGTAACGACGGCGCCTGCGAGGTCTTCAGCGATTTCGTTCTCGCTGGCGGCCTGCTCGACACGTTCTCCGTCGACGGTCAGCCGATCGACCAGTGGACCAGCGAGTACGAACGGCGGACAACCGCGGAAGCGCTGACGATCGACGGCAGCTTCGCCGTCCGTCGCCCTCGCGACGAGGCGCTCAGCGTCGTCCTGCTGCTGTCCTCGGCGGGCGGCGGAACGGCCTTCGGCTGGGAGCAGGCGTTCTACGTCGACGCATCCGGCCGCCAGTTTCCGATTGACATGGTGAACAGCCACGTGCCGGGGTTCGTCGAGGACGGCGGCATCGACCTCGCCCACGTCTCGTTCGCCGATGCCCTGCACGGTGGCCAGCTGACGATCCCGTTCACGGCTGACTCCACGGGAGTCGCGACCACGATCCGTATTCCCGTCGTTCTGCGCTCCGGGGCGGGCTCAGCCCGCTTCGCCCCGGCGGCCACCGCCGTTCCAACCACCGTCGCCGGGGCGCCAGTGTTCGAGTCGGTGGACTTCTTCACCGACTTCTTTGCTCAGATCAACGAGGATCCGCACGAGCCCGGCGATCTGCTTCAGCGGGTGGTCGCTGGGTCCCCCGCGGACGCCATCGTCTCCTACCTCCTCGGCTTCGGCGCGGCCCGCCTCGACAGCCGGCAAGGACCTTTCTCGCCGTTCACGGTCACTGCCACAACGACGGCGATCGAGGGCTCTGCAGCGGTGGAGGTCTGCAACGACGGGTTCTGCGACACCGTTCAGTGACTTCGTCGTGACCGATGGCCGCCTGCAGTCGTTCCTGCTCAACGGGCTCGCCATCGACGACCGACTGGCGTCGCCCTCGAAGTCGACGATCTTCGGTCCGTTGGGGATCCGTGTCGTCGGGGCGTTCGAGCGAGTCACCGTCGACGAACTCGCCATCGTCGTCGGCCTCGAGTCCGCCGGCGACGTCACCGTGGCCTGGGACGAGGTGTCCTATGTCGATCCGTCCGGAAGGGTGATCCCGGTCGATCTCCCTGCCTCCGCCTATCCCGCGGTCATCACGCCGCGAGCAGACGAACGCGATCAGGCGGTCGTGCTGCAATTCCCCACCGCCGAACTCGGAGGCGGACTTGGTGTTGACGTTCACGAGTGCCTCGTCGACATCACCGGTCGAGGCCCGCGTCACCGTCGACGAGCTGCGCCCGTAGCCTCGTCGCCGTGTGCGGGATCATCGCCGTCGTCAGCCGGACGCCGACGCGGGCTACACCCGAGCCGGCCGAACTCGTCGACGGGTTGGACCGGGCATTGGCGCTCCTCGGTGACCCGGCCGCAGTCGCCGCCGCCGCGGCCGAGGTCGACGCCGCGCTTCGCGGACTGCCGGGTGCTCTCGCCCTTGCCGACCGTCACGAGCTCGTTGCCGCCATTGGCGCTCGTCTCGACCAGCTCGACCGCTACGCCGAACATGTCGAGGCTGAGCTGGCTGGCGAGGGGATCGACGCCGACGAGTTGGAACGGGCGAGTGCCGCGTCGATCCGTCTCCGCGACGTGCTGTGGGCAATCCGCCGTGATCGTCTGCGCACGGCGCACGAGGTCGACGCCCTCGCCGGTCGCGACGCGTCCGTGTCGGCGCGGGCCGGCTACCTGGCGATCCAACAAGCGTTGTCGGCGATCGACCGGATGGAGGTTCGCGGACGCGACTCGGCCGGGTTGCACGTCTTCGTGTGGAACCATTCCGTCGACGTCCACGACCCGGCGATCACCTCGGCGATCGGCGAACGATCTCGTGACCGCCTGTTCCAGGCGGGCTCCGTACGTCTCGTCGCCGGTGCCGCCGGGCCGGACACGGTGCTGTCGTTCGTGTACAAGGCTGCGGCCGAGATCGGCGAGCTCGGGGACAACACGGCGGCGATGCGCGCGCAGATCGCCGGCGACAATCTCCTCCGTCTGGCGATGTCCGGTGAGCTGGCCGAGGTGTCCGTGCTCGGCCACACCCGCTGGGCGAGCGTAGGGATCATCTCCGAGCCCAATGCCCACCCGGTCAACAGCGACGAACTGGAGCTCTCCGGTGGCGAGCTGACCGGACCGTACGTCGTCAGCGTGCTCAACGGCGACGTCGACAACCATGCCGATCTCAAAGCGGCCAATCGGTTGCGCATTGCCGGGCCGATCACCACCGACGCCAAAGTGATCCCCGCCCTCGTCGCCCGCAACTGCGGCGCCTCCAACGTCGATCGCGGAGAGCTCATCGAGGCGTTCCGCCGAGCGGTCTCCAGCTTCGAGGGCTCGGTCGCCATCGGCGCGACCAGCGCGGCGCGCCCCGACATCGTCATGCTCGCCCTCCGCGGCAGCGGGCAGGGCATCTACGTCGGCATCGCCGACGATCGATTTGTCATCGCCAGCGAGCCCTATGGCATCGTCGAGGAGACCGATCGCTACGTGCGCCTCGATGGCGAACACGGCGGCCAGCTCGTCGCCCTCGACGGGGCGTCGGCCGGGACACTCGCCGGGATCACCCGGTACAACTACGACGGGTCGGAGTTGCCCGTCACCGACGCCGACGTGCTGGTCGCCGAGGTCACGACTCGCGACATCGACCGGGGCGACGCCGCCCACTTCTTGCTCAAGGAGATCTCCGAGTCGCCCGACAGTCTTGCCAAGACGCTGCGCGGGCGGATCGCCGACGACGGCGGCCACCTTCGGGCGGTAGTCGGGGAGCGGGCACTTCCGGCCGCGGTCGTCGACCGGCTGGCCGCCGGAGCGTTCAAACGGATCAAGGTCATCGGCCAGGGCACGGCGGCCGTGGCCGGCCGGTCGGTGGCGATGACGCTCAGCGAGCTGCTCGACGGAGACATTGCGGCCGAAGCGATCACCGCCACGGAATTGTCAGGCTTCGGACTACAGCTCGACATGAGCGACACGCTTGCCATAGCCGTCAGCCAGAGCGGCACGACCACCGACACGAACCGCACTGTCGACCTGCTCAAGGCCCGCGGCGCAGCAGTACTGGCCATCGTCAACCGTCGCTCGAGCGATCTCACCGACAAGGCCGACGGGGTGCTGTACACGTCCGATGGTCGCGACGTCGAGATGAGCGTCGCCTCGACGAAGGCGTTCTACGCCCAGGTCGCCGCCGGAACGTTGCTCGCCTGCGCCATCAGCGAGGCGGCCGGGGTGGCGACCGAGCAGCGCCGCCACGAACTGCTGACGTCGTTGCGCACCCTTCCCGATGCGATGCGCGCCGTGCTGGCCCGGCGGCCGGCGATCGCCGAGGCGGCGCGGCGCTACGCGCCGACCAAGCGGTACTGGGCGGTCGTCGGCAACGGCGTCAACAAGGTCGCCGCCGAGGAGCTGCGGATCAAGCTCAGCGAACTCTGCTACAAGGCGATCGCCTGCGACGTGACCGAGGACAAGAAGCACATCGATCTGTCGTCGGAACCGTTGATCTTCGTGTGCGCGGCCGGCCTCGCCGGTTCGACTGCCGACGACGTCGGCAAGGAGGTCGCCATCTTCCGCGCCCACAAGGCGACGCCGATCGTCGTCGCCGACGACGGTGACGCCAGGTATCCGGGAGTCGCGACGATCCACGTTCCGCCGATCGACCCGGCGCTCGCCTTCGTCCTGTCGACGATGGCCGGACACCTCTTCGGCTACGAGGCGGCGCTGGCGATCGACGCCTCGGCGATCCCTCTCCGCGAGGCGCGCGAAGTCATCGAGCGGGCGGTGAGCGACGACCTGGCCGCTGACGCCGTGCTGACCCGCGTGCGCGCCGAGATCGGTCGTCCCTCCGAGCAATACGTCGACGGCTTGCGCAACGCCCGCTATGACGGCCATCTCGAGGCGAGCACCGCGGTACGGGTTGCCGGTCTGCTCCGCGACGTGCTGTCCGACCATCCCGTCGAGGAGTACCAGCTGGAATCCGGCAAGGTCGGTTCGCCGGCAGCGTTGCTCGACGATCTGGTCGGCGCCCTCAGCCAGGCGATCGAGGAGCTGACCCGGCCGGTCGACGCCATCAAACACCAGGCGAAGACGGTCACCGTGGGCATCTCGCGTAGCGACGAAGGCGTCATCGACCGGCCGCTCGTGCAGGCCGTGCTCGCCGCCGGAGCAGGCCGCGACGTGTTGAGCTACAAGACGTTGAAGGTGCTCGCCGACCTCGACCCGGCGGTCGCCGAGGTCGTCGGTTTCACCCGGTACGGCATCGAAGGCGACACGATCACCGTCGTCGACCGCGGCGGCTTGTCGATGGGGCTGACGAGCCGCGTCGAACGGCGCCCGGTACTCAGCGGGACGAAGCGCAGCGTCGCCACCCAGCGCGAGGTCCTGGTGGCCCGCGGCCGCAGCGACGGCCGTACGGTGATCTTCGTGCCGGAGGCCAAGGCCAATGTGGCGACCGGAATCACCCTCCTGCACGTGCGCTTCCACGAACGTCTCGATGCGGCCACGATGCGCGGCGTGCTGCAGGGCTACGACCGCCGCTACGACCGGCTCGTCGACTGGGTCAGCGAGACCGAGGGCGCCTTCGACGAACGACTGCTCGGCGAGCTCCCCGTCGCCGATCTCCTCATCGAGCCGATCTCCGACGCCGCCGATCACTGGCGGAGTCCTGAACCGGTGTGCCGTACTGCCAGACTGGCTGGCGTGATTGTCGGGGTCGGCGTCGATGCGGTCGACGTCGAGCGGTTCCGGCGGGTGCTGGCGCGTACGCCGTCGATGCGTGAGCGGCTGTTCACCGCCGCCGAACTCGCCTACATCGAGCCGCGCGTCGACCCGATTCCGTCCCTCGCCGCCCGCTTCGCCGCCCGTGAGGCGATGATGAAAGCGCTCGGGCTGGGCCTCGGCGCCTTCGGGTTCCACGAGGTGTCCGTCCACGTCGCCGACGGCGGCGCTCCGAGCTTGATCGTCACCGGCAAGGCGGCCGAGCTGGCGGCGCAGCGGCGAGCCGTCGCCTTCCACCTCTCGCTGTCGCACGACGGGCCGGTGGCGGTCGCCGTGGTGGTCGCCGATGGGAGCGACGTGCCGTGATCCCGATCGTCACGCCCGAGGAGATGGCGGCGATCGACGCGGCCGCGCCCGAACCCGTCGACGTCCTCGTCGGCCGTGCCGGCGCCGCCGTGGCCCGCGCCGCCCGGCGGATGCTCGGCGGCACCTACGGCCGCGTCGTCAACGTGATCGCCGGTAAGGGCAACAACGGCGCAGACGGGAGGGTTGCCGGCGAGCTGCTCGCCTCCGCCGGAGTCAGCCGTTCGCGTGTTCGAAGCGGCGGCGAACCCGGCGTCACTGCCGTCCGCCGACCTGGTCGTCGATGCCGCCTACGGCACCGGGTTCCGCGGCGAGTGGACGGCGCCGGCGGTTGGCGATGCCCGAGGTCCTGGCGGTCGACATCCCGAGCGGCGTCGACGGGCTCACCGGCATCGCCGTGCCGGGAACGCTCGCTGCGCGCCGAAACGGTGACGTTCGCCGCGATGAAGCCGGGCCTGCTCGTCAACGACGGCAAACGCCTCGCCGGAAGGGTCACCGTTGCCGACATCGGCCTCGACGTGTCGTCGGCGCGGGCCCACGCCGTGGAGGGCGCCGATGTCGCCGCCTGGTGGCGTCCGCGTCCGCCCGACGCGCACAAGTGGACGCAGGCGGTGCGGGTCGTCGCCGGCAGCCCGGGCATGACCGGTGCGGCGTCGTTGGCATCCGTCGCGGCGATGCGGGCCGGTGCGGGGATCGTGTGGCTGTCGACACCTGGCGAGGCTGCTCCGCGCGCCGAGTTGATCGAGGTCGTCGGCAAGCCGTGCCCCGCGGTCGGGTGGGGCGCCGACGTGACCGCATCGCTGGGGCGGTTTGGGGCCCTCGTGATCGGCCCGGGCCTCGGGCTCGACACGGCCACCGTCGGGGAGGTCCGCGCCGTTGTCGCCGCCGCTTCGTGCCCCACGGTCGTCGACGGTGACGGGTTGACGGCCCTCGCCACGTCGCCGGGCGGCGCGGCGGTCGGTGCTGCGAGCGAGGACGGCGCCGACGGTGCTGACCCCGCACGACGGCGAGTTCGAGCGCCTCGCCGGCGGCGCCGCCGGGTCCCGATCGCTTCGACGCTGCTCGTCGCCTCGCGTCCACGACCGGGGCGATCGTCCTGCTCAAGGGTCCGACGACGTTGATCGCCGAGCCAGGTGGGTTCGTGCGCGCCGTGAGCGCCGGCGACCAGCGCTTGGCGACTGCCGGCACCGGCGACGTCCTGTCGGGCACGATCGGGGCGCTGCTCGCCGCCGGGATGTCCCCGTTCGACGCGGCTGCAGCGGGGGCCTGGCTGCACGGCACGGCGGCGTCGCTGCAGCCGGCTGCCGGGCTCGTCGCCAGCGACGTGGCGGCGGCGATTCCCCGGGCGATCGAGCTCGTGGCGTCGTGAGTTCCGTCCGACCACGAGTCGCGGTGGGCGTGGGCGGAAGTCGACCTCGACGCAATCGCCCACAACGTCGGCCAGCTCCGTGTCGCCGCGGCCCCCGCCGAGGTGTGGGCCGTCGTCAAGGCCGATGGCTACGGTCACGGCGCGGTCGAGGTCAGCCGGGCGGCCCTGACCGCCGGCGCAGCCGGCCTCTGCGTCGCCCTTGCGTCGGAAGGGGTCGTCCTGCGCCGTGCCGGTATCGACGCACCGATCCTCGTGCTCAGCGAACAGCCTCCGGAGGTCGTCGGCGACCTCGTCGCCAACGACCTCATCGCCACGGTGTCGACAGCGGAAGGCGTCGACAGCCTGGCCGCTGCCGTCGTCGAGCGCGGGCGGCGCCACGCATCGGGTCCACGTCAAGGTCGACACCGGCATGCACCGTGTCGGGGCCAGACCTGACGAGGTCGCCGCCCTCGTCGCCCGGATCGCCGACCATGCACCGAGCGCTCACCCTCGACGGTGTGTTCACCCACCTCGCCGTCGCCGACGAGCCGACCAACCCCTACACGGACGAACAGCTCGAACGGTTCGACGCCACGCTGGCGGCGCTGCCGCCGGTGGACGGCGTGTTGATCCACGCCGCCAACTCGGCCGCCGCGTTGACTCGGCCGGATGCCCGGCGGTCGCTGGTCCGTGCCGGCATCGCCGTGTACGGCATCTCCCCGGGACCAGCGCTCGACGAGCACGCCAGATCGCTGCGCCCCGCCATGGCGCTGAAGGCTCGGGTCTCCTACGTCAAGCGACTGAGCGCCGGCGACCGACTGTCGTACGGGCTACGCCACGTTCTTCCTTGCCCAGCGACGGTGGCGACGGTCCCGATCGGCTATGCCGACGGAGTCCGCCGCAACCTGTCGGGCACCGGGGCGAGCGTGCTGGTCGGGGGCAAGCGTCGCGCCATCATCGGCACGATCACGATGGACCAGTTGATGGTCGACTGTGCCGACGACGTGGTTGCCGTCGGCGACGAGGTCGTCCTCATCGGCCGGCAGGGCGATGAGGAGATCCGCGCCGAGGAGTGGGCGGCGATACTGGGCACGATCGGCTATGAGGTCGTCGTGCGGCATCGGTCCACGTGTTCCTCGTCGTTACGTCACGAGGTCGTGATCCCCCGTAGCATCGAGGACTCCGATGAGTCTCACCGTGTCCCTCGTCGCGCCGTCGCTGGCCGCCACCCATGCCGTTGCGGCGACCGTCGCCGCGTGCTGCCGGCCCGGTGACTTCGTCGTCCTCGCCGGCGAGATGGGTGCCGGCAAGACGGCGTTCGCCCAGGGTTTCGGCAAGGCCCTGGGTGTCGAGGAGCCGATCACCTCACCGACGTTCACCCTGGTGCAGTCCTACGCCACGCCGCGCGGCCAGTTCCACCACGCCGACGTCTACCGCCTCGAGCAGCTCCACGAAGTTGCCGATCTCGCCCTCGGAGAGCTCGCCGAATTCCGTGGGATCGTCGTTGTCGAGTGGGGCGATGTCGTGTCGGCAGCGCTCGGCGAGCACCTCGAGGTTCGCCTCGAGCTCGTCGGCGACCCCACCGGCGACGAGGGCACGCTCACGCACGCCGACGAGTCGAGAAAGATCACCGTCACGCCCTCGGGCCGGTCGTGGGCACAGCGTTGGCAGACCCTCACCGAGCACCTCGATGCCCTCGACCTCGGCGCCGCGGCATGCTGAACCAAATCATGTTGATCCGACCATGCTGATTCTGGGCATCGAGACCGCCACGGCGCAGGTCAGTGTCGCCATCGGCGGCCACGAGGGAGTGATCGCCCTGTTCGAGGTCGCCCGCGGGCGCCGTCACGCCGAGACCCTCGTTCCGGCGATCGAGTTCTGCTGCGCGCAGTCGGCCGTGACGATCGACGAGATCGGCCTCGTTGCCGTCGACGTCGGACCAGGACTTTTCACCGGGATGCGGGTCGGGCTGGCGACGGCCAAGGCGCTCGCCCAGGCCCTGCGCGTGCCGATGATCGGGATCTCATCGCTCGACTTGCTGGCGTTCCCGCACCGGCAGTCCGATCGGGTGGTCGTGCCGGTGGTCGATGCCCGCAAGGGCGAGGTGTTCTACGCCATGTACCGGGCGGTGCCGGGCGGTGTGCAGCAGGTGGTCGCTCCGCGGGCCGCGCCCGTCGACGAGCTGGTGGCCGATCTCCTCGCCCGCAGCCAGGACACGTTGTGCGTCGGCGACGGTGCATTGCGCTACCGCCGTGAGATCGGCGACGGCTTCCACTGCGAGTTCGCCGACGAGGCGCACCCGAGTGCCGGGCCGCTCGTCCAGTTGGCGCATGCCAAGGCCCTGCGCGAAGAGTGGCAGCAGCCCGCCGAGATCCGCGCCCTCTACCTGCGCCCACCGGACGCCGACATCAACTGGGCGACGCGGGCTGCCGCGGGGACGGCCGGGAGGCGACAGTGAGCATTCTCGAGCGGGTCCTCGACCGCGCCGTCAGCCGGCCGGTCGTGATCGAGCCGATGCGGGCGCGGCACATTGGGCAGATCATGGCCATCGAACGTGATGCCTACCCGCGGCCATGGAGCGCCAACGTGTTCCACGACGAGCTGCGCGAAGCCCGCTACGGCCGGCGCTACTACGTCGTGGCGAGGCGTGGCCGCACGGTGCTCGGCTACGGCGGGATCATGTTCGTCCCGGCGCGCCGCCAGTGGTGACGCCGGCGAGGCCCACATCACCAACATCGCCGTTCATCCCGACGAGCGGCGCGCCGGCGTGGCGACCCGGCTGCTCGGCGCCCTTGCCGGCGAGGCGATCGGCCACGGCTGCGCGGCGTGGACCCTGGAGGTTCGGGCGACCAGTCACGGCGCCCAGCAGCTGTACCGCCGCTTCGGGTTCGTGCCGGCGGGTGTCCGCAAGAAGTACTACGAGAACGACATCGACGCCATCGTGATGTGGTGCCACGACATCCAGAGCGCCGACTACGCCCGCCGGCTCGAGGAGTTGCTCCGGTGAACACCCCGGATGACAAGACCTTGGTCCTCGGCATCGAGACGAGCTGCGACGAGACGGCGGCGGCGCTGGTGTTGGGCGGTAACGACATCGCGTCCAGCGTCGTCAGCTCGCAGATCGACCTGCACGCCGCCTTCGGTGGTGTCGTCCCGGAGATCGCCAGCCGGGCCCATCTCGACCTGATCAACCCGGTGATCGCCAGGGCGATCGTCGAGGCCGGCGTCGACGAACGCCGCATCGACGCCGTGGCCTGCACGGTCGGCCCCGGCCTCATCGGCGCCCTTCTCGTCGGTGTCTCGGCGGCGAAGGCGTTGGCCCTGGCGTGGGGCGTGCCGTTCGTCGGCGTCAACCACCTCGAGGCGCACCTCTACGCGGCGTTGCTCGAGGACCCGTCGACGGAGTTGCCGATCGTCGTCCTGCTGGTGTCGGGAGGGCACACGATGCTCGTCGAGATGACGGCACCGGGGAAGTACCGTCTGCTCGGCCAGACGATCGACGATGCCGCCGGCGAGGCGTTCGACAAGGTCGCCCGCTTCCTCGGTCTCGGCTATCCCGGCGGCCCGGCGATCGAGGCGCTCGCCCGGCGAGGCGACCCGACGGCGATCGCCTTCCCGCGGGCGATGCGCGACGAGGGGTTGGACTTCAGCTTCTCCGGGCTGAAGACGGCGGTGATGTACCACGTGCGCAAGCACCCCGACTCAGACACTGCAGACATCGCCGCCTCGTTCCAGGAGGCGGTCGTCGACGTGCTCGTCCACAAGACGCGGCGCGCCGCCGCCGAGGTCGGGGCGCGGGGAATCGCCCTCGGTGGAGGAGTCGCCGCCAACGGACGCCTGCGCGAGGCGACGTTGGACGCCTGCGCCGCCGACGGGCTCCACGGCTACGTCCCGAGCCCGGCGATGTGCACCGACAACGCAGCGATGATCGCCGCCGCCGGCTGGCACCGCCTGCGCCTCGACGGCCCGACCCCCCTCGACGCTGGCGCCGTCCCCAACCTCAAGCTCGCCTGAGCGCCCCAGTTCGGAGCGTGGGTAGCGTCGACCCGATGGAGGTGCGGCTCGGATCGTTCACGCCGGCGGCGCCGGTGGTGCTGGCGCCGATGGCGGGCGTCACCAACGCGCCGTTCCGCGCCCTGTGCCGGCGCTACGGGCCGGGCCTCGTCTACGTCAACGAGATGGTCATGGCCACCGCGCTCGTCCACGGCAACGCCAAGACCGAACAGATGGTGACGTTCGGGCCGGACGAGCAACCGCGCAGCCTGCAGCTCTACGGCTCCGATCCGGAGATGATGGCCCGCGCCGTCGCCAGCCTCTGCGACCGCGGTCTCGTCGATCACATCGACCTCAACTTCGGCTGCCCGGCGGCGAAGGTGACCCGCCGCGGCGGGGGAGCGGCCGTGCCGGCCAAGCCGGCGCTGCTGCGGGCGATCGTCCGGGCAGCCGTCACGACGGCGGCGCCGTACGGCGTGCCGGTCACCGCCAAGTTCCGCATGGGTCTTCACGACGACCTGCTCACCCACCTGCGGGCCGGCGCCGTCTGCGAGGACGAGGGCGTCGCCTACATCGCCATGCACGCCCGCACCGCCGAGCAGCACTACGCCGGCGACGCCCGTTGGGATGCCATCGGCGAGCTCAAGGCCCACGTCACGACGATCCCGGTGCTCGGCAACGGCGACATCTGGGTCGCCGCCGACGCCCTGGCGATGATGCTCGCCACCGGCTGCGACGGCGTCGTCGTCGGCCGCGGCTGCCTCGGCCGGCCGTGGCTGTTCGGCGACCTCCTCGCCGCCTTCGCCGGTCGCCCGGTGCCGCCGCCACCGCCGCTCGGCGACGTCGTCGACGTGATGGCCGCCCACGCCATCGACCTCGTCGAGCACCTCGGCTCCGAGCACAACGGCGATGCGCGACTTCCGCAAGCACACGGCGTGGTACCTCACCGGCTATCCGGTCGGGCCCGAGGCGCGCCGCCGGCTGGCGATGGTGTCGTCGCTCGCCGAGCTCGACGACCTGCTCGCGGCGCTCGACCGCGAGCTCGACCGTCGTCCCCGGTGGCGAGCAGATCCGCCGCGGCCACACCAACGGCCCGATCCGTGTCGCCCTGCCGGACCGCTTCTTCGACGACGAGCTCGCCGTGCCCGACGACGCCGACGTGCTCACCCTCTCCGGCGGCTGAACCGACCCCATCGGAGTGTTTCCGCGCCGGGCGTGTCGACACGTAGCACTCCGATGGCAGCAAACACTCCGATGGGTCAGACGAGGAGCTCGGCGACGGTGGCAGGTTCGTCGGGCGATGCCAGCATCCGTTGTGGGCCGGCGATGATCCGGCGACGCACGGCGCCCGAGAGCGTGTCGATGAGCGATCGTCGTGACCACGACGACGATCAAGGCCATGCCGGCGAGCCCGTACTCCCGGAACTCGCAGGCCGTCGTTGAGGATCTGTCCGATGCCGCCGACGCCGAGCACGCCGAGGACCGACGACACCCGGATGTTGATCTCGAAGCGGTAGAGGACGAACGAGGCGATCTCCGGCATCGACTGGGGCAACACCGCCCAGCGCAGGCGTTGCAGCTGCGAGGCCCCGACGGCATCGGCGGCCTCGATCGGCCCGCGGTCGATCCCCTCGATCGATCTCCGAGCACAGCTTGCCGAGCGTGCCGACCGAGCCGATGGCGATGGCCACGATGCCGGCGGTCTTGGTCAGCCCGAGGACCGGGATCAGGGCGAGCACGAGGATCAGCTCGGGCACGGCGCGCAGCACGTTGAACAACTGGCGCATCAGGAACGACAACCAACGCGGCACGAGGTTCTCGGCGGCGAGCAACCCCAGCGGAACGGCGACGACGGCGGCGATCAGCGTGCCCAGCCACGCCATGGCGATCGAGTCCCACATCGCCCGCACGCAGCGGCCGAAGTCCGACCACGCCAGCTGGGTGAACATCAACTCGAACAGGCGGTACAGATCGGCAGGGGCGTCGAGCAGCCGGCTCCACTTGATGTCGAGTCCCCAGATCGACCAGACCACGAGCAGCGCCCAGACGCTGATCGTCACCCACTTCCACGTCTCGAACGGACGCCGCGGCCGGCGCCGTGCCACACTCGGCCGCTGGCGGGCCGGCGGTCGGAGCTCCGCGGTCATACCAACCGCCTCCGCAGCAACGTCGAGAGGCGGTCGACGACGAACACGACGATCACGAACATCACGACGATGCCCCACACCGCCTCCCAGTTGTTCTGCGACTGGAAGAACTGGATCCGCTGGCCGATGCCACCGGCCCCGACGAAACCGATCACGCTCGACGCCCGCAGGTTGAGCTCGAAGGCGTAGAGGACGTAGGACGCGTAGGCCGGGAGGATCTGCGGGACGACGGCGGTGCGCAGCATCTGGCTGTGGCGGGCGCCGCTGGCGTCGGCGGCCTCGAGCGGGCCGGTGTCGATGCCGTCGATCGTGTCGGCGGTGAGCTTGGTGACGACGGCGATCGAGAAGAAGAACAGGGCGAGCAGCCCGGCGAGCGCGCCGATGCCGACGGCGGCGACGAACAGCAGCGCCCAGAGGATGTCGGGGAAGGCGCGGATGACGTTGGACACGCCGCGCACGACGACTCGGATCGTCGCGTTGGGCGCGCCGAACCGGGTCGACCACAGCGCCAGCGGGAGGGCGACGAGCGACGCCGGCGGACGTGCCGAGCACGGCGAGGCGCAGCGTCTCGACGAACGCCGCGCGGGTGCGCGGCGAGAACATCTGGCCCAAATCGGTGTCCGGGATCGCCGAGATGACCGCGTTGTCGTTGCCGAACTGCTCGAAGACCGAGCGCAACGAGAAGCCGGTGCCGTACTTCCAGTCCCACAGCGTCAGCAGCGTGATGACGACGACGACGACACCGAGGCCGATGCCGAACAGGCTCGGGCGCGGCTTGCTCGGCCGGCGGTCGTGCCTGCTCGCCGCGACCGCCACGCTCCGTCACATCCCGGCGGCCGCCTTGTCCATCGTGTCGTCGGCCGTCAGGCTGCGGCCGTAGATGCTCTCGAACACGGTGGCGTCGGCCTCGCTGCCGGACCCGTCGAACACCAGCTCGCCGGCGCGCAGCCCGATGATGCGATCGGCGTACGCCGTCGCCAGGTCGAGGAAGTGCAGGTTGACGATCGTCGTGATCCCGAGCTCCCGATTGATCCGTTGCAGGTCGCGCATCACGACGTGGCTCGTCGGCGGGTCGAGCGAAGCCACCGGCTCGTCGGCGAGGATGACCCGCGGCTGCTGGGCGAGCGCCCTGGCGATGCCGACCCGCTGGCGCTGACCGCCCGAGAGGTTGGACGCCCGCACGTAGGCCTTCTCGACGATCTCGACGCGCTCCAGCGATTGCATGGCGATCTCGACGTCGTCCTTGGGGTACAGGCCGAGCAGCGTGCGCCACGTCGACACCCGGTGCAGTCGTCCCATCAGCACGTTGTTGAGCACGGTCGTGCGGTTGACGAGGTTGAACGACTGGAAGATCATCCCGATGTCGGCGCGCAGGTTGCGCATTTGACGGCGCGACAGACCGGTCACGTCGACGCCGTTGACCTCGAGCCGCCCGGACGTCAGCGGGACGAGGCCGTTGATCGGCGCGCACCAGCGTCGACTTGCCCGCTCCCGAGAGCCCGACGACCACGACGAACTCGCCGTCGCCGATCTCGAGGTCGAGGTCCTTCAAGGCGTGGACGCCACCGCCGTACGTCACGCTGGCCTGTTCGAATCGGATCATGTCGCCTGCCCTGAAAGTCGCCGGGCCGGGGCGCTCACGAGAACACCCCGGCCCGGACAGGTCGTGTCGTCGATGTCGCCGACGTCAGCCGTTCACTCGAGGAGGTCGGCCAGCTCCGTGCGCAGCTCGCGGATGATGTCGTAGTCGGCCGAGTCGACCGGGGTCAGACCATCGATCTCGTACACCTCGGCGAGGATCTCCGGTTCCGTCTCGGCGATGTCGAGCAACGCCGCGGTGATCGCCTCCTGGAGGTCCGGCGGCAGATCGCCGGCGACGGCGAAACCGTCGTTGGGGATCGGGAACGACCAGGCGAAGACCACGACGCTGCTCGCCGACGTCGGGGATCTGCTCGACCAGCCCGCCGCGGGCGTCGTTGAACGACACGCCGACCGCGGCGTCACCGTCGTACACGGCCTGCACGGCCGAGTCGTGGCCGCCGGCGAACAGCGGCGTGATGTCCTCGACTGGATCGACGCCAGCGTTGAGCAGCTGCAGCGACGGCACGAGGTAGCCCGATGCCGAACCCTGATCGACGAAGGCGACCGTCTGGCCCGCCACGTCGGCGAGGTGCTCCTCGCCGATCGGTCCGTCCGAGGCCGGGGCACCGGCGGTCACGCCGTTGCAGAACAGGAAACCGGTCTCCTCGTCGGCCACCGGCTCGTCGCCGCAGTACGTGTCGGGGTCGTTGGTGAACCACTGCGTGACGTACTCGAACGAGCCGAAGCGCTCCGACTGCAGGATCAGCTCGGCGCCGGCTTCGTCCTCGGCCTGGACCATCTGCACCGGACCGAGTCCGCCGGCGAGCTGCGCCTGGCCCGAGTCGAGGGCGATGATCACGCCGGCATAGTCGGACGGAAGCTGAGCGGTGACCTCGACGCCGAGGCGCTCCGCAAGAGCCGTCGGCGAGCGGCTCGGCGGTCTCGATGAGACCGCCGGCCTCCTGCGACGGCGTGAGCGTGAACACCAACTCGTTCGGCCAGTCCGGACCCGGGGTCACCGGGAAGACGACGCCGCTGGCGGACTCTCCCTCGCCGCCGGCCTCCGTCGTCGCGGTGCCGCTGGCGGCCTCCGTCGTCGCGTGCCGCTCGGTGGCGACGGTGCCTTCGGCGGCGTCGTCGCTCGCCTCGGTGGTCGCGGTGGCGCCGTCAGCCGGTGCCGACGTCTCCGGTCGCTGCCGCCGTGGTGGCCGGCGCCAGTGCGTCGGCCGCCGACGGCGGGACCAAGCGTGGCATCGATGAGGTAGAGCGTGCCGTTGGCGATCGGGATGTCGCCGCACACCGCGGCGGCTTCGTCGTTGATCATCAGCACGTCGGCCTCGAGCGTGAAGTTGAGCTCCTCGCCCTGCAACGACACGACCGAGCCTTCGGCGGCGAGATCCTCACTCGACAGCGATTCACCCTCGATCACGTGGAAGCTGAGCACCTCGGCGAGCACCTCCGGATCGGCCGTCAGCGCCGACCGCTGTTCGGGTGTGAGCTCGACGAACGCTCCGTTGACCGGAGCGAACACGGTGAACGGGCCTTCGCCCTCGAGCACCTCGATCAGTTCCGCCCTGCCGAGCAGTTGCTCCAACGTCGACGTCTCGAGGTTGTTGCGAGATCGCCGTGCCGGCGGTGTCGTCGGCGAGCTCGGCCAGCGCACCTTCGCCGAAGTTCGGCAGTTCGGCGCACTCGGGGCCGGTGCCGACGACCTCGGCCGGCACGCTGCTCTCGGTCGGCACCGAGGTCTCCGGAGCGCTGGTCTCCGGTGCGCTGGTTTCGGGTGCGCTGGTCTCGGGTGCGCTGGTCTCGACGGCGGCGACTGCGCTGGTCGGTGCGCTGGTTTCGGGTGCGCTGGTCTCGACGGCGGTCGTCTCGGCCGCGGTGGTTTCGACGGCGGTGGTTTCGACGGCGCTGGTCTCGACGGCTGGTCCGCTGGTCTCGACGGCGGCGATGGCCGGTGCGCTGGTTTCGGGTGCGCTGGTCTCGACGGCGGTCGTCTCGGCTGCGGTGGTTTCGACGGCGGCTGGTTTCGACGGTGCGCTGGTCTCGACGGCGGCGGCTGGTCTCGGCTGCGCGTGGTCTCGACGGCGGTGGTTTCGGCGGCGGTGGTCTCGACGGCGGTCGGTCTCGGCTGCGGTGGTTTCGACGGCGGTGGTTTCGGCGTGCGCTGGTCTCGACGGCGGTGGTCTCGACGGCGGCGATGGCTGGTGCGCTGGTTTCGACGGCGCTGGTCTCGGGTGCGCTGGTTTCGACGGCGCGCTGGTTTCGACGTGCGCTGGTTTCGGCGGCGCTGGTCTCGACGGCGGCGATGGCTGGTGCGCTGGTTTCGACGGCGCGCTGGTCTCGACGCGCTGGTCTCGCGGTGCGCTGGTCTCGACGGCGGCGATGGTCTCGGCTGCGCTGGTCTCGACGGCGGCGACTGGCTGGTCCGCTGGTTTCGACGGCGGCGATGGCTGGTCCGCTGGTTTCGACGGCGGCGACGGCTGGTCCGCTGGTTTCGACGGCGGCGATGGCTGGTCCGCTGGTTTCGACGGCGGCGACGGCTGGTCCGCTGGTTTCGACGGCGGCGACGGCTGGTCCGCTGGTCTCGACGGCGGCGACGGCTGGTCCGCTGGTCTCGGCGCGCTGGCTCGGTCGCTGCGACGGCGACAGCGGGTGCGCTGGTCTCGACGACCGGCACGGCGGCCGTCGCCTCGACAGCCACGGTGTCGGCGGCGTCATCGTCGTCGTCGCCGCACGCCGCCAAGATCAGCGTCCCGACTGCGGCGATCGCGATGAGCGAACGGTGTTTCATCCTTGAGTTCCTTCCGTCAGGTGGCCCTGATCCTGTTCCCGGTGCGGGTGCGGCCTCAACATAGTTGACCGCGAGCCGCCCGGGCGATCTCCGCCGACGGTCAGCGCGACTCGACGAACGCCCGGAACGACCGCCAGTCGGCGATGTCGGTGGTCCCCTCGACGGGGTCGTTCCACGGCCGGATCATCCGGCACACGGCGGCGTCCGGTCGATGCCGGACGAGATCGGGCAGGACGATCGGCGAGTCGTCGAGGTAGACGTCGCACTCGACGACGTACTTGCGGTAGCGGATGTGGATCTCCTCCGTCGGCAGCTCGTGATCGGCGATCCAGCGCAGCGTGTCTGGGATCGCCCAACGGGGCTTGGCCGTGAGGATGACGATGCGATGGCCGGCGTCACGAAGCGCATGCAAGGTCGCCAAGGCGTCCGGGAATGGTTCGAGATGACGGAAGATCGACGGCCGATCCTCGGTTGCCTGGGCCCACCGCCAGAACGCCTGCATGTCGGCGAACCCGCCGAGTTCGTGGAGGTTGTTCCACGTGACGACCATCTCCGGTTTGAGCTCGCTGCCGAACTCGGCCATGTGCAGCTGCATCCAGCCCGCGTTGAAGTCACACACGACGCCGTCCAGATCAATCCCCAGCCGCATCCGCCCTGAGTCCTACCAGCTGGTCCGTGGATCGAGGCCAACATAATGATCGTGACGGACAGCTCGGCCCTCGTCGATCTCGGCGGACGACGGCTCGTGCTCGCGTCCTCGTCACCTCGGCGATGCGCGTTGCTGGCCTTGCTGGGCCTCGAGTTCACCGTGGTCGCGCCCGACCTCGACGAGACGCCGCTGCCTGGCGAGACCCCCCTCGACCTCGTCGGCCGCCTCGCCGTGGCCAAGGCCGCCGCCGTCGCGACCGCGACACCCGGCGCCGTCGTGATCGGCGCCGACACCGCCGTCGAGGTCGGCGGCGCAGATCCTCGGCAAGCCGACCGACGCCGCCGACGCTCGCCGGATGCTGCGCACACTGAGCGGGCGAACCCACGTGGTCCACACCGGCGTCGCCGTAGCTGCCGACGACGACGTGTCGATGGCGGTCACGTCGAGCGAGGTCGACCTTCACCACCCTCACCGAGGCTGCGATCGAGTGGTACCTCGGCACCGGCGAGCCCTTCGACAAGGCCGGTGCCTACGCCCTCCAGGGCGTCGGCGGGGTGTTCGTCACGGCCGTGTCGGGCAGCGTCAGCGGGGTCCTCGGCCTCCCGCTCCACGAGACGGCCGACTCCTTCGCAACTGGGGATCGTGCAGCTGACACGGATTCCCCAGAAGGTGACACGGATTCCCAGACGGGCCGGTTAGCACTCTCACGGTCCGGTTGCTAACGACGGCGGCCGAGGCGTACGCTTAGCACTCGCACAGACTGAGTGCTAATCAACCCGTGACGCGCCAATGGAGGCATGCACCACATGAACCTGAAGCCGCTCGACGACCGCATCGTCGTCCAGCCCAACGAGGCCGAGCAGACGACCGCATCCGGTCTCGTCATCCCCGACACCGCCAAGGAGAAGCCGCAACAGGGCAAGGTCCTGGCGGTCGGTCCCGGCAAGCGCACCGAGAACACCGGCGAGCTGATCCCCCTCGGCATCGACGTCGGCCAGACCGTCCTGTACTCGAAGTACGGCGGCACCGAGGTCACCGTCGAGGGCGACGACCTGCTGATCCTGTCCAGCCGCGACGTCCTGGCGATCGTCGAGGGCTGAGCACATGGCCGAAGATCATCAAGTTCGACGAGGAAGCGCGCCGCGCCCTCGAAGCCGGCGTCAACAAGCTCGCCGACGCCGTCAAGGTGACGCTCGGCCCGAAGGGTCGCAACGTCGTCCTCGACAAGAAGTGGGGCGCGCCGACGATCACCAACGATGGTGTGTCGATCGCCAAGGAGGTCGAGCTCGACGACCCGTTCGAGAACATGGGCGCCCAGCTCGTCAAGGAGGTGGCGACGAAGACCAACGACGTCGCCGGTGACGGCACGACGACCGCCACCGTCCTCGCCCAGGCGATGGTCGCCAACGGCATGCGCAACGTCGCCGCCGGCGCCAACCCGATGAGCCTCAAGAAGGGCATCGAGAAGGCCGTCGCGGCCGCCGTCGAGTCGATCCAGACGCAGTCCAAGGACGTCGACGAGAAGACCGACATCGCCGCCGTGGCGACGATCTCGGCCGCCGACCCGTCGATCGGCCAGGTCATCGCCGAGGCGATCGACAGGGTCGGCAAGGACGGCGTGGTGACGGTCGAGGAGTCGAACACGTTCGGCACCGAGCTCGAGTTCACCGAGGGCATGCAGTTCGACAAGGGCTACCTGTCGCCGTACTTCGTCACCGACCCGGAGCGCCAAGAGGTGGTGCTCGAGCAGCCCTACATCCTCATCCACCAAGCCAAGATCTCGACGGTGCAGTCGCTGCTGCCGGCGCTCGAGGCCGTGATGAAGACCGGCCGCCCGCTCGTGGTCATCGCCGAGGACGTCGAGGGCGAGGCCCTCGCCACCCTCGTGGTCAACAAGATCCGCGGCACGTTCAGCGCCGCCGCTGTCAAGGCACCTGGCTTCGGCGACCGCCGCAAGGCAATGCTCCAGGACATGGCCGTGCTCACCGGCGCCCAGGTCATCTCCGAGGACGTCGGGCTCAAGCTCGAGAACGTCACGCTCGACCTGCTCGGCACCGCCAAGCGGGTGATCATCTCCAAGGACAACACCACCATCGTCGACGGTGGCGGTGCCTCGGAGGACGTCGCCGGGCGGATCAAGCAGATCAAGACCGAGATCGAGAACACCGACTCGGACTGGGATCGCGAGAAGCTGCAGGAGCGCCTGGCGAAGCTCGCCGGTGGCGTTGCCGTGATCCAGGTCGGCGCGGCCACCGAGGTCGAGCTGAAGGAGAAGAAGCACCGCATCGAGGACGCCGTGTCGGCGACCAAGGCGGCGATCGAGGAAGGCGTCGTCGCTGGTGGCGGCACCGCCCTGATCCGCGCTCGGTCGGCGGTGGCGACGCTGCTCGAGAAGCTCGAAGGCGACGAGGCCACTGGCGCCCGCATCGTCCACGACGCGCTGGTCCTCCCGACTCGCACCATCGCCGAGAACGCCGGCCTCGAGGGCGGCGTGTGGGTGAAGCAGGTCGAGGCGGCGAAGGGCCCCAACGGCCTCGATGCCAACACCGGCGAGCTGACCAACATGTTCAAGGCCGGGATCATCGACCCCGCCAAGGTGACCCGGGCGGCGCTGCAGAACGCCGCGTCGATCGCCGCGATGGTGCTCACCACCGAGTCCCTCGTCGCCGACAAGCCCGAGCCGCCGGCCCCCGCCCCCGCCGGTGGCGGTGCCCCCGGCATGGGTGGCATGCCCGGCATGATGTGATGTTTCGCTCGGCGAACCGGAGGTTCGCCGAGCGAGCTCGATGCACGAGAAGGCCGGGCGACCAAGTCGCCCGGCCTTCTCGCTGAAAGCCTCTCTTCCGTCACTGGCGCCACCATCTTGAACGTGGTGATCGCCTCACCACTGCCCACGCCACTTGGTAATTCGGCGGACGGTGTCGTGGTCGCACGGGCAGGCTTGCGGCATGCTCGAACCGCCCCGCATCGCTGCCACGGTTGACGAGCTGGTTGCTGGTGCCTCCTCACGTACGCCGGTTCGTACCGTCGACGGCAAGTCGGGGGCGGCGTTCGAGCGCGTCGTGATCGATGGCGAGCGCTACTTCCTCAAGGTCCTGTCCGCCGAGGACGACTGGATCATGCGCTGCACCGGCAACACGACGAACTGGGAGTACCGGGTCTGGGAGGCCGGGCTCTATCACCGTGCCCCTCCGGACATCGACCACACCGTGGTGGGGATGTCGCTGGAAGGTGACGGCCCCGGTGCCCGTCTGGCGATCCTGATGACCGACTGCACCGACGACCTCGTGCCGCCAGGCGACTCGACGTTGCCGGTCGAGCAGCACGATCGGTTCGTCGAGCACCTGGCGACGTTCCATGCCGCCTTCTTCGGATGGCGCGACACGATTGGTCTGCAGGATCTCTCCCGGCGGTTGCTCTGGTTCGCGCCTGAGACCATCGCTCCCGAACTGCGCGTCGACGACGTGCCTGGGCCGATCGCCGCGGCCGCCGCGGGGTGGCCGCGACTGCCCGACCGCAGTCCGCAGCTGTTCGAGCTCGTCAGCACCGTCCACGCCGACCCGCACGCGCTTGCCGGCGCCCTCGCCGAGACGCCGCAGACCTTCGTCGCCGGCGACTGGAAGCTCGGCAACCTCGGTTCCCGTCGCGATGGCCGCACGGTCCTCCTCGACTGGGCCTACCCGGGCGAGGCGCCGCCGTGTTGGGAGCTGGCGTGGTACCTGGCGCTCAACTGCGATCGCTTGCCCCGGTCGAAGGAGGAGACGATCGCCGCCTATCGCCGCGGTCTCGAGGAGCATGGAGTCGACACTGCGGGCTGGTGGGACCGCCAGCTCGGCCTGTGCATCGTCGGGATGATGGCGACGATGGCCTGGGAGAAGGCGCTCGGCGACGATCGTGAGCTGAAGTGGTGGGAGCGTGCCGCCCTCGCCGGGTCGAGCTTCCTGTGAGAGCGTGACGGTGGCGGATCCCGCACGCCGGGCGTACGCCGGTGCCGGGTCCGCCTGGGCCAACGGTGCGAGCCTCGTCTACGAGCCGCTCGCCCGACACCTCCTCGGCAGCATCCCGACCCCGCTCACGGACCTGCGCGTCCTCGACGCCGGCGCAGGTACCGGAGCTGCGGGCTCGGTCCTCAGCGCCCTCGGCGCCCGGGTGGTCGAGAGCGACCTCGAAGTGACGATGCTCGACCACGCCCGATCGGCACGGCCGGCCGCTGCGGCGGCGGATGTCGCAGCGCTCCCTTTCCGGTCAGCAGCCTTCGATGCCGTCGTCGCCGCGTTCGTCCTCAACCACGTCGCCGTCCCCGCGGCTGGTCTCGCCGAGCTTGCTCGCGTCACCCGACCCGGCGGATTCGTCCTCGCCTCGACCTTCGCGGCGTCGCGTTCTCCGGTGAAGGAGGCCTTCGACAATGCCGCACGCCGCCACGGTTGGCAGTCACCGGCGTGGCACGAAGTCGTCAGTGCCCGCCAAGCGGCGTTCAGCACGATCGCTCACGCACGGGCCGCAGCCCGGGAAGCCAGGCTCGTCGATGTGTCCGTCACCGAGGCCGCCGTCGATGTGGGCGTCGACGACCCGGAGTCGATCGTTCGGTACCGGCTGGGCATGCCCCAATACGCCGCCTGGCTGGGCGAGCTCGACGGTGGAGACCGGGACTGCATGGTGGCCGACGCGATCTCGGCAATCGAGGACCTCGGCGAGCCGTTTCGTCCGCTCGTGATCGAGCTCGTTGCCAGGGTCAAGTGAGACCCGGCCCGACCACATCGATAGCGTCTGGTCGATGGCGACGGATCGGAGATGGCGGCCGTTCTGGCTGCATCAGGCCGCCGAGTACCTCGTCGCCCTGGTGCTGATCGCCTCCAGCTTGCAGTCTCCCGAACCGCTGTGGCCGGCGCTGGCAGGCGGGCTCGTGCTCGTCAACGCCGCCTTTTCCGGCCCGCCGCTGGGCGCCTTCCGGGTCGTCGAGCGCCCCCTCCACCGTCGTCTCGACCTCGTGGTGGTCGGCGTGCTGGTCGTCCTGGCCGCCCTGCCGATGCTCACGATCGACGCGGCGTCGCGGTTCACGCTGTTGATCGTCGCCGCCGTGCTGGGCGTGGTGTGGTGGGGCACCAACTTCGCCACCAGTGCGGAGCGACGCCAGCGACTCGCGTCGTCGACGTCGGGGCGGGTCGATGCCCAGAGCATCGGACGCACCGCCGGCCGCCTCGTCGCCAAGGCCGGCGACGTGATGCGCAAACGCCCCTGAGCCGTCTGTGTCAGCGTGTATGCCCGCCGAGGGCTTACCTGCTTACGCAGAGAGCTCAGAGGCCCTGCCAGTCGGGCTTGCCGGCATAGGCCTGGCGGTAGTAGTCGGCCAGCTGCAACCGCCCGGCGGCGGCCTCGTCGACGACGACGCTGACGTGCGGGTGGAGCTGCAGCGCCGACGCCGGGAAGAACGCCGTCACGGGACCCTCCACGGTCCTGGCGACGGCGTCCGCCTTGCCCTCGCCGGTGGCCACGAGCACGAGGTGTCGGGCGTCGAGGATCGTGCCGACTCCCTGCGTGAGGACGTGATGGGGCACGGCATCGATCGAATCGAAGAATCGCGCATTGTCCAGGCGGGTCTGCCGGGTCAGCGTCTTGAGCCGCGTTCGCGACGCCAACGACGAGCCCGGCTCGTTGAACCCGATGTGACCATCGCCGCCGACTCCGAGCAGTTGCAGGTCGATCCCGCCGGCATCGCTGATCGCCGTCTCGTACGCGGCGCAGGCGGCGGGGATGTCGGCCGCCAGACCGTCGGGCCCGTGCACCCGCCGAGGATCGAAGTCGACCCGTGCCGTGAACTCTCGCTCGATCACCGCCCGGTACGACTCCGGGTGGTCGGCGGGCAGCCCGACGTACTCGTCGAGCAGGAAGGCGGTGGTGGCGGCGAACGACAACTGTCCGCCTTCGTGGCGACGAGTGAGCTCGTCGTACACGGGCAGTGGGGAGCTGCCCGTAGCCAGACCGAGCACCGCGGTCGGCTGCCGCTGCACCAGCTTCTCGATGGCACCGGCGACGACGCGAGCGACCTCGTCGGGCGTCGACGTGATGACGACTTCCACGCCTGCTGTCTAGTCGCCGAGTCGCCGGTGGGTGAGGACCGCGCCGGTACCCTGGGGTCCGATGTCGTTCGAGACCCCGCCCCCTGACCTGGCCAAGCTGATCGCCGCCTGGGAGCAATGGGAGGCGGGTGAGGAGTCACCGGGGCGTGTGATGGCGTCGCTGAAGACCGCCGGGCTGGCGACGGTGCTCCGGCAGCTCTCCGAGTCGGGGTGGACGCCCGAACCTTGAGTAGTCCGCGGTCCTACCGGCCAGGTGGGAGCCAGATCATCCCTCGCCCGCCGTTGTGGTCGGTCGCCGACGACGTCCCACCGCTCGCCCACCCGCTGCACGATCACGACGGACGAGGTCGTGGGCGTGGTACGCGGGATGGAGGTCAACCGTGTCGACGCCGACTTCTCGGGCGTGCGCCCTTCGGCGGTGCTCGTCCTCCTCGCCGACGATGCCGACGGCAACGCCGGCGTGCTGCTGACCCGCCGATCGACGGAGCTGCGCAACCACGCCGGCCAGATCAGCTTCCCGGGCGGGCGGATCGATCCTGGCGAGACGGAGATCGAGGCCGCGGTGCGCGAGGCCCACGAAGAGGTCGGCCTCGACCCCGCCGCCGTCGAGGTCGTCGGTGAGCTCGATCACCTTGCCACCATCGTCAGTCGCAGCCACATCGTCCCGGTCGTCGGCCGGGCCGCCGACCAGCTCGCCTTGGCGCCGGCGTCGCCGGAGGTCGAGCGTGTGCTGTGGGTACCGCTCGCCGAGTTCGTCAGGGCCGACACGTTCCGGGTGGAGCGCTGGAGCGTGCCGTGGGAGTTCGACGGAGCGGGTGCTCTACTTCTTCGAGCTCGACGACGAGACCGTCTGGGGCGCCACGGCGCACATCCTCGTCGACCTGCTCAACCGGCTTCGGTAGGTCACGGACTCGCGAGCCGCTGCAGCAGCTGCCACGCCTCGGCGACGTGGTGCTGTTGCGTCGCCTTCGACCCGATCGAGAAGCGCAGCACCGGATGTCCGTCGAGCACGGTCCGCGTGAACCAGGCGCGGCGGGTCGCGTTGGCGGTCTCGATCAGTCGTTCCGTGGCGGCGTCGTCGTGGAGGCGGAGGCACACCAGGTTGAGCGGGTGCGGGGCGACGATTTCGAAGCGATCGTCGGCGGCGATCCAGGCGGCGAGCTGTTGGGTGAGCTCGACGTGGCGGCGGATCATCGCCTGGAACTCCTCGACGCCGTCGAGGCGCAGTCCGAACCACAGCTTCAGCGCCCGAAAGCGGCGCCCGAGCGGCACCTGCCAGTCGCGCAGGTCGGCGGCAGCGCCGGCGGAGCCAGCGGCCGAGCGCAAGTACTCGGGCAGGATGCTCAAGGCACCGAGCAGCGCGCCGCGGTCGGCCGTCCAGTAGAGGTCGCAGTCGAAGTTGATGCCCATCCACTTGTGCGGGTTGGTGCAGTAGCTGTCGGCGAGGTCGAGACCCTCGTTGACCCAGCGGTGTTCCGGGACAAGGGCGGCGATGCCCGCCATTGCCGCGTCGACGTGCAACCAGGCGCCGGTGTTGCGGCAGATCGTGGCGATCTCCGGCGTCGGGTCGAACGCCATCGACGAGGTCGTGCCACGCGTTGCGCACACGAAGAACGGCGTCAGTCCGGCGGCTTGATCTGCGGCCACCAGCGTCGCCAGTGACTCGGGGACCATGGCGAAGTCGACGTCGTGGTCGACGACGCGGATCGACTTGCTGCCCGACGCCAGCGATGCGCAACGCCTTCTCAACGCTCGAGTGGGCGTGTGCCGTCGCATAGGCGACGAGCCGGCTGGTGTCGCCGTCGTCGTTGACTGCGCCGCCAGTCGCCCGCCAGCGGGCGGAGAGCACGGCAACGAGGGTCGCCTCGCTGGCCGTGCCCTGGATGACTCCACCGCCGGACTCGCTCGTGTTGCGGAATCGGAGGGGCAGATCGAGCAGCTCGGCCATCCAGTCGACGACACGCAGTTCCAGCTCGGTGCACGCCGGCGACGTGACCCAGCTCATCCCGTTGACGCCGAGCCCGGCCGACAGCAGCTCACCGAGGATCGCGGCGTAGGAGCTGTTCGCCGGGAAGTAGGCGAAGAAGCTCGGGTGCTGCCAGTGCACCAGGCCGGGCACGACGATCGTGTCGACGTCGGCGAGAACGGCGGCGAACGGCTCGGGGTCGGTCGGGGCCTGCTCCGGCAGCCGGCGCATGATGTCGCCGGGCTGCACGGCGGGAGTCACCGGCCGCTCCTCGACCGTCTCGATGTACTCGGCGATCCAGTCGATGAGCCGGTGCCCAGCCTCGCGGAACTCGTCAGGTGTCATCGGCTGCAGTATGTCCGCCGCCGTCGCGACGGCGGATGCCGATCACGAGCCGGGCACCGATGGCAACGAGGCCGGCGACGACGACGCCGAAGACGACACCCTGGCGCCATCCACCGCGCTCCCGGCTGCCACATTCCGGCCGGGGTAGGGCGCTGACGCAGTCGGTGATGTTCGTCGTGGTGTCGTCGGGAAGGAACGGCGTTGTCGGTCGACGGTCGAGGCCGATGGCTCGGACGGCGGCCCCGGCCGCGCCGGTCGCCGCCGCCGGGCACCAGCGAACAGCAGTCGTCGCCACGACGATCGTCGTCAACATCCCACACGCCGGTTCTACCAGCGGCCGCGTACGATCAGCGAGGGTGACCAGCGCTTCCTCCACCGATCCCGCCGGACCCGTCCTCGTCGTCGACTTCGGCGCTCAGTACGCCCAATTGATCGCCCGCCGGGTGCGCGAGCTCGAGGTCTTCTCGGAGATCGTGCCGAATCGGATCTCCGCCGCCCAAGTGTCGGCCCGTCAGCCGGCGGCCTTGATTCTGTCTGGTGGACCGAAGAGCGTCAACATCGAAGGCTCACCCCGTCTCGATCCGGCGATCTACGACCTCGGCGTGCCGATCCTCGGGATCTGCTACGGAGCGCAGCTGATCGCCCTCCAGCTCGGAGGTGAGGTCGGGCGGGGAGTGCGCGGCGAGTACGGGCGCACGACGTTGCGACGTAACGGCCAGTCGCTGCTGCTGCCGGATGAGGCGCCGGACGTACACGACGTGTGGATGAGCCACTTCGACGCGATCACGACGGCGCCGCCGGGGTTCCGCGCCACGGCGTCGACGGACAACGCCCCGGTCGTCGTGCTGGAGCACGACGGGCGACGGATCTACGGCGTGCAGTTCCATCCCGAAGTCGTCCACACGCCGCACGGCATGGCGGTACTGCGTCGCTTCCTCGTCGAGCGCGCCGGATGCACAGCAGACGTGGACGATGGCGTCGGTGGCCGACGAACAGGTCGCCCGGATCCAGGAGCAGATCGGCGACGGGCGGGCGATCTGTGCTCTGTCCGGTGGCGTCGACTCGGCCGTCGCCGCCGCCCTCGTCCATCGGGCGATCGGTCATCGGTTGACCTGCGTCTACGTCGACACCGGGCTGATGCGACTCGGCGAGAGCGCCGAGGTGACCGAGACGTTCCGTCGCCACATGGGCGTCGAGCTGATCCACGTCGATGCGGCCGACCGCTTCTTCGATCGACTGCACGGCGTCGTCGAGCCGGAGGAGAAGCGCAAGGCGATCGGCGACGAGTTCATCCGCATCTTCGAGGAGCACACCGGCGGGCTCGCCGACGCCGAGTTCCTGGTGCAAGGCACGCTGTATCCCGGACCTCATCGAATCCGGTGGCAGTGACGGCACGGCCGCCGTGATCAAGAGCCACCACAACGTCGGCGGGCTGCCCGAGGACATGCGCCTCGAGCTCGTCGAGCCGTTGCGCGACCTGTTCAAGGACGAGGTCCGCCGTCTCGGGCTCGAGCTCGGCCTGCCCGAGTCGATGGTCTGGCGGCAACCGTTCCCCGGGCCTGGCCTGGCGGTGCGGATCCTCGGCGAGGTGACGAGGGAGCGGGTGGCGGTGCTGCAGCAAGCCGACGCCATCGTGCGCAGCGAGATCGCCGCCGCCGGTCTCGAGCGCGACATCTGGCAGGGTTTCGCCGTGCTCGCCGCCGACATCCGCTCGGTCGGCGTGATGGGCGACGAGCGCACGTACGGCCATCCGATCATCGTCAGGGCGGTGACAAGTGACGATGCGATGACGGCCGACTGGGCCCGGCTGCCCGCCGACCTGCTCGAACGGATCTCTAACCGCCTGGTCAACGAGGTCGCCGGGATCAACCGAGTCGTCTACGACATCACGAGCAAGCCGCCCGGCACCATCGAATGGGAGTGACGTCACAAATCTGCGGCAGACCCGCGACATGATTGCAATGGGTTCGTAATGTTTGGCTAGGATGCGGGGCGTCATGCGATCGCTCCGCCCCGGTCTCTCTGGCCCCCTGCTTGCCGGAGTCGCCATCCTCGTCGCTTCCATCTCCGGGCGCCGGCGTCGTCTCCGCCGATCCGATCGACGACCAGCGCAGCAAGGTCGAGCAGTACGCCGACATGATCGAAGCGCTGGAGGAGCAGACCGCCAAGCTCGCCGAGGAGTACGACATCGCCCTCGACGAGCTGGCCCAACTCGAAGACGACGTTGCCGCCGCCGAGGAGGCCGTCGGTGAGAAGCAGGCTGAGGTTGCCGAGCTTCAGGCGCAACTCGGCGACGTCGCGGTCCAGGCCTTCATCGACACCGGCACGTCCGGGATGGGGATCTTCAGCGAGCCTTCTCAGTTCAGCGAGGAGCTCCAGCGCGACGAGCTGACCCGCGTCGCCCTGAACACCGGCACGGCGGACTCCGACGATCTCGAACAGGCGGTCAGCGAGCTGACCGAGGAGCAGGAGACGCTCGAGCAGCAACGTGAAGCGGCGAGCTGACAAGGCCGATGAGGTCGCCGACGCCCAAGAGGCGGCAGAGGCTCAGACCGAGGAGCTGCAGCAGGCCCAGGCCGACGCCGAGGCTGAGCTGGGCGAGCTGATCCGCGAGGAACAAGAGCGCCGAGCTCGCGAGTCGTGGGAACGGATCCAGGCCGAGGCAGCGGCAGCGCAAGCGCGTGCCGAGGCCCAGGCCGAGGCCGCCAGCCAAGCGCAGCAACAGGCGTCGGACGCCAATCCCACCAGTGGTGGCAATACGCAGTCCGGCGGCGGTGGCGGCGGTGGTACCGCCCAGTCGGGCGGCGGCGGCGGTGGCAACACCTCGTCCGGCGGAGGCGGCGGCAGTGCACCGGCTCCGGCCCAAGCCCCGGCCCCGCGCGGCGCCGGCATCGGCACCGATCCCCGCAGCCTCGTCGCGCGCCGGCACTGCCGTCAACGCGGCGATGAGCCAGCAGGGCGTCGGCTACAAGTACGCAGCTGCCTCCCCCGGGGTCGCCTTCGACTGCTCCGGCCTCACGTCGTGGGCGTGGGGCACGGCAGGTGTGTACCTCCCGCACCAGTCGGCCCAGCAGTACGCCAGCATCCCGCACGTCCCCTCGTCGGCCGCCCAGCCTGGCGACCTGATCTTCTACTACTCACCGATCAGTCACGTCGGCCTCTACGTCGGTGGCGGGCGATGGTCCACGCCACGAGCCCGGGCAATCCGGTGACGGTGGCCTCCGTCAACTGGGGCAACGTCACCGGGAGTCGGCCGCCCGAGCTAGTCGCTCCGGCAACCGATCGGTGTGTAGGCGACCGAATCGTCCCCAGAACACCCATCGGTCGTGCGGTGGGTCGCCGGGGACCACTACGGTGCTCGCCGTGGTGGAGGGGATCGACGTCGAGCCGGTCAGCGCCTGGCTCGAGCAGTACGTCGTCGGGGCCACCGGTCCGTTCACGTTCGAACGCATCGGTGGAGGGCGGTCCAATCTGACGTTCGCCGTCAGGGGCAGCACCGGACAGCCATTCGTCCTTCGTCGCCCGCCGCTCCATCACGTCCTCGCCACCGCCCACGACATGACGCGCGAGTTCCGGGCGATCTCGGCGATGGGGCCGACGGCGGTCCCCGTGCCCGCGGCGTTCGGGCTGTGCACCGACGAGTCGGTCAACGGCGCCCCGTTCTACGTGATGAGCCTCGTCGAGGGCGCCGTCGTCGACTCGATCGCCGGTGCGGAATCGATCAGCCTGTCGGCCCGCGCCAGGATGGCCACAGATCTCGCCGACGTCCTCGGCGAGCTCCATGGACTCGATGTCGACGCCGTCGGACTCGGCGACTTCGCCCGCCGCGAGGGCTACATCGAGCGACAGATCGCCCGCTGGTCGAAGCAGTGGGACGGTTCCAAGACCGCGCCAGCTGCCTGCCGTCGACGAGGTCGCCAGGCAGCTCGCCGACCGCGTCCCTGCACAGCAGGGCGTCGACCGTGGTGCACGGCGACTACCGGTTCGGCAACTGCATCACCGACCCGGCGACGGGGGAGATCAGGGCCGTGCTCGACTGGGAGCTGTGCACGCTCGGCGACCCGCTCGCCGACGTCGGCTACGTCGGCGCCCACTGGTCGCCGAGTGACGGAGGCGGCGGCCGCCACAACGATCCGACCGGCGCCGGCGGTTTCGGTTCGTACGACGACTTCGTCGAGCGCTACGCCAAGCACAGCTCCCGCGACCTCGTCGGCGATCGACTACTACGTGGCGTTCCAGCTGTGGCGCACGGCGATCATCCTCGAGGGGGTGTACGCCCGCTACCTCGGAGGGGCGTACGGCGGTCAGCAACTGGGCGCCGAACTCGACATCCTCCGCGACTCACCGGTCGAGCTCATCGAGCTGGCCCAGGCCGCCCTCGCCCGACTGCCGTGATGCAAGGTCAACCCGTCTGGGTTTGCGAGCGACGAGGCGCCAGCCGAGGAGCGGCCAGAGCACGCGGCCTGCGTGGCCGGGGAACGCAATGACGAGTACGACGCCGTCGTGATCGGGTCGGGTCCCAACGGGCTCGTCGCGGCGATCACGATCGCACGTGCGGGTCGCCGCGTGCTCGTCGTCGAGGGTCAGCCGACAGCCGGCGGCGGAACCCGCAGTGCCGAGCTCACCGAACCCGGCTTCGTGCACGACGTCTGTTCGGCGGTCCACCCGCTCGGCGTCGCTTCGCCGGCGCTGCGCACGATGCCCCTCGATCGGCACGGACTGCGCTGGATTCACCCACCCGTCCCGCTCGCCCATCCGCTCGATGACCACACGGTGTTGTTGGAGCGGTCGGTCGACGCGACGAGTTCCGCGACTCGGTGCCGACGGGAAGGCGTGGACTCGGCTGTTGGCGCCTGTCGTCGACGGCGGTTTCGGCCTCGTCGACGACGTGTTGTCGCCGCTGTCGCCGCCGCGTCACCCGATCAAGATGGCCCGCTTCGGACTGCACGCTCTGCGCTCGGCGACCGGGCTGACGCGGGCCCGGTTCGTCGAGCCGGAGGCCGCGGCACTGTTCGCCGGGGCCGCCGCCCACGCGATCTTGCCGTTCGACCAACGGGTCACTGCCGGCGTCGGCATCTTCTTCGCCGCGCTCGGCTCATGTTGCCGGCTGGCCGCTGGCGGAGGGCGGTTCGCAGGCGATCGCCGACGCGCTCGTCGCCGAGCTGCGGACCCTCGGGGGAGAGGTGGAGTGTGGGCGGCCGGTCAGCAACCTCGACGAGTTGCCAGCCTCCACGGTGATCCTCGCCGACGTCGTGCCGCGCAACCTGGTGGCCATCGCGGGAGATCGCCTGCCCGCCAGGATGCGCAAGCGCTATCTCGGATTCCGGCACGGACCGGCCGCGTTCAAGCTCGACTACGCCTTGTCGGACCCGGTGCCGTGGCGCGATCCGGCGACAGCTGACGGCGGCCACGGTGCACGTCGGCGGGACATTCGACGAGATCGCCGCCGCCGAACAGGCCGTTGCCCGCGGCGGGCATCCCGAGCGTCCATTCGTGCTCATCGCCCAGCCGAGCCTGTTCGACCGCACCCGGGCGCCGGAGGGTCGCCACACGCTGTGGGCGTACTGCCACGTGCCCAACGGGTCGACCGTCGATATGACCGATGCGATCGAGGGTCAGATCGAACGCTTCGCCCCCGGGTTCCGCGAGACCATCCTCAGCCGCAGTCGTGCCACGCCCGCCGAGATCGAAGCGGACAACCCCAACTATGTCGGCGGTGACATCGCCGGCGGTGTCGCTGATCTACGGCAACTGTTCACCCGGCCGGTGGTGTCGCTGCGGCCGTGGGCGACCGGAGCGGCCGGCCTGTACCTGTGCTCGTCGTCGACCCCACCCGGTGCCGGCGTCCACGGCATGTGCGGCCTGCACGCTGCCAGGCTCGCCCTCGCCCGCGAACTGCGCTGATCACCCTGCAGGACGGGCAGGCTGCCGGCCCAGCCCGTGTTCCTCACGGCGCAGCATCCGGCGGACGTTGCCGGCGTGGCGGATGACGAGGAGGGCGCACAACCCGACGGTGGCGACGAACTCCCACGCCGGCGCGCCGGCCAGGGCGAGGCCGATCGGTGTGGCGACGACGGCGGCGATCGAGGCGACCGCCGCCTTGCCCGTGAGCCGCGACAGCGCCAGCCAGAGAGCGACAACGACTGCGGCGACGATGGGGTGGAGGACACCGAGCACGCCGGCACCGGTCGCGACGCCCTTGCCGCCGCGGAAACCGCGGGTGATCGGGAAGATGTGCCCGACGATCGCCGCCGCGCCGAGCACGTAGCCGCCGGCACGGCCGCCCAGCCAGAGCCCGACGAGCGTGGCGACGGCGCCCTTGAGGGCGTCGAGGATGAACACGATCATCCCCTTGCGCCAGCCGAGGGCGCGGGTGACGTTGGAGGCGCCCGGGTTGCCGGAGCCGGTTGTCGTGATGTCGATGCCGGACGCCGAGGCCACGATCGCTGCGCTCGGGAACGTGCCGAGCAGGTAGGCCGCCGCGACGAGGGCGACCCACATCGTCAGACAGGGTCCGGGCGTGCCCGGGAGAGAACGGCCAGTCCGTCGGTGGTCTGGCGCGCAACCTGACGGGGCGGGAGTGATCGGCCGATGGCCGCGGCGCCGATCCGGTGGCGACGCCTGCCAGCACCGGTTCGCCGTGGCCCCGCACGCACTCGGGGTCAGGGCCGTCGAGCGGCATCCCGGTGAAGAACTTGGCGGCCATGCACCCACCCTGGCAGGCGTCGTAGCTCCCGCAACTGGCGCACGCTCCGGCGGCGGCTGGCTGGCGCAGCTCGTGGAAGAGGGGGCTGTCCCGCCACACCGCGGTGAACCCGCCGGGTTCGCGCACCGAGCCGGCACGGAACTGCTCGTGGATGACGAACGGACAGGCGTAGACATCGCCGACCGGGTCGATCAGGCAGACGACGCGACCGGCGCCGCACAGGTTGAGCCCCGGCAGTGGCGGGCCGAGGGCGTTGAGGTGGAAGAAGCTGTCGCCGGTGAGGACCTCGTCACCGTGGGCGAGCAGCCAGCGGTAGATCGTGCGCTGCTGGTCCTGGGTCGGGTGGAGGTGGTGCCACGAGTCGGCGCCGCGGCCAGAAGGCCGCAATCGGGTGACGCGCAGCTGGGCGCCGTAACCGTCGGCGAGCGCTTTCAAGTCGTCGAGTTGGTCGACGTTGTGGCGGGTGACGACGACGGAGATCTTGAACGGGCCGAAGCCCGCGGCGGCGAGATGGTCCATCGCCGCCCGGGCCCGGGCGTAGGAGCCGTCGCCGCGGACGGCGTCGTTGGTCGCTGCATCGACGCCGTCGAGGCTCACCTGGACGTCGAGGTAGTCCATCCGCGCCAGGCGATCGGCGGCCCGCCGATCGACGAACGTCCCGTTGGTCGAGAACTTGACGCCGATGCCGTTCCCCGTCGCGTAGTCGACGAGCTCGAAGAAGTCGCCGCGGATCATCGGCTCGCCGCCGCCGATGTTGACGTAGAAGACCTGCAGGGCACGGAGCTCGTCGAGCACGGCGATCGCCTCAGCAGTCGTCAGCTCGTCCGGGTCGCGCCGGCCCGACGACGAGAGGCAGTGGACGCACGCCAGGTTGCAGGCGTAGGTCAGCTCCCAGGTCAGGCAGATCGGGGCGTCGAGGCCGGCCTTGAGCTGCTCGGCGAGCGGGATCGCGGCGAGACGCCTCGGCCGTTCGAACGTCAGCCGCCGGGTGTCGTAGCGATAGGCGAGTGCTCCGAACCGCTCCGGCCGCCGGCTGAGGAGGTCATCGCTCAACGGTCAGTACACCCCGCACATGCCATCGATCGAGATCTCCTCGATGATCAGCTCGTCCTCGATCAGCTCGTCGCCCTCGGCGACGATCCGGTTCGGCAGGATCGCGGGAGTCGTCGTTCTGGCGTCATCGTCCGCACGCTACTCCGGGGTGATCCGAGTGCTCGTGGTCAGCGTGCCTCACAGCAACCAATCAGATGACCGGATGACACTCGGATGCGGTAGGGGTAGCATCGATCTGCCCCTATGGCCGTGTTTCCGGAGCTCGACGGCGAACGGTCGCGCCTGGCGTTCGCCCGGCGATCCCGCGACCGGATGATCGAGCGGCTCGAGCGCGTCGATCCGCAGAGCGCCGCCGACGAGATCACCTCCGAATACGTCGAGATGACGGTCGCCGAGGCCCTCGCCGACCTGCGCAGCCCCGGTGCCGGCGACTTCTTCGGCCGCATCGATACCGATGATCGTGGCCGCACCGAGCGCTGGTACCTCGGGCGCCGGCACATCGAGGACGACAACCACGACCCCGTCGTCGTCGACTGGCGGGCGCCGATTGCTGCGCCTTTCTACCGGGCGACCGGCGCCGACCCGCTCGGTGTCGCCCTGCGCCGGCGCTTCACCCTCGACGAGGGCGAAATCACTGCCTACTTCGACGAGCACCTCGACGACCCCGACGCCGCCGATGTCGCCAGCGGCATCCCCGATCCGGTGCTCGCCGAGATCGGCGCCGAGCGCACCGGGGCCATGCGTGAGATCGTGGCGACGATCCAGGCCGAGCAGGACCTGGTCATCCGCGCTCCGATCGACCAGGTGCTCGTCGTCCAGGGCGGTCCCGGAACCGGCAAGACGGCAGTCGCCTTGCACCGCGCCGCCTACCTGATGTTCGAGCACCGGCGTCGCCTCTCCCGCGAAGGCGTGCTCGTCGTCGGGCCCAACCGAGCGTTCCTCGACTACATCGCCAACGTCCTCCCGTCGCTGGGGGAGCGCAGTGTGCGGCAGTGCACCGTCGCCGACCTGTGCGTGCCCAAGGTCGAGATCACGGGTGTCGACGACCCAGACACGGCGGCGCGCAAGGGATCAGCGACGCTGCTCGACGAGTTGGCCTCGGCCTCCCTGCAGGCGGTCTCCCCGCCAACCGAAGACGTCGTCGTGCCGCTCGGCGTTCGCCGCCTGGTGTTCACGGCCAGCCGAGATCGCCGAGTGGCTGGAGCGCGCTGCCGACGCGGTGATCCCGGTCAACCAGCGGCGGCAGCGACTGCGCGCGATCGCCGGGCAGGAACTGCTCCGCCGCACTGGACGGGACGACGCATGGTCGGACGCCGGACCACTCAAGCAGGCGCTCGACCGGGCGTGGCCGACACAGCAACCGACCCGACTCGTCGACCGCTTCCTCGCTGAACGGTTCGCCGGCCAGCGCGGGCGTCGCCGGGCGTGGACCGTCGCCGACCAGCTCCTCGTCGACGAGGCCAACTCGATCCTCAACGGGCCCCCGTTGACGTACGGCCACGTCGTGGTCGACGAGGCGCAAGACCACTCCACCGTCGCCCTGCGCGTGATCGGCCGCCGCAGTCCCGGCCAGTCGATGACGCTGGTCGGCGACGTGGCGCAGTCGACGGCGCCCGGCGGGCAGGAGCGTTGGAACGACGTGTTCGACGCGATCGCCATCCCTGTAACGACTGCGTTGGCGCGGCCTGCCTGGCCGGCGAACGCAGTGAAGGGCGGTGTGGCCGCGCTGAGCATCGGCTACCGCGTGCCCGAGCCGATCCTCGTCGAGGCCAACCGCCTGCTGCCGTTCACTGGTGTCGACGCCAGCGCCAGCCGCAGCGTGCGCACGGGTGGGCGACCGCCCTGGTGGGCGGCGACGGATCCGACCTCGCTCGCCACTACCGTTGCCGGCACCGTCGCCGACGTCAAACACCGGCACCGCCTGACCGGAGTTGTCGCCACGCCCGCCCGCCATGGAGCGATCACGGCGGCGCTGGCCGAGCGAGGGCTCGTCGCCGTCGACCACGTCCACCTGCTCGGCCACGACGACGTACCTCTCTTCGGTCCGGAACAGGTCAAGGGCCTGGAGTTCGACGGCGTGGTGGTCGTCGAGCCCGACGAGATCTTCGATGGCTCGCCCCGCGGGCGCCCGGCTGCTCTACGTGGCGATGACTCGGGCGGTGCAGGAGCTGGCCCTCGTGACGACGGGCCGCACTGACATCGGTGTGCCGTAATTCTGGGTCGGCCCGCCTCCGTAGGCGTGTCGCCACGTAGCACTCGGATCAAATACTCTCGCCGGAGGATGATTCCCCGTGGCCGCCCCACGACCTGCGGGACGTCTTGCTGATCGGCCTGGTCTTCCTCCACGGCCTCGTCGGGCTCGTCCTGTTCGTCGCCGGTGGATCACTCGGGCGTCGTGCGTTCGTGCTGGCGACGGTCGCTCCCCTGGCGACGTTGTGCTGGCTGGCCACCGAGCTCGACGGGTTGCTCGACGGCGGCACCGTCACCAACAGCCTTGGCTGGGTACCTGACCTCGGGATCGCAGTCACCTTCCGCCTCGACGCCTTCGGGGCCGTGATGGTGCTCATCGTTTCCGTGATCGGCCTCGCCGTGCTGGCCTACTCCTGGTGGTACTTCACGCCATCGCGTGGCGCAACCGATCATCACAACGCCGACGGTGACAGCCTCGACCGGCTCGCCGGGCTGCTCGTGATGTTCGCCGGGGCAATGCTCGGCATCGTCGTCGCCGACGACCTGATCGCCCTGTTCACGGCCTGGGAGTTGACCTCGATCACGTCGTACCTGCTGATCGGTGTGCAGCACACGCGCAGCGCGGCGCGCGCCGCCGCCCTCCACGCGCTGCTCGTCACGTCGGCGGGTGGGCTGGCGATGCTCGCCGGCATCGTCCTCATCGGCGAGGCAGCCGGAACCTTCCAGATGTCCGAGATCCTCGCCGACCCGCCCACCGGCGCCGCCGTGACGACCGGGCTGGTGTGCGTGGCGATCGGTGCCTTCACGAAGTCGGCGCAGTACCCCTTCCATGCCTGGCTCCCGGGGGCGATGGCCGCACCCACACCGGTAAGCGCCTACCTGCACTCGGCGACGATGGTGAAAGCGGGTGTCTACCTCCTCGGGCGACTGGCCCCGGTGTTCGCCGTGATGGCGCCGTGGCGGCCGCTCGTGCTGACCGTCGGGCTCGCCACGATGATCGCCGGAGGCCTGCGCGCCCTCCGTCAATACGACCTCAAGCTGCTCCTCGCCCACGGCACGGTCAGCCAGCTCGGCTTCCTGGTCGTGCTGTTCGGCGCCGGGACGACGGCAGCGACGCAGGCCGGCATCGTGCTGCTGATCGCCCACGCCCTGTTCAAGGCGATGGCCTTCATGGTCGTCGGCATCGTCGATCATCAGGCCGGCACACGTGATGTCCGTCTGCTCCCTCCACTGCCCGCCGGCTGGACGGCGACAAAGATCGTTGCTGCCGTCAGCGCGGCGTCGATGGCCGGCGTGCCGCTGCTCCTCGGCTTCGTGGCCAAGGAGTCGGCGTACGCGGCGTTCACCGACGGCCCGTTCAGCAACAGCGGTCTCGTCCTCGCCGGGATCGTGATCGGGTCGACGCTGACCGTCGCTTACAGTGCCCGTTTCCTGTGGGGAATGGTCGTCCTGCCGGGCCGCCTCGCCGCCGGCACGGCGCATGTGACCGTCCCGCACCCAGAGCGCTGGCGCCGATTCGGCGAGCTGCCACCACCAGCGCCACCGGCGCGGTGGTTCCTCGCACCTGCCGCGGTCCTTGGTGCTGTCTCGATCGTGACCGGAGTCGCCCCGTCGTTGCTCGACCGCCTTGTCGGCGCGGCGACGTTGGCGCTCGACCCGGACGGCGATCCGGAGCACCTCGCCCTGTGGCATGGCGTGAATGCCGCCCTCGTCCTCACCGGAGTGACCTTTGCGGTCGGCGCCGTCCTCTTCGCTGCTCGTGTCCCGGTGTCGCGTGTCCTCGTACGCGGCACCGTCATCCCCAACGGCACCGAGGTCTACCTGGCGCTGCTGCAGGCGCTGAACCGGCTGGCGAACCGGGTGACCGCCGTCGTGCAGAACGGGACGTTGCCGATCTATGCCGGAGTCGTCCTCGCCACCGCCGCGGTGCTGCCCGGCGTCGCCCTGCTACGCGGTGTCGACTGGCCGGAGTGGCCCGAGTTCGTCGGGCGACCAGCACAGATTCCGATCACCATCGTGCTCGTAGGTGGGGCGCTGCTGTCCGCCGTCGTACGTCGCCGGTTCACGGCGGTCCTCTTCCTGTCGACCGTGGGCTACGGGATGGCTGCACTCTTCGTGATTCAGGGCGCGCCGGACTTGGCACTGACGCAAGCAGCGATCGAAACGTTGTCCACGGTGCTGTTCGTACTCGTCTTGCGCAAGCTTCCCGATCGCTTCGAGCGCCAATCCAGCCCGTTCACCCGCGGTGTTCGCGTCGTCGTCGCCGTGGCGGTGGCGGCGATGGTGTTCGCCTTCGCCATCGTCGCCCGCCAGGCCCGCACCGCTCCGCCTGTCTCGACCGAGATGGTCGATCGGGCGCTGCCCGACGCCGAGGGTCGCAACGTCGTCAACGTGATCCTTGTCGATTTCCGCGGCCTCGACACGCTGGGCGAGATCGCGGTCCTGGCGGCAGCGGCGATCGGCGCCGTGGCGCTCGCTCGGGCCGGCCGGCGCCCGCGGCGATCACCGGCAACTGCGCCCGCGGCTGGCGAGGTCGGCCAATGAAGCGTCCGCGCCGGCCACCGCCGGGGACGACGATCGACCTCATCGGCCCGTCGATGCCGGTGATCTTCTACGCGGTGCTGCTGGCATCGGTGTACCTCCTCGCCGCCGGCCACAACCATCCCGGTGGCGGCTTCGTCGGCGGGCTCGTCGCCGGCGCCGGGGTCGCCGTTCGGTACGTCACCGGGGGCATCGACGAGGTGCGTTCGCTCGCCCGGCTGCGGCCGTGGACGATCCTCGGTGCTGGCCTGCTGATCGCTGCGGTGACGGCCGCCGTTCCGATTCTCCTCGGCGACCAACCGCTCGACGCGGCGAAGTGGGAATTCGACGTCCCGGTGTTCGGGCATCTGGCGATCTCCTCGGTGCTGGCCTTCGACGTCGGTGTGTACCTGGTGGTCGTCGGGCTCGTGCTGATGGTCTTCGAGGCCTTCGGCGACGATTACGCCGAGCCGGCGGGAAACCCCCCGCCCACCCCGCCCCCGGACCCAGGTGGGGTGCAATGAGCGTGATCCTGGCGTTCGCAGCGGCGACGTTGTTCGGCGTCGGCACCTACCTCGTCCTGCAACGCAAGTTGAGCCGGATCATCATCGGCCTCGGCCTGCTCACCCACGGCGCCAACGTGTTGTTGATGACGTCGGGCACTGCCGGCGACGAGCCGTTGATCGGTGTCGCCGACGCCGACAACATCGCCGACCCGTTGCCGCACGCTCTCGCCCTGACGGCCATCGTGATCACGTTCGGTGTCTCGGCGCTGCTGCTGGCGATGGCGTTCCGCAGCTGGATCCTGCGCGGTGACGACGAGGTCGAGAACGACGTCGCCGACGCCTTGGTCGCCCGCGGTGGCGTCGAGCCGAAGGACATCACCGACGAGGAGCGGGCCGAGGAGGAAGCGGAACAGGCCGCGGCCGAGGCCGTCGAGGTCGAGTCGTGAACGACGTCGACGACCTCGTCGCCCTTCCGGTGCTGATCCCATTGATCGGGGCAGCACTGTGCATCATGCTCGGGCGATCGCGTTCCGCCCAGCGCGCCGTCGCCCTGGCAGCGCTGACCGCAACGACGGTGTTGTCGATCGTGCTCCTCGTTGCTGCCGATCGCCAAGGTCCTCTCGTGCAGCAGAGCGGCGGATGGCCAGCACCGATCGGCATCACCCTCGTAGTCGACCGGCTGTCGGGGATCATGCTGACCGTCGGCTCTTTGATGCTTCTCGCCGTGCTCGTCTTCGCCATCGGGCAGCCCGGCGCCGAGCGCAACCACGTCGGCTTCCAGTCGACCTACCTCATCATGGCGGCTGGGGTCGCCGGGTCGTTCGTCGTCGGTGACCTGTTCACGCTGTTCGTCTCGTTCGAGATGATGCTCACCGCCAGCTACGTCCTGCTCACGCTCGGCGGCGGCCGCGAGCAAGTGCGCTCAGGGATGACGTACGTGGTCATCAGCCTGCTCGCCTCGGCGCTGTTCGTGACTGCCCTGGCACTGTTGTACGCGGCGACCGGCACCGTGAACATGGCCGACCTCGCCGTCAAGCTCGCCGATCTGCCGAGCGGGCTGCGGGTGGCCTTCTCCGTCCTGCTCCTCGTCGTCTTCGGCATCAAGGCCGGACTGTTCCCGTTGTTCTCGTGGCTTCCCGACAGCTACCCCGTCGCTCCGTCGGCGGTCACTGCGGTGTTCGCCGGGCTGCTCACCAAGGTTGGCGTCTACGCCCTGATCCGCACCCAGACGCTGCTGTTCGGACCGGACGACCGACCGGCCACGTTGCTGCTCGTGCTCGCCGGCTTGACGATGGTCATCGGCATCCTCGGGGCGATCGCCCAAGACGACGTCAAACGCATCCTGTCGTTCAACATCGTCAGCCACATCGGCTACATGGTGATGGGGTTGGCGTTGTTCTCGGTCGCCGGGATCGCCGCCGCCGTCTTCTACACGATGCACCACATCGTGGCGAAGACGACGCTGTTCCTCACCGGCGGCCTCATCGAACATGCAGGTGGGTCGTCGCAGCTCAGCCGCCTCGGCAATCTCGCCCGCTCGGCGCCGGTGATCGCCGCCCTGTTCCTTCTGCCTGCGCTCGCGCTCGCTGGTGTGCCACCCCTCTCGGGCTTCGTGCCCAAGCTGGGGTTGATCGAGGCGGGGTTCAGCCAGTCGGAGGACGCCATCGTCGTCGTCAGCCTCGTCGTCAGTTTGCTCACGCTGTTGTCGATGATGAAGATCTGGCTCGGGGCGTTCTGGGGTGAGGTCACGGAGCAGCCCCAAGGTGTCGTCCACCGGGTCGGCCCCCTCGGAGGCCCGGTGCTGATGGTCGCTCCGACGGCGACGCTCGCCGCGGTTTCGATCGCCATCGCCGTCGCCGCCGGACCGCTGTACCGGCTGTGTGAGCGGGCGGCCACCGAGCTCCTCGACCGGGGTGGCTACGTGCAGGCGGTGCTCGGATGAGACGGGCCGTGCCCTACGCCGTCGGCCTGGCAGTCGCCTGGGTGATGTTGTGGGACGAGATCACGCTCGCCAACTTCCTCGGCGGGCTGGCCGTGGCGGCGCTGCTCCTGGTGGTCTTCCCGCTGCCGCCTGCAGCGCCCGGGCGGCACCTCATCGTGCGCCCGATCGCCCTCACTCGCCTGGCTGGCGCCGTGCTCCGCGAGCTTCTCGTGTCCAACGTGTTCATGACCCGCGAGATCCTCACCCGCAGGCGCACGCTGGCGTCCGGCGTCGTGCGCTGTCCGATGCGCACGAGCTCGCCGAAGGTGTTGAGCACGGTGGCCAACATCCTCGCTCTCTCGCCGGGCACGATGGCGGTCGACGCGACATCCGACCCAACGATGCTGTTCGTGCACGTGCTGGCGCACGGCGACCTCCACGACGTGCGCCGCTTGGCAGTCAGGATGGAGCGGCTGGTGGTCGCGGCGATCGGTTCGGCCGAGGATCGCCGCGCCGTGATCGGCGGTGGTGCCGTGTGATCGTTGCCGTGCTGATCGTGCTCGGCGTCGCCGCTGCGTTGTTCTCCATTCGTCTCGTCATCGGCCCGACGTTGCCCGACCGTGTCGTCGCCCTCAACGGGATGTTGATCGTCGGGATGGTGCTGCTCGCCGAGCTTGCTGTCGAATCGGGACGTGGATCGTTCCTGCCCGTGCTCGTGCTGTTGTCGGTCGTCGGATTCCTCGGCACGGCGATGATCGCCCGCTTCCTCGAGGGCCGCGGAAGATGAACATGGCGCTTGCTGAACGATGCGAGCGACCGAGCGCCAGCGAGGGAGCGACCAACAACGGCCTGCGTGGCCGGGGAACGCAATGATGAACCGGCACGATGTCGGCGAGATCGCCCTGCTCTTCGGCTCGCTGCTGATCCTCGTCGCCGCGGTCGGCGTGCTGCGGTTCCCGGACGCCCTGTCGCGCATGCACGCGCTGTCCAAAGCGTCGACGCTCGGCGTGTCGATCGCCCTGCTCGGCGCCGCCATCGCCCGCACCGACATCAGCGACACTACGTCGTTGTTGTTCGCCACCGTGCTGCAGGCGGCGACGAGCCCGGTGGCGTCGACGTTGCTGATGCAGGCGACGTATTACGCCGAGGGGATCGTCAGCCGGGTCGACACCGCCGACGAGCTCGCCGAGACATTTGGCGACGTCCTGGCCTCACCCCTCGACGAGAAGTCGTCGCTGTGAGGGCCGGCCAGTCAGAAGTGCCGACGGATCGCGCTGCGACTTCGGCCCGTCTCGTCGGGACCTCGCCGACGAGCTCGAAGGCGGCGACCGGGCCGATCACGATCACCGCCGGTGAGTCGAGGTCGGATGTACCGAGCTCGTCGAGGCGGCACCGCAGCGTGACTTGATCGACGGTCGTCGCCGAGCGCACCGCCGCCACGGGCGTGTCGCCGGCGAGTCCGCCGGCTATCAGCTCGGCGGCGATGTGGCCGCGCTGCGTCACTCCCATCAGCACGACGATCGTGCCGCCGACGCGGGCGAGCGACTGCCAGTCGACGTCGGGCTCACCGCGGCGACGGTGCCCGGTGACGACCGTGACGGCAGCCGACATCCCGCGGTGGGTCACCGGCACGCCCACCGCGGCGGGGGCGGCGAACGCCGACGTCACGCCCGGCACGACTTCGAAGGGCACTCCGGCGTCGAGCAGGGCCTGCGCCTCCTCGCCGCCGCGGCCGAATACGAACGGGTCGCCGCCCTTCAGCCGTACGATCGTCCGCCCGCTCTCGGCGAGCGTCACGAGCAGCGCGCTGATCAGCTCCTGGGGTACGCCGCGTCCAGGACGCTTGCCGACGTCGATCAGCTCGGCCGCCGGGTTGATGAGGGCGAACACGCCGTCGCCGACGAGGGCGTCGTGGACGACGACGTCGGCCTCGGCGAGCAGTCGGGCGGCGCGGACGGTCAACAGGTCGGGGTCGCCAGGACCCGCGCCGACCAGATGAACCTTCACTGCGTTCCCCGGCCACGCAGGCCGTTGTTGGACGCTCCTCGGCTGGCGCCTCGTCGCTCGCTGTCGTCCACGGGTCCTGGAGCTTCCGTGCGCGCCGCGCCGCGGCGGCGGACGGTCGGGGCGGGGAGCCAGGTGTCGATCGTTGCCGCACCGACCCCGTCGGCCCAGTCGCCGAACGAGCCCGGGCCCGCTGTCTTGGCGTAGCGCTCGAAGAGCGGGGCGACGACGGTGGTGACCTCGTCGAGCGGCACGTCGGCGCGGACCAAGGTGGCGAGGCGATCGCCCGACGCCGAACCGCCGACGTAGATGTCGTACGTCTTCTTGGTCCGCCCGACGATGCCGATCTCGGCGGTGTACGGCCGGGCGCACCCGTTCGGGCAACCGGTCATGTTGACGCGGATCGGGACGTCCTGCAGCCCACCCTCGGACATCGCCTTCTCGAGCTCGTCCACCAGCGATGGCAGCACCCGCTCCGCCTCGCCGAGGGCCTGACCGCACGTCGGCAGCGCCGGGCAGGCGATCGCCAGTCGGCGCAGGGCGGTGACGTCTCCGGCGAGCGGCACGCCATGATCGCGGAGGCGCTGCTCGACCTCGGCGATGCGACTCGGAGCGATCCCACAGAGCAAGACGTCCTGGCGCGGCGTCACGCGGATGTGCGTCGCGGTGCCGTCGCCCGCCAGCTCGCGCAGAACCGTGCGCAGATGCACGCCGTCTCGATCGGCGACCTTGCCGGACGGGACCGGCAGCCCGATGATTCCGTCGCGCGTTCCGTGGTGCTCGTCGGCGATCCACGGCGGAAGCTCGACGAGCTCGCCGAGTCGTTCTCCCAACCGCCGCTCGACTTCGCTGCGGAACCAGTCGATGCCACGCTCGTCGATGAGGTACTTGAGCCGCGCCCGCTGGCGATCCTCACGGTTGCCGAAGTCGCGCTGGACGGTGACGATCGCCTCGGCGACGTCGACGACCCGCTCGGGCCCGATCCACCCCAGCGGCGACGCGAGGCGGGGATAGGTGTCGTCCGGGCGGGCGTGGCTCTGTCCGAGGCCGCCCCCGACGAAGACGTCATAGCCGGTGACCTCGCCGGTCAACCGTGATCCCTGGGCACCGCCCAGACCCGCGCCGCTGAGCGTGGGCACGATGCCGATGTCGTTGGCGAGCACGTCGACACAGTTGTCGCCCGGCCAGGCCACGGCGATCTTGAACTTGCGGGGCAGGTACACGGTCCGTAGACCGGCTCCTCCGCATCCCCACCGCCGACCGCGAACGCTCGGCTCCGCGGTGGCGGCCTTGTCACCGTCGACCCACAGCTCCCAGTAGGCGGCGGTGCGCGGCCGGAAGCGAGCGACCAGCTCGGCCACGAGCGGGCGGAGCACGGCTTGGCGGTCGTCCGGCCAGGGGCAGGCCATGATGTTGCGCACGACATCGCCACAGGCGGCCAACGTGGTCATCGCCGCAGCGTTGATGCCGTTGACGAGTTGGTGCAGCGAGCCCTTGTGGACGAAGTGGAACTGCACGCCCTGGCGGGTCGTCAGCCGCATCGTCCCGTCGGCCAGCTCGGCGAGACGGTCGAGGGCGAGCCACTGCTCCGCCGTCAGCTCGCCGCCGGGGACGGCGGTGCGGACCATGCACGAGTACGCCAGCGGGAGCTTCTTCGACGCTCGTTCGCGCCGCACGTCGCGGTCGTCCTGCTGGTAGATGCCGTGGAACTTGAGGAGCACCTCGCTGCCCTCGGCGACGAACGCTTCCGAGTCGGCGGCGAGCTCGGACGCCAACTCGCCACGCAGGTGTTCGCTGCCGCGCTTGACGTCCTCCACAGTCATGGCGTGATTCCATTCACTCCGACCACGTGCAGTCCGCATTCGATCTTGTCGGTCCCGGCCCACCGTCCCGCCCGCGGATCGTCGCCGTCACCCACCGGCCGGGTGCACGGCCAGCAGCCGATCGACGCGTAGCCGCGCCCGGCGAGCGGGTGTTCCGGGAGCAGTTCCATCTGCGAGTAGTGGGCCACGTCGTCGTCGCTCCAGGTGGCCAGCGGGTTGATCTTGGTGACCCCGCGGAACGGGTCGAAGTGGACGATCGGGGCGTCCGACCTCGTGGGCGAATCCGAGCGCCGCAACCCGGTGACCCACGCGGTGCGACCTGCCAGCGCCCGCTGCAACGGCTCGACCTTGCGCGCCGTGCAACAGCCGTCGGTGTCGTACTGCCACTGGTCCGGCTCGGCATCGGCGAGGGGGTGGACGACTCGCAGGTTGAGCCGGAACCGCTCACGCAGGCGCTCGGCGAACCATTCCGTCTCGGCGAACAGGTAGCCGGTGTCGAGGAGCACGATCTCGGCGTCGGGAATCGCCTGGCTGACGAGGTGAACGAGGACGGCATCGCCGAAGCTGGCGGTGGCGAGCAGGCCGTCACCGAAGTGGTCGCCGGCCCAGCGCAGGACGTCGAGCGGGTGGGCGTCCTCGAACGACGCAGACACTTGACCGAGGTCAACGACGTCCACGTCGGCGCTCACGGGTCTATTCTGGCACAAATCCCGAGTAATCCGATCAAGAATGTCCAAATTTCCATCGGATACCGTTCGGAGCCAATGGCCGCGCGGTTCGCCTACCCGGTTGCCCTGGATCTCCACGGTGTCGACGTCCTCGTCGTGGGTGGCGGTCCGGTCGCCGCCCGCAAGGTCGCCGGGCTCGCTGGCGCCGGGGCCGTCGTGCGGGTCGTCGCCTCCCAGGTCTCGGTGGCGATGGAGGGCGAGGTCGATGCCGGCCACGTCGAGGTGCTCTCCCGCCGTCCGTTCCAACCGAGTGACCTCGACGGAGTGCGCCTCGTCATCACGGCTACCGGCACCGTCGCCGACCACGAGGTCGCCGCCGCGGCAACAGCCGCGGGTATCTGGGTCAACGCAGCCGACCGCCCGGTGGACTGCTCGTTCATCCTCCCGGCTGTGGTTCGCAACGGGTCCGTGAGCATCGCCGTCAGCACGGACGGCACCAGCCCGGCCCTCGCCCAGCGTCTGCGCGACGAGGCCGCCGGCATGCTGACCGACGATGTCGCGGCGCTCGCTGACCGCCTCGCCGGCCAACGCGCCTCGATCAAGGAACAGGGCGGATCGACCGAGCAGCACGACTGGAGCTCCGAGATCGACGCCGTCCTCGGCGGTCCGCCGACGACGCGGACCGTTCGCTAGGGTCGACGGCGGACGTCAACGGCACAAAGGGGGATGTGATGAAGACCCAGGCTGCGATCCTGTGGGAAATCGGGGCACCGTGGAGTGTCGAGGAGATCGAGCTCGATCCGCCCGGTCCGGGCGAGGTGCTGGTCAAGTTGGCGGCCTCTGGCCTGTGCCACTCCGACGAGCATGTCGTCACCGGTGATCTGCCGTTTCAGCTGCCGCTGGTCGGCGGCCACGAGGGCGCCGGTGTCGTCGAGGAGGTCGGCGAAGGGGTCAGCTGGCTGGCCCCCGGCGATCACGTCGTGTTCGGGTTCGTGCCGTCGTGTGGTCGCTGCCCGAGCTGCTCGACCGGCCATCAGAGCCTCTGTGACCTCGGTGCGCTCATCGGGCTCGGATTCCAGGTCGACGGAACCTCGCGGCACCACGCCCAGGGCGAGGACCTCGGGATCATGTGCATTCTCGGCACGTTCGCCCATCACACGGTCGTCAACGAGTCGAGCTGCATCAAGATCGACACCGACGTGCCGCTCGATCGGGCGTGCCTGCTCGGCTGCGGCGTCGTCACCGGATGGGGCTCGAGCGTCTACGCCGCCGATGTCGCCCCCGGCGACGTCGTCGCCGTCGTCGGGATCGGCGGGATCGGAATCAACGCCGTGCAGGGTGCCCGGCTCGCCGGCGCCAAGCAGATCTGGGCGATCGACCCGGTCGAGTTCAAGCGGTCGAAGGCCCAGGAGTTCGGCGCGACGCACACGTCGGCGTCGCTCGAAGAGGCACTGCCGGCGATCACCGAGGCGTCGTGGGGACGGATGGCCAACAAGGTGATCATGTCGATGGGCGTCGGCAGCGGTGAGCTGCTCGCTGCGGCACTGGCGATCACGGCCAAGCGCGGCCGTGTCGTCGTCACCAACATCCATCCGGCGCTGGAGACATCGGCGAACATCAGCTTGCTCGACCTGACGCTCATGGAGAAGCAGGTGGTCGGCTCGCTGTTCGGCTCGGGCAACCCACGTGCCGACATTCCCAAGATTCTCGAGCTGTACCACCGCGGGCAGATCGACCTCGACGGCCTCGTCACCAAGACCTACCCGCTGGAGGGCGTCAACGACGGCTACGCCGACATGCGCGAGGGCGTCAACATTCGCGGCGTGCTCCTGTACCAGTAGGACCCTGCGAGGCTCAGCAGGTGACGTCCGCGGGGCGGGACGATGCCGACCTGGTTCTCCTGTGGGCCGTCCGCCGGCACGGAGCTCATCAACGGCGACCTCGTCGGTCGACGGGACGGTCGTGCTGGTGGACGTCTCAGCGACAGTCGCCACGGTGGTCGACTCGTTCGCTGCGCTGGCGTCGGCACTGCCGGGCGGGGCGACCGTCGTCGTCGAACCGCGAGGCGCAGCCGTCGTGACCTCGTCGAACACCTGCGTGGGGGCGTCGGCAAGCGACGTCTCGCCGCGGAACATGGCGAGGATCGCCTGCATGTTCTCGCCATCGATGTTCGGGACGAGCACCGCCGCCCCGTTGACGTTCCGGTCCGTCGCTTCGATCTGGTAGGTGAGGATCGACTCCGGGTCGACGTCGTTCATCACACCGGCGAACTCGAGCGCCCGTGCTGCCGTGAGGTCGCGGTCGGTGACGACGTACTCGGTTGCTGCGCGGATGAGGCCGCGAGCAACCCGCGGGTTGAGTGGCCCCTCGTCGAGGATGCTCGACAACGTTCGGCGGATGAAGTCCTGCTGGCGCGAGATCCGACCAAGGTCGCTCGACGGGTCCTCCTGCCAGTTTCCGCTGCCCGGCGGATCCTCGTACTGGTAGTGCCGCGAGCGGACGTAGGCGAGGGCGTGCTCGCCGTCGAACGTGAAGCATCCGGTCGACGTCACGTTGAGCCCAGTGTTGTCGTCTCGCGCCGGGAACTCGAACGGGACGGCGACACCACCAACGGCGTCGACCAGCGTCTTGAAGGCACAAAAGTCGACCTGGATGTAGTGGTCGATCGGGACGCCGAAGTTCTCGAAGATCGTCAGGATCAGTCGCTGCGGGTCGTCGCGCCGGTAGGCCGAGTTGATCCGTGACTTCGATCCCGAACCGGCGATGTCGACGTAGAGGTCGCGGGGGAACGACAGGACGGCGACCCGGTCGGCGTCGGGGTCGACGCGGAGGACCATGATCGTGTCGCTGCGCTCGCCCATCCCCTCACGATCGCCGAACGCCCCGGCATACGGCGAGTCTGGATCGATGCACGCGCCATTGTCGGCGCCGGTGATCAGAAAGTTCTGGGCCTCCGGGTCGGCCTCCGGGAACGTGGCAGGCGGCGCTGCAGCCGCGGCGTTCCCGGCGCCGTCGTCGCTCTGACGCACCGTCGACGTGGTCGTATCGGCGGCGGTGTCTTCGACCTCGCTAGTGGCCGGCGACTGCGCCGCGTTGCTCGCGGAAGTCGGACTCGATGTCGTCGCCGCCGACGTCGTCGGTCGAAGCGTCTCCGGCGCGACGTCGGGACCGGCTGCGTTGGCTGACGCCGCGGCGGCGACTTCGGCCGGGTCCTGCAAGTCGACGATGTTGCGCTGGCGGACGACGACGTACCCGGCGATCAACGCGGCGGCGACGATGAAGCACACCAAGGCCGACGCGAACGTTCCGGCGATGGCGAGACGCTCGGGCCACGTTCGCCGAGGGCCGCGGCCCGGGTCATCAGCCATACTCCGTATCGAGGTTACTGCGGCATCGTCAGGCGAGCGTGGCAGCGATTGTCACGTCGTCCGCGTCACCGAGCGTCAAGTTCGTGACCGACAGCGCTTCGGCGAGGTCGTCGCGGGCGGCTTCGATGGCGGCACGCCACTCCGCCGGGCCGCAGACGTCGAGTGTCGCGACGGCTGCCCGCTGGCTGACCTTGGCCTCCGTCTTCACCCTCCGGACGCTTGCCAGCACTTCGCTGATCGGGTCGAGCGAGAGTTCCGGGGCGTCGCCGGCAACGAGCTCCGGCCACGGGGCGGCGTGGACACTGCCGTCGTGCCACCAACTCCAGGCCTCCTCGGCGGCGAACGGGAGCGTCGGGGCGAGCAGCCGCTGCAGGACGTCGAGTGCAGTGCGCAGCGCGTCGCCCGCCGACGCCGCGGCAACGCCGCCGCGGCTGCCGTAGGCGCGACCCTTGACGAGCTCGACGTAGTCGTCGCAGAACCACCAGAAGAACTCCTCGGTGCGTTCCAAGGCCCTGGCGTAGTCGAAACCGTCGTATGCCGTGGTCGCTTCGGCGACGACAGCGTCGAGCCTGGCGAGCATCGCCGCGTCGACGGCTTCGGTCTCGACTGCACCTGTGTGGTCGGGGCGGGGGATGCCGAGGACGAACCTGGTGACGTTGAGCAGCTTGGTAGCGAGGCGGCGCCCGACCTTCATCTGCTCCTCGCTGAAGGCGGTGTCGACTCCGGGGCGGGCCGAGAGCGACCAGTAGCGCACGGCATCGGTGCCGTACTGCTCGAAGAGACCCATCGGCGTCACCACGTTGCCGACCGACTTCGACATCTTCTTGCGATCGGGGTCGAGAATCCAGCCGTTGATCTGGGCGTTCGCCCACGGCAGCGAGTCGTGCTCGTAGTGCGAGCGGACGACTGTGGCGAACAACCAGGTGCGGATGATCTCCGGGCCCTGGGGGCGCAGGTCCATCGGGAACACCCGGGCGAAGAGATCAGGATCGTCGACCCAGCCGCCGGCGATCTGCGGCGTCAGCGACGACGTCGCCCACGTGTCCATCACGTCACGGTCACCTGTGAAGCCGCCCGCCTGGTCGCGCTGCTCGGCGGTGTAGCCCGGCGGGACGTCGGCCGACGGGTCGATCGGCAGCGTGCCCTCGTCCGGAATGATCGGGTGGTCGTGGTCGACCTCGCCGTCGTCACCGATCGGGTACCACAGCGGGATCGGCACGCCGAAGAAGCGCTGGCGGCTGATCAGCCAGTCGCCGTTGAGGCCCTCGACCCAGTGGTTGTAGCGATGGCGCATGTGGTCGGGGTACCACGCCAGCTCCTTGCCGCGGGCGAGCAGCTCCTGACGGCGGTCGTCGTCGCGGCCGCCGTTGCGGATGTACCACTGCCGGCTGGTGACGATCTCCAGCGGGCGGATTCCCCGCTCGTAGAACTTGACGGCGTGGGTGATCGGCTGCGGCTCGCCGATCAGCTCTCCTGACTCGCGCAAGGCGTCGACGGTCGCCGCCTGCGCTTGCTTGACGGTGCGTCCGGCGATGGCGCCGTAGGCGTCGACGCCGCGGTCGCTGCCGATCCAGTCGGGGGTCGTGGTGCTGAAGCGCCCGTCGCGGCCGATGACGCTGCGCGTCGGGAGGTTGAGCTCACGCCACCACGTGACGTCGGTGACGTCACCGAACGTGCACACCATGGCGATGCCGGTGCCCTTGTCGGGTGCGGCCAGCGGATGGGCGACGACGGGAACCTCGACGTCGAAGAGCGGCGTTCGCACCGTCGTCCCGAAACGCGACTGGTAGCGCTCGTCGTCGGGGTGAGCGACGAGGGCGACGCAACTGACGATCAGCTCCGGCCGCGACGTCTCGATCAGCAGGTCGCCGTCGGCGGCGTGGAAGGCGACGGTGTGATAGGCGCCGGGGCGCTCCTTGTCTTCGATCTCGGCCTGGGCGACCGCGGTCTGGAAGTCGACGTCCCACACCGTCGGGGCGTCGCTGCTGTAGGCCTCGCCGCGGGCGAGGTTGTGCAGGAACGCCACCTGGCTGACCCTGCGGCTGGCCTCGCCGATCGTCGTGTACAGCAGCGCCCAGTCGACGGACATCCCGAGGCGGCGGAAGACCTCCTCGAACACTGCTTCGTCGGTGGCCGTCAGCTCGTGGCAGAGGGCGACGAAGTTGGGGCGTGAGATCGGCACCTCCTCGGCGCCCCGCGGGACGTCGCCGCGGTAGGGCGGCGTGAAGTCCGGGTCGTACGCCCGCGTCGGGTCGCATCGGACGCCATAGAAGTTCTGCACGCGCCGCTCGGTGGCCAGCCCGTTGTCGTCCCAGCCGAGCGGGAAGAAGACCTGCTTGCCGCGCATCCGCTGATAGCGGGCCACGGCGTCGAACTGCGTGTAGCCGAAGATCGTCCCCATGTGCACCGACCCGGACACCGTGGGAGGCGGGGTGTCGATCGAGAACACGTCGTCACGGCTGGCCCGGCGATCGAAGCGGTACACGCCGGTGTCGTCCCACTCCTGCGCCCAGCGCGCTTCGATGCCGTCCAGCGTCGGCTTCTCGGGGGCTCCGGCCATCCCGGAAAGGATAGGGAGTACCTGCCCCGATGGGCCGAGGCGGCCCCGGCGACGCGAACTGTGACCGGAGGGGACTCACATCGGCCCCGAGCGGTCACAGTTCCAGCGCCGGGCGGCGCGATGCTGACACCCCGTGCGTACGGTCGGCACCATGCCGGACGACGCTGTACGCGCCGTTGCCGAGCTCGCAGCCTCTCAGCATCGTGCGTTCACCCGTCAGCCAGGCTGCCGAACTGAACTTCGACAAGGGTCGCGTGGCGACGGCAAAGCGCATCGGCTGGCTCGACGAGCCGTATCCCGGCGTCCTGGTCGTCGCACAGGGGATAGCTGGGAGCAATGCCTGATGGCGGCGACGTTGCTGACGGCGGTCACGCCGTGGCGTCGGCCGCGACCGCCTGCAACCTCGGCATGGTCGTCGAGCCGCTCGCCGTGCGCCGAGCACTGACGTCAGCTCGGCGACGAGGAACAAGTCTGCGCTGGATTCAACTCACGGCCGATCGGTTGAACCGGCCAGGTCCGTCGGGCGTTGCCGTGCTGCTCCGCCAGCTCGCCACGATCCCGTACGAAGGCCGACTCCCCGACTCGTGGTTCGAGGAGCTCGTGGCGCTCTGCCTCGACGATCCGGGCATCCCACCGATCGAGCTGCAGTATCCGATCCTCGACACCGATGGACGCCTTGTGGCCAGGACCGACATCGGCATCCCATCGGTCCGATTGGGCCTCGAAGCCCACAGCCGCAAGTTCCACTTCGGTCCCGATGCCGAGCCACTCGATGAGCAACGTGACATGGCGGCCGCAGCGTGTGGCTGGGACCTGCAGTACCTCGGCTGGTATGCGACTCGGCGCCCGGTCGAGGTCGTCTCCGTGGTCAAACAGATCGTCGCGGCACGCCGCCGCCAACTGTGACCGCTCGGGCCTCACATCGGCCCCGAGCGGTCACAGATCGTGCCGACGGGGAGGCGGCGGGCTCTAGCCTGGAGGAATGCTGCGGCTCTACGACACGGCCACGCGCGAGGTCCGCGAACTGGCCCTGCGCGAGCCCGGCAAGGTGGGCATCTACCTCTGCGGCCCGACGGTGTACGGGCCGCCGCACCTCGGGCACGGCCGGGCGACGCTGGAGTACGACGTGCTCGTCCGCTACCTGCGCTGGTGCGGCTTGGACGTGCAGTTCGTGTCCAACGTGACGGACATCGACGACAAGATCATCAACCGTGCCAACGACGAGAACCGGCCGTGGGCAGACATCGCCGCCAAGTGCGAGTCGGTGTGGTGGAAGGCGATGGACGGGATCGGCAACGAGCGGCCCGACGAGATCCCCCACGCCACCGCCTACGTCGACGAGATGGTCGAGATGATCGGCCAGCTCGTCGAGATCGGTCGCGCCTACCCGACCGACGACGGCGTGTATCTCTCGGTCGAGACGGTCGAGGATTACGGCCTGCTCGCTCACCAGTCGCTCGACGAGATGCTCGCCGGCGGTGGCGATCGGGAGATCTACGGCGCCGAGCTGAAGAAGCACCCCGCCGACTTCGTGCTGTGGAAGCTCGCCAAGCCAGGCGAGCCGGCGTGGCCGTCGCCATGGGGCGAAGGGCGGCCAGGGTGGCACAGCGAGTGCGTCGTGATGAGCCTGCGCCTGCTCGGCGAGGGGTTCGATCTCCACGCCGGCGGGCAGGACCTGCGCTTCCCGCACCACGAGAACGAACGGGCCCAAGCCGTCGCCCTCGGCAAGCGCTTCGCCAACCACTGGATGCATCACGGGATGGTCGTCGACCAGACCGGCGAGAAGATGTCGAAGAGCCTCGGCAACTACGACAACCTGCTCGACCTGCTCGAGCGCTTCGACGGCAGGGTGTACCGCATGGTGCTTGCTGCAGAGCCACTACCGCCAGCCGGTCAAGGTCGGTCCCAGCGTGCTCGACGCAGCGGCGAACACGGTTGCCGGCCTCGACGCCTTCGCCGCCAGGACGTCAGCGATCCCGGCGGTGGCGCGAGACGACGCCGACTCCGACGTGCTCGATCGCTTCCGGTCGGCGATGGACGACGACCTCGACACACCCCAGGCGATGGCCCTGCTGTTCGACACGGTCCGGCGAGCGAACACGCTGCTCGATTCGGGTGACGATGCGGCGGCGGCGCCCCTCGTCGCCGCCGTCAGGGAGATGGCCAGCGCGGTTGGACTCGAGCTCGGAAGCTCCGCCGAGGTACCTCCCGAGATCGCCGCACGTGCGACCGCCCTCGACGATGCCCGCGCCGCCAAGGACTACGCCGCCGCCGACGAGATCCGTGCCGCGTTGCAGGCCGACGGGTGGATCGTCGAGACGACAGCGGCAGGCACCGTCCTCAGACGATGACGGAGACGGTTCGCGACCACCCGGCCCTCGAACGGCTCCGGCGGCTCGACGACCTGCTGGACCGCGGCCCGGATCCAGCCGCATCCCCCGAACTGGGCGTGAATCGTCCGACCGAGGGATCTGGGCGTTCTCCTTCCCGGAAAGCGGAAACGTCGACGCCCAGATCGACGAAACGGTCAACCTCGACCAAGCCGCGGGCCGAGGGAATGCCGGCGATGCCGTCGATGGGCTACCAACCGTCGCTCGACGGGCTGCGGGCGTTGTCGGTGATCGCCGTGATCTTCTACCACGCCGGGTTCTCGTGGATGCACGGCGGGTTCTTCGGCGTCGAGGTGTTCTTCGTCGTGTCCGGCTTCCTGATCACGTCGCTGCTGCTCGACGAGCGCGACCGGTCCGGGCACACCAACCTCGCCGCAGTTCTGGATGCGCCGCGCCCGGCGCCTGCTGCCCGCCCTCTTCACCGTGCTCGCCGCCGTCGCCGTGTGGTCGGTCTTCGCCGGAACCGACGAGCAGCAGTCGCAGCTGCGCCGCGACCTCCCGTGGGCGGTCTTCTATGGCGGCAACTGGGGCCAGATCGTCGGTGGCGTGCCGTACTACAGCGGCGACCCCCCGCTGCTGCGCCACGTCTGGAGCCTCGCCGTCGAGGAGCAGTGGTACCTCCTCTGGCCGCTGGCGTTCGTCGCCCTCCGCCGCACCCGCCTGACGCGGGCCGGCACCGCCGGTGTGCTCGTTGCGGTCTCGGCGTCGGTCGTGGCGTGGACCTACCTGCTCCACGGCAACGGACCCGGCAACCTGCGCTCGCCGATCGCCGTGCTCGACGACGTCGATCGCATCAACTTCATGTACCTCTCGACGGTGACCCGGGCATCCGGCCTGGTGCTCGGTGCGGCTGCCGCGTTCGTGTGGCGGCCGTGGCGATCGCCGGCGGCGGCGAGTTCGCGGGGCGGTTGGCTACTCGACGGTCTCGGCATGCTCGCCGTGGCCATGCTCGGTTGCATCGCCGCCGTGGCGACCCTCACCGACGGCTACGTGTACCAGTGGCTGCTCGCCCTCGTCACCGTGCTGTCGCTCGTGGCCGTGTTGGTCGCCGTTCACCCAGCGGCGACGTGGTTCCGCGGCATCCTCTCGTGGCAACCGCTGGTCGAGATCGGCAAGCGCAGCTACGGCATCTACCTGTGGCACTGGCCGATCTTCGTGTTCGCCGAGGCCTACGGCGGTTCGGTGGCGCGGGTCGCCGGGGCCCTCGCGGTCACGGCGGTGGTGTCCGAGCTGTGCTACCGGTTCGTGGAGATGCCGGTTCGCCGCGGCGAGCTGGGGCGCTGGTGGCGTTCGGCAGGGGAGCGGCGCCTGCTGCCGGTCGCTGGCGTTGCGGTGGTCGTCGCCAGCCTGATCGCCTTCTACACCTCGGTCGACCCGTTCGACCGCGCCGAGGGAGGTGAGGACGTCACCTTCGGTGCCGGTCCGGCGGACGCTGCCGCAGCCAACCAGCCGACGACCACGCAGGCCGCCGATGCCGCTGCTAGCGGACGCGGCGGAGCCCGCGCCGCGGCGGGTCGTCGTCGTCGGCGACTCGCAGGCCCACGCCATGGCCATCAACCTGCCCGACGGCATCGATGACACGCTCGACGTCACCGACGGTTCGGTCGAAGGCTGCAGCGTCTACGACGAAGGCACGTTGCAGACCGAACGCGACGGCTACACCCTGTCGTTCGGGCGCTGTGAGGGCTGGCAGGACGAGTGGGCCGACGCCGTCGAACGGGCCGATGCCGAGGTCGCCCTGGTCGTCCTCGGGGCGTGGGACGTGTTCGATTTCGAGCTCGACGACGGGACCGACCTCGAGTTCGGCACGCCGGAGTGGGACACCTACGTCGTCGACAACTTGCAGTCGGGCATCGATGCGCTCGCCGGCACCGGCACCCGCGTCGCCCTGCTCGAGGTGGCCTGCATGCGTCCGCAGGAGGTCGAGGGAAGCGGCGTGCCGGCGCTGCCCGAGCGGGGTGAGGACGACCGCGTCGCCCACCTCAACGACCTGTGGCGCGACGTTGCCGAGGCCAATCCCGACACCGTCACGTTCGTGCCGGGGCCGGAGGAGTGGTGCGACGACGAGGACGTAGCGAGTGATGTCGCCTACCGCTGGGACGGCGTCCACGTCTACACCCCCGGCGCCAACCTCATCTATACGACGATTGCCCCGACGCTGCTCACGCTCTGACGTCAGCCGAACGGTCGCCACTCGGCGCCGACCGCGGCGATGCACCCGCTGACGGCGGCGATGTCGTCGGCGTCGGCGCCGAGCGACGCCGGGTCGAGTGCGGCCGGGTCGAGCTGCAGTTCGCTGAGGCTGGAGGCGTCGCCGGCGGTGCCGACGGAGATCTCGGCGGGGAGATTGGCGGCGGCTTCCGGGCTCACCGCTTGAACGCACGTGGCGATGCTGGCCCGCTGGCGGTCGGCAAGGTCGTCCGCCGGCGGGTTGGCGAGCTCGAAGCGCCGCGTGAGGTCGCCGAGGTAGCGCCGCGAGCAGCTGGCGCCGAGAACGTCGCGATCCACCGCACCGGCGTCGCCGCCGTCGACGTCGTCGACGTTCCACTCGACGACCAACCCGGTGCGCAGCTCGATGTCGTAGGCGTATCGCCCCGAGCCGCCGCCTTCGGCGAGGCACTCGATGTAGCGCTCGTACGACGCAGTGAGCTCCTCGACGGTGACGGTGTCGTCGGCGAGGACGTCATCAACCGTGCCGCCGTCCTCGCCGGCCAGCGTGGCAGCCGGGATCGTGGCGTCGATCGGTTGCAGCGGAAGCGTCTCCGGCGCCGACAACGTGGCATCCGGGCTGTCGACCTCCTCGGCCCCGTCGTCGTCTCCGCCGATGCACCCGGCCAGCACCGACACGACGAGCGCCGCGGCGGCGAGCCGCAGTGCCGAACCGAGGTGTGCCAACCGGACCATGCCGTCATGCTGGCATCCGCTGCCGGCCGCTCACCGTTACTCGGGGTAGACAAGCGATGTTACCGCGTGGTAACTTAGTGCCATGCCCGAGTTCTCTGCATCGCTCAACGAAGACCAGTTGCAGATCCAGAAGTGGGTCCACGACTTCGCCGAATCGGTCGTCCGGCCCGCCGGCAGCGAGTGGGACGAGCGCGAGGAGTTCCCGTACCCGATCGTCGAGGAGGCCGCCCAGATCGGCCTCTACGGCATGGACTTCATGGCCAACGCCCTGTTCGACCCGACCGGCCTGACCCTTCCGGTCGCCGTCGAGGAGCTGTTCTGGGGTGACGCCGGGATCGGCATGGCGATCATGGGCTCAGGCCTCGCCGCCGCCGGCATCGCCGGCAACGGCACCCCCGAGCAGGTCGGCGAGTGGGTCCCGCAGTGCTACGGCACGCCCGACAAGATCGCCCTCGGCGCCTTCTGCGTCAGCGAGCCCGATGCCGGCTCCGACGTGTCCAGCCTGCGCACCCGGGCGGTGTACGACGAGGCCAAGGACGAGTGGGTGCTCAACGGCACCAAGGCATGGATCACCAACGGCGGCATCGCCGACGTCCACGTCGTCGTCGCCACTGTCGATCCGGCGCTCAAGGGGCGTGGCCAGGCGAGCTTCGTCATCGGTCCGGACACGCCAGGGCTGAGCCAGGGGCAGAAGTACAAGAAGCACGGCATCCGCGCGTCGCACACCGCCGAGGTCATCCTCGACGACGTTCGCATCCCCGGCCGCCAGCTGCTCGGCGGCAAGGACAAGCTCGACGAGAAGCTCGCCCGCGCCCGGGAGAACGGCCGCTCCGGCGCCAAGCAACCGGCGATGGCGACGTTCGAGGCGACCCGCCCGACGGTCGGCGCCCAGGCGATCGGCATCGCCCGCGCCGCCTACGAGTACTCGCTCGAGTACGCCAAGGAGCGCAAGGCGTTCGGCAAGCCGATCATCATGAACCAGGCGATCGCCTTCAAGCTCGCCAACATGATCACCGAGATCGACGCCGCCCGCCTGCTCATCTGGCGGGCTGCCTGGCTCGCCCACAACGGCGGCTACACCAACGCCGAGGGCTCGATGAGCAAGTACAAGGCGAGCGAGGTGTCGGTATGGGTCACCGAGGAGGCGATCCAGATCCTCGGCGGCTACGGCTACACCCGCGACTACCCGGTCGAGCGCTGGCACCGCGACGCCAAGATCCACACGATCTTCGAAGGCACGTCCGAGATCCAGCAGCTGGTCATCGCCCGGGCGATATCAGGCCTGCGTATCGAGTAGATCGCTGCGATGCGGTTCGGTTGCCGAACCGAACAGGTGATCTGTCTAGGGATGCCATCCCTAAGATCTGGACAAGATCTGGCGTAGAGTGCTCGCCGATGGCGACGCTGCGCGAACGACGCCCCGGAGTCTGGGAGATCCGCGTGTTCACGGGCACCGACGCCCGCGGCCGACCGACCCAGCTGTCCAAGACGATCCACGGCGGCAAGCGCGACGCGCTTCGCGTCGCCGCCGAGATGGAGGCCGGGCCCGGACGAGCATCCCCGGCAGGACGGCGAGTGAGCGACGTGCTCGACGCTTGGGTCGCCCAGAACCTCGACACGTGGGCGCCGTCGTCGGCGCGCGACCAGCAGAGTCGGGTGCGCAGCATCAAGAAGGATCAGATCGCTCGCCTACCGCTGGCCCGGCTGTCGGTCGGCGACGTCGAGCGCTGGCACACCCGGCTGCGGCAAGCCGGGATGGGCGACGCCGGGATCAAGAACCTGCACGGTGTGTTGCGCGGCGCGCTGTCGCAGGCAGTGCGGTGGGGCTGGGCGAGCACGAACGTGGCGAGCATGGCGCGACTGCGCTCGACGAAGACGCAGCGGCGCACGGCGATGACCCTCGACGAGGTGCGCGCCGTGATCGCGGCCGCGACGTCGATCGATCCGGCGGCGGCGTTGATGCTGCGCGTCGCGGCGGTGACCGGCGCTCGCCGCGCCGAGCTGGCTGCGCTGCGGTGGACCGACCTCAGCGGCGGACGTCTGACGATCGACTCGGCGATCGGTTTCGTGACCTCCGGCGACGGCCACCGTGAGTTCACCGACGCGGCGACGAAGACCGCCAACGCGCGCACCGTCACCCTCGACCCCGACACCGTCGCCGCCATCGAGGCGCTGCGCCGTGAGCGAGAGCCGTATGGCCCGTGGATGTTCGGCCTCGGCCCCGAGCTCGTCAGCCCGGATCGGATCGGGTGGTGGTGGAAGCGAGCCCGCAAGCTCGCCGGCATCGACGAGAAGTGGCGGCTGCACGACCTTCGCCACTGGTCGGCCACCGTCGCCATCGGCCAGGGCCACGACGTGCGCACCGTCGCCGGCCGCCTCGGACATGCCAACCCGGCGATGACGTTGCGCGTCTACGCCCAAGCGTTTGCCGCCGCGGACCAGGCCGTCGCCGCCGGCGCTCGGAGAAGCGCTCGACCGCGTTCCAGATCAGCCCGTCCAAGACGAACGCGACGTGGGACAATCGAGCGGCATGGAAGTGCTCGCTCGCCTTGGTACCGACAGCAGGCGCTCGCTGACTTCTGCCGCCGCAACGGAATCCGCCGCCTCGCCGTGTTCGGCTCCGCGCTGCGCGACGACTTCACTCCCGACAGCGACGTCGACCTGCTCGTCGAGTTCGAGCCCGGTCAGGTCCCCGGAATGTTCCGGATCTCGGGCATGGAACTGGAGCTCGAGGAGAAGGTCTTCCACGGCCGCCGGGTGGATCTCCGGACCGCCGCAGAGCTCGGTCAGCGCTTCCGCGACCGGGTCGTCGCCGAGGCCGCGCCGGTCTATGACGCAGCCGCGTGACGACGAGCGCATCGCGCACATGGTCGAGGCGTGTGAGGAAGGTATGGCATTCGTCGCCGGTCGTGCTCGTGCCGATCTCGATGATGACCGTGTGCTGCAGCTGGCGCTCTGCAAGCTGATCGAGAACGTCGGCGAAGCGGCCAAGGCCGTGACGCCTGAGTTCCGGGCGAAGTATCCAGGCGTCGAGTGGTCGAGCGCTGCGAGGATGCGCGACCGGGTCGTCCACCACTACTTCCAGATCGATCTCGACATCGTCTGGTCGACCGTCAGCGAGGACTTCCCCATGCTCCTCGCCGCGCTCCGGGCACCCGATACCTGAGGGTGTCCGCACGCGAGGCAGGGCGTCGCGGCGAACTCGGCGGGTTAACGGGAGATGAATTCTTGCGACGGAAGCGAGTCCAGGCTGTGTCCGCTGGTGTCCGTGAGTGACCGTGAGTGTCCATGGTTGTCCATTGGTCCCAGAGGGCCCGCGACCAGGGGGTTGATCGCGAAGATCACATCGGCGTAAGTAGCAGTATGGCCGTCGTCGACTTGGGTTCAGCGGACGACTACCCGCCGCTGCTGACGATTGGCGAGGTGGCCGAGATGATGAAGGTCTCGCCGTCCACCGCCTACGCGCTTGCCCGTCAGTACGAGATGACCGACGGTCGCGAGGGTCTACCCAACCTTCGGTTCGGCACGTGCATCCGGGTGCCACGGCCGGCGTTCATGGTGCTGATCACGACCGGTCGCGTCGTTCGTCTGGCTGATGGAACTGAGAACTGACGGTGAGGCGCCCGGCAGCCTGATCGTCGGTGCCGCTGCGGCCGAGTTGCGACGGTCGCTTGGGCCGGCGGCTTGGTGCGCCCTCGAGGTGCTCGCCACGACGCCACCGAGCCCGGGCGCCGACTCGTGGACCGTTCACTGCTCCGTGCGCGAGCTGGCGACGCGGATGGGCGTCGCCAAGAACACGGCGCAACGCGCACTCACGACGTTGCGCCGCGCATGCCTTGTCGAGCTCGCCCAGCGGCGCGAGGCCGACGGCCGGTGAGCAGCTCGTCCTCGCCCTGCCGTTGGCCTGAGATCTGCCATCGATAACTGGCTCTCCGATCGGCCCGATCTGGTTTCTGCGGACAGGTGCACACCTGCGTTGCTGGGGCAAAGGACGAGGAAAACAACGCGCCACGCCCCTACGACCCCGAACCGTGTCGCTCCTACGCACCTGGATGAAGCAGTCCGCGGGACGCCCCGACGATCCGCTGTTCCCTACCCGTCGAGGCACCCCGCTCAGCCGCGACGGCCTCGCAGCACTCGTCGCCAAACACACCCGCGGTGCCGACAGGCGCCAACCATCGCAGACAGCCGGGAAAGGTCGGCTGCAGAAACCGAGATGCACCGTCCAGGTCATCTGGTGGAAGGTTGGGACCCGTCCCCGCCGTGATCGAGGGAACCCGGCGGCGTCGACGAGCCGAACGGCCCGGCGCCGGCGGGCCGTAATAGGACGAATATTGCCGAAGCCCGGCCGCCGCTCGTGGCATGATTTCGCAGAACCGGTTGGTGGATGAGTCGACACCAATCAACCGTTGCAGAGGGGTGTGATCAGGACGAACCCGACCATAGTGGTCGAGCATCAGAGCAGAATTCAGGCGTGCTGCCCCCCAACCGTCGCAACCGTCGGGCGGGCAGCATGACGCAGAGAGAGTCCATCGGCATCGATGTCCGAAACGTCATTCGACGTCTTCCTGTCGCACAACAGTGTGGACAAGGCGGCTGGTGCTGCGGTTGGCGGAGCAGTTGCGGGCACGGCGGCTGCGGCCGTGGTTCGACATGTGGATGTTGGTCCCGGGAGCGCGATTGGCAGGATGGGTTGGCGAGCAGCGTCTGCGCCGCTTCGTCATCGTGCGCAGTGTTTCTTGAGGGCTGGAGACCTGGGGGCTTGGCAACGCCCGGAGGTGCATGTGGCGTTGGATCGCGCCGCCCATGATGCTGATCTTCCGGGTCTTTCTGGTGTTGTTGCCGGGGGTGCCGGATCCGTTCGATGCGACCTCGATCGATCCGTTCCTGAGCATGCGCACGTGGGTCGACCTGCGTAAGGGAGTGGACGATCTGGCCGGCGTCGATCGACTGGTTCGGGCGGTGCAGGGCTTGCCGATCGAGGGGTGCCCCAGCTCGCGCGGGGCGGGCGACGTGCTGCCCGTACTGGGGTTGTTGCCGTTCCGCGAGGCCGATGCCAGGCCTGGTTCTTCGGTCGTGATGGTGACGTCCAGCGTCTTGTGGAGAAGCTGAAGACGACCCAATTTCTCGCCGTGGTCGGCCCGTCCGGGTCAGGCAAGTCGTCGCTGACGTTTGCCGGGCTGGTGCCGGCGCTGCGGGCGGGGGCGTTGCCGGGTAGCGAGTCGTGGACGATCGTGACGTTCACGCCTGGGGCCCGCCCGTTGGAGGCGTTGACCGCCGCCGTCGTCGAAGTTGCCCCGCAACTTTCGGCGCCGCCGATGTTGAACGAGTTGCTGCAGAGAGACACGGCGTTGAGTCTGCTGCTGCGGGCGGCTGCCGGCCGGGTCGTGTTGGTCGTCGATCAGGCCGAGGAGACGTTCACGTTGTGACGACGATGCAGGCTCACGTGAGCGATTCTTCGGCAACCTGTTGCATGCCTCGACGCCGGACGGGCCGTGCACGGTGATCATCACGATGCGCGCCGACTTCTATCCACATGCCGCCGCCTACCCGTGTTCGCCCAGGCCGTGTCGAGCCCACCAGTATTTGGTTGGGCCGCTGGGTCGAGACGATTTGCGTCAGATCATCGAACAGCCGGCGTTAGCCGTCGGGTTGCGCTGCAGCCCGGTCTCGTCGAGGTCATGCTCGATGACGTCGAGACCGAACCGGGCGCGTTGCCGTTGCTCGAACATGCCCTGTTGGAATTGTGGGGACGACGCCAAGCCGACACGCTCACGCTCGCCGCCTACGCCGAGCTCGGCGGCGTCGCCGGGGCGGTGTCGAACACGGGCCGACGAGATCTGGGCGTCGTTGACCCCCGCCGAGCAGACCGCACGAACAGGTCCTGTTGCGGCTGACCCAGCCCGGTGAAGGCGCCGGCGACACCGCCGGCCGGCGACCGTCACCGAGATCACCACGCCACCGCCGTCGACGACGTGGTCGAACGAGTCGTTCGAACGCTCGCCGATGCTCGCCTGGTGACAACCTCCGGTGACGAGACGGACGGTCGTCGAGGTCGCCCACGAAGCGTTGATCCGGGCCTGGCCGAGATTGCGCGAGTGGATCGACGAGAGCCGAGAGGATCTCCGAACCCGCCAACGGATCAACCGTGCCGCCGCCGAATGGGACGACGGCGGCGGAGACGAATCACTCTGGCGATGGCGCCCGGTCTGGCGACCGCGCTCGAATGGGCGGCCACCCAACCCCGGTGAGCTCAACCAACGCGAAACGGAGTTCCTGCACGCCAGCCGAACAGATCGAACACACCGACAGCCCGCCGACGGCGACGCCGCCTCGCCGCCGTTCTCGTCTCACTCTCGTTCCTCACGATCGTCTCCCTCGTCCTCGTCTCGTCGCCGTCGCAGCCAACCGCAGCGTCGAGCAGCAGCGAGAACAAGAGCGCGCGAGAAGCGCGGCCATCGCGAACGCAGGCCCTGCGCACAGTCCCGATCACTGCAGACAGAACCCGCGAGCGCCCTCTGCGGCCGCAGAAGCCGGACACGACGCTTCCAGCCGAGGCGACCAACCCGGCTCTTGCGCCTCGCGTTCGCCGCCGAGAGCACCGTCGGCCACCGACGCACCGCTCGGTGAGGCGACCGAGGCCCTCGTTGACAGTGCGCGGCGTTGCGTTCGGCGAACCGCGTGTGGCAACCCGTCGGTGAACCACTCACCGGCCACGACGACGCCGTGCAGGCGGTGGCGTTCAACCCCGACGGCACGCTGCTCGCCTCCGCCGGCCGCCGATGGCACGGTGCGGCTGTGGAACCCCGCCAGCGGCGAACCAGTCGGTGAACCACTCACCGGCCACGACGGCACCGTGTATGAGTGGCGTTCAACCCCGACGGCACTCTGCTCGCCTCCGCCAGCGCCGATGACCGGTGCGGTTGTGGGATCCCGCCACCGGCGACCCGTCGGTGAACCACTCACCGGCCACACCGATGCCGTGACCGGTGGCGCTTCAGCCCCGACGGACGCTGCTCGCATCCGCCGGCGACGATGACACGGTGCGGTTGTGGGATCCGAACGCGCACGAAATGTCGGCCTGTTTTCACTACCCGACGCGCGTCCAATGAGGTGGCGTTCAACCCTGACGGGACACTGCTCGCGCTGCTGCCGGCAACACGGTGCAGCTATGGGACCCCGCTTCGGCGCACCAGTCCGACAACTCACCGGCCACACCAGCACCGTTTGGGGTGTCGCCTTACCAGACGCACGACGGCACCTGCTCGCCTCCGCCGGTCAGCGATCCACACGGTGCGGTTGTGGGATCCCGCCACCGGTTACGAAATCGAACCACGCCGGACAACAGGACGACATCGTGTGGGGGGTGGCTTTCAACTCTGACGGCACCCTGTTAGTCTCCGCCAGCGACAACACGACCGTGCGGTTGTGGGATCCCGCCACCGGCGAACCCGTCGGTGAACCACTGACCGGCCACACTGGCACTGTACGGGTGTGGCGTTCAACCACGACGGCACACTGCTCGCCTCCGCCGGCTGGGACAAGACGGTGCGCCTGTGGGACAACGACCCCTGTCAGCAGATCTGGCGACCCCTCATCGTCGACGCCACCCTGTCGACGGAATGCAGAGGCCGTGTCGAAGCGGATCGTTGCCGGGGCGGGATCGCCTTCAGCCCCGACGGAACACAGATCGCCATCGTCAATGACGAAGCTGCCGTGAGATTGTGGGATGCTGCCACCGGCGCCCCCTCCGGGATCACCCTCACCGGCCACACCGGCCACGTCAACGCTTTCGTGTTCAACCAACACGGGACACTGCTCGCCACCGCCAGCGACGACAAGACCGTCCGGCTGTGGGATCCAGCGACCGGCGACCCGGTACGGCAACCTTTCACCGGCCACGAGGGCCGCGTGCTGTCAGGTGGCGTTCGACGGGATCGAGGGACCCTGCTCGCCTCCGCCAGCAGCGATGCGACCGTCCACGTGTGGGATGTGCCACGGGCGACACGCTGACCACGTTCACGGACCACGACGGCCCAGTGAACGGCGTCGCCTTTAGTCCCCGACGGAACGCTGCTCGCCTCTGCGAGCGACGATAACACCGTGCTGCTGTGGGACCCGACTACCGGCGACGTCGTCCAAGAACCACTTGAAGGACACGTGGGGTTTGTCAATGCGGTCGCGTTCAACCAGGACGGCACGCTGCTCGCCTCCCCCGCCAGCGACGAACGCGACAGTGCGGGTCTGGAATCCCGGAACGGGCGACGTCGTCAGCGTCCTGCGGGGTCACAGACGGCCCCGTCTACGGCGTCGCCTTCAACCCGGAGGTGACGCTGGTGGCCTCCGCGGGGGACGATCACGCCGGTGCGGCTGTGGAATCCCATCACCGGCGACGCCGTCGGGGCTCCGCTCCGCGGTCACTCCAGGCCCCCTCGCGACACTGGCGTTCAATCCGAACGGAACGCACCTGGCCTCCGCCGACGATCAAGCGCTCCGGTTGTGGGACGCCGTCTGGGACATCGACCAGGCGTGTCAGCTCCGCGACGCCGTATGTCACAACGAACCAAGTGGCCGGCTACCTGCCCGAAGGTCGAGTGTCGTCCGCCTGCAACTCGATTGACGTCGACAGAGCGCTGCGAGTCCAGTTGCACCCTTCCCGCTGGTACGCCGCGGCCGCGGCGGCGATGTGCTGCTCGCCGCAGCGCTGGGCGAGGGGAACGTGCCGTCGGCGCGGCGTCGACGATCACCGCGTGCTCGTCCCACGACTCCGCCGAGCGCCGGCTGATGCGGGCGGCGTAGAGCCAGCGGATGATGTCGGAGAGTCCGCCCGAGCGTGCTGCGCGGCGGCTCGTTGCCCGCCGCCTCGGCGAGCGCCTCGTGGAACCCGGTGTTGAGCAGCGGCAGGTCCTGCAGCCGGTCCTCGACCACGGCGCGCAGGCCGGCGACGACGATCGCGCCGAGGCGGGCGAGGTGTGCCGGCGAGCGGCGTTCGCGGCGAGGCCGAGAGCCAACAGCGCTTCCGGCCAGACACACATTTCGGACGACTTCGCGCGCCCGGTCGCCGTCCATCGTAGCGACGCACGCCCCCTGCGCCGTCGCTCGATGACGACGAAGCCCTGGCTCGAGAGCGCCCGCAGCGCCTCACGGATCGGGTGCACGACGCGTCGAACCGCGCCGCGACCTCTGTCGGGGGCTCGCGGCAGATCGAGACCACATCGATGTACCTGCACGCCGACCTCTTTACGATCAAGGAACGCGCCCTCGACCGCACCAAACCACCACACGTCAAGCCGGGCCGATACCAGCCCCCCGGCCGACGCCTCGCCTTCCTCGACGGGCTCTGATTATGTCGACCGCAATCGGCCAGTGGTGGAAGCATCCAGAACCATCGATTAGTTCGAGCTGGTCGCCTGATTCCATCACTACAAACGGTCCGCCAACCAGCTCTTGGAAGTTCTGCGGCTCGAGCGGCGGCCAGTGGGTTCAAGCTGCGAGCCGCGCTGGCGTAGATGCCGAGCAGGGCTAAGAGCTGGACTGGTGGGAGAGCGGTGCTCCTGACGCCCGAGATCCTCTGATAGCCTTGTACGTCCGAACGGTGCGAACCGGCCCGCCAGGCGCTCGACAAGGCGACGTTTCCTCGCACAGCATCCTGATCGACGCTCGATTTCGCTCGCCGACCCACTCCAAGCCGTTTGGAGCCGGCCTCGGAGACCTCGGACGTTCCCACTATCGGCGGCGACACCGGTGAGTGGCCGAAGCGCCGACCAAGCGATAACGCCGATTCGGTGCACTTGCACGATGGCGAACACTGCAAGCGGCACACACGTCGAGATCGCGATTGAGTCGGCATACCGGGCCCACGGCAAACTCGAAGCGAGGGAACGCATTGGACGCCCGGGCAATGCTTACATGTCCCAAGTGGGTCGGACACCCCGCCCGGCGAGATCTGATCATGTGACGCCGGCCTGATCATGATCAACGGCGTACCTCAATGCCCCGGCCGGGACATCATCACTATCCGGAAGGAGATCGTCCGGAATGGGCTCTACGGTGCCGGGCATGACAGAGATCGGAACGGATTGGCGGGTGGTCGATGGCGTTGCGACGGCATCGTTCGACGCGCCGTCGCTGATCGAGGGGGCTGCGCTGGCCGGGCGCATCGTGGAGCTGTCGGCCGAGATCGTGGTCGACCTGCGCACGACAGGCATGCGGGTGCGCCTCGACTCAGACGAGCACGCCGAGGCGGTGTCGGCGGCCGCGCGGGATCTCGGGCTGGCCGCGAACCCTGCCGTGCTGCAGCACCTGAGCGTCGTGTTCGAATCCGCGAACCCGACTGTGGTGAGGCGGTTCTGGCGGCGCGTGCTCGACTACGCGCCGGGGAGGACGGCGGTTTGGCGGATCCGTTCGGCACGACCCCGCGATACGGATCCGGCAGTCGACGGAGCCACGGCCGCTTCGAAACCGCATCCACCTCGACGTGGTGCGGCCGGCCGCGGCGGTCGAGCAGGCGAGTCTTGGTGAGGCATCCGGACCGTTCGGGTCTGCCACACCGACCCCGACGGCAACGAGGTCGACCTGGTGCCGGGCCAGGCGCTCGGCGAGAGGATCGGGACAGCCGACTGGCGGCGGTGTTCAGCGCGATGGCGTGCTACCGCACCACCTCGCCGACGCAGCGGCGTGACCTGGCCGCCGCAGCAGCGGCGCTGGCCGACGACACGGCTTCCCGCTGCTGGTCGACCTGCGCCCCGGGCTCGTGATCATCGACAGCGGTAAGGACCAGTGGAAGACGACGCCCACGGCCTCGAGCTCGACTTCACCGACCTCGCCGGAAACCTCCAGACCGCTGCCCGCGAACTCGGGGCCACTGCGGATCCGGGGCTGCCGCGCTTCGCTCAGCTCTTCCTCGACGCCGCCGACGTCGCCGCAGTCCGCGCGTTCTGGTCGCCGCACTCGGATACGCCCACGACCGGCGAGCCGGGGTCATCGACATCCACGATCCGCGGCGGCTGAACCCGGTGCTCGTGTTCCAAGAGCTCGATGCTTTGGAGACGGAGCGGCGCCGGCAGCGCGACCGCGTCCACTTCGAGCTCGCGGTGCCGTCAGACCTCGCGCAGACGCGCCTCGCCACGACCGTCGCAGCCGGTGGCCGGCTCCTTGACGAGTCGGAGGATCGCTCGCGGGTCGCCGACCCGAAGGCAACGAAATGGTGATCGTCAGTGGGCATGAGCTCGATTCGGCTCGCTCCACGCTTGGCGGTTTCTCGTCGACAGCGCTTGATCTCCGCCCGCAATCAGCATCGAACACGCACGCCACGCTTGAACACCAGGACGACACACCGTGTGTCGGACCGGATCCGTATCGGCGCCCCAGTGGTCGATGCCTACCGCGTCGGCGAGTCCCCGCTGCGGCAGACGCGCTCGCCGCGGCGGAGCCTGCCGGTGCACCGAACGCGCGATCGCCGTGCCAGCCGCTGTCCGTCCGTAGGTTCGGCGGACTGTGACGAAATTCGGCGGCCGAGGTCTCGGGTCCTGATCTCGGCAACGATGTGCAGCGGAGGCGGATCTTCGTTCGATCTTCGAATGGCGGGCGCCGGAGCTTCCCGATCCGCCACGACGCGACCGTAGGGTTGGATGGTAGGGATTGGAGACTGTCGCCAGCCCGCCGCGTCCCTAGTCCCTCCCTAGAAGCAGGCGGAAAGGACAGCACCAGCCGGGCGAGGTGATCGCGTCGCACCTGATCAGCGGCACTGTGTGGTACGGGACGTCACCAGAAAACGCCGAGAGCTTGATCCACACGATCTTCGAAGGCACCAGTCGAGATCCAGCAGCTCGTCATCGCCCGGGCGATCTCCGGCCTCCGTATCGAGTAGCTCGAACGCGTTCCGTCCTAGCTGCTTCCCGGGATGTCGATCTCGAGCCCGTGGCGCAGGCGGTAGCGCCGCTCGTCGTACACGAAGATCGTCTCGTAGGCGATCATCGCCCACAGCAGCACGTTGACCGCGCCGATGGTGAACAGCGCGTCGACGTTCACCGCTGCGGCGATCAGCGCGAACAGCAACACGGCCAGGGCGAGGCGCTCGACGTTGACCGTGTCGCGCGTTGCGGAGGCGCAACGCGACGTGGGCGAGGAGATAGATCGCCGTCCCGCCGAGCAGCGCGAACGCGTGCACGGCGTCGAGCGGTTCGTCGACGTGCGCCAGCGTCTCCTCGAGCCCGAGGGCGCCGAGCACGATCCCGGCCACCATCGGGAAGTGCAGGTAGGAGTACGAGTCCCGAGCCAGCGTGTTGCGCTCGCGACCCTCGGCCGCCTGCATCAGGCGTCGTTCGGTCACCAGGGCGACGACGTCGAAGTAGATCCACCACAGCGCCGATGCCAGCCCCATCCCGAGCACGGCTGCGACGATCACGGACGCGGTGAGGTCGACCTCGGCGCCGGCGCCGAGCGCCACGATCGACTCGCCGAGAGCGAGGATGATCACGAGGTTGTGCCGTTCGGCGAAGTGCGCTGGCACCAGTCGCCATTCGGCGACGCCGAACAGTCGGCGATACACCCCAATCGACCAGGATCGCCGCCACCCAGAGGGCCGCCTGCACGCCGCCGTCGACGAACGACGCCGCGACGAGCAGCCCGATCACGATGGCTCGTGCTGATCGCGAAGCCGAGCACCCAGCGGCGAATGCCAGTGCTGTCGCGGCTGGCCATCAGGTAGAGGGCGATGTGGCCCAGCCGCACCACGCCGTAGGCGATCGCGAAGCCGAGCCCGCGGTCGCCGAATGCCTCCGGGACGCAGAGGGCGACGATGAGCAGGCCGGCCATCGCCGCCAACATCACGAGCCGAACCGAGCCTTCCTCGGGCTCGATCGAGGCTCGTCAGCCAGGCGTAACAGACCCACGCCCACCAGAGCACGGCGAGCACGAGCATCCCTCGGCCGATCCCGGACCAGCTCGGCTCGGCCGCCATCAGCGCGGTGCACTGCGTGAAGCCGAGCACGAAGACCAGGTCGAAGAAGAGCTCGAGCGGCTTGACCGTCTCCCGCTCGCGCAGCTCCAGGCCGAGCCGTGGCGGATGTTCCCTGGAAGCCCGGCGCCGGGTCATGGGTGGCAGTTAACCATCGACGCCAGTTCAGCTGAGCCGGACGGGCAGGGTCTTGATGCCGTTGACGAACGAGCTGCGCAATCGGCCGACTTCGCCTGCCAGCTCGATGCGCTCACACCGTCGAGCCAGCTCGGCGAACAGCGCCCGCATCTCGACACGAGCCAAGCTGGCTCCGAGACAGAAGTGCGGCCCGCCACCGCCGAAGGCGAGGTGGGGGTTCGGGTGCCGTCCGATGTCGAAGCGGTACGGGTCGGCGAACACCTCGGGGTCGCGGTTCGCCGATGCATAGAACAGCACGACTGACTCGCCCTCGCGGATCGTCTCGCCGCGCAGCGTGACGTCGGACATCGCCGTCCGTCGGAACGTGTTGACCGGGGTCGACCAACGCAGGATCTCCTCGACGGCGGAGTCGATCAACTCGGGGTCGGACCGCAAGCGGTTCCACTGGTCGGGGTGCTCGATCATCGCCAGCACGCCGTGGCTGATCGCATTGCGTGTGGTCTCGCTGCCGGCGACCGACAACAGGAGGACGAAGACGTTGAACTCGTGGTCGGTGAGTAGGTCGCCGTCGCCGTCGCCGCTGACGAGGATGCTGATCACGTCGTCGCGGGGGTTCGCCCGCCGCTCGGCCGCCAGCTCCTGGGCGTACACGTACAGCTCGGCTGCGGCCGCGGCACCGTCAGCCTGGCCGCCGGAGTAGTCGGGATCACTCATGCCGATCATCCGGTTGGACCACTCGAACACCCGATGCCGGTCCTCGACCGGGATCCCGAGCAGCTCGGCGATGGCGATGAGTGGCAGCTCGGCGGCCACCGCCGCAACGAACTCGACCTCGCCGGCCGCCATCGCCTCGTCGACGAGGCGTCGGGTCACGTCGCCGTAGTGGTCGGCGAGCCGTCTCATCGGCTTGGGCGTGAACCCCCGATCGACGAGGCGGCGCAGGCGAGTGTGCTCGGGCGGGTCCATCTCGAGCATCATCCGAGCCAGCTCCATGTCGGGGCGTTCCCTGGCCAGGGTCACACTCTGGCGCCGACGAGTACGTCGTCCCATTGACGGCTCACCGTCACGATGTCGTCGTATCGAGTGATCGCCCAGAACCAGTCGATCTCGTCGGGGTTGCGATCCTCGTGGCGGAACACCGGCATCTCGCGGCGCAGCCGGTCGAATCGCTCGAAGGGCGGACCGTCGAGGTAGAGGTCGTGGCTCTGGATGTCGAGGTCGAGGTCCACCGTGACTCCTTTGCTGTGCCCGTTCACGGAGCGAAGACTCGCTGCGCAGGTGCTAAGAGTTTGGTCCGCCATTGACCGCTGACTCGTTCACAGAGAGGGGCTACCGCCGTGGCCAAGGAGTTCAAGGGTGAGATCAAGCTCGACATCCGCGACTCGACGCCGGACTGGCCGGCGTTCCTCGCCGACCAGGCGCCGGAGGGCGCGCCGAACGTGCTCGTCGTGCTGTACGACGACACCGGGCTCGCGGCGTGGTCGCCGTACGGCGGCCGGATCAACATGCCGACGATGGATCGGCTGGCCGCCAACGGCCTGACCTACTCGCAGTGGCACACGACGGCGCTGTGCTCGCCGACGCGCTCGACGTTCCTCACCGGGCGCAACCACCACTCAGAACGGGTTCGCCTCGATCTCCGAGTCGTCGACCGGGTTCCCCGGCTACAACTCGCACATCCCGCCGGAGAACGCGCACGATGGCCACCGTCCTGCGCGACGCCGGGTGGAGCACGTTCTGGGTCGGCAAGAACCACAACATCCCGGTCGACGAGTTCGACGATGGGCTCGTCGAAGAAGAACTGGCCGCTCGGGCTGGGCTACGACCGCTTCTACGGGTTCATCGGCGGCGAGACCAACAACTGGTATCCCGACCTCGCCGAGGACAACCACTACATCGACCAGCCGTACCTGCCCGGAGGACGGCTACCACCTGTCCAAGGACCTCGCCGACAAGGCGCTCGAGTTCATCCGCGACTCGAAGCAGTCCGAGCCGGACAAGCCGTGGTACCTGTGGTTCTGCCCCGGCGCCAACCACGCCCCGCACCACGCGCCCGCAGGAGTACATCGACAAGTACAAGGGCGTGTTCGACGACGGCTACGAGGCCTACCGCGAGTGGGTGCTGCCGCGGATGATCGAGCGCGGCATCCTGCCCGAGGGCACCGAGCTGACGCCGATCAACCCGATGCCCGACGGCACGTTCGGCGCCGGGCGACGCGGTGCGCCCGTGGGACTCGCTGTCCGACGACGAGAAGCGCGCTGTTCTCGCCGGATGGCCGAGGTCTACGCCGGGTTCTCCGAGTACACCGACGCCCAGGTCGGCCGGATCGTCGACTACCTCGAGGAGTCGGGCCAGCTCGACAACACGATCGATCTTCTACTGCGCCGACAACGGCGCCTCGGGCGAGGGCAGCCCGAACGGATCGGTCAACGAGAACAAGTTCTTCAACGCCTAGCCCGACGACGATCGAGGAGAACCTCCCGCTGCTCGACCGGCTCGGCACGCCCGACACCTACAACCACTACCCGACGGGGTGGGCGGTCGCCTTCTCGACGCCGTACCGGATGTTCAAGCGCTACGCGTACCAGGGCGGCGTGTGCGACCCGCTGGTGATCCACTGGCCGGCGGGGATCGCGGCGCAGCGGCGAGGTGCGCCACCAGTACCACCACTGCACCGACATCGTCCCGACGATCCTCGACGTGCTGCGGCGTGCGAGATGCCCGACGTCGTCGACGGCGTCGACGCAGACCCCGCTGGCCGGGCGTGTCGATGCGCTACTCGTTCGACGCCGCCGACGCGCCGACGCAGAAGGAGACCCAGTACTACGAGATGTTCGGCACGCGGGGCATCTGGCACGAGGGCTGGAAGGCCGTCACCGAGCACGGCCCGATGCCGATCGGCCTGGGCAACTTCGACAACGACCGCTGGCAGCTGTTCCACACCGACGAGGACCGCGCCGAGGCCCACGACGTCGCCGACAGCACCCGGAGAAGGTCGAGGAACTCAAGGCGCTGTGGATGCGAGGAGGCCGAGAAGTAACAACGTGCTGCCGCTCAACGACTCAGTCGTCGGCAAGGACCTCGAGACTTCCGGACGATGGAGTTCCAGATCGCCGGTCCCGCCGAGCGGTCAGTACACGTACTACCCGGGCACGGCGGCGGTGCCCGAGCGCTCGGCGGCGAACGTCCACGACGTGTCGTACAAGGTCCTCGCCGAGGTCGAGGTCACGCACGGACACCGCAGGGCGTGATCTTCGCCCAGGGCTCGCGGTTCGGCGGCCACACGCTGTTCGTCAAGGACGGCAAGCTGACCTACGCCTACAACTTCCTCGGCATCCCGCCCGAGCAGACGATCGTCGGCCGCCGCCCCGAGCGCCGGGCCGGCACATCGTCGGCGTCGACTTCACCAAGGAGCGGATGGGCGAGCACCACGAGTCGTACGGCCCGCTCAAGCTGTACGTCGACGACGAGGTCGTCGCCGAGGCGGAGATCCGGACGCATGACCGGCCACTTCAGCCTGTGCGGCGAGGGCCTGTGCATCGGCTACGACGGCGGTGACACCGTGAGCACGACGTACGCGCCGGGGTTCGACTTCACCGGCGGGAAGATCGTCAAGGTCGTGTTCGACGTCGCCGACGACGCCTACGTCGACGTCGAGAAGCACCTCGCCGCGGCGCTGGCCCGGGACTGACCGGCCGATGAGCGACATCACCTCCAATCCCAGCTCGATCGGGTGGGTCGGCGAGATCGAGGACGTCACCGACGCCAACACCACGTTCCGCACCGTGGTGTTCACCGGCGAGCACCTCCAGCTCACGGTGATGTCGCTGGCCGTCGGCGAGAACATCGGCTGGGAGATGCACGACAACCTCGACCAGTTCCTGCGCATCGAGAGTGGCACCGGGACGCTCAAGCTCGGCGCTCGGCCGACGAGGTCGCCGAGGAGCACGCCGTGTCCGACGACTGGGCGATGATCATCCCGGCCGGCACCTGGCACGACGTCGTCAACGAGGGCGACACCGAGCTCAAGCTGTACTCCGTGTATGCCCCGCCCGACCATCCGCCCGGCACCGTGCACGTCACCAAGGCCGATGCCGAGCACGACGAGGCGGAGGGTTCCGAGCACGACCACCACGCTCCGTCGGCCGACGGCGACGACTGAGCAGCCTTCGTGGCGCACGGAGTCGAAGCGGACCGCCTGGAGGAGGCGCGGGCGGGGGTGCCGTGGCGACGCTGGGGCCCGTACCTCAGCGAGCGCCAGTGGGGCACGGTCCGCGAGGACTACAGCGACAACGGCGACGCGTGGAGCTACTTCACCCACGACCAGGCCCGGTCGCGGGCGTACAAGTGGGGCGAGGACGGCATCGCCGGCTTCTGCGACGACCACCAGCGGCTGTGCTTCGGCGATCGCCGCTCTGGAACGGCGTCGACCCGATCCTGAAGGAGCGGATGTTCGGGCTGACCAACGCCGAGGGCAACCACGGCGAGGACGTCAAGGAGTACTACTTCTACCTCGACGCCACGCCGACGAGCTCGTACCTGAAGTACCGCTACCGGTACCCGCTCGTCGAGTTCCCGTACGACGACCTCGTCGCGACGAACCGGGCCCGGGGCCGGCTCGACTTCGAGTACGAGCTGCTCGACACCGGCGTCTTCGACGACGACCGCTACGTCGACGTCGACGTCGAGTACGCCAAGAGCGCGCCCGACGACGTCCACGTCCGCATCACCGCTCACCAACCGCAGCCGCGACGCGGCGACGGTGCACCTGCTGCCGACGCTGTGGTTCCGCAACACGTGGTGGATGGGCGAGCCGAAGGGCTCGCTGCGCGCCGTCGACGGCGGTGCCGAGCGCGGTCATCGCCGCCGAGCACCCCGACCTCGGCGAGCTCGAGCTGCGCTGCGAGGGCGAGCCGCCGCTGCTGTTCACCGAGAACGAGACGAACACCGAGCGGCTGTGGGGCATCGGCGAACGCGTCGCCGTACGTGAAGGACGCCTTCCACGAGTACGTGGTCGACGGACAGGCGCGACGCGGTCAACCCGGCCCGCACCGGCACCAAGGCGGCCGCGCACTACGTGCTCGACGTCCCCGCCGGCGGCGTCCGCGTCGTCGCAGCTCCGGCTGTGTCCGGCCGACGCGCCCGACGCTCGACAGCCGACGAGGCCGACCGCGTGTTCGCCGCCCGCATCGCCGAGGCCGACGAGTTCTACGCGTCGATCACGCCGCCGGCGACGACCGCCCGACGAGGCGGCGGTGATGCGCCAGGCGCTGGCCGGGATGCTGTGGAGCAAGCAGCTCTACTGCTTCGACCTCGACCGCTGGCTCGAGGAGCACCACGTCCACCCGCTGCGCGACGAGCGGCGGCCGACGTCCGCAACCGCAGCTGGTTCCACATGGTCAACGACGACGTCATCTCGATGCCCGACACGTGGGAGTACCCGTGGTACGCGTCGTGGGACCTCGCCTTCCACACCGTGGCGCTGGCGATGGTCGACGTCGACTTCGCCAAGGCCCAGCTCGAGCTGATGCTGCGCGAGCTGTACCTCCACCCGAGCGGGCAGCTGCCCGCCTACGAGTGGAACTTCAGCGACGTCAACCCGCCGGTGCACGCCTGGGCGACGCTGCTCGTCTACGAGACCGAGCTCGAGCAGCGCGGCGCGGGCGACGTCGACGTGGTTGAAGCGCGCGTTCCAGAAGCTGCTCGTCAACTTCACGTGGTGGATCAACCGCAAGGACCCGACCGGGCGCAACGTGTTCGAGGGCGGGTTCCTCGGCCTCGACAACATCGGCGTGTTCGACCGCAGCGCGCCGCTGCCGACCGGCGGCCACCTCGAGCAGTCCGACGGCACGGCGTGGATGGCGTTCTTCTCGCAGTGCATGCTCGGCATCGCCCTCGAGCTGTCCGCGCACGACCCGCTGTACGAGGACATGGTGCTCAAGTTCGCCGAGCACTTCCTGTTCATCGCCGCGGCGATGGACCGCATCGGCGACAACCAGGACGAGCTGTGGGACGAGGAGGACGGCTTCTTCTACGACGTGCTCCGCCTCCCCGACGGCAGCGCCGAGCGGCTCAAGGTGCGGTCGATGGTCGGGCTGCTGCCGCTGTGCGCGACGACGATCCTCCCGCTCGAGGGCATCGCAGATCAGCGACGAGCTGCTGGCGCGGCTGCGCCGCCGGATCGAGTCGATGCCCGAGCTGCTCGCCACGATCCACGACGCCCGCGTGCCCGGCGTCAACGGGCGGCGCATGCTGGCCGTGCTCGACGAGGACAAGCTGCGCCGGGTCCTCGCCCGGATGCTCGACGAGGACGAGTTCCTCAGCCCGCACGGGCTGCGCGCGCTGTCCCGCGTACCACGCCGAGCACCCGTTCACGTTCGACGTCCACGGCCAGACGCTACGAGGTCGCGCTACCTGCCGGCCGAGTCCGACAGCGGGATGTTCGGCGGCAACTCGAACTGGCGCGGCCCGGTGTGGTTCCCGGTCAACTACCTCGTCCTGCGCGGCCTGCTGCACCTGTACGCCTACTACGGCGACGACTTCACGGTGGAGTGCCCGACCGGCTCGGGGCGCCAGTGCACGCTGTTCGAGGTGGCCGAGGAGCTCGGCCGGCGGCTGGCGTCGATCTTCGTCCCCGACGCCGACGGCCGCCGCCCGGTGTACGGCGGCACGGAACGGTTCCAGACCGACCCGCACTGGAAGGACCTGCTGCTGTTCTACGAGTACTTCCACGGCGACAACGGCGCCGGCCTCGGCGCCAGCCACCAGACCGGATGGACCGGCCTCGTCGCCCGGATCATCCAGGTGCTCGGCTACCTCCGCCCCGAGGACCTGCTGTCGACCGCGCTCAAGCGGCAACCTCGTCTACCGGCGCCGCAGCCGACGATGAGCGAGCGCGGCTGGCCGGCCGACCCGGTCATCTACGAGCTCAACACCGCCGCCTGGCTCCACGACGTCGGCAGCCGGGCCGGGGCGACGACGACGCTGGCCGACGTGCCCGCCGGCGGAGTGGGACCGGGTGACGCCGCCGGGCGTCGACGCCGTGTGGCTGATGGGCGTGTGGGAGCGCAGCCCGGCCGGCGTCCAGCTGGCGCTCGAGTCGGCCGAGCAGGTGGCGTCGTTCCACGCCGCGCTGCCCGACCTCGACGACGCCGACGTGATCGGCTCGGCGTACTGCATCCGCCGCTACGAGGTCGACGCCCGCTTCGGCGGTCGCGCGGGCCTCGCCGCGGCCCGGGCCGCGCTCGGCCGAGCGTGGCGTGCGGCTGCTCGTCGACTTCGTGCCCAACCACGTCGCCCCCGACCACCCGCTGGCTCACCGAGCACCCCGAGTACTTCGTCCAAGGGACCGCCGACGACCTCGCCGCGCGATCCGGCGGCTTCCTCGCGGTCGGCGACGCGGTCATCGCCCGCGGCCGCGATCCGTACTTCCCGCCGTGGCCCGACGTCGCCCAGCTCAACGCGTTCGCCCCCGGGCTGCGCCAGGCCGCCGCCGACACGCTGATCGACATCGCCGAGCAGGCCGACGGCGTCCGCTGCGACATGGCGATGCTGCTGCTCAACGACGTCTTCGCCCGCACGTGGGGCGAGCGGGCCGGCGCCGTGCCGGAGCACGAGTACTGGACCGAGGTGATCGGTGCGGTCCGGGCGGCGCACCCGCGACTTCGTGTTCGCCGCCGAGGCGTACTGGGACCTGGAGTGGGACCTCCAGCAGCTCGGCTTCGACTACTGCTACGACAAGCGGCTCTACGACCGCCTGATCCACGACGGACCCGACGTCGGTTCGCGGCCACCTCCACGCCGACCTCGACTACCAGCGCCGCCTGGTGCGCTTCCTCGAGAACCACGACGAGCCGCGTGCCGCCGCCGAGTTCGCCACCGGCGCAGGAGCGGGCCGCCGCCGTCGCCATCGCCACGCTGCCCGGCGCGACGCTGTGGCACGAGGGCCAGTTCGAGGGCTGGCGGGTGCGCCTGCCCGTGTTCCTCGGCCGCCGCCCCGACGAGCCGATCGACGAGGAGCTGCGCGCGCTTCCACCTCGGCTGATCGCCGCCGCGGCCGACGCTGCGCCGCGGCGACTGGGCGCTGTGCGAGCGCGACCGGCTGGCCCGAGGACCGCAGCTACGACCAGCTCCTGGCCTGGTCGTGGACCGACGACGACCAGCGATCGCTCGTCGTCGATCAACTTCGCCGACGCCCCGGCGTCGGCGCGCATCCACCTGCCGTGGGACGACCTCGCCGGGCGGACGTGGCGGCTCGACGACCTGCTCGCCGGTGAGCAGTTCGAGCGCGACGGGACGGAGATGGCCGCCGAGGGCCTCTACGTGCAGCTCGCGCCGTGGGAGTTCCACGTCCTGGACGTAGAGCCCGCGTACTAGCTCGGATGTCCGGCCGGCCTGCGCGCCTGCGAGTATCGCGGCGGTGCGACCGTCCGTCCTCATCGTTGACGACCACCGCCGGTTCCGCGCGTCCGCACGGGCGTTGCTCGAGTCGGAGGGCTTCGACGTCGTCGGTGAGGCCGCCGACGGGGACGCTGCGCTGCGCGAGGCGACGGCACTCCGGCCCGGCCTCGTGCTGCTCGACATCCAGTTGCCTGGACGCGACGGGTTCGCTGTCGCCGACGAGTTGGCGTCAGGTCCCGTCGCCGCCAACGGTGATCCTGATCTCCAGCCGGAAGGCGGACGACTTCGGTGACCGCATCCGGCTGGCACCCGTGCGCGGGTTCGTCGCCAAGAGTGAGCTCTCCGGCGAGGCGATCGAGCGCCTCCTGGCGTGACCACGGACGAGATGAGACGGGTCGCATCCTCGTCGGGCTGGCCGGCATCGCCGTCGGGCTGCTCGCCGAGTCGAGTCTCCTTCGGGTTCGGTGATCCGGCCGGCTGGATCCCCGATCTCGTCACCGGCTGGACGTTGATCGGCGCCGGTCTCGTGGCTTGGCAGCGACGCCCCGAGAGCCGAGTCGGGATCCTGCTGTTGGCGACGGGCTTCACCTGGTTCCTCGGCAACTTCAGCGGCGTCGACGCGGCGTGGCTGGCATGGATCGCAACGCACGGCGTGTACGTACATCGCGGTCCGCTCGTGCACGCCCTCGTCACGTTCCCTACCGGCCGGGCAGCATCGCGGCCGGAGCGGGTTGCGGTCGCTGCCGGCTATGTCGCTGCCTTCGTGAACCCGGTGTGGGCCAACGAGTGGGTGACGATCGGGCTCGCCGTGGCTCTGGTCGTGTTCACGATCTGGCGCTACACGACCGCGGTTGCTCGTGAGCGCCGGGCTCGGCGAACCGCGATGCGGCTGACCGTCGCCGTTGGCGCGGTGGTCGCCGCCGGCGCCGCTGTCCGCCTGGCGTTTCCTGGCGACATCGCCGACGACGCAGCACTTCTCGCCTACCAATCCGTGCTGTGCGTGACCGCCGTCGGCCTGACGTATGCGCTGGTGGTCCGACCCTGGGACTTCGGCGTCACGGATCTCGTCGTCGAGCTCGGCGAGGCGCGATCCGACGGATTGCGTGACTCGCTTGTCCCGCGCCCTCGGTGACCCGACGCTGGAGGTCGGCTACTGGTCTCCGCAGACCGCTGACTTCGTCGACTCCGACGGCCGCACGTCTCGCGGTGCCCGTCCGACGGTGACCATCGAGCCGCCACCGTCGTCGAGGGCGACGGAGGACCGCTCGCCGTGATCGTTCACCACCCGTCGCTGCTCGACGACCCGGCGCTGATTGAGTCGGTCGGCGCCGCGACGCGACTGGCCGCGGCCAACACCCGCCTGCAAGCGGAGGTTCGGGCACAGATCGCCGAGCTCGACGCCTCCCGGCGGCGCCTCGTCACGGCCGGCGACGAGGAGCAACGACGACTCGAAGCTCGACTGCGGTCCGGAGCCGAGCATCGTCTGGTGATCCTTGTCGGCGCGGATCGAAGCGGCGCGGGCCGCGCGTGGCGACGGATCAGCAGCGGAGCTGCTCGGGGACATCGACGAGCAGTTGACGATGACCGTTGACGAACTGCGGTCGCTCGCCACCGGGCTCCACCCGCGTCTGCTTGACGGACTGTGGCCTGGCCGGCGCCCTTGAGGCGCTCGCCGCACGATGCCCGATCCCGGTGCACGTCAGCGCACCGACATCGGGCATCTCCCCGACACCATCCAGGTCGCCGTCTACTTTGCGTGCTCGGAGGCGCTGACCAACGTGGTCAAGCACGCCGCAGCAACGAACGTCGCGTTGACCGTCGCCGCCGTCGATGGACGACGTCACCGTGGAGATCGCCGACGACGGCATCGGCGGCGCCGACCCCGGCGCCGGAACCGGCCTGCGCGACCTCATCGACCGCATCGAAGCACTCGGCGGAAGGGTCGAGGTCACCAGTCCGACTGCACGCCGGAACGCGCCTCGTCGCCGAGCTCCCACTCGGCGACGAGATGCATGACGAGTCGCAGCGACGCTCAGTCGATCCGCTCCCACGGCTTCGTCGTCCACACGAAGACATCGCCTGCTGGCATCGGGCCTGATGGCTGCAGTTGCAGATATCGTCCGTCGGCCGTGACGTGAACTGCACCGAGCTGCCGCTCCAGTCGAAGACGATCCGATTACCGTCGACGGTCGTGCGTGCAGTCGGCTCACGTCGCAGTCCGAGCCACGTCGCCACCGTCTTCGAGGGCGACCGTGAACATCCGACGTGAGGTTGCCAACGTCGACATGTCGTTTGCATTCGTCGGCAAGGACGTCCTCCTCGGTGAGCGTCCAGCGGAGGTGCCGTCCAATGACACCTGCTGCGGTTCGTTCGACACGTCGTCACCGTCGATCCGCTCCCAGGTTGTCCAATGCAAGCACGTGCGGTCGAAGGCATCGACGGTCGGGTGCAGCTGAATCGACGCGTGAACTCGAGGGTCCAGGCCCTCCTCGGTGAAGCTGACCGCATCGCCGGCCACTTCGTACGTGCCCTCGTGGTGGTCGGATACGCCTTCACCGATCTGGTCGAACTCACGTTCCGTCCGCCAGCGTCCAGCGTGTAAACCCCTGGTTGAGGCATATCCGGGGTTATCCACACCCAGCTCTCGAAGTTCATCGTCGGTGAACTCGAAGCGGTAGTGCCCATCGAGGATCCGATCCATCGCCGGCTGGCATCGGCTCGCCGCAGCCGGAGCGGCGAGTGGCGACGTTCCAGTGCAGTCCGCCGGGACCTCCAGCGCTGGTCCCGGGTCCGTCGCCGCCTTGAGCTCCTCGATGCGGGCGATGAACTCGGCGGTCTGGGCGTCCCGCTCGAGCGTGGCGTACACCGGCTCGAAGGCCTCGCGGCATCGCCGCGAGATCGGCGTCGGAGGCGTCGGCGAAGCGGGCGCCGGGCTCGCAGAGCTCGAGCGAGCAGCTCGGCGTCGTGGTTGACGAGGTCGGTCGACTGCTCCGACGCTGTGGCGGCGGCCTGCATCACCCACTCACGCTGCGTGTCGGTGAGCTCGCGCGAGGACGTCCGGGTTGACGATGAGCGCGGCCGGGTTGGCCCACAGGTTGACGTTGGCGGTGGCGTACGGCGCCAGGTATGCAGGTTGGGTTCGCCGATGCGTAGAGCCGAGCAGGTTCATCTCGTATCCCTGGATCTCGCCGCTCGGTCAGCCCGGCGGTGCGCGCCGTCGGCGATCGCCACCTCGGTGTTGGCGCCGAGGGCGACGACGGCATCGGCGAGGGTCGTGCGAGCGGCGCGATCGTGAAGGTGATCCCTTCGTAGTCGGCGGGTGACAGCAGCGGATGCTCGACAGCGACCGGCTTCGCGCAAGCCGTCGGCGAGCACGGCGATGCCGGTGACGCCGACCGCGTCGAGTTCGGCGAGCATCTCGCCGGGGATGTCGCTGGCGATCACGGCCTGCTGCAGCGGGTAGCTGTCGATCAGCATCGGGGCGTTCAACGCCCGGAAGGCGTTGACGCCGAGGGTGTCGAAGGCGTGGGTCCAGACCCACGCCAGGTCGGCCTCGCCGGCGGCGACGTCGCGCGACGATCTGCTGCTCGACGTCGGGGGCGAAGTCGCCCCATTCACTGTGTGACCTCGATGCGCAGCGGCGCCGTCGGAGAGCTCCTCCACCTCGTCGACGAAGTGCTGAACTGCCGGCGTTGTAGTACAACCCGGCGGTGGCGTCGGCCATCGTCAGCACGACCGGATCGGCGTCGCCGCCGGCCTTGTCGCTGCCCGCTGCCTGCTGGGCGCCGGCGCAGCTCGCCAGCAGCAGCCCGCCGGCGATCGCCGATGCCGACCCGTGGCTCGGTCGAAACGCTTGTTGGACATGATCTCACTCCTTTGTCGAAGGTGAGATCGACCGTAAGAACACGACCTGATTGTGGCGCATCGGGGCTGGGTCGGTTGATCCTGCGGCTGGCACGGAGTCGCTGGTGCTCGCCGAGTGCGACAATCCGGAGGTGACGTCGTCACGGCGGTCGAGCGCGATCCACGGTGTGTTGGTGGTCGCGGGGGTTGTCTCGCTCGTGTACGCCCTCACCGCAACGTCGGTTGCACGCGGCTCGGGCACGGCGACAACGTACGCCGGACACTCCGTCGCCCTCGCCGGCATTGTTCGTGACGGCCGGGCTGGCGTTGTTCGCTGCCGGGCTGCTCGTCGCTGGTGGATCGGCCGCAGCTCGGGATCTTGTCGGTCGTCGCCGGCGTGTTGTGGTTCGCCCCGGTGTGGGAGGGGTGGGCCGACGGACCGGCGCTGGTCCGCACCCTTGGCATGCTGGCGGCGAGCTTCGTGTTCCCCGTCCTCGTCCACGTCGTCGTCGCCGCGCGAGCCGTTCGCTGTCCGGGGCCGGGCGCTCCTCGTGGTTGCGACCTACGTCCTCGTCGGGGTGTGTGCGCGGTGGTCGTCGTGCTCGTCCGCGATCCGTACCTCGATCCGTACTGCTGGGCGAACTGCACCGCCAACGTGTTCGACATCCGTTCGACGCCTGAGCTCTTGGCGGACGGATCATGAGGTGGCAGTCGTGGATCACGACCGGCTGCGCAGCCGCGCTGACGGCCCTGTGCGTCGCCCGGCTGGTGGGTGCGCTGCACGGTAGGTCCGCGCCGGCACTGGGAGGTGCTTCCCGGTGGCGCCCTTCTCGGAGTGGCGACCATCGCCTTTGGCATCGTCTGGCGCCACCAGCCGTTGGAGGATCCCGGGCACGGCGGCTACGCGACCGTGTTCGTCCTCCGTTGCAGCGCCGTGGTGCTGATCTCCGCCGGCTTGGCGGCAACGTTGCTGACCGCCCGGCTGCAGCGGCGCTCCGTCTCGCGGATCGTCGCCACCCTCGACGAGGCGCCGCCCGTCGGCGGCCTCGACGTGGCCTTGGCCAGAGCGGTCGGTGATCCGAGCCTGCGCATCCACTACTGGCTGGCGAGCGCCGGCCACTTCGCCGACGGTGATGGCCGTCCGCTCGCTGATCCATCTGCGAACGACTCGGCGACCGCGACCCCGCTCGTCCGTAACGGGCAAACCGTCGCAGTCGTCACTCATCACTCCGATCCGGCCGATCTCGAGCGCGGTCTCGGCGCGGCGGTCCGGCTCGCTCTCGACAACGAACGACTGCAAGCCGAGGTGCGCTCCCGTAGTCCGAGAGCTCACCGAGTCACGGGCACGCATCGTCGAAACGGCAGACTTCCGCCGGCGAAACCCTCGAACGCGACCTGCACGACGGCGCCCAGCAGAGCCTGCTGAGCATGTCCTACGACCTCAAACGCGCCAAGGCCGCCGCCGAGACGTGTCGACGACGCCGAGCTCGGCGCCCTCATCGACTCGGCTGCCGTCGAGGTTCGCGAGGCGTTCCACGAGCTGCGCGAACTCGCCCACGGGATTTACCCGTCCGTGCTCACCGCCGCCGGGTTGTGCCCGGCGGTCGCGTCACTCGCCGAGACGAGCGACGTCACCGTCGACGTCGCCGTGCACCGTTCGGCGAACGACTCGCATCGGGCGTCGAGATTGCCAGCTACCTCCTCGTCGCCGACGCCATCGAAGCGGCCGCCGCTAGGTCGGCCACGCAGCGTCACGGTCACCATCACCCGAACCGCCGACAACCTGCACATCGAAATCGCCCACGACACCACCGATCTCGCCGCCGATCTCATGCACGTGACCGATCGGGTTGGCGCTATCGACGGCCGGCTCACCATCGCCGCCAACCAGATCACCGCCGAGTTGCCATGCGCGTAGTGGTCGCCGACGACGTGATGATCACCCGCACGGGAGTCGCCCGCCTGCTCGGCGACGCCGGTATGCAAGTCGTCGGCGAGGCCGCCGATGCCGACGTGCTGCTCCGCGAAGTCGCGTCGAAGAACCCGGACGTCGCCGTCATCGACATCCGCATGCCGCCGACCCACACCGACGAAGGTCTCGTCGCCGCCAAACAGATCCGCGCCAAGCATCCGAACGTCGGGGTACTCGTCCTTTCGCAGTACGTCGAGCCGGTCTTCGCCATGCGGCTGATCGAGGACCACCCGGAGCGCTGCGGCTACCTGCTCAAGGAGCGCGTCTTCGACGTCGCCATCCTCGTCGACGTGCTGCGCCGCATCGACGACGGCGACACCGTCATCGACCCCACGATCGTGTCCCGCCTCGTCGGCAGCCGGCACCGCCAAGGCCCGCTCGCCGCCCTCACGCCACGCGAGCAGGAGGTGCTTGGCGATGGTTGCCGAAGGCCTCAGCAACCGGGCCATCGCCGACCGCATCCATCTCAGCGAACGCACCGTCGAAGCCCACGTCACGCAGATCTTCCTCAAACTCCAGCTGCCCGACACGCCAGACCGGCATCGCCGCGTCCAAGCCGTCGTCACCTACCTCCGCTCATGAGACGCTCCGCCCGATCGCACGACAACGCGCACAAAGCGCTCCAGCGAGCAGAAACCGCACACGGGCGCCACGGCGCGGTTGGCGCGACAGCGTCAACGATCTGGAACGGTGACTTCGAGAAACTCGCAGCCGGCGTCTCCGGCGGCCAACCCGTGGGCCATGCCGGCCGGGACGGCGACGGAATCGCCGGGACCGAGTCGCTCCGCCGGCTGATCGGTCCGCAGCAGACCCACCTCGCCGGAGAGCACGAACCAGAACTGCAACTCACCGTCGTGCTCGAGCGAGGTCGCCTCCGCGGCCGAGGTCGCCCGCACGACACGTGCTCCAGCGATGCCGCCGGTCGCCGCGCCGATCCCGGTGTCCCGGCACTCGAACCCGTCGGCGCGCCACGGCGTCCACGTCGCTTCGGCAGCCCGGTGGAGCACGAACCGCTGGCCGTCGAAGACACGGTCTTGCTGCGGCGTCGGCAGTGACATCTCGGGGTCGAACCACGTCTCGTGCTCGGCCGGGCAGGTGATCTCGACGACCTCGAGTCCGCCGGAGCTCTCCAAGCACCCGGTGACGGATCGTCGGCGGCTGCAGCACGCAGTCGCCGGCGTTGAGGACGAACTCGTCGCCCTGGTCCTCGTAGACGAGACGCACCCAGCCGCCGACGCAGAAGATCAGCTGGAACCGGATGTTGTGGAAGTGCACCTCGTCTGGCACCGGGCCGGCGTCGGGGATGCGGATATGCGAGGCGATGAAGCGACCGCCCTGGCGGCTCGGCAGCAGATCGCGGTAGAGCATCCCAGCCCGACCGACTCCCCACCCGGTGTCGGCGAGCCGGCTCAGCTCGAACGCCGGCACGAGGGGTGGCATGGCGACGTCGCTGTCCGGCCACTCGGCGTCACCGCAGACGAGACGGATGGTCATCCCGTCGCCTTCGAGGAGGGCGATCGCCGGATCGTCCGCGGGCATCACCATGCGCACGGCGAATCCCGATCTGCGGAACTGCTCGAGTGCCGCCTCGAACTGCCCGGCGGCAACGGCGGCGTCGACCTCGATCACTGCGCAACCGTCATCGACGGAGATGCTCGTCCATCCACGCGGCGACGCGGTCCACGGCGGGCTCGACGTACTGCGGTTGGTCGTAGAGGTCGATGTGGTTGGTCGTGTCGAGCCACATCAGCTCCTTCGGTCCGCCGATGCGGTCGAAGGCGTCCTGGGCACCGGCCGGCGAGCAGAAGTCGTCGATGCGGCCGTGGACGATGAGTGTCGGCGTGGGGGCGATGAAGTCGGCGCCGATCGCCAAGTCGACGGTGAGCAGCTCGCGGATCGACAGCCGGGTCATCCGGTTCTCCCACGCCCCGCCGGCGGAACGTGCGGTGCCGTAGTAGTCCCACGGCTCGCGACCCGGCATCGCCGCCTCGCCACCATCCGTCGGACACCGCCGGGATGTACTCCACCGCACCGCCGGCGTCCTCCCTGGCGGCGACCTCGGCGAACGACGCCATCATCGCCCGGTACCCGTCGTCGCCGATGTTGGCGCGCATCACCCGCGGGTCGTTGAACGCCGCGGCGACGACCGCGAGCGCCTTGACCCGCGGATCGAAGGCGCTGTGCCGCAAGGCGTAACCGCCGCCGAGGCAGATGCCGACGCACCCGATCCGCGTCGGCGTCGACCGCATCGTGTGCGGCGAGGAAGCTGGTGGCGGCGCGCAGGTCGGCGAGCTTGCCGGCGCTGTCCTCGTGCTGGCGCACGGTGCCGCCGCTGGCACCGAAGTTGCGGTGGTCGAACGCCAGGGTGACGAAGCCGCGCTCGGCGAGCAACTCGGCGTAGTGCCCGGTCACCTGCTCCTTGACGCCGGTGAACGGACCGGTGAACACGAGTCCGGGCGCTGGCCGCGCTGCGTCGGAGGAAGCCGGAGGTGCCCGGCGAGCTTGATGCCGCCGGCGTCGAAGGCAACGTCGATCGGAGCGCTCACGTCGCCCGCTCTCGGCGCCAGCGAGGCGGCAACTGGCTCGATGCTCAGCTCCATCAAGAACCGCAGTCTGTCATCGGCGACGAGCTCGTCCATCCTGGCCGTCACCGCGTCGTGTCGGGCTGCGGGATCGAGTTCGGCGCCGCCGCGGTGACGGCATCCGAGAAACGTCTCGACATACGCCCGCTGAGCCCGCAGGAGCTCCTTGCCGCCCGGCTCGCCGTGACCGACGTAGAGCACGGCGTCGTCGTCGAGCTCGGTCGCCAACCGGTCGAGGGCAGCCAGCCACTCCGTGGTGTGGCCGTCGGCGAGGTAGGCGTGCATCCCGTTGTAGGCGACGTCGCCGGCGAAGACCGTCGTGCGGTCGATCATCCACAGCGAGTCGGCGTCCGATTCCGCCGGCCCAATCTCGCGACGCTGACCGTCAGCCCGGCCGTACCCGACAGTCGCTCCCGACTCGACGACCACGTCGGGAAAGCGACGTCCGTCCGGCCACGCGTCGCCCATCATCGGTCCGACAATCGCCGCCTTCTCGGCGTCGTCGCGCCGGATGACGGCGTCGACCGCGGCCGTGGCGACGATCGGCACGTCGAGACCGGCGAGCAGGCGAGCGGCGCCGGCATAGTGATCAGGATGGGGGTGCGTCACGATGAGCGCAGCAACCGGCGCGGCGGCAGCTTCGACCGCGCGGCGGACCTTGTCGGCGTCAGGGACGGTCAGCTGGCCGTCGACGACCACAAGTCCGGCCGGCCCGTGGACGATGTAGGAGTTCACCGCCATCACGTCACCCTCGACGCGTTCGATGCGGACGGCCGGTTGATGGCTTGACGAACCCATGGTGTGAGTACAACATCAACAGATGATGAGCGCTAGTACGCACCTTTCGGTTCCTGGGCTGACCAGGAGTTGGTGTACCAGTGCCCGGTCGACGCTCCGGTTGAGGTGCTCGGCGGCAAGTGGAAGCTGGCGCTGCTCTTCTACCTCCTGCAGGCGCCACGCCGGAACGGTGAGCTGCGTCGCCTTGTGCCGAGCGTCACCCAGAAGATGCTCACCCAACAGCTTCGCGAGCTGGAGCGGGACGGCATCGTCCTGCGCCAGGTGTTCGACGTCGTGCCGCCGAAGGTCGTCTACTCGATCAACGACGACGAGCGCGAGCGCCTCACAGCCGTCCTCGATGCCTTGTGCGACTGGGGTCTGTACTGGTGCGCCAAGACCGGCGCCCGCGTACTCGCCCTCGAGTCCTGAAGACGTCGGGTTCAGCCGGCTTCGGGCGGTGCCCGGGTCGGGGGCGTCGTCGACGATGTCGCCTTCGACCGGTGTCCAGGTGGGCGGGTGGTCGATGGGGCACGGCGGTGGGTCGCCCGATGGTTGTCGGAGTCGGACTGCTTTGTCGGCGGCGGCTTTGAAGATGCGGTTGTGGTAGGCGCACAGCAGTTGGCCGTTGCACAGGCAGGTGATGCCGCCGGGGTGCGGGGACGATGTGGTCGACGTCGCAGCGGGCGGCGGGTTCGTCGCAGCCGGGGGTGTTGGCAGTGGCCGTCGCGGATCTCGATGATGCGGCGCAGGGCGCCGGTGAAGCGGCGCCGCCAGGAGGCTTCGATGCGCCGGTTCGGTGGGTCGTAGACGATTCGTTCGATGTCGGCATCGCCCAGACAGGGGGATCAGCAGGCCGGGGGCGATGACGGTGCCGGCGGCGGTTTGGCAGAGGTGGTTGAACGGTTCGATGCCGATCGTCACGGTGAACAGCGGGCGGGGGCGCAGCCCGTCGGCGGGGGCGGTGGCTGAGCGCATCGCCATCTCGACCAGGGCGTCGGCGCGGCGCTGCTGCGGGGTGCGTTCGACACCGTCACGCAGATCCTGCAGGCGCAATTGTTCACAGATGCGGTCCAACTCGGTCTTGAAGATCTCGCCGCCGATCGGGTCCAAGACGCCGTCGATGGCGACGTTCGCCGCGCCACGCCGACCGACGCCGACAGATGCCGGCCCTGGCGCACGGTGTCGGCGTCGCGGTCGGCGGCGGCAAGGTCGGCACGCTGCTTCCAATACTCGATGCCACGGTGAGCGACCCGGAAGAACGGTGTCCGACACAAGTTGACGAACAACTCTTCGGAGTCGACGAAGTCGGCGTTGCGCCACTGCCGGTTACACGAGGCGACCAGATCGACGTGCGCGCCACAGATCTCCCCGGCGGCATAGGCCGCCTCGGTCTTTGGCATCGCCGCCAGGTCGCGGGCCCGGCGCACCAACCGGTCACAGTCACCACGGCGCCGATGCGTCTCCCGGGCCAACCGGGCCGCGGCCGCCTTCGAGCCGTCGGCGGCCCACAGCTGGCGGGCATCCCACCGCCCGATCAGCCGGCACCACGCCGCCTCCAAACGGGTCGACATAGCGCCCAGGGCGACGACCAACTCGTGCAGTTCGTTGTCATCGAGGGTGTCGATGTCGAGGTCGGCGAGCTCGTCGAGCACTGCTTCGAGTCGTGTCGAGCGAGTCCCCCAACCATGCCGCCATTGCTATCGAACACCTGTTCCCTATCGCAACCCCTACGCAGGAAATTCTTCGCCGGATTTGTGGCTAGATCCGCCCAGGAATGGCCACGACCGGTCGTGCCGCCACCCGTCACCGGTCTCGAACATCAGCGACAGGGCGTCGATGCGGTCACGTCAGCGGGAGCAGCGGGACGACCTCGGCCGCCAAGCGCATCGGCGACGTCACGGGTCAGCCGGCTCCCGACGCTGAGGTGCGGCGTCTGCTTGCGATGCTTGCCGGCATATGGCGCGCAGTCGGGAAACGCGGCCAGTCACCAGCGTCGTCACCTCGGTAAATGCGTTCGCTGGTTCCGGCTGTAACCACACGACGCTGCTGCCGAAGCGGCGCACCTCGCCGAACGTCGCCGTCGAACGGAGCGACCGACGGGCAGATTCCCTCGATCTCGACGACAGCATCGGTATCGACCGGGTTGCGGAACGGGAACAGCACCGTCACGTGCGACGGCATCTTGCGCCCGAGGTTGCGCAGGTGGCGAGCACGCAGTTCGTACAGCGCCTCGTGCACGTGCGGTGCGAGAAGCACAAGCGCAGATCGGTGAGGGGACCACGCTCCTATCATCGTTCGGCGTGGAGTTCGTGGTCACCTGCAGCACGTGCTGACTTCGATGAGCTCGTTCACTCAGCAGTCATCTCCAACGTCTCGCAACTCGGTTCGTCCGCTGCTCGCGCTGCGAGGGACGTCGAAGCCGAGCGTGGCGTAGGCGGGGAGCCGCTTGGTGTGCATGCGGTCGAGGACCGGGATCCGGCTGTCGACGTAGTCGTGGAGCTCGACGTGGTGCTTGCCGTCGTGGGTGCGCAGGAGTCGCCCGACGTACTGGACGACGCGGCCCTTGAACGCGAGCGGGAAGGCGAGGAACAGGGTGTCGAGCTCGGGCCAGTCGAAGCCCTCGCCGAGGTAGGAGCCGGTGGCGACGAGCACGATCCCGTCGTCGGGCTCGCGATCGGCGATGGCGTCGCGCGACCGCGGCTCGGGCCTTCTTGCCGAGCCCGCCTCGGAGCACGAGGGCGTCGTCGCCGAGGGCGGCGAGCCCGGTCGACGATGGCGTCGATGTGGTCGGTGCGCTGGGTGAGCACGAGGCAGGTTCGGCCGGCGGCGACGGCGGTGTGCACGTCGGCGCAGATCTGCGCGGTGCGTCGGTCGTCGTCGACGAGCGCGGCGAACACCTGCCTGGATGTGCGCCGCGTCGTCGTCGTCCACCTCGGTGGTCGTGTGTGTGGACGACCAGCTCGCGGCGGACCAGCTCGGCGCCTTCGACGGCGGCGGGCTTGATCTCGTGGCGGGTCGGGCCGCAGTGGAACCCGATGATGCGCTTCGAGCTTGTCGCGCCGGTACGGGGTGGCGGTCAGGCCGAGCCACCGCCGGGTGCGGGCGCGCTCGACGCAGGCGGCGAACGACACGGCCGGGATGTGGTGGCACTCGTCGACCACGACGAGCCCGTAGGCGTCGAACATCGACGGGTCGTCGCGGCGGGCGAGGCTCTGGATCATCGCGACGTCGACGATGCCGGTCGGCTTGTCCTTGCCGCCGCCGATCTGGCCGACTGCGGCCGGGTCGAGGTCGAGGTGCTCGGCGAGCCGGGACCGCCACTGGTCGACGAGCTCCTTGCGGTCGACGACCACGAGCGTCGGCCGTCGGTGGTGGGCGATGACGGCGCAGGCCATCACCGTCTTGCCGGCGCCGGGTGGGGCGACGAGCACGCCGCGGTCGTGGCCGCGAGGTCGGCGACGGCGGCGGCCTGCTGGGGTCGCAGCGTGCCGCGAACGTCGACCTCGATCGGCGCCGGGTCGGGCCGGTCGTCGACGATGTCGAGCCGGCTGCCGAGCTCGGCGAGGAGCTCGATCGACCTGTTCGGTGAGGCCGCGGGGGAGGTGGAGCCATTCGAGGTCTTCGCCGTAGCAGCTGATGAACCGCGGCGTGTTCCAGGTCGAGAACCGCATCCGCTGCTTCTCGTAGAACTCCGGGTTGGCGATCGAGCCGAGGTGCTTCAACGCGGCGACGACCGCCGGCGGCAGGCCGGCTCGCTCGATCGACAACATCGCCGCCAGCTGGGCCCGGATCGACCGGCGGAGGCGGAGGCCCGCCCGGCGCGGCGAGCTCGGCGAGGTCAGCGTCGGGCCGGCGTCGACCGGACGCAGCGATCGGCCAGCGCCGCGACGGCGTCGGGAGCGAGGCGGGCGACCGAGGAGAGGAACGCCCACTGGTCCGGCCACGGCTCCATGGTCGTCGGGTCGAGGAACACGGTGGTGCCCGCTCGGACGCACTCACCTTGGAGTGGCAGGGCGATCAGGTTCCCGAACCCGGCCTTGGGCAGGAAGTCCTGGGAGGGGAAGAACCGGTCGTAGCTGGACAGGTCCAGCTCGGCGCGAGCCGCCATCGCCTGGCGCAGCAGCGCCGCGCCCAGCGCCCGCGCCTCGCGACGCGGGAACCGGACCGGCGAAGAAGACCCAGACGTGGCCGCCGTTTCCCGACCGGGACGCTCCAGCACGGCCGGGACGCCGTTGGCGTGGCAGGCGTCGAGGTAGGCGAGCGCGTCGAGCACCCACGTGCCCTTGTCGAAGTCACAGGCCAGCAGCGTGCAGGTGTCGCCGCGCAGCAGCGGGTAGATGCCGACCGTCGCATGGCCACGGAGATGGCGAGCGAACACCTCGTCGGTCAGCGGCAGGTAGTCCCGGTCGATCGGTGCCGTGACCAGCCGCCTCGTGCCGGCGACCACCCGGACTTGCCGGTCGACGCGTTCTCCCACCGGACGGCGTACACGTCGGAGCGGGCGCCGAACAACGACCGCAGCAAGAGCGACCTTGTCACTCTCCGATCGCGGTCGCGTCGAGAGCAGATCGCTCGGTTGGCGACGTAAGCAGCGTCGGCGTCCACGCCGTCGTGTGACCGTCATCGACACGCTCATCGAGTCCGAGCAGGCCGCGCAGGCGGGCGTTCTCCTCCTCGAGAGCTAGCACCCGTCGAACGAATTCTTCCGCGGTCGCTTGCTTCGAACCGTTCACCCGACATAGGAATCAACCGACTGCGTCCCCGGGTTGTGCCTCGGTCGTTGCCGTCTGAGATGCCACGGGCGCTGATGCGCTCGACTTCCAGCGAACTTCGCCATGTGCACTCCCAGGAACTATCGGCACCGACGAACATTGCTGTCAGCGAGGAACCGACAGCTCGGTGATCTCCATCGCCGACACGGAGGCGACGTCCTCGGGCTGGAACAGGAACGGCCGCCATTCGCCGGCGCTCCACGCTTCGAGACCGAGCCGGTAGGCCGGTGCCTGCCGGGTCGTCGGGGTTGCCGTAGGTGAGGAAGCCCTCGGCGACGGGCCCGTCGGCGGTGAACTCGAGGGCCATCACGAAGCTCGACCCGTCGCTGACCAGGTAGCCGGGTAGGTCGGGAGTAGCGGACTGGTCGTTGACCGACTCGCCGTGTCGGGGATCGGCCCGAGCGTCGTCGCGTCGGCGCAGCAGTCGACGATGTTGGCGACGCCCTCGATGCCCGGTGCCGCCGCGGATCGGGATGCGGTCGCCGGTGCGCACCTCGAACTGCCAGTCGCCGAGCGGGGCGTCGATCGGGATGCCGAGCAGCTCGAGCAGCTGGACGGCGCTGCCGAGCTCGACGAGCCACTCCGACCGGTCGTCGACCGGCGTCGATGGCGTCGTCGCCGGGTTCGCCGGGTCGAAGGCGTCGGCGAACAGCCGGCCGGCGTCGGTGCGATCGCCGTAGTCGAAGCGGGACAGCCACTCGCGGAACAGGATCGCCCCGCTGGCGTCGAGGGTGAACGTCCCGTCCCACGCCGCCAGCGTCGCGCACGCCGCGGCGAGGTCGACGATCGTCGCCGTTGAGGTCGACCTCGGGCGTCTCCGTGCAGGCGTCGACGAGCGGCTGCCGCAGCAGCTCGGCGAGCGCGCTGCGCTCGGCGAACAGCGCCGCCTCGATGTCGTCGATCGTCCACGGCCCGGTCGCGCTCCTCGAGCAGCATCATGTTCGTGCGCGTCCGCGGCGACTGCGGCACGTCGGCGACGCCGTGCATCGGGGAGAACCCGGTGAGCGGCTCGGCGGGGTTGCTCAGCCAGTAGCTGTCGTTGGCGTTGAACACGTAGTCGGCACGCTCGATCTGCGGCACGTCGGCGTACGGCACGAGGCCCGGCGCCGGGGCGGCCGGGTCGTCGACCCACTCGAACAGCGAGTCCGAGCCGTCGAGCATGACGACACCGAAGTCGTTGTAGGCGAGGCCGATCAGACCGCCGGCGGCGACCTCGGCCTCCCACGCTGCGAGCGCTTCGGGCGACAGGTTCGGCGTCGCCGACGTGTCGGCGTACCAGGCCCGGCCGTCGGCGCTGGTGGCGATCGTGTTCACCCACGGGATGCCCTGCTCGGTCGGCGTGGACCTGCTGGAACTCGTCCATCGACGTCGCCATGTCCATCCCCAGGAACTGCGTGAGCACCCGGGTGATGTCGATGTTGGCGTCGCGGATGGCGATCGCCTGCTCGTTCGACCACGGCAGTGGTTCGAGGCGACGACCGGGCCGTGGTGCGTCGACCACAGCGTGCGGGTGACTTCGGTCGGTCGCCGCCGTCGTCACCGGCGACCTCGATCGTGATCTCGTTCGGCGTCATCGCCTGCGGCTCGCCGTCGACGAGGTAGACGGTCGGGTCGGCGGGGTCGAGGTCGTAGCGGTACAGCGTGAAGCGGTGGCCCGACGACACGGTGTGCGACCAGGCGACGGCGTCGTTGAAGCCGATCTGGACACCCGGGCAGGCCGGTAGCGCGACGCCGTAGACGTTGACCTCGCCGGGGATCATCAGGTGGGTCTCCCAGAAGCGCAGCTCGCCCTCCCAGGGAAGTGCGGGTTGGCGAGCAGCATCCCGCCGCCGGAGGCGGACGCGTCGGCGCCGAACGCCCAGGCGTTGCTCGCGCCGGCACTGCGTCGACGCAGGCGCGTCGAAGCCGACCGGTCGCGTCGACCGGCGCGGTCGCGTCGGACGATCGGCCAGTGCGTCGGCGGTGCCGGCGGCTGGGCCGTGGCCGATCTCGTTGATGAAGGTTGCGGCTCGAGGCGAGCAGGAGGATGTCGGCGATGTAGGCGTAGAGGTCCTGCGTGGTGATCGGGCCGACCCACGGTTCGCCGTCGCACCACCCGCCGACGCCGTCGTCGTCGAGCGGCGGCGTTGAACCCGGCGACGTACCCGTCGATCGACCTCCTGCACGCGCTCGGGCTGATCCGCCCACCGCTGCGGAGCCTCCTCCCAGATCCCGAGGTGGCGGTAGGCGAAGTCGGAGTTGAGGTTGACGTCGTCCTCGCCGGGTCCGAACCAGCGGGCGCGTTCGCCGCGCACCTTGACGATCTGGTCGAGCAGCGTGCAGGCGCGGTCCTCGGCGAGGGCGTAGCCCTGCCCGAAGCCGAGCGATCCCCAGTCGGCGGCGGTGATGTGCGGCACCCCGAACGGAGTCGCGGGCGATCGTCACCTCGTAGGTGTCGGGCGGCGACGCGCGCTGGTCGCTCCCACACCGATCGCGCAGCCGAGCACGAGGCCGGCAACGAGTAGCAACGCAGGACTGGTTCGCTTCACGACGTCAGCTTTCCAAAGCGGTGCAGACGCGGAGAACCGGGTGCCCACCCCCTCCGCCGAGAGGTGGACACCCGGTTCTGGCCCCGCCGAACGTGGTGATCAGGCGATCACGCGATCTGGTGACTAGGCATTGACATTGCGGCTGCGCCGGCCGGCGGCGAGGCAGAGGAACGCCCCTGCCGTCGTGGCGGCGAGTGCCAAGCCGGCGATGACCATCGTCGAGGCGCCGGTCTCGGGAAGCGAGCCAGACGGCGTACCCGGGGTCGGGTCCTGGGGCTGGCCGGGATCGACCGGGTCGACCGGGTCGGTCGGGTCGGGGTCGTCTGGAGGAGTCGGCGCGAAGTCGTCCGGCACGGTCGGGTCCGGAACCTCGGGCAAGGGGACGAAGTCGTCGGGGATCGTCGGGTCCGGGAAGTCGGGCAGCGGGACGAAGTCGTCCGGCAGGGTGATCGGTGTGTCGGGAAGCTCGGGAAGCTCGAAGTCGGGGATGATCGGCTCGATCGGTTCCCCGCCTGCCGACGCCTGGGCACCGAAGCCGAGCGACATGGCGGCGAGGGTGGCGATGCCGGTGGCGACGAGAAGGCTGCGGCTCGTCTTCTTCGCTGAGAGGTTCATTGGTGTCTCCTTGGTTCGGTGAGACACCGCCGTGGCGCCTCACCGGTCCAGAGCAACCAGCCATCGGCAACTCGCGATTTGTTTCGAGAATTTCTCTCGTCAGCACGCCGTGATCGTGAACGACGCCGACGCGCTCGCTGTCGCCCCGTCGTCGTCAACGGGCGGTGACTGACGACGGAGTAGGCGCCGGGCACGTGCTGGCCGACACTGAACGAGCCCGTGTAGCTCGTGCTTCCGGACATCGTGACCGAGCCGCTGCCACCGGGCCCGGACCACGACGCCGACACCGACTGGATGCGCGGAGTCGTCGGTGGCCGCGGCGGACACTGCGACGGTTCGCGGCGGCGGCGGGCCAGCGACGGGCACCGCCGCCCGAGGTCGCCGTGGCTGATCGGCAGCGCGTGAGACCTCCGTTGGCTGGTTCGGTGGTGGCGTGGTCGTGGTCGTGGTGCGTCGATCGTGGTCGTCGTGGCGGTGGTCGTCGTGGTCGACGGTGACGTGGGCGGCCCCTGTCGCGGGGCGCCACGACGGACGGTCGTCGGGATCGTCGGCACGGTCGTCGGGGCCACGTTCCGGTTCGTCGTCGGCGCTGATCGTCGTCGTCGGCCCGGCGTCGATCGAAGCGACGATGTCTGGGTCGTTGTTGCCGAGCAAGGGCAAGGGCGATTGCCACGCCGATGACGACGGCGACTGTTGCCGCCACCGCGGCGCGGGCACCGAACAGTGACGATCGGCGCCGAGAGACTGGAAAGCCGTTGTCGTCGAACCTGTAGCCCGCAGGCTCGCTCGGCGCCGCCGCGGCCGTGCGCCGAGTGTCCGCTCCCGCAGCCACGCCGGAGCGGCAAATGCCGGTGCCAGGGCGGCCATCCCGACGGCGATGCGGCGTCGTTCCGTGCACGTGTCACAGCTGTCGATGTGGCGGGCGATGCGCTTGCGCCACAGCACGTCGAACGTTCCGTCCCAGCCGGCCAGGACGGTGGCCAGCTCGGCGCAGTCCCGGCGGTCCCCCCGTGGTGACGACGTAGGCGCCGATCGCTCGTTCGACCCGCTCGCGCATTCGGAACAGCAGCGAGTGTGACTGCGCCAGGGTGACGCCCAGCGCGGCTGCGAGGTCCTCGCCGGCGAGGCCTTGGCGGACGCTCAATTCGAGGACCAGCTGGTCGTGCGCCTCAAGCCCACTCGCCGCGGCACGCGACGACGGAGGCCAGCTCACGCCGACTCGACAGCGGCGCCCTCAGCCAGCGGGTCGGCGGCAGCGGGAGGCTCCCAGTCCACCATCCGTTCCCGAGCCATCGAGTACGGGTGCCTCACGCCTGCGGCGCTTGCTCCGCCGGAACACCTCGTGACGAGCGATGGCGTACAGCCACGGCTTCACACGATCACGTTCACGGAGCTGGCCGAGCTTGGCCGCCGCCACGCAGAACACGTCCTGCACGACGTCGGCCGCGTCGTCGGCGTTGCCGAGCATCGCCCGAGCCGTGTCGTAGAGCCCGGCGGCGAAGCGGTCGTAGATGGCGCCGAGAGCGTCGCCATCTGCCGGCGAGGAATGCCGCCACCAGCTCGCCGTCGGTTCGTGCGTCCTGCGTTCCCGTCATGTGGCATGGCCCCTTGGTCCTCCTGGCTCGGCCGTCCAGAGCCAGGAGCGAGTGCCCACTCGCGCAAGGGGTCGTGCAACCTAAGCAGACAGCGTCCGGTCGGCCGCGCCGAATTGTCTCGGTTCGGAAGCGACGGACGTCACGTATCAGGTCGACTCGATGGCGCTCCTCCACTGCTGAACGGATTCGGCGATTGGAGACGAGACGATGCACCCCTACATGTCCGAACAGCTGGCGGGCCTTCATCAGCGCCAGTTGCGCGAGGACGCGGCCAAGGCCCGCGTCGTCCGCCGCAAGCCGTCGTGGCTGCGGCGCAGCTTCAACGCGTTGCGACGGTCACCCGACCGGCGTCGCCAGCCCCGGCCGGCGTCGATCGGCCAGTCGCAGCCTCAGCACGTCGAGGACGCTGTCGTCGTCGACTGAAGTCGCAGCTCACTCGCGACGTGGACCGCAGCACCGGCGCTCGGCCGGACGTACCACGCTGATCCAAACGCGGAGACGTCGACAGCGCCGGGATCGGTGAGGGCGACGACGCAGCCGCCCCATCCGCCGCCGGTCATCCGCGCCCCGTACACGCCAGCGGTGGCGGACAACGTCCGGCACAACTCGTCGATCTGCGGCGTCGAGCAGTCGAACAGGCCGCTCAGGCTGTCGTGGCTCTCCGACATCAACGCTCCCGCGCCGATCAGGTCGCCGCCGGAGATCGCCGCGGCGAAGTCGTCGACCCGGGCGTTCTCGAAGACCACGTGCCGGGCGCGAGCCCGGATGGTCGGGTCGTCGATGGACGTCGAGGCCGCTCGTCGAGGCGTCGCGCAGCGGCCCGACGACAGACTCGGCGGCAGCGAGCTCGGCGACGCGGTCGGCGTATCCGGACTCGGCGAGCGAACGGGCGCCGGCCCACACGACGAGCCACTGCGCCACGTCCGGCGGGGGCAACGGCACGGGAACGACTTCGAGCGAACGGCAGTCGAGGTGCAGTCCGCTGCCCTCGACGCCACAGATCGACGCGAGCTGGTCGAGCAGCCCGGTCGGAACGCCACGGGCAGCGTGCTCGGCGGCCTGACACAGGCGGGCGAGGGCGATCGGGTCGCCCACGTCGGCGCCGAGCGCCAGGGCGCAGGCGACCTCGAGGGCGGCGCTCGACGACAAGCCGGCGCCGGCTGGCAGGTCGCTGCGAACGACGCCGGTGAACCCGGCGGTCGGTCGCAGCTGTGCGACGACGCCGGCGACGTACCGCGCCCACTCGGGCTGCGTCGCGGCTGGGTCGTCGACATCGAGGGCGACGACGGCGTCGGGCTGGCCGGCGCTCGTGAGGCGCACCTCGCCGAGGGTCCGATCACGGCGCCCGGAGACCTCGACGACCCGGTCGATGGCGATCGGAAAGCAGAGCCCGCCGGTGTAGTCGGTGTGGTCACCGATCAGGTTCACCCGTCCCGGGGCACGCGCCGTGATGCCCGCCGTCCCGTTGCTCACTGCCGCGAGTATTCCGTCGTCGACCCGCGAAACGGCCAGATACCGTCCGCCGCCATGAGTCGGCTGCTGGTCGCTGCTACGGCCGCCCCACTCGCCTTCGGCGTCCCCTTCGGCGTGCGTTCCGGCGACAGTCGACGCGGACGATCAGGCCGCCGCCGACGCAGCGGTGGCGGTGTTCAACGAGCGGCTCACCGCAGCCGGCTGGACGTCGACCGGGCCGTTCACCCAGTCGGAGCCGGAGGGCGAGGAGGAGACCGAGTTCGGAGCGTGCCTCAATGGATTCGAGCTCTACCTCGACTACACCGACGTGCACTTCGACGGAGAGACGGCGAGGGCGTTCTCGCACAGCTTCGAGCTCGCCGGCAGCGAGCCGACGTCGACCGGATCGGTTGGTGACTACGGCTACGCCGGTGCCGTGGTGCTCACCGCCGACGGACTCGGCGGTGGGCGTGCTGGACACGTTCGTCGATCAGCTCGGCGCCGAGGAGACGGTGGCCTGCATGGATGGAGCAGCCGGCGTTCGAATCGATGACCGACGAGGAGACGAACGTCGATTTGACGATCACCAACGAGGCAGATGTCGGCGTGGGCGACGCCAGTGCCCGCCTCGACTTCACCGTCTCGATGGGCTTCGAGGATGGCGAGTTCACGACCGTGGGCGACGTTCGCCGCCGCACGCGTCGATCGATCCCTCCTGGTCGTCGTCGCCGGCGGGTCCGGCTCGGCAGCCGGCGATCTCGATCCGGTCGCCGAGCTGGCGGCGATGGTCGACACGTTCGGCTGACCAAGTCTGGCTGCAGCTGCCAGACTGGCCCGATGGCGCTCACCGATCCGGAGGTCCGCGTACTCGCCGCCCTGATCGAGAAGGAGGCGGCGGTGCCGGAGAGCTACCCGTTGACGCTCAACGCCCTGCGCCTCGCCTGCAACCAGGCGACGAACCGGCGGCCGGTCGTGTCGTACGACGACCGCACCGTCGAAGCGGCGTTGCTGTCGTTGAAGTCGGTCGGGCTCGTCCGCTTCGTCCACCCGTCGCACGGCGGGCGGACGACGCGCTATCGCCACACCGCCGACGAACGCTGGCGCCTGGCGCCCGGCGAGTTGCTGGCCCTGTCGGCGCTGGCGCTGCGCGGGGCGCAGACCGTCGCCGAGATCCGCTCGCGCATCGAGCGACTGCTCCCGGCCGATGAGTCGTCAACGGTCGAGGAGCTACTCGACGCCCTCGCCGCCCGCAGCCCGGAACCGTTGGCGGTGCGGCTCGGTCGACGCCCGGGCGAGCGCGACGATCGCTGGTCGGCGGCCATCGGCTCGGTCGCGACGGACGAGGTCTCCGAGGAGGTCGACGACGATGTCGATGCCACCGGGCCGCTCGATTTCGTCGAGCCTGCGTGGCGCGACGACTCGTTGCGTAAGCGGGTCGACGAACTGGAGACGACGATGGCCTGATGGCCGCCCGGCTGGAGCGTCTCGAGCAGCTCGCCGGCGCCGCCGGCATCTACTCGTCCGCCGCGGACTCGCCGTAGGGGCGAACGCCCTTGCCGCCGATCTGGGGAAAGTTCGTGTCAGGCCCTGCGACGAATCTTCCCCAGAACCGAGTGGCACGGATCTTCCCCAGATTGCGGGGCGTCAGCCGGGTTCGTTCTCGTGGCCGGGGCGGAGGCGCAGACCGGCGTAGGCGCGCGCCGCGCTGGTGCGCCCGTTGACGACCTTGTAGATCTCCTCGCACACGGGCATCGGCACGCCGTGGCGCTTCGCCAGGTCGCGCACCGTCGTCGCCGTCTTGACGCCCTCGGCGACCATGGTCATCTCGCCGAGGATGTCGGCCAGCTTGCGCCCGCGTCCGAGTTGCTCGCCGACGTGGCGGTTGCGGCTGTGCGGGCTGACGCACGTCGTGATCAGGTCGCCCATCCCGGCGAGGCCGGCGAACGTCATCGCCTCGCCGCCCATCGCCACGCCGAGACGGGTGATCTCGGCGAGGCCGCGGGTCATCACCGCGGCCCGTGTGTTGTCGCCGACGCCGAGGCCCTGGGCGATCCCGGCGGCGATGGCGACGACGTTCTTCAGCGCCCCGGCGAGCTCGCAGCCGACGACGTCGTGGTTGAGGTAGACGCGGAACAGGCCACGGGTGAGCACCGCCTGGATCGCCGCCCCGACGGAGAGATCCTCCGTGGCGATCACCGCGGCAGCGGCCTGGCCGGCCATGATCTCGCGGGCGATGTTCGGGCCGGTCAAGGCGGCGACCGGACGGCCCGGGGCGACTTCGGCGATGACCTGGGTCATGCGCAGCAACGTCTTCTGCTCGAGCCCCTTGGACAGGCTGACGATCGGGATCCACGGGTGGATCCACTTCGCCGCCGTCTCCAGCGTCGAGCGCACCGCCGACGTCGGCACCCCGACGATCAGCAGCTCGGCGTGGCGCGCCGCCTCCTCGAGGTCGGCCGTCGCCGTCAGCTTGGGGTTGAGGCGGAAGCCGGGGAGATAGCCGCTGTTGCTGTGCTCGCTGTTGACCTCCTCGGCGACGTCCGGGTCGCGGGCCCACAGCAGCGTCGGATGCCGCGCCGACACGAGCGAGGCCATCGTGGTCCCCCAGGACCCGCCCCCCAGCACGGAGACCTGCATGGCTGGACGTTAACCGGCTCGTGGGTACTGTCCCGACGATGGCGATCGACTTCAGCCTGCCCCCCGAGCTCGAGGAACTGCGCGGCCGCGTCCGTGCGTTCATCGACGACGTCGTCCGTCCCGCCGAGCAGCGCATCGAGGCCGGGGCGCCTGCGCGACACCGACAGGGGCGCCTACTACCGCGAGCTGCTCGCCCTGCGGTCGGCGGCTCGTGAGGCCGGACTGTGGCTCCCGCAGATGCCACCGGAGTGGGGCGGGATGGGGCTCGGCCATGTCGCCCTGGCGATGGTCCAGGCCGAGGCGGCACGCACGTACCACGGCCCGTGGGTGCTCAACTGCCAAGCGCCCGACGAGGGCAACATGCACACCCTGTTGCACTTCGGCACCGACGAGCAGAAGGAGCGCTATCTGCGCCCGCTGTGCGAGGGGACCGCTGGTCGTGCTTCGCCATGACCGAGCCGGAGGTGGCCGGTTCCGACCCGACGTTGATCCGGACGCACGCCGAACCCGACGGCGACGAGTGGGTGATCAACGGCCACAAGTGGTTCATCTCCAACGCCCATCGGGCCAACTTCGCCATCCTCATCGCCCGCACCGAGGAGAACCCGGAGATCGCCCAGGCGGCCAACACCGCGTTCATCGTCGACCTGCCCGCCGACGGCTGGACCGAGGTCCGCCAGATCGAGACGATGCACGGCAGCACCGGACACTCCGAGATCCGCATCGAGGACCTGCGTGTGCACGACTGGCAACGACTCGGCGGCAGGGGAGAGGGTCACCGACTCGGCCAGTACCGCCTCGGCCCGGCGCGCCTCGCCCACTGCATGCGCTGGATCGCCCAGGCCGAGGTCGCCCTCGACATGATGGTCGACCGCTCGCTCAACCGCTTCTCCCACGGCTCGCTGCTGGCCGAGAAGCAAGGCATCCAGTGGCTGATCGCCGACTCGACGATGGAGCTGTACCAGGCGAAGTTGATGGTCCTCCACGCCGCCTACAAGCTCGATCGATCGCAGACCGACGACACCGTCGAGTTCAAGTCGGAGGTGTCGATGGCCAAGCACTTCGTCGCCAACATGCTCAACCGGGTGATCGACCGCTCGATCCAGGTGCACGGCGCGCTCGGCTACTCGACCGACACGCCGCTGGCGCACATGTACCAGCACGCCCGCTGGGCCCGCTTCGCCGACGGCGCCGACGAGATCCACCAGATGCGCATCGCCCAA
>CAVSZO010000006.1:0-212441 GCA_963732335.1 Ilumatobacteraceae bacterium | reverse complement strand
AGAGGTTCGCATATTACAGTGACAGTCTGGTCATAGAGAGAGGCCGCTGCGGCGGAGGAAGGCGAAGGCGAGATCGGTGTCGGCTCGAATGCGGTCGATGCCGGCGTGAGCGGCGTGGGCGGGTTCGTCGATGCTGTCGGCGCACAGGTTGGCCAGCTCGGTGCCTTTGATGTTTCCCCACAGCCCTTCGACCGGGTTGAGGTCGGGGGCGTAGCCGGGCAGCCGTTCGACGACCAGCCAGCGCCGCTGGGTGCGGATCCAGGCCTGCATTCTGCGGCTGCGGTGAGACGGCAGCCCGTCCCAGATCAAGGTGACCTTGGCCCCGCCGAGCTCGTCGTGCAGCGCCTGGAGGAACTCGATGAGGGACTCGTCGTTGTAGGCGCCGGCGCGGGTGTGGAACACGATGCGGGCGTCGGAGCGGTCGTGGGCGTAGGCCACGGCGGCGGACATCGACAGTCGCTTCCAGCTGAACCGGTGGCGCAACACCGGGGTCTGGCCCCGCGGCGCCCACGTCGCTCTCACCGCCGGGAGGAGCGAGACCCCCGATTCGTCCTGGAAGACGATCCACGCCCGGCGTCGGCGAGCCCCCTTTTTATCCGTGGCCACTCCTCCGCGACCCAGCGGGCGATCGCTTCGTCGTCGCGTTCCACCGCCCGCCGGGCCGGCCGCTGACGGCTCCAACCGAGCTTGTCGCGCAGCAGCTTCCACACGTGCCCGGGGTGGTAGCGCACCCCGGTCTCGGCCTCGATCACCGCCGCCACCCGATCCAAGGTCCACAGATCGGTGGCGAACCCGTGCGCCCGCGGCCCCCGACGCAACGCCCGCTCCACCTCGCCGAGCTGGGCCTCGCTCAACCGGGGCATCCGCCCCGCCCGCCCCGCCGCCTTCAACGCGGTCGTCGCCACCCCGCTGCCAGTCGGCGTACCAGCGGCTCACCGACTGGCGCGACACCTCAAGCTGCTCGGGCGACATCAGCCTGCGACACGCCGCGGGCGAACATCCGCGCCGCCCGCTTGCGACGCTGCTCCATCCCCTCGAAATCCCGGCGGACCACCCGCAACATCATGCCCCAAGTATCGCAGATCCGTCACCCTAATATGCGAACCTCCTTAGTTGAGCTGCCGGGCGATGTGCCGCGGCTGGCGTCCGGCGAGCAGCCACGCACCCGCAGCGGCGACCAGCGGGAATCCGGCGGCGACGATGACGAGGTGGGTGACCGGGATGTTGCGCAGCTGCTCAGTCTCGGGCGTGTATCCGGCGAATACGGCGGCGTATGCCGCGGCGGTACCGAGGACGACCGCCGAGATGGCGAGGGCACCGGCCGTCGCAGCCGTCACTCGTCGCCGGGTACGGCTCGACGTGCCGACGGCAGTGAACGTGCGGACGTCCCCGGCGGTCTCGGCGCGGATCAGGCCGATGGTCATCGCCAAAATGGCGAGGGCGACAGCGATCCCGACGGCGGTGGCCGCGGACCGTAGGGTCGCCAATCCGGCCTGAGTGTCACGGCTCTCGATGCTCAGTCCGGACGCTGCAGCCATGTCGCGTGCCGCGGACAGCTGGGCGTCGGTGATCGGGCTCGACGACTCGATCAGCCACCCAGCCGGCGCAGGCGTCCAGCCACCCATCTCGACCCCGTGCTCGGTGATCAGCGCGCGCGGCACCGATGAGTATTGCGACATCTCGATGCGCTGAACGTCGGACACCGGGCGATTTCGAAACGCGCCAGTGCCGAGGCTGCCGATGAGGTAGATGTCACCAGGCTGCGATGTCAGTACGACCGTGTCCGCGTCGATCGTCGCGGCGTCGATCGAGTGGTACCCGAGTAACGCTGGCGTCGCGACGTAGACGAGACCCGAGTCCCGGTACGTGTCCGCGTCGACCGGGACGCCGAGGATGACCGTTGGGTGCTGGACCCGTCCGTCGGAGCGCTCGGTCATTGTCGGATCGATGGCGACCTCGAGGGGCACGATCGTCGGCTCGGCAAGCGTGCTTGCCCAGCCCTCGACCGCGGCGCTCAACTCATCGAACTCGCCGGCCGCGACCTCGGGTGCGAACACCGGCGTTTCCGAGCCCGGATTGCCGATGTGCACCAGCACTTGGCGGTCAGACAGGTTGCCCTCCGCGGCGGCGTCTTCATTGGCGGCGGCGATGACGATCACCGACACGGCGATCGCCAGCGCCAGGCTGACCGCTGCCAGGGCAGCGCCAGATCGTGACTGGAAACGACCGAGATCGCGCAATGCGATTCGCGTCGCGAGCGGCGCGTGCCGGCCGAGTCGGGACATCAACCGGACCGCGGGTGGCGCGATCAGCACGAGACCGAATGTCGTCGCGATCACACCGGCGATGGCGAGGGGAACGCTGCCGGCGTCCTTCGACGGATCGAGAGCGAACGTTAGGCAGACGACGCCGCCGGCGAGCAGGACGCAGGCGGCAACCGCCGAACGTCGTGACCGCCTCGGACGCGACGGCCGTCCCGAGAGCGCGGACATGATCGGGAGCTTGGCGATCGTCCGCGCCGGCCACCACGCCGCCGCGACGGCGGCGGTCACGGCGAGGACGGAACCGGCGATCACCACCCACCAGGGGATGTCGAAAAGATCCAGGCGGCGGGCGATGGCCGTCTCGAGCGCCGGAACCGACACGATCCACGCGGTGAAGGCGACGAGCGCGCCGGCCACTGCGGCGATCATCCCGACCCCCGCACCGTCGGCGATCATCACGAGGCGGACGTCACGCTCGGTCGCCCCGGCGGCCGCGAGCAGACCCAGCTGACGCTGTCGACGCTGGGCGATCACGACGAACGCCGCCGCCGCGACGAGGGTGACGAGCAGCATTGCCACGGTCGCCGTGATCAACACACCGACCGCCGCCAGCGTCTTCTCGCTCTGCCCGCGCCCCTCGATGCTCCACGAGGCGGGCGCCCCCTCCGGGCGGAATGTGTCCACTCGTTCGTCGTCCGCGTGGAGCAGGATCGTCGCCGCGTCCGGCGTGTTCGGCTGCCGACGGGGCCACGAGGGCGAACTCCTGGTCGAGCTCGTCCGGGTTCTCGACGATGCCCACGACCGACGCGTGGAGGCCATCGAGCTCGACCGCATCACCGATCGATGCGTCGAGCAGCGCCGCCGCACCATCTGTCAGCGCCACCTCATCCGGAGTCATGGGATAGCGCCCGTCGTGGACGGCGAGCATCGGAGCGCCAAAGGGGCCGGCGGGGTCCTGGCCACGGATCTCCAGCACATCCGTGGATCCCGGCACGGCACACGTCGCGGTGGGTGATCACGTCGACGTCGCCGAACCAGGATCTGGCGTCGGCCACGAACTGGTCCAGCTGCTGGCGGTCATCGACGCTGATGTCATAGAGGTGAGTAGCCAGCCCGAATCTGCCGTCGTGCGACGACGCGACGTTGTACGCGGCCGTGGCACCGAACAAGGCGCCGGCGACGGCGACGGTCAACAGGCTCACGACAAGAAGGTGCTGCCGCCACTCTCGCCGCAGCAGCCGCAGCGACCATCGCATGACGGCGCGGCGCGCCGGTCGGCTGGATCGCCTCGTCATCGCGTCGCGAGCAGTGACTCGGGCCCGGGCGGCGGCATCGTCTGATCCACGACATGGCCGTCGCGGAGGAAGACGATGCGGTCGGCCCAGGACGCCAGCTGGGCGTCGTGGGTGACGATGACGCCGGCGACACCTCTGTGGCACGCGGCGCGGACAAGGCGCATCACCACCTCACCGTTGACCGAATCCAGGGCACCGGTTGGCTCGTCGGCGAGCAGCAGCTGGCGGTCGCCGACGACAGCGCGGGCGATGGCCACCCGCTGGCGCTCACCGCCGGACAGGTCGTCCGGAAAGGTGTCAGCCCGCGGTAAGAGGCCGAAGGTCTCCAGCGCCTCGAGGGCGATGCCGCGGGCACGCTTGGCCGGGATGCCGTCGAGCTCCAAGGGGAGTGACACGTTCTCAGCCGCGGTCAGCCCAGCCAGCAGGTTGAAGTCCTGGAACACGAACCCGATCGACCGTCGCCGCAGTCGAGCCAGCTCGTTGCGAGACATGTTGGCGAGGTCGTGGCCGTCGACGTGGACCTCACCGGCGGTCGGGTCCTCGAGGCCGCCGGCGATCGTCAACAGCGTGCTCTTGCCTGAGCCGCTCGGACCCATGATCGCCACGAGCTCGCCGCTCCGGACGGAGAGGTCGATTTCAACCAACGCCCGAACCTCGGTCGAACCGGATCCGAACGTCTTGCTCACCTGATGCAGTTCCAGTGCGGTCATTGCGGCACCTCCACGCGGCGGCGGATCTTCGGCATCTCGGCGGTATCCGGCGGTGCCTCGGGGTCCTGGGGACGACGGCGCAAGCCGCGCGTCGGCGGAGTCGAGCCAGCGGATCACCGCGTCGAGGCGGAACAGTTCGGCGTCCACGACGAGGGCGACCCCAACGTCGTCGCCCTCGTACTCCTTGAGCCGCGTGTACTGCTGCATCAACTGCACCAGGTAGCGACGGTGGACCTGGAGCAGCTCGTGGACGTCCACGTCGCGGAGCCGGCGAGCGACCAACACCTTGATGACGAGTTCGTCCCGGGGCGGCGACGACATGTCAGGTGGCGTACGCAGCCAGGCGGCCAGCTCGTCGTGGCCTGCGGGGGTGATGCGGAAGGTCTTCTGCGGACCGTCGGCTGCGGCGTCGTCGGACTCGACGAGGCCGTCACGTTCGAGGCGTTGCAGCGTCGTGTAGACCTGACCGACGTTCAGCGGCCAGACCTCCCCGGTCCGTGCCTCGAACTCCTGCCGCAGCTTGAGCCCGTATTTCGGCCCTTCGGTGAGCAGCGCCAGCACGGCATGACGTACGCTCATGACGTCGGTTCTCCAAGTAGCATACTTGATATACTACTGGAGAGAACTCCCCTCTGTCCAGGGCGTCCTTGGGTCACGATCAGCGGTGTGTGGTGAGCTTGACCGTCAGTCTGCGACTGCCGGCGTGGTGCGGTTGACCCACGTCGGGTCGAGCCAGCGCGCACCCACAGCGGAGACGTCATCGAGCCGGGCGAGGTCGTCGCCCGACAGCTCGACGCCGGCGGCGCCGAGGTTCTCCTCGAGGTACGGAGATGCGCTTCGTGCCGGGGATGGGCACGACGTCTGGTCCCTTGGCGAGCAACCACGCCAGTGCCACCTGTCCGGCAGTTACCCCGTGGGCGGCGGCCACCTCGCGCACCACGTCAACGGAGGTCAGGTTGGCGTCGAGGGCGCCGTCCTGGAACCGTGGGTGCGAGCGGCGCATGTCTCCCTCGGCGAGGTCGTCGATCGATGTGATCCGCCCAGTCAGCATCCCGCGGCCGAGCGGGCTGAACGGCACGATGCCGATGCCCAGCTCGCGGCATGTCGGGACGATCTCGTCCTCGATGTCGCGGCTCCACAACGACCACTCGCTCTGCAGGGCAGCGATCGGATGCACGGCGGCGGCTCGGCGGATCGTGTCGACCGACGCTTCGGAGAGGCCGAGGTGGAGCACCTTGCCCTCGGCGACGAGCTCGGCCATCGCCCCGACGGTCTCCTCGATCGGCACGTTGAGGTCGGCGCGGTGCTGGTAGTAGAGGTCGATGTGGTCGACGCCCAACCGGCTCAGCGACCCCTCGACCGCTGAGCGCACGTAGCTCGGCGTGCCGTCGACGGCAGCGGGTTGACCGGCCTGCGGTGTCGACACGATGCCGAACTTGGTGGCGACGACCACCTCGTCACGTCGAACGGCGATCGCCTTGCCGACGGCGAGCTCGCTCGTGTGCGGACCGTAGACATCCGCGGTGTCGAGCATCGTGGCGCCGAGATCGACGGCACGCAGGATGACGTCGGTCGGGTCGACGCCGTCGAAACCGCCGTAGGTCGGGCTGAAGCTCATGCAGCCGAGCCCGATGGCCCCGACCGTCGGGCCGTTTGTGCCGAGCGTGCGAGTTGGTAGTGGCATGGGAACCAGCATTGCCGAAGTAGCGCACGGCGGTGCAGCCGGGTGTCTCCAGGCGGACCTGAACTCGGCGGCATCGGCGCAATCCAATGCAGGGTCGGCTCCGAATCATTGCGGGCCAGCACTCCAGGCACCTGCCCGGCGCGGCCCGCCGACATCACGACCCTAGAAAGGGAGAACGAAATGATCCGCACTTCCCGCCGCCGCCTGAGCGCCGGCTCGTTGATCGCCGCCGCGGCACTGGTGTGCTCGGCCGGCATCGCCTCCGCCACGACGGAGCCCCCCTCCGAGCCGATGGGGTCGGAGCCGATGACGTCGGAGCCGATGGCCGCCGGTCCGGTCGGCGCTGCATGTGCCGCCGTCCCGACGGAGGGCGAAGGCAGCGTTTCCGGGATGGCCGACGATCCGGTCGGCACCGCCGCCAGCAACAACCCGCTGCTGTCCACCCTCGTGGCAGCCGTCTCGGCGGCCGGCCTCGTCGACACGCTCAACACGGGTGGGCCGTTCACGGTCTTCGCCCCGATCAACACGGCGTTCGACAAGATCGACCCGGCGACGCTCGAGGGCGTCCTCGCCGACGTGGACGCGCTGACTGGAATCCTCACCTACCACGTCGTGCCCGAGCAGCTCAGTGGCGCCGATCTGGTGGCCGGCGGGACGTTCGCAACCGTCAACGGCGCCGAGCTGACCGTCGCTCAGGTCAACGACACGCTCGTCGTCAACGGCGGCGCTGCGGCGGTGCTGTGCGGCGACGTGCCCACCGCCAACGCCACGGTGTTCCTCATCGACAGCGTGTTGATGCCCCCTGCCTGACCGAGGCTCGGCAGACCCCCTGCGTCTGTGTCAGCGTACGCGCCCGTAACGGGCTGACACGCTGACACAGACGGCCGGCCGGCGGTCTCGGACGAGCATCCCCCGTTCGCGTCACCCGATCGGGGAGAATGCCAGCACCCGTGACCAGTCCGGTCACACCGAACAGGGAGGTCAGCGTGATCCGCGCGAATCCTGGCGTTCATCGTCGTCTTCCTCTTGGCGACGTTCCCGGCGACCTGGCTGCTGATGCTGTTCTTCGGCAACATCGGCATGGAGCTGAGCTACTGGGGCACGTTCCCCCTCGGCATCCTCGCCTCCGTCCTGCTGGGCGGTGTAACGGCGCCGAAGTACGCGACCTACTGACCGCCCGCCCTCGATCAACGGTGGAGGGCGGCAGCGGGTAGCTGCGACGTCGTGGCTCAGGCGAGCAGCCTGGCCTTCTGCGCCTGGAACTCGTCCTCGGTGATCACGCCCTGGTCGCGCAAGCCGGCCAGCTTGGTCAGCTCGTCGGCCGATCCGCCGCCGGAGCCAGCCGCTTGCTGCACGTACGCCTGGAACGCCTGCTCCCGGGCCTGGGCCTCCTGGAGGTCGCGCTCGGTCATCGAGTGGCCGCGGGCGATGAGGTACACGAAGACCCCGAGGAACGGGAGGAAGATCACGAAGATCACCCACAACGCCTTCGCGAAGCCACCCATGTCCTTGCTGCGGAAGATGTCGAAGATGACGCGGAAGAGCACGACGATCCACGCGATCCACAAGAAGAACCACAGGAAGGTCCAGAACATCCCCAGCAATGGGTAGTCGTACGCCAGCACCTTGATCCCCTTTCGTTGGTCCGATCCGTTCGGACCGATGAGTCCTAGCACAACAGGGGGTCCGGTGACGACGATCCACCGTTCCGTGGAGGCACGACGAAATCGCCACGAGCGGTCCCGTTGGCGTCATGCAGTTGGTCCCGCGAAGCTGACCACATGACGTATTGCCTCGCCCTGCGGCTCGACGAAGGCCTGTTCTTTCTGTCCGACACGCGCACCAACGCCGGTGTCGACAACGTCAGCACGTTTCGCAAGCTGCACGTGTTGAAGCCGGCCGAGGACCGGCTCTTCGTCGTCCAGTCGGCCGGCAGCCTGGCGACCACTCACGAGGTGCTCGACCACATCCACCGTGATCTCGCCGGAAGCGGCGAGAGCCTGCTCACGGTCGGCTACCTCTTCGAGGCGGCGCAGTACCTCGGCCGGTTGAGCCGTGAGGTCGCCGCGACGCACGAGGCCGCCCTCGGCAGTGCGGCAACGGCGACGTTCATCCTCGGCGGGCAGATCGCCGGTGAGCGACCAGAGATCTTCCTCGTCTATCCGGAGGGCAACTACATCCGTGCCTCCGACGAGGTTCCCTTCCTGCAGATCGGAGAGGCCAAGTACGGCAAGTTCCTGCTCGAGCTCGCCGTGCGTGCCCACGTCGACCTCCCCACGGCGGCGAAGATCTCGCTCAGCTCGATGATCTCCACGGCTCGGGCCAACCTCTCGGTCGGCCCGCCGTACGACGCCGCCGTGTACGGCAACGGATCGCTGGAGGTCAGCGAAGTCCGCATCGACGCCGAATCGCCGTACCTGACCGAGCTCGGTGAGGTCTGGTCACGACATCTCCTCGCAGCGATCGACGAGCTTCCACCGGCCCCTCCCGAGTTGATGCCATCATGACGGTCCGCTACGAGCTCGTCTGGGTGCCGACCTTCAGCTCCCGGAACGGAGTCTTCGAGTCGATGCCTGGCTCCTTGGGCAGCCCGAGGACGCGCTCGCCGATGATGTTGCGCATCACTTCGTCGGTGCCGCCGGCAACACGCATGCCCGGAGTTCCGAGGACGACCTGGCCCCAGGCGTAGGTGCCCCATTCGCCGCTGTCGGCAGTCAGCTTGGGGCCGAGCACGTGGGCAACGAAGTCTCCGACGCGCTGCAGCAGTTGGGTCGCCGTCAGCTTGGCGATGCTGAGCTCCGGACCGGGCAGCTGGCCGACGTTGATCTTGGCGAGGGCCCGCTGGTTGGTGTAGCCGGCAACGCGGGCCCTGATGATCAGCTCGGCGAGGTGCTGGCGGACGAGGGGATCCTGGGACACGCCGAAGTAGCGGACCATCTCGATCAGTCGCGTCATCGTCCCGCCGCTGGCGCCGGTCATGCCACCCGCGCCGATCGCCGCTCGCTCGTTCATCAAGGTCGTCAGGGCGACCGTCCAGCCGCCGTTGACGTCGCCGAGGCGGTGGTCGTCGGGGACCCGAACCTCGTTGAAGAACACCTCGTTGAACGTCGCTCCGCCGGTCATCTGGCGCAGTGGACGGATCTCCACGCCCGGTGCCCTCATGTCGACGATGAACCCGGTGAGCCCCTTGTGCTTGGGCTGGTCGGCATCGGTGCGGGCGATGATCTCGCCGATGTCGGAGTATTGCGCTCCCGACGTCCACACCTTCTGCCCGGTGATCAGCCATTCGTCGCCGTCGCGCTCGGCACGGGTCTGCACGCTGGCGAGATCGCTGCCCACTCCTGGTTCGGAGAACAACTGGCAGGCGATGATGTCGCCACGCCACAGCGCCCGCAGGTAGCGCTGTCTGGCCACCTCGGTGGCGTGGGCGAGGATCGTCGGGGCGATCATCCCCAGGCCGATCAGGTACGGACCCTGATTGGGCACCTCGTAGCGACTCTCGACGGCGTCGTAGGCGGCCTGGTACGGCTTGCCGAGTCCGCCACCGCCGTACTCCGGGGGGCCGGTGATCCATCCGAACCCGGCGTCGAAGCGCGCCTGCCGGAACGCCCGGGCCGCGGCAATCACGGCGTCCTCTTCCTCGCGGGTCCGTTCCTCGAACATCGCCACGTTGTCGGAGCCCTCGCCCCACACGAACTTGCGGTCGGCGTCCTTGGGCCTGGCGGTGGCGTCGAGGAACGCACGTGCGGCGGCGGTGAACTCGTCGAGTGTGGGTTCGGTCATTCTCTGCAACCGTAGGTGGCGTACATCGTCCAATGTAGGGTCGGGCGCAATGGGTCAGCCGGTTGCCGTCACCGAACGACCGTCGTCGACCCGCGGCCAACTTCGCTTCGAGCTCAATCGGTCGCTGACCGGGATGGGTCACGAGCACTACTCGTCGCCTGACGAGACTGCCGGAGACCGGCCCGCCGACGTGCTCGCCCGCCGCCTGTTCGAGACCGGCCAGGTCGACAGCGTGCACGTCTACTCCAACATCGTGACCGTGGAGCTCTCCCGTGGCGGCGACCCGACTCCGCTCACGGACGTCGTCCGCACGCTGTACCGCTACTGGCAGCCGGGGATGCAGCCGCCGGCGTTCGAGGACCTCGTCGCTCCGGAGGAGCAGCCGTCGGGAGGTGGTGGGGAGAGGTCGCCGGTGGCGACCAGGGAAGTGCCGTCTCAGCGGCCGCCCAGCGCGTTCCGGCACACCTGCTCGAACGCGCCCGGGCAGCCCGGGAACGCTGGAAGGCGAAGTCCGGCGGCTGACCGTCGTCCCATCCGAGTGTTTGCGGCCATCCGAGTGCTACGCGCGCGACAGGGTGGCCGGAAACACTCCGATAGCCGGTAACACTCGGATGGTCGGGGCTTGGACTCAGCCGGCGGGAGTTGGCCGGTCGCCGGCGAACGCCCGCTGGAGAAGACCGAGCAGCGCGTCGGCGTCGACCGGTACAGGATTGGTGGTGATCTCGCCAGCGGCGCGCTGCGCCGCTTCGGGGAGGTCGTCGGCCGTGAGCCCGAGCGCCGCCAGGTTGGTGGTCACTGAGCTCGCCGTGGCCAGATCCCACAGAGCGCCTGCCGGATCACCGCCGGGCACGCCGAGGGCGTCAGCCAAGCGGGCCATCTCGTCAGGCAGGGCTCGGAGCGTTGAAGGCGACGGCGTGGGGGAGCACGGCCGCGTGGGCGTCGGCGTGGACGAGGTTGAACGTGCCTCCGAGGACGTGGCACAGCTTGTGATGCAGCCCGGCGCTCGTCGTCCCGAGGGCGATGCCCGAAAGATATGCCCCGTAGAGCAGGTCGCTGCGGCCGTCGAGGTCGGCGCCGTCGGCCATCACCGTCGGGAGCGAGCGGGAAATCGCCCGTACACCCTCGAGTGCAAGCGCCGACGTGACGGGGTTGCGGCCGGTGGCGTAGAGCGCCTCGACCGAGTGGGCGAGGGCGTTGAAGGCGCTCGGACCGGTGACGTTCGGGGGCAGGCCGATCGTCAGCACGGGGTCGTAGACGACGACTCTCGGGAGCACGACAGGTGATGTGCCGGTCTGCTTGTGCCGGCCGCCGGTGAGCCCGTAGATGGTGGTCATCTCGCTGCCGGCGTACGTCGTCGGCACGGCCAGGATCGGGATCTCGTGGCTGAGGGCGATCGCCTTGGCCAACCCGGTGGACGAGCCACCGCCGAGACAAACGACCGAGTCGGCTCCGGACTCGGTCACGGCGGCACGCGCCCGCTCGGCCAGCTCGACCGGAACATGCTGGATCACGTCGTGCCAGCGGCCGGCGACCCTCGATCCGAGCCAGTCGGCGGTCTCGTCGGCGAGGTCCTTGGCCTGGCCGTCGGCGATCAGGAACACCCGGCTGGCTCCGAGGAGATCGACCTCGGCGGCGACCTCGCCGACCCGGCCAGGCCCGAACACGACCCGGCTGGGATGCGAGGTGTACTCGAAACTCTGCGTTCCCCGGCCACGCAGGCCGTCGTTGGTCGCTCGTTCGCTGGCGCTCACTCGCTTGCGCCCGTGCAGGTCGTCACGTCTGTTCGAGCCAGGGGTAGCGATCGCGGTCCTTGGCGGCGTAGTCCGGGTCGAGGTAGATGAAGCAGCGCTGGATCAGCCAGTCGCGCACCTCGAACACGTCGCACCACCGACCGGCCGCCCACTCCGGGTTTCCGGCCCGCCACGGACCATCCCGGTGCTCGCCATGGCTCGTACCTTCGCACGCAAACGTGTCCGTACCGGTGAGAATCCAGTTGAAGTGCGAGTAGTCGTGGACGATCGACTTGAGCGTCCCGCCGACGTCGCCGAACATCTGGCCGATCTCGTCCTTGCCGGTGGCCAGACCCCACTTCGGGAAGTACACCTGGGCGTCGTTGGCGAACAAGTCGAGGATGCTGCCGCCACTGGAGGTGACGCCACCGTTGTCGAACGCCTTGAGGTACTCGAGGGCGACGCTCTTGCGCTGTTCGTCGGTCATCGTCTGCGTGGTGAGAGCCATTGGTTACTACCTCTGGTACCAGGCGGGGAGTTGGGCGTTGACGTTGATCCACACCGATTTCGATTCCGTGTACTCGTGCATCGCCTCGAAGCCCATCTCCCGTCCGTAGCCGGATAGCCCGGTGCCACCGAACGGCGAGGCCGGGCTCACCCGCTTGTACGAGTTGACCCACACCATCCCGGTGCGGAGTTGGCCGGCGACACGGTGGGCGCGGCCGAGGTCATTGGTCCACAGGCCACCACCGAGGCCGTAGTCGACGCCGTTGGCGATGGCGACCGCCTCCTCGTCGGTGGCGAAGGTGAGCACGGTGGCGAACGGGCCGAACACTTCCTCGGTGCAGACGCGGTCGGTGGCGCTCGCGGCGCGCACAACGGTCGGTTCGATGTAGCACCCCTTGGCGAGCGCAGGGTCGTGGGCGGGCGGCCACCGGTGAGGATCTCGGCGCCCTCGTCGAGGGCGACCTTGACGTAGGAGAGGACGCGGTCGCGATGGAGTGGCGACGTCAACGGTCCCATCTCGGTGTCCGGGTCGAGCGGGTTGCCGAGGCGGATCGAACGGGCCAGGGCGACGAAGCGGTCGAGGAACTCGTCGGCGATCGCCTCGTGGAGGATCAGCCGGCTGCCGGCGATGCACGCCTGGCCCTGATTGTGGAAGATGGCGAATGCGGCTCCGTTGACGGCGGCGGCGAGGTCGGCGTCGGCGAACACGATGTTGGCGCCCTTGCCGCCGAGCTCGAGCTGGACCCGCTTGAGGTTGCTTGCCGAGTACTCGACGATGCGCCGCCCGACGGCGGTCGAGCCGGTGAAGGCGACCTTGGCGATCCCGTGATGGGTGGCGATCGCCTCGCCTGCGGAGTGGCCGTAACCAGGCACGATGTTGACGACGCCGGGTGGGAAACCGACATCGACGATCAACTCGGCGAGACGCAAGGCGCTCAACGGGGTGATCTCGCTGGGCTTCATCACCGCCGTGTTGCCGGCGGCGAGGGCCGGCCCAAGCTTCCACGAGCAGAACATCAGCGGGAAGTTCCACGGCACGATCGCCCCGACGACGCCGAGCGGTTCACGGGTCACGTAGTTGAGGAACCCCGGGTCGACGGGGATGACGTCCCCTTGCACCTTGTCGGCGATCCCCCCGAAATAGCGGAAGCAGCCGGCGGTGCGTGGGACGTCGAGGCCGCGGGAATCGCGGATCGGATGGCCGGTGTTGCGGCTCTCCAGTGTGGCGAGCTCGTCGGCGTTGGCCTCGATGGCGTCGGCCAGGCGAAGGAGCAGGCGGCCCCGCTCGGCGGCGGCCACCGCACGCCAGGCGGGAAAGGCGTCGCGGGCAGCGTCCACCGCCCGATCGACGTCGGCAGCACGGGCCTCGGCAACCTCGGCGATCACCGAGCAGTCGTGCGGATCGATGACCTCGACCGTCGCCCCGTCGACCCCGTCGACGAACTCGTTGCCGATGAACAGCTTGGTGGCGAGCATCACGTCGTCCTCAGAAATCGACGGGATATTGCGGGGCTTTGCCGGTGGCGATCAGCTCGGGGAGATCCGGCGAGGCGTTCTCCCACACCAACAGCATCGAGCGCTTCGGGCTGAAGCCGCGGTGGCGGATGTCGGCCGGCATCGCCGCCACGTCTCCGGCGCGCATGATCACCTTGGCGCGCGGCGCACCGGTGTCGCGATCGTCGACACTCCAGCGGATCTCGTCGGAGAGCTGGACGAACCACTCGACGCGGTCGTTGCCGTGGATGATCGGGAGGATGTACTCCTCCGTCGTCGGGCAGAACAGGCTGTCCTTGCACACGCTGGTGACGCTCGGGTTCCACGTCACGTCCGAGCGCGACAGATAGGCGTACAAGCTGAACCCGGCGACTTCGTCCTCGAACCCCGGGTTGGCGTGCACTTCGGGCTCGTCCTGGGACACGTCGGCAAACATCCGGTTGACCGGATGGGTTGCATCGGTGCGGATCGGCTCGTCGCCCGCAACGCCGACCATCCGTCTTGCCGATACCCGGCGCCGCGTCACCGCCGCCGTGTTGTTGCCGTTCTTGAGCCCCCACGGCCCCTCGGTCTCCTCCGGGCTGGCGAACGGATCGAACGTGGTGTTCGTCCAGTCGTCGAGCATCGCCCGGAACGTCTCGCGGATGTCCGGAGTCGGGAAGTTCTCGGTGTGGTCGAGCTCGGCCTTGCGGTAGCTGTCGTTGTAGCGACCGGCGAACAGATCGACGGTGCCGTAGTGGTTGACCGTGCCGATGACATCGTCGAAGTTGACGGTGCCGTAGAAGAAGTCCCAGGCGCAATCGCGCTGAAGGGCGCGCAAGAAGCCGTCGATGCTCAGCACATGGCTGCCGGTCGGCCAAGAGATGTGAGCGAAGTACTCGTCGCGCCGGAACATGAAACCGCCGAGGGTGAACTGGCGGTAGCCGAAGACATCCGGCTCGGACGCTTGCACCGTCGGTTCGACCAGATCAGTCATTGCATCAACCTTTCAGGACCTTTCAGGACAGGCAGATCTCCGCCCAGCGCTCGATCGTGTCGTCGCCGACGCAGGTCTGCTGGAGGAGCACGGAGGGGTTCTCGGCCTCGAAGCGATAGGCCGATCCGCCCGGCAGCAAGCGCCATATGGCCGCGACGGATGCGCACGTAGCCCATCTCCTCGCCGACCGGCTCGCCGTCGATGGCGATCGATCCCTCCTTGCCGGCGGGCGCAAGCGGCGTAGCGAGCTTGACGAGGCGCACGGTGACGTCGCCGTCCATGCACAGCACCGCCTCGTCGTGGTCACAAGTACGCCACCCCGACGTGCCCTCGGCGCGGATCGCCTCGAGGACGTACTGCTGGTTCTTGCCGACGGCGACCTTCTCGTACGGCGCCGACATCCCAGCGACCTCGAACACGTTGGAGAAGGCGTAGTGCTTGGGGTCATCGTCGATGATCTCGACCGTCCCCTTGCGATAGTTCTCCAGCGAACCGAAGATCGTCGTGTACTCCACTGTGCCCCCCACGCCGTCTGACGTAATGCTTGATGTTACAACCTTCACTCTCCGTGGTCGCGAGCGGGTCACGTCAGGTGTGAATAATTCACACCTGACGTGACTACTTCGCCGATGCTCGACGCCGTCATCGGACTGACCCGTGACTTACGCGCCGCCGGGATCGACGCGTCGAGCGCCGAGGCGATCGATGGCATTCGGGCGCTTGCCCACGTCGGCGTCGGCGAACGCCCACTCGTACGGGCGGCGTTGCAGGCAACCCTCGTCAAGCGCGCCGAGGACGTCAGCGTCTTCGAGTTGATGTTCGACCGCCACTTCCCACCGGCGCCGCCGATTGCGTTGCAGCGCCCGCACCTCGGCGACGAGATCGCTGGCGGCGATGCGGGCAAAGCGATCGCACCGACATCGTTTGGCGCGGCGGGGGCGGTCCCGCGGGCTCTCGTCGACGCCGTCCGCCACGGCGACGACGAGGCGCTCATGTACCTCGCCGAGGAAGCCGTGGCCCGGTACTCGGGGATCGAGGCGCAGCTGGGCACCGAGCGCTACTTCCTCTACCGGGTGATGCGTGCCCTCGACTTGTCCAACCTGCTGATCGCCGTGATGGCCAGCGAGCGCAGCGAGCATCCCAACGTCTCCGAGTTCGAGTTGCGCCAGCTCCGTGACGAGGTCAGGCAACGGATCGACCGATTGCGTCGGTTGCTCGCTGCTGCGGTTCGCGGCCAGCTCGCCCTGCACACCGACGGCCAACGCTCAGACCGTTGCGTTGCCCCGGCGGGTGGAGGACATCGACGTGTTCACCGCGTCGACGACAGAGCTCAGTGCCCTGCGCGCCTCCGTGCGGCCGCTCGCCCGCAAGCTGGCCAGCCGCGTCGGCCGGCAGCGTCGCCGTCATCGTCACGGCAGCCTCGACGTGCGCCGGACGATGCGCCGGTCGCTCGACGCCGGGGGCATCCCGCTCGATCCGGCCTGGCGCCGGGCGCGGCGCACCAAACCGCAGCTCGTCATGCTGTGCGACATGTCGGGCTCCGTCGCCGAGTTCGCCCACTTCACGCTCATGTTGCTGCACGCGATGCGGGCTGAGCTCGCCGGCCTGCGGGCGTTCGTGTTCGTCGACGGGGTGGCCGAGGTGACGCGAGTGCTCGAGGAGGCGGAGGTCGATCTCGATCCGCGGCTGCTCGTGACCGTTCCCGGGGTGATCGCCGGCGACGGGCACAGCGACTACGGCCGGGCGCTCGGCGCGTTCGTCGAGCGCTACGACGGCGCCATCGGTGCGGGAACGACGGTGCTCATCACCGGCGACGCGCGCACCAATCTCCGTGGCTCCGGTGTCGAGAGCCTGCGCGTGATCCGCCACCGGTGCCGGCGGTTGTACTGGTTCAATCCCGAGCCGGCCGGCGAGTGGGACGATCCGGACTCGGCGCTGGCGGAGTATCGGGAGTTGTGCGACGGCGTGTTCGAGGTGCGCAACCTGAGCCAGCTCGCCTCCGCCGTGGCGGCGATCATCTAGCAGTCTGCGTGAAAGAGAGGGCGACGCAGAGCGCACTCGGCCTATCGGCTCGGGAGGGATCGCGGAAGCCCGAATGATGGGAGCACGCTCTTGTCGAAGTGGGTCATGGCGCAGATGCGGTCGCCGGTGAGGGTGAGGACGATCAGGCCGGTCCCGTGGCGGATGCCGGTTGGGGCGCGCAGGTAGGCCCCGAACGCCGGCTGACCGTTGGCTCGCGTCGGCACGAGGTCGAACCTCCGGCCCGAGCCGAAGAGGTTGGCGCAGAAGCGGGCCACGAGCGTCTCGACCCTCGTACTCGAAGGGCATCGGTGGCATCGACATGAAGACGTCATCGGTCAGCAGGGCGACCAGCGCGTCGAGATCGGCGGACTGGTAGGCGCGGACGAAGTTCGCCACGATCGCATCCTCGGCGGGTGAGTCGGAGGCGGGGGAGGCGGTTGTCGGTCGCCGGCCGGCGGCCGTCTGCGCTGCAGGCTGGCGCGGGCCCGCTTGAGGGCGCTGTTGACCGATTCGACGGTCGAGTCGAGCATCTCGGCGACCTCGTTGGCGTGGAATCCGAGGACGTCGCGCAAGACAAGCACGGCGAGCTGGCGGGGCGGCAGGAGCTGCAGGGCGGCCACGAAGGCCAGGGAGATGGACTCGCTCTGCTCGTAGCGGGCTTCCGGGCCGAGTGGCACGTCATTCGCACCCTCGAGGAGGACATCGGGGTATGGCTCGAGCCACACGACTTCGCCGAGCCGGGTCGGCTCGGGCGGTTCATATTCAGCCACGTCCCACTCCTTGGCCGGGCGTCGGCTGGCCGAGCGACGCGCCTTGAGACACCGGTTGGTGGCGATCCGGTAGAGCCAGGTGCGCAGCGAGGCGCGTCCCTCGAACCTGCCGAGGCCGTGCCAGGCGTCGAGCATCGTGTCCTGCAGGGCGTCCTCGGCGTCCTGGAAGGATCCGAGCATCCGGTAGCAGTGCACTTGCAGCTCCCGGCGATACGGCTCGGTCAGCTCACGGAATGCGTCGCCGTCCCCGGCCTGCGCCCTCGAGATCAGCTCGGCTGTCACCACTCCACCGTCGCCTCACGCCTTTCGCTCTCCGTGTCCACCTCAAGTATCGATCCCGGCCGAGGCGCGAACTGGGCGGAGCCGTGCGCGCCCACTTTCTCGTCGGCGTGGGATCTACCTCATCGACGGCCCAAGGGTGTGCGCACCCGGAACGCAAAGGAGAACAGAGATGATGCTGAACGACAAGGTTGCGGTGATCTACGGAGCGGGAGGCGGGATCGGCGGTGCGGTCGCACGCGCCTTTGCGTCCGAGGGGGCCAACGTCTTTCTCACCGGGCGCAATCTGGCACCCGTCGAAGTTGTCGCCAAGGAAATCGTTTCCGCCGGCGGATCCGCCGAAGCGGCGGAGGTCGACGCCCTCGACGAGCAGGCGGTGGACGCCCATCTGCAGTCCGTCATCGACCAAGCGGGCCGCGTCGACATCTCGTTCAACGCGATCGGAATCCCCGATGCCAAGCTTCTCGGTGTCCCGCTGACCGAGCTGGATGTCGAGCAGTTCTCGCTGCCGATCACGACGCACGCGACGTCGTACTTCCTGACCGCACGCCTGGCGGCCCGGCGGATGATCGCCGAACAGGTCGGGGGTGATCATGACCGTCACCGCGCTCCACTCGCGGACGGGCATTCCGCTCGTGGGAGGCTACGGTCCGGCCCAGGCGCTCAAGGAGGCGCTCACTCGAGGTCTATCCGCCGAGCTCGCACCTCACGGCATACGCGTGGTCGGTCTGCGACCAAACGCCATGCCAGAGACACCTACGATCAAGGAAGCCTTCGAGCCTCGCGCCGAGGCCACGGGGATGACCTGGGAACAGTTCCAAGAGATGCTCGCGAGCAAGACCCATCCGCGACGGCTGATGACGCTCGAGGAGATGGCAAACACGGCGGTCTTCATCGCTTCCGACAAGGCGAGCGGAATGACCGGAACCACCGTCAACCTGACCATGGGCAGCCTGGACGACTAGCGAGTCAGCGACCGCCCGTTTGCGGACGTTCACCTGCCGAAATGTCCGGCGACGGTGTGGAACGCCCTCTTGGGCTCGAAGTGCCCGGTCCACCGGTAGGCGCGCTCGTGGTCGGCTGCGTAGCAAGCCTTGACATCCTCGACGAACGTCGCCGCGTTCCACTTGTCTCGATACATGTCCACGCCGACGATGTCGAAGTCCGACCAATCAACATCCTCCCACGGGCCAGACGAGTACGTGATGTCGCCGCCGAAGATCGGCCGAGTCGTGCGAACCGCGTCGGCGAGAAACGCGTTGAGTCCGGCGTTCCACAAGGTCGGTTCCGTCGTCCCCAGTGCCTCGCCGCGCTCGGACCAGTCGTTGCCGGGGACCAGGCCGGCCATGAAGATCGTCAGCTCGACGCCCACCGAGAGGCCGACGCCGGGATGCTCGGTCCGCAGCCCCTCGGCGGCTTCGGCGACCTCGGCCACGAACTCGAGCGTGTCCGTCGTGTTGCAGCAGCCGCAGCGGTGACGATGAAGGTTCGGCGGTCGAACGGTGTTCCCACGACGGTCGACGGTACGAAGCCATTGGCGTCGCTCGCATCGGTCACGGGGCGGAACGACTTGTCGTTCGCGAGGATGACGACGCAGCCGTTGAGCTGCGAACACCCGTTCGGTAGGATGCGAGGATGACGTCGGCGTCGTCCCTGCGCACAGCCCCAGTGGAGCAACTCACCGAGCCGTTGGCGACTGCAGCGCTGAGCCGTAGCCGGATGCTGCCGGTTGTCGACCCGCTGGTCTCGCTGCTGCCCGACGGCGGGCTCGCCCGGGGCAAGGCGGTGGCATGCGGGGGAGTGGCGGCGATGTCCCTCGCCGTGTCGCTGGCGGTCACCGCCACGGCATCGGGGTCGTGGCTCGCCATCGTCGGCGTTCCGACGTTCGGGCTGGAGGCGGCGGAGGAGTTCGGCATCCCGCTGGAACGTGTCGTCAGCGTTGATCTCGGAACGCAGCGGGCGGTGGGCGAACAATGGGCGGAGCTCGTCGCCGCCACGTTCGACGGGTTCGAGGTCGTCATCACCAAGGTGCCGCAACGTCTCAACGCTGTCCTTGCCCGGCGCGTCCAGGCCCGCATGCAAGCTCGCGAGGCGGTGTTGATCACGCTCGGCTCGCCTGGTCCGTTCTCCGTCGACGTCGAGCTGCATGCCAGCGACCCGCACTGGGAGGGCGTCGCCGCCGGATCGGGGTACCTGCGCGGCCGCCGCGTCGCCGTCTCGTCGTCGGGGCGACGCATCCCTCGCCCGCGGCGGATGTCGTTGTGGCTCCCCGGTGGAGACGGCACGGTCACTGTTGCCGAGACGGTGACCGAGGTCGTTCCGCTCACTCACCAGCACGCCGGGTGACATGTCCAGGGCCGACCGTTCGCGCATGCTCACGGTGTGGTGGGCGCACTGGCCAGTCGTCGCTGCCGAGACGACGGGCAGTACACGAGTCGGTCGTCCAGCCATCGTGCTCGAGGCCAACCGCGTCGTCGCTTGCTCGCCAGCCGCCGGTGCCGTCGGTGTCGCCGTCGGACAGCGACGCCGCGTCGCTCAGCAGCGTTGTCCCGAAGCGGTGCTCCTCGACCACGACCCCGATCGCGACGCCCGCCAATTCGACCCCGTGGTGCGCGCTGTCAACGAGCTGACCCCGCGACTGGAGATCGTCGAGCCGGGATGGCTGTGCGTCGAAGCCCGCGGGCCGTCGCGTTACTACGGTGGCGACGAGCGCCTCAGCGAACGCATCGTCACCACGATCGGCCTGGCGCTTGGCGGTCGGCCGGCCTGCGTGGCCCAGGAACGCAATGATCGCCTCACCGGGTTGGGCATCGGCATCGCCGACGGTCGCTTCGCCTCGGCGGTCGCTGCCCGGCTCGCCGTGACCACACCGACACGCACGATGGTGATCACCCCGAGGGCTTCCGCAGCATTCCTCGCCCCGCAACCCGTCGCCTGGTTGCAGGAGACCGGCGAGGTCGATGCCGAACTGGTCAGCCTGTTCGCCCGCCTCGGACTCTCGACGCTGGGTGCCGTCGCCGAACTGCCCAGAGTCGACATCGCCGACCGCTTCGGGCCTCCCGGTGAACTCGCTCACCGTTTGGCGTCCGGCGATGACGATCGCCCGTCGACGGCCACCGAGCCGCCACAGCAGCGACGTGCCGAGCGGGTCTTCGACGAACCGGTCGAGCAGCTGCAGCCGCTCGTCTTCGTCGGCAAGCAACTCGCCGACGAGCTCACCGCCGAGCTGGCCCTGAGCGGGTTGGTGTGCACACGCCTCGTCGTCACCGCCGAGAGCGATCACGGCGAGCGCAGTGAGCGGGTGTGGTTCCGGGCGCGGGGTTTGTCGGCCGGGGCGATGGTCGAGCGGGTTCGCTGGCAACTCGATGGCTGGATGGCGCAGCCGGGAGCGTTGTCTGCCGGCGTCGTGCTGTTGCGTCTCGACGCCGATGAGGTGCGCCACGACGGCGGCGACCAACTGCGACTGTGGGGCGGCCTGTCGGCGGCCGACGAGCGTGCGGTGCGGACCATCGCCCGCCTCGCCGGTCTCGCCGGCGAGGAGTCCGTGCGCGTCCCGGCATGGCATGGCGGACGTCTTCCCGGTGACCGCTATCGCTGGGTGCCGGCGACCACCGCCGACCTCACCGACGCCGACGACACAGCTTCCCGTTTGCGTCCCCCGGGTCTGGGCGGTGCCCAGAAGTCCACGGGTCTGGGCGGTGCCCAGAAGTCACGACTCGATGCAACACGGGCCGGGCCGTGGCCCGGTGCCCTACCGGCACCGTCGCCGACCCTCGTCCTCGATGTCGGTGGTGAGCAGGCGAGCGAGCGCGACGGCCTCGCTGCCGTCGTCGCCGACGAGCTCGGTCGTCCTGTCGTCGTAGGCGGGCGCGGCGAGTTGAGTGCGTCACCTGCGACGCTGACGATCGGCACCGGCCCGGCGCAGGCGATCATCGGGTGGGCCGGCCCGTGGCCGCTCGACGAGCGTTGGTGGGACGAGCCCCGCCACCGCCGCCTCGCCCGTTTCCAGGTCGTCACCGCCGATGGCGCCGCTCATCTCGTCGTCGTCGAACGCCAGCAGTGGCGGGTCCTGGCGTCCTACGCCTGACCGCGCCCACGTAATCTTCTGCTGTGCTCGCCAACGGGGTCCTCGATCTCGGCATCGACCTCAACGTTTGGCCGTGGATCTGGCTCGGCTTGGCGGTGGTGTTCGCCCTCGTCGAGCTCACGTTCATCGGCGGCACGTTCGTCCTCCTGCCGTTCGCCTTGTCTGCCTTCATCGCCGCCATCCTCGCCTTCTACGACGTTCCCATCGAGGTGCAGTGGGCGACGTTCGTCGTCGGCGGGGCGCTCATCTTCTTCCTGATGTACCGATGGGTGCGTGGGTTCCTCGATGAGAACGAGCTGCCCGGCGGCGTGGGCGCCGGTCGCCTCGTCGGCGAGACCGGAGTCGTGACCGTGGACATCGAACCCGGCGACACGAGCCGTCGTGGGCGCGTCGTCGTCGGCAGCGAGCTGTGGGGCGCCCTCAGCAAGGACGACGCAGCACCTTGCCGTCGGCACCCGGGTTCGCATCGCCGCAGTCGTCGGGACCCGCGTTGTCGTCGAGCCGATCAGGCCGGCTGACGCCAACAAGGACATCAACAGAGAGGACGCGACGTGATCGCAATCATCATCATTGCCGCCGTTGCGCTGGTCTTGATCGCCTTCCTGGTCAACGCCGTCAAGATCGTGCGGCCGTTCCAGCGCGGGTTGGTCGAGCGACTCGGTCGCTACAAGACCACCAAGGATCCCGGCTTCAACCTGATCATGCCGTTCATCGAGACGATGCAGCTCGTCGACATGCGCGAGCAGGTCGTCGACGTCCCGCCGCAGGAGGTGATCACGTCCGACAACGTCGTGGTCTCGGTCGACGCCGTCGTCTACTACGAAGCCACCGACCCGCAGCGGCTGGTCTACAACGTCGCCGACTTCTTCACGGCGATCACCAAGCTCGCCCAGACCAACCTGCGCAACCTCATCGGCGACCTCGAGCTGGACACGGCGTTGACGTCGCGTGACCGGATCAACACGCAGCTGCGCGAAGTGCTCGACGACGCCACCGACAAGTGGGGTGTGCAGGTCGTGCGTGTCGAGATCCAGCGCATCGACCCGCCGCCGGAGGTCGTGTCGGCGATGCACGCCCAGATGCGCGCCGAGCGCGACCGCCGGGCGACCGTCACCGAGGCACGCGGCTTCCAGGAGGCGACGACCGCCCGCGCCGACGGCGAGAAGCAGTCGCTGATCCTCGTCGCCGAGGGCCGCAGGCAGGCGGCGATCCTCGACGCCGAGGGCGACGCCCAGGCGATCACCCTGCGGGCCAACGCCGAGAAGACCCGCCTCCAGCTCACCGGCGAAGGCGAGGGAGCGGCCGCGCTCGCCAGGCTGACCGGCATCAAGGAGGCGCAGACCGACAAGAACGTGCTCACCGTCGAGTACCTCGCCGCCCTCGAGCGGATCGGCGACGGCCGGGCGACGAAGCTGGTGATCCCGGCGGAGTTCTCCGGTCTGCTCGGCACGATCGCCGCCCTCGCCGAAGCGACGCGAGGCGAGGAGGGGACCGACGAGGTCCGGCCCAGAGGCGGGTTGCCGATCCCCGAGCAGGAACGAGCGCGTCGAGGCGCCGCCACCGAGTGACGGTGAGCGACGATGAAGCTGGCCGACGCACCGAAGGCCGGGTGGTACCCCGACCCGCGCGGCGGCACGCGGCTGCGGTGGTGGGACGGCAGCTGACTGGACCGAGCACTATCGGGTCCGCCCGACGGCGTACGAGGTGACTGGTCAGGCGACTGCGTCGCGCACCACGGTGCCGCGACCGACGGCGGGTGCGCTGCCAGAGGCAGTCGAGGCGGCTGGCTCGCTGCGCCGCGACACCGAGGCGATCATCTCGGAGGTCCGCAAGGTCGCCCGCAGCGAGGTCGAGCGAGCCGCCGACATCTTCTCCGCTCGCGCTCGGGCCGCGGCGCGTGATATCCAACCGCTGATCACCCAGTACTCGATGAAGTTCATGCGCCCGTTCAAGATCGCCTCGGTGATCCTCGTGATCGCCCTCGTCGGATGGGTCGTGTTCCAGTTCATCGTCCAGCAGAGCTTCTACGACTGGATCGGCGACCGCATCGACAACCTCACCGATTGAAGACCGATTATTGGTGAGCTGTCGATGCAGATTTCTGCTCGCTGGGCTCACCAATCCTTGACTCCGGCGAGTCCGGTTCGTTCACCGTCAGGTGTCCTGTTCGCTGACCGCGGTCCCCGCCTCCGGCGGCGGGAGCGGGTCGCCGGGCACCGGCTCCGGGGCGTCGAGCGCTGGCTCTCCGAGCGCGTCGCGGATGCGTGACTGCCATTCCTGCGGCACGTTGGCGTAGACGAGACGGGCTCCCTCGAAGCGCTTGAGCTCCTCGAACACGGCGTCCCGCCGGGCGTCGCCGACGAGTATGGCGACGATCGCGGCCCCCGGACGGACCGCCTGGCGGAACCAGTCGACCCATTCGTCGGGGATGCCATGATCGACGACTTTCGCCGTGATCGCCCCACCGGCAGCGCCGACGGCCGTGCCAGCGATCCACCCGACCGGTCCGCCGAGGATGAGGCCGAACAGCCCTGCCCAGATCGCGCCGGACGCCGCACTCGTCGACGTCTGCAGGTCGCGGGTTTCTCGCACGATGACGCGGCCCTCGGCGTTGCTGATGACGAGCACGGCATCGCGCAGCTCGATGTCCCGGCGGGCGGCCAGTCGGCTCGATGCCGTGAGGAACTCCTGGGCGCGGAAGACATCGGGAAACTCGATCCCGACGAGCGTGTCGGATGTCGGATCGGCGTCGGGGGACATGCCCAGCACGATACGAGCTGTCTGGGCACCGCCCAGACCCGCCCGGTACGGTGCCGGTTCGTGCGCACGGACGGTCAGACCGCGGCCATGCGTGCAGAGGTTGTCGCCGCCGTCTCCGCGCTGGCGCCTGTCGACGACCAGGAACGCAGCGACATCGAGCGATTCGTCGCCGAGGTCCGGCGCTTGCCCGAGCCGTTCGATCGGCATGCCGACCCGGTTCATGTCACTGGCTCCGGCTTCGTTGTCGGCGAGCGTGGCATCGTGCTGCTGCGCCACCTGAAGATCGGCACCTGGTTGCAGCCGGGCGGGCACCTCGATCCCGGCGAGACACCGTGGGAGGCCGCCCGGCGAGAGGTCGTCGAAGAGACCGGCATGGACGTCGAGTACCTCGGCGGAACGCCCGAGCTCGCCCACGTCAGCGTCCACGACGTCCCGGACGGACACACCCACCTCGACCTGCGCTACCTGTTCGACGGCGGGGCGATGGATCCGGCGCCGCCCGTGGGGGAGAGCCAGGAGGTCCACTGGTTCGCCTGGCAGGAGGCGATCGCCACCGCCGAGCCGAGCCTCACCAGCATCCTCCGCTCGCTGTCCGCTCGCTTCGCGGCGTAGATCGCCGCAGCGCCGGCGCGAAGATCGGGAGATGGCATCCGCTGAGGCCGAAACACGCGACGGTGTCAAGTTGACGAATCTCGATCAACCGCTGTTCGGCGACGCCGGGGCGGCAAAGCGAGAGCTCGTCGACTATCTCTACGGAGTCGCTGATCGGATCATTCCGGCGCTGGCCGATCGGCCGTTGTCGGTGATCCGCGTGCAGCGTGACGAGCAGCCGTTCATGCAGAAGAACGTGCCGAAGTACACCCCGGAGTGGGTGCCGACGATCACGCTGTGGGCCGAGTCGTCCAAGCGCGACGTGACGTACGCGTTGTGCAACGACCGCCGGACGCTGCTGTGGTTCGCCAACCAGCGCGCCGTCGAGTACCACCCGGCGCTGGTGCGAACCGATCGCCTCGATCGTGTCACCCACCTCATTCTCGATCTCGATCCGCCGGAGGGGGCCGGCTTCGACGCGGTCGTGCGCGTCACCAAACTGGTCCGCCAAGCACTGGCGGACGTTGGCCTCGAAGGTGCGGTCAAGACCAGCGGGGCGAAGGGCCTCCACGTGTTCGTGCCGATCGACACGGAGGAGACGACGATCGACGCTGCAGCCGCGGCGACGAGAGCGATCGCCACACGCACCGAGCAGCTCGACCCGACGATCGCCACGACGGCGTTCATCAAGGACGATCGCGGCGGCAAGGTCTTCGTCGACTCGACCAGGGTCGGTGGGGCGACCGTCGTCGCGCCGTACAGCCCGCGCGCCCGCCCCGGCGTCCCGGTGTCGTTCCCGCTGCGGTGGGACGACCTCGACGCCGTCCAGCCATCCGACTTCACGATCCACACCGCTCTCGACCACCTTGGCGACAGCGATCCGTGGGCGGCGCTGATGCCGGAACCGCAACGACTCACCAAGGAGCTCGTCGACGAGGGCAACGCCATCCCCGTGAGCCGCGTGCAGGCGATGCACGAGGGCAAGCGGCGGGCTCGGGCGAAAAAGGCGTCGGACGACTGAACCGAAGTTGCCAGATGCAAACAAACGTTCGATAATGGGCGAGTGGGGTTCAACAACCCGGATTGGACGTGGAGTGAGCTGGAGGCGGCCCTCTCCGATCGAGGGGGCGACACCGATCCATGGGAACGCGGCGACCCGCGGGCGCAGGCATCGGGGAAGGGACGGGCGGGCTCCGGGCTCACCGTCGTGGAACGCCGGCGGCGACGGCCCGGCGTGGAGCCGCAAGCGCCAGCCGTTCGAGGCGCCAGCATCCGACCGCGGTGGTCCGGGTAGCGGCTCGGTGCCCTATGCCGAGCTGCACTGCCACTCCAACTTCTCGTTCCTCGACGGGGCGTCGCACCCCGAGGAGCTGGTCACCGAGGCGGCGCGCCTCGGTCTCGAGGCCCTCGCCCTCACCGATCACAACGGCTTCTACGGCATCGTCCGCTTCGCCGAGGCGGCACGCGAGCTGGGGATGCCGACGATCTTCGGCACCGAGTTCACGCTCCTCGACACCGCTGCCGGTCCCCGATCTGGGCTCCACGTCCGGATTCGCAAGAGCATCGGCGCCCAGATTGAGGACGGCTGTTCGCACCGAAGAGGAGACGCTCACCCAGGTCGATACGGGGCAGGTTCCTGACGCCACGGCTCCGGATCCGCACGGTGAGCACCTGCTCCTCCTCGCCGATGGGCCGAGCGGCTACGCCAAGCTCGCCAAGGCGATCAGCCTCGGTCACCTCGCTGGCGAGAAGAGCGCACCGCAGTTCACCCTCGCCGACGTGGCCGGTGTCGTCGCCGGCCACACCTGGGCGCTCACCGGCTGCCGCAAGGGCGCTGTCCCCGCCGCCCTGGTCGCCGACGGACCGGCCGCCGCAGCCCGCCAGCTCGATCGCCTGATCGAGGCGTTCGGGCGCGACCGCGTCCTCGTCGAGCTGTGGGACCACGGCGACCCGCTCGACTCCGCCCGCAACGACGCCCTCGCCGAGCTCGCCGTCAGGCGCAACGTCGGTTGCGTCGCCACCACCAACGCCCACTACGCCACGCCGGCGCAACGCCGTCTGGCCACCGCCCTCGCCGCCGTCCGCGCCCGCCGCAGCCTCGCCGAGCTCGACCCGTGGCTGCCCGCCGCGGCCGGTGCCCATCTGCGCGCCGGGTGGGAGCAGCAGCGCCGCTTCGCCCGCTACCCGGGCGCCGTCGAGCTGGCTGCCGAGATCGGCCGCGCTGCGGCGTTCGACCTCAAGCTCGTCGCCCCGTCGCTGCCACCGTTCCCCTGTCCGCGACGGATTGAGCGAGATGGCGTACCTGCGCCGCATCGTCGAGGAGGGCGGGCGCCGCCGCTACGGCGAGCGGCCCGCCGCCCACGAGGATCTCTCGCTGCGCGCGAGGGCGTGGCAGACGATCGACCGCGAGCTCGACATCATCGAGCAGCTCGGCTTCGCCGGCTACTTCCTCGTCGTCTGGGACCTCGTCGAGTTCTGCCGCCGCTCGAACATCTACTGCCAGGGTCGTGGCTCGGCGGCGAACTCGGCGGTGTGCTACGCCCTCGGCGTCACCGCCGCCGACGCCGTGTCGCTCGGTCTGCTGTTCGAGCGCTTCCTGTCGCCCGAGCGCGACGGTCCGCCGGACATCGACATCGACATCGAGAGCGACCGCCGCGAGGAGGTCATCCAGTACGTCTACGCCAAGCACGGTCGCCACCACACCGCCCAGGTCGCCAACGTCATCACCTACCGCGCCCGCTCGGCGATCCGCGACATGGCCAAGGCGCTCGGCTACGCCCCCGGCCAGCAGGACGCCTGGGCGAAGCGGATCGACGGCTGGGGCACGGTGGCGGTCACCAAGGCGCAGAACGAGGAGGAACGCGAGCGAGCGATCCCCGATCAGGTGCTCGACCTCGCCGCCCAGGTCGAGGACGCCCCCCGCCACCTCGGGATCCACTCCGGCGGGATGGTGATCTGCGACCGCCCGGTGATCGAGGTGTGCCCGGTGGAGTGGGGGAGGATGGCCGACCGCTCGGTGTTGCAGTGGGACAAGGACGACTGCGCCGCCGCCGGCCTCGTCAAGTTCGACCTCCTCGGCCTCGGGATGCTGTCGGCGCTGCACTACGCCGTCGACCTCGTCCGCGAGCACCGCGGCTACGACATCGACCTCGCCAAGCTGCCCCAGGAGGATGAGGTCTACGCCATGCTCTGCCGCGCCGACACCGTCGGCGTGTTCCAGATCGAGTCGCGGGCGCAGATGGCCACGCTGCCCCGGCTCAAGCCGCGCCGCTTCTACGACCTCGTCGTCGAGGTCGCCCTGATCCGCCCCGGCCCGATCCAGGGCGGGTCGGTGCACCCGTACATCCGCCGTCGCAACGGGCAGGAGCCGGTGACGTACCTCCACCCGCTGCTCGAGAACAGCCTCGGCAAGACGCTCGGCGTGCCGCTGTTCCAGGAGCAGCTGATGCAGATGGCGATCGACGTCGCCGGGTTCACCCCGGCGGAGTCCGACGAGCTGCGCCAGGCGATGGGCTCGAAGCGCTCGGCGGCGCGGATGGAGCGGTTGCGCGAGCGGCTCTACGCAGGGATGGCCGAGCGCGGCATCACCGGCGACATCGCCGACCAGATCTTCACGAAGATGAAGGCGTTCGCCAACTACGGCTTCCCCGAGTCGCACTCGGTGTCGTTCGCCTACCTCGTGTACGCCTCGTCGTGGATCAAGTTCCACGAGCCGGCGGCGTTCTGCGCGGCCCTGCTCAACGCCCAGCCGATGGGGTTCTGGAGCCCGCACAGCCTGGTCCGCGACGCCCGCCGCCACGGCGTCGAGGTCCGCAGCCCCGACCTCAACAAGTCGTTGGCAACGTCGACCTTGGAACCGGTGGGCGGCGCGCTTGCCGTCCGAATCGGGTTGCAGGAGCTGCGCGGGGTGGGCAAGGAGCTCGCTGCCGAGATCGAGCGACGGCGCACCGAGGACGGGCCGTACCGCGATCCCGAGGACCTCGCCCGCCGCGTCCCGGAGCTGACCCAGCGCCACCTCGAGACGATGGCCACCGCCGGGGTGTTCGGGGAGAGCTTCGGGCTCGACCGCCGCCGGGCGCTGTGGGCTGCCGGCGCCGTCGCCCAGTCACGGCCCGGCCGCCTCGCCGGCATCGTCACCGGCGCCAGCGCCCCGCAACTCCCGCTGATGAATCCCGCCGAGGAGGCGGTCGCCGACCTGTGGTCGACCGGGATCACCCCCGACGGCCATCCGACCCAGTTCCTCCGTGGCCAGCTCGACGAGCTCGGCGTGCTCACGTCGACCGCCCTGCAGACCGCCGAGCCGGGCAGCCGCGTCAAGGTCGCCGGCGTCGTCACCCACCGCCAGCGGCCGATGACCGCCCAGGGGATCACGTTCCTCAACCTCGAGGACGAGACCGGGCTCGTCAACATCGTCGTGTCCAAGGGCTGCTGGGCGCGCTTCCGCCGCGTCGCCCAGGAAGCGCCGGCGATGCTCGATCCGCGGCCGCCTGGAGCGCTCCGAAGGGGTGGTCAACGTCGTCGCCGAGCACCTCGAACGCCTCGCCCTCCCCGGCGCCAGCGTGCACGCCAGCCGAGACTTCCACTGAGAGGTCGCGATGCGACGTCTCAACAGCCTTGGGCGGGAACGGTCTCGGCCTGGTCCATGGCCGACAGTCCGTCGACGTTGGCAGGGTCGAACAGGGCGACCACGATGAGCCGATACGTCGCCCCGGCGGATCCCGGTTGCTCCTGGACGAACGTCCCGTTCGGCGCGTTGCCGGCGACGTGGGCGACTTCGATCGCCGTCGGATCGCTGACCGGATGGAACACCACGACGTGGTCGGCCGCGGGACTTGGTTCGGGCTCGGCGGCGGTCGCGTACTCGACGTGGATCAAACCGTCGCACGAGACCGACGCGCTCGATGACGTCGATCGTCGGCTCGTCCGGGGGCGTGGCCCCGTCGCTCCCCGTGACGGTTGTCGTCGGCGCCGTGGTCGACCCGTCCACCTCGGCTGTGGTCGTCGACGTCGCAGCGCTGACCGTTGTCGACGTTTCGTCCGTTGCGAGGGTCGTCGGTGGACCGATCGTCGGTGACGGATCGTCTCCCGGGTCGAAGACCACCGTCGGCAGCACAGTGGGGAGTGGCGGCGGCGTCGAGGGCGGCGTCGTCGGAGGATCGGTCGGCTCGAGGACGGTGGCATTGGTGATCATCGGACGCTGTGCAGATCAGCGCCTGCGGAGTGACTCGACGATCGTGACGCCGGCGATGCTCCCAACGCCGACGCCGATCGCTGCGGCGAGCATCGCCCAACGACGCCCAGTTGGCCGCACCGACACCGGCGCGTGGTCCTCGATGGGTCTCATTCGCTCTCTTCACAGTCGGGGGCGGGTTGCACGTCGGCGCGGTCGATGGCGATCGGGCCGTCCGGGTTGCCCGGATCGAACATGGCGACGACGAACACACGGTGGGCGCGGCCGGGGTCGGCCCCGTCGTGGTCGTAGCTGTGGCTGGCATTGGCAGCGTTGCCGGTGGTCTCGATGACATCGTGGGTCTGGTCGTCGTCGGGGTTGACGACGATCAAGTGATTGGCGTCGGTGGCTGGCTGTGGTGTGGCCGTTGTGTCGTAGGCGACGTGCAATGTGCCGGCGCAGTTGATCTCGGCGCTCGTGATCGACACCGACGCGACCGGTGCGGGTGCCGTGGAGGTCGCCGAATCGCCGGCACCCGCCGATCCGGTTGTCGGGTCGCCAGCAGCTGCCGTGGTCGCCGGTGCCTCCCCGTCGGTGCCGGTGGTGTTCCCCGGTGGCGACGTCGAGTCGGACGGCATGGTCGTGGTCGTGTCGGCCGCTGAGGTCCCCGTGACATCCGTGGTCGTGGTAGTGGCGACATCCGTGTCGTCGTGCTGGCGGTGGGTGAGGCCACGCCAACGGCCCGCAGCCGCACGGAGTACTCACCACCCCCGCTGATCCCCTGTTTGAATGCGACGTGAAGCTGTGTCAACACCGAACCCTCGGCACGGGGAGCGAACCTCACGAGGATGAGACATGAGTCGCCGGGCCCGAGCGTCGCGTTGGCGCACTCGTCGTAGTGGTTCCATGTCGCCGTTGTCGCTTCCCCCGTTGGCACTATGACCAACAGGATGAAACCGCTCAGGGTGGCCGTGGTGTTGTTCGTGATCGCCACGGTCCGCGTCCTGCTGGCACCGACGGTGACCTCGCCGAAGGAGAGATCACGTGGAGCGATGATGAATCGCGTGTTCGGCGACGTCGTTGTTGTGGTCGCCGGGTCGACGCCTTCGCCGGCAAGCGACACTGTCAGCCGTGCGGCGCCCATCGAGAATCGAGCCTCGCCCGTTGCCGGTCCCGCGTTGACCGGACTGAAGAAGAGGTCGACGAAGCACGACTTGTTCCGTCTCAAACCCGCGGTGCACCCGTTGTACGCAAGACCGAACGACGGTGGGCCGCTGAATTGAACCGTGAAGTCCGCCGGCAATGCTGTCGCACCCACGTTCGTCAGCGTCACTCTCGAGGTGTACGGGCCAGTGCCGAAGTCGACCGCCGAGACGTCGGCTCTCAGCGCCTGTTCCGGCGGCACCGATACGGTCGTCGTGGTCGTCGTGGCGGGTAGCGTCCCGCCGACGCCTCGCAGGGTGACCGAGTTGTCGGTGGTGTACGGCCCTATCAGGTTCAGCGCGGCGAGTTGAATCAGGGAGCCCTCGGTGTGAGGCGTGAACGTGAAGGTGACGGTGCACGATTCATCAGGCTGGAGCGTGGCGCTGCCACACGTCTCCGTGTAGGTCCACGCTGCCGTTGCCCCCTCCACGTTCGGCACGTAGACGGACTTGAGGACCGAGGTCTGCGGCTGATCGATGTTGTTGGTGATAGTGACGGTCTGCGTAGCGCTGGAACCAAGTGGGACCTCGCCGAACGACACGTCCGATGGCTCGATGCGGAATCGTCGGGCCTGCGGCAACGTGGAGGTTGTCGGATCGTCACCTTCGCCGGTGAGCGACACCGTCGCGGTTGCGTTGCCGACGGTGAGTGTCGCCTCGCCCGTCACGCGACCGGTGGTAGCTGGGCTGAAGAAAAGGGGAACCGTGCACGTTGCGTTCGGTAGATGAATGACGCCGCAGTTGTGCTCGCTGAGACCGAACGACGGTGGGCCACTGAGCCGGACCTGGAGACCGGCAGCCAGTGCGGTCCCAGTGTTCGTCAGCGTCACATTGACGAGGGCGCGTTGTGCCGATCTCACCAGATCCGAAGTCGAGCTCAGACGGCGTGACGATCAACCCGTTCGTCTGCGGCATCGTCGTCGTCGACGTGGATGGTGCCGTGGTCGAGGCCGCTGGTCCCGTCGTCGTCGGATCGCCGGTCGTGGCGGCGGTGGTCGTCGGATATCGTCAGCGGTGCCGGTCGGAACGGCGGTCGTGGTGGGTGCGACCGAGGTGTCGGGGACCGCAGTGGTGGGCGGGTTGGTCGGCGCCGGATCGGTGGGCTCCGGTGGGACGTCGGGCGGCTCGTCGGGGGGCAGGTCAGGGAGGGAGTTGACCGTGATCGCAGGGCGCCAGCTTGTTTGCTCGGCGGTCGCCCCGTTCACCGCGGTCATGGCGACCAACGTGAGGGTGGCGGCGGCGATGGTGACGGCGGCGATCGATGCTCGTCGTGCTGCGCGGTGTTCCTGCATCCCGGTCCACGGTGACGGCAACGCGGCGCCCGATCAATCGGGCGATTCCCTCGATTTCACAGCTCGGCTCAGGTACCGGGCCCGGCCGCCACCGCGAACCGGCGTGCCCACTTGGCGGCAAGCTCGGCGCGGTTTCGTACGTCGAGGGCGCGGAACACGCCGGCGAGGTTGGCCTCCACCGTCTTCGGGCTGATGAACAGCTCGGCGGCGACCTGGCGGTTCGACTTGCCCTCGGCGACGAGCTCGGCGACACGCGTTTGGGTGGCGCTCAGTTCGCCTGCGGGCCGACGCGTCCCGACGCGATCGAGCTCCTCGCCCGCCCGCTGCGCCCACAGTAGCGGCTCCGCACCGCTCGAAGATGCCGAGCGCAGCCTCCAGCGACTCGCGGGCATCTGCCTTCTGCCGCTGCCTGCGTCGCAGTTGACCCTCGACGAGCAGCGTGCGGCCGAGCTCGATCGGGGCGTCCACTCGCTTGTGCTCGCCCAATGCGTCGGCGAGGGCGTCGTCTGCCGCGGCCCAGTCGCCACGAGCGGCGGCGATCACGGCGCGGCAGCGCCCGCCCATGGCCAGGGCCAACGCCCGGTCGAGCCGGCGGGCACGCTTGTCCCAGATCGACAACAAGCGCTCGGCCCGGTCGAGCTCGCCGAGCGCAGCGAGCGCAAGGATCGCTTCCGGGACGAAGCCGAACCCGGCCGGCTCACCGATGCCGAAGTTCTCGGTGGCATCGACCATCGGTTCGACCGCGGCCCACGCCGCGGCGGGGTCACCGAGCGAATGCTCGAGCATCGCCAGGGCAGTGCGCACCCACCGATCCAGGCTCACCTCACCGGCAGCCAACGCCACCGCGGCGTCCGCTCGCGCAGCCGTCTGGTCACCGCGCAACGCGTTGACCAGCACGCCGTGGACGTGCACCCAGACCCGGTTCAGCTGGTCCCGCGGCGCTGCGGTTCTTGCCGCTTCGCCGTGATAGGTCGTGGCGCGCTCGATCTCACCGTTCATCGCCTCCATCCACGCCACCCACGCCAGTAAGTGGGGACCGTCGGTTCCGTCCCCGCGGCCCTCCATCGCCTCGGCGATGAACCTGCCCAGCAGTGTGCGCGCCTCCGCATAGCTCCCCGTGTGCATCAGCAACAGGCCGGCGAGAATGCTCGGCCGTAGGTGCAGCGGGGTGAGCCGCTGGCGGTCCTCGAATTCGAGCGCCCGTTCGACCTGGCTCCAATCAACACCCTGCCCTGCGCAGAATCGGACCGTTGCGTCGAGCGCCAAGGCTTCGGCGAGCACCGCCCGCCCCGGCTCGTCACGGCGGCAGGAGTCGGCCCAGGCCAGCGCCGACTGGGAGCTGGCCTGGGCCGCGACGTAGTCACCGAGTTGGGTATGTACGAACGCCAACCTGAGCTGGATCCTGGCGCTCAAGAATCGGTCGTCCGTCGAGCGAGCCGCCTCCTCCAGCACGGCAGCAGCGTCGGTGTAGCTGTCGTTGTTGTAGAGGATCTCGCCGAGGAGCCGGAGCCCGTCCGACCGCAGGTAGCCGGCCGGCACATCGCCGAGGAAGCCTTCGAGGAGGGCCTTCGCCCGACGTAGGTCGCCGGACTGGACGTGATACTCGGTGGCCGCTACGCCACGGCGGCACGACGGCTGCGTGATCACCCTCGGGCGTCAAGCGATGCGCCTGCTCCATCAGTTCGGCGGCGGAGTCCCACGCCCCGCGCGCCCGAGCGCTCTGAGCGGCCTCGGTGAGATCGGCGGCGATCGCTTCGTCCGGCCCCGTGGCACCGAGCGCCCGGTGCCTCGCCCGCTCCTCGCCGTCGGTGACGAGTTCGGCGAGCCGACGATGCATCGCCCGCCGTCGATTCGTCGCTGCACCGCGGTACACGGCCGACGCGTAGAGCGGATGGGCGAACACGACACGGCCGCGTTCGATGCGGACGACTTGCGTCTCCTCCCCCTCGGCGAGTCCCGCTTCGGACGACGCTTGTTCGACCAGCTCGGCCGTCGGGTGAAACAACGCTGCGGCGGCGAGCAACGACGTCCGCGCCGGCTCGGAAAGCGAGGCTATGCGGTTGGCGACCAAGGCGTGCAGGCTGTCGGGAACGGGAAGCGGCTCCCCCGCTTCGAGGGGCGTCGATGGGTCGAGCGACCTGGCGATGTCGAGGGCGAACAGCGGGTTGCCTCCAGATGCGGCGGCGATCCGGCGCAGTACCGGCTGCGCGAACCGGCCCGCGAATCGTCCCTCGACGATCCGCACGACGGGGTCGATCGGCAATGGACCGAGGCTGATCCGATGGAATCGATCGGACCCGAGCGCACGGTCGAGCCTCAGCGGATCGAAGTCCTCGGCCGGCATCCGCAGCGTCGTGAGCAGCCCGATCGGCAGATCTTCGATCCGGCGGGCGACGAACGCCAGCGAACTGAGCGTGGAATCGTCGAGCCAGCCGACGTCGTCGACCGCGATCAGCACGGGTGCGTGGGCGGCGACGTTGGCAAGCAGCGAACGGAGGGCTATGCCGGCCGCCATCGGGTCGGGTGTGCTGCCGGCATCGCCTCGCCGGCGCGACAAGGCCAGGTCGAGCGCCTCGAGCTGCACCGGTGGCAGCGACGCGGCGAATGCGTCGACGACGTCCCCGATGAGGTCGGTCAGGCCGATGAACGACAGGCGTGCCTCGGTCTCTTCGCCGGCGCAACGCAGCACGATGTAGCCGCGGGTTGCGGCGTCGTCGACGACCGCCCGGTACACGGCGGTCTTGCCGATACCGGCATCGCCCTCGATGACGAGAGCGTGGGCGCGCTCGGCGATGCTGTCGAGAAACGAGGTTGCAGTGGCCAACTCGGCCTCTCGGCCGACGACCCCGGCGTGGAGCACCCCACGAGGGTAAGAGCGTCGCTCGATCCGTCGCTGGGAATTTCCTCCCCGAGTCGCACACACGATCTGGGCGTCACGATTCCCTGGATTCCGGGAACGAGGACATCCAGATCTGGCGGACGTTACCGCGGCGCCTCGCCGCCGATCAGCCGCAGCGCCGACAGCAGCCAGTGGAAGTCGTCGTTGCCTTGCGGCTGGCCGATCGGCTTGCCCCTCGCGTCGAGCGAGCGTCGTGCGAGCGACTGTCGGGCGCTGAGCTGCGGCAGGCCGATCGAGGCGAACTCGGAGCGTGGCCGTGGTGCGGTCAGGGTGAGCGCCTCGCGCAGGTCGAGCGCTGCGTCGAGCCGCGCGCTGACGCTCGGTGGCGGTGTCAGTCCTGCGAAACGGCGCAGGATGGTCGCCCCGATGCTGGTGTGGTCGAAGCGGCTGTGGATCACGTCTTGACGCTTGATCCATGGCGAGACGAGGAATGTCGGCACTCGCGGTCCGAGCGTGGTGCGCCCGCCGCGCAGGGGCGGTGCGTCGGTGGGCGGTTTCTGGTGGTCGTAGAATCCGCCATGTTCGTCGTAGGTGATGACGAGCAGGGTCCTGTCCCATTGCGGCCCGGCGATCAATGCCTGGACGATCCGGTTGACGAACTCCTGACCGTTCGCCATGTCGGCCGGTGGATGGTCGTCGTTGCCTGGTGGCAGGTCGATGTAGTCGGGTTCGATCATCGTCACTTGTGGCAACGTGCCGGAGCGTGCGGCTGTTTCGAAGCCGCGCACCGGGTCGTCGAACCACACGACGTTGGTGGTATCAAACGTGTAGTTGCGGAACAGCCTGATGAAGCTGAAGCCGTTCTCGAACAGCTTCCACGAGACACCGCGATCGTTGAGGTGATCGAACAGCGTCGGCGCCTTGAGCGGCAGCATGGTGAGGAGGTCGGGGTTGTCCGTCTCGACGTTGCCGTCCGGGTCGAGGTTGAGATCGCCGCTGAACAGCACGAACCGGTTCGGCCAGGTCGGACCGGCGTGCGCCGTGTACCAGCGGTCACAGATGCCGAACTCGCGGGCCAGCACGGCGTACACGGGCAGCTGGTCGGCGCCGAAGTAGTCCATAACCAGCCGAAGAGCCTCGGGATCGTCGCCAGCGCGGCGGGCAAAGTCCGAGACGAAGTGTTCCATCTTGGTGGGGCGGTCGCCGTCGATCTGGTTCAGCACGCATTCAGTCGAATGACATGGCCCGCCGACGAAATCGCCGGATCGGCCGGTGAACACGGGCCACGCGGTCGACGTCGCCCGCTGCGGGAACAGGTTGCGGTTGTTGTGGCGGTTGAACTGCGGGTTGACGTTGGGGTCGGGTGGAAGCGCGTTCAACCCGTTCACGTCGCTGCGACCCAGCTCGCGGCTCAGATAGCCGAGTACCTGGTCGAACGAGCGGTTCTCCATCATCAGCACGACGATGTGGTCGATCTTCGCCAGGGCGCCGATCTCCGGTCGCGGACCGGCGCCGCCGCCGCCTGGGGCGCCGGCCCCGAGCCGCCCGGCTCGGGATCGGGCTCCTCGTCGGGCAGGTCGTACAGCCGGATCGAACCGTCGTCCACCGGCCCGCCGACCGGGCCGGAGTCCGGATCGGCCACGGGGTCGGCGCTCGGCTTCGGTCGCGGGCCGACGTAGTGCACCACCAGCTCGCCGGACGCAGGTTCGATGATGCCGTCGGCACCCACCGTTTCGGTCGGAGCAGCCGAGTAGCCGATCGACCACAGCTGACGGCGGTCGCCGATCAACCACGGGGCGATGACGTCGCCGAAGGCGGAGAAGCCCCGCTCGCGTTCGGGCTCCGCGGGGAACTGCAGTTGGTAGATCGCCGCTCTCGATCGCCTTCTTCGCCGTGGCTTTGGCATTGACGGTGTTGAAGACGTTCGGCACCTCCGGATCGGGAATCTCGACATTGGCGATGGCGTCGAGCAGATCGGACTCGACGACTGGCCGGTATTCCAGACCGTCCCCGCGGCGGCACAGGAACAGACGAACCGTGACGTGGAAGCTCGGCAGGGTGATGTCGGACAGCAGCGGCAACTCGATCTCGCCGTCGCCGGCACAATCGACGCGCACCGAGAAGTACGGCGCCATACCTTCGCCGAACGGTGGAGTTCCGGCGCCGACGTCCAGGCGCACGCCGTTCGGTGTCGTGTGAATGTTGTTGGCCTTCGCCAGCTCCACGCCGGTGTCGATCACCGATCTCTTCGTCGAGGTTGTACAGCTGGCGTAGGTCCTCGTGGAAGTAGATGAAGACCTTCGAGTCGTTGACGTAGCCGTAGACGTACTGCTGCTGGTTCCAGTTCAGCTCGAAGCCATCGTGGAAGAAGCCGCGCCGGCACGCGCCGCTGCAGGATCGGCAGCTGGCTGACGTAGGTCGTCTCGATCCGGTACTGGCCAGGGTTCGGTGTCAGGTCGTCGAGCTGTTGTGGTCGCCGGATGTGAAGTCGCCACGCATCGGTGTGGTTGGGTGACTCGGACAGGACCAAGTTGCCGTGACGGGCCATCCCCCGGGTCCGCGAGGCGTAGCTCGAGCTCGAGGTTGCGCGCCGGCGACGTGTCACCGTGCGGCCCGCCGCCTCCTGCGTCGTCGCGCAGCAGCGGCGGCCGAATGCATGTCGCGTCAGCTCGAGCTGCGCGCCGACGACGTGCACTGTGCGGTCTGCCACCTCGCATCGTCGCGCAGCAGCGCGGCCGAGCAGCGTCGCTTACCCGCCGGTGCGACGTCGTCAGCGACGGTTCCGACACGCCGATCGCGGCACCAAGCGAGACGTCTGCGTGGAAGGCCTTCACGATCACCGTGCCCCGCGACACGGGCGGCAGGCGATACAACCGCTCCTCCCCCGCCGCGAGCGTGATCCCTGCACTATGTGTGCGCGGCGCGAAGCCGGTTGCCGGCAACGGCTGCGGTGGTATCTCGGCGTCGGCGGAGTGGGTACCGAAGTCCACGAGGGTGAGCTGCGGTGGCTGGAACGTGCCGTTGCCGTTGCCGACGGCGGTCCACACCCCGTCGTCGCCGAAGCCGACGATGTCGGCCCGGCCGTCCCCGGTGAGATCGGCGAGGTACCGGGGATGCTGGTCGACCCGCCACCGAGGAGTTGACCCCGAGGTTGGCGATCACGAACTGGGGTGGCTGGAACGTGCCGTTGCCGTTGCCGAGGGCGGTCCACACCCCGTCGTCGCCGAAGCCGACGATGTCGGCGCGGCCGTCCCCGGTCAGATCGGCGAGGTACCGGGGGTGCTGGTCGACCCGCCACCCCGGCGACCCCACCGAAGTCGCTGGCGAACTGTGGTGGTCTGGAACGTGCCGTTGCCGTTGCTGAGGGCGGTCCACACACCGTCGTCGCCGAAGCCGACGATGTCGGCGCGGCCGTCCCCGGTGAGATCGGCGAGGTACCGGGGGTGCTGGTCGACCCGCCACCCCGGCTGACCCACACCGAAGTCGCTGACGAACTGTGGTGGTTGGAACGTGCCGTTGCCGTTGCTGAGGGCGGTCCACACCCCGTCGTCGCCGAAGCCGACGATGTCGGCGCGGCCGTCCCCGGTGAGATCGGCGAGGAACCGGGGGTGCTGGTCGACCCGCCACCCGCCGTGCTGACCCCACCGAAGTCGCTGACGAACTGTGGTGGTTGGAACGTGCCGTTGCCGTTGCCGAGGGCGGTCCACACACCGTCGTCGCCGAAGCCGACGATGTCGGCACGGCCGTCACCGGTGAGATCGGCGAGGAACCGGGGGTGCTGGTCGACCCGCCACGCGGAGTTGACCCCGAGGTTGGCAATCACGAGCTGTGGTGGTTGGAACGTGCCGTTGCCGTTGCCGAGGGCGGTCCACACACCGTCGTCGCCGAAGCCGACGATGTCAACGCGGCCGTCCCCGGTGAGATCGGCGAGGAACCGGGGATGCTGGTCGACCCGCCACCCCGGAGCTGACCCCACCGAAGTCGCTGGCGAACTGTGGTGGTTGGAACGTGCCGTTGCCGTTGCCGAGGGCGGTCCACACACCGTCGTCGCCGAAGCCGACGATGTCAACGCGGCCGTGCCCGGTGAAGAACTGCGGCTGCTGGTCGACCCGCCAATCGGTCAACCCGGCGGTCACGATCTGCGATGGTTGGAATGTGCTGCCGCTGCTGCCGACCGTGGTCCACACACCGCCGGTGTCGATGACTTTGGGGCGGCGGGCTCCGGTGAGATCGGCGACGAACCGCGGATGTTGATCGGTCCAGTTCAATCCTGTCCAGCTCATCGCAGCTGTCTCCTGTTGTGATTCGGACTATTGGCCGCGGGTTTGCGGGTCGACGCCGGCGAACGTGAGAAGTCGGTCATCGCGAACGATTGACCCGCGTGGGGCAGGGTTGGCTGCCACGCCGGATCGACAGCCAGGAACGACGCCGGATCGGAGCGAAGGAGGCCGACCAATACCTCAGCGGTGATCCGCCCCCCGACCGGACCGAGGTGATGTCCCTCGGCGAGCAGCTCCGCTTCCTTGAGCACGTAGTACCACAGCGGTGTGCTTTGCTCGAGGCCGACGCCAAACGCTGAAGCTCATCGAGATCGGCGCTGCCGAGCGGGTCGACGCCGAGCGCGGCGGCGACGGCTTGACCCGACGGCAGCTGCCACGTGACGTGGCGCAGCAGGTTGCGTTGGGGCAGTGACGTCGGCTGGTCGTGGCTGGCGATGGCGCCGAGCGGCAGATTGAACAGTGGCGTCGAGATTTTCGTGTCGATCGCCTTGTTCGGCTTGACCTCACCGTCCCCGAAGTCGAAGAACGTCTGCCAGCCGACGAACCGGCGCGGCGCCCGGCACCCGCCGCGGAGGTCGTCGGGATCGGGCTTGCCGTCCTCCGCCTCGTCGAAGACGAGGGCGAAGAACGGGTCCCCATCGTCGCCGGCGAGATTGGCCCGGTACGACGGTCGCACCATGCTGTGGCCCATCCGGTAGGTACCCGTCTGGAACTCGACGGGCATGAACGCTTCCCCGCGGCCAGGGTCGAACCATCGTCGGCTGTTGGCGTCGCCAAACAGGACCTCCTCGGCGACGATCTCGCCGACGACATGGGGGAGGAACTCGTGGACGACGATCCACTGGTAGTGCCACGTCGTCAACCGTCGAGCTTCGGCGAACGTGTCGGCGGGGTCGGTCGAACCCTCGGCGCGGACGGCGTCGACGGCGTTGTTGTGAAACAACAGGAAGGCGCACTGCAGGCCGGAGATGATCACGTTCTCGTCGTTGCGCGGATCGGCGACGATCGCCTCCATCGTCGCGGTTCTCGGGAGATCCTCGAACACGCCTCCGGATTCGAGGCGGAACTTGATCCCGTCGGCAGGGTCGTAGAGCCGTTGATCGGCGACCGGCCCGTCGCCGTACACCGAGTCGAGATCGAGCGCAGGGCTGCGGAAGTTGCGCGTGTCAGCCGGCGCAGTCGGCGTGCCGAGTGGCGACGAGGCGTCGAACGTGACGTCGTGGTCGACGAACTGGCCGAGGAACGTCAGCCCGGCGCTCTGGCTCGGATTGTTCGGGTTGTTGGCGCTGAGGTCGAGGTTGGTGATCAGCTCCTGCGGGCCCGCCTCCAGCGGATCGCGTGCATCGAGCAACCCGCCTGGCGCACCCAGTTCGATCAGCGCAGCCCGGACGCCTTCGGTGTCCTCGGCGAAAGGCGGCAGGTCGAACAAGCGCCCGAAACGCTGTGGCGAGTGGCCGACAGCGTGGGGCGACCGCGGCTGGGACTCCGGTGCCGCCGCCCCGACCTGCTGCTGGCCGATCGCCAACGCCCCGGCTCCGGCACCGAGTGTGCCGAGCAGCCGTCTGCGGCTGATCGCGTTCGGAGTGCGGGGGGCGTTCATGTCGCTCAACTGTGAGCTGGCGACATCAATCGATCAATCGGGAGACTCCCTCGATTTGAGCCTCTGTTGCGACACCAGTCCTCACACGTGCACCAACTCGAACGACCGATGGGTGTTTACATGACGATTCCGTCCCCAGGACACCCATCGGTTGTGGCCGCAGAGCTTCATACCGTCGTGTCACTGTATGTCCATGGCGCTTCCCGCAGCGGTCGAGGAATGGCGGGAATCCGGTGAGCTGTTGACGATCGATGGCCGCAGCCACCGGCACGTCGAACACGTCTTCGCCATCGACCGCGGCCCTCGCGATGCGCCGGCGATCGTGATCCTCCATGGCTTCCCCGGCTCGACGTTCGACTGGCGTCATGTCGTCGACGATCTCGCCGCCGACCACCGCGTCGTGGCGCACGACTTCCTCGGCTTCGGCCTGTCGGACAAGCCGGTCGACGGCGACTACTCGTTGTTCACCCAGGCCGATCGCACGGAACGAGTCCTCGCCGCCCAAGGCGTCGAACGGGCCGATCATCGTCGCCCACGACGTCGGCGACACCGTCGCCGCCGAGCTGCTCCACCGCCACCACGACGGCGTGCTGTCGTTCGACGTCGCCGGCTGCGTGCTGACGAATGGCTCGATCTTCATCGACCTCGTGCAGCTCTCCGACGGTCAGCGGGCGCTGCTCGCACTTCCCGACGAGCCGCTCGCCGAGTCGCTCGGGCCCGAGCTGCTGCGCGCCGGCCTCGCTGCGACGTTCCCGCCCGGGCTGCCCGACGACGCCGAGCTCGACGCCATCGTCGCCCTCGTCGAGCACAACGGCGGCGACCTGCTCCTGCCCCGTCTGATCCGCTACATCGAGGAGCGCCGGCGGCAACCAGCGGCGCTGGACCGCCGGGCTTGTCGACCCGGTCGTGCCGATGGCGCGCCGTGTGGGGGTTGCTCGACCCGATCGCCGTGTCGCCGATGGTCGATCGCCTCGAACAGCTGCGAGAGGAGGCCGGTCACGATCTCGAGGTCGTGCGCTGGCCCGACGGCGGGCACTGGCCGGCCGTCGAGCGACCAGGTGACCTCGCCGCCCTGATCCGCGGCTGGATCACCAGGTGGTGGCCGCGCGGCTGACACAGCGAGACACGACGGTCAGCGTCCGTGTTTCCGCAGCATTTCGGCGGTGTGATCTCTCGATGTCGCCGCCCTGACGAGACGGAACCCGACCACCGCACGGTTCCTACACTCGGTCGATGCTGCTCGACTTGGCGGTGATCCTCGTCGCCGCCAAGCTCGCCGCCGAGCTGTGCGAGCGGGTCAAAATCCCCGCCGTCGTCGGCGAGATCGTCGTCGGCATCGTCATCGGGCCGTCGGTGCTCGGCTGGATTCCTGCGGACAGCGAGCCGATCGTCGCGCTCGCCGAGCTCGGCGTGTTGCTGCTCCTCGTCCAGGTCGGGATGGAGATGGACCTCGCCGAGCTCGGCCGAGTCGGCCGCGCGTCGATGGGCGTCGCCCTCATCGGCGTCGCCGTGCCGTTCGTGCTCGGCGGCGGCGTCGCCCTCGGCTTCGGCGAGTCGGGGAACACCTCGCTGTTCATCGGTGCGGCGCTCACGGCGACGAGCGTCGGCATCACGGCGCGAGTGTTCGGCGACCTGCGCGCCCTCGCCACCACCGAGGCGCGGGTCGTGCTCGGGGCGGCCGTCGCCGACGACGTGCTCGGCCTGATCATCCTCACCGTCGTCGTCAAGATCGTCACCGGCGGTGACGTCGATGCGCTGTCGGTCCTCGCCACGATCGGCGGCGCCGTCGGATTCCTCGTCATCGCCACCGGTGTCGGGCATCGTTGCCGTCCCGATCGGGTTCCGGATGATCGAGCAGTGGTCGCGCTCGTCGGCGACGATCGTCGTGGTCGCCCTGGCTTTCGTCCTGGCGTTTTCGTGGGCGGCCTCGTGGGCCAACTTGGCGCCGATCATCGGCGCCTTCGTCGCCGGGCTGGCGATCGGGCGCAGCGACCAGCACGCACGCGTCGAGCGCGAGTTCGGAGCGGTCGCCAACGTGCTGATCCCCGTCTTCTTCGTGCAGATCGGTCTCGACGCCGACCTCGCGGCGATGGCCCGACCGGCCGTGCTCGGCCTCGCCACCGCGCTGCTGATCGTGGCGATCGTCGGCAAGCTCGCCGCAGCCGGCGGCACGACCGGTCTGCGTGTCGATCGGCTGCTCGTCGGCATCGGGATGATTCCCCGTGGCGAGGTCGGGATCATCTTCGCCTCGATCGGACTCGCCGAGGGCGTGTTCGGGGACGATCAGTACGCAGCCTTGCTGATCGTCATCCTCGTCACCACGCTGATGACACCGCCGCTGCTGCGCTGGCGCATCGCCGGGCTGGGCGTCATCGACGACGCTGCCGGCGACGACGGGACGGGGACCGGCGAATGGGACATCGCCGTCGTCGGCGACCGGATCGTGCTGCGCGGCCGGCCGCCCACCGCCGACACAGTGCCCGTCGCCCTCGAGGTCGCCCGCCTGGCTCCCGCTGGCAACGCCCGACTCGACCGTCGTCGAATGGTTCGGGCCCCGGGCCGGCACGGCGCTGGCGTGGCGGCCAGACGACACCGACGGATTGGTCGACGTGCTCCGCACCGGTGATGCACGCAGCCTGCGCTTCCTCGACGTGACCGGGGTGCTCGACCGGGCGCTGCCCGAGGTCGGCGAGGCGCTCGCCCGCCGCCGTGCCGATCCCGGCGAGCTCGACCCGACGCGCATCCTCCAGCTGCCAACCGTGCAACGCATCGCTGACGACGCCGACCGCACGACGCTGCTCGCCGCCCTCGTTGCCGACGTGTGCGCGACCGGGGGCCCGCAATGCGCCGAGTCGCTGGCCGCTCGCCTCGAGCCACGCGAGGCCGCTCAGATCGCCGACGCCGTGCGTGGCTCGGCGCTGCTCGGCGGCGCCCTGGCCAACCCCGGTGCGCTGGGGGAGGCGAGCATCCTCCAACTGGCCGAGCACTTCGGCAGCGCCGCCGCGGTCGAAGCCGCTCACGAGATCGCCGCCGCACGGCTCGACGAGGACGACTGGCGTCGCAAGGAGCTCGACGAGATCCGCGACCGGCTGCTCACCGCCTTGTCGCATCCGGTCGCTGCGCGGCGGTTCGGGGACGCTCGTCGACTCCCGCCGCGACGCGGCGATCCGCACCTTGGAGCCACACGCCGAGCGTGGCCCGTGAGCGGTTGGAGAACGCCTCCCCGGCGTTCCTCGTGTCGCACGACCCGTCCGAGCTCGCCCGCCAAGCAGCGCTGGTTGGCGTGCGACCACGGCGCGGCGTGGTTCGGGTCGTCGTCGACGAGCTCGCCGATCCAGGGACGTACCGCATCGACGTGTCCTGCCGTGACCGTCCCGGGCTGCTCGCCCGTCTGACCGACGCAATTGCCGGCGCCGACCTCGATGTCGTCGCCGCGTCGCTGACGACGTGGCCGGACGGAGCCGTCCTCGACTCGTTCGTCGTCCGCGGCGACACGCGTCCCGATCCGGGTCGGCTGACGGAGCGGATGGAGCGACGGCTCCGCGGCAAGATCGATCTCGCGTCGCTCGCCGATGTCGAGGTCACCTTCGACGACAGCGTGTTCCCGTGGCACACCCAGTGCGTCGTCCGCGGCCCCGACCGGCGAGGTCTGCTGGCGGCGATCGCCGCCGCTTTCGACGCCGCCAAGGTCGACGTCCACGCCGCCACGTGTCGGGAGCGATCTCGAATATCTCGTCGAGAACCGCTTCCAGGTCACCGATCGGCACGGGCGCAAGCTCGGCGAGCGGTCCCGCGCGGCCGTGCTCGCGGCATTCGGACGCGGCCGTTGAGACGAGCCGAGCGCCCGCAGGCGACTGAATACATCCGCGCGGAAACACTCCGGCGATTCGGTCGAAACACGCCCTTCGTACCATCGCAACGAGCATCGGGAGGCGGCGGTCCGAACCGTCACATCGCTGGTGCTCGAGTTGTCGCCATGGCTGTCGTCGCTGTCGCTCAATCCCGCCAGAGCAGCTCGGACGCATTGACGCGACTGCTCGCCGCACGAGGGCTATGACGTCGTCGCCGCACCGGTCAGGCGCTCGCTGATCGAACTAGCTCGCCGAGACTGCTCCCGACGTCGTCGTCGTCGACGCATCGCTCGACGACTTCGACGTGATGCGGCTGTGCCGCGACATTCGCCGGTCTGTGACCGCCCGGGTCGTCGTTGTGCCGGCGCCGGCGGCCGACGAAACGTGGGTGATGGACGCACTGCACGCCGGTGCCGACGACGTGCTCGAGGTCCGACGCGTCCGAGGCGATGATGGCTGCCCGGATGATGGCGATCGTACGCGGCGGTCCGGTGCGCGATCGGGGACCGGATCGGCTCGTCGTCGGCGACCTGATCGTCGACCTGGACGGACACTCGGTGTTGCTCGGCGACGATGTTGTGCGCTTCCCCGTGCGACTGTTCCGTACCCTCGTCGAGCTTGCTCGCCGGCCGAACACGGTCGTCACCTGCGAAGACCTGTTGCACGACGTCTGGGGAGTCGATCCGTTGCCTGCCCACCGGCGCCGGTTACGCGTCGCCGTGAGCTCGCTGCGCCGCCTGCTCGGCCACGGCCCGCACCGGCCGCGCATCGAGACCGTCGTGCGCGTCGGCTACCGCCTTGCCACCACGGCGATGCCGAGTACGGCGACCTGACCGAATCGCTGTGACTAGGCGGGAGACGCCAGGCCGTCGACGACCTCGACGCCGTTGAGCTCGAGCACCATCGCCGGTGGGCCGACCACCTTGCATCGGCGGCTGCCGCCGCCGACGACGATCCGGCTCGCGTCCCATCACTGCTGCGTCCACCCAGATCGGGAGCCCGTCGGGAACGGCAAACGGGGTGACCCCGCCGATCGTCATCCCGGTCAGCGCCATCGTCGTGTCGGCGGGGGCAAACGATGCCTTGCGCGTGCCGAGCCGAGCCCGCACGGCCTTGTTCACGTCGAGCCGCGTCGTGGCGAGCACGAGGCACAGGGCGAAGCGCGGTGGATCGCTCTTGCCGATCACGACGATGGCGTTCGCCGAGTCCTCCATCGCGTAGCCGTAGGCGGCGCAGAACGCCGCGGTGTCGGCAAGGGCAGGGTCGCAGTCGACGATCTCGACATCCGGCGTCGCCAATCCCGAAACACGAGCGCGGACGGCCGCCTCGATCGATCGCGTCACGCTCATCGCTCATCGCGTTGCCACCTCCACGCCGAGACGTCGGCCGAGGACGATCCCCTGGACGATCGTGCCGGCGACGAAGAGCACCGCCGTGCCGACGATCGCCACGTACAGCGGGGCAGTGAGGCCGAGCAGCAGGACGACGGTGAACTTGACCGCCTCGAGGGGGAGCAGCCGGCGCTCCTGCGCCGACCGTGCGTTGGCGACGCTGATCGTGAAGCCGACGATGGCGACGGCGAGCGGGACGGTCACGGCGAGGGCGGCGACACGATCGGTGACGTCGGCGGATCCGGCGGCCGCCTCGACGGCGACGTGGACGCCGGCTCCGAAGGCGGCGAGCCCGGCGAACACGGGGAAGTGCCCGTAGCCCCAGAAGAACGCCCCGTGAAGGCGGTCGACTTCCGGTTCGTCGTCGCGGCCGAAATAGCTCCACCACACGGCGAAGGCGATCACCAGCGCGGCGGCGGCGATGATCAACACGCCGAACTCGACGCCGACGGCGTCGATCGCCTCGCGCACCGCGATCGTCGAGGAGAGGATCACCTCGCCGAGGACGATGATGGTGAACAGGCCGAAGCGCTCGGCCAGATGCCCGGCGTGGAACTGCTGTCCAGGCGCGGCGCGCTCGGCCCAGATCGGGATGGCCAACTCGACGAGGGCCAGCACGACGAAACTGGCGACGCCGACGCCGCGGTCGTCGGGCAAGGCGAGGCGCAGCAGCCAGAGCACCTGGACGGCAGTGATGCCGACCACGAAGCGCATCGCTCGCCGTCGATGGCTCGGCTGATCGCGCGCCACGCGCAGCCACATCCCGACGAGCCCGAGCCGCATCACGACGTAGCCGATGGTCATCGTGGTGAAGTCGAAGTTGATCATGGCGTCGTGGATGCCGGCGGCGAGGATGAGCACGCCGGCCATCTGCACGAGGGTGAGCAGACGGAACGGGACGTCGTCGGAGTCGTGGCCGCTGGCGAACCAGACGAAGTTGACCCATGCCCACCAGATCCCGAAGAAGGCGGCGGCGAACCCGATCACCCCGTCGGCGAAGCGACGCTCGACGATGAGGTGGTGGAGCTCCGACGACGCCTGGGCGACGGCGACGACGAAGCACAGGTCGTAGAACAGCTCCAGCGACGTCGCGGCGCGGTGCGCTTCGTCAGGCGAGCGGGCGACGGCGACCGTGCGTCGGGCCGGTCGCCGGATCGTCGAGCTCAGCGTCATCGGCGCGGCTACACCCCCGTCTCGATCGGCGAGTCGGGCACCCCGTCGGCGAGCAGCGTGGCAACGAGTTGGGGGAGCTTCCGCGGGGCAAACAGCTCCGTCTCCGTGGGTACGAACGAAGCGAGTTCGTCCTGCGTCCACCAGCGGATGTGCACGAGGTACTCGGCGCGGAGTTGCTCGACGGACAATCGCGGTGTTGGTTCGAACGGAGCGCACGTTGACCAGATAGAAGCGGTCGTGCTGGCCATCCCAGCGGCCGTCGAGGAACGGGATGATGTGCACGCGGTCCCAGATCTGCGGACCGATCACGACGTCGTCGAGGCCGAGCTCCTCGGCGAGCTCCCGGCGCAGCGCCGCCGCCACGTCCTCGTCGGGCTCGATGCCACCTCCCGGCGTCCCCCAGACCGACATCGGTGGGTAGCCGAGTTCGGGGCGGTCGGGAAAGTCCCAGCGTACGAGCAGGATGCGGCCGTCGGGGTCGATGACTCACCGCACGAGCTGCCGAGCGGATCCGCAGATCGGAGCGGTGGCCGTCGCCGGGCATCACCTCGACTCAGATCTCAGTCGTCGGGTGTCTCGCCGAGGCCGTCGTTGAACGCTCGGTACAGGTCGTAGATCGACGTGCACTCCTGGCAGACAGGGAGCTGCTTGGGATCCCGCGATGGCACCCAGACGAAACCACACAAGGCCTCCACGGGCGTCCCGTAGATGCGCGCCTCGAGCACCTTGGCGACCGCCGACTCACCCGGTCCCACCTTGACGATGTGGGCGTGCTTCGGTTCCTCGGTGTCCGGCGTCGCGTCGACGTCCGGTCGTGTCTCGACTGGAGCGGTCACCAGTTGTGGTTGTGGTTGTGCCACCCCTCCAGTCAACCAGGCGGCGACGAGCACGTTGCACGCGCATTCAACAAGCGCACAGGCCACGAGCGGGGTTAGCATGGTGAGCGTGCTCGGTGAGATCGTCGCCGCCCTCGCGGCTGCCGCTGCAGCGGCGGCCGTGATCGCCGCGGCCCGCCCCGCCCCGACACCGATCCCGGTGCGCGTGAAGCGGAGCACTCGTCGCCGCACAGGTGACTGAGCCGCACGTCACGGACGTTCGACGTTGACTTCAAGTTCGACTCGAGGTCGTACCGTCACCTCGATGAAGGCGATCCGCCAGTACCAATTCGGTGGTCCCGAGCAGCTCGTGTACGAAGAGGTGTCCGACCCGACGCCCGCTGCCGGGCAGGTGCGCATCGCCGTCGAGGCGAGCGGCGTCCACCTCGTCGACACGACGATCCGCGCAGGCACCAGCTTCGGCGCCTTGCCCCCGCCGGCGCTGCCGATGACGCCCGGCCGTGAGGTCGCAGGAGTCGTCGATGGCCTCGGAGCTGGCACCGACCGGAAGTGGCTCGGCCGGCGCGTCGTCGTGCATCTCGGCGCAGCGAGCGGCGGCTACGCGTCGAGCGCCGTTGCCGGGACCTCCGACCTGTTCGTCCTCCCGGACCACGTCACTGCCGCTGACGCCGTGGCAATGGTCGGCACGGGACGAACGGCGCTCGGCATCCTGGAGGTCGCCGCACTTCGCTCCGACGACGTGGTCCTCGTCACCGCCGCCGCGGGCGGCGTCGGGGCGTTGCTCGTACAAGCCGCCAAGTCTGCTGGCGCAACGGTGATCGCCACCGCTGGTGGCGCGGCCAAGGCCGCGGTCGTGGAGCGACTTGGGGCCGACGCGGTGATCGACCATCGTGTCGAGAACTGGCCGGACGCCGTCCGCGCCGCTGCCGCCGAGCGCCCGATCACCCTCGCCCTTGACGGTGTCGGTGGGGCGTCCGGCCGTGCCGCCTTCGAGCTCGTCGCGCCAGGTGGCCGCATGATCATGTTCGGCTGGGCGTCTGGCGAGCCGATGCCGCTCGCCGCCGAGGATCTCTACAGCAGTGGCGTGATGGTTGCCGCCGGAATCGGCCCCCGAGTCGTCGGCCGGCCAGGCGGCATCCGCGCCCTCTCGGCGGCGGCCCTCGAGGAGCTGGCCGCCGGGCGCTTGCATCCGCTGGTTCACCCGCCGTTCGCCCTCGCCGACGCTGCCGAGGCCCACCGTGGCATCGAGTCCCGGGCGACGATCGGCAAGGTGATCCTCGTCCCGTGACGTCCTTCCCGTGACGTCAGGGGTGACGTCAGTGGGCGAGGCTGGCGAGCTCGGCAGCGAGGTTCGCCCGAGCCCGCTCCTCCCACCACGAGCGCGCCGGTTGCGTCGCGTAGAGCGATGAGCGCGCCAACAGCAGCTCGACGACCCGCGCCCGTCCGGCTGCCCACTCCGCGGCCGGCAGGTGTGCGTACTCGCCGCGCACGCCGTTGACGTAGGCGGCGTAGGCGGCCGGCTCGGCGCCGAGTACGGCGAGGTCGGCGTCGAGCAGGATCCGCTGCTCCCACGGCGCCGGTCGGGCCGCTTCATCGGCGTCGACGAGGTGCCCCGCCGTCGCCCTGACCAACTCGGCGACGAAGGCGCATCGCTCCGGCGTCCAGTCGAGCGACGCCAGCTGGGTCTCGGCGAGTAGCGAGCTGCGCTCCTCGTTGTCACCCGCCTGCGGCTCGTAGACCGCGTCGTGGAAGCACGCCGCAGCCGTGACCACGGCCCCGTCGTACGCAGTTGAGACATCTGCGCACTCCGGGATCGCCGCCTCCAGGCGACGCGTGTGACGCAGCACCCACACGACGTGGCGGAGTCCGTGGTAGCGCCGGTGGGGCTGCCGATGACGGCCGACGAGATCGTCGAAGACCTCGACCGACCGGGCGGTCGGCGGGGCGACCGAGGCCCAGGCGATGCGCAGCTCGACCTCGTCACTCATCGCTAGTCAGTGTCGCCGGGAGGTGGCCGCGGTGCAACGAGGCACCGGGCAGGCGCCGCAATCGTCGGCGACACCTGTGCGAGGCTGCCCGATGTGGCCGTACTTGTCGACCAACCGCGGTGGTGGTGGCGCGGTCGCCGCTGGTGTCATCTCGTATCGGACCAGTCGTTGGCGGAGCTGCACGACTTCGCGGCCGCCGTGGGGATACCACGTCGAGGGTTCCAGGGCGACCATTACGACGTGCCAGAGGAGCATCGCCCACTGGTAGTGGCCGCCGGCGCCGAGGAGGTCGACAGCCGCGAGCTCGTGCGGCGCCTCCGCGCCGCCGGGCTCAGATTGAGCCCGGCGCAGCGCCGAGCCAACTCCGCGCTCGACTGAGCGCGGGCTTGCATGTTCTCGACCCATCGTTCGTGCACTCATGACGGCGGGGCTCGTCCGGTGATGTCGGTGAGGGCCTGTCGGATCTCGGCGGCGATGCGGTCTGCGATGTCGGATCGGGTGGCGGACTTCTCACTGCGGCAGCGGCGCGCCGGTTGCGCCGGCGGAACGTCCTTCGCCGCTGCAGCCCTGGCGGCCGCCATGGCCGCCGGTGTGCGGTCGGTGGTGATGCCGTCGTGGTAGACGGTGCCGTCGGGGGTGCGCCAGGTGGTTCGCCGGTTGGGGAACAGTTGCAGTGTCCAGCCGCCTTCGTGGACGAGGTGGTGGTGCCGTTCACATAGCGGGATCATGTTGTCGAGGTCGGACGGTCCGCCGCGCTGCCAGTAGATGACGTGATGGATCCGGCACGAGTCGAACGGCACGGTGCAGTCCGGGTGGGCGCAGGTGCGGTACATCGCCCGCAGCGCCCGACGTTGGGCCCGGTTGGCCAAGCGGCACTGGCGTCCGGCATCGAGCACCTCGCCGGCGCCGCCGAGCACGATCGGCACGATGTTGGCCTCACAACACAACCTGCGCACGGTGTCGACGGGTAACGACTGCCCTTCCGACGTCTCACAGGTCGAGCGGTCGTGGAACCCGTCGAGCAGCGTTTGGTAGTCGATCAACACCGACACCTCCGGCACCCGATCGTCACCGGCTGCCCGGGCTCCGGTGAGCAGGTCGACGATCACGTCGGCCTGCAACTGGTCCCAGCTGCGGTCATCGTCTTGCTGGTTGGCGCTGCGGGCAGCGGCTACCGCCGCGTTGATCGCCGTCCACGCCGTGGCATCGGCCAGCGGGTCCAGCGACAGCAACGTCTTGCACATCCCGGTGTGCTTGTCGACCCACCGGCGCACGTTGCGATCACGGCGCATCCGCTCGTGGCGTGACAACCCGTCATCACCCGACAGGTTGCGGGCCAGATCCTGGCACTCCCGGTCGAACTGTTCCGGCGTCAACGACGCCGCGGCGTTGACCAACGACTGCTCGTGCTCGGCCAGCCTCTCCTTGCCGTCGTCGTCGAGCTGACGGGCGGCGTTGGCCAACGCATCGACATGACCAGCCGTCACCGTCCCATCGGCCAACGCCGCCGCAACGCCGGGCATCCGTTCACACACCGTCTCCGCGCTCGGCGGCCGCCTCGGCGTCACGCTGGGCTCGCCGCCCACCACCAGCAAGTACCGTCGCCGGCGCCGCACCCCGCCCGTCGGCGGCCAGCCGGGCCGCCGCAACGGCGATCCGCCCATCGATCGAGTCGAGCCAGCCACGCAACCGCAACGACCGACGCACCAACCCGTCCAACCCGTCACGGTCCTTCTCGTCCGGTTCGGCGACGAGCAACTTGACGAACGCATCGAGCACCGTCCCGTCGTCCGGACAGATCGCCCTCCACATACCGTCTCGAACTCATGTTCGCATCCTGACAGAGGGGTGTCACAGCGCGGACACAGAGGGGGACGCTTGCAGCGGAGGACGTGTTCACGGCCAGCGCGGCGGTTCGGCGAGCAGGTCCCGCGGGCACCAGGCGACGTCGTCGCTGAGGATGAACCATTCGAGGAGCTCGCAGCCGTGCGTCTCGGCGATCTCGCACAGCTCCAACCAGCGATCGGCGTCACCCGGAAGTGCTCCGTATCCCGGCCGGATGGCGGCGACGACGAACGTGGACGGGTGGGCGGCTTCGGCCGCTCCCTCGGCGAGCAGCTCGACGACCTCGATGACCGCATCGGGTGAGTCAGTACCGTCGACGATCACGACGGCATGTCCTCGGAGGTCGTTGTCGAGGACGAGGGCGATGACCTGGGGCTGTGGCGGGCGATGCATCGCCGTGCTGATGACCGCCAGGGCGGCATCGGCCGAGTCGACGACGGTGGGCAGCGTGCTGCTCGGGGAATCGACGCTGAACTCGACGGTGCGTCGGCAGAACGTGGACATGAGTTGCTCCCTGACTCGAGCGGAGGTCGAGGGAGATGTCGGTACCGGTGACAGTAGAGCAGGGGTGTCCGGGTCCTCGCCGCGTCACTGACCAGGGAGTTGAATGTCACTCATGGCTGACGTGACCCTGTACCACAACCCCCGCTGCACGAAGTCGCGACAGGCGATACAGATCGCCGACGGCGCTGGTGACGAGTTCACGATCGACATCGTCAAGTACCTGGAGACACCGCCCTCCGCCGACGAACTGCGGGTGATCCTCGCCAAGCTCGAAGACGAGCCGGCTCGGCTCGTCCGGCGCGAACGCTGGGACGAGCTGGGCGTCACGGCCGATGACATCGCGACACCCGAGGGCGTCATCGATGTGCTCACGAAGCACCCGGAATTGATGGAACGACCCCTGATCGTCACGGCCGACCGTGCGTTCATCGGCCGGCCGACCGAGCGCGTCAGCGAGTTCTTCGCGGCCGGTGGCTGACGGCCATCCGAGTGCTACACGCTCGGCAGGGTGCGCGCAGGCACTCGGATGCGGCGAAACACTCGGATGTGTCGGCTCAGGCCGGTCACACCGCGGCGCCGGCGTCGACCATCTCGGACTCGTCGACGAGCGGACCGGCGAACTGGGCGTTGTACAGCCGGAAGTACGCCCCGCGCCGTTCGAGCAGGTCGTCATGGTTGCCCTGTTCGACGATGCGGCCGTCCTCCATCACCAGGATGGTGTCGGCGTCCCGAATCGTCGACAGGCGGTGAGCGATCACGAAGCTCGTGCGATCGGCGCGCAGGGCGGCCATGGCGTGCTGGACGAGCACCTCCGTCCTTGTGTCGACCGAGCTCGTCGCCTCGTCGAGGATGAGGATCGCCGGATCGGCCAGGAACGCTCTGGCGATCGTCACCAACTGCCGCTCACCGGCGCTGAGATTGCTGCCCTGGTCGTCGACGACTGTGTCGTAGCCGTCCGGGAGCGAGTGGACGAAGCGGTCGACGTAGCTGATCCTGGCCGCCTCGATGATCTGCTCGCCAGTCGCGTCGTGGGCGCCGTAGGCGATGTTCTCGCGGATCGTTCCGCCGAACAGCCAGGCGTCCTGCAGGACCATTCCGATCTCGCCACGCACGTCGCGCCGGCGCATCGTCGAGATGTCGACGCCATCGAGACGGATCGTCCCGCCGTCGAGGTCGTAGAACCGCATGATCAGGTTGACCATCGTCGTCTTGCCGGCACCGGTCGGACCGACGATGGCGACGGTCTGGCCCGGCTGGACGTCGAGCGCCAGGTGCTCGATGAGCGGGCGGTCGGCGACGTAGCGGAACGACACGTCGTCGAACTCGACGTGCCCGCGCACGCCGTCGATCGTCGCCGGCTCCGCGGCGTCGGGACGCTCCTCGGCGGCATCGAGCAGCTCGAAGACCCGCTCCGCCGAGGCGATCCCGGACTGCAGCACGTTCACCAGCGAGGCGACCTGGGTCAGTGGCTGGGTGAACTGCCGCGAGTACTGCACGAACGCCTGGACGTCGCCGAGCGTCATCGCCCCGGACGCCACCCGTAGTCCGCCGATGACGGCGATGGCGACATAGTTGAGGTTCCCGATGAACATCGTCACCGGCAGGATCAGCCCGGAGATGAACTGGGCGCCGAAGGCCGCCTGGAACAGCTCCTCGTTCTCGGCGTCGAAGTTGGCCTGCACCTCGCGCTCGACGGCCGAACACCTTCACCAGCGAGTGGCCGCTGAACGCCTCCTCGATCTGACCGTTGAGCCGCCCAGTGTGCGACCACTGGGCGATGAACCTGCGCTTCGATCGCTTGGCGATCTGCCGCGTCACGAGTACCACCAGCGGGATCGTCACCAGGGCGATCAGCGCCAGCAGCGGCGAGATCGACACCATCATCACGACCACGCCGATGACTGTGAACGCCGACGTCAGCAACTGGCTCAACGTCTGCTGCACGCTCTGCTGGATGTTGTCGATGTCGTTGGTCGCCCGGCTGAGGATCTCGCCGCGTGGCTGGCGGTCGAAGTAGCTCAGCGGCAGGCGGTGCAGCTTGCTCTCGACGTCGGCGCGCAGCTGGCGGACGGCGCGGTTGACGATCCGGTTGAGCAGCCGCCCCTGGAGCATCGCCAGCAGCGCGGCGATCACGTACAGCGTCAGGGTGACGAGGAGGATGTTGCGCAGGTCGTCGAATTGGATGCCGACTCCGGGGACGACGTCCATCCCCGACACCATGTCGGCGAGGCGATCCTCGCCGCTAGCGCGCAGCTCGGCAGTCGCTTCCTCGGCGGTCGCCCCGGTCGGCAGCTGGCCGCCGATCACACCGCGGAAGATGATGTCGGTGGCCAGGCCGAGCAAGCGCGGCCCGATCACCGTCAGCGTCACGCTGACCGCGCACAGGCCGACGACGAGGCCGAGACCGAGGCGGTCCGGCCGCAGCTGGGCCACGAGGCGGCGCAACGACGAGCGGAAGTGCACCGCCTTCTCGGTCGGGGCGGCGATGTTGGCGAGCGGCCCGCGACGCTGGACATCTCTGGCCGCGTCCGGCAGCCGCGCCGCCGAGGTCGGCGGACTCGGCCCGCCGGAGGCGCGCCGTCCGCTCGCTCACGCGCGCTCGTCGCTGCGCTCGCTCACGCCGCCACCGCTGCTTGCGACTCGACGATCTCGGCATACGTCGGGCACGTGGCGACCAGCTCGTCGTGGCGGCCGATGCCGACGACCTCGCCGTCCTCGAGCACGACGATCTGGTCGGCGCCGATGATCGTCGAAACGCGCTGGGCGACGATGATCACCGCGGCGTCGCGGATCCGCGGCGCCAGGGCCGTGCGCAGCCTGGCGTCCGTGCCGAGGTCGAGCGCCGAGAAGGCGTCGTCGAAGAGGTAGATCTCCGGCTGGCGGATCAGCGCTCTGGCGATCGCCAGCCGCTGCCGCTGCCCGCCCGAGAAGTTCGTGCCGCCCTGGGCGACCGGCGCCTGCAGCCCGTCCGGCAGCGCCCGGACGAAGTCGCACGGCTTGGGCCACCTCGAGGGCGTCCCACATCTCCTCGTCGGTCGCCTCGGGCCGCCCATAGCGCAGGTTGCCGGCGATCGTGCCGGTGAACAGGTAGGCGGTCTGCGGCACGACCCCGAGGCGGCTCCAGAGCAGTTCCTCGTCGAGCTCGCGCACATCGACTCCGTCGACGAGGACGGCGCCGCCCGTGACGTCGAACATCCTCGTGATGAGGTTGACGAGCGTCGTCTTGCCAGCACCAGTGCTGCCGACGATCGCCGTCATCTTCCCGGGCTCGACCGTGAACGACACGCCGCGGAGCACGGGAACCTCGGCTCCGGGGTAGCAGAACGTCGCGTCGCGCAGCTCCACCCGGCCGTGTGCCCGCACAGCGGTGACCGGATGGCGCGGCGGCGCCACTGACGACGATGTGCCGAGCACCTCGCCGATGCGATCGGCCGACACCGCGGCCCGTGGCGCAAGAATGGCGACGAACGTCGCCATCATCACCGCCATCAGGATCTGCATGAGGTAGCTGAGGAAGGCGGTGAGTGAGCCGATCTGCAGTCGCCCGTCGTCGACTGCACCTGCGCCGAACCACAGCACGGCGACACTCGAGGCGTTGAACACGAGCATCACGATCGGGAACATCAGCACCAACCACTTGCCAACCCACACGGCGGCGTCCGTCAGTTGGTCGTTGGTGGTGGCGAAGCGCGCCGTCTCGCTGTTCTCGCGGACGAAGGCTCGCACGACGCGGATCCCGGCGATCTGCTCGCGCACCACGCGGTTGATGTCGTCGGTGCGCTCCTGGACGCGGCGGAAGCCCGGGATCATCCGGCTGACGATGAAGCCGACGGCGAACACCAGCACCGGCACGCTGACCAGCAGCAGCCACGACACGGCCAGGCCTTCGCGAATTGCCATGACGATCCCGCCGACCGCCATGATCGGGGCTGACACCAGCAGCGTGAACGTCGTCAGCACGAGAATCTGCACCTGCTGGACGTCGTTGGTGTTGCGGGTGATCAACGACGGGGCGCCGAAGTGGGCGACCTCACGGGCGGAGAAGCGGTTGATGTGGTGGAAGATCCGGCCGCGCAGGTCGCGCCCGGCGGCCATTGCCACGCCCGCGCTGAACCAGGTGGCGGTGATCGACGCGGCGATCTGGACGAGCGTGACGAGGAGCATCCGTCCCCCGGCGGCGACGATGTAGCCGGTGTCCCCGGTGGCCACGCCGTTGTCGATGATGTCGGCGTTGAGGCTCGGCAGCTGCAGCATCGCCGCCGTCGAGATCGCCTGGAGAACGATGATGACTGCGACGCGCCGGCGGTACGGGCGCACCGAGTTGCGGACCAGCGAGATCAGCACTGCTCACCTCGCATCTGCGGAGCCGCATGCACCGATTCGGTGCAGCTCGCTCCGCGGATCGACGGGGTCACCGGGCGACGAAGTACTTCGCTTGCGGGTGGTGGCAGATGATCGCAGACGTCGTCTGCTCCGGGTGGTACTGCCAGCCGGTCTCCTCGCTGACAGCGATGCCGAGCCGGTCGGCGCCGAGCAGCTCGGCGACGGTGGCGTTGTCCTCGAGGTCGGGGCACGCCGGGTAGCCCCACGAGTAGCGCCCACCGCGGTACTGCTGGCGGAACAACCCGCCGAGCGTCGGTCCGTCCTCGCCGACGAACCCCCACTCCTCGCGGATCCGCTTGTGCCAGTACTCGGCGAGCGCTTCGGCCAGCTCCACGCCGAGCCCGTGTAGCAGCAGGTAGCGCTGGTACTCGTTGGCGGCGAACAGCCGCGCCGTCTCCTCGCTCACCGCCGAACCCATCGTGACGATGTGGAAGCAGGCGTAGTCGACCTCACCCGAATCGATCGGCCGGAAGAAGTCGGCGATGCACAGGAACGGATCGACCTGCTGGCGCGGGTAGTGGAAGCGCGCCGCCTCGGCGGTACGTGACTTGTCTGTCCACACGACGAGGTCGTTGCCGTCGCCGTTGGCGGGGAAGTACCCGTACACGACCTGGGGCACCAGCACGCCGGACGCCTTCGCCGCGGCGAGTTGCTCGCGGAACGTCGCGCGGATCCGCGACTTGAACTCGTCGTCGTTCTCCGGACGCTCACCGCCGTCGTCCCCGAGCACCCGTTCCGGGCGGAACTGCCACTGGTTGCGGTACAGCGCCGTCTCGTTGACGAACGCGGCGATCCCGTCGAGGGAGACGCCCTTGACGACCCGCGACCCGATGAACGGCGGTGTGAACACCTCGTTGTCCGTCGCCACCGACGGCGACCTTGCGGGAACTTCGGTGTCGGCGGCTGCGTCGCTCGATCCGGTGCGCTCCGGCAGCTGACGCCCCGTCGGCACGCGGCCGAAGTCAGGGTCCCACTCGCCGCTGCGCTTCATCGTCATCAGCGAGTCGAGGGTCGACAACCCCTCGAAGGCGTCGCGGCCGTAGAACAGCCGCCCCTGGTAGATCTCGCGCAGGTCGCGCTCGACGTAGCGGCGGGTGAGCGCCGCCCCACCGAGCAGCACGGGGATGTCGCTGAGGCCGAGCGAGTTGAGCTCCTCGAGGTTCTCGCGCATGATCAGCGTCGACTTGACGAGCAGTCCGCTCATGCCGATGGCGTCGGCGTCGACCTCCTTGGCCTTGGCGACCATCTCGCCGATCGGCACCTTGATGCCGAGGTTGTGGACGTCGTAGCCGTTGTTCGTGGCGATGATGTCGACGAGGTTCTTGCCGATGTCGTGGACGTCGCCCTTGACCGTGGCGATGACGAGCCTGCCCTTCGACGTCGAGCCATCTACTCGATCCATGTGCGGCTCGAGGTGGGCGACCGCCGTCTTCATCGTCTCCGCCGACTGCAGCACGAACGGCAGCTGCATCTGCCCCGACCCGAACAGCTCGCCGACGACCTTCATCCCGTCGAGGAGCACGGTGTTGACGATGTCGAGGGCCGCCATCCCTCCGGACATCGCTTCGTCGAGGTCGGCGGTGAGCCCCTCGCGGTCGCCGTCGATGATCCGTGCCTTGAGCCGCTCGCCGACGGGCATCCCGCTGCGATCGGGCTTCTCGGTCTTCGACGACTTGACGTCGGCGAACACCTCCAGCAGTTGCGTCAGCGGGTCGTAGTCGGGTCGCCGGCGATCCCACACGAGGTCGAGGCAGACGTCGCGCTGCTCGGCCGGGAGACGGTTGAGCGGGACGATCTTGGCGGCGTGGACGATCGCCGCGTCGAGCCCGGCCTCGACGCACTCGTGGAGGAACACGCTGTTGAGGGCGTGGCGGGCGGCTGGCGACAGCCCGAAGCTGACGTTGGACAGGCCGAGCACGGTGTAGGCGCCGGGAATCTCCGCCTTGATCCGGCGGATCGCCTCGATGGTGGCGATGGCGTCGCGACGCAGATCGTCGTCGCCGGTCGACAGGGGGAAGGTCAGGGCGTCGAAGATCAGGTCACTCGCCTGCAGTCCGTAGCGCTCGCTGGCGATCTCGGTGATGCGGTGGGCGACCTCCATCTTCCACTCGACGTCGCGGGCCTGGCCGCGCTCGTCGATGAGCAGGCAGATCACCGCCGCCCCGTAGTCGCGGGCGAGCGAGAAAACCCGGTCCATCCGGCTGCCGGGGAGCTCGCCGTCTTCGAGGTTCGCCGAGTTGAGGATGGCCCGCCCGCCGATGTGGGTGAGCGCCGCCTCCACCACCGGCGGCTCGGTGGAGTCGATGACGAGCGGGACGCTCGACTGGGTGGCGAAGCGCTTGGCGATCTCGTCCATGTCGAGGGTGCCGTCGCGGCCGACGTAGTCGACGCAGACGTCGAGGACGTGGGCGCCCTCCTTGATCTGCTCGTTGGCCATCTTCACGCACGAGTCCCAATCGGCGGCGAGCATGGCGTCGCGGAATGCCCTCGAGCCGTTGGCGTTGGTGCGCTCGCCGATCATCAGCACGCTGAGGTCCTGATCGAGGGTGACCGGGCTGTAGATCGACGACACGCTCGGCTCGAACGAGGGCGCCCGGTGGGCCGGTTGGACGCCGCCGACTGCCTCGACGACCTGGCGGAGGTGTTCCGGCGTCGTGCCGCAGCAGCCACCGACGATCGACACGCCGAGCTCGGTGACGTGGCGCCGGTGGTACTCGGCGAGCGCTTCGGGTGTGAGGTCGTAGTGGGTGCGTCCGTCGACGACGCTGGGGAGTCCGGCGTTGGGGAGCACGCTGATCGGTAGGGGCGAATGCCGCGACAGGAAGCGCAGGTGCTCCTGCATCTCGGCGGGACCGGTGGCGCAGTTGACGCCGAGTACGTCGGGTCGCATCGCCGCGAGCGACACGAGGGCGGCGCCGATCTCGCTGCCGACGAGCATCCGCCCGGTCGTCTCCATGGTCACCTGGACCTGCAGCGGCACGGTGCGCCCGGCGGCCTTCATCGCCCGCCGGCAGGCGATCATTGCCGCCTTGACCTGGAGCAGGTCCATGCACGTCTCGATGAGGAACAGGTCGACACCACCTTCGAGGAGCCCGGCGGCCTGTTCCTCGTACGAGTCGCGCAGTTCCGTGAAGCCGATGTGACCGAGGCTCGGCAGCTTCGTGCCGGGGCCGACGGAGCCGGCGACGAAGCGGGTGCGTCCATCGGCGCTGAAGTCGTCGGCGACCTCGCGGGCGAGCCGGGCGGCGCTGACGTTGAGCTCGTAGGCCTTGTCGGCGACGTCGTACTCGTTGAGGACCGTCGAGAAGCTGCCGAAGCTCGCCGACTCGACGGCGTCGACGCCGACGTCGAAGAACGCCGCATGCATGCCGCGGATCACGTCGGGCCGGGTGAGACAGAGCATCTCGTTGCAGCCCTCGAGCGCTGCCCCGCCGAAGTCGTCAGCGGACAGGTCGAGTCCCTGGATGTAGGTCCCGAACGCACCGTCGAATACGACGACCCGTTCGGCGACGGCATCGAGATAGGGCTGCCGGGTCATGGTCAATGCAGGCTACCGGCCGCCCCCTCCGTGATCTGGGGAAGATCCGTGGCACTCTGCGATTTGGGGAAGATCCCTGTCAGGCCGCGAAACACAACTTCCCCAGATCGGCGTTGGGGTTGTGCTCTCGACCATCGTGGCTTGCTGGCGTCCGTCGCACGGCAGACTGTCCCAGTGATGCCAACCAAGACCGATTCCCTCGCCGCTGGTCGCGGGCCGCTGACCCGGGTAAGCCGCGACCTCTCCTGGTTCGACCCGGCGCCGTCGTGGCGCCGGGCCGCCGAACTCACCGTCGCGGTCGCCCGCACCGCCCCCTCGGCGGTCGGGGCGGTCGGCGTGCCAGTCGGGGAGAAGGGCGCTGTGCCGCGCCAGCTCGGCGTCGACCGGGCGACGCTCGCTGCCCTCGGGTTCGAAGGCAAGGCCGGCCAGACGCTCGTCGTCCCCCGGCGCGACGGCGCCGACCTCGTCGCCATTGGGACCGGCGACGGCACGCTCTCAATCGCCGAGCTGCGCGACGCCGCTGCCGCGTTCGCCCGCGCCGTCGCCAAGCATCCGGCACTGGCAACGAGCCTCCACGAAGCCGGCGGCGACGGGGCCAATGCTGCCCAAGCCGTCGTCGAGGGCGTCGTGCTCGCCCGCTACCGCTTCGAATCGTTGAAATCCAACGGCGACACATCACCGCTGGAATCGTTGACGTTGCTGTCGCCATCCGAGCGGCAACGTCCGGTGGAGGCTGGTATCGCTCGCGGCCGCACGACGGCCCGCGCCGCGATGCTCGCCCGCGACCTCGCCAACTCGCCACCCAGCCACCTCACGGCGACCCGGTTGGCAGACCTGGCGACTGAGGTCGGCAGGGCATCTGGGCTGGGAGTCGAGGTGTTCGACGTCGACCGCCTCGCCGAGCTCGGGTGCGGCGGACTGCTCGGCGTCAACGCCGGGAGCTCCGAGCCACCGTGCATGATCAAGCTGACGTACCGGCCCAAGCGTGCTGCCAAGGGTGCTGCTCACCTCGCCCTCGTCGGCAAGGGGATCATGTACGACTCCGGCGGGATCAGCCTGAAGCCCAGCGATCCAATGCACGCGGCGATGAAGATGGACATGTCCGGGGCCGCCGCCGTGCTGGCGACGATGTCGGCGCTCGCCGACGCCGGCTGCCGCAATACGGTCACCGGGTTCCTGATGTGCACCGACAACATGCCCTCGGGCTCGGCGACCAAGCTCGGCGACGTGCTGCACATCCACGGCGGCAAGACCGTCGAGGTGCACAACACCGATGCCGAGGGCCGCCTCGTCCTCGCCGACGGCCTCGTCCTTGCCGCCGAGGAAGAGCCCGACGCGATCGTCGACATCGCCACGTTGACAGGCGCCGCGCTAGTCGCCCTCGGAACTGGATACGCCGGCGTGCTCGGCAGCAACCAGCCACTGATCGACCAGGTGCGCGCCGCCGCCGATTCCAGCGACGAGCCGGTGTGGCAACTTCCGCTGGAGACCAAGCGCTACCGCAAGCTGCTCGACTCCGATGTCGCCGACATCAAGAACGTCGCCGGCCCGCACGGCGGCACGATCACCGCGGCGGTATTCCTCAACGAGTTCGTCGGCGACGTCCCGTGGGCGCACCTCGACATCGCCCCGACGATGAAGGCCGACGCCGACGAGTCGTGGCGCTCCAAGGGCGCCACCGGCTTCGGCACCCGCCTGCTCATCGACCTGGCGACGACCTTCACCAAGCCGGCCTGAGGCCCGAAGGGTCGAGGTCGCCTGACAGAAGTCGCCCAGATCGAACCAGGCCCTAACGTGAAATGGTGATCCCGCTCGACCGCATCGGAGGTGCCCCGATCACGTGGGGCGTGTGTGAGGTTCCCGGCTGGGGCGTGATGCTGCCTGCCGACCGGGTGCTTGCCGAGATGCGCTCGCTGGGCATCACCGCCACCGAGCTGGGGGCGCCGGGCTTCCTGCCCCGCGACCCCGACGAGCTGCGCGCTGTCCTCGACCGCAACGGCATGTCGCTGATCGGCGGCTTCGTACCAGTCGTACTCCACGATCCGGGCCAACGCTCTGCGACCCTTGTCGACGCCCAAGCCACGGCGGAACTGTTCGCCGCCGCTGGGGCGACGATGTTCGTCTCCGCCGTCGTCGTCGACCAGGGGTGGGCGCCGCGGTTCGAGCTCTCGAGGTCGCAGTGGGACCACGTTGCCGGCATGCTCGCCGAGCTCGACGAACTGTGCGCCGTGCACCGGCTCACCCACGCATTGCACCCACACGTCGGCACGCTGGTGGAGAGCGCCGCCGACGTCAAGACGATGCTCGAACGCTCCGACGTGCGCTGGTGTCTCGACACCGGGCACCTCCTCATCGGCGGCTACGACCCGGCCCAGTTCGCCGCCGACGCCGGCGAACGCGTCGCCCACGTGCACCTCAAGGACGTCCGCGGCAGCGTCGTTGAGAGTGTCCGCCGGGGTGAGCTGACGATCAGGGCGGGGGTCGAAAACGGGCTGTTCTGCCCACTCGGCGAAGGCGACGTGCCGATCCAAGCGACCGTCGATGCCCTGGAGACTGCTGGCTACGACGGCTGGTACGTGCTCGAACAAGACACCGACCTCGGCTCAGCCGAACCGCCACCTGGAGCCGGCCCGGTCGAAGCCGCCCGCGCCAGCCTCGAGTTCCTACGCGCACCGGCCACCCGCTGAAACAGCGGGCGGCCGGTTGCGTCGGCGGATCTAACTCAGCTACTGGGTACCAGCACTGTGTCGATGATGTGCACGGTGGCGTTGGCGGTCTGGATGTCGCCACAGACGACGACCGCTGGTCCGCTGCCGGCGTCGACCGTGACCCGATCACCGAACTGGTCGACGGTCAGCGTGCCGGCAAGGCTGTCGACGGTGCCGGCGTCGACGAGGTCGTTGGTGGACAACTGCTGGCCGACGACCACATGCAGGCTGAGGATGTCGGTGAGGGCGCCCGCGGGGTCGGCGAGCAGTCCGTCGAGGTCGGCCTGGGGGATCTTGGCAAAGGCCGAGTTGGACGGAGCGAAGATGGTGAACGGACCCTCGCCGTTGAGCGTGTCGGTGAGGCCGGCAGCCTCAACGGCGGACGCAAGCGTCGACAGCTGCGGGTTGTTGCCGGCGGCAGTGGCGGCCGGGTCATCGGCCATCCCTTCGAAGCTGCCCTCGCCGTCGGTGGGCACCGCCGCGCAGCCCGGCCCAGACGTCAGCGTCGCCGCGGCGTCGGGGGCGGCGCCGAACGCACCGGACGGCACGGCGAGCAGGGCATCACCGTTGGCCGCGATGTCGAACGAGGCAGCGTCGGGGAGATCGACACCGAGCGAGCCGACCGTGTTGAGGATCCCGTCGTTCGGTGGCATCTGGATAGCCAGCGAGCCGCTGGCGGCGTCGACGACGAAGAGCTGAGTCCGCGTGGCGCCGGCGACCGAGTTGGTGTACGCCGCCCCGACCACGTTGGGCGCCGCTCCGGCGTTGGCGTCGCCGTCGGCGAAGGCGAGCTTGCCGTCGATCGTTGGTGCACCGGTGTCGGGGTTCGTGCCGATCGTCCCGGTGTCCGGGTTGAGGCGCAGGTTCTGGCCCGTGCTTGCGCCGACGCGGATGCGGTCGACGGTGGGGTTGAAGTCGAAGCCGAAGGCCGCTGACTCGAGCGCCGGGTCGATCGCCTCCCCGACCGCTGTCGCCGCCGCCGTGGCCGGGTCAATCTTGTACACGATTCCACCACCGGTCAGGCCGACGACGCTGCCGTCAGCCGGACGGCGGTCGATGCCGACCAGCGGATCGTCGGCGTTGAGGCCGGTGATCGGAGCGGTCGTTACCGCAGTCAGGTCGTCGACGGAGAACGTCGCCAGCTCACCGGCGTCGGTCAGCCCGTAGACGTTGCCGACATCCGGGGCGATCGCCAGGCCGACCAGCTGCAAGCCGCTGCCGACACTGCCAAGCGCCGTCGCGGCACCGGAGTCGAGATCGACCGAGTAGAGCGTCGTGCCGTCAGCCACCACAGGCTCACTCGACGGCGGCGTGCCGGTGTCGTGGAGCGGCGACGGTGCGGCATGGGCGGTGCTCAGGCCGAGGGAAGCGAGGGACAGCACGCCGACGCCGACGGCGATCAGGCGTGCGTGTCCGCGTGGACGTGTTGCGTGAGTTTCCATGCGTCTGATTTCGGAGCCATCGCGCCCGGCGATTGGATCTCGCCCGATCTTCTGCCGCCCGGAGCGACGACGCCTCGTGATTCAGTCGACGACGATGTCGACGGTGTGGCGATCGGCGCGGTACAGATGGTCGCCGACGTCGAGCACCTCGCCATCGGCGCCATAGGCGACGTGGCGCACCTGGAGTAACGGAGCGCCGCGGCGGACGTCGAGCAATTGCGCCGGCCGGAGCGTGGCGGCGCACGCACTGATCGTCTTGCGTGCGCTGATCGGGACATCACCTCGCTCACGCATCACCTGGTACAGACCGCGCGACGTGAGATCGGTCGAGGCGAGGAACTCGTAGCGCGCCGGAAGCCAGTTGCGCATCAGCGCCAGCGGCACATCGTCGGCGCTGCGCAGGCGTTCGAGGGCAACGACCCGCTGCCCCTGGCGCAGGTCGAAAGCCGTCGCCACCTCGAGCGGTCCGTCGACGACGCCGACGGACAGCACGACGGTGGAAGGTGATCGACCGGCGGCGACGAGGTCCTCGAACACGCTCGTGACGCGGGCACCGCGGTGGAACTGCTGCGGCGTCACCACAGTCCCGACGCCGCGGCGGCGCACGATCAGCCCGTCACGAACGAGCTCGTCCAGTGCTTGGCGCATCGTCGGGCGAGACAGCGTGAACGACTGGGCGAGCTCGATCTCGTTGGGGAGGTGCTCACCTTCGGCGAGCTCACCCGATCCGTCAGCTCACGAAGGTGCCCGGCGACCTGGTGATACAGCGGTACCGGCGAGTCGCGACTGATGCGGCCAACCGTGACAGGCATCCACGGGGGAACGGGTGCAGTAGCTTCGAACGATCGGTAGGCGCCATCGCGAGATGTACGCCGTGGCGATCACGAACACCGCCCGGTACGCCGGTCGGGACAGGAAGTCGGCGAATGCCGACCCGTACAAACCGGTCGAAGGGCCGGCACATCCTCAAGGGGGACACATGAGACGAAAGCTCCGCTTCGGAGTATTGGCCTCCGGCGCGCTCGTCGCCGGCACGCTCGCAGCCGGCTTCGCCGCGACGGCGTCGGCGACCACAGAGCCGCCCGCCGACGAGGGCGGCGCCACGATCGCGGTGGTTACGCACGGCCAGGCGGCCGATCCGTTCTGGTCGGTGTTCAAGCGCGGCGTCGATGACGCCGCGGCACAGATGGGTGCGACCGCCAACTACTCGGCACCTGCGACGTTCGACATGGTCGAGATGGCCTCGCTCATCGACGCAGCCGTCGCCACCAACCCTGATGGTCTCGTCGTCTCCGTGCCCGACTATCCGGCGTTGCAGGACTCGCTCGCTGCGGCGACGGAGGCGGGTATCCCGATCATCACGGTCAACTCCGGGTCCGACTTCTACCAGGACATCGGGGCGATCACGCACATCGGCCAGGACGAGATCATTGCCGGCCGTGGGGCTGGGGCGCGGCTCGCCGAGGGCGGGGCAACCCACTTGCTGTGCGTCCACCACGAGCAGGGCAACCTCGCCCTCGACGCCCGCTGCCAGGGTGCAGGGGAGGCGATGGAGGAGGCCGGCGGCACGATGGACATCGTCCAGGTCGACCTCAACGACGCCGCCGGGATCACCAGCACGGTGAGCTCCACACTGCAGGCCGACGACACGATCGACGCCATCCTTGCCCTCGGCCCGACGGCATCGACGCCGGCGATGGCGGCTCTCGAGGAACTGGGCCTGCTTGGCGAGATGTCAATCGCCACGTTCGATCTCAGCCCCGACGTGATCCAGGCGATCATCGACGGCAACATGACATTCGCCATCGACCAGCAGCAGTACCTCCAGGGGTACCTGCCGATCGTGTTCCTCACGCTGTACCGCGACAACCTCAACACAGTCGGGGGCGGCCTGCCGGTCTACACCGGTCCCGGATTCGTCACCGCCGAGAACGCCGAACAGGTGCTCGAGCTGACCGGCGAGGGCTCGAGGTAACCGACGACGACGGGGGAGGGAGGGTCCACTCCCTCCCCCCGAGCAAGGGGGAATGATGTCAGTCGCGACTGTCCCGGTGGTCCCGAAGGCCGCTACCGACGAGCGGCTCGCCCGCCGCTCGCCACTGATCCGGCTGATGATCCGCCCGGAGTTCGGCGCCCTCACCGGGGCGATCGTCGTGTTCGCCCTCTTCGCGTGGCAGGGCGGAGAGACCTGGCTCTCGTGGCAGGGCACCAAGACCTACGTCGAGACGGCGGCCCTGTTGGGTGTGTCAGCGCTCGCCGTCGCCCTGCTGATGATCGGCGGAGAGTTCGACCTCTCGTCTGGGGTCATCGTCGGCACGACGGGAATGTTCACCGCGATGTTCTCGGTGCACGCAGGTTGGCCCATTCCCATCGCGATGCTGGTCTCGTTGGCGATCGCCGTGACGATCGGCGTGCTCAACGGCGTGATGGTCGTGTTGTCGCGGTTGCCGAGCTTCATCGTCACGCTCGGCGTGCTCTTCGCCCTGCAGGGATTCAACCTGTGGCTGACGCAGCAGGTGACCGATCAGACTCAGGTCGTCGGTGTCGAGAACGCCGACGGCTACTCATTCGCTCGCAGGATGTTCGCCTCCGACTTCGTCCACATCGGTTCCGTCGGGTTCAAGGTCGTGGTCGTGTGGTTCGTAGTGATGGCCGTGATCGGCGCCTGGGTGCTGTCGCGCACGAAGGTCGGCAACTGGATCTTCGCCGTCGGTGGCAACAAGGAGGCGGCACGGATGGTCGGCGTGCCGGCGACGGGGACGAAGGTCGGTCTGTTCGTCACCGTGGCCGTGTGCGGTTGGGTCCACGGTCAGATCGTGCTGTTCCAGACCGACCGGTCGAACGTGCTCGAAGGTGTCGGCCAGGAGTTCTTCTACATCATCGCCGCCGTGCTCGGCGGCTGCCTGCTGACGGGTGGGTTCGGCTCGATCGTCGGTGCTGCCCTCGGCTGTCTCATCCTCGGGATGACCCAACGCGGGATCCCCCTGGCCGGGTGGGACAACAACCTGTACTTCCTGTTCCTCGGAATCATCTTGCTGATCGCCGCTTTCGCCAACGAGTGGATCCGCCGATGGGCCACGTCGGTGTCACGGCCGCCGAGCGAGAAGATCGAACAGGCGGCTGTCGAGGCCGAGCGCGAGGCGGAGGCAACGGCAGCAATGGTCGAGGCGGACGTGGGCGGAGGGGAGTCGCGATGACGGTCGAAGAGAACCTCGTCGAGCCGGCAGGCCGTGACGTCGAGGGTCACGCCTTGCTCGAGTTGCAGCGACTGTCGAAGTTCTTCGGCAACATCATCGCCGTGCAGAACATCACCACCAGCGTGCGTGCCGGCGAGGTGACGTGCGTGCTCGGCGACAACGGGGCAGGCAAGTCGACGCTCATCAAGATTCTCGCCGGTGTGCACCGCCACGACGAAGGGCACTTCCTGATGGAGGGCGAGCAGGTCGCGTTCCACTCGCCCCGCGAGGCCAAGGCCGCCGGCATCGCCACCGTCTACCAGGACCTGGCGATGGCTCCGCTGATGTCGGTCTGGCGCAACTTCTGGCTCGGGTCCGAGCCGACGACGTGGCTCGGCACGATCGACATGCGCAAGGCCAAGGCGATCGCTGTCGAGGAGATGGCGAAGATGGGCATCGACGTCCGCGACCCGGAGCAACCGGTCGGCACGCTGTCCGGAGGCGAGCGGCAGTCGGTGGCGATCGCCCGGGCGGTGTACTTCGGCGCCAAGGTGCTGATCCTCGACGAGCCGACGGCTGCCCTCGGGGTCAAGCAGTCGGGGGTCGTGCTGCGGTACATCGTCGCCGCCCGCGACCGCGGGCTCGGCGTGATCTTCATCACCCACAACCCGCACCACGCCTACCCGGTCGGCGATCGCTTCCTCATCCTCAAGCGCGGCCAGAGCCTCGGCAACTTCGCCAAGGACGAGATCACCCGCGACGAGCTCGTCCAGTTGATGGCCGGAGGCGCCGAGCTCGAAGCCTTGAGCCACGAGATCGAGTCGCTCGTCAAGCCCGGATGACGGTGGTCTCAGTCGAGCAGGACGAGTTCAAGGCCGTGGAGCGTGCCGCCAGGCTCCAGGGTCGTCCTCATGAATATCAGGCCTAGCACGCGAGCCGGTTGGGCGGAGGTGCGAAATGTGCTTACGCAACGAACACGATTCGGGCCGCTCCGTCGGCACTTCCCAGCAATAGCGGTGACGTGGTGAACCTCGAGCTCCTCACCGTCGGGCGGGTCAGCGTCGACCTCTACGCGGACGCAGTGGGCGCCGGCTGGCTCGACGACCAGCGCTTCGTCAAGTCGATCGGCGGCACGGCGACGAACGTGGCCGTCGCCGCCGCCCGACTCGGCCGGCGCAGCGCCGTGCTGACCCGGGTGGGGACCGATCCGTTCGGCGACTACGTGATCGGCAAGCTGCAGTCGTTCGGAGTTGACACGAGGTTCGTGGGACGCGACGAGAAGTTGCGCACCCCGCTGGCGTTCGCCGCGTTGACTCCACCGGAGGACCCCGAATTGCTGTTCTACCGCGTCCCGAAGGCGCCGGACATGCAACTCAGACCCGGCGACGTCGACGCCGCCACGATCCGCGACGTCGCGGTGCTGTGGGTGGCCGGTTCGGCGATGGCGGAAGAGCCGGCCCGCTCGACGATCAGCGACCTCCTGGCGATCCGCGCCCGCCGGCCGCACACGGTCCTCGACCTCGACTACCGGGCGGTGTTGTGGCCGAGTGAGGAGGAGGCGTCGGCGATCATCGGCGCGGCGATCGACTCGGCGACCGTCGCCATCGGTAACCGCACCGAATGCCGCGTCGCCGTCGGCACCGACGACCCCGACCTCGCGGCCGACGCCCTGCTCGCACGAGACGTCGGAATCGCCGTCGTCAAGCTCGGCGGCGACGGTGTCCTCGTCGCGACCGCGGGCGAGCGAACCGTTGTGCCACCCAAACCGGTCGAGGTGGTGTGCGGGCTGGGCGCCGGCGACGCGTTCGGCGGTGCGTTCGCTCACGGGTTGCTGTCGGATTGGCAGCCTGCTCGAATCGTCGAGTACGCCAATGCCGCCGGGGCCATCGTCGCCGGTCGGTTGCTGTGCGCTGACGCCATGCCCACCGACAACGAGATCATCGAGACGCTGCAGCGCAGCGGGAGTCCATCGTGAGCCGGCTCGCCGACGACGAGTTTGCCGCCCTCACCGACGTGCGCGTCGATGCTCCGGAGCGCATCGCCAAGGCGCTGGCCGGCCGTCCGCGGCGCCAGCAACTCACGCTCGACGGAGGACTGTTCATCGTTGCCGCCGACCACACTGCGCGAGGGATGATCGGCGTGCCCGGACAGCCACGGGCGATGGTCAACCGCCGGACGATGCTGGAGCGGCTACTCATCGCCCTCGACAACCCGCGCGTCGACGGCGTCCTCGGCAGTTCCGACATCCTCGAGGACCTCATCATTCTCGGTGCCCTCGACGGCAAGGTCGCCGTCGGGACGATGAACCGCGGTGGGCTCGCCGGCACCCGGTGGGAGATCGACGACCGCTTCACCGCCTACGACGCCGACCACCTCGTCGCCGCCAACCTCGACGCCGGAAAGATGCTGTTGCGTATCGACCCCGAAGACCGGGGCACGGTGCCGACGCTGGCCGCCTGCGCCGCTGCCGTCGGTGCGCTCAACGACCGGCGGATGATGGCGATGGTCGAGCCGATCCCGTACACCAAGGACGACAATGGTCGGGCCGTGTGGAACCACGACCCGGAAGCGCTGCTCAAAGCCGTCGGTGTGTGCGCCGCCCTCGGCGGATCGTCGGCGTACACGTGGCTGAAGATCCAGGCGACGGCCGACATCGCCACCGTCGCCGCGGCGACCACCCAGCCACTGCTCATCCTCGGCGGATCCCCGGGACCCGATCCGGACGTCACGTTCGCCTCGTGGGAACAGGCGCTGGCGCGACCGACGGTGCGCGGGCTCGTGATCGGCCGGGCATTGCTCTATCCACCGGACGGCGACGTCGAGGCCGCCGTCGGTCGTGCTGCCGAACTGGTCACCAAAGCCGTCGCCAACCGGGGTGGTCGATGACGACCAAATCCGCTTCGGCGCGGCACCCGTGGCATCTCGGCGGCGCCATCGCCGAGGTCACGCCAGAGACCGCCGGCTGGACCTACTGCGGCCTGCGTATCCTGCCGATCGCCCCTGGCGGGGTCTATGAACTCGTCACCGGCGACACCGAGATGGCCGTGTTGCCTCTGTCCGGGGGGTCTGTCGTCGTCGACGTCGAAGGACGCCACTTCGAGCTGGACGGACGGTCAACCGTGTTCTCCGCGGTGAGCGATTGGGCGTACTTGCCGATCGACGCAGAGTTCCGGCTCTCCAGCGCCAGCGGCGTCGAGGTGGCGATGCCTTCCGCCAGAGCGGCGCGTCGGTTCGACCCGGCGTGCGTTCCCGCCGGTGACGTAGCCGTGGAGATCCGCGGCGCCGGTCCGGCGACCCGGCAGGTCACCAACTTCATGTCTCCAGAAGCGTTCGACGGTGCCGACAAGCTGATGTGTGTGGAGCTGCTCACCCCCGACGGCAACTGGTCGAGCTACCCCCCGCACCGCCACGACGACAGCCCGGAGTGCCCGGTCAACAACGAGGAGATCTATTACTTCCGCATCGGCCATGCCGGCACCACCGACTACGCGCCAGACGGCTTCGCCCTGCACCGCACGTACACGCCCGACGGCGATGTCGACGCCACCGTCACGATTGGCGACGAGGACATCTTCTTGATCAAGCGCGGCTATCACGGTCCCTGCGCGGCTGCCCCCGGCTACCCGCTGTACTACCTCAACGTCCTCGCCGGTCCGGGTGGCGAGCGCTCCATGGCGTTCTGCGACGACCCCGCCCATCATTGGGTGCGCCCGAGCTGGGACGGCATGGCCGCCGATCCCCGAGTCCCCATGACAGGAGCAGTCCAATGAACGCTCACTGCGTTCCCCGGCCACGCAGGCCGTTTGTGGCCGCTCCTCGGCTGGCGCCTCGTCGCTCGCAGCGGAGGAGGGTGACCCGGTGAGCGCGACGATCCGGCTGACGACGGCGGAGGCGATCGTCCGCTACCTCACCGTGCAACGCACCGTGATCGACGGTCGGGACGAGCCGCTGATCCCCGGTGTCTTCGCCATCTTCGGGCACGGCAACGTCACATGCCTCGGCCCGGCGCTGCACGACGCCCGAGACGAGCTACCGACGTGGCGAGGCCAGAACGAGCAGGGTATGGCGCTCGCCGCGATCGCCTATGCCAAGGCGATGCGCCGCCGCCAGCTGATGGTGGTGACCACGTCGATCGGCCCCGGCGCCCTCAACCTCGTCACCGCCGCCGGGGTGGCGATGGCCAACCGTCTGCCGGTACTGCTGCTCTCGGGCGACACGTTCCAGAGCCGCCTGCCCGACCCGGTGCTGCAGCAGGTCGAGCACTTCGGCTGCCCGTCGACGACGGCAAACGACGCCTTCCGCGCCGTCGTGCGCTACTGGGATCGGATCGCCCGGCCGGAACAGGTCATCCAATCGTTGCCCCAGGCCCTGGCCGTGATGCTCGACCCGGCGGAGTGCGGGCCGGCGTTCATCGCCCTGCCCCAGGACGTCCAGGCCGAGGCCTACGACTTCCCGCTGCGCCTGTTCGAGCCGGTCGTCCACGAGATCGTCCGGCCGCGACCTGACGCCACCCAGGTCGCCACCGCCGTCGTCACGCTCCGCGAGTCGCACCGCCCGTTGATCGTCGCCGGGGGAGGGGTGCACTATTCGCTCGCCGAGGAGGCCCTGGCGTCGTTCGCCGCCCGCCACGGGATCCCCGTCGTCGAGACGGTCGCCGGCAAGTCGACACTGACCCACGACGATCCCTGCTACGCCGGGCCGATTGGCGTCGTCGGCGCCGATGGCGCCAACCGCCTCGCCGCCGAAGCCGACGTCGTGCTCGCCATCGGCACCCGCCTCGGCGACTTCGCCACGGGTTCGTGGTCGGTGTTCCAGAACCCCGAGGTGCGATTCGTCAACGTCAATGCGGCGCGGTTCGACGCCCACAAGCATCGGTCGCTACCGGTCATCGGCGACGCCCGTCACGCCCTCACCGAACTCGACGCCGTGCTCGCCGACTGGCGTGCTCCGGAGGCGTGGACGGCGCGGATCGGCCCCGAGGTGGCCACGTTGTGGGACTACCTCGATCGCCTCGCCGAGCCGCACGACGGCCTGCCGACGTACGCCCAGGTCGTGCGGACGATCTGCGACCGGGCGACGGAGCACGACTACGCCCTGACGGCTTCTGGCGGATTCCCCGGCGAGCTCAACAACGGATGGCGGTCGCACGGCGTCATGACGTTCGACTGCGAGTACGGGTTCTCGTGCATGGGCTACGAGCTGTCCGGAGGCTGGGGAGCGGCGATGGCCCGCGCCGCGCTCGCACCCGAGGGCGAGACCATCGTGTTCGTCGGCGACGGGTCGTACCTGATGCTCAACAGCGACCTCTACTCGTCGGTGCTGTCGGGTCACAAGATGATCGTCGTCCTCTGCGACAACGGCGGCTACGCGGTCATCGACCGGTTGCAGGTCAGCCAGGGCGGCGAGCCGTTCAACAACCTGTTGCGGGACGTGCGCGCGCCCGGCGGCAAGGTAGTGGTCGACTTCGCCGCTCACGCCATGGCGATGGGATGCGAAGCGCGCAAGGTCGCCACCATCGACGAGCTCGCCGAGGCCTTCACCTGGGCGCGGACGACCGACCGAACGACCGTCATCGTCATCGAGACCGATCCACACGCGTGGACCGAGGGCGGTGCGTGGTGGGAGGTGGGCGTGCCAGAGACGTCGGATCGTCCGTCGATCCAACGGGCCCGCCAGGCGCTCGATGAGGCGAAGAAGCTGCAACGGAGGGGTGTGTGACGTCTTGGTATCGCCATGCTCGGATGCGGCCGGATCGGGCAGATCCACGCCGAACTGTCGACGTCGCACTTTGCTGGCGCCGAGACACTATGCGGCTTTGAAATGACGCGATTTGTCGGGACTTCGCGCAGCCCGCCAGGAAGTCCTGACCCAGCAAGCCGAAACCAGGCTGTTGCGAAACCGAGGTTGCTGGATGGACATGCATAGCGTCCAGCCCACGGCGCCGGCGGCATCGTCTTTGGTGAGCTGAGTCGACAGAAACCCGCTGCGTGAACTCACCAATCTGACGGCAGGCCAGCTCGACCGCCAGGGGCGGTGCATGAACGTGCAGCACGGTGAATGACCATGCATCCCGTGCATCATTTTGCAACAGCCTGAAACGTGTTCGATCAGTCGGGACTTCGTCACCACGGACATGCGGCTGTCGCCCACTGTGTGCGCTGGACCTTCACGAGCAATCACACGGCGAGGTCGTCGGTGCAGCTGACGCGGAGCAGTTCGACCGCCTCCGCAGCTGTGGTGTCGGGGACCCCGACAGCCACCAGCTGGGGTTCGATCAACTCGGCATCGTCGCCGGCGTCGAGCATCGCGGCGGCGAGCGAGCGGGCCCGTTGCAGCACCTCGAGACGGTGACCACGGGCCGCCTCGAGCCAGCGCTCGTGTTCCTGCTGGAGGAGGTCCGGCATGCGCGACAGGTGGCGACGGGCGACGTCGGGGAGCATGCGGCGTACGGCGTAGCCGTCGGACCGCTGATGGGCGAGCCCGAACATGATGCACCGACTGAACGCCTTGCTGAAGGCGCTGGACGCCCCCTTCGAGTAGCTCAGCCCGAGTATCTGGGCGGTCGTCGCCAAGTCGAGCTCGTAGCCATCGGGTTGAGCATCGAATCCGGCGACGAGACGACGGACGAGCCAGGTGGCGGTCGGACCGAGGGTGCCGAGCCAGAACCGCTCGACATAGCTGGAGCGTGGGTCATGGCCGCGCTGATCGACCACCGGGTCGATCCACGGCGTGATCGCGACGACGTGCACGGAGCTGCGCCTCGCCGGGCGCAGGGATGGGCAAGGTCTCGAGGGTCTCCATCGGTCACCTTCTGGCAGGTGCGGCGTCGGAGGATGTCAGGTCGTTCTCCTCTCCCCTGGGCGCGCGCTGCGGGGCGAAGCGGAAGGCAGACTGCGGAGATGTCGTCTGACGTCGATCTCGTCGGCGGGTGGATCGCCGCGGCCGAACGGGTGACCGTGCTCACTGGGGCGGGGATCTCGACGGACTCGGGGATCCCCGACTTCCGCGGGCCGCAGGGCGTGTGGACGAAGAACCCGACAGCGGAGAAGACGTCGACGTTGCAGCACTACCTCGCCGACCCAGACGTTCGCCGGATGGCGTGGAGGACGCGTGCCGATTCGCAGCTGTGGTCGGCGCAGCCCAATGCCGGTCACCGGGCGATCGTCGACATCCAGCGAGCCGGCAAGCTGCACGGCGTCGTCACCCAGAACATCGACGAGCTGCACCAGAAGGCTGGCACTGATCCCGAGCTGGTGATCGAGGTCCACGGAACCGCCTGGTGGACCCGTTGCCTGACGTGCGGCGACCGGCGACCGATGGCAGAGACGCTCGACCGGGTGCGCGTTGGGGAGGAGGATCCCGCCGTGTCAGGTGTGCGGTGGCATCCTCAAGAGCGACACGATCTCGTTCGGCCAGGCGCTCGTGCCGGAGGTGATCGACCGGGCGATGGCGGTGAGCCGGTCGTGCGATGTCCTCCTCGCCGTTGGTTCGACGCTCAGCGTCTATCCGGCGGCGAGTTGCGTGCCGGTGGCGGCCGCCGCCGGAGCCAACGTGGCGATCATCAACGCCGGCCCGACGGAGATGGACACGCTGGCTGGCGCCGTGCTGCGCGGTCCGATCTCCGAGCTGCTCCCGGCCGTCGTCGCCGCGGCGATGGAGGCTGAGGCATGATCTATCACGCGGCGCTGCCCGCCGACTGGGAGCGCAGCGCAACGCACCGGCACGTACACGACGTCCACCCGCGGCCGGACACTGGTCGAGGAGGGGTTCATCCACGCTTCCTACGAGTGGCAGGTGGAGGACGTGGTCAACCGCTACTACGCCGACGTCGACGAGCTGGTGCTGCTCGTGATCGACGGAGACGCGGTAGGTGCACCGGTCGTCGATGAGTCGCCCGGAAGGCGGTGCGTGAGCGAGCAGTTCCCGCACGTCTACGGACCGATCCCTGTCGGTGCGGTTCGAGAGTCTTGGCTCTGGAAGCGGCAGCCCGGACGGCCGTGGATGCTCCAGATCCGGGACGGACCGCCGGAATCCCGACCAGACAGGTAGGGTTTAGGTCATGGCCACGTTCCGAGATCTCCTTGCCGCCGCCAAAGCCGAGATCCGCGAAGTCGACCCCGAGGGTGCGGCCTCGTCGATCGCCGAGGGCGCCGCCGTGCTCGACGTTCGCGAGCCCGACGAGTACGACGCTGGCGCCCTCGAGGGCGCGGTCCACATCCCCCGCGGTCACCTCGAGTCACAGGTCGAGAGCAGGCTCGCGGACAAGGACAAGCCGCTGGTCGTGTACTGCGCCGGCGGGGTTCGCTCGGCGTTTGCTGCCCGCACGTTGCAGGAGCTCGGCTACACCGACGTCGTCTCGATGATCGGCGGGTTCGGGCGGTGGAAGGACGAGGGCCGTCCGTGGAGCACGCCGGTGACGCTCAGTGCCGACCAGAAGGTCCGCTACATGCGCCACCTCCTCCTGCCCGAGGTCGGGTACCGAGGGTCAGGCGAAGCTGTTGGCCTCGAAGGTCCTGCTGCTCGGCGCCGGCGGGCTCGGCTCACCGGCGGCGCTGTACCTCGCCGCCGCCGGCGTCGGCACGATCGGCATCGTCGACATGGACGAGGTCGACGCCTCCAACCTGCAGCGGCAGATTCTCCACAACCTCGACCGCGTCGGGGACCGCAAGGTCGACTCGGCGAAGAAGACGATCGTGTCGCTCAACCCAGACGTCGACGTCGTCACCTACGACACCCGGCTGTCCGCCGACAACATCCTCGACATCATCGCCGGCTACGACGTCATCGTCGACGGTGCCGACAACTTCCCGTCGCGCTACCTGCTCAATGACGCCAGCGTGAAGCTCGGCATCCCGGTCGTCCACGGCTCGATCTTCCGCTTCGAGGGGATGGTCAGCGTGTTCCACCCGCTGCAGGGCCCGACCTACCGCGACATGGTGCCCGAGCCGCCGCCCGCCGAACTGGCCCCGAGCTGCGCCGAGGCCGGCGTGCTCGGCGTGCTGCCCGGCATCGTCGGGTCGATCCAGGCGCTGGAGGCGATCAAGGTCCTGCTCGGCATCGGCGAGCCACTGATCGGGCGGATCCTGTCGATCGACACGACCGACATGTCGTTCCGCACGTTCAACCTCAAGCCGGATCCTGCCAACCCGGTGACGTACGAGAACCGCGACCGCATCGAGGTCCGCGATCTCGACGGCCTCTGCGCCCCCTGGCTCGCCGATCACTGACCGCGCCCACGATCCGGGGAAGTTTCGTTTCAGCGTCTGACACGGATCTTCCCCAGAAGCTCGATTGGCACGGATCTTCCCCAGATGGAGGGCGTCACGGGGCGTCGGCCTCCGCCGGCGCCGGGAGTTCGTCGCGCTCCTGGAGCACGACGCCGGCGAGGACGAGGGCGATGCCGGCGAACTCGATGCCCGACGGCACCTGATCGAGGCCGATCCAGCCGAATACCACGGCCGTCACCGGCAGTAGGGCGAGGAGCACCGAGAACCGCCGTACCGGGATGCGCCGCAGCACGTGCTGGTCGATGCCATAGCCGATGGCGTTGGAGAACACCCCGACCAGCACGCACCCGGCGAGCAGCCGGGGCGTCGTGAAGACGTCGCCGCTGCCGGGCGCGCCGATCGGCGTGAGGACCACCGCCCCGATCGCCAGACCGATGCCGAGACCGGCGACGCCGCGACCGATCTGGGCGACCCGCGAGCCGACGACGATGTACAGCGCCCACATCGCCGAGGCAGCGAGGATCCACAGCAGCCCCACCGTGTTGTCGCCGATCTCGAGGCCGCCGAGCACGACGACGCCGCTCGCAGCAAGGGCCAGGGCGGCGGCGTTGCGGCCCGTGCGGGTCATCGCCGCGGCGACGGCGATCGGGCCGATGAACTCGATGGCGACGCTCTTGCCGAGGTCGGTGCGGGCGAGGCCCATGAAGAAGAACGTGTTCATCAACGCCGTGGCGATGCCGAACACGGCGGCGGCGACGAGTTGCGGCCGCGTCCAGTGACGCAGTGCCCCCGGCGACACGAGGATCAGCACGGCGGCGGCGCCGGCGACACGTAGCCACGCCACGGTCTGCGGGGCGACCTCGTCGAACAGCAGCATGGCGATCGTCGCGCCCGTGTACTGGGCGATCGCCGAGAGCACGAACAGCGGCTCGGGTGCCGCGGTGTCCAGGTACTGCTGAACCGGCCGGAGCCGGGATGCCGGTGGGGCCGTGGGGGCGCTCACCGTCGAGCAGAAGTCAGTCGAACAGCTCTGGATCCGAAGCGCAGATGTCCTGCCACAGCGGCTGGAAGCTGAACCAGCCGGCCAGCGGGAACCCGGTCTGCTCGCGTGTGTAGGTGGCGTACTCGTGGTTGATCTTGTTCGGCTCGCCCGCTGCCATCGCCAGCAGTTGCGCCTGGCACGAGCGCTCCATCGAGATGAACCAGAACGCCGCTTCGTCGACCGTCTCCCCGACGGTGAACAGCCCGTGGTTCTGGTGGATCGCCGCCTTTCCGGTGGGGAAGGCAGCGGCCAGTTCCTTGCCGGCGTCGACGTCGAACACCACCGCCCCGCCCTGAGCGGTGATCACGGTGTGGTCCTCGTAGAAGATGCACGCGTCCTGGGTCAGTGGGTCGAGCGGGATGCCGAGCGAGCTGAACGCCTTGCCGTGCACGGAGTGCGAGTGCGCCGCGGCGACGACGTCGGGGCGGGCTTGGTGGATCGCCGAGTGGATCACGAACGCCGCCCGGTTCACCGGGGCGTTGCCTTCGACGACCTCGCCCTGGTGGTTGACGAGGAGGAGATCGCTCGCCCGCATCTGCCGGAAGCTCTTGCCGAACGGGTTGACCCAGAAGTGGTCGGGGCGCTCGGGATCGCGCACGGTGATGTGCCCGGCGACGCCTTCGGCGAAGCCGAACCGGCCGAAGATGCGTAGGGCGCCGGCGAGCTTGGCCTTGCGGTGGGCGCGCTCGTCGGCGATGTCGTCGAACGTTGGCGGCCCGAGCACGGCGGCGCCAAGGGTGGCGGCGGCGATCTTCGCGGCGACGTCGCTGCCAGCGTCGGGTGACGCGACGTGGGACTCGGTGATGGCCATCACCTCACGATACTGCCGGCGAGCTCGGCGTTCGGTGGGACCTGGTCGCTGGGAATGTCGAACACGGCGAGGTAGTACTCGGCGGCGTCGCACATGATCACGACGTCCGGGTCCTCCTGCTCGAAGTGCGGGACGAGCTCGGTGGACGTCACCCACAACTCGGCGCTGGCATACGCGCAACCGGCTCCCACGAAGGCCAGCCGCCGCATGCCCGCCGCCGCCGTCGGCAGCACAGGCACCTCGGCATCGTCAGAAAGGATCGTCGTCAGTGCATCGGCGTCTTCGGTGAGCTCGACCGCCGTGACGATGCCCGGATTGTCCAAGCCGGCGAAGCCGAAGTGGACGAGCTCGGCGCCGTCTCCCGACCCCGGCGGGGCCTCGGCGGCGTCAACCTCCAGCACGGCGACCGTCGTGTTGGCGACGAAGCACTCGATCGGCTCGGGCACGTGGCCGGGGGCGAACATCGCCAGATGCCCATCGTCGAGACGCACCAGTCCGGCGGTCTCCGCCGGCGTGCAGGAGATGTCGATGATCCCGACGAGGACGACCTTTCCGGCGGGGATCTCGCCGATCGAGTTGACGACCTCGTCGGCGAGCGTCGAGTCGTTGCCGTCCGCCAGCAGTGCGCCGGCAGCGTCGATGTCCTCACTGCTGGCGAGGCGCAGGATCTGCCGGTCGTAGAGGTTGATCCCGGACGTGCCGGAGACGATCTCCACGGTCTCGAACGGGACCGGCTCGCCCTTCGGCGGGTCGCCGGAGGCTGTCGCGCTGTGGGCGGTGGCCATGGCGATGAGCATGGTCAGCGACGACGGCCGTGAGTCGGAGCTTGGTGGTCATGCGGCCTTGGACGTCGCGCCGATCACGATGTTCCAGCGCTCACCACTTTCGGCGTTTGGCGCACGTGATGATCGCCCCGGCAAGGGCGACGAGTGAGCCGAGGACCACGACCGGCAGCCCGACCTCGAGTTCGGCGCCGAAGTCGCGAAAGTCGACCCAGTCGCTGTAGTCCGCCAGCTGGGCGGCGCCGACCAGCAGGCACAGGGCGGCGGCGACGATCCCGATGATGGCGATCGGAAGGATCCGTTTCGCCGCCAACGTGGTGATCCCCATGCCGAGCAGCACGAGGGCGAAGAAGATCACGCCGCCACCGAGGGCGGCATCGTCGGGGCCCTCGTCGAAGCCGTTGATCTCGCCGCCAAGAAGTGGGTCAGTGAGCCAGGGCAGGAAGCATCCGATCGCGGCGATGACGGCACCGGCGATCATCAGTGCGCCGCCGATCGGCGACGCCGGTCGCGGAGGTTTGGCGACGGCGAACATCGGCGCAGGGGCGCCGTAGCCCGCTGCAGGGTAGCCGGGCGGCGTGCCATAGCCGGCTGGTGGGGCACCAGGCGGTGGTGGTCCCAGCGGTGGGGGTGGTGCCGCCGGGCGGGTTGGTGGAGGCGGCGGTGGCGGTGTGCTTCCGGGGGGCGGAGGCTGCCACGGCGAGGGGTCGTTCGGCGACATGGCGGCGATGCTAGGCCGGGATTCAGCGGCGATCGTCTGACCTACTCGGTGTCGAGGCGGGCGCGACTCGGGTTGACCCGGCGGGCCTCGTCGGGCATCTTCGGGTACACCGGTGGCCACGGCGCGTCAGGGATGCCGTTGGCGAGGTCGCGTTCGTAGCGCTCGACGAGCGGGGCGATCGACTGCCCTGCTGTCTCGATGCCGGCCCAAGGGTCGCCGGCGGCGAGCCGCTCGGGGACAGCGAGCACCGTCAGTGCATCTGGATGGATGGCCGGCAGTTCCTCCCAGGCGAACGGCGTCGAGACCTGGGCGCCGGGGCGGGCGCGCACGCACCAGGCGCCGAACACGGTCTTGTGCGGCGCGTTCTGGTTGAAGTCGATGAACACCTTGGCACCGCGCTCCTCCTTCCACCACTTGTCGGTGATCAGGTCGGGGCGCGCCGCGGCGAGCGCCCGGGCGACCGAGACGGCGGCTTGCCGAGTGCCAAAGGAGTCCCACCCGGGCTCGACGTGGACGTAGACGTGCAGTCCGCGGTTGCCGGTCGTCTTGATGAACGATGTGATCCCGTCGTCGTCGAGAAAGCGGCGCACCTCGACGGCTGCTTCCTGCACCATTGGGAAGGTCACGCCGGGGGACGGGTCGAGATCGATGCGCAGCTCGTCGATGTTGTCCGGGTCGTCGGCCCGGTAGGGCCAGGGATGGAATCCGAGGCAGCCGAGGTTGGCGGCCCACAGCACGTGGGCGACGTCGGCCATCACGATCGCTCGCGACGTCGTGCCGTTCGGCGTCGAGACGATCGTCGTCTGCAACCAGGCGGGCGCGCTGTCGGGGATGCGCTTCTGGAAGAAGTTCGACCCGTTGACGCCGTTCGGGAAGCGCTGCAGCAACGTAGGGCGCCCGCGCACGGTGCGCATGATCGGCTCCTCGACGGCGAGGTAGTAGCGGGCCAGGTCGAGCTTGGTGATGCCCGGCTCGGGGAACATCGGCTTGCGCGGGCTGCTGATCTCAACCGGTCGACCGGCGGCGATCAGCTCGACCGGCTCGCCGTAGTCGTCTCCCTTCGCCATCACACGCTCCCTCGCTCACGGTAGCCAGCATCCCGCGGTGGTGAACTGTTCGGTTCGAGGTGCCCGTTCGCCGAGATCACCACGATCCGCTACGGTGCGGACAGATGTCCGCACTACGGACAGACAGGAGACACGATGACAACCACGACCACCGCCGATCTTGTCGCCAGTGCCTGGCAGCTCCAGTCGCTACTCCGCGAGCACAGCGCGGCCGGTGACTCCGCCGGCGAGCTCGCCGGCGACGTGGTCGACGCGCTCCATGAGCACGGGATGTTCGGGATGTGGGTGCCTGAGCCGCTCGGCGGCGCCGAGCTCGACCCTTTGTCATCGCTGCGCGTGATCCAGACGCTCGCCGAGGCCGACCCGTCAACGGCCTGGGTGGTCATGGCCGCTTCGCTGGCTACGGGAACCGGCGGCGCCTACCTCGCCGACGAGGCTGTCGCCGAGATGTTCGGCGGGGACCGCTTCCCAGTGGTGGCCGGGCAAGGAACGCGGCCGGGAACGGCCGTGCGCGACGGCGACGGCTATCGGCTGTCGGGGTCGTGGAGCTTCGCCTCGGGCATCAAGCATGCTCAGTGGATCCACACCCTCGGAATCGTCGAGGAGACCGGTCAGCCGCTCATCTTCGTGCTGCCGGTCGAGCGGGCCGAGCTGGTCGACAACTGGGACGTCCTCGGCCTGCGGGCGACCGGCAGCATCGACTACGTCATCGACGACGTCTACGTGCCGTCGGGCTTCACCCACTTCGGCCCAGCCGAGAAGGGCAAGCGCGGTGGCTCGCTGTTCCATCTCGGGATCATGCACTTCGCCCTGATCTGCCACTCAGGCTGGGCGCTCGGCGTGTCGCCGGCGGATGCTCGACGAATTGTCGGCGCTGGTCCAGGCCAAGTCCGGCCGTCCGGGAACTCTGGCGGACAGCAGCGCGTTCCACACGCTGTACGGCGAAGCGGAGGCGAAGTGGCACGCCGCACGGGCGTTCATCGACGACACCTGGCGCGGCGTCGGCGACACGATCGCCGGTGGCGGCACGCTCAGCCACGAGCAGCGCACGATGACGCGCCTCGCCCTGTACCACGCCACCTGGGCAGCGGAGGAGATCAGCGTGGCGGTCTACCGGGCGGCGGGCACCACGGCTCTGCGGTCCGGCGCCTTGCAGCTGTACTTCCGTGACATGCACGCCGGCACGCAGCATGTGACGTCGGCACCGCTGGCGATCGAGAACTGCGGTCGAGCGCTCGCCGGTCTGGCCCCGGGGCACCGGTGGCTGTACATGGACCTCGTTCCCGAGTGATCACGCCGGGCTCGGCCGGAACCATCCTGACAACGCCCCGCCGTCGACCGGGTAGACGGCGCCGGTCATGAACGACGATGCATCGGACGCCAGCAGGAGGGCCATCCCCTGGATCTCCTGGCGCACTCCCATCCGCCCCAGCAACACCGTCGCCGCCCAGGCCCGCTCGACGTCCGGCGGTGTCGGGCCGGGACCGCCGATGTTGGTGAAGATCGGACCGGGGGCGATGCCGTTGACGCGGATGCCGTCGGGCGCCAGGTCGATGGCGGCCTGACGCACGAGGTTCGCCACCGCTCCCTTGGACGCGTTGTAGCCGTAGCCGACCCTCGACTCGCCGCGCAGCCCGGCGGTGGAGACCGTGACGACGATGCTGCCTCGTCCCGCTGGCCGCATCGCCCGCGCCGCCGCCCGCACCGTCGCCAGAGTTCCGACGAGGTTGACGGCAAGGCGCTCTCGAACGTCGACCAGTCGAGGTCGTACAGCCGGCCGTCCGTCGACTCGACCGACGGACCACCGGCGATCCCGGCGTTGGCGAACACCGCCTGCGGGACACCTCGCTCGGCGACGCTGTCGTCGATGGCCTGCTCGATCGCCCCGGGCTCGGCGATGTCGCATTCACGGAGCGAGATGGCAGCGCCGGGACCGCCGAGCGCCGCGACGCTTCGTTTCAGCCCGGCACCGTCACGATCGATCATCGTGACGCGGGCGCCGAACTCCAGGAGCGCTTCGCAGATCGCCAGTCCCAGCCCGCTCGCCGCACCGGTCACGGCGACGTGCTTGCCGTCCATGCTCAACCGTTCGGCGAGTGAACGCGTCTCGTCGCCTGTCATCGGCGCTCACCCATCTCGATCAATATCTTGACGGTTTCCTGGGGATGCTCGTCGAGTTGTCGGAACGCCTCGGCCGGCACTGGGCAACGCGAGGTGGTGGCTGATCAACGTCTCGACGGTCGCGGCATGGCGGCGCACGAGATCGGCGGCGGCAACGAACTCGTCGAACCGGCAACAGCTCGTGCCGAGCACGTCGAGCTCCTTGAGCGGCAGCGGTCCGGGGTGCACCGGAGCAGACTCGCCAGTCAGGCCGACGACGACGATGCGCCCGCCATGTCCGGCGACCGTGATCGCCGACTCGAGGACTGCGGCTCGGCCGGACGTGTCGATCACCACGTGTGGCCCCCCTGGTCCGCCGTGGTCAGCGAGGCGGTCGACAAGCTGCTCGCCGTCGAGCCACACGGCCTCGAACCCCCACGAACCGACCAGCTCGCGCCGGGCCGCAACGGGATCGACGAGCAAGACCTCCGCGCCACGGTCGGCGCAGGCCAGGGCGGCGGCGGCGCCGATCGGTCCGGCGCCGAGCACGACGACGCTCTCACCTGCGGCGACTCGGCCGCGGTTCACCGCGTGGTAGGAGACGGCGAACGGCTCGATGAGCGAGGCCTGGCGGGCCGAGAGGGCGGGTGTCGCGACGAGGTTGGTGGTCGGGACGGTGAACAGCTCCTGCAGGGCGCCGTCGTCGTGGACGCCGATGATCCGCAGGTTGGCGCAGACGTTGGGCCGTCCCTCGCCGCAAGTGCGGCACGTGCCGCACGGGAGCATCGGCCACATGGCGACCCGGTCGCCGCGTTGAAGCGCCGATCCAGCTGGATCGGGCTGCTCGACGATCGCCGAGAACTCGTGGCCCATGATCCGCGGCAACAGCCCGACGTGCGAATCGCCGAGCTCGTCGCGGTACAGGTGGAGATCGGATCCACAGATCCCGACCGTCTCGACCCGCACCAGCGTCTGTCCCGGCTCGGGCGGGCCAGGATCCGGCCGTTCGGCGAGACGCACCGACCGCGGGGCGTCCGTCACGGCGACCTTCACGTCGCCACCTTCGTGGCGTCCGTCAGGAAGGCGGTGACCACGTCCGCTACGAGATCGGGCCGCTCGTGATACAGCGCGTGTCCGCACTCGGTCAGCACGCGCAGCTCGGCGCCGTCGATCGCCGCGGCATACGCCTCGCTGTGTTGGCGGGGCACCACGTTGTCGACCTCCGGGGTGATCACCAGCGTCGGCGCGCTGATCTTGGACAGCTGCGTGAGCAGCTCAGGATTGGGCTTCGACATGTACATGCCGAACGAGGCCGCGTCGCCTTGGGCCTGGGCGGCTGCCTCTGGCGTCGGTGGGACTGCGAGGATGGCGTCGGCCTGAGCTGGATCGAGGTAGAGGGCGCGAACGACCTGCTCGGGAGTCATCGCCCCGAGGTTCGGCATCGGCGCCTCAGGGAGAGACAGGCCGGCCGGGGCCATCAGCACGAGCCGGTCGACTCGCCCCGGAGCCGTGCTGGCGAGCTCGGCGGACAGCCAGCCGCCGAACGATGCGCCGACGAGGTGGACGTTGTCGACCCGCAACCCGTCGAGCAGCGACAGGTAGTGCTCGACGAGGGCCGGCATTGCGTCGACCCCGGCGAGCGACGGGCTGCGCCCGAAGCCCGGGTGGTCGGGAGCGATTACGTCGAAGTGCTCGGACAGCCGTTGGAGGTAGGGGCTCCAGGTCCCGGCGCCCCCGGCGGCGTGGAGGGCGAGCAGCGGTTCGCCGGTGCCCTGGCGGAACATGCTGCTAATGCCGAAGCGGCTCGCTGCCGTTGTCGGCGCCGGCCATTGGCGAGAAGCGCTGGTGTCGGTCACGGTCGTCCCCTTCTGTTGTCGCTACGCGGTGCGTTCGCCGAGGTAGCCGGACAGGATCAGTTGGTGGTCGGCGCGCAGTTCGTCGGCGGGGGCGTGGATCACCAGCTCGCCGTGTGAGAGCACGTAGCCGCGGTCGGCGACGGCCAACGCAATGTGGATGTGCTGCTCGACCACCAGCAGGGCGCAGCCGCTCTGCTTGGCATAGGTGGACACGACCGGCATCAGACGTTCGACGATCACGGGGGCGAGCCCGAGCGACAGCTCGTCGACCAGCATCAGCCGCGGCTTGCGCGCCAGCGCCACCCCGAGCGTGAGCATCTGCTGTTCGCCGCCCGACAGCAGGCCCACCCGGCGGTCGCGCAGGGCGGCCAAGGCGGGGAAGTACGTGTAGGCGACGTCTGCGTCGAGCCGCTCGCCCCTGTACCCGAGGCGGAAGTGCTCGGCCACCGTGAGGCCGAAGAACACGCCGCGCCCCTCGGGCACGTGGGCAATGCCGAGCTGGGCGCGCGCGGCCGGCGATTGCTTGGCGAGGTCATCGCCGTCGACGCGGATCACGCCGGCCATCGGGCGGATCAGGCCGGAGATCGCCCGCAGGGTCGTGGTCTTGCCGGCCCCGTTCGGGCCGAGCAGGGCGACCACCTCGCCGGCCCCTACGTGCAGGTCGAGGTCGCGTACGGCGACGGCTGCGTCGTAGCCGGCCGAGAGCCCTTCGAGTTGGAGCGCCGGGGTGGCGTCGTGCTCGCTCATCAGCCGGCGCCCTCCAGCTCGCCGGCCGCCGAGCCAAGGTAGGCGGCGACCACGTTCGGGTCGGCGCGCACCTCCGCGGGCGTTCCCGTGGCGATCACCCTGCCGAACTCGATCACGACGATCCGGTCGCAGATGCCGAGCACGAGGCCCATGTCGTGGTCGACCAGCAGGGCCGGCGTGCCACCGTCGACGATCCGGCGCAGCTGACGCCCGAACACCACAGACTCGTGGGCGTCGAGCCCCGCGGCCGGCTCGTCGAGGAGGAGCAGCTTGGGGCGCGCCGCCAGCGCCCTGGCGACAGCCACCAGCTTGCGCTGGCCTTGGGTCAACTCGCTCGGCGTGGCGTCGGCGAATCCGCCCAGGTTGAACAGCTCGAGCGCATCGTCGATCGAATCGGAGTGGGTGACCTTGCGGGTGAGCACCTCCTTGACCGTCGTCCACGCCGACGGGTGGTACGGCCGACACCGTGAGGTTCTCGCGCACGGTGAGGTCGTCGAACAGCTCGATCGCCTGCCACGTGCGCGCCATCCCCCGCCGGGCGCGGGCGTGGGCGCTCAGGCCGGTGACGTCGGCGCCATCGACGGCGACCGTGCCGAGGTGCGGCACGAACCCGGTGATGGCGTCGATGAACGTCGTCTTCCCGGCCCCGTTCGGGCCGATCAGCCCGACCAGTTCGCCGGGACCGACTTCGAGGTCGACGTCGACGACGGCGTGCACGCCACCGAACGACACCGAGATCCCCCGGGCGACGAGCACCGTCACTGGTGCACCATCGCCGTGTGTGGACGTTCCAGGTCGCGCTCGCCAACGCCGGCCTTGGCTCTCGCGGCTGCAGCGGCCTTGGCGCGCCTGGCGGCCGTCCGCTTGCGGTAGGTGGTGCCGGCGATGCCCTCGGGGTTCTGGATCAGCGTGACGATCAGGATCACGCCGCCGACCAAGAGGGTCCAGTTGCCGGAGATGTTGAGCGCCTCCTCGATCGTGTACGGGATCAGCCCCTCGGTGGCGACGAGCCCGCCCACCACCGCGCCCGACACCATCGTGATCCCGCCGATGTAGGCGAAGGCGACGAACCCGAGGGCGATCAGGATGCCGAACCGGGCGGCGCTGACCGAGCCGAAGTTGTAGGCGTACATCCACCCCGCCGTGCCGGCGATGAACGACGAGATCGCGTACGCCGCGACCTTGACGTTGGTGACGTTGATGCCCGTGGCCGCGGCGGCCCGCTCGTTGGCCCGCACCGACAGCATCTGCTGGCCGAGCACGCTGCGGCGCAGACTCGCCACGAGCAGGCACAGGGCCACCACGACGGCCAGGAACACGAAGCCGAGCACCGAGCTGGGCACCTTGCCGTCGAGCCCGCGGAACCCGGCGTTGGAACCGAGCCGGACGCCGAACAGCTCGGGCTGCTCGACCGGCGAGCCGGTGCTGCCGGCGCCCCACCTGCGGTTGGCGTACCCGAACTGCTCGATCGCCACGACACCGGCCAGCGTGACCACGGCCAGGCTCACCCCGCGCACGCGCAGTGCCGACACGCCGACGACGAGGCCGATCACCACCGCCGCCGCCGAGCCGACCAGCGGCCCCCACGGGAACCCGATGCCGGCCTTGGCGGCTCATGTGCGACACGGCGAACCCGGCCACCCCGGCCAGCGTGACCTGGGCCAGCGACACCTGGCCGACGAACCCGGTGATCACCACCAGCGAGAGGCACACGACCATCCCGACCATCGACACCATCAGCGCCTGGCGGTAGCTGAACGGCAGCACGATCAGCAGCACGGCGCCGACCGCCGCCAGCGCCAGCGCCGGGACCGCCAGGCGCCGCGGCCGCGGCGCGAACGGCAGGCGCTTCTCGACCAGCTCACCACGCGACGGCAGGCGCCCGCCGCGCACCGACAGGGCGATCACCAGCACCACGAACGTGAGCAGCGCCTGCACGCCGGGCATCGGGTTGCCCTTGTCGCGTCGGGAACCACGACAGCGTGGCCACCCACGTCATCAGCGACTGGCCGATGCCGATGGCGAACCCGGCGACGGCGGCGATCCACAGCGAGCGGAACCCGGCGAACAGGGCGGCGGCGAGGGCCGGCACGATGAACAGCACGAGGGTGACCGAGTCGGCCTGGGAAAGGGGGGCGGCGATGATGCCCATCGCCCCGGCGATCGCCGAGGCGAGCACCGTGTTGGCCATCGAGAGTTGGTTGGGCGACAGGCCCCGCAGCATCGCCGTCACCTCGTTCTCCGACGCCGCCCGGGTGGCCAGCCCGAACCGGGTCCAGCGGAAGAGGGCGCCGAGCGCCAGGGTGATCAGCACCACGACGCCGGCCATCCAGAACCGGTTGACGGGGATCGAGTTGTCCGAGCACCTCGACGATCCTGACGGGGAACACGCTCGGGATCTGCCGCGGCGCGTCGCCGAACCACAGGAGCATCGTGGCCTGCAGCACCAGCAGGATGCCGAGGGAGGCGACCAGCTTGGCGAGCGGCGACGACGTGCGCAGCGGCCGGAACACGAGCAGTTCGCTGAGCACGCCGACCAGCACGGCGGCCGCCATCGTGATGGCGAGCGCCGGGACGGTGGCGAACTCGGGGCCGAAGTGACCCGACCGCAGCGCCCAGAATCCGTACGCGGCGACCATCGACACCGCCCCGGTGGACAGGTTGATGATCCCCGAGCCGCGGTACGTGATGACGACCGCCATGGCGATGCCGGCGATCACGGCCCCGCCCCCGAGGCCGAGCAGCACGAAGAGCGCGGCGTCGCTCATCGGCTACTCGACCGTCGGGTGCGTTGTGTCATGGCGCGTGCGGCGCGGGTCTGGGCGGTGCCCAGGAGGGGTCACCGCAACCTACGCGAGAGGGGACTCCCATCCCTCGGGCGGCGGCAGGAAGTCGCTGACCTGCTCGAACGTCCCCCCGCTGTACCGGTAGAACTGCGTGTGGTCACCGCACACTCCGGGGGCCTCGGGGTACTTGCCGCAGTCGACCACCGGCGAGCCGAGGATCAGCGGGCCCTCGAAGGCAGCCATCTGCTCGAGGATCGCCTCGGTGGTGATGTTGTCGGGGCCGATCGCGTTGAGCCACTTGGCGAGCGTCATCGCCTGGCCGAAGCCGACCAGCACCCATGGGTCGGGGATGTACTGCTCCTGGCCGATCTCGGTGAGGAACGCCTGGTACGGCACCACCGCCGGGTCGCTGGCGTCGGAACCGAGCGACGTGGTGATCGCGTAGTACCACTCGGGGAAGTCACCGAGTCCCTCGATCACGGCCGGGGTCAGGCACACCGGGCTGGCGAGCACCTTCTCGTCGGGGATCCCGAGCGCCCGCTGGGCCTCGGCCCACTTGACGCACTCGGGCGCGGCGAGCACCGGCATCACGATGTCGGCTTCCTGCGCCCCGGCGGCGAGCAGCGGGACGGTGAGGTCGGGCGCGTTCTGCGGGTACGGCGCGACCTCGATCGGGATGCCGAGCGTCTCGAACGCCGACGCCTGCCCGGCCGCTGCGTCGGACTGGGTCTCCTCCGAGTAGGTCAGCGCCGCCGATTCGACGCCGAGCACGTCCTGGGCGAACGTGGCGAACGGGGCGAGGATGTAGACCGCACCGCCGTTGAGCACGGCGACGTTCGGCTGGGTGGTGTCGACCGGGTTCACCGACACGCCATGCACCACCGGCTTCGACTCGGCGAGGGCGGCGTAGAACGACTGCGTGCCGGTCACCGTCGGACCGCTGATGACGGCGACGATCGAGTCGTCGTTGGCGAACTGCTGGCCGCACTGCTGGCCCTCTTCTTCGGCGTTGGCGATGAAGCACTGGACGATCTCGACCGGGCGACCGCCGATGCCGCCGGCCTGCTCGTTGATGAACTGGGCGGCGAAGTCGACCCCATCGTCGTGCGTGGAGCTGACGACGATCGACCCGCCATCCTGGTTGATGTAGCCGATCCGGATCGGATCGCCCGAGGCGGCGCCACCCGGCCCACCCACGTAGCCGAGGAAGTCGGTGACCTTGCCCTCGGCGTCGGGTGCCGCTGGCGGCTCGGTGGTCGCCGAAGCTTGGGTGGCGGGTGCGGCGGCGATCAAGCCCAGCACGGCGACCATGCCCAAGCCCCGTGAGGCTCGCCGCCTGCGTGACACCCGTCGGGCGAAGTAACCGCTGATCATGTCGTGTACCCCCCGTTGTTGTGCCCGTTGACGGCGGCCAGCCGGCTCGGCCGCCGGGAGCGGAAGCCCCGAAGCGACGTCGCCGTGTGGCCGTTTCGACCCGCCGACGCCGCGTCCCCGGCACACAATCCCAGGACGAGGACCTCGTTGTCAATCCACTGTGCGGACAAGTGTCCGCTGTCGGAACGGACGAGGCCGGATGATTGGAGTGTTTCGTGATCGGAGTGTCAGGTGCCGGGAAATCCAGCACCTGACACTCCATTGACAGGTAACACTCCAGTCAGTTGTGGTGGAGGGCCTCGTTGAGGCCCTGCCACGAGCCGCCCTCGCCGGGCCGCATCTCGACGGCGCCGGTCTGGCTGTGGCGGATGAACGTCATCCCCGAGATCCCTGACAGCTCGCGGCCCTTGACCACCTGACCGTCGGGCAGCTTCACCAAGGTCCCGGCGGTGACGTAGAGGCCGGCCTCGACGACGCAGTCGTCGCCGAGGCTGATGCCGATGCCGGAGTTGGCGCCGAGGAGGCAGCGCTCGCCGATCGTGATCCGGTCGGTCCCGCCGCCTGACAACGTCCCCATGATCGACGCCCCGCCGCCGATGTCCGAGCCGTCGCCGACGACGACGCCTTGGGAGATCCGTCCTTCGACCATCGAGGTGCCGAGCGTGCCGGCGTTGAAGTTGCAGAACCCCTCGTGCATCACCGTCGTCCCCTCGGCGAGGTGGGCGCCGAGGCGGACGCGGCTGCCGTCGGCGATGCGCACGCCGCTCGGGACGACGTAGTCGAGCATCGGCGGGAACTTGTCGAGCGCCTTGACGGTCAGCGTCCCCCCAGCGGCTCGCCGGGCGAGCACGACGTCGGCGACGTCGGCGACGGCGACCGGCCCGAGGTCGGTCCAGGCGACGGTGTTGAGCAGGGCGAACACGCCATCGAGGTTGATCGAGTTGGGCGTGGCCAAGCGGTGCGACAGCAGGTGCAGACGCAGATAGACGTCGGCCGTCGAGGTCGGCGCGGCGTCGACGTCGATGGTCAACCGGGTCGGGCGGACCACCACCCGCCGGGTCTCGTCGCGCCGATCGCCACCGGCGAGGTGGACGTCGACGTCGTCGGGGGCGCTCTCCCCGAACTCTCCCCAGCCGACCCACCGGAACCAAGCGTCGAGCGTGTCCCCGCGGCGGTCCTGCGTCTCGAAGCCGGCACCCCACGCAACCCGCGTCTCGCTCAACGCAAGTCCTCCGGCGGTTCCGGTCGCAGCGTGGGGAAAAGGATGACGTCCTTGATGTTGTGGACGCCGGCCAGCAGCATCACCAGGCGGTCGATGCCGACGCCGAGCCCGGCGGTCGGCGGCATCCCGTACTCCAACGCCCGCAGATAGTCCTCGTCGACGCTTCCGCGTTCGAGGTCGCCAGCGTCCTTTGCCACCTGCTCGGCCTGGAAGCGTTGCCGTTGCTCGACCGGATCGTTGAGCTCGCTGTAGCCGTTGGCGTACTCACTGCCGTTGATGAACAGCTCGAAGCGATCTGACACGGCAGGATCTTGGGGATCGACCCGGGCGAGCGGGGACACCTCGACCGGATGACCGGTGACGAAGGTCGGCCGCACAATGGTGTCCTCGCACAGCTTCTCGAACAGCTCCTCGATGAGTTTGCCGGATCCCCACGACGGTTCCCAGCGGACGCCGTGGGCATCGGCGACGGAACGCATCGTCTCGACTGGTGTCGACGGGTGCACCCTCGCCGCCACGGCGTTGGACACCGCATCCGCCATGCGCCGGCGTGGCCACGGTTCGGCGAGGTCGACGGTCTCCCCGCCGATGTCGATCACGGTCGTGCCGAGCGCGTCGCGAGCCGCATTGACGACCAATGCCTCGGTCAACTCGATGACGTCGGAGATGTCACCGAACGCCTGGTACGACTCCATCATCGTGAACTCGGGGTTGTGCGTGGCATCCATCCCCTCGTTGCGGAACGTGCGCCCGATCTCGAAGACTCGGTCGAGACCGCCAACGATCAGACGCTTGAGGTGCAGCTCGGTGGCGACGCGCAGGTACAGCGGCATGTCCAGCGTGTTGTGGTGGGTGACGAAGGGTCGGGCGTGGGCGCCGCCTGACTCGACGTGGAAGATCGGCGTTTCGACTTCGATGAACCCGCGTGCGTGGAGCGTCGTGCGGAAGCTGGTGAGCACCGCGTGACGGATCTCGAACACGCGACGGGCGTCGGCGTTGACGACGAGGTCGGCGTAGCGCTGGCGGTAGCGGATGTCGGGATCGGCGAGGCCGTGCCACTTGTCGGGCAGCGGACGGATCGCCTTCGCCAGCAGCTCGAGGCTCTCGACCTTGACCGAGATCTCGCCCGCTCGTGTCGTCATCACGGTGCCGCGTGCGCCGATCCAGTCGCCGCGGTCGAGCGCCTTGACCCCGGCGAACGCGTCGTCGCCGACGACGGCCTTGGAGACGAACAGTTGAAGGTCGGCACCACGGTCGGCGACGGTGAGGAACACGAGCTTGCCGGCGTCGCGCTTGAGCATGACGCGAGCGCCGATGGAGACGGCAATGTCGGTCTCCTCGCCCGGACCGAGGTCGGCGCCGAGCTGGCGCACCTCGGCGGCGCTGTGGGTGCGGTCGAACCGGTAGGGGTACGGCTGCCTTCCGGCGGCACGCAGATCGTCGACCTGCCGTTGGCGACGAGCGCGCTCGGCGGCGAGGCCGCTGCCCGACCGATCTGGCACGGAGTCGCCGGGTGTCGTGTCTTCGGTGTCGGCCTCGGCCACGCTGCGCGACGGTATCCGGTCAGTCCGCGAGCAGCTGTTCCACGACGATGGGCGACCTCGCGATAGCGCCCGAGCGGGATGAGATGCACGCCGTCGAAGACGTTCGTCGCCCGGATCGACTGGACGAGATCGCAGGCGATCTCGACTCCGGCGTCGGGGTCGCGCTCGACCAACTCGACGACGCCACTCGGGATGGCGAGCTGGGGGATCGTGGTCGTCAGCTTGCGGGCCATCTGGGCACTGGTGACGACGATCACGCCGGCGTAGACAGGGCACCGAACGTCGATCGATTCGCGCCAGGCGACGAACTGCCGGACGTCGTGGCCGACCTGCGCCATGATGAAATCGGCATCGCTCTTCCACGATGGCAGCGGAACCAGTCGTGAAGTGACCCCGATCCGGAAGGCGCCGAAGCCGAGCGTGTTCGCCGTCGAACCGGCGCGCTGCGCTGATCATCTTCCGGACGGTGAGGTCGTCGGAACGCCGGCCCGACTCGGGCCGGTCGCCGTAGACGAAGAGCAGTTCGTCGACGCCGTAGGCGGCGGCGGTGAGCAGGTCGCGCCGGAACCCGAGGACGTTGCGGTCCCGGGCGTTCAGGCAGGCGATCGCCCGGCCACCCATCCGGGCGACCTCGTTGGCGACGGCGATGCTCGACACGGTTGCCCGACCGATGTGGTTGTCCGGCACGAGAAATGCCGAGGCGATCGGGCCGAGCACGCCGATCTGGTGGCGCACCCGTATGAGGTCGGGTCGAGTTGCCGGCTCGACCTCACAGATCAGCTCGAATCGGTTCGTCACCACTGATCCGAGCGTAAGTGGCTGTCGACGTTGATCGGACGTCTATCCGGTGGTCGTCGTCGGTGCCGCAGTGGCCGGCGCTGGCGGCGGGACCAGCAGGCCGAAGATGATGAACTCCGTGCGCCGGTTGAGGGCCAGCGACGCCTCGTCGTCGTCCACGGTGAGCAGGTCAGCCTCGCCGACGGACCGTGCCGACAGCCGAGAGCCTTCGATGCCGAGGCTGGTGAGATAGGCCACCACGGCGTCGGCTCGTCGCTGTGCGAGCACGAGGTTCGTGGCGTCGCTGCCGCGCTGGTCGGCATGGCCGACGACGACGACGGTGAGGTTGGGGAAGGCGTTCATGATCGCCGCGACGCGGTCGAACTGCAGGGCGTGCTCGGGGATGATCTCCGCCGATCCTTCGGCGAACCGCACCGAGTTCAGCTCGAGGACGCGCACGCCGACGCCAACCGGAACATTCGGGTTGATCGTCAGTCGATTGTCGACGGGCAGGTCCGGGAACTGGCTGTTCGCCACCGCGAGTGCAACGAGTTGGTCGGCGGCCTGCTGACTCGGCACGGCACCGACGAGCGTGATCCGGTCGTCGTCGAAGATCGCCACGATCGGCACCGGCGTTCCATCGGGCATCGTCTCGTAGGTCCCGCCAGCCGCCGTCGTGGTCGGAGCCGAAGTGGTCGTGGTGGCGGTGGAGCTGGTGGTGGAGCTGGTGGTGGAGCTGGTGGTGCTAGTGGTGTCGGCCAGTTCCGACGTGGCCGGTTCGGTGGTTGCGGGTTCGGTGGTGGCGGCTAGAGCAGGAGCCACCTCGGTGAGAGCGACGTCTGTGGTGGCGGGCTCCGTCGTGCGGGCCACGTCGGTGGTGGCGACGTCTGTGGTGGCGGCCTCGGTGGTGGCCGGTTCGGTGATGGCGACGTCGGCGCCGAAAGCCGGTTCGGTGGTCGAGGGCTCGGTGGTGGCGATCTCGGTCGTGGTGGCGGTTCGGTGGTGGCCGGTTCGGTGGTGGCGACGTCGGCGCCGAAAGCCGGTTCGGTGGTCGAGGGCTCGGTGGTGGCGATCTCGGTCGGTTGGCGGCCTCGGTGGTGGCCGGTTCGGTGGTGGCGACGTCGGTGCGGGCCGGTTCGGTGGTCGAGGGCTCGGTGGTGGCGATCTCGGTCGTGGTGGCGGCTTCGGTGGTGGCCGGTTCGGTGGTGGCGACGTCGGCGCCGAAAGCCGGTTCGGTGGTCGAGTCGGCTCGGTGGTGGCGACGTCGGCGCCGAAAGCCGGTTCGGTGGTCGAGGGCTCGGTGGTGGCGATCGTCGGTCGTGGTCGGTTCGGTGGTGGTCGGTTCGGTGGTGGCGACCTCGGCGCCGAAAGCCGGTTCGGTGGTCGAGGGCTCGGTGGTGGCGATCTCGGTCGTGGTCGGTTCGGTGGTGGCCGGTTCGGTGGTTGCTGGTTGGGTGGTTGCGGCCTCGGTGGTGAGGATGTCGACGGTGGCAACCTCAGTGGTGGTGACCTCGGTGGTTGCTGGTTCAGTGGTCGCGGTCTCGGTGGTGGCCACCTCAGTTGTGGCGATCTCGGTTGTGTCCGGTTCGCTGGTGGTGGCGACGGCGGCGATGGCGACCTCGGTGGTTGCCGGTTGGGTCGTGACCTCCGAGGTGGCGACTTCCCCCGTTTCCACGTCGGCAGTGTCGATGGCGGTGGTTGCCGTGGCCGTGGTCGCCGGTCCGCTCGTCACCGCTCCTTCAGCCTCCGTGAGATCGGTAGTGACCGCCCCGGTAGCCGTCGCCACCGTCACGGCTGGTTCCGTCGTGGCGATCGCAGTACTCGCGTCCTCGGCGATTGCCGCGGCCGTCGTGGCCACTCCGCTCGTCGAGGCCACCGCGGCACTGTCCTGCGGAGCGGTTGACTCCGCAGGGTCGAACACCAAGGGCTGGTCGCTCGCCGCATCGTCATCTCGGTCAGGGCCGGACGGACGACGAACCAGCCGAGTGCTGCGACCGCCAGGACGATGCCGCCGATGATCGCCACGCGACCGCGTGCTGGACCCTCTTCGTCCTCCCATTCGTACATGTCGCCTCCTCAGGATGCGATCTCGGATCGGGCCCGGCTCGGGACGCCATCGTGGCACGTCCGTCGACGTAGCCTCGGTAAAGCCTGGCAAGTCGGGACCGAGAAAGCCGGGAATAAGCCGAGGCTCGTCGGTCGACCTAGCCCGCGGTTGTTGTCGTGTAGCTGCTCGGCGGAGGTGCTCCGGGCACGAACAGGCCATAGATGATCAGCTCGCTGCGCCGATTGAGTGCCAGTGACGCTGCGTCGTCGTTGACACTGATCAGATCGGCCTCGCCGACCGCCCGCGCCGAAAGGCGGGAGCCGTTGATGCCACTATCGACGAGATAGGCGACGATCGCCTCGGCGCGTCGTCTGGACAGCAACAGGTTCTCCTCGCTGCTGCCGCGCTGATCCGCGTGTCCGACGATGACCGCCGTGAGGTTGGGGTAGGTCTTCATCAGGATCACGATGCGGTCGAGTTGGCGAGCATGGTCGGGCAGGATCTCCTCCGACTCCTCCGGGAACAGCGCCGAGCTCAGCTCGAGCAACCGCACGCCGACACCAACGGGGACATTCGGGTCGACGGTGAGCTGGTCGTCGAAAAGCGCGTTCGGAAAACGGTTGCTCGCCGCGACGAGCGCCGACAGGTCGTCGACCGCTTGCTGACTCGGCACGGCTCCGGACACGGCGACCCGTTCGTCGTCGAGGATGACCACGACTGGAACGGGGCTGCCGTCGGGCAGCGACACGTAGGACCCGTCCGTGGTGGTTGGTGCCACCGTCGTGGTCGTCGAGGTTGTTGTCGTTGTGGTCGTGGAAATTGTCGTCGTCGCTGGTTCGGTCGTCGCTGGTTCGGTGGTGGTTGCCGGTTCGGTAGTTGCCGGTTCGGTGGTCGCTGGTTCGGTGGTCGCCGGTTCGGTGGTCGCTGGTTCGGTGGTCGCTGGTTCGGTCGTCGCCGGCTCGGTCGTCGCCGGTTCAGTCACCGCGGTGTTGAACATCGGGCGGGCCGTTGCCCCGCTCTCCGCCAGCTTCGGCCGAACCACGAACCACCCGGCCGCCGCCAAACCGAGCACGAGGACGACGCGCGTGATTCTCTTGCGCCAGCGCGGAGGCCCGTCGTCGTCCCACTCGTACATCCCTAGCTCCTCAGGAGTTTCGAGACGTGCCGTAAATACCTGCAGTCGCTACGCGGCGGCTTCTCGTCGTGTCACTCAGGTGGGATCGGCGGCCTCGAGCGGCCCGCCGAGTCGACCAGCGCATTGCCATAGCCTGGGTGGTCAATGGCTACCCGATTCCTGATCATCGGCGGCGGACCGGCGGGCAACACGGCGGCGTCGTTCGCGGCCCGCCTCGGCGCCAAGGTGACCGTCGTCGAGCGGGAGGTGATCGGTGGTGCCGCCCATCTCCTCGACTGCATCCCTTCGAAGACGATGATCGCTACAGGTGGGGCGATGAGCTTCCTCCGCCGGTCGACCGGGATGGGTCTCGAGCAGGCCTCGGCGACCGTCGATACGGAAGCGCTGACCATGCGCATCGAAGGGATCAAGACGCATCTGCACACCGGGACGAGCGGTCTGCTGCAGAGCCAGGGTGTGCGCATGATCGCCGGCACGGCACGCTTCGTCTCACCGCACGCCGCCGAGGTCGACACGTTCGACGGTGTCGAGCTGGTCGACTTCGACATTGCCCTGATCGCCACCGGTTCGCGGCCGCGCATCCCGGATTGGTGCCGGCCCGACGGTGACCGCATCCTCACGACCCGCGACTGCTACCCGCCGAAGGAGTTCCCGCGCAGCGTCACCATCGTCGGCTCAGGTGTCACCGGCGTCGAGTTCGTGCACATGTTCGCCTCGTTCGGCGCCGAGGTCACCCTGGTCGTGTCGCGCCAGCAGGTCCTGCCGACCAAGGACCCCGAGGTTGCCGCCGTGCTCGAGGAGGACTTCCTCGCCCGTGGGGTCCGTCTGCTCAAAGGAGCGCGGGCAACGGCCATCGAACGCGACCACGAGAACGACACAGTCGTCGTCAGCTGCGACGACGGTCGGGTCGTCCGTACCTCGCACGCCGTCCTGGCCATCGGTTCCGTGCCGAACTCGGACGGTCTCGATCTCGATCGCGCCGGAGTCGCGGTCGACGCCGGCGGATACATCCCGATCGATCACAACTGCGTCACGAACGTGCTGCACATCTACGCGGCCGGTGACGTCAGCGGAAAGCTCCCGCTGTCGTCGGTCGCGGCGATGCAGGGTCGCAAGGTCGCCGAACGGGTGATGGGGCTGCACAGCGGACCGCATCGCCACCTCGACTACGACAAGGCTGCATCGGCGATCTTCACCGAGCCGGAGATCGCCGACGTCGGTCTCGCCGAGGCGGAGGCGTTTGCCGCCGGCCGCAAGATCCGAGTGACCAAGGTGCCGTTCTCGGCGACTGCCAAGGCATTGATCAACAACAACCCGCAGGGGTTCGTCAAGATCGTGTCCGACCCAGCCACCGGCGTCGTGCTCGGCGGCTCGATCGTCGGCCGCCACGCCGCCGAGCTGATCTCGGTGCTCGCCCTCGCCGTCACGGCCAACCTCAAGGTCACCGACATCGTCGAGAGCCTGCTCGTCCACCCGGCGCTGTCCGAGGCCCTGGCCGAAGCTGCCGAGTAGCGATCAGCCGTTGGCAGCAGCCGGAGCCTGCCGTCGGCGCGGCGCTGAGCCGCTTTCAACCCTGTATCAGGTCAAGAATTTCCTGGCTAGGGGTTGCAAAGGGAACGTTTGTTCGATAGTATGTCGGCATGGCTGGGGGACTGCTCGACACGTTGACGGCAGCGATCGACGACCTCGCCGCCATCGACCTCGACACCGTCGACGATGCCGAGTTGCATGACGTTGTGGTCGCTTTGGGTGGACTGTCGACCCGCTTGGAGGCGCAGTGGTGCCGGTTGATCGGGCGGTGGGACGCCCGCCAGATATGGGCGGCTGACGGCTCCAAGGCGGCGGCGGCCCGGTTGGCCCGAGAGACGCACTGGCGCCGCGGTGACTGCCGACCGGCTGGTGCGTCGGGCCCGTGACCTCGCCGTGATGCCGGCGACGGGGGCGGCCTACGGAGCCGGGGAGATCTGCGGGGGGCATGTCGATCTGGTTGGGTCGTGCAACCGGGAGTGGCGCAATGCCGAGTTCACCGACAGCGAAGAGTTCCTCGTCAACCTGTGCCGCACCCCGTTCTTCTCGGTTGCTCACCGCGGCATCGAATATTGGAAGCAGCAGGCCGATCTCGACGCCGCCGACCGTGACGCCGGCACCGTCCGTCAGGGCCGGCATCTGTCGGCGTCGATAACGTGGCGCGGCACCGTCGCCGTCGACGGCATCCTCGATCCGCTCGGCGGGGAGATCTTCAAGACCGAGCTCGACCGCCTCTGCGAACAACTCCGCCTCGAGGACCTCCGCGACGGCGTCGTGCGCACCGCCACCCAGCGCCGCGCCGACGCGTTGGTGGAGATGGCGATGCGCTCGGCCACCGCCCCCGCCGACGGGCTGCGGCCGCGCCCGCTGTTTACCGTGACGATCGGGATCGACCCGTTCAACCACCTCTGCCAGACGGCCGCCGGCACGGTCATTGCTCCCGGCCTGCTCGTCCCGTGGCTCGGCGACGCCGACATCGAACGGATCGTCTACGACCCACCCAACCGGCACATCGAAGCGTCGTGGCGGCGCCGCTTCACCGGGGCGTTGCGCCGGATCATCGAGATCCGCGACGGCCACTGCCAACACCCCGGCTGCGACGAACCAGCCGTGCGGTGTGACGTCGACCACATCACCCCGCACCCCGACGGGATCACCTGCTTGTGCAACGGCCAACTGCTGTGCGCCTACCACAACCGCATCTACAAGGCCGCCGCCGACAAGGCCGCACGACAGCGGGCGACCGCAGCGGCCGGGCTGCATCCCTGCCCCCACGACGAACACCACGCCACCAATCCCGCCACCAACCACGACGGCGCTGGTACCGACCCGAGCCGAGCCCCACCCGAAGCCAGCTGACCGCACCGTCTCGCCACGACTTCGCAGCGGACGCCCGGTGGCTGCTCAGCCGACTCGAATCCGTCGACGGCCGGACGACCCGGCCCGTCGTTGTCCGACACAAGTTCGTCGACGCCGAGCGATGAGTATTGCTGCCCTCATCGGTCGCTATTGCCAGCGCCCCTCCAGGCGCGGCTGTTCGATGTCAACGACGACTACCTGAAGGAGGATCAATCCGATGAAGCTGCCACCGATCGTCTCGCCGCAGGAGTGGGAGGTAGCCCGCCAGGAGCTGCTGGTGGAAGAGAAGGAGCTGACCCGGGCCCGCGACGCCATGGCGGCAAAGCGCCGGCGGATGCCATGGATGGCGGTCGACAAGGACTACCGGTTCGAAGGCCCGATGGGCTCGGCGAGCCTCGCCGACCTGTTCGAGGGCCGTCGCCAGCTGATCGTCTACCGCGCCTTCTACGCGCCCGACGTCACCACCTACCCGGAGGGCGGCGGTGCCTACCCGGAGCGGGCTTGTGTCGGCTGCTCGTTTCTAGCCGATCAAGTCGGGCACCCCGCCCACCTCAACGCGCGGGACACGACGCTCGCGTTTGTCTCGCGCGCCCCCCAGGCTGAGATTCGGGGTCTGAAGGAACGCATGGGATGGCAAGCGATCCCCTGGTACACCCTTACCGACGACTTCGACACCGACTTCGGGGTGGACCAGTGGCACGGCACCAACGCCTTCATCCGCGAGGGCGATCGGATCTTCCGCACCTACTTCGTCCACGACCGCGGCGACGAGCACCTGGGCAGCACCTGGAGCTACCTCGACATCACTGCGCTCGGACGCCAGGAGGAGTGGGAGGACTCGCCGGTGGGCTACCCGCAAACGCCGCCCTACCAGTGGTGGAACTACCACGACGCCTACAGCAAGGGCGCGTGATCGCGCAGATCGGCGGTGAGCTGATCGACGAGGCGCCACTGCCCGATAATCGCGTCAGCGGGCGGCGACGAGGAGGACGAGGCCGGCGAGGATGACGCCGCCGGCGATCGTTCGCCGGCGGACCGCCCCCTCGGCGAGGTAGCGACTGCCGAGGAAGGCGGCGAGCAGGACGCTCGATTCGCGCAGCGCCGCCACGTATCCCACCGGCGCCCGGCGGACGGCGATCATCACCAGTACGTAGGCGAGCACGGCCATTGCCCCGGTGATCGCCCACCGCTGCCAGTCGTCCCGCGTCGCAGCCGTCAGCCGCGACGACCGCCCGGTCACGACGACGTACACGGTCATCACGGCGCCGATGGCGGCGAAGGCAGCGAACGGGTAGGTGATGCCGAACGTCCGCACCGCACGGCTGTCGTTGATGGTGTAGACGCCGATCGTCACGCCGACCGCGAGCGCCGTGACCAATTGCTCTCCGGTCGCACCCCCGGACAGCAGCCACATCCCGGCAGCCACCGTGAGAACGGCGACGATACCGAGTGGGCTCAGGTCGTCGTCGAGCAGGACCACGCCGCCGAGGGCGGCGAGGACGGCGCCGCTGCCACGCGCGACGGGGTAGGCGACGGAGAAGTCACCGTGCTCGTAGGCGTAGGCGAGGAGCAGCAGGTACGGGACGTGCACCACCGCGGTCACGAGCGCCGGCCCCCACGCCGAAGCGGGGAGATCCCGCGTGATGAGAAGAACGACCGCGCCGATCAACCCACCGCAGATGAACTGCGACGACAGCGCCGTGGTGCGATCGGCGCTGCGCTTGGCGACGAGATTCCACGCGGCGTGCAGCCCGGCTGCCGCCAGGGCCAGAACCGTGGCGGCGAACACGTCTGGCTGGTCGACGCGCCGCTACTCGAGAACGGCGACGACGTCGCCACCGCCCACCGTGTCACCGGCAGCGACCTTGATCTCCTTGACGGTGCCGTCGCGTTCGGCGGAGATCTGGTTCTCCATCTTCATCGCCTCGAGGACGACGATCGCCTGGCCGGCCTCGACCTGCTGACCGACCTCGACGAGCACCTTGACGATCGTGCCCTGCATCGGGACCGTCACGTCGCCACTGCCACCTGCGCTGGCCGGGCCATGCCCGGGTGAACGTCGCAGGTTGCGGACGACGCTGCGCCGGGCGCCGGTAGCCGCGCTCGACGCTGTCGCAACGTCGGGCACCCACAGCGTGACGTCGAAACGTTTGCCGTTGACCTCGATCGTGGTGCGACCGTTGGACAAGCGGTTGTGGCTCGTCGACTCGCCGCCATCGGGGTCCGGCGCGGCGGCGGCGATGGACGACAGGTCGAGACGCTCCTCGACCCACTTCGTCGAGTGCTCGACGTTGACGAAGTCGGGGTGGGCGAGGATCGCCAGGTCGGCGGGAATGGTCGTCGCCACTCCTTCGACCTTGGTCTCCTCGAGCGCGCTGATCGTGCGGGCGATGGCCGTCGGGCGGTCCTTGCCCCACACGACCAGCTTGGCGATGAGGTTGTCGTAGTACTGCGAAACCTCGTCGCCGGCGTGGTACCCGGAGTCGAAGCGGACGCCAAACCCGTGTGGCTCGTCGAGGCGAGTGATCCTCCCCGGCGAAGGCAGAAAGGCGCCGCCGGCCGGGTCCTCGGCGTTGATCCGCACCTCGATGGCGTGGCCCCGGCGTTGGGCGAGCACTTCGTCCTGGGTCATCGGCAGCGGTTCGCCCGAGGCAACGCGGATCTGCCACTCGACGAGGTTGATCCCGGTGATCGCCTCGGTGACCGGGTGTTCGACCTGCAGCCGTGTGTTCATCTCGAGGAAGTAGAACTCTCCGTCCTGGAAGATGAACTCGACCGTGCCGGCGTTGTAGTAGCCGACGGCGCTCCCCGCCTTGACCGCGGCTTCGCCCATCGCTGCCTCGACGTCGCTCGGGAAGACCGGGTGCCGGCGCCTCCTCGATGAGCTTCTGGTGCCGGCGCTGCGCTGAGCAGTCGCGTGTCGAAACCCACACGAGGTTGCCGTGCTGGTCGCCGATGACCTGCACCTCGACGTGGCGCGGCCACGTGAGATACCGCTCGACGTACACCTCGTCCCGACCGAAGAACGCCTTGGCCTCGCGCTGTGCGCTGGCCATCGCCTCCTCGACCTCACCAGGGGAGTGGACGACCTTCATGCCGCGGCCACCACCCCCGAAGGCTGCCTTGATCGCCACCGGCCACCCGTGCTCGTCACCGAAGGCGCGGATCTCGTCGGGACCGGAGGCGAACTCGACGGTTCCGGGAACGATCGGCGCGCCGCCGCGCTGGGCCGCCCGCCGGCTCGACACCTTGTCGCCCATCTCCTCGATCGCCGTTGGTGGCGGTCCGATGAAGACCACGCCGAGGTCCGTGATCGCGCGAGCGAAGTCGGCGTTCTCCGAGAAGAACCCGTAGCCGGGATGGACGCCATCCGCGCCGCTGCGCCGGATGACGTCGAGGATCGCCGCGGTGTTGAGATAGCTCTCCGCCGCCGTCTTGCCACCGAGGGCGTACGCCTCGTCGGCGAGGCGGACATGCAATGCGTCGCGATCGAGCTCGGAGTACACGGCGACCGTGCCGACGCCGAGCTCACGAGCGGCGCGCACGACCCGCACCGCGATCTCGCCGCGATTGGCGATGAGGATCTTCTCGAGCACGCCGCCAATGTAGGGTCCGGGCGGTGCCCGGGGAGCACGGTGCGGTGGGCGGGACGGGACGTGAGCCGTCCGAGGCGCCGGTGAGGTGGCCTCCGCGGTGGCACGTCGAGCACGTCGACGCGACGGGCAGCACGAACGACGATCTGCTCGCATCGGCCGGCGAGCGCCCCGACCGATCGGTGCTCGTCGCCGACTACCAACACGCCGGCCGCGGCCGTCGCGACCGGGTGTGGACGGCGATGCCGGGTGAGAACCTGCTGGCCTCGATCCTGTTCCACGAGGTGCCCTCCGAGGCGATGGAACTGCCCCGGCGGGTCTGCCTGGCGACGGTCGACGCCTGTCGCCTGTTCACCACCGCCCCTGCTGGCGTTGAAATGGCCAAACGACGTCCTCCTCGACGATCGCAAGCTCGCCGGGGTGCTGGCCCAGCGGGCGGCCGGCGGAAGTGTGGTTGTTGGAATCGGGGTCAACGTCGGCTGGGCGCCCGACGGAGCAGGCCGGCTGGGTCCCGACGTCGCACCGCTGCGCTTGCTCGCCGAGCTTCTCGCCGCCTACGACCGCCTGCCTGGATCCGCCCACGAGCTGCGTGACCGCTACCGTGCCGAGCTGGCGACGCTGGGCCGGCGCGTTCGTGTCGAGCTGCCCGACGGAGAGATCCTCGGCGTGGCCACCGATCTCGCCTTCGACGGTCGCCTCGTCGTCGTCGACGACGCCGGCACGGCGCACCGCCTCAGCGTCGGCGACGTCGTGCACCTCCGCGTGCAGTAGAACGACGTTGCGAAGGGATGACAGCTTGTGCATGCAACGGTCGCGGTAGCCTGGCTGGCCACATGAGCAGTCGAGGTCGTATTCACCGCGCCCCCCTGGCGCTGGCTGCCGCATTGACGATCGTCGTCGGCGTCGGCGGCGGCGCCGGCGTGTACTTCGCCGGTGAGCGCGAGGAATCAGGGCATCGAGCGGGTCGAAGAGCTCACCGACGTCCTCGCCGCCAACGAGGGCCCAGCCGAGAACTACCTCATCGTCGGATCCGATAACCGCGACGTCATCGACGAGGACTCCGACGACGCCGGCTTGTTCCTCAATGGATCGACCGGAGAAGGCGGGCGCAGCGACACGATCATGATCCTGCGCCGCGATCCCGAAGCCGGTGCCTCGCTGCTCAGCATTCCCCGCGACCTGTGGGTGCCGATCGCCGGCACGGGGGACGACGGGAAGATCAACTGGGCGTACATCGGCGGTCCGCGCCGGCTCGCCGAGACGATCACGCAGGCCCTCGGGATCCCGATCCACCACTATGTCGAGGTCGACTTTGCCGGATTCCAGCGCCTCGTCGACGAGATCGGTGGCGTCGAGATCTGTGTGCCGAACGCCGCCCAGGACACCAACTCCGGACTCAGCCTGCAGCCCGGATGCCAGACCCTCGATGGCGGCATGGCGCTCGCCTACGCGCGGTCACGGGAGTACCAGGAATGGAGCGACGGTGATTGGCACGACCAGTCAGGTGCCCCGGACCTCAACCGCATCGCCCGCCAGCAGCACTTCCTGCGCACGGCGGCGGCCGCCGTGCTCGCCGAGATCAACAGCAACCCGTTCCGCCTCGGCGACCTCATCGATGCCGCCGGCGACGTGGTCCGTCTCGACGCCAACGTCGATGTGCTCGATGCCGGTGAGGCGATGTTCGCCGCCGCCGAGGAGGGCCTCCATACGTTCGTCCCGCCGGTCGAGGGGCTGATCGTCGGCGACCAGTCGGCGTTGGAGCTCGCAGATGGCGCCGACGAGATCCTCGACTACTTCCGCGGCACCGGTCCGCTGCCGGCCGTCACCGAGTCGAGCGTCGCCGCCGAAACAACTAGCTGAACGCCGTTACCATCCCTCGGCGATGAAGGCGCTGATCTTGGCTGGTGGCGAGGGGACCCGTCTCCGTCCGATCACCCACACCCGGGCGAAGCAGCTCGTGCCGGTCGCCAACAAGCCGATCCTGTTCTACGGCATCGAGGCGATGGTCGCCGCCGGGATCAAGGAGATCGGCGTGATCACCGGGGCGACAGGTCCCGAGGTCCGCGCCGCTCTCGGCGACGGAAGCGACTTCGGCGCCAAGATCACCTACATCCCCCAGGAAGCGCCACTCGGGTTGGCTCACTGCGTGCTGATCGCCGGAGACTTCCTCGGCGCCGACGACTTCGTGATGTACCTCGGGGACAACCTGCTGGAACAGGATCTGGCGGCGTTCATCGCCGCCTTCGAGGCGGCCCGCGCGACCGACGATCCGCCCGCCGCCCAGATCCTGCTGAAGCAGGTTCCCGATCCGCATCGCTTCGGCATCGCCACGCTCGACGAGCACGGTCATGTCGTGGAACTCGTCGAGAAGCCCGACGACCCACCCTCGGACCTCGCTCTCGTGGGCGTCTACCTGTTCGACGAGACGATCCATGACGCGGTGCGGGCGATCTCACCGTCTGCCCGTGGCGAGCTGGAGATCACCGACGCCATCCAGTGGTTGATCACCAACGGCAAGCGGGTGCGCACCGAGCTGCTCACCGGATGGTGGATCGACACGGGCAAGCTCACGCCGCTGCTCGAAGCCAATCGCTTGCTCCTGGAGAAGATCGTCACGTGCATCGACGGGTCGGTCGATTCCGCATCGTCGCTCGACGGACGGGTGGTCGTCGCCGAAGGTGCGGAGATCGTCAACTCGACGATTCGCGGACCGGTGGCGATCGGGAGAGGCACGAGGATCGTCGACAGCTTCATCGGCCCGTTCAGCGCCATCGGCAACGGCTGCGAGGTGGTGCACAGCGAGATCGAGCACTCCGTCGTGATGGACGAGTCGAAGGTGCTGCACATCCCCCGGTTGGAGGACAGCCTGATCGGGCGGGAGGCGATCGTCGAGCGGTCGTCCAAGCGGCCGCGAGCCCTGCGGCTGATGATCGGCGACCACTGCCAGATCGACGTGGAGTAGGTGAATGCCCACCATCGATGAACGGCCAGAGATCGCCGGCGTCCACCACGTCGTGCCCGATGTGCACGGCGACCAGCGCGGCATCTTCATCGAGACGTATCGCCGCGAGTGGTTTCCCAACGGGCGGGAGATGATCCAGGCCAACCGCGCCAACCGCCAAGCTGGGGCTGTCGTCGGCCTGCACTACCACCTGCACCAGGCCGACTACTGGTACGTACCGTTCGGGACGGCACGAGTCGTTCTCCACGACCTTCGTGCCGGGGGTCCGACCGATGGCAACACGCTGACGTTGGAGCTGTCTGGTGAGAATCACCACGGTGTGTTCATCCCTCCGGGCGTCGCCCACGGCTTCGCTGCCCTCACCGACATGACCATCACCTACCTCGTCGATGGCTACTACAACGCCGCCGACGAACTGGGGCTGCGCTGGGACGATCCCGCAGTCGGCGCCGACTGGGGAGTCGTCGATCCGGTGCTCTCCGAGCGCGACCTGCAAGAATCCCGACCGCGCCGATCTCGGCGACCGGCGCCCGTACTGGCCGATGCGAACGTGACACGTTCATTGCGTTCCCCGGCCACGCAGGCCGTCATCTCCTGGCCACTCCAACTACACGCTTTGGCGCTCGGTCGCTCGCACACCAGAGATGACTTACTGATCATGACGTCAATCCTCGTCACGGGCGGCGCCGGGTTCATCGGCACCAACTTCGTCCACTACTGGCGCGAGCGACATCCCGACGACCACGTCGTCGCTCTCGACGCCCTCACCTACGCGGGAGTCCGCGAGAACGTCGACGGACTTGACGGGGTGACGTTCGTCGCCGCCGACATCGGCGACACCGACACCGTGACCGCGGTGCTGGAGGAACACCACGTCGACCGCGTCGTCAACTTCGCAGCCGAGTCGCACAACAGCCTCGCCGTGCTCGACCCTGCCCGCTTCTTCCGCTCGAACGTCCTCGGGACGCAGGGCCTGTGCGAGGCCGCCAAGCGCACCGGTGTGCGACGGTTCCACCACGTGTCGACGTGCGAGGTGTACGGCGACCTCGACCTCGACACCGACGAAAAGTTCACCGAGGACTCGCCGTACCGTCCGCGGACGCCGTACAACGCGTCGAAGGCGGGCGGTGACCACGTCGTGCGGGCGTATCACGAGACCTGGGGCCTGCCGGTGACGATCACCAACTGCGCCAACAACTACGGGCCGTACCAGTTCCCCGAGAAGGTCATCCCGTTCTTCACGACGCTGGCGCTGGGCGACGAGCCGCTCCCGCTGTATGCGTCCACGGAGAACCGCCGCGAATGGATCCATGCCCTCGACCACTGCCGGGCGATCGACGCGATTCTCGATCGGGGGCGCGTCGGGGAGACGTATCACGTCGGGACCGGCGTCGAGCGCAGCATCGAGCAGATCGCCGACACGATCCTGGAGCACCTCGGCAAGCCGGCCTCGCTGAAGACGATCGTTCCGGATCGTCCCGGTCACGATCGCCGCTACGTCCTCGACTGGTCGAAAATCCGCGCCGAGCTCGGATGGGAACCGGAGATCGGGTGGGACACCGGCATCGCCGAGACGATCGACTGGTACTCGGCAAACCCACAGTGGTGGCAGCCGCTGCGTGACCGAGCACCCGTCGCCGAGGGCACTGCCTGGCAACGCTGAGGGATCGCGTTGGAGACTGCGAGCGACCGAGCGCCAGCGAGGGAGCGGTCAGCCGCGGCCTGCGTGGCCGGGGAACGCAATGAAGTGAAAGTTCTTGTCACCGGCGCCGGAGGGCAGCTCGGTCACGATGTGGTTGCGACGAGCGAAGCGGCGGGTGACGAGGTCCTCGGGCTGACCCGCGGTGATCTCGACGTCACCGATCGCGGCGCCGTCGTTGCCGCGGTGACGTCGTGGCGACCGGACGTCGTGATCCACTGCGCGGCGTGGACGGCCGTCGACGCCTGCGAGTCCGACCCCGCCCGGGCCGAGGCGATCAATGGCCTGGCGGTGCGCTGGGTCGCCGAGGCGTGTGACGAGGTCGGCGCCCATCTCGTCCACGTCTCCACGGACTACGTGTTCGACGGCAAGCTGAGTCGCCCGTATCACGAGTTCGATCGCCCGAACCCGTTAGGGGTGTACGGGTCGTCGAAGCTGGCCGGTGAGCGTGAGGCGCTGGTCCTCGGAAGCGCGGCGACAGTGGTGCGCACGTCGTGGGTGTGTGGCGAGCACGGGGCGAACATGGTCGCTACGATCCTGCGTCTGCTCGCCGCCGGTGACGACACGCCCGGCCGTCTGGCGTTCGTCGACGACCAACGCGGCTGCCCGACGTTCACCGCCGACCTCGCGCCGATGCTGCGGCGACTGGCGCTCGAGCGGCGCGGCGGCGTCCACCACGTCACCAACCAGGGAGCGGTCACGTGGTTCGAGTTCGCCCAAGCCGTTGTCGCCGCCGCCGGGCGTGACCCGGCGGTCGTCCGCCCGATCTCGACCTCCGAGCTCGACCCGCCACGCCCGGCGCCGCGACCGGCCAACAGCGTTCTCGACAACGCCGTCCTGCGCACTGCCGGGATCCCGCTGCTGCGTGACTTCCACGAGCCGCTCGCCGAGCTCGTCGCCGCCCTGACCCGCTGCCGAATCCTCTGTGTAGCGTCCAGCCCTCGAGGCAGCAGCTTCGCAGACGCAGACGGAACGGCGGCGTGTAACCCTTCGTGCAACGATTGGCCGATGCGGGTGGAGACCGAGGACAGCGCGTCCGCTCCGGTCGACCCGGAGCGACTGGTGGCGAAGGCGCCGCGCCCGCCGCTCGACGCCCGTCCGAGGCGCGGACTCGGGTCGTGGCCGGTCATCGTCGTCGGACTGGTGCTCACAGTCGTCGGCTTCGTGCTCACGTCACGGACGGCGCCGTGTTCCGACTTCCACCAGGGCACGCAGTTCTCCGGTTCCGACGCCCGCCTCGCCAAGTGGATCGGCGGTTGCGGCAACGACCTCGGCGAGGCGCGGGCGACGCTGCTCGCCGACGGTGTGCTGATCGCCGGCTACGCGATCGCCGCCGGTGGGATCCTGCGGCGCTGGTGGCCGCTCTACCAGGCTCCCGGCCTGAAGCGCCGGGAACGGCTCGTGGTCGCCCTGCCGTTCCTCACCGCGGCGATCGACGTGCTCGAGAACGTCGTCACGTGGGCCGCCCTCGGCACCAACGACGACCGCTTCACCTATCCCGACAACCTCGCCGCGCCGACGCTGGTCTCGACGTTGGCGTGGCTGAAGATGCTCGCCTACGGCCTCGGCCTGCTCTGCGTGGCGGCGGTCTGCCTGCTCGCCTTCGCCCGCCGCAAGGAGTCGGCGACGCCGATCCCGCGGCCGGATCAGCCGATCGCGATGCGCGAGCTGCCGCCGCCGACTGACCTCGGCGTGTGCTGCTCCGGCGGAGGCATCCGCGCCGCGGCGTTCGCCCTCGGCGCCCTCGACCAACTCGAACGCGCCGGCGTGATGGCCAGAGCCCGCTGGCTGGCCGCCGTGTCGGGCGGCAACTACGCGGCGACGTCGTGGACGCTGGCCCGCGTCGACGACCGCTCCGGACACGCCGCGGCCGACGTCATCGACTGGCTCAACGCGCCGATCAAGTACTCGAAGTCGCCGCAGCACCGCTTCCTGCGCAACGGCCCGGGAGGCCTCGGGCGCTCGTTGATCACTGCCCTGCTCTACATCGCGTTCAACGTCGCCGTGCTCGGCGCCCTCGTCGCCGCCGTCGCCTGGCCGATCGGCCGGCTGATCGGGAGCGAGGCGATCCAGCCGAAGTTCCACGTCTTCGGTGCCCTGCCGCCCACGCTCGACGTGCCACGCGAGCTGTGGCTGCCCGCCGTGACGCTGCTCGTGCTGGCCGGAATCCTCCTGCTCGTGTCGGCGCTGCCGTTCGTGGGAGACGTCGTGGCTGTGGCGGCCCGCAGCCGGCCTGGCGGCGATCGGTGCCGCGGTCGGGCTGCTCACCGTCGTGTTCCCGTGGGCGATGGCGTTCGTCGGCAACTGGGTGCGCCGCGGCGACCACGACTTCCGGGCGGCGACGACGGGTCTGGCGGCGCTGTTCGGTGCCCTCGGCATCGTGTGGCGCCTGGCGCGCAAGCCGGTGCTCAGCCGGTTCTCGCACAAGCTGCCGTACCTCGGTGGCGTGCTCCTCGCCATCGCCGCGTCTCGTGTGGGCCGGCAAGGTGGCCACCGACGCGGCGACCGGCGTCGGACTGCTGTCGACGTCCACGAGATGGGCGATCGTCGTTGCGGCGTTCGTCGCCGTGTACCTCTTCGTCGGCATCACCCACCCGTCGATCCATCGCATCTACCGCAAGCGCCTGCGCCGCTCCTTCGGCGTCCGCCGAGACGCCGAAGGGCGCCTCTACTCGCCGCACCAGCGCGACCAGATCACGTGGGACCAGCTGCCGGAGAGCAACCCGGAGCTCGTCGTGTGCTGCGCCCATCAGCGCGACGGCATCGCCCCGGGCGGCCTGCCCGCCGACACGTTCACGATCTCGCGTCGCGAAGTCTGCATCGGCGGTTACGTCACATCGACGGAGAAGTACCTGGCGCGGATGCCCGAAGACCTGGCGTCCGAGCGCGCCGTCGTCGTCGTGGATGGCGACGTCCGGCGCCGCCTTCGCCTCGGCGATGGGTCGCTTCTCCGCGGGGCACGACGAACGCCTTGATGGCGGCGCTCAACATCGACCTCGGGATCTGGCTGCCCAACCCCCGCCTCACGTCGACGCCCGCGGAGTTCCCCAAGCCGCGCTACGGCTACCTGTTCAAGGAGATCCTCGGCTGGTACGACGACAGCGATCGCTTCGTGTTCGTCGCCGACGGCGGGCACTGGGACAACCTCGGGCTGGTCGAGCTGCTGCGCCGGCGCTGCGCCACGATCATCTGCATCGACGCCAGCGGCGATGACGTCGGTCGGTTCACGGCGCTCCATCAGGCCGTCGAGCTCGCCGGACTGGAGCTGCCGGAGATCGTCGCCAGCTTCGACCTCGACGGGTTGACGGGTCTCGTCGGAGTTGACGGCGCGTTGCCGCAGTGCTCGGTGACGGCGCTGCGCGTGCAGTACACGGCGCCACGACGGGACAGTGCCACGGGTGCCGCCGAGCCCGGTCCGATCGGCACGATCTTCTATGCCAAGGCCCAGCTGGCGTCCGACCTCGACGTCACGTTGCGCCGCTACGCCAAGGTCGATCCGACGTTCCCGAACTACTCGACGGCTCGCCTGTTCCTACGCGACGACCAGTTCAAGAGCCTCGTTGCCCTCGGGCGCGCTGCCGGCGCCCGGCTCACCTCGATGGTCGGTGAGGCGATCCCGTGACGGCGCCGCCACCCGAGTCGGTGAGCCACCGACGATCGTCGCCGCCGCCGTGGCGGTCGAGACCACGATCGAAAGCAGTCGAGCCGACGTCACTGCTGGTTGAATCGCCGGATGGGGTTCACCGCGCCGAGCTCGAGTCGTTTCGCGGGGCGACCGTGCCCGACCTCGTGGGGCCCGGGCTGGCGCTGTTGTTCGTCGGCATCAATCCGGGGCTGTGGACGGCCGCGACCCAGACCCACTTCAACCACCCGGGCAACCGCTTCTATCCGGCGCTCTACGCGGCCGGGCTGATCGACATCGTCGTCGACCGCGGCCGGGCGATGACCGATGGCGAACGGCAGCATCTCGTCGACCGGGGGATCGGCATCACCAACCTCGTCGGCAGGGCGACGGCGCGGGCCGCCGAGCTGACCGGCGACGAGCTGCGCGCCGGCGCCCAACGCCTCGCCGACTTCGTCGCCCGGCACGAGCCGCGGGTCGTCGCCGTCGCCGGGATCACCGCATACCGCGACGCCTTCGGCCGCCCCGGAGCGACCCTCGGCCGCCAGGACGAGCGGCTCGCCGGCGCCGACCTGTGGGTCGTGCCCAACCCCAGTGGGCTCAACGCCCACGCCACGATCGCCAGCCTCGCCACCGCCTACCGTGCCGCCGGCGAAGCGGCGGGTTTGACGCTGCTGCGCTGAGCACGTCGACGCGGCCTACGCCGCGACTCGTTCGGCTTCCTGGCGATGGGCGAGGTACCAGTCGATCGTGGCCCGCAGGCCATCCTCGAACGGGGTCTCGGCGTGCCAGCCGAGCAGTTGCTCGGCGCGGGTGGCGTCGACCCGCCGGCGCGGCTGCCCGTCGGGCTTGCTCGGGTCCCAGCGCAGCACACCGTCGAAGCCGACGAGCCGAGCGATCGTCTCCACCGTCTCGCGGATCGTCACCTCGTGGTTGGTGCCGAGGTTGATCGGATCGGTGCCCTCGTGACGTTCGGTGGCGAGGACGACGGCGCGGGCGGCATCGTCGACGTAGAGGTACTCGCGGCTGGCCGATCCCGTGCCCCAGACGTCGACTTCCTGGGCGCCGGCTTCATGCGCCTCGACGCACTTCTTGATCAACGCCGGGATCACGTGGGAGACGCTCGGGTGGAACTTGTCGCCCGGCCCATAGAGGTTCGTCGGGATGAGAAAGGCGAAGCGCTGCCCGTACTGCGCGGCATTCACCTGGGCGTGCACGAGCAACGCCTTCTTGGCGATCCCGTACGGGGCGTTGGTCTCCTCGGGGTAGCCGTTCCAGAGGTCGCCCTCGGCGAACGGCACCGGGGTGAACTTGGGGTACGAGCACACGGTGCCGAGCAGCACCGTCTTGTCGACGCCGGCCGCGCGGGCCGCTTCGATGACGTGCGTTCCCATCAGCAGGTTGGCGAGGTAGAGCGGCGCCGGTTCGGCCTGGTTGAACCCGATGCCGCCGACCCGGGCGGCGAGGTGGATCACGTCCGTCGGACGGTGATCGGCGATCATGTCGGCGGCGGCGCCCGGCTTCGTGAGGTCGTAGTCGGCACTGCGGATGACGACCGGATCGGCACCCGCCGACGTCAGCTCGGCGACGACCCGCCGGCCGAGGAACCCGGCGCCTCCGGTCACGACGACGCGCCGATCAGTCCAGAATCCGGTCGCCGCTGGCATCGCAAGCAGTGTACGAGCCCGCCCCGTCCCCTCATCTGGGAAGATCCGTGCCACCGGCGATCTGGGGAAGTTGTGTGTCAGACGCTGACACGAAACTTCCCCAGATGTCGGAACGACACGATTCTTCCCCAGTTTCTGGAACCATGGCGAGCGATGCGTGTCGGGGTCAACCTGCTGTGGTGCCGGCCGGGACAGGTCGGCGGAACGGAGGAGTACCTCGCCCGCCAACTCGTCGGGCTGGCGGCGGTCGCCCCCGAGGTGTCTGCCCGCCTCGCTCGTCCCACCCGGTTTCGCGTCCGCCCACCCGGAGCTCGCCGAGCGCTTCGAGCTCGTCACCGGCAGGCCGATCACGAGGTACCGCGGTGCTCGACTGCTCGCCGAGGCGTTGACCATCCCGCCCCGGCTCGGCGATGTCGACGTGGTCCACCACGCCGGCGGCACCCTCCCGCTCGGTCGCCGCCGCGTCCCGACGCTGCTCACCGTCCACGACGTGCAGTACCTCCGCTATCCCCAGTACTTCTCACTCGCGCGGCGCACGTATCTGCGTGCGCGCGTGCCGCCGTCCGTCCGCGGTGCGACGGCGATTGCCGTGCCCAGCCAGTTCGTGGCGAAGACGTTGATCGACGCGTTCGGCACCGATGCGGCGCGCGTCGTCGTCGTGCCGCACGGCTACGACCCCTCGCCGTCGGCGCTGCCGGCGGCCGACGAGCTGCGCCACCGGTATCGACTCGGTGATCGCCGCGTCCTCGTGTACCCGGCGATCACCCACCCCCACAAGGGCCACCGGCTCCTCGTCGAGCTGCTCGCCGGGCCGTGGGCCGATCCGGACCTCGTGCTCGTCCTGCTCGGCGGCGCCGGAGCTGCCGACCCGATCGTCTCGGAGGCGATCGCGACGCTCGGCGTCGGCGATCGGATCGTGCGACCGGGGCGGGTACCCGCCAGCGACCGCGACGGGCTGATCGCCCTCGCCGAGGCGCTCGTCTTCCCGTCGGAGTACGAGGGCTTCGGGGCTCCGGTGCTCGAGGCGATGGCGCTCGGGACGCCGGTGGTCTGCAGCGATCGCGCCGCCCTGCCAGAGGTCGCCGGTGACGCCGCCGTCGTCCTGCCACCGACGGTCGAGGCGTGGGCGGACGCTCTCGACAAAGTCGCCGCCACGCGTGACGAGCTCGTGGAGCGCGGCCGCCAGCGAGCGGCTCGATACACCGTCGCGGCGTCGGGCAGGGCGCTGGCCGCCGCCTACCACCTCGCCGTCGGAGGGTCGTGACGGTGCGTCTCGTCGTGTTGTGCCCCCACTTCGATCCCGATTCGGCGCCGACGGGACGAGTCATGACGCGGATCGTCGAGGAGCTCGCCAGCCGAGGCCACCACCTCGACGTCGTCACGGCGCTGCCGTGGTACCGGCGGCATCGCGTCGAGCCGGGATGGCAGGCGCTCGTTCGCCCGTCGGCAAACGACGTCGTGGGGGTCGATCACCCGGGTCAATCCGCTCGCCACCGACGACAAACGCAACCTCGTCCGGCGTGCCATCGGCTTCGTCGGGTTCTCGGCGCTCGCCCTCGGAGCTGGCATCGCAGCCGGGGGATGGTTCCGGCGGGCCGACGGCGTCATCGCCATGTCGCCGCCGCTGACGATGGGCGCCACCGGACGGATCGTCGCCTGGACCCACCGCTGCCCGCTCGTGTTCAACGTCCAGGACGTGTTCCCGGACGCGGCCGTGGCGACGGGGGCGGTGACCAACCCCGCCGTGGTCGCCGCGGCGTCGTGGCTGGAGCGGGTCAGCTACCGCTTGGCCGACGCCGTGACGGTGCTCTCCGACGATCTCGCCGCCAACGTGCGCGGAAAGCTGCCGGCCAATCGCGGTGGCATGGTGCGGATGATCCCCAACTTCGTCGACACCGAGCAGATCCACCCGGGCGACCGGATGACCAGGTACCGGGCGGAGCTGGGGATCGGCGACGAACCCGTCGTGTTGTACGCCGGCAACGTCGGATTCTCACAGTCGCTCGACCTCGTCGTCGCCGCCGCCCGGCAGCTTCCCGCCGTGACCTTCGTGGTCAACGGAGAAGGCTCGATGCGCAGCGACCTGGAGGAGCAGTCCGCGGGTCTACCGAATGTCCGATTCGGAAGCTTCGTCCCGGCCGATCGCCTCGGCGAGCTGCTCGCCACGGGCGACCTCCACGTCGTGCCGCTGCGCCGGGGCCTCGCCCACGCCAGCGTCCCGTCGAAGACGTACTCGATCCTCGCCGCCGGACGGCCCGTGCTCGCCGCCATCGACGCCGGAACGACGATCCCGCGCATCCTCGCCGAGTCGGGGGCCGGCGTCAGCGTTGCTCCCGACGACGCCGAAAGGTTCACCGCGGCCGTTGCCGACCTCGTCGCCGACCGCCAACGCCTCGACGCCATGGGCGAGGCGGGACGGCGGTGGGTCGAGTCAGCAGCGTCCCCAGCGGCAGTGGCCGCCGCCTACGAGACCCTGATCGCGAACTAGCGGGCGCGACCGTCCGGCGGGGTCGGGGGCAGAGGCTCCTGCCGGAGCCCCCGGCCGCTGGTCGATCCGGCTCCGCCGGTCGACCAGCAGTAGCTGGGTGCGGCCGCAGGCCGCTCCTCCAGAAAACTCGGCCGAACGGAGCGAGCGAGCGCAGCGAGCGAAGCGAGTGAGGCCGATAGCATTCGGCCCCCGTGGCTCCATCATCCTCGTCGACCAAGAAGGCCGCCCGCCTCGCCCAGAAGGGCAAGGGCCGGCGCGTTCGCTTCCAAGGCGGCACGCTGTTCCCCCTGGTCGTGGCGATCGTTCTGGTCGTCGGACTGGGGTTGGTCGTCTACGCCCGTGCGTCCCGACCGGAGAACGTGGCGCCGTTCGCGACCGACCACTGGCATGGCGCCTACGGGTTCCAGCTGTGCACCGAGTCGCCGAACGTCGAGCTCACCGGCAACATCGAGGAGGTCGACGCGGCGGGCAACCTCGTCGGCACCGAGGCCTACGTCACCAGCGGCGTGCACAGCCACGACGACGGGGTCATCCACTGGCACCCCACGGGATCGCGCGCAACCGGCAACAACGCCCAGCTCGAAGTGTTCTTCGACAACTACGGCGTCGAGATCTCGGACACCAAGCTGGAACTTCCCGAAGGTGGTTTCACGGTCGACGGCAGCACACCGCCGGAGGACTTCCCGCTCACCTACGAGGAGGGCGAGACGCAGTGCGACGGCGAAGATGCCCGCGTCACGGTGGTCGTGTGGGAGGACGCCCGCGACCCCGGCTCGAGCCAGGTGTACACGAGCAGCTTCGGCGACATCCCGTTCGACAAGAACGGCATGGCGATCACGATCGCCTTCGTCCCCGACGACGTCGACGTCGAGATGCCGCCGTCGGCAGCAAACCTCGAGGAGCTCGGCGCCCTCGACACGCCGCCGCCCGCACCCGGCGAGACGGTTCCCGCCTCGGAGTCAGCCACCAGCGAACCGACTGGAAGCACTGAGCCGACCGGTAGCAGCGAGCCGACCGGTAGCAGCGAGCCGGAGTCGACCACCGAGGCGACGACAGCGAGCACCGTCACCACCGAGGGCTAGGGGACGGTGCACGCCATCGTCCTCGTCGGGGGCTTCGGCACCCGGCTCAGGCCACTGACCGACAGGTGCCCAAGTCGATGCTGACGATCGGCAACGAGCCGATCATCACCCGCCTCGTCCGCCGCCTCGAACGTAGCGACGTCACCACGGTCACGCTGGCCCTCGGGTTCCTCCCGGACCCCTTCCGCGCCGCCTTTCCCGACGGGCGATGCGGCGCGGTCGAGCTGCGCTACGCCGTCGAGCCGGAGCCGCTCGACACCGCCGGAGCGATCCGCTTCGCTGCCGAGTTCGCCGGGGTCGATGGCACGTTCCTGGCGCTCAACGGCGACGTGGTCAGCGACCTCGACATCGCCGCCCTTGTCGCCGAACACCGACGCACCGGCGCCGAGGCGACGATTCACCTGACTCCGGTCGCCGATCCTTCGGCGTTCGGTGTCGTCGAGGTCGACGATGACGGCCGCGTCCGTCGCTTCCTGGAGAAGCCGGCGCCCGGCATCAACCGACAGCAATCTGATCAATGCCGGGACCTATGTGATGGAGCCGAGCGTGCTCGACGCCATTCGACCCGACGTTCCCGTCAACGTGGAGCGCGTGACGTTCCCGGAGCTTGCCACTCGCGGGACGCTGTTCGGGATGGCGACGGACGACTACTGGATCGACGTGGGCCGCCCCGAACTGCTCCTCCAGGCGAATCTCGACCGACTGGCGGGGCGCTATGACACGACGTTGACCCATCCGGTCAGCGGCGGCAACGGAGTCGACCCTGACGCCGTTGTCGCCATTGACGCCCTGCTCTCCGGCAGCGTCGTCGCCGCCGACGTCGAGATCGGATCGCGGTCGGTGGTCACGAGGTCGGTTCTGCTGGCTGGGTCTCGCATCGGCGATGATGTCGTCGTGCAGGACTCCGTGGTGATGGGCCGTGTCGCCGATCGGGCGCAGCTGCGCGATGCAGTTGTCGGTGTCGCGGCCGAGATCCGCCCGGGGCAGCAGGTCACGGATGAGCGACTCCCGGCTCCCAGCTGACGCTCGAGCGGCCGGCCGACCCGCCGAGCGGGCGAGCGTCGGCCGACTGACGTCCTCGTCATCGGAGGGGCCGGTTTCATCGGCTCGCACCTCGTCGATCGGCTCGTCGCCGAGCGGGCCGCCGTCGAGGTGGTCGACGACCTCTCGACGGGTTCCCTCGCCAACCTTGCCGAGGCCAGGGCGTCTGCGCCACGAAGTGGAGGCGAACTGCACATCCACACGCTCGACGCCATGTCGCCGGACCTCGCCACGCTGATCACCCTGCGACGCCCACGTCACGTCGTCCACCTCGCCCTGCTGGTCCCCGCCACGTCGTCGGTCGTCGATCTTGGCAACTCGTTCACGTCGATGGTCGGGGTCCTCGACGCCTGCCGGGCGGCATCAGTCGAGAAGGTCATCGTGGTCCTCCCCGCAACGGTGCTGTACGGGATGCCGTCGGCGCGCCAACTGCCGGCCAAGGAGGGCGAGATCACGCCGCGTGGTGTGCGCGGCGTCGTCGCCAAGGCGATCGTCGAGCTGTTGACGACGTACCGCCAGGACCACGGCATCGAGTTCACGGCGCTGGCCGCGTCGACGGTGTACGGACCGCGCCAGCTGCCCCAACGGGGCGCCGTTGCCCGGCTGCTCGACGCCGCGGCGAACGGCGAGCCGGCGCGGCTCACCGGCGACGGGCGCCAGACCCGCGACTTCGTTCAAGTCGACGACGTCGTCGACGCGCTGGCGCGGACACGGCAGCGCGGCAGTGGGCTGGTGATCAACGTCGGCACCGGCGTGCAAACCTCGCTGCGTGAGCTCGTGTCGATGATCGGCGGCGCGGCCCCGCCGTCGTTCATCGCCGAGCGACCCGGAGAGTTGGGTCGATTCTGCGTGTCGCCAGTGCGTGCCCGGATCCATCTCGGTTGGGCGCCGTGGACGACCCTCGCCGACGGTCTCGGCGCGCTCAGCGACGGCCACCTAGCCCGACCCGATCCGAGTGTTTGCCGGCATCGGAGTGCCACGCGCGCACCTGTCGGACACGTAGCACTCGGATCACCTCCTGGTGGCGGCGAGCGTCGCCCGAGCGAGCTCGGCGGCCGCCTCCGGTGTGGACATCACGGACGGGGCGATCACGGCGCGCATGCCGGCCGCTTCGACCGCCTTGGCAAGCCCGGTATCGGCCGTGTCGATCACGAGCGCGGCAGCGACCGGCGCGTACAGCCGAGCGACGCCGACAACGCTCGGCTCGTGACCAAGCTCCCGGAGCAGTCGGTCGGCGGGACCCTTCAGCGCCTTGCCACCGACGATCGGCGACACGGCAACGACCGAGTCGCGGCGCCGCGCCAACGACTCGTCGATTCCGGGCAGGGCACGCACCGGCTGGATCGACACAAGCGGGTTGGACGGGGCGATGACGACGGTCTCGGCGTCGTCGATCGCCGCCAGGACAGCTGCCGTCGGACGTGCTCCAGCCGTCTCGATGTGCACGGCACCGACCTCGACGTCGTGGCGGAGGCGGACAAAGTAGTCCTGGAACGCGAGGTCCGATCCGTCGGCGAGCATCAGGTGGGTCGACACCTCGCCGTCGGTCATCGGCAGCACGACGACACCGACGTTCCATGCCGCGGCGATTTCAGCCGTGATCTCCGTCAGCGTCGCTCCCTCAGCCCGGCGAGCCGTGCGGTACAGGTGTGTCGCGAGGTCGCGGTCGCCGAGGCGGAACCACGTGATCGCCGCCTCGGACGTCGCTGGTCGGACTGCCGTGTAGCGCTCGAGGGCATCCATCGCGTTCCACGTCTCGCCTGCTGAGGCCCCACCCGCGCAGCGGGTCGATCGCCCCGGCGAGCGTGTAGATGACGGTGTCGAGGTCGGGGGAGATGGCGAGTCCGTTGATCACGGCGTCATCGGCGGTGTTGACCACCGCCGCGATCGACGATGGCTCGACCACCTGGACGGCGCCCACCAGGAAGCGGGCTGCGCCGACCCCGCCGCACAACACCGTGACCTCTGGCTCCATCACGCCAGTCAAGCGGGCGATAGGTTCGCCTTGCATGTCGCCAGGGCACCCTCGCGTCGGCGTCGTCGTGCTCAATTACCGGGGCGCTGCCGACACGATCGCCTGTCTGCGAGTCGCTCGCCGAGCTCGAGGTCCCGGCGCGCGTGTTTGTCGTCGACAACGGATCTGGCGACGGGTCAGCGGAGCGGCTCGCCGCGGTGCCGGGTATCGAGTTGATCGTCAACGAGACGAACGTCGGCTTCGCCGCGGGCAACAACACCGCCATCGAGCGGTTGCTCGACGACGGTGCCGAGTTCGTCTGGGTGCTGAACAACGACACGGTGGTCGAGCCGGCTGCGTCACGCGAGCTGCTCGCCGTCGCCGACGCCGATCCTCGGCGTCGGAGCAGTTGGTTCGGTGCTCTACGACCTGGCCGTCGCCCGAGCGCGTTCTGACCTGGGGCGGTGGCGCGGTCGGCCGGTGGAGCGGCCGCACCCGGGACGCCCACGGCGACGGCGATCGGGTGGATTACCTGACCGCCGCGTCCGTGCTGTTGAGAGGCAGTGCGCTTCGTCAGGTCGGCCTGTTCGACCCCCGCTACTTCTTCACGTGGGAGGACGTCGACCTGTGCACACGGTTGGTCGCCGGCGGCTGGCGCCTTGATGTCGCCGAGGGCTCGCGGGTCTGGCATCGCTGGGGCGGCACGCTCGAGCCGCTTGCCCCGAAGCGCTTCGAGGAACACGCTGCCGGACTCGTGCTGTACATGCGCAGCCACTCGCCGATGCCGTGGCTGACGACGCTGCCGATGCTCGGTTACTACGCGTTCACGGCACTGCGACAACGTCGGCTCGAGCTGTGGGCCGCGGCGTGGCGGGGCTGGCGTAAGGGCTGGCGACGGTGATTCCGATCGTCGTCCCGAACTGGAACGGGGCTGCTCGGCTGGGTCCGTGCATCCGCTCGCTCGCCGCCCAGGATCGCGACGACTTCGAGATCGTCGTCGTCGACAACGGTTCGGTCGACGACTCGTTGGCAGTGCTCGACTCGCTTGCTCGGGAGATCGCCCCGGTGCCCCTGACCGTCCTGTCGCAACGACGTCAATCTCGGGTTCGCCGGTGGGGTCAACCGAGGCATCCGCCACGCCCTCGATTCGGCGGCGCACGCCGTGGCCCTGTTCAACAACGACGCCGTTGCCGATGCAGGGTGGCTGTCGTCACTGGTTGCCGTCCTCGATGCCGACCCCGGCGTGGCGATCGCCACCGGCCGTCTGCTGATGCGCGACGGACAGACGGTTGACAGCACCGGGGACTTCTACTCCGTGTGGGGCTTGGCGTTCCCGCGCGACCGCGATCAGCCGGCCGAGCCTGTGCGGGGGTCTGGCGACGTGTTCGCAGCCAGCGGTGGAGCGAGCCTGTTCCGCACCGCCCTGTTTGCCGACATCGGCCTGTTCGACGAGGAGTTCTTCGCCTACTTCGAGGACGTCGACCTCAGCTTCCGCGCCCGGCTTGCCGGACACCGCGTCCACTACTGCGCCGACGCCGTTGCGTATCACGACCAGGGCGCGACGAGCCGGACGATGTCGGGGTTCGCCACCAGGCAGTTCTTCCGCAATCTGCCGTTGCTGCTGGTGAAGAACGTGCCGGCACGATTGTTGCCGTCGGTCTTGCCGCGATTCGTGCTGGTGTACTCGCTGATGGTGCTGCACCAGTTCCGCCGGGGCGAGGGATCGCCGGCGTTGCGCGGCGTGGTGGAGTCGGTCGGTCTCGTGGTCCGCGGGCTCCGGCGGCGAAGGGCGATCCAGCGATCCCGCCGCGTCGACGCGGCGAGCATCCGCCAACTGCTGTGGCCGGGGCTGCCACCGGGCATGAAGGTGCTGCGCGGCCGCCTGCTTGGCAGAGCGCAATGACCCTGCGTCCGTAGACTCGCCGTTCGTGCCGCGAGCGTTCATCACCGGGATCACTGGTCAGGATGGCCGTCATCTGGCCGAGTTCTTGCACGATCGTGGGTATGACGTGTATGGGATGGTGAAGGGGCAGAACAACCCGAAGGCGGCTGCAGGTCGTCGAGGAGATGCCGTTCGTCGAGCTGGTGCCTGGTGATCTCGCTGATCTGCCGTCGTTGGTGGCGGCGTTGGAGCTGTCCCAGCCCGACGAGGTGTACAACCTGGGGGCGATCTCGTTCGTCGCGTTGAGCTTCTCGCAGGCCGAGTTGACGGCGAACACGTCGGGGTTGGGGGTGTTGCGGATGCTCGAGGCGATCCGCATGGTCGGGGGGACGCAGAACAACCCGATCCGCTTCTATCAGGCGTCGTCGTCGGAGATGTTCGGCAAGGTGCGTGAGACGCCGCAGAACGAGATGACGCCGTTCCATCCGCGTTCGCCGTATGGCTGCGCCAAGGTGTTCGGCCACGACATCACCGTGAACTATCGGGAGAGCTACGGGCTGTTCGCCTGTTCGGGGATCCTGTTCAACCACGAGGGGCCACGTCGGGGGATCGAGTTCGTGACTCGCAAGGTGACCAATGCGGCGGCGCGGATCCGCCTCGGGTTGCAGCACGAGTTGGTGATGGGCACGCTCGACACCAAACGGGACTGGGGGTACGCCGGGGATTACGTGCGGGCGATGTGGCTGATGTTGCAGCAGGACGAGCCCGACGACTACGTCGTGGCCACCGGCGAGAGCGCACACGGTGGGCGAGGTCGTCGAGCGAGCCTTTGCCGAGGTCGGCATCGACGATTGGCAGCGCTTCGTGCGCCAGGACGCCAAGTTCTTCCGTCCGGCCGAGGTCGACCTGCTGATCGGCGACGCCACCAAAGCCAGAAACAAGCTCGGCTGGCAACCCGAGGTCGACTTCGCCACCCTCGTCAAGATGATGGTCGCCAGCGACCTCCACAGCCGAGGCCACGAAGGCCAACATCGAGTTGCCGTAACGACCGATGGGTGTTTAGGGGACGCTTCCGTCCCCCTGGCACCCATCGGTCGTCGTCAGGTCTCCATTGGCATGTCGGTCAGGGCCTCCAGGACGGACGCGTCGTCGGGGCGGGCTCCGGAGGCCAGCTTGTAGCGCAGGGCGAAGGCGAAGAACGTCATCGCCGCGATCGACGAGGCGAGCACGCCGATCTCGACACGGCGGAACACGTCGTCGCTGCCCAACCACACGCCGAGCGCCAGGGCGACGGCGCCGGTGACCCAGCCCAGCGCAACCAGCGAGTGGCCCTTGAGGGCGATGACCGCTTGGGCCAGGGCGAGGGCAACCATGTAGCACCCGCTCCCTGCGGCGAGGATCGCCAGCGTTGGCCCGTCGAGTTCGGCGTCGTACACCCTCTCCAGCACGAACGGTCCGATCGCCAGAGCGCCGAGGCTGCCGACGACCCCGACGGCGATGACGAGCACGAGCAGGCGGCGCAGCCCGTTGCGGAACTCGGCGAAGTTGCCAGACGCGGCGAGCCGGCTGAGGCGGGGCAGCAGCGCCGCCTGCACAGCTTGGAACATGAACAGCGGGATGCGGGCGAGGAGCACGCCGTAGCCGAACTCGGTGACCGCCTCCTCGGCGGCTGGGGTGTCCTCGGACAGGATGTTGACGAGCACCGGGCCGGCGTTGAGCAGGCCGGCGGCGCAGACGGAGCCGAGCAACAGCCATCCGAGGTTGGGGGTGACCTCCTTCCACGTCGCTTCGGGCCCGTCGTACGTGACGAGTTGCCCCTTCGACGCCACGAACGCGATACCGACCAGGGGCGACAAGGCGATGAGGAAGGCGTACGGCCCGACCGCTGAGATTCCGATCAGCGCAAACAGGATGCAGACGGTGACGCGAACCACGCCGTCGGAGCCGATGACGACGGCGTAGGACTGGAAGCGACCGCTTCCGGAGCAGATGCCGCGGGCGATGTGGGCAGGTGCGTAGGCGCAGAAGGCCACGACGAGGGCGACCAGCATCACCCAGTCGCCGTCGAAGTAGGCGCTCGTGATCAGCGGGCTGAGACAGATGATCGCCAGGGCGACGAGGCCGCCGAGCAGGAAGCCGAGGCGGGCGACCTTGGCGACGACCGGCCGCCCTCCTTCGCCGAGGGCACGGCGTTGGCCGAGGCCGCGGCCGAGCTCCTGCTCGAGAGGAAGGAAGAAGCCAGGGGCGAGGGCGAACGTGGCGAACCACAGCGACGACAGCGGGGTGAAGTTTTCGGCGCCGCCAACGGCGTTGGTGCCGATCTGAAAGAACAGATAGGTCGCCACGCCGGCGATGAGCAGGGCGGCGGCGACGGGAATCGTGCCCTCCGGGAACGAAGCCCGCAGCGCGGCGGCTCTCGAGACGGGCTTGGCTTCGGACACGGCTTGCAGAGACTACCGACGCCCGAATGCAGAAAGGGCGGCGCCGAGATCGGCGCCGCCCTGCCTGAGGTGAACGGTTGTTCAGCGGTTGAGCTGGTTCCTGACGAGCTCGACGACGGTCTTCTGAACGTCGGCAACGCGCTCGGCGGTGAGGGCGACGAGGCCCGTCCCGGCGAACACCGCGTCGCGGAACCACTCAATGATCTGCTCGGCGCTGGGCACGTCGACGTCGCCGAGATCGACGGTCGGGACGTTGATCGACGGCAGGTCGATGCGGGGGAGATCGAACGGCAGGTCGAAGGGAAGCTTGATCTTGGTCAGGTCGATGGTGGGGAAGTCAATGGTAGGCATGTGAACAACATATCGCGGAGTGCTAACTTTTGCAAGCACAGTTGTCGAACGATTTCCTCCTATGACAGCGATGTTGCAGAATGTTGTCAACCTCGTGACGGGCCGAGCACCTCGACACCGCTAGCCTCAGACCACCGTGGACGGCGAACTTGCTCAGCGACCGGGCGCGGTTGCCGCGCCGCCGGTCGTGGCCGTTGTCGTTGTCCACGCCGTCGGCCCGTGGTTCGACGAGTGCCTCGAGTCTCTTGCCCGCCAGGACTATCCAGCCCTGAGCACTGTCTTCCTCGTCGCTGACGGCGCGGACGACGACATCGCTGGCGCGCGTCCACAGCATCCTTCCGGACGCGTTCGTGGAGGATCTTGGCGCCAATCCTGGATTCGGTCCGGCCGCCAACAACGTGACGCAGTTCGTCGAGGGTGACAACGGCTTCTTCTGCTTCTGTCACGACGACGTCGCCTTCGATCCCGACGCCGTTCGACTGATGGTCGAGGAGCTGTACCGATCCAACGCCGGCATCGTCGGACCGAAGGTCGTCACCTGGGACAATCCGCGCGTCCTGCAGAGACGTCGGCCTCGACGTCGACCGCTTCGGCGAACCCGCCAGCCGCATTGACGTCGGCGAAGTCGACCAGGAACAACACGACGCCGTCACCGACGTCTTCGCCGTCCCGTCGGCATGCTTCCTCGTGCGGGCCGACCTGTTCCGCGCCCTCGGCGGGTTCGACGCCGGGATCAGCTACCACGGCGAGGACGTCGATCTCTGCTGGCGGGCGCACATCAGCGGGGCCCGGGTGATGGTCGCGCCGGCGGCCCGGGTGCGTCACCGCGAGCAGCTGGAGAGCCGGCGGCCCGACCTCAACCACCCGGCGCTGCGGGCGCGCCATCATCTGCGGTCGGCGCTGACCCTGACGGCAGGCTCGCGCCTGCCGGTCCGGCTGCTCGAGCTCGTCGTCCTCACCATCGTCGAGGTCGTCGTCGGCGTGTTCAGCGGCCACGCCCGGGAGGCGTGGGCGTCGGTGCGCGCCCTGCTCGGCGCCATCCCGCGCTTCCCGACACTCCTCGCCCGGCGCGGCGCCATCGCCAAGCTGCGGCAGGTCAGCGACGCCGAGGTGCACGACCTCCAGTCGCATGGCAGCAACCGGTTGGCGTCGTTCCGGCGCGCCCGCGACACGCAGTTGGTGATCGGCGTCGAGCAGCGGGGTGGTCCCGATGGCAGTGGCGGAGCAACCGCCGTCGTCCGGCGTTGGCGCGAGCGCTCGCTGGCGCCGCTCATCACGTGGCTTGCGGTGATCATCGCCGTGCTCGTCGCCAGCCGCTCGTTCATCAACCGCTCGGTGCCGACGATCGGCGAGTTCCTCCCGTTCCCCGACAGCCCGCGGCAGCTGTGGAGCGACTTCGTCAGCGGATGGAACGGCCGCGAGCTGGGATCGACGTCGCCCAACCCCACCGGCCTGGCTGCGGTCGCCATCGGGAGCGTTCTGTGGCTGTTCCACATGGGGCTCGGTCTCACGGTCACCGTGGTCGGGGCGATCCTCCTCGGTGGTCTCGGGGTCTGGCGACTCGCCGATCTGTTTCCGTCGAACCGCGAGCGCATCGTCGCCCTTGTCACCTACGTCGCCATGCCCCTGGTCCCGGGGGTCATCTCGACCGGACGGCTGAGCGCTCTCATCGCCTATGCCGCCTTGCCATGGTTCGTCCACCTCGTGCGAAACGCGGCCGGCATCGGGACTGCCGATCCCAACGCCGTGGCCGCCGACCTGGCCGACGGCGTGATCTCCCTCGGCGCCCGCGAGCGCATCCGTCGCATCGCGGTCGCCGGCATCACCGTTGCGATCGCGGTCGCCCTGGCACCGCCTGTTCTCCTCCTCGTCGCCGGGGTGACGGTGGTGTTGACCCTCTCATCGCTGCTCGTGGGGGCTGGCTGGCGCACGTCGCTGTGGATTCTTGTCGCCGGATCCGTGGCGACGGCGATCGGCTGGATCCTCAACCTTCCGGCAGCGACGGCCTGGTCGTGGCACGACCTCACCGCGGTCCCTCTCGCCGGTGCACCGGGTCGGGGACTCGAGGACGTCGCGTCGATGAACATCGGGAGGGCCCGACTGGGGTTGCTCACCCTGGCCTTGTACGTCCCGGTGATCACTGGGCTGGTGCTCTCGCGAGCATGGCGCCTGACCTGGGCCGGCCGAGCCGCCGGACTCGTCGTCACGTTCGGTGTCCTCGCAGTGTTGCAGGACCGCGACGCCTTGCCGTTCCGGGTCCCCGAAGTCGGCATCCTGCTCGTTCCGGTCGCCCTTGGTCTCGCCCTGGCCGCTGCCTGTGCCGTGGCGTCGTTCGCCTCCGACGTCGCCGGCGGGACATTCGGCTGGCGCCAACCGCTCGGTGTCCTCTCGATCGCCGCCGTGCTCTGCGGCACGTTCCCCGCCCTCGTCACCCTCACCGACGGCTGGTGGTTCGCTCCGCGGACCACGATGATGACCTTGCTCGCGCCACGAGTCGCGGCCGACGACTTCGGCGACTTCCGCGTTCTCTACCTCGGTGATCCGCGCGTTCTACCCGCCGCTCCGCACGACCTCGGCGACGGCGTCGCCTATGCCCTCACGGGGCCCGGTGTGCCTGAGTTCGCCGATCGTTGGACGGCGCCGAGCAGCGACGCCGACGACGAGTTGGCCCAAGCTCTCGACGACGTGTCGAGCGGCGCGACGCAGCGCGGCGGACGCCTGCTGGCTCCGTACGCGATCCGCTACATCGTCGTGCCCTACATCGACGGCGGGCAATCGACTGCCAGCGATCCGATCGACGCTCCTGCCGGGCTCACGGACGCGTTCGGGGCACAGCTCGACCTCCGCCACCTGTTCACGTCGCCGAACTTCGACGTCTTCGAGAACACAGCGGCATTCCCGGGCACGGCCGCGTTCACTGGATCGCTGGCCGATGCGACCTCCGCCGCCGGGTCAGCCGAACTCGTCCGCCGTGACCTCAGCGCCGCCCCGGCTGTGCTCAGCGGGACGCCTGGAGAGCGGCTCGGCATCCGGCGAGGTGCCGAGCGGCGTCGTCGCCCTCGCCGTCCCCTTCGACGAGCAGTGGACGATGGACGTGAACGGTCAGGACGTCGCCGCCGGTGTCGGATTCGGTGCCCTGACCGCCTTCGACGCAGCGACGGGAGGCCAGGCCGAGCTGCGGTACGAGACCCCGTCGTCGCGTCGTGCCGCGCTGTTCGGCCAGGCCGCGCTGTGGGTCGTCGCCCTGGTCGCCGCGAGCCGGCTGCGGATGCCGGCATGGACGTCCCGCCGGGCGGGCCGCGGCGATCGTCGGGCGGTCATCGACCTCGCCGAGGACGTCGACCTGCCGACGGACGCCGGTGACGTGCCGGTGATGGTCCCGCTCGAACCGGTCGGGGCCGGCGCTCGACAGCCCGCAACGTCGGGTAGGAGCGGTGCCCAGAAGACAACGGTGTTTCGGCCGTCGCGGCCACTGTTCCGCGCCGACGACGAGGCCGAGCGTGCCGCGTGGGTCGAGGACATGTTCGCCGACGAGGACGAGCCATGAATTTCAGACGACTCCCGATGCTCGTCGTGACGATCGCCGCCCTGCTCGCAGTCGTGCTCGGCGCCGGCGCAGCCGTGGTACCGACGAGAGCGGTGTTCTCCACCGTCAGCGCCCCGTGGATGCCGGCTGCTCCATTGCCCGGTGGGCTGACCAGTTCGTGGTTCTGTCCGGGCGTGCCCGCCGCCGGCGAGGAGGGTCGCTCCGGGAGCGTCACGGTGTTCAACTCCGCCGATACCGCGCTGCACGGACGGCTCACCGTGCTGCGCGTCGAGGGCGAACCCGTCACCCAGGACATCGAGGTGCCGCCCCTGGACTCCTTGGACGTTCAACTCGACGAGGTCGTCGAGTCCCCGTACGCCGCGGCGTTCGTCGAGATCGACGGCGGGGGAGGGCTCGTCGAGCAACGCGCCGTCGATCCCGCCGGAGAGTCGGTGGCGGCGTGCGCCAACGCCAGCGCCGCCGAGTGGTACCTCGCCGCAGGCGACACGCTCGACGGGAGCGTCGAGCAGCTCGTGCTCTCCAACCCCCACGACTATCCGGCGGTCGTCGACATCACCATGGCGACCGAGCGCGGGGTCCGCGTCCCCGAGGACTATCAGGGCTTCGCCGTCCCTGCCCAGTCGGTGCGGGTCATCGACGTGAACTCGATCATCGGCGACCAGACGAGGATCGGGATCAGCGTGGTCGCCACACGCGGTCGGGTCGTCGCCGGCCGATCACAGCTGCTCGAGACGCCGGACCGGACCGGCTACGTGATGACCCTCGCCGCGCCGGCGGTTCGCGACCAGTGGTGGTTCGTGTACGGCGAGCAGGCGGACAACGTCGTCGAGAACTACTACCTGTACAACCCGGGTGAAGAGGACGCCGAGGTGACTCCGGTGCTGCTCGGGTTCCAACAGCCCCCCGGGATGGAGCCGCCGGACACCATCGTCGTGCCCGACGGCGAGGTGGTCGAGTTCCGCCTGGGAGACGTCGCCGACCTGCCGGCGGGTCCGCACAGCGTGGTGTTCGGCACCGAACCGACGACCCCGGTCGTCGTCGAGCGCGTCCTCACCCGAACGATCGACGCGGTGGCGACGACGTCGATCACCCTCGGGGCGACAACTCGACCGGACGGCTACGTCGCCAACACGTGGTACGTCGGGCTCGGCCCGACGGCCCCCACCGAAGCGGCGCTCGCCCTCTACAACAACACGACGGCCGAGTCCGTAGTCACGCTGCAGGCGATCACGCCCGCAAGGAGTGCAGACCGTGGCCGGAGTCGCCGAGATCGCCGTTGCGCCGGGCGCGATCCACTATCTCGATCTCACCGACCCGGCTGCGCTCGGCAACCAGCTGATCGTTCGCTCGACGACGCAGCTGTTCGTCGAACGGGTCCTGCCCCGCGAGCCCGACGCCCAAGGCCGCGTCGCCGTGTGGGCCGTTCCCGCCAACGCCTGAGCGTTTCGACCTCATTCGTTCGCTCGCTTCGCTCGCTCTCTCCATTCGGCCGAGCTCGAAGCAGGCGGCCTGCGGCCGCACGAGGATCTCCTGGCGACCGGCAAGCCGGATCGACCAGCGTCGAAGGGGATCGCGGAGCGCCCCTCGAGCATCCCCCACCAAGGCAGGCGGCCGAGTGTCAGTAGCGTCGCTCAGTGAATGGATCGGCTACTGATCGCCCTGGGGATCGCCGTCGTGGCGGTCGCCATCGGGCTGGTGTGGCGCCGGCGACGGCCTCCCGACGCTCCGACACGATCGAGTCGTGCGGTGCCCGAACAGCTCGACCGCGCCGACTTCGCCTCGCCGGATGCCCCCTGGCTCGTCGCCGTGTTCACCTCGGCGACGTGTTCGTCATGCGCCGACGTCCAGGCCAAGGTCGAGGTGTTGGCGCAGCGACGATGTCGCCATCGACGTGATCGAGTACCAGACACGACGAGACCTGCACCAGCGCTATCGCATCGACTCCGTGCCGCTGGTGGTGATCGCCGACGACGCCGGCGTCGTCCGGCAGCACTTCCTCGGCCCGGTCACCGCCACCGATCTCTGGGCAGCGATGGCCCGGCTCCGCGAGCCCTAGCCGTGGGGCGGCTGCGGGATCGCCGAGGGGGTGACCGGGGCGATCGGGGTTGCCGGTGCGCCTTCCTCCTCAGGGTGGGAGATGTTCAGCTCGAGCGGTGACCCGTCACCGTCGCCGGACTCGGCGAGGCCCTGCTGGATCAGCTGGGCGACCTCTCGTCCGTCGATCGTCTCCTTCTCGAGCAGTGACTCGGCGATCAGCTCGAGGCCACGACGGTGCTTGGTGAGCAACTTCGTCGCCCGGTCTTCCTGCTCGGTGAGAACCCGGGCGATCTCCTCGTCGAGCAGCTTGGCCGTGTCGTCGGAGTACTCACGACCAGCAGACATCAGGTCCTCGCCGAGGAAGACGTGCTGCTGCGAGCTCCACGCCATCGGCCCGACGCGCTCGCTCATGCCCCATTCGCGCACCATCCGGCGGGCGATGCTGGTGGCCTGTTCGAGGTCGTTGGCGGCGCCGGAGTTGAGGTGGTTGAACACGATCTTCTCGGCGACGCGGCCGCCCATCGCCTTGCAGATGATGTCCTCGAAGTACTCCTTGGCGTAGGTGTGGCGCTCCTGGGGGAGGCTCCACGTGACTCCCAGGGCCATCCCGCGCGGCAGGATCGTCACCTTGTGCAGCGGGTCGCCGTGGGGGAGCACGGTGGCGAGCAGGGCGTGGCCACCCTCGTGGTAGGCGGTGGCCCGCTTCTCGTCGGCGGTCATCACCAGGCTCTCGCGCAGCGCACCGAGGACGACCCGGTCGCGGGCGTTCTCGAAGTCGATCCGCTCGATCACCTTGGAACCACGGCGGACGGCGACGAGGGCGGCCTCGTTGACGAGGTTGGCGAGGTCGGCGCCGGACATCCCGGGCGTCGCTTTGGCCATCGTGCCGAGGTCGACGTCGGGGCCGATGCGCTTGTCGCGTGCGTGCACCTCGAGGATCGCCTTGCGCTCCTCGTACTCGGGGAGCGGCACGACGATCTGGCGGTCGAAGCGGCCGGGCCGCAGCAGCGCCGGGTCGAGGATGTCGGGCCGGTTCGTGGCGGCCAGGATGACGATCCCTTCGGCCGTCTCGAAGCCGTCCATCTCCGACAGCATCTGGTTCAGCGTCTGCTCGCGCTCGTCGTGGCCGCCACCGAGGCCGGCCCCGCGCTTGCGCCCGATCGAGTCGATCTCGTCGATGAAGATGATCGCCCGGCCCATGCGGCGGGCCTGCTGGAACAGGTCGCGCACTCGGCTGGCGCCGACGCCGACGAACATCTCCATGAAGTCCGAACCGGTGACCGACAGGAATCCGACTCCCGCCTCGCCGGCGACGGCGCGGGCGAACAACGTCTTGCCGGTCCCTGGCGGGCCGACGAGGAGCATCCCCTTGGGCACGCGGGCGCCGATCTCGCGGAAGCGATCGGGCATCCGCAGGAAGTCGACGACCTCGGTGATCTCCTGCTTGACACCTTCGTAGCCGGCGATGTCGGCGAACGTGGTCGACGGGCGGTCCGACGTGTAGGCCTTGGCGCGGCTGCGCCCGATCGACATCACGTTGCCCATCTGGCCGGCGGCGCGGCGCTGCATCCAGACGAAGAAGCCGATGATCAGCAGCACCGGCAGCAACAACCCGGCGATGCTCAGGAACCAGTTGCTGCTCGGCGTCTTGAACTCGTAGTCGACGTTGGCGTCGCGCAGCGCCTGCTCGTCCTGCTCGGACAGGCCTCGCTCCCCACCACCGGTGGTGCTGAACTGCGTGCCGTCCTTCAGCTCGCCGCTGATTGCCCCCGACGAGTTGTTGATTTCGACGGACTCGACGTCGCCGTCGTCGACGAGCTCCATGAACTGTGTGTAGGTGATCTGCTCGCCGTCTTCGCGTGGCCACAACGTCGGCAACAGCAGCGCCGCGGCCACGACCCCAGCGAGTACGTACAGCGCCCAGCGTGGCCACCCGCCGGGGCGGCGTTGCTGCTGGTCACCACCGCCGGGGGTCGGCGGGCGACGGTCCCCGGACGGACGCTGGGAACCACCGCGAGCCGGTCCGCGCCCGGGGGGCGGCGGAGGCGGCGGCGGCGGTAGATTGCTCATGGATACATGCTACGGCGAGATCCGCGGCGAGGGTGGTGCGCGTCACGTAACGTCCGCCACTGTGTCTCGGCGCCATTGCTCTCGTCCGACGTGCTCCGACGTGGCCGTCGTGACGCTCACGTACGAGTACAAGCGGTCGCAGGTGTGGCTCGACCACCTCGCCCCGGAACGTGATCCACATGCCTACGACCTGTGCCGGCGCCACGCCGACGACCTGTCCGTGCCGCTCGGCTGGCACCTCACCGACCGCCGCCTGCCCGTGGTGACCGTCGCCGACGACCTCCTCGCCGGCTGACCCGCGGGCGCCGTTAGCGTCGCGGGTCGTGTCGTCGCCGCTCCGTCCCGTCGCGATGCGCGACACGGGACGGCGGATCGACGTGCCGGTGGCGTTCCTCACCTGGCTGGCGGCCTGGCTGCTCGGCCAGGTGGTTGCCCTCGTCGTCTACTCCGCCGGCGGCTACGAGGACATCGACGAGGTGCCCATCTGGGTGCTGTTCGTCAGCCAGGTGTTGATCTGGGCGATCTTCCTCACCGGAATGGTCCTGGCCTCGCGACGCGAAGGAACGGGGCGGTTCCGGCACGACTACCAGGTCTACGCCAGGGCCGTGGATGTGCTCGGACTCCCCGATCGGCGTGCTCACCCAGCTCGTCCTCGTTCCCCTCGTCTACCTACCGCTGGAGCGCCTGTGGGAGGACGTGTTCACCGAGGAACGCCTGACCGAGAACGCCAAGGACCTCGTCGACCGGGCGTCGGGGGGCTCGATGGTGCTGCTCGTGCTGATGGTCTGCGTCGGCGCGCCACTCGTCGAGGAGCTCGTCTACCGCGGTCTGTTGCAGGGATCGTTCGCCGCCCGCGTCAACCACGTCCCGGCGTGGCTCGCCGCGTCGGCGCTGTTCGCCCTCGTCCACTTCCGTCCGGTCGAGTACCCGGGGCTGCTGGTCATCGGCCTGGTCTGCGGCGCGTGCGCGCTGGCGACGGGCCGCCTCGGCATGGCCATCGCCTGCCACGTCGGCTTCAACGTGACCGGTCTGCTGCTCGCCCTTGATTGAATCCGCCGACCCATGAGCACTGAGAATGGCTGGCAAACTGTGCCGGTGCCCGGACACCGATGCGAGCGAGCGAGCGCCACGACGACGCGCCTGTGCGAGCGACCGGAGCGCCAGCGGAGGGAGCGGCAACCACGCGGCCTGCGTGGCCGGGGAACGCAATGAGCGTCGCTCATGAGTGACCTGCGACACCGCGAGGGCGATTCCGGCGCGATCGACCCCGAGGGCGACGACTTCGCCGCCCAGTTCGACCGCGAGTTCGGCGCCCCGGCGACGGCGACGGCCGTCATCGACGACGCTCCACCGGCGCCACCGGACGTCGACTGCCGGCGACGATGACGCGACCCCGCCGGCGACCGAGCCGCCGGCCGTCGAGCCGGCGCACGTTCGCTGCCGGCCCGCGTCGGGATGCGGATCATCAGGCGTCCCTACGAGTGGTTGCGGCGGCCGTGGCCCGACGACCGCGTCGTCCGCCTCGCCGTCACCGTGTCGACCCTCGTCGTGACGACGTTCATCATGATGCGGGTCGTCCACTTCAGGCCGATCCTCGGCGACGACCTGATCTTCGACGACGTCACACCGACCGGTGGCGACATGGGATCACACGTGTGGGCCCCGGCGTATCTGCGCGACCACCTGCTGCCGAACTTCCAGCTCAGTGGTTGGAGCATGGACTGGTACGGCGGTCTGCCGGTCTACCGCTTCTACATGGTCGTCCCGGCGCTGGCGATGGTTGGCCTCGACACGGTGCTCCCGTACGGCGTCGCCTTCAAGCTCGTCGCCATCTCCGGGCTCGTCTCGCTGCCGTTCACGTGCTGGGCGTTCGGACGGCTCGCTCGCTTCCGCTACCCGGTGCCGGAGCTGTTCGCCTTCGCCGGGCTGTGCCTTCGCCCTCAACGAGAGCACGACGATCTACGGCGGCAACGTGCTGGCGACGATGGCCGGCGAGTTCTCCTTCTCGATCGCCATCAGCCTGATGATGCTCGGTCTCGGCCTGCTCGCCCGCGGCCTCGAGGACGGCAAGGGCCGACTGATGATGTGGGCGTCGATCGTCCTCGCCCTCGCCTGCCTGAGCCACGGCATCGTGCTGATCTACACGGCGGTCGGGGCGCTCGTGATCGTCGCCTGCCGATCCGGCGCCGATCTGTGGCGGCTGCTCGTCTCGAGGATCAGCCGGAGCGACGATGGCAGCCGCGAGCAGGCGCTCGTCTACACCGTGCTGGTGACGCCGGCACTCGTCGGCCTCGTCGTGCTGCTGACGCAGGTGTTCGACCTCCCCGCAGCGTTGACCGCCGTGGCGTTCCTGCCGGGGATCGCCGCGATCGTCGTGTTGTGCGTCACCGCCGGGTGGAGCTGGCTCCCGAACCAACTGTTCGTCAAGCGGCTCCTGTACGGCGCCTCGATCGGCGGGCTCACGCTGCTGCTGTCGGCCTTCTGGGTCGGGCCGTTCCTCTTCAACCACGACTACATGACCGACATGAAGTACGGGTTCAAGCCCGACGGCGGGAGTGAGTCGTTCTGGTCGATGCTGTTCGACCAGGAGCCGTTCCTCGACGTGCTGATCAACACCCTGGCGATCGTCGGGTTGGTCGCCGCCATCGCCCGCCGCCACGTCTACGGTGTCGCCCTCGGCCTCACCGGGTTGATCGCCGTGGCGATGGTGTACCTCACCCGCGACAGCCTGCCCGTGATCGGGCTGCTGTGGAACCCGCGGATCCTGCCGTGGGTGTACCTGATGCGCTACCTGATCATGATGGTCGGCGCCGTCGAGGTCGCCGGCGTGCTGATCAACTGGATCCGCAACCGCCCGGCGCGCGAAGTCCCCGGCGTCGGCACCCGGTCGCTGATCGCCGGCGCAATCGGGCTCGTGGTCCTGGTGATCTTCGGCTTCGTGTTCCAGATGCTGCCCGGTGGCGGCAAGATCGGCGACCAGTACGCCTGGGGGCCGATCCGCTCTGTTCACGGGATGCCCGACGCCCGCAGTGACGGCTGGCCGGCGTACAACTTCCGCGGCTACGAGGCCAAGCCGCTGTACCCCGAGTACCACGACCTCGTGCAGACGATGAACGACCTCGGCGCCCGGGACGGCGGCGCCGGCTGCGGGCGGGCGCTGTGGGAGATCGACAACCGCGACGGCGTCGGCAACGGCAAGTACGGCACGACGATGGCGCTGATGCTGCTGCCGTTCTGGACCGACGGCTGCATCGCCTCGATGGAGGGTCTCTACTTCGAAGCGTCGGGGACCACGCCGTACCACTTCCTCACCGCCGCGGCGATGTCGGATCACGCCTCCAACCCCGTGCGGCAGTTGCGTTACACCGACAACGAGGCCGACGTCGGCATCGAGCACATCCACGACCTCGGGATCCGCTACGTCATGGTCACGACCGCCGAAGCCGTTGCCGAGGCGGACACCCGGCCGGAGTTGACCCCGGTCGCCACGAGCGGACCCTGGCACATCTACGAGTACGAGGACGCGGCCATCGTCGAGCCGCTCGAGGTCCAGCCCGTCGTCGTCAACGGCCGCGACGGCGATCAGCGTGAGTGCTTCCTGGAGATCGGCACGTCGTGGTTCCAGCACGGCGACGAGTGGGCGGCGATGCCGGCCGTTGACGGCCCCGACACGTGGCAGCGCATCGACGTCGCCATCGACCAGAGCCGCCAGGAGCCCCAGGGCCAGGGAACCGAGGACTGCGGCGACCCCCAGTCGTCCACGTCCCGGCGAGTGAACATCGTCCAGCCGGTCCAGGACATCGACGTCGTCGAACTGCCCGAGGTCGAAGTCACCAACGTCGAGGTAGGGGAGCAGTCCGTCGAGTTCGACGTCTCGGAGCCGGGCGTGCCGGTGCTCGTGCGGGTGAGCTACTTCCCGAACTGGACCGCCCACGGGGCCGAGGGCCCGTACCGCATCGGCCCCAACCAGATGGTGGTGGTGCCGACCGACACCCACGTCCGTCTGGCGTACGAGCGGTCCAACTCCGACCTGTTCTTCTACGGGTTGACCATCCTCGGTATCGCCCTTGCGTTGTTCGCCCGCTTCCGCGATTGGAACTTCCCGAAGCTCGCACCATCAGGCGGGAGCGCGCCGCCGCCCCCGCCGCCGGGCTGGCCGCCAGCGGCTCCCCCCGGCACCGACGTCGACGCCGTCGAATGGGCACCCCAACCGCAGCTCCCGGCGCCCGACGGCGAGCCATCACGACCTCCACCACCCTCGTCGGCGCCCTTGGCGCCGGCGCTCCCTCCACCGCCGGTGGACACCGACGATCGAACGGGTTACTGGATAACCTGACGGCCGCCATGTCCGTTCTTGACGAGATCGTCAAGGCGTACGACATCCGAGGAACGGTTCCCGACCAGCTTGACGCCGAGGTCGCCCGCGCCTTCGGAGTCGCGTTCGCCAGCCACACCGCCGCCAGCCAGGTGGTCGTCGCCCGCGACATGCGCCCGTCAGGACCCGAGCTGGTCGCCGCCTTCACCGAAGGGGTGCTCGCCCAGGGCGCCGACGTCATCGACATCGGGCTGGCATCGTCCGATCTCCTGTACTACGCGTCCGGAAGCCGCCGGCTGCCGGCGGCGATGTTCACGGCCTCGCACAACCCCGCCGAGTACAACGGCATCAAGCTCTGCCATGCCGGAGCGTTCCCGGTCGACCTCGAGGTGATCAAGCCGCTGACCAGCGCAGTCCTCGACGGTCGGGGCCCGGCGCCGGCGAAGCGCTCGGGGCGGCTCAGCGAGGAGAACCTGCTCGCCGATTTCGTCGAGCATGTCGTGTCGTTCATCGACGTCGAGACGCTGCGCCCGCGACGGGTCGTCGCCGACACCGCCAACGGGATGGGCGGACTCGTCGTCCCCGCCGTGTTCGAGCGCCTCGGGGTCTTCGAGCTGGAGGTCATGTATCCCGAGCTCGACGGCACGTTTCCCAACCACCCGGCCGACCCGCTGCAGCCGGCCAACCAGCGCGACCTGCGCGCCCGTGTGGTATCCGGCGGGTTCGACATCGGCTTGGCGTTCGATGGTGACGCTGACCGGGTCTTCGTCGTCGACGAGACCGGTGCCGGGCTCTCCGGCTCGACGACGACCGCCATCCTGTCGGCAGTGACGTTGCGCGCCCATCCTGGAGCGACGATCCTGCACAACCTGATCTGCTCGCGGGCGGTACCTGAGGTGATCATCGAGAACGGTGGCATGCCGGTACGCACTCGGGTCGGCCATTCCTTCATCAAGCAGAAGATGGCGGAGACCGGTGCCGTGTTCGGGGGCGAGCACTCGGCGCACTACTACTTCGCGGCGAACTACGGGGCCGACTCCGGACTGATCGCAACCGTTCAGATGCTGTCCGAGCTGACCCGCTCCGACGACGTGCTGTCCAAGGTGCGTGTCCCGTACGAGCGGTACACGCAGAGCGGTGAGATCAACACCCACGTCAGCGACGTCGACGCCGTGCTCTCCGCCGTCAGCGCGATGTACGCCAACGGCAGACAGGACCGCCTCGACGGGCTCACCGTCGAGTTCGACACCTGGTGGTTCAACCTCCGACCCTCGAACACCGAGCCACTGCTCCGCCTCAACCTCGAAGCCGAGACCCGCGACGAGTGCGAAGGCCGCGTCGCCGAACTGCTCTCGCTGATCACCAGCAACTGAACGGAACTCCCGATGGCACTTTCTCCTGAGCTGCTCGCAATCCTCGCCTGCCCCGAAGACAAGGGTCCGCTGTACTACTTCGAGGACCTCGATGTGCTGTTCAACCCGCGGCTCCAACGCGTTTACCGCGTGCGCGAAGGCATTCCGGTGATGCTCATCGACGAGGCGCAGACGCTCGAGGAGAGCGAGGCAGAGCGGTTGCTCGCCCGCGTCGAGGCCGAGGGCATCGCACCCACGTTCGCCGTTTCAGATCGTCCACTCTCAGATGAGGAGCATTCCTGACATGACCACCGACTCGACACTTGCAGCGCGCAAGGACTACCGCGTCGCCGATCTGTCGCTGGCCCCGTTCGGACGCAAGGAGATGCTCCTCGCCGAACACGAGATGCCCGGGCTGATGGCGTTGCGCCGGGAGTTCGGCGAGGCCAAGCCGCTCGCCGGGGCGCGCATCTCCGGGTCGCTGCACATGACGATCCAGACGGCTGTGCTCATCGAGACCCTCACGGCGCTCGGCGCCGAGGTGCGCTGGGCGAGCTGCAACATCTTCTCCACCCAGGATCACGCTGCTGCCGCCGCCGTAGTCGGACCCGACGGCACCCCGGACGACCCCAAGGGCGTTCCGGTGTTCGCCTGGAAGGGCGAGACGCTCGAGGAGTACTGGTGGTGCACCGAGCAGATGATGACGTGGCCGGGCGGACCGACCGGTGACGACGGCCCGAACATGATCCTCGACGACGGCGGCGACGCCACGCTCCTGCTGCACAAGGGCGTGCAGTACGAGCACGACGGCGAGGTTCCCGACCCGACGTCGGCATCCAATCCCGAGTTGGCGATCGTCCTCGGCCTGCTGCAGCGTTCGCTGCGGTCCGAGCCGACGAAGTGGACGCGCATGGCCAAGGGGATCCGCGGTGTCACCGAGGAGACGACCACCGGGGTGAAGCGGCTGTACAAGATGGCCGCCGACGGCGAGCTGCTGTTCCCGGCGATCAACGTCAACGACTCCGTCACCAAGTCGAAGTTCGACAACCTGTACGGCTGCCGGCACTCCCTCGTCGACGCCATCTCCCGAGCAACGGACGTGATGATCGGCGGCAAGACCGCGGTCGTGTGTGGCTACGGCGACGTCGGCAAGGGATGCGTGCAGAGCTTGCGCGGCCAGGGAGCCCGGGTGATCGTCACCGAGATCGATCCGATCAACGCTCTGCAGGCGGCAATGGAAGGGCTGCAGGTGCTCCCTCTCGAGGACGTCGTCGACACCGCCGACATCTTCGTGTCGGCAACGGGCAACGCCGACATCATCACCGTCGAGCACATGCTGCGGATGAAGCACAACGCCATCGTCTGCAACATCGGCCACTTCGACAACGAGATCGACATGGCCGGCCTGGCGCGATCGGGGGCAACGCGCGACGAGCTCAAGCCGGGCACCGACGTCTGGCGGTTCGACGATGGCACCCAGATCATCGTCCTCGCCGAGGGCCGGCTGGTGAACCTCGGGTGCGCCACGGGGCATCCGAGCTTCGTGATGAGCTGTTCGTTCAGCAACCAAGTGATCGCCCAGATCGAGTTGTTCAACAACACCGCGCAGTACCCGACGGACGTCTACGTGCTGCCCAAGCGGCTCGACGAGAAGGTCGCCCGCCTCCATCTCGACGCCCTCGGAGTGAAACTGACGAAGTTGTCCGACGAGCAGGCCGAGTACATCGGTGTCGAGCCCGGCGGCCCGTACAAGCCTGAGCATTACCGGTACTGAGTCCTCGTATCGCGCTGACCGGACCCCGCCTGGACGCGACGTCCATTTCGTGAACAGCGCAGCTACTTTGAGCAAAATGCAGCGGAAGCTCGTCGCCCCGGTGCTCCTCGCGAGCATCGTTTGCGTCGGCGCCGGGTGTGCCCCGTTCGAGCGAGCGGACAAGACCCAGGTGCCGGCCGCGGCGGCCGCCGCTCCGGTGCAGCCGGCAGCTGCACCGTCCCCGACGACCACCGTCCCGCCCGCACGCGCCCCGGCAACGACACCGCCGAGCACCGCCGCCCCGACCACGGCGGCACCGACGACGACCGCCGCACCCACCACGACCACACCGCCGACGACGACCACGATCCCATTGCCTCCGGGGATCCACGACCCGGCGTGCGCGAGGGTCGTGCAACCCGGCGATTCGTTGAGCCTGATCGCCGATGCGTACGACGACCCGACGGTGACTGCGCAGAGCCTGGGCGCCGAGAACGGGGTTGCCAACGCCGACGTCATCCATGCCGGCGACGTGCTCGACGTCTGCCCGGGCAACCAGATCGACGACCTCACGGGCGAGCAGCGCGGCGTCGCCGAGACGGCCGTCGGATCGAGCGGGGTTGCCGCCCAGCAGGCGAAGCTCAACGAACTGTTCGCCGGGCTACGGCCTCCCCGCGCTGGCGATCGACGGCGTGTCCGGCCCGTTCACACGCCAACAGCTGTGCGCCGCCCGGATGGCGCTGCACCTGCCGGTCAGCCGGTCCGACATGGAGCCCGGCAGTGAAGAGGAGCGGGTCTTCCTGGCGGCGTCGCCGGCGGCGATCGCCATCCCCCAGGGGGCGGCGGTGTCGTCGTCACGCTGGGTGCTCGTCAGCAAGACCTGCCAGGTCGTGTTCGCCGGGGAGGGCGACGGCGGGATCAGGTTCATCTTCAAGGCGTCGACCGGCGAGCCTGGCTGGGAGACGAGCAACCTGGACGGCGCTCGCGCCTTCCGCTACGACCCGGCGCTGGACAACGGCGGCTGGCACAACAGCAGCAAGTTCCCTGTTGCGGAGGACAACCCGCTCAACGGCAACATGTACAAGCCGGTCTATTTCCATCGCGGGCAGGCGATCCACGGTGCCAACAACGTGCCGCCAGAGCCGGCGAGCAAGGGATGCGTTCGGCTGCGCCCGGAGAACCAGGACGCACTGCTGTCGTGGCTCGGCTTGACCGACGTCGCTGAACCGACGCACAACGACGACCGCATCAACCTCCGGGTCACCGTCATCGGCGACTACGCACCCGGCTGATCACAGCGCCATTCGGGTCCGGCCCAATCCGGAGCCCCCTCCACACCGAAGTCCAAGTGGGGCGGCTGCCCGTTCCGCTCCACTGCTCGACCCGAGGAGTGAGGTGATGACCATGGATGCGTCGAGATGGAGTCGGCGGGACTTGTTGCTCGGGGCGGGTGCCGTTGCGACGGTCGCCGCCGCCGGACCGTCGGTGGCGTCGGCCGCCACTTCCAGCCGTCCGGACGACTTCGATGCCTCCGTTCCGACCGCCTGGTTCGATCTCGCTCTGACGTTGGTGCGGACGACACCAGGGTTCACGCCGCCAGTGGCGTCACGGGCGTTCGGCTACGCCGGGGTGACCCTCTACGAGGCGACCGCGCCGGGCGCCCGCGAGCACCGGTCGCTCGTCGGCGCGCTGCCAGGCTTCGCCGAGCTGCCGCGTCCACGCGGGCGTCAACACGGCCCAACGGCGGCCAACGCTGCGCTGGCGACGATCCTGCGCGCCCTGATCGGCCCGGAAGCAGACCGGGCGGCCATCGATGAGTTGGAGTCGTCGATCGCCGAACGGTGCGGACGAGCAGTCTCCCGCGGGACAGTGCGCCGCTCGGCCGAGTACGGGGAGGCGGTTGCCCGGGCGATCTTCGAGTCGTCCCGTGACGACGGCGGTCACGAGGGTCAGAAGCGCAACTTCCCGCCCGGCTACCGGCCGCCACTCGGTCGCAGCCTGTGGGTGCCCACCCCACCCGGGTTCCAGCGGGCGTTGCAGCCGACATGGGGCGACAACCGCTGCTTCGCCATCACCGACGGGGCAGCGTGCCCTCCCGGTGACCCGACCCCCTACTCGGAGGACCCCGCGTCGGCGTTCTACCGCGAGGCCATCGAGGTCTACGACACCGTCAACAATCTGACCGCCGAACAGGAAGCGATCGCCCGATTCTGGTCCGACGACCCAGGGGAGACCGCCACCCCACCCGGACACTCGGTCTCCGTCGCCACCCAGGTACTGCGCGCCGAGGACGCCTCGTTGATGACCGCCGCCGAGACCTACGCCAAGGTCGGGATCGCCGTGTGCGACGCCTTCATCGCCTGCTGGAATGCCAAGTACCGCTCCAACCTGCTTCGTCCGGTCACCTATCTGCGGCGACACGTCGAGCCCGAATGGCTGCCGTTGCTGAACACGCCGCCGTTCCCCGAGTATCCCTCTGGTCACTCGGTCCAATCCGGCGCCGCGTTCGAAGTGCTCACCGACCTGTTCGGCGACACGTACTCCTTCGAGGACCACACCCACGACGACCGGGGCCTCCCGTCACGGCAGTTCGCGTCGTTCGCAGCAGCCGCAGAAGAAGCCGCCATCTCGCGTCTTTACGGCGGTATCCACTACCGCCCGGCGATCGAGCTCGGTGTCGCCCAGGGACGTTGCATCGGCGAAGCCGTCAACGCCCTTCCGTTCCGGGAGCGCTGAGTTCGTTGATTGGAGTGTTACCTGTCATCGGAGTGTTTCCTGCCGGGAAACCGAGCGCGTGGCACTCCGATGGCGGCAGCGACTCGTCTCAGTCGGCGGTGACGAAATCGAGGCGGCTCGTGCGTATCCCGAAGACGCCGAGGAAGTAGTGCACCAGGGGACCGATCGCCAAGGCGAACACGGCGGTGCCGATGCCGATCGAGCCACCGAGGGCCCACCCGGAGACGAGCACGGCGATCTCGATCGCCGTGCGCACGAGACGCAGCGAGTAGCCGCGCGCGGCGACGCCGGTCATCAAGCCGTCGCGTGGACCCGGCCCGAGTCCGGCGCCGATGTACATCGCGGTGCCGATGCCGAAGGCGAGAACCCCTGCGGCCATCTCGCCCAGCTGCCAGGCCGTGTCGTCGGGCTCGGGCAGCAGGGGGAGAGCGACGTTCACTGTCCATCCGATGAGCACGGCGTTGAGGATCGTGCCGATCCCGGGACGCACCCGCAGGGGGATCCACAGGGCGAGTAGGGCGAAGCCGACGATGATGATCACGGTGCCGACGGCGATCCCGGTGTGGCGGCTGATCCCCTTGTGCAGCACGTCCCACGGAGCGAGGCCGATGTCGGCGGCGATGATCAAGGCGATCCCGAGTCCACAGATGATCAGCCCGACGACGCACTGGGCGATCCGCCAGGTCAGCGACGACGGGATCGTGCGGGCGAACGGCACAACGGGATCTTGCACTGCGGTCGCCGGCCACCACCTCGGGGCGCGTTGCTCACGGACTGGCGACGGGTTGGCGGGCCGCCGCGACGAACGCGTCGAACAGGGCCTGCTGGGCCGGGTCGCTCGCCGCTGTGTCCTCGGGATGCCACTGCACTCCGACAACCCAGCGATCGGGAAGCTCGACACCTTCGATGACGTCATCTGTCCACGCCGTGACGACGAGCCCGGACCCGAGCCGATCGACTGCCTGGTGGTGGACGCAGTGCGTCCGCGGGCGGGTCGTCCCCATCGCCTGCGCCGCCTTCGACTCGGCGACGACGCTCGATGTCGTCGTGATGGTGGTGATAGTGGCGCGCCGCGGCGCGATTGCCGATGAGGTCGGGGAGGTGCTGGTGCAGCGTGCCGCCGAGGGCGACGTTGAGGACCTGATGTCCGCGGCAGATCGCCAGCACCGGTTTGTCCTGGGCGACGGCGGCGCGCGCCAGGGCGAGGTCGACGGCGTCGTGCTCGTGGCGCACCTTGATCAGGCGAGGATGGAGCTGGTTCACGCCGTACCGGAGCGGTGAGACGTCGGGGCCTCCCGGAAGACACAGCCCATCGACTCGAGACATGACGTCGCCCGCCACCTCGTCCACATCGTCGGGGTCGAAGAGGGGTGGCACGGCGATCGGGGCGCCCCCGGCGCGGATGATTGCCTCCTGGTACGGCCGCCCAAGCGCTGTCGCCGGGACGCGCCAGGTGTCAGCGGTGTCGGTGAGACGCGAAGGCAAGGCGACGAGGGGGCGCACCGGCACCAACGTACCGCCCACGATCGCCGAATCTCGGGGCCCCGCGACGTTCCCCCACGGCAGAATGAGCGCCAGCTCGGGCAATCCGCCGATGCGTCGACGTCGGTCCATTCAGCAGAATGTGGGAACACCACACCGGAGAGAAACGACGATGAACCCGACCGAATCCTACGAACGCGCCCTCGATCACCTGCTGCGCTACAAGCCCGAGGTCATCGACCTCGTCGGTGCCCTCACCACCGACCATCCCGACTTCGCCATGGGCCACGCCCTGATGGCGTACCTCTGCCTCACCGCCACGGACGTGCCGGAGCTCAGCGCGGCGCGGGCGGCCCACGCGTCGATTGTCAGCTCGCCGACCGACGAGCGGGCGACGATGCACGCCGCCGCCATCGGGGCATGGCTCGCCGGCGACTGGCACGGTGCTTCGGCGATCCTCGACGACCTGTTGTTCTCCTGGCCAAGGGATGTGCTGGCATTGCAGGTCGGCCACCAGCTCGACTTCTTCCTCGGCGACTCCCGCAACCTGCGTGACCGCCCAGCCCGCTCGCTCGATGCCTTCGAATCGGGTGACCCCCGCGCCGCGACGGTTCGGGGGATGTACGCATTCGGGCTGGAGGAGTCGGGGCAGTACGAGAAGGCGGAGGAGGTCGGGATGTCGGCGATCGAAGTGCATCCCGATGACGTATGGGCTATCCACGCGGTCGTGCACACGATGGAGATGCGTGGGCTCGTCGACCGCGGCATTCCCTTCCTGCGTAGCCGCGTCGACGACTGGGGTGACGGCAACCTGTTCGCCGTGCACAACTGGTGGCACCTGTCCCTGTTCGAGCTCGAGGCGGGCCGCCACACCGAGGTGCTCGACATCTACGACCGGCATCTGCACAACGCCGACGCCGCGGGGGTGCCGCTGGAGATGCTCGATGCCAGTGCCCTGCTGTGGCGGCTGAAGCTCGACGGCATCGATTCCGGGACGCGCTTCGCCGAGCTTGCCGACGCCTGGGCCGGCAGAACCGCCGACGAGCCGTGGTACGTGTTCAACGATCTGCACGCAGCGATGGCGTTCGCCGGTGCCGAGCGGTTCGACGACGCGGCCGCAGTCGTCGCCAAGTTGGCAGCAGCGGTTCCGGAGGGCACAGCGGTGTCCAACACGATGATGACCGCCGAGGTTGGTCTTCCGGCAACGCGCGCGGTGCTGGCGTTCGCCCAGGACCGCCACGACGAAGTCGTCGAGACGCTCGCCCCGATCCGCCGCAACCTGCACCGGTTCGGTGGCTCCCACGCCCAGCGCGATGTCTTGCTGCGCACACTGCTCGAGTCGGCGTTGTTGTCGGGTCGCCATGAGTTCGCCGCCGAGCTGATCTCCGAGCGCCTCGCCGAGCGGGAGACAAGCGTGTACGGCTGGACGCGTCGCCAGCAGCTCCTCGTCGGCGTCGGCGACGACGCGTCGGCGCTGGCTGCGGCCGAGCAGGCCGCCACCCTCCGGTCGCGCTTCGCCGCCGCTTGAGAAGGAGACCCTTACACCCCTTCGTCATCGTGGGGGCATGATCTTCGCTACTCGTTGCGCTGGATGCCACGCCCGCGGTCCCGTGTTGTGCCGGACCTGCCGGTTCGCCCTCGTCGCCCGTCCGGCTCCGGGTGCGCCGTCGGGCATCGTCGTCGCTACCGCCTACAGCGGTCGCGTCCGCGACGTGCTGCTTGGACTCAAGTACCACAATCGGCGACAAGTCGCCGCCCACGTCGCCGGAATTCTGGCCGGTCGACTCGCCAGCAGAACCGCCGATGTCGACGTCGTGACGTGGGCGCCGACGAGTGCATCGAGGCGCCGGCGGCGCGGGTTCGATCAGGCCGAGCTGATCGCCCGCGGCGTCGCCGCCCACCTCGGGCTGCCCTGCCGTCGCCTGCTGGAGCGCGACGGGTCGGTGGCACAGACCGGGCTGAGCCGGCGCGAGCGTCTCTCCGGCCCGCGCTATCGGGTCCACCCGCGGGCAGCCGGGCGCCGGGTGCTCGTCGTCGACGACGTGGTCACCACGGGAGCGACGCTCGAAGCGGCGGCACGATGGCTACGTTTCGGCGGGGCCACCGACGTGGTACTCGCCGCCGTCGCCGCCACCCCCGACTGCCTGCTGCCGGCGACCCAGGTGGCCTAGTATCGCCGCCGTTGCCCGGTGGGCGGCCGTGACGACCGAGAGGACCGGAACCACATGAGCGGACAGCGTGCGACCGACCACGACTCCGGCGCTCCCGGTGCGCCGGCGTCGTCGCGCCGGGTCCGGGTGCTCGCCGTTCTCGCCGGAGCTCTCTCGCTCGCTGTCTGCGGCGCGGTCGCCCAGGCGTCCGCCGACACCGGCACCGGAGCCAAGGACAGCGGCGGCTCGAAGGCCGCGGCTGCGGCGCCGACAAGCACGGTCGCAGGTGGAGACGCCGTGCCCCCGGACGCCCTCGGCGACGATCCCGACCTCGATGTGCTCGCCCAGTCGTGCTTCGACGGCGACCTCGTCGCCTGCGATCAGCTGTACCTGCAGTCTCCGGTCGACTCTGACTACGAGGCCTACGGCGACACGTGCGGCGGCCGCCAGGAGGAGGAAAGCGGCCGCTACTGCGGACTCGAAACCAGTGGTGGACAGACCGAACCGCCAAGTGGCGAGCCCGTGCCGCCGGAGGGGCTGGGAGACGATCCGGCCCTCGATGCGCTGGCCCAATCGTGTTACGCCGGCGACATGGAGACGTGCGACGAGCTGTACGGCAGTGCCGAGTCGGGATCCGAGTACCAGATCTATGGCGACACCTGCGGCGGGCGCCAGCCGGCGAACACCGGCCGATTTTGCACCCTTCTGGAGGATCCAGTTCCCGGAACCGCAGTGGTCCCGACCACTCCGGCGACGACCGTGGCCGATGAGACGACGACGGTAGTGGCGACGACCCAGCCGACCGAGCCAGCCGAGTCGAGCCAGCCGACCGAGCCAACCGCACCGACCGAGCCAACCGAGTCGAGCCAGCCAACCGACGAGAGCCAACCCAGCGACCCGGGCGACCTCCCCGCGCCCACGCTCGAGCCGACCGGCCTCGGTGACGACCCGACGCTCGATGCCCTCGCCCAGTCTTGCTACGACGGCGATCTGGGGGCGTGCGACGATCTCTACCGGAGCGCCGATCCCGGCACGCCATACCGCAGTTACGGCGACTCGTGCGCCGGTCGACAGGCCGAGGGGACGGGGACCTGGTGCGTCGATGCCTTTGCAGCGGGCGTCAGCACGACGGTGAGCGACACCGTGCCGACGGTTCCACCGGTGGAGTCGACGACAACCTCGACCATCCCCGTGCCCCCGCCACCCGTTACGACGGCGCCGCCGACGACGGTGACCGCCGTGCCCACGACGGTCGGCCCACCGACCTCGACTCCCGGCGAACTCCCGCCGCCGACCTTGGAGCCGAGCGGGCTCGGCACCGATCCCGCCCTCGACGCCCTCGCTCAATCCTGCTACGCCGGCGAGATGACGGCGTGCGACGACTTGTGGCGCGATTCCGAGCCCGGCAGTGCGTACCGCAACTTCGGCGATACCTGCGCTGGGCGCCAGCCGCCCAACACCGGAACGTGGTGCACCGATGCGTTCCCGGGCGGGTCGACAGCGCCGACGGACAGCGTCCCCGGACCGACGCCCGCACCCACAACGACGCCAGGGCAGACAACGACGCCAGGGCAGACAACGACGCCGGCACCAACGACGCCCGGGCAGACAACGACGCCGGGCAGCCGGCCCCGCCGGCGATCCCCGACGCCACCCAGCAGCCCACCGGCCTCGGTGACGACCCGGCGTTCGATCTCCTCGCTCGTTCGTGCTTCGACGGCGACATGCAGGCGTGCGACGACCTGTTCGATCAGGCTCCGATCGGATCGGACTACCGGGCGTACGGTGACACGTGCGCCGGCCGCCAGGAACCAGGCACATTCAATTACTGCCACGTCGTGTTCCCCGCGAGCGCCCGTCGCTGACGGCATCCCGCTCCAACGCCGTCGAGCAGCTACGGGTAGGTTCGCACCGGCGGCGCCGCAGGCGACTGGCGCTGTCCGAGCCAGCGCTTGAACACGGTGACCGGGAGCAGCATGACGGCGACGAGTGACGCCGCCCACACGATCACGGTTGCCAGTAGCCAGGTCGTCGCCCCGTCGATCCGCAGACCGTCGGACACGATGGTCGTCACCACCAGGCCGACGAACGTCGACAGCAGCGCCGAGCTACCGGTGAGCGCCTGGGCGTGCTTCCATCCGATCTTGATGATGAGTGGCTGAGCAATGAGGTCGACCGCGGCGAAGATCGCCACGGCGATCAGAAAGCCGGAGACGTCGAGCGCCATGTCGTCGAGAATTGCCGCGGCCACAATGAGACCGACGGCACAGGCGATGACGTGCATCACGACGGTGACGACAAGCCGGATCACCAGTGGGCCGTCCGCACCAGGTGATGTCTCCGGATCGCCATGCGAGCATGATGGCAGACCCGAACGACTGCCAGTGGTGATCGGTCCGTGTCCGCCGAGCCGGGCTCGCCAATCACGAACCGATGGGTGTGTAGGGGACCGTTCCGTCCCCGAAACACCCATCGGTCGTCGCGGACTTCTACTGTGCGCCCTGTGGCCGACAGCACGATCGTGTTCCTCGTGCTCGCCGGTGTCGTCGTGTTGTTCGTCTCCAACCGGGTGCCGGTGGAGATCGTCGCCTTCGCCACCGCCCTGACGTTGTGGGCGACCGATGTCCTCGACCTCAACCAGGCCCTCGCCGGGTTCGGCGATCCGACGGTCCTGTTCATCGCCGCCCTGTTCGTGGTCAGCGAGGCGCTCGACGCCACCGGGGTGACGGCCAAAGCCGGGCAGTTGCTGGTCGCCCAGCGCGGGCGATAGCCGCGGCAGATTGCTCGTGGAGATGATGCTGATGTGTGCGTTCCTGACGGCGCTGATCAGCGTCAACGGTGCGGTCGCCGCCCTCGTACCGGTCGTCATGGTGACGGCGGTGAAGCTGCGAACGCCGACGTCTCAGTTGATGATGCCGCTGGCGTTCGCCGCCCATGCCGGATCGTTGCTGGCGCTCACCGGGTCACCGGTGAACGTGCTCGTCTCGGAAGCAGCGAAGGATGCCGGATCGGACTACTTCGGCTTCTTCGAGTTCACGCTCGTCGGCGTCCCCCTGCTCGCCGGGACGATCCTGATCGTGACCCTGGTCGGTAACCGGCTGCTGCCCGATCGCAATGCCCGCTACATGCCGCGGGACTTCAGCGAGCAAGGCCGGATTCTCCTCGGCCACTACACGCTCGACGAAGGCTCCGACACGCCGCTGTTCGACAGGCAATCCGGTGTGGCCGAGGTCGTCATCCCGCCACGTTCGGGTCTGATCGGTGAGCCGGCGTTTCCTGGCATGGTGACCGAGAGTGGCGACCTTGTCGTGCTTGCCGTGCAGCGCAAGGGCGAGGACCTCGGGCCGCGGGCGACGACGCTCGCCGCGGGCGACGTGATGCTGCTGCGCGGCACGTGGGACGCCCTCGCCATCAACCTCGACGACCCCGACGTCCTCGTCGTCGACGAACCACAAGCCGTTCGCCGTCAAGTCGTCCCGTTCGGGCCTGGGGCCAAGCGCACCGTGGTGGTCGTGGCGGCGATGGTCGTGCTGCTCGCCACCGGGGCGGTGCCGGCGGCTGTCGCCGGTCTCCTCGCCGCCGGTGCCTTGATCCTGACTCGCGTCCTGAGCGTCGAGCAGGCGTACCGGGGGATCAACTGGACGACCGTCGTGCTCGTCGGCGGGATGATCCCGCTCTCCACGGCGATGCAGACGAGTGGCGCGGCCGACAAGGTCGCCGACCGCCTTCTCGACATCGTCGGTGGCCCCTACACCCTGTTGATCGGGTTGTTCGTGGTGATCGCCGTGCTCGGCCAGCTGATCAGCAACACCGCCACCGCCCTGATCATCATCCCCGTGGCGATCGCTGCTTGTGCCGAGCTCGACATCTCCGTCCGGCCCGTCATGATGTTCGTCACCGTCGTGTCGTCGGCGGCGTTGCTCACGCCCGTCGCCACGCCCGCCAACCTGATGGTCATGGGCCCGGGCGGGTATCGCTTCGGCGACTACGCCAAGCTCGGACTGCCGCTGCTCGCCTGGTACTTCGTCGTCTCGGTCGGACTCGTCCCGCTGTTCTGGCCGTTCTGAAGTCGTTCGACGTCCGCTGTTGCGAACGACGAGGCGCCAGCCGAGGAGCGGCCAGCAGCGGCCTCCGTGGCCGGGGAACGCCATGGACGCCTCAAATCCAGTCGCGCCCCTTGAACACGAGGTAGAGGGTGATGGACGTGAGCGCCATCAGCATCAGCGCGAGCGGATACCCGTGGACCCATTCGAGCTCGGGCATGTTCTCGAAGTTCATGCCGTAGATGGTGCCGATCAGTGTCGGGGCGAACAGGATGGCGGCCCAGGCGGAGATCTTCTTGACCTCCTCGTTCTGAGCGTTGGCGGCCTCGGCGAGGTTCTTCATCTCCTCGTTCTGTTGCTGGGCGACGACCGTGGTGTTGACGGTGAGCATGTCGCGCAGCAGCTGCCGGAACTCGTCGACCCGCTCGCAGATCTGCGTGAGATGGTCGGCGACGTCGCGCAGGTAGCGCTGGAGCTCTTCGTCGATGTGGTACTTGGCGAACCCGGCGCTCAGCGCGGCGAGAATCTCACTGAGCGGACGAGTAGAGCGCTGGAACTCGGTGACTTCGCGGGACAGCTCGTAGATGCGCCGGGACACCTTGGCGTCTCCGCTGAACACCTCGGTCTCGATCTCGTCGATGTCGTTGCCGACACCGGCGACGACGGGGTAGTAGCCGTCGACAACCCGGTCGAGGATGGCGTAGAGGACAGCCTCGGGTCCGCGCCGCAGCAGGTCGGGTTGGCTCTCGAGGCGGCGCCGCACTGGTGTGAAGTCGGGAGCTTCGCTGTGCCGCACGGTGATCACGAAGTCGGGACCGACGAACACATGGACCTCGCCGAACTCGACCTCTTCGGTCTCGTCGAGGTAGCGCGCCGGGCGCAGGACGACGAACAGTGTGTCGCCGTAGCGCTCCAGCTTCGGCCGCTGGTGGGCCACGATGGCGTCTTCGACGGCCAGCTCGTGGAGCTCGAACTCCGAGGCGAGGGAGGCGACCTCGTGCTGTTCCGGCCGGTACAACCCGATCCACGCCATGCCCTCGGGTTGCTGGTGCAGGGCGAGGTACGTCTCCGCCAGCGACGCCGGCGACGCGACACGATCACCGTCGACGTACACGGCGCTGTCGACGATGCGCGACACCCTGGCATCGGTGGCGACTGCCTGGGCGCCGCCGGTGTGATCGTCGCGACGCGGGGCCGGCGGCCGGCGGCTGCGCATGAGCGAGCGGATCGCGGACCGGCGACGATCAGGCATACGACCTCCTCGTCAGCGCCAAACGACGGCGACAACGAACGGTATAGCACGACGTCTTCACGGACGCGTGTCCAAGCCCGTGCAAGACTTGCTGCGATGACGAACGAAGCAACTGTCGCAGTGTTCGACCCGACGCCGTCACTGCGACGGGTGGACGCGGTGCAGATCGGCGCTCCATCGACCGTCCCGAAGTCGGTGAACGCGTTCGGTGTACCGGTCTGGGCCAGCGGTGCCGTCGACGGACGGCTCGGCGTAGACCGGAGACAACTCAAGGCGGCCGGGTTCGATGCCGCGGTCGGCTCGACACTCGTCGTGCCCGGCGCAGGGGGCGCCACCCCGGTAGCCGTCGGCGTCGGCGAGCAGGCCCGGCTGGACATGGCCGGATTGCGCAACGCCGCCGCCGCGTTCGCCCGTGCGGTGCGTTCAGACGCCCGGTTGGCTTTCACTCTCGACGCGGTCGAGCGCGCTGGCTCCCGCGCAAGCGGCACAGGCCGTGGTCGAGGGGGTGCTGCTGGCCCGCTACAGCTACGACTCGCTTACGGAGCCAACCCAAGGGGCACGCCGCGACGAGGCTCTCCGTCGTTGCCGACGCCGGGGACAAGCGAGCGGTCGCCTCCGGCGCCGAACGTGGGAGGGCGCTTGCGGCGGCTACACAGCTGGCCCGTGATCTCGCCAACACGCCGCACAGTCACCTCAACGCGACTCGTCTGGCCGAGGTCGCCTCCAGCATCGGGAGCGAGCGTGGCTTGGAGGTCGAGGTGTTCGACAAGGATGCCCTCGTCGAGATGGGCTGCGGCGGGCTGCTCGGCGTCAACCGGGGGAGCGCCGAACCGCCGCGCATGGTCAAGCTGACGTACCGACCCCCCACGGGAGAGCCGACTGGCAGGCTGGCGCTGGTCGGCAAGGGGATCATGTACGACTCCGGCGGCATCGCTCTCAAGCCCGGGGACGAGGTCCACGCCCAGATGAAGAACGACATGTCCGGGGCGGCGGCGATCCTCGCGGCGATGGCCGAGCTGGGCGACCTCGGCTGTACGACGCAAGTCACCGGCTTCCTGATGTGTACGGACAACATGCCGTCGGGGACCGCCCTGGCGCTCGGCGACGTGATCACGATGCGCGGCGGCACGACCGTCGAGGTGATCAACACCGACGCCGAGGGTCGCCTGGTGATGGCTGACGCCCTTGTCCTGGCGACCGAGGAGGCGAACGACGCGATCGTCGACATCGCCACGCTCACCGGGGCGTGCATGCGCGCCCTCGGCACGCAGGTCGCCGGCGTGATGGGTAACAACCAGGCGCTGTCGATCAGGTCCGCGCCGCCGCCGAGGCCACCGACGAACCGGTGTGGCAACTCCCACTCGACAAGCGCTATCGCAAGGAGCTCGATTCAACGGTCGCCGACTTGAAGAACCTCGGCGGTGCCAATGCCGGAGCGATCACGGCGGCACTGTTCCTCGCCGAGTTCGTCGGCGACGTGCCGTGGGCGCACATCGACATCGCCGGGACTGCCCAGTCGGGCGGCGACGCCGGCTGGCAGACAGCGGGGTGCACCGGCTTCGGAGCGCGCCTGCTCGCCGAGCTGGCGGTCCACTTTTCGCGCGCCGACGGCATGACAAGCTGACCGCAACCTACCGCTAGCCCTTCGAGGGGGAGCTGATGTCGGAGACTGCTGACGGCACTGGTGCGCCGGCTGTAGATCGGTCGGGGCAGCGCCGGCAAAGCGGGGCGGCATGCAGCGGGTGCTCGACGGCATCGAGAAGGTGGGCAACAAAGTCCCCCACCCGGCGATCATCTTCGTCGGCCTGTGTGTGCTCGTCATCGTGTTGTCGGCGATCCTCGCCGCCTTCGACGTCAGCGTCACGTACGACGTAGCCGTGCAACCGCCCTTGTTGGCGGAGCAGGAGTACGTCGGTGGTTCCGTCGTGCCCGAACCGGTGATCTCGCCCGAGCAGTACCTCAACGACGAGATGGAGGTGGTCCAGGAGACCACCGAGATCGAGAGCCTGCTCAACGCCGACGGCATCCGCTTCATCTTCTCGTCGTTCGTCAACAACTTCGCCAGCTTCAGCGTCGTGGCCGTCGTGTTCGTGGCGATGATCGGCGTGGGCGTCGCCGAAGAAGCCGGGATGATGGCGGCGCTGATCCGCAAGCTCGTCAAGGCGGCACCGCCGGCGACGCTGGCGTTCATCATCGTATTCGTCGGCGGTCTGTCGAGCATCGCCACGGACGCCGGCTACCTGATCCTCGTCCCACTGGGGGCGGCGGCGTTCTACAGCATCGGTCGCCATCCGCTGGCCGGCTTGGTTGCCGCCTATGCGGGTGTGAGCGCAGCGTTCGCCGTCAACGTGTTGATCACGCCACTCGACAGCCTGCTGACCGAGGTCACCAACGAAGCGATTGCCCTCGCCGACCCGAACAAGTCGATCGACCTCACCGCCAACCTGTGGTTCAACATCGCCTCGACGCTCTTCTGCGCCCTCGTCATCACGTTCATCGTCCAGCGGATCACCGAGCCGGCGCTCGGCAAGTACGTGCCGGAGGCGGAGATCGAGCTGCCCGAGGAGGAGGTTCCGGAGGGCGAGTCACGCGGCCTGCGCTTCGCGACGCTTGGCCTGCTCGCCGCCCTCGCTGGCGTCGTGTTGTTGACCGTGCTGCCGGACGCTCCGCTACGCAACCCGGAGACCGGCTCGATCTTCAACAACTCCCCGCTGATGGACAGCCTGATCTTCATCATCACGATGCTGTTCCTGATCATGGGCATCTGCTACGGGTTCGGGGCGAAGACGATGTCCAGCAGCACCGACGTGATCAACGCCATCACCAAGACGTTCGCCGGACTCGCTGGACTGGTCTTCATGCTGCTGCTGATCAGCCAGTTCATCGCCTACTTCAACTTCAGCAACATCCCCACCGTCGTCGCCGTGAACATGGCCGACTGGCTGGAGAGCGCCGACATCGGTGCGCTGTGGCTGCTCATCGGGTTCATCCTCGTGATCGTCGTACTCGACCTGATCATGCCGGGGGCGCTCCCGAAGTGGGCGATCTTCGCCCCGATCTTCGTACCCCTGTTCCTTCGCCTCGACGTCGCGCCGCAGACCGTCCTCGCCGCCTACCGCGTCGGTGACGGGCCGGCCAACGTGATCACGCCGCTGATGGTGTACCTGCCCTTCATCGTCCTCGTGGCCCAGCGCTACAGGAAGGACGCCGGGCTCGGCACGATCATCTCGCTGATGCTCCCGTACACGATCATCGTCCTGGTCGCCTGGCTGATCTTCTACGTCGCCTGGTACCTCCTCGGCATCCCCATGGGGCCGGGTTATCCGACCAAGCTGTAGGAGTTTCGCAACTCTTTGGTCGCTGTGAGGTCGATAGCGGCCGGAGAACAACCAAAGAGAGCTGAGGACACCCCAGATCGCGGGACCTGCGCAAACGCCCGCCGGTAGGCTTGCTCACCGCATGAGCATCCTCGATCGCATCCTCCGCGCCGGTGAAGGCAAGAAGCTCAAGGCGCTGCAGGCGATGGTGCCGGAGATCAACGCCCTCGAGCCGGCGATGCAGAAGCTCACCGACGAACAGCTCGCCGGCAAGACCGGTGAGTTCCGTCAGCGCCTCGACAACGGTGCCGACCTCGACGACCTCGCCATCGAGGCCTTCGCCGTGACCCGCGAAGCGGCCACCAGGGTCATCGGCCAGCGACACTTCGACGTCCAGCTGATGGGTGGCGCGGCGCTGCACTTCGGGTGGGTCGCCGAGATGAAGACCGGCGAGGGCAAGACCCTCGTGTCGACCCTCCCGGTGTACCTCAACGGCCTCGGCGGCAAAGGTGTCCACCTCGTCACCGTCAACGACTACCTCGCCCGCCGCGACGCCGAGTGGATGGGGGCGATCCACCGCTTCCTCGGGCTGTCCGTCGGGCTGATCATCCCCGGGTTCAAGACGTCGCCGGCCGAGAAGCGCGAGCAGTACGCCTGCGACATCACCTACGGGACGAACAACGAGTTCGGCTTCGACTATCTCCGCGACAACATGGCCGGCCGCCTCGCCGACAAGACCCAGCGCGGCCACAACTACGCCATCGTCGACGAGGTCGACTCGATCCTCATCGACGAGGCGCGCACGCCGCTGATCATCTCCGGCCGGGTCGCCGACGCGGCCAAGCTGTACTACCGCTTCGCCTCGATCGTCCGCTCGCTGCAACGCGACGTCGACTACGAGGTCGAGGAGGACAAGCGCGTCGTCGTGCCGCTGGACGCCGGCATCGAGAAGGTCGAGAAGGCGCTCGGCATCGAGAACCTCTACGACGAGGTGCAGCAGAACCTCGTCCACCAGATGACCGTGGCACTCAAGGCCAAGGAGCTGTACAAGCGCGACAAGGACTACCTCGTCACTGGCGGCGAGGTGAAGATCGTCGACGAGTTCACCGGCCGGATCCTCGAGGGCCGGCGCTGGAGCGAGGGCATCCACCAAGCGGTCGAGGCCAAGGAAGGCGTGAAGATCAAGGAGGAGAACCAGACCCTCGCCACGATCACGCTGCAGAACTACTTCCGCATGTACGACAAGCTCGCCGGCATGACCGGCACGGCCGCCACCGAGGCGGCCGAGCTGATGAACACCTACGAGCTCGGTGTCGTGCAGATCCCGACGAACATGCCGGTGCGCCGCGACGACGGCGGCGACCTGATCTACAAGGGTGAGGTGGCCAAGTTCGAAGCAGTCGCCACTGACATCGCCGAGCGCCACGCCGCGGGGCAGCCCGTGCTCGTCGGCACCGTGAGCGTCGAGAAGTCCGAGTACCTGTCGCGCCGACTCAACCAGCTCGGCATCCCGCACTCCGTGCTCAACGCCAAGCAGCACACCCAGGAGGCGGCGGTCGTCGCCCAGGCGGGCCGGCTGCACGCCGTCACCGTGGCGACGAACATGGCCGGTCGTGGCGTCGACATCATCCTCGGTGGCAACCCGGAAGGGCTGGCCCGTCACGAGACACTCAAGGAAGGCCACGCCGCCGAGGTGATGGTCGACGAGTTCGAGCTGCCGGCGCCTGCTCGACAAGCTGCCCGAAGAGTTCCGCGAGGCGCGGGCGAAGGCGCTCGGGCGCTACCAGGAGCTGCTCGACGTCTATCGCGCCGAGTGCGCGGCCGAAGGTAACAAGATCCGCGAGCTCGGTGGCCTCTACGTCATCGGCTCCGAGCGCCATGAGTCCCGGCGCATCGACAACCAGCTGCGTGGCCGCTCGGGCCGCCAGGGCGACCCCGGTGCCAGCCGCTTCTACCTCAGCCTCGACGACGAGCTGATGCGCCTGTTCGCCACCGGCGCGCTGAGCTATGTGATGAACAAGGCGCTCCCCGAGGACGAGGCGATCGAGGCGAAGATGGTCACCAAGGCCATCGAGCGGGCGCAGACCACCGTCGAGACCCGCAACGCCGAGATCCGCAAGAACGTCCTCAAGTACGACGAGGTGATGAACGAGCAGCGCAAGGTCATCTATCGCGCGCCGCGACCAGATCCTCGAAGGCGTCGACCTCAAGTCGGCGGCGATGGAGTACCTCAACGAGGCCGTCGACGCCTTGCTCGAGACGTACTGCGCCAGCCCCGCCGCCGACGAGTGGGACCTCGATGGGCTCACCAAGGAACTGAAGACGTTCTGGCCGTCAGCAATCACCGAGGATCGGCTCGCCGAGTGCCGCAACACCAAGGAGATGGCCGCACTCATCGACGAGGACGCCACGGCCCACTACGAGCGCCGTGAGGAGGAGCTCACGCCCAGCGTGATGCGCGAGGTCGAGCGGCAGGTGATGCTGCGAATCATCGACCAACGCTGGCGCGAGCACCTCGAGGAGATGGACTATCTCAAGGAGGGCATCAACCTCCGGGCGATGGGCCAGAAGGACCCGCTGACCGAGTGGCAGCGCGAGGGGTTCGAGATGTTCGGGTCGATGATGAAGGGAATCGCCCAGGACTTCGTCCGTTACGTCATGCATGTCCAGGTCGTCCGGCAAGACCAGCAGGCGCAGGTCGTCACGTCTGGCCAGACCGCGGCACCAGGATCTGCGCCCACCGCCCCCGCAGCCACAGCACCGGCAGCGGCCACGGCCGTCAGCAACGTTCAGCAGACCTCGTCGGACACCGACCGCGTCTCCGGGTTCGCCGCCGCGGCAGCTGCGGCGCCGCCGAGGAACGAGAAATGGTCGAGGCCGCGGCCAGCGCGCGTCAGCGCACGGCGCCGTCGGCGGCGCCTGATGGTCGAGCTGCGCGCCGTCAGCAGCAGGCGCCCAAGCAGGAGACGGTGGTCAAGGACGAGTGGTCGAAGACGCCGCGCAACGCTCCCTGCCCTTGTGGCTCGGGCAAGAAGTTCAAGCTCTGCCACGGCGCGAGCTGATTTCGACATCCGTAGCCTGAGGTACGTCATGCGTGACTTCAGCGACGATCTCAAGGAGCAGCGCCGGCGCCTCGACGAGGCCGCGGGCTATCTCGACATCGCCCGCGCTCGCACGCGCATGACGGAGGTCGAGGCCGAGATGTCCCGCCCCGACCTGTGGGACGACGCCGAGCACGCCAAGGCGTTGAACAGCGAGTACGCCAACCTCCGCGACGACGTCGCCACGTACGACGGCCTCGAACAGGCGCTGTCCGACGCCGAGGTGCTGCACGAACTGGCACGCGACGAGGGCGACGAGTCCCAGGAGCCCGACATCGAGGCGGCGATCGCCGATGTCAGCCGGCGTCTCGACCAACTCGATCTGCGCAGCCTGTTCACCGGCCCCCACGACGAGTCGGACGCGATCGTGCAGATCAACGCCAAGGACGGCGGCGTCGACGCCCAGGACTGGAGCGAGATGCTCCTGCGGATGTACGAGCGCTGGTCCGATCGCCGCGGCTTCACGATGGCGGTCAACGGGATCTCCGAAGGCACCGAGGCTGGGATCTTGTCCGCCGAGGCGACGATTTCTGGGCGCTACGCCTACGGGCTGCTCTCCGGTGAACGGGGCACCCACCGCCTGGTGCGCATCAGCCCGTTCGACAACCAAGGGCGGCGGCAGACGAGCTTCGCCGCCGTGCAGGTGTGGCCCGTGATGGAGGCCCCCGACGTCGAGCTCAGCGAGGCCGACGTCAAGATGGAGGTGTTCCGCGCCTCCGGAGCGGGCGGCCAGCACGTCAACAAGACGTCTTCGGCCGTACGCCTGATCCACGAGCCGACCGGGCTGGTCGCCAGCTCGCAGGAGGAGCGCAGCCAGCTGCAGAACCGTGAGCGGGCGATGTCGCGGCTGAAGGCGATGCTCGCCGCCAAGGTCGAAGAGGAGCACGCCGCCGAGCTCGATGCCATCGGCGGCAAGCAGGCCCAGGTCGGGTGGGGGAGCCAGATCCGCAGCTACGTGCTGCAGCCCTATCAGATGGTCAAGGACCTGCGGACCGACGTCGAGTCGGGCAACGTCGCCGCGGTCCTCGATGGTGATCTCGACGAGTTCATGGAGGGGTATCTGCGCTGGCGGCGGCGCACGGCGAATTGAGACCGGCCGGTAGGCTCTGCCGTCAATCGCTCGTAACGAAACCGACAATGATTCGACTCGAAAACGTCACCAAGTTCTACGGCCACGACGTGTGTGCCCTGCGCGACGCGTCGTTCGACGTCAACAAGGGCGAGTTCGTCTTCCTGGTCGGTCCGTCGGGGTCGGGCAAGAGCACCCTGCTGCGCCTGCTCAACCGTCAGGAGCGGCCGGAGGCGGGGGACGTGATGGTGGCCGGACGCAACATCGTCGACATGCCCTCCAGCCGAGTCCCCCAGCTGCGCCGCAACATCGGCAACGTGTTCCAGGACTACAAGCTGCTGCCCAACCGCACCGTCTTCGAGAACGTCGCCTTCGCCCAGGAGGTGATCGGCAAGCCCAAGCACGTGATCCGCCAGCAGGTTCCCGCAGTGCTCGACCTCGTCGGCCTCGCCGGCAAGGAGGAGCGGTTCCCCGACCAGCTGTCGGGTGGTGAGCAGCAGCGCGTGTCGGTTGCCAGGGCGTTCGTCAACCGGCCGCTGATCCTCCTCGCCGACGAGCCGACTGGAAACCTCGACCCGGCGACGGGCGAGGGGATCATGCGCCTGCTCGACCGGATCAACCAGATCGGCACCACCGTGCTGATGGCGACCCACGACAAGCGCATCGTCAACTCGATGCGCAAGCGCGTGATCCAGCTCGACCGCGGCGTCATCGTGCGCGACCAAGCTCGCGGGGTGTACGAGTAGGTGCTGGGTCGCCTCACCTATGTGCTGCGCGAGACGTGGGCGAGCTTTCGTCGCAACGTCACCCTGACGGTCGCGGCGATCATCACGTCGGCTGTCGCCCTGCTCATCTTCGGGCTCACGCTCTACGTCCAGAAGGGGTTTGACAACACGGTGGCGCTCTGGGAGGGCGGCGTCGAGATGATCGTGTACGTCAACCCGGAGACCACCGACGACCAGCGAGAGATCGTCGCTCAGACCCTGACCGACAACTCGGCGCTCGTCGAGGACTACGAGTTCTGCAACGTGGACTGCGCCCTGGCCGACGCAGACGTGCGGTTCGCCGCCGACCCGACAACCCGCTCTCAGCTGACCGCTGAGAACATCCCACGGTCGTTCAAGGTCGTTCCCCGAGACGGGACGAACATCGAGGACATGCGTGCTCTCGACGAGACGCTCACCGGCGTTCCCAACGTCCGCGGCGTGATCTACCCAGGCGACTGGGTCGAGGTCGTCAGCAAGGTCAAGGGGTTCATCGGCCTGTTCACGTTGATCCTGTCGATCCTGCTGCTGCTCGCCGCGATCCTGCTGATCTGGAACACGATCCGCACGGCGATGTTCGCCAGACGCCGGGAGATCGAGGTGATGAAACTCGTTGGCGCGACCGACTGGTTCATCCGCATCCCGTTCATGCTCGAGGGCCTGATCCAAGGACTCGTCGGCGCGCTCTTCGCCAACGCCGCGCTGTGGTTGATCAACAACCGCTGGACGGCCGGCGTCCACGACTTCCCGGAGGACAGCGGCCTGGTGGCGATGGTCGTCGACAGCGACTTCCAGGCCACCCGGATGCTGGCGATCCTGTCATCGGCATGGCCGCCGGCGCCATCGGCTCCGGCATCGCGGCAAGCCGCTTCCTCGACGTCGTAGCGAGTCCCGCTATCTGGCCGATGGCTGTCGTGTCACGGCCCGGCACGGATCGTCCTCGGAATGTCGACGGCGCGCCGGTCCGCGGACTACAGCTTGGTGATCACGGTCAGGCCGTCGCTGACGGGGAGGATGTAGCTGGCGACACGATCGTCGGAGGCGATTGTGTCGTTGAAGCGGCGGATCGCCGTGAGGTTGGCGTCGTCGTCGGCGGCGGCTTCGGCGACGCGGCCCGACCACAAGGTGTTGTCGGCGAGCAGCAGTCCGCCGGGGCGCAGGCGCGGCAACAGCTCCTCGTAGTAGTTCACGTAGTTCGGTCTTGTCGGCGTCCATGAAGGCGACATCGATCGCCTCGTCTGCGGGCAGGGCGCGCAACGTCTCGAGGGCGGGCGCCAGGCGCAACTCGATGTTGTCGGCGACTCCGGCGCGCTCCCACGCCTGCTTGGCGACTCGACGTGTACTCCTCACTGACATCGCAGCACAACAACCGGCCGCCGGGCTGCAACCCGCGAGCGATGCAGATCGAGGAGTAGCCCGTGAACGTCCCGACCTCGACGGCGAAGGAGGCGTTCGCAAGGCGCGTGAGGACGGTCAGCAGGGCACCCTGGTCGGCGCTCACCTGCATCACCGAAATGTCGCCGAGTGTCTCGGTCTCGGCGCGCAACTCGTCGAGGGCGGCGTCAGGCCGCGGGGTGGCGCGCTCTGCGATGTACGCCAAGATGCGGCCGTCGATCCAGTCGCGTTGCCGTGAAGTCATGCGGCGACGCTAGCGAGGCATCGCCCCGACCTCCTCGGTACCGTTTCGCCATGGCAAACGGACCGACGATGTACGAGCGCGTCGGCGGCCGGGAGTTCTTCGCGCAACTCGTCGACACGTTTTACGAGGGCGTGGCCGCCGATGAGGTACTCGCCCCGCTCTACCCGGAGCATCCCGACTTCGCCGGCGCGCGGCATCGTCTCACCATGTTCCTCGTGCAGTACTGGGGTGGCCCAACCGACTATGACGACGAACGCGGCCACCCTCGTCTGCGCATGCGCCACCTGCGCTTCCCAATCGGAACCACCGAACGCGATCGGTGGCTCACCCACATGACCAACGCCGTCGAGGCGACGACGAGTCAGATCGCTGGAGGCGACGAGATCGCCGGCGAACTGCTGGACTACTTCCGGACCACCGCCGAGCACCTGCGCAACAACACCGGCCTGCCGATCACGTCGAAGTCGTTTCGCGAGTCACAATGAACGTGGCGCCGGTCGTCGCGGTCGACGGTCTCGTCAAGCGATACGGCGACAAGCCTGCCGTCGACGGCCTCTCATTCACGGTCGCCAAGGGAGAGGTCTACGGCCTGCTCGGCGAGAACGGAGCCGGCAAGACGACGACGGTGGAGATCCTCGAGGGTTACCGGCGGAGAACGACGGGGTCGGTGACGGTGCTCGGCTGCGATCCGGACCACGCCGATCGGTCGTTCCATGATCGGATCGGCATCGTCCTGCAGAGCTCGGGTGTCGAGCGGGTCCTGACCGTCGGCGAGGTCCTCGCCCTGTACGGCGGGTGCTACCGGCGATCGCGGACCGTCGACGAGAGTGTCGCCCTGGTCGGGCTCGAAGAGTCGGTCGGCAAGCGTTGCGACCGTCTGTCGGGTGGCCAGCGCCGCCGCCTCGACCTCGCCCTCGGCATCATCGGCTATCCAGACCTGCTGTTCCTCGACGAACCGACCACCGGCTTCGACCCGGCAGCGCGCCGCGGCGCGTGGGACCTGATCCGCTCGTTGTGCGCTGGCGGTACGACCGTGCTGCTGACGTCGCACTATCTCGACGAAGTCGAGCACCTCGCCGACCGGGTCGGCGTGCTGCGCCGCGGCCGCCTGATCGCCGAGGGATCGCCCGAAGAGCTCACTGCGGCGACGGGCGACACGACGGTGCGGTTCAGGTTGCCGGCGGGAGTCGAGCCCTCCGAAGTGGCTGCACTCCTCGACGGCGCCGCCCGTCTCGACAGTGGCTCCAGCGAGGTCGTCGTGACGACGCCCACGCCGACGGCGACGCTGCACACCCTCACCGGCTGGGCACTCGAACGCGGGCAGGAGCTCGAGGGGCTGGCGGTACAACGCCCGTCGCTGGAGGATCTGTTCCTGACGCTCGCCGGGGACAGCGATGACTGAGCCGGCGCCCCGGTGGCCACCCGCCGGGCGCCTCCTCATGGTTCAGGTCGTCGCCCAACTGCGGGTGTTCGTGCGCATCCCAGTCGCCCTGTTCTTCACCGTCGCCCTCCCGCTGATCATCGTCGTGCTGTTCAACCTCGTCTTCGGCAGCAACGAGGCGACCGTCGAGACGTCCACCGGTGATTGGTCGATCCAGCAGTTCTACGTCGCCGCCCTGGCCGCCTTCGAGGTTGTCTCGGCGACGTTCACCAACCTCGCCAACATGATCCCCGACCGGCGTCAGGACGGGGTGACTGAAGCGCTGGCGGGGAACGCCGCTGCCCTCGTGGATCTACCTCTCCGGCTTCGTCGGCGCCGGGTTGGTCATCGCCGTAGCAGGTTTCGCCCTGATCGTCGGGATCGGGTTCGCGTTCTACGACCTCGAGATCGACGTCGCCAAGATTCCGGCGCTCGTCGTCGTCGTTCGTCGTCGGCACGATGGCCTTCTCCGCCCTCGGCGTCGCCATTGCCGGCCTGATCCGCAGCCAGGAAGCCGCCCCCGCGGTCACCAACGCGATCATCTTGCCAATGGCGTTCATCTCCAACACATTCATCGCCGTCGACGAATCCTCGATGCCACGGTGGCTCGATGTCCTGGCTGGGGCGCTACCGCTCCGGCCGTTCGTCGAGAGCATCCAGGCGCCGTTCAACCCGACGGTCGATCCACCCGGATTCCTGGCCGGCAACCTCGCCATCGTCGCCGTGTGGGGAGCCGTCGGCGTCGTCGTCGCCACCCGCTCGTTCAAGTGGGAACCCGTCGCGGACACCGATCGGCCGTCGCGTCGGCGACGGCGCCGCTCGGCGAACGAGACACTCGGAGCAACGTGATAGTTGTACTGCCGTGAGTCCCACCGATCCGCCACTGCCGCCGTCGCCGGACGAGCCTACGGAGGAGCCGCAGTGGGCAGGCGGCCGGCCGCCGGTTCCGGGAGAATCGGATGGTCCCGACGAACCGATTCCCGACGGCGGTTCGGGCGAGCCGAGCGAGCCAGCCGAGCCGGGCGAGGTGGTCGCCGAAGGGGCGGCCGCCGAGCAACGAGCCGAAGGGTTGCCCGGCACTGGCGACGACGTGACAGAGGTGCTGCCGCCGACCGGCGACGAGCCGACGGACGTGCTCGCCGCCGACCGGCGACGAGCCGACGGAGGTACTCGTCGGGGCGGCCGCCGCGTCCGACGGCACTGGCGAGATCACGCGTGAACACCGGCGGCGGGTCTCGCACCGCCGATACGTGATGCGACGCATCGGAGTCAGCCTCGCCGCCCTCGCCATCGCCGGCGGCGGTGTACTGCTCCTGGTGGCGCTGCTCGGCGACGACGACGAAGGTGCGGGCGGGACCGACACGACGACGCCGGTCACCAGCGAGGCGGCGATCGCCCCGACCACGACGCGGGCGTCGACGACGACGCGCAGCCCCGGAGACGACCGCCGCCGCAGCCAGCGCCACGACGGCGGCCGTGGAGACGTCGGAGGCACGGTCGGGCGACGATCCGACAACGACGGCTGGCGCCGACGAGACGGATCCGAGTGACGCGACCGATCCGGCGGGCGACGGGTCCGACAGCACGGTCGCCACCGAGTCGAGCCCGCCCGGCACGGTGGTCTACGACCTCGACTCCGAAGCGTCGTGTCAGATCGGCCAGACGTTGCGCAGCGGCGACACCGGCCCGCAGGTCCAGTGTCTGCAGGAGCGCCTCAACGAGGTCACCGTCGGCGGCAGAACAGTACGCCGTCGACGGCGTGTTCGGGGAGCAGACGGAGGCGGCGGTGCGAGCGTTCCAGGAGGCCAACGAACTCGTTGTCGACGGGATCGTCGGACCGGCGACCGGCGAGCTGCTCGGCATCTGGGCCGGGTGATCGGTGCACCCAGAGCTCACTGAGGAGCACGAAGCGCTGCGCTCACTCGTTCGCGAGTTCGCCGACGCCGAGATCGAACCGCACGCCGAGGAGTGGGATCGCACCCACGAGTTCCCGATCGACGTCGTGCGCAAGATGGGCGAGCTCGGGCTGTTCGGGATCCCGTTTCCGGAATCGGTCGGTGGTGGTGGCGGCGACCTCACCGGCGTCTGCGTCGCCATCGAGGAATTGGCTCGAGTCGACCAGTCGATCGCCATCACGCTGGAGGCCGGCGTCGGCCTCGGCGCCAACCCGATCTTCAAGTTCGGCACGCCGGAGCAACAACAGCGCTGGTTGCCTGATCTCTGTGCCGGCCGTGCCCTCGGCGCGTTCGGGCTGACCGAGCCCGACGCCGGCAGTGACGCTGGGGGGACTCGGACCCGAGCGATCCTTGACGAGGCAGCAGGGGAGTGGGTCATCGACGGAGAGAAGGCGTTCATCACCAACTCGGGGACGCCGATCACCTCCGTCATCACCGTGACCGCGCTCACCGGTCCGGGTGAGATCTCGTCGGTGATCGTCCCGGCCGGAACGCCCGGGCTGGAGGTGCAGCCGCCGTACCGCAAGATGGGCTGGCATGCGTCGGACACGCACGGGTTGACGTTCGTCGAGTGTCGCGTCGCCGAGGACCACCTGCTCGGCGAGCGTGGACGGGGCTACGCCCAATTCTTGGAGATTCTCGACGAGGGTCGGGTGGCGATCGCCGCGCTGGCCGTCGGCGTGATCCAGCGCTGCGTCGACGACGCCGTGGCGTACGCCGGCGAACGGATGGCATTCGGCCGGCCGATCGGTTCGAATCAGGCGGTCGCCTTCCGTTGCGCCGACATGCACGTGGCCCTTGCCGCCGCCCGCCGAGCTCACGTACCACGCGGCCTGGCTGCGCGATCACGGCAGGCCGTTCAAGGCGGAGGCGGCGATCGCCAAGCTGTACGCACGGAGGCGGCGATCGACGCCACGCGGGCGGCCACGCAGGTGTTCGGTGGCTACGGGTTCATCGACGAGACTGCCGTCTCGCGGCACTACCGCGACGCCAAGATTCTCGAGATCGGTGAGGGGACCAGCGAGGTGCAGCGCCTCGTGATAGCTCGCACGCTGGGACTTCGCGTGTGACAGGATTGCAAAGATTCAATTGCAAAGAAATCCTTGCAAAGAATTCTTTGGAGTTGTAGGGTGTCCTCCATGAACACCTACTTCGGCTCCGAGCTGGCGACCGAACTGCATCGGGAGATGATCGGGCGCAGCGACGACGCCCGCCTCGCTGCCGCCGTGCGCCGGCAGCGACGGGCCGACCGCCTGAACCGCCGGGCCAACTCCCTCGCCAAGCGCGCCGCCGCCCTCGTCGAGCGGTCACATCGCTGAGCACACGATGGCCGAACAGCTTGAACGGCGGGTTCTCGACGCCACGTGCGCTGCAAGGCCTGGCCCACCCGTTGCGGGTGCAGCTGTGCGATCAGCTCAGCCTGCACGGTCCGGCGACGGCGACCCAGCTCGCTGCTCGGCTCAGCGAGTCGAGCGGGGCGACCAGCTACCACCTCAGGCAGTTCGAGAAGTACGGGTTCGTCGAGGAGGATCCCGGCCGTGGTTCTGGACGCGAGCGGTGGTGGCGGCGGGTTCCTGGACGGGTCGCCATCGAGGGGAACGCCCTCGCCGACGAGAGCCCGGCGGCGCGCGAGGCGACCAAGCTGATCGTCAACGAGTTCAGCCGGGCCAAACAGGCGCGCATCCAAGAGTGGCGGGACACCTACGAACGCTGGCCGCGCGAGTGGTCCGACGGCAGTATCGAGAGCTCCAATCACCTTCGCCTGACGGCTGCCGAGTTCGCCCAGCTCGGCGAGGAGATCGACACCCTGATCACGGGATGGGTCGAGCGCACTCGCGATCGCCGAGGTCGACGCCCTGGTCGACGTCGAGGTGCAGTGGTACTCCTTCCCGGTCGGCGATCCGCCACGCCGACGAGGATCAGTAGAGATAGGGGAATCGCGACCAGTCCGGGTCGCGCTTGGCGAGGAAGGCGTCGCGACCCTCCGCCGCTTCATCCGAGGCGTAGGCGAGCCGCGTCGCCTCCCCGGCGAACAGCTGCTGACCGACGAGCCCGTCGTCGATGAGGTTGAAGGCGTACTTCAGCATTCGCCGAGCGGTCGGACTCTTGGCGTTGATCTCCGCCGCCCACTCGAGCGCCGTGCGCTCGAGCTCGTCGTGGGGCACGGCCAGGTTGACCGCGCCCATCCGCACGTAGTCGGCGGCGGTGTACTCGCGCCCGAGGAAGAAGATCTCCCGAGCGAACTTCTGGCCGACCTGGCGGGCCAGATAGGCGGACCCGAATCCGCCGTCGAAGCTCGCCACGGCGGCATCGGTCTGCTTGAAGCGGGCGTGCTCGGCGCTCGCCAGGCGTGAGGTCGCACACGACGTGCAGGCTGTGCCCGCCGCCGGCGGCCCACCCCGGCACGACGCAGATCACCACCTTGGGCATGAAGCGGATCAGTCGCTGGCATTCGAGGATGTGCAGTCGACCGGTACGCGCCGGGTCGACGGAATCGTCGTCGTCTCCGCTCGCGTAGCGGTAGCCGTCCTTGCCACGGATCCGCTGGTCGCCACCCGAGCAGAACGCCCACCCGCCATCGCGGGACGATGGTCCGTTGCCGGTGAGCAAGCACGACGCCCACGTCGCTCGAGGTGCGGGCGTGGTCGAGAGCGGCGAACAGCTCGTCGACGGTGTGCGGACGGAAGGCGTTGCGGACGTCGGGCCGGTCGAAGGCGATGCGCACGGTGCCCTGGTCGACGGCGCGGTGGTAGGTGATGTCCGTGAAGGCGAACTCGGGCACGGTCTCCCACTGGGAGGGGTCGAACAGGTCGGACACGCCGTTGGCGGATGAACTTGCCATTGCCCACATGTGAGCATCGGCTGGCAACCGTGAGCGCTACCGTGCCGTCGTGACGATGCCCTCGGACGGTGAGCTGCGGGTCGTCGGTGTCCTCGGGCTACCGGAGATCGGCGCCGGCGCCGACCTTGCCGTGATGATCGCCGACGCCGTCTCCCTGCTCGACGACGACATCGTTGTCGTCACGTCGAAGGTCGTGTCGAAGTCGGAGGGCGCCGTCGTCGAACTCGACGCTGTGGAGCCCTCATCACTCGCAGCCGACTTCGCCACGCGGTGGGACAAGGATCCGCGTGTCGTCGAGGTCGTGCTTCGTCAGGCGGCGCGGATCGTCCGCATGAGCGGGCCGCTGCTGATCACCGAAACGCGGCACGGCTTCGTGTGTGCGAACAGCGGAGTCGACGAGTCGTCGAGCGGGGCGTCTGGGCGCGTCGTCGTGCTCCCGGACGACCCGGACGCCTCGGCGCGCCGGTTGCGCGCCCGCTTCGGCGAGCTGGGTGTTGACGTCGCCGTGATCGTCAGCGACACGTTCGGGCGCCCATGGCGTGAAGGGCAGACCGATGTCGCCGTCGGTCTCGCCGGGATCAGCCCGATCACCAGCTATGTCGGCCAGCGCGATCCGCACGGCCACGAGTTCCGCGTCCAGCAGCTGTGCGTCGCCGACGAGCTCGCCGCCGCCGCCGAACTGGTCAAGGGCAATCTGTCGCGGGTGCCAGCGGCCGTGATCCGCGGCTTCCCCTGGGTGCGTGACGACGACGCGACGGCCGCGTCCGTTGATCCGCGCCCCCGACCGCGACCTCTTCCGCTGACCGCCCGTCTCGCACGAAAACGCGGACAGAGCGCTCCAGCGGCGAGAAAACTGCTTCGTGGCGAGCACAGAGTGCATCTGGATGCGACGACTACCGTGCCGCGCATGGCTGCTGCTGCCGAGGAGTTTGTCGGGCCGACGACGGAGCTGCTGCAGTCGCTGATCCGCAACGAGTGCGTCAACGACGGAACGCCCGACAGCGGTAACGAAATCCGCAACGCCGAGCTGCTCACCGACTACCTCGAGGGCGCCGGGATCGCGGTCGAACGCTTCGAGTCACGTCCGGGCCGAGCCTCGATCGTCGCTCGCATCGAAGGTTCCGACCCGTCGGCGCCTTCGCTGTGCCTGATGGGCCACACCGACGTCGTACCGGTCAACCCCGACGGCTGGTCGCGCGATCCGTTCGGTGGCGAGCTGATCCGCGCCGACGACGGGACCACGGAGGTGTGGGGGCGGGGAGCCATCGACATGCTCAACTCGACGGCGGCGATGGCCGTGGCCTTCCGCCGCCTCGCCGCCGAAGGATTCCGGCCGCGCGGGACGCTGATCTACTTCGGGGTCGCCGACGAGGAGGCCGGTGGTGGCTGGGGTGCGGAACCGATGCTCGACCACCACTGGGACGCTGCCGGTGCGGACTTCGTGCTGACCGAGCTCGGTGGGTGGTCACAGATCGGATCGGACGGTCAGCGGCGGATCACGATCAACGTCGCCGAGAAGGGCATCGCCTGGCTGCGCCTGCGAGTCGTCGGGACACCCGGTCACGGATCGATGCCGTATCTCACGGACAACGCCCTCGTCACCGCCGCCGAAGTCGTCCGCCGGCTGGCCCGGTACCGTCCCGAGCCTCGCCTCGGCGATCTGTGGCACGCATACGTCGCCGGGCTGGATGTCCCCGCCGACGTGGGCGAGATGCTGACCGACCCGCAGCGTGTCGACGATGCGATCGCCACCCTCGACGTGGCGCGTGGGCGGCTCGCCCACGCCTGCTCGCACACGACGATCTCGCCGAACGTCGTCCATGGCGGACAGAAGACGAACACGATTCCCGACGTGGTCGACATCGATGTCGACATCCGCACCGTCCCCGGCGACACGATCGACACGGCCCGCCAGTACGTGGCCGATGCCCTCGGCGAGCTGGCCGGCAAGGTGCAGATCAGCGTGCTGCAGCACGCCGAGTCGACTCGTTCGGCGACTGACAACGAGCTGTGGGACGTCGTCGAGCGCCACGTGCAGGTGGCCTATCCCGGCGCCGAACTGGTTCCCGGGCTGATCGTGGGCGGGACCGACGCCAGGTTCTACCGACAGCGCGGCACGGTGGCCTATGGCGCCGCCATCTTCTCGCCGGGCGTCACCTTCGAGTCGTTCGGTCAGCGATTCCACGGCAACGACGAGCGCATCGACGTCGATTCGCTCGGCCTGTGCGGAGAGTTCTTCTACGGCGTCAGCAAGGAGCTGCTGTCCTGAGGACTCAACCGGAAAGGCGGAGCCATCTTTCCGCTTGGCTCGATCACAACCGGCGCAGGGCGCCTACCGGTCGGAGCACTGGCGCCAGCGTCACGACGGCATCGGTGACGTAGCAGCCGGTGGCGGTGGTGATCACCGGGTTGAGGTCGAGCGAGGTGATCTCGGCGTGGTCGGCGGCAAGCTGGGCAGCCCTGGTCAACGTGTCGACGAGCGCCGTCGGCTCGATGCCCGATTGGGCGAGCGCCGGCCCGGCACGCGACTCGGCCACGAGGCTCGTGGCGCTCTGCACCGACAACGGCGCCAGCCGGCGCGGCTCGTCGTCGTCGACGAGGCCGGCCTGGATGCCACCGATGCCGACGGAGATGAGCGGTGCTGCCTCGTCGTCGATCGTCGCGTAAACGCGTAGGTCGAGGCCGGGCGGTGCCATCGCCTGGACAACGACGAAGTCGGCGTCGTCACCGAGCTCGGCGCGCATGACGTCGATGGATGCCTTCACGCTGGCACCGTCGGTGAGATCGAGGGCCACGCCGGCCCGCACCGAGCGGCCGACGTGGCGGTGGCGGGCCTTGACCGCCACCGGGAAGCCGATCTCGGCGGCGGCGACGACGGCGTCGTCCGCAGCGACGAATCGTGTCGGCGGCACGGGAATTCCGTAGGCGGTGAGCAGGTCGGCCGCTGTCACGGGGTCCAGCCGGCTCTGCCCATCGAGAAGCGCACCGGCCACGAGCTCTTGAGCCCGCTCGCCGTCGACGCCGTCCACGGCAGCCGGAGGAGATGCTGCCTCCGTGGCCAGCCAGCGGCCGTATGCCCACGAACGACCGAGCACGGCGGCGGCCGGTTCCGGGAACATGAAGTTCGGGACGGTGGAACCCGGCGTGATTGGACCGTCCGCCGTGGCGAGAAGGACTGCGGTGATGGGCTTCTCCGCCCGCATCGCGGCGGCGTCGATCTCGGCGACGGGTCCGCCGACCGCCTCGGGCAATGGCGGCGCGTGGACGACCATCAGGCCATCGACGTCGTCGGAACCGAGCGCCGCGTTCATCGCCGCGGCGTAGTCGGCGGGAGTCGCCCGGAAGTCGAGCTGTACGGGTGGATCGACGGCGCGCAACCCGCTGGCGGCGATCGCCCTGGCAGCGAGGCGCTGAGGGCTCGGATAGTTGGACAGCACTGCGATGCGATCGCCGCGCAGCACCGGTTGGGTGGCGAGGACCCTGACGGTGTCGAGCAACGCGGCGACTGTCGGCACCTCGATGAGTCCACAGTGCCGGTACAAGGCGCTGTTCGTCGAACCAAGCTCGGCGGCGGTGCGCACGGCGACGATGGGGCGGCGCCGCGACACGCGCCGAGCGATGCGAGCGAAGCGCCGTGTGTCGCCGAGGTCCTCGGTGTAGATGCCGATCACTCGCGTCGACTCGTCGTCCTCGAAGAATTGCAGTAGATCGGTGCCCGAGACGTCGGCCCGGTCACCCAACGAGACGAACCACGACAGCCCGAGTGACTGCTCCCTGGCCAGCTCGAGCAACGAGGCGCCGAGCGAACCGGACTGCATCGAGATCGCCACGCCGCCTCCAATCAGCCGCTCGGGGAGCAAAGAAGCGTTGAGGCCGATCTGCGGTCCGGACGCCGCCACGCCCATGCTCGAAGGCCCGATGATTCGCATTCCGTTGTTGCGCGCCCGCACGACCATCGCATCCACGTCGACGTTGCTTCCGTCCACCGATGTCGTCACGACCGCCCCGCGTACGTGGGCGGCGATGCAATCGTCGATTGCCCGCTCGAGCGACTCGGCGGGTACCGCGATGACCGCCACGGAGATGACATCGGGGACGTCGGTGACACTCGCGTACACGGGCGACTCGCCGAGGTGCGTGTGCGAAGGGTTGACCGCATAGACCGGCACAGTTGCCGCGGCGGTCACGTTGTGCCACAGAGCGGCACCGACCGATCCGGGCCGATCAGTCGCGCCGACGACGGCGATGGCCCGCGGCATGAGCATGCGAGCGATGGCCCGGCTGTCGGCGCGCTGCTCGCGGCGGCTCATCGAATCGACGAACTCGGGAGTCTCGGCGATCGGAAAGTCGACCTCGATCACACCACTCTCGAAGCGCCGTTGCAGCGGCCAGCCGGCGCGGGCGAACACGGCGAGCATCGGTCGGTTCTCGCCGAGCACCTCGGCGGTGAACCGCTCGATGCCGTTGGAGACGGCGATGGCGGCGAGGTGCTCGAGGAGCAACGTCGCGATCCCCGTTCCCTGATGCGCGTCGTCGACCATGAACGCGGTGTCGGCGTCGTCGCGGCCGGGCCATCGCTCGTAGCTCGCCCAGCCGAGCAGCTCCCCGTGAGACTCGACGATCAACGCCGCGCGGTCGACGAGATCGACGTTGGTGAAGTGATCGAGCTCGCGCTGGCTCAGCATCGGCTTCGGCGTGAAGTACCGGCGGTACCGGCTTTCGTCGGACTGCCGCTGGTGGAACTCCGCCAGCCGTCGCGCGTCGGCGGGAGTGATCGGCCGGATCGAGACCGTCTCGCCGTCACCGAGGACGGCGTTCGCCGTCCAGGGTGCGAGATCCTTCATCGAGGTTCGACTGGGTCGTATCCGTGCGGATGGGTGCTGTGCCATGCCCAGGCCGTGCGGATGATGTCGTCGAGCTGTCTTCGTCGATCGCCACCCGAGCGTCGCTGCGATCCTCGCCGGATCGGCGTAGGTTGCCACTGGGTCACCCGGGCGGCGGTCGACGATGTCGTGGGGTACGGAGCGGTCGGCGATGCGTTCGGTGGCATGGATCACCTCGAGCACGCTGGTGCCGACTCCCGTGCCGACGTTGAGCGACACGGTGGTACCGCCGCCGGCAAGGTAGTCGAGGGCCCGAACGTGGGCGTCAGCGAGGTCGTCGACGTGGATGTAGTCGCGGATGCACGTCCCGTCGGGCGTGGGGTAGTCGGCGCCGAAGACCTGCAGCGGCGGCCCGTAGCCGAGCGTCGCCTTCATGGCCATCGGGATCAGGTTGATGCTTCGCTCCCAGACCTCACCGAACTGTCCGTCGTCGGTCGCTCCGGCGGCGTTGAAGTAGCGCAGGCTGACGGCGCGCAAGCCGTCGGTCGTGCCGTACCAGGCGAGGATCCGTTCGACCATCACCTTCGATTCGGCGTAGACAGATTCCGGCGTGAGCGGCATGTCCTCGGTGACCGGAACGGCGTCGGGCGTGCCGTTCACCGAGCACGACGACGAGAACACGATCTGGTCGACGCCCGCATGCAGCAGGGCATCGACCAACTGGACGGTGCCGGCGACGTTGTTCAGCCAGTACTTGGTCGGTTGCTGCATCGACTCGCCGACGCTCTTGTAGGCGGCGAAGTGCACGGCCTGGGTGACGCCATGGTCGTTGCACGCAGCGAGCACGGCGTCACGGTCGGTGATGTCGGCGACGACGAGCGGTACCCCCGGAATCGACTGCGGATATCCGTATTCGAGCGAGTCGAGGACGACGACGTCGACCCCGTCCGCCTGGAGGCGGCGCACCGTGTGTGAGCCGATGTATCCGGCGCCGCCGGTGACAAGGATACTCATTGGGAGGCGAGGCTAGAGGCTTCCAGCGGCGCAGACTGGGTGCGTGACGACTGACCGCCGACCGAGCATCGCGCTGGTCCTCGGCGCAGGTGGCGTGGTCGGGCACGCCTTTCACGTCGGTGTCCTCAGCGCCCTCGTCGCCGAGCTCGGCTGGGATGCGCGCCGCGCTCAACTGATCGTCGGGACATCGGCCGGCTCGGTGGTCGGCGGCAGCCTGCGTGCCGGTCTGGGTCCGGCCGACATGCGCCGGCGTCTGGCGGGCGAACAGCTGTCGCCGGAGGGGTTCGATCTCGTTCGCCGCGCCGAAGCGGCGGTGGCCGCCGTCGCTGCCTCCGACGTGCGGTCCAACGGCGACGACGATGTCGACACAGCAGAGGAGACTGCGTTCAGTACGATCGCCCGCCGGCTGCGGATCGCCTCGCCGGAGCGAGTGCGGCGGGCACTTCGGGAACCGTGGCGGGTGACGCCCGGCTCGCTCGTCTCGGCGGTATTGCCTGTGGGGCGCCGGTCGACGGCGCATCTGCGTGCTCCCTACGACGCAATGATCGGGACCGGGTGGCCTGACGCTGACGTGTGGATCGTCGCTGTGGAACTCGACGTCGGGCTGCGTGTCGTCTTCGGTCGATCAGGAGCACCGGTGGTGACGGTCGGCGAAGCCGTCGAGGCTTCGTGCGCGATCCCTGGCTACTTCTCGCCGGTGACCATCGACGGTGCCCGCTACGTCGATGGAGCGGTGCACTCGACCACCAACGCCGACCTTGTCGCCGCGTGCGAGTCGCCACCGGACCTCGCCATCGTGTGCGCGCCGATGTCGGCGGTCACTGGCGCGGTGCCGCGGACGCAAACGCTCTCGCTGCGTCAGCTCGTCCGCCGGCAGGTGGCCGGTGAGATCGCCGTGCTACGCGCCAGGGGGATCACGACGGTCACGTTCCAGCCGACGGCCGACGATCTCGCCGTGATGCTCGGCGACACGATGGACCCGGCCAAGGCATCGTCCGTGTGTGCCCAGGTCGTCCAATCGACGCGGACGCACGTGCGAAAGCCGGACGTCGCCGAGCGGCTCGCCCTGCTGCGCGGTTGAATACGTCCGGACTCAGCGCGCCGCAACGAGGGCGGCGATCTCGCGCTCCAGAACGGCGGCGAGCTCGGCATTGTCAGCGACTGTGGCGACGACCTCGACGCTGTCGCTGACCGGCCGATAGATCGTCGCCACGTGGCGACCTTCGCCCATCTCGGTGACGTCGTTGTGGACGACGAGATCGGTGCCGTCGACGATGCCACGCACCGACGCAGCGCGCTGTTCGGCGGACGCGCCGTTGGTGAGCTTGAAGCCAACGACGACGAGGTCGTCACCACCGAGGTCCTTGAGCTGGGCGAGCAGCTTGGGGTTCCGCTTGAGATGGATCTCCATCACGTCGCCGGTGTCGAGCTTGCTGTTCGTGTCAACGGTGACCGACGTCCCGTCGACAACAACGTGGTCGACGTCGTAGTCGCTGACTGCGGCGAGGTGGATCACGGCGTCGAAATGCCCGCCGGGCAACAGCTCGTTGAGGGCGCCGGCGAGGTCGTCGAACGTCGTGAACGGATGCATCGAGATTGAACCGCTCGTCGGTTCCGGCACTGCGGCTTCGGCGGCGTGGAGCAGTGTCACGTCGTGGCCGGCGCGGGCGAAGTGGGCGGCGAGTTCGGCGCCAGTCCTGCCGCTGCTGGTGTTGGTGATCGCCCGTACGCCGTCGATCGGGACCTTGGTACCGCCGGCCGTGATGAGGACACGCTGTCCGCCAGGAGCGGGCCTCTCGCGGATCGGCGCACCGGGTGACGAACGGACGCGGCGCAGCAATTCCTCGACGATGTCGTCGGGTTCGGCGAGCCGGCCGGGACCGATCTCGCCGCACGCGAGCGAGCCGGACGACGGATCGATGAACTCGACACCCCAGCCGCGCAGCCGATCGATCGAGGCCGTCGTGGCTGGATGCTCGTACATCGCCGCGTTCATCGCCGGCACGACGACGTACGGGACGCGGAAGTCGAAGGCGAGGAACATCGTGCCGATCAGTTCGTCGGCATTGCCCGCCGCCAGGCGATTGATCGTGTTCGCTGTCGCCGGGCAGAGGACCACGAGATCGGCACGGCGGACGAGATGGATGTGGTCCATCATCGAGCCGGGCGCAAACGTGTCGGTCGCCACGGGCCGCCCCGTGAGTCCCTCCAGGGTCGCCGGTCCGATGAACTCGAGCGCAGCCCGCGTCGCCACGGTCTGTACGGCACAGCCGGCCTGGACGAGCCGAGACACGACGTGGCATGCCTTGTAGGCGGCGATCGATCCGCTCAGCTGGAACAGGACCTCAGGCATCCGACGAGACTGTACGGCGTGAACCACTCGTCGGACCGCACCGGCGTCGTCGACGGTGCCGCGTGGCTGCGGCGCTGGGACGACCAGCAAGAGGGATACATGGCCAACCGCGAGGAGCGGTTCGCCGTGATCGTCGATGTCGTCGCCGACGTCGCCGGTGAAGAGCCGCGCCGGATCCTCGACCTGGGTTGCGGGCCTGGCTCGTTGGCCGCGCGGGTCCTCGATCGCTTCCCCGGTGTCTCCGTCGTCGCCCTGGACAACGACCCTGTGCTGATGCTGCTCGGACGGCGTGCCTACGGCGACTTCGGGGGCCGGTTGTCCTGGGTACAGGCCGATCTGCGTTCGCCCGATTGGCCCGGCGCCGTCTCGGAGTTCGGTCGGTTCGACGCCGTCGTGTCGACCACCGCGTTGCACTGGCTCGAGCGCGATGCGCTGCGTGCCGCGTACGCCGGTGCTGTCTCCGTGCTCGAGCCCCACGGGGTCGTCGTCAATGGTGACCACTTCTTCGAGCCCGAGCACCCCAGGCTGAGCGCGCTGCAGGCAGCGCTGCGACAGGTTGCCGACGATGACCGGGAGGCGTGGAGCCCGTGGTGGGAGGCGCTGGAGTCGGCGGTCGGCGGCGACGAGGAGCTCGCCGCCGCCTTCGCCGAGCGGGCGCGCCGCAATGCCGGTCACCCGGAGGCGACGGTCACGCCGCCGCTGCAGCAGCACCTTGCCGCCCTGGGCGCTGCCGGCTTCATCGACGCCGGCACGGTGTGGCAATACGGCGACGATCGCGTCCTGGTGGCGATGCGATGACCCACCGGCGTGCCAGACTGACCGGCCGACGAAAGGGCTGAGGAGTTCGGATGACCACTGCGAGTTAAGAGTTCGAGGGGGCCGCCGGCCGGATCCACGTCACCACGTGGTCAGGGGACGAGGAGCCTCGGTTCACCACGCTGCTGGCCCACGGCTACGGCGAGCATGCCGGCCGATACGAGCACGTGGCGGCGATGCTCGTCGGGCTCGGCGCCGTGGTGTACGCCCCTGATCACCTCGGTCACGGCCAGTCGGCGGGGGAGCGGGCGCTCGTCGACGACATCGAGACGCTCGTCACCGACCTCCATGCCGTCGCCGATCGGGCTCGCGCTGATCACCCGGGACTTCCGGTCGTGCTCGTCGGGCATTCGATGGGTGGCCTGATCGCCGCTCGCTTCGCCCAGCGCTACCTCGACGAGCTCACCGCCCTCGTGCTGTCGGGACCGGTGGTCGGCGGCAACCCGGCGTTCGAGATGCTGCTGGAGATGGACCCGATCCCCGACATCCCGATCGATCCGGCGATCCTGTCGCGGGATCCGTCAGTCGGCGCCGCCTATGCCGCCGATCCACTGGTGTACCACGGACCGTTCCACAAGGCGACTCTGCGGGCCCTGGCCGACGGGGCCGACGTCGTGGCGGCCGGCGGCACGTTCGGCGACGTTCCGACGCTGTGGATCCACGGTGCGGCCGACCAGCTCGTGCCCTACGAGGTGACGGCCGCGACGATGGAGAGGATCAAGGGCACCTCGCTGCAGCACACGGTGTACGACGGGGCAGCTCACGAAGTGTTCAACGAGACGAACCGCGATGAAGTGCTCGGCGACGTGGCCGACTTCCTCCGCAAGGTCCTCGCTCTCGACTGACGTAAGAACGTCGCCGATGCGCCGCGCGGTCGGGCGGCGGGCGAGGCTGCGCTCTCCACACCGATCCGTGCGGTCCGACACGCTCGCGGCAGCCAGTGGTCGCGTTCGCTCTGGAGCGCAGGCGCGATGCGGTGCATTCGGCGCCGCAGATCGCCCGAATCGTGTGGACGCGCCGAACTTGTCGCTGCTGAGCACCGTTGTCGTGCTCAGCACGCGCCGAGGTCCAGGCTGGCACCGCAATCCGCCGCATCGTGACGACCGAGCTGGCATCCAGATGCGGTACCTTCGCACTGGCGGCCGCCAACTGTCACCGCGGCCGGGCATCGTGCTGCTTCCGGAGCCAACGCGCTCGATCGCGCCGTGCGCCTGAGACCCACTGGATAGGTGAGGAGAGCCGAAACCCTCAGCGGTGATCGGTGTGCTCGCGGCGGCGGCGCCGCATGGGGCGGTCGCCGGAGGCCTCTGCCTCCCGGACCAGGCGGGTGAGTTCCGCTTGCCGGACGAGGCGGCTCATGTGTTCACGGGCGAGCTGGGCGATGAGAAAGTCGTTCACGGCGTACTCCTTTGCCGATCGGCGTTCAGTTCGGCGCCCGGCGGACGCGAATGTCGCCGCTGAGCGTGTGGGCGTGGATCGAGACGGTTTCGGCGTCACTGCCTGGAGCGTCGGTCGGGTCGAGGGTCGACGAGACCGTTCCCGACAGCGCTTGGACGTCGAGCCACGCTGCGGTCCCGAGGGCGATACCGAGGTCGACGTCGCCAGACGCCGAGTCGATCTCCGTGGTTCCCCGCCGAATGGAATCGACGCGTATGTCACCCGAGGCCGTTCGCACCGTCACCGACCCGTCGGCCTCCTTGAGCCCGATGTCACCGGAGGCCGAACGGACTCGCGCATCACCGACGATGTGAGCCACATTGACGTCACCGGAGGCGGTCGACAGCTCCACCGAGCCGGCGATGGTTTCGAGCCGGACATCCCCCGACGCCGTGGTGATCGACGCATCGCCGTCGACGAACTGACACGACACGTCGCCGCTGGCGGTGCGGACCTGCAGCTCGTCGGCGTGCTCGACGGCGACGTCACCAGAAGCCGAGGAGACGGAGACGCGGCCGAGTCTCCCGGAGAGCTGTACGTCGGCGGACTTCTCGTCGACGTCGACTCGCGAGTGTGGCGGGACAACGGCACGAATGTCGAGTCGCGGATTCCTGCCGAACCAGCCCTTCGCCGTCGGGGCGATCACCTCGATGGTGTCGCCCCGTTGTTCGACGACCGTGGCGGCGGCGTGCTCGACATCAGTCGCGCTGCCCGGGTTGCCGGGCCGCACGTCGACCACGGTGGTGGTCGCGTTGTCGGCGTCGTCGGCGGTGCCGACGGTGAGGCGTCCGGAGGCGAACCGCACGATGAGCGCGGCAGGTCCAGGTGTCGTGAACGATGTCATCAGGTTCCTCCTCGGAACTGGGTTGTCAGCGGACCCAGCCCGTTAGGCGTTTGCCTGGGCGGGCGGCGCGAGTTCGCTCGTGTGGTGACTGCTGGTCGGTTTGCACCACGGCGTCCTGCAGGGCGTGGACGAGCCACGAGTTGACGGACGCCCCGATGCTGCCGGCGGCTTCCTCGATGCGGGCCTTCAGCCCGTCGGGAAGTCGCAGGGAGATCCGCGCCGTCGTCTCGTCGGCGTCGAACGTCACTGACGGCGGTGGTGGCGGCGGTGGAGCTGGCGGTTCCGGTGGGACCGGGACGGTGACCACGAACTCGGGGTCGCGGCCGCGCAGGCGCAGATCGACGGATCCCGGAGCCAGCTCGGCGGTGATCTGCTCGGCCGCCGCACCGAGGGCGTCGATGAGCACGAGGCGCACGGCGGCGTCGAGGGCGGTGAGCAGGCGGTCGGCAGCCCGGCGGACGTCGTCACCGCCGACCTCGGCGGCGGCGGTGAGCTCCCGGTGGAGGGTGTCGACGTACGGTCCCAACTCCATGACGCCACTATGACATCAAAATGATGTCATGTCAATGTCAAAGTTGTGCGTCGGTGATGTCGCAATGACGTCACTCGACGGCCGTGCCGACAGCGGCCCCGATCGCCGCGGTCACGGCCATGGCCAGGGCACCGAGGGCGGTGATGCGCGCCGCGGCGGCGCCGATTCGGGCGCCACCGAGGCGGGCGCCGAGCGCCCCGAGCACCGCCAGGGCCGTGAGCGCCGCGGCCGCCACGACCACGATCCGCGGCGACGACGGGCTGGCCAGCGCCGCCAGCAGGGGAAGCAGGGCCCCGACCGTGAACGCTGCCGCCGAGGACCACGCCGCCTGCAGCGGGCGGGCGGCCACCACGTCGGTGAGCCCGAGCTCGTCGCGCACGTGGGCTCCGAGCGCATCGTGGTCGGTCAGCTGTCGAGCCACTTCGGCAGCCAGCGGTGCGTCGAGTCCGCGCCGTTCGTAGATCCGGGTCAACTCGTTGAGCTCGCTCACGGGGTCGGTGGCGAGTTCGCGGCGCTCCTGGGCGAGATCGGCCCGCTCGGCATCGCGCTGCGAGCTGACGGACACGTACTCGCCGACGGCCATCGACATGGCGCCGGCAACCAGGCCTGCAGTGCCGGCGGTCAGGATCGTCGACCGGGTCGCGTCGGCTGCGGCGACGCCCACGATCAAGCTGGCGGTCGACACGATGCCGTCGTTGGCACCGAGCACTGCCGCCCGCAGCCAACCGACGCGCTGCGATCGGTGGTGCTCCGGGTGCGGAAGGCGCCCACGCGGGCCCGTGCCGAACCGGGCAACGGAGGTGCCCATCGCTCGGAACCTACTCGGCCGTGTGACGCTGTCGGCGGACGTCGTAGGCGCAGCGGCGATCGCCGCTGGCCATGTGGCTCACACGTGTGATCTCGGCGTCCGGAAGGACGGCGCGGATGAACTCCAGCTCGCTCGAGCAGGCCTGACGATAGGTAGCGGCAACGGCGGCAATCGCGCAGTTGTGCTCGACGATGAGGAAGTGGTCCCGGTTGAGCTGTTCCCACGAGGCGAGATAGCCGTCCTCGTCGAGGATTGCCGTCAGTTCGGCGACCTTGCCGGCGAGCGAGCGATGCCGTTCCAACCGCGCTTCAGCATTGGCGATGCGGTGGTCGCGGCGGCGTTCGAAGAGCCGGTCGATGGCGTCCTCGCCGCTCTCTGCCACGTAGCCGAGCAGCTCGTTCGTCAGCGCTCCGTAGGCCTTGGGAAAGAGCAGATCACCGAGCTCACTGACGTGATAGATGAGCCGCGGTCGTCCACGCCGGGGTGGGTCATCGCGGATCTCGACAGCCTCGACGAGCCCGTGTTCGGCGAGCGACGACAGGTGCTGGCGCGCTCCGGAGACCGTGATCCCGAGGTGGGTGGCGACTTCCTCGACGGTGGCGTCACCGATCCGGCGCACGGCGTAGAGAACCGCTCGGCGCCCGACCGGGATCGGCGGAGCGACCGAGACACCCACCGGCGAACGCACGGGGGAGGCGGGCTCCAGCAGTGACCATCACGGTCCAGCGTAGGGAAGGATCAGGTGGCTGTCGCCGAACTCGTGCCAGCGGTAGCCGGCAGCGAACGCCGACTCGTAGGCGACGGTCAACAGCTCCCGACCGGCCACCGCCTCGAGCATCGCCAGGTGCGTCGCCTCCGGCTCGTGCCAGCCGGTCAGCAATCCGTCGACGGCGCGCACACCGCGTCGGCGGGTTCGACGACCACGTCGGTCCATCCCTCGCCGGGATGCACGGTGCCGCCAGGATCGGTGACGGTTTCGAGGGCACGCACCGCCGTGGTGCCGATGGCGATCACGTGCCCACCGCCGCGGTGCGTCGCGTTGGCGAGGGCAGCCGTCGCCGCGGGCACTCGATACCGCTCCGTGTACGGCCGTTCACCGGCCTCCAGCGAGGAGACGCCAGTGTGCAGGGTGATCGGAGCGACAGCCACGCCCTTGCTGACGAGTCGAGTCACGATCGTCGTGGTGAACGGGCGAGCCGCGCTCGGCATCTCGGCGCTGCCCGGCTCCGTCGCAAAGACCGTCTGATAGCTGTCGAGCGGCCAATCGCGAGGCACGTACTGATAGCGGATCGGTCGTCCAACAGCTGCCATCGTGGCGGCGAGATCGACGCCGCCCGCTGTCACGGCGAGCCAGATTCGCTGCGATCCGGGTGCCCTGCGGAGGAGGTGAAGCAGCGGTTGGCCGCTCGGCAGGAGCACCGACGCCGGCTCGTCGTCGAGGCTGAGCCGTTCCGTCGACCCGTTGGCGATCTTTCGCCGCGGCTCGACCATCCACAGGTCCCCCGGCAACTGGTTGGACACGTGGAGGACGGCGTCGCCACGTCCGCCGATGACGACGTCGAGCGCAGCAGCGATGGTCGCCGACGTATTGACGACGACGAGATCGCCCGGCTGGAGGTAGTCGGGGAGCGAGGCGAAGGTCGTGTGGATCGGCGCGGCCAGTCCGGGCGACACGAGCAGGCGGACGTCGTCGCGGCGCAGGCCACTTGCCTCTGGCGGCTGGTGAGCTTGGTGTTCGGAGTCGAGCGTGAAGCTCAGCGGAAGGGGTGCTGCCAGACGACCGGGAGGGTCCGCCGGCGGAGCTGGCGGCTGAGGCCGACCGGTTGGCGTAGCGGTCGAGCAACGCGACGGCGCTCATCGGACGACCTCTCTCGCGGCGTAGCGCCCGCTCGGTTGGTCGCCTTCGATCAGCGCCACGATTCCGGGGACACTCGCCTCGGGCGGCGGTCGGTCGCTGATGTCTTCGCCCGGGAACGCGTCCTGGTGCATCTCGGTGCGCATGTCGCCTGGATCGACGGTGAGCACCCGCAGATCCGGACGCTCGGCGGCGAGTACCCGGCCGACTTGTTCGAGCGCCGCCTTGCTGGCTCCGTAGCCGCCCCACCCCGAATATCCCTCGACCGCCGCGTCCGACGTGACGTTGACGACGACGGCACGTGGACCGAGGTGGGGGAGGGCGAGCTGGTACAGCGCCAGCGGGGCGACGACGTTGGTCTCGAAGGTGTGCCGCAACGTGTCGGCGTCGATGTCGTCGAGGTGGGGGAGCGGGCTCTCCCCGAGTGTGCTGGCGTTGTTGACGAGTACGGCGATCGATCCGAGCTCGGCGGCGGCAGCGACGAGGCGGTGACGGTGCTCGGCATCGGTGACATCGCCGGCGATGGCAGTCACCCGTGTCATCGGGGCGAGCTCGGCTTCGGCGGCGGCCAGGCGGTCAGCCCTCCGGGCATCGACGGCGAGCGAGTAGCCCCGGGCGGCGAGCTCCTTGGCGAGGGCGAGGCCGAGTCCCTGTGACGCCCCGGTGATGATCGCAACTTGGTTCATTGTCGGGTCCCTCCCGTTTCCGGTATCGACCCTAACAACAACTATGAGCTTGTTTTAATTCTCTCTGCTGAGTCCCGTCGAGTGTGACGCTTGTCGCCTAGCGCAGGGCGGCGTACCGCTCGGCCGAACGGGCCCGCGCCTTGGCCGCCTCGATCTCGCGGTCGCGCGGCGGGCTGTGGGTGACGAGGGAGGCGACGAGCTCGCGAGTCGCCGCGGCGACCGTGTCGACGGCGTGTTCGAACGCTTCGGCGTTGGCCGCCGAAGGCTTGTTCATGCCGCTGATCTTGCGCACGTACTGCAGCGCCGACGCGTGGCACTCCTCGGCGGTCGCCGGCGGTTCGAAGTTGTGGAGGGTCTTGATGTTCCGGCACATGCCTCCAGCCTGCCACCACAAACGGCGAATCCCTGCTGCCACGGAATGTGGCACGATCGCGCAGGTGGCCGGCAGACCCATCGCGGCGCAGCACCAGCGCGACCTCGCCCTGCTGCGCCGCGTTCGCGACCGGATCGACCGGGAGTTCGCGGAGCCGCTGGACGTCGAGGCGCTCGCCCGCGGCGCGCACATGTCGGCCGGGCACCTCAGCCGCCAGTTCCGGCTGGCCTACGGCGAGTCGCCGTACGCGTATCTGATGACGCGGCGCATCGAGCGGGCGATGGCGCTGCTCCGTCGTGGCGACCTCAGCGTCACCGAGGTCTGCTTCATGGTCGGCTGCTCGTCGCTGGGCACGTTCAGCAGTCGCTTCACCGAGCTGGTCGGTGTGCCGCCGAGCGTCTACCGGCGCCAGGCGGCGCGGGCGACGGTGGGGATGCCGCCGTGCGTGGCGAAACAGGTCACCAGACCGGTCAGGAATCGAGAAGCGCCGCTCGCCGAGCCACATTTAGCGTGACTGCCATGGACATCACCATTCACGCAGAGCTTCCTCCCGCACAACGACCCGGACGCATCCCTGGCCTTCTATCGCGACACCCTCGGCTTCGAGGTCCGCGACGACGTCGGATACGAGGGGATGCGCTGGATCACGGTCGGCCCCGTCGACCAGCCCGGCACGTCCATCGTCCTGCAGCCGCCGGCGCCGCCGGGCTGCGGCATCACCGACGACGAGCGCCGCACCATCGCCGAGATGATGGCCAAGGGCACCTTCGCCGTCATCAACCTGGCCACCAAGGACCTCGACGGCACCTTTGAGCAGCTGCAGGCAGCCAGCGACGCCGAGGTCGTCCAGGAGCCGACCGAGCAGCCGTACGGGGTTCGCGACTGCGCCGTCCGCGATCCTGCCGGCAACCTGATCCGCATCCAGGAACTGCGCTAGGTGCTTCACGACCGATCAGTGCCGCCGACACGATGAACATGGCCACGAGGACGGACACGCAGTCGCCTGCGCTGCACGTTGCCGACAGCCACGATTTGATCCGCGTGCACGGGGCGCGGGTGAACAACCTCAAGGACGTCAGCGTCGAGCTCCCGAAGCGCCGGCTGACGGTGTTCACCGGCGTCTCCGGCTCGGGCAAGAGCTCGCTGGTGTTCGACACGATCGCGGCGGAGTCGCAGCGGCTGATCAACGAGACCTACAGCGCCTTCGTGCAGGGCTTCATGCCGACGCTGGCGCGGCCCGAGGTCGACGTACTCGACGGGCTGACGACGGCGATCATCGTCGACCAGGAGCGGATGGGCTCCAACCCTCGCTCCACGGTCGGCACCGCCACCGACGCCAACGCGATGCTGCGCATCCTTTTCAGCCGGCTCGGCGAGCCGCACATCGGCTCGCCCAACGCCTACTCGTTCAACGTCCCCTCGGTGAAGGCCAGCGGTGCGATCACCATCGAGCGCGGCCCCGGCAAGACGAGGACCGAGAGGGCGACGTTCACCCGTCTCGGCGGCATGTGTCCGCGCTGCGAGGGCATGGGCTCGGTCACCGACTTCGACCTGTCTGCGCTGTACGACGACAGCTTGTCGCTCAACGAGGGCGCGCTGACGATCCCCGGCTACAGCATGGACGGCTGGTACGGCCGCATCTTCCGCGGCTGCGGCTTCTTCGACGCGGACAAGCCGATCCGCAAGTACACCAAGAGGGAGTTGCACGACCTGCTCTACAAGGAGCCGACCAAGATCAAGGTCGAGGGGATCAACCTGACGTACGAGGGGCTGATCCCGAGGATTCAGAAGTCGTTCCTGTCCAAGGACGTCGACGCGCAGCAGCCGCACATCCGCGCCTTCGTGGAGCGGGCCGTGACGTTCACGACCTGTCCCGAGTGCGACGGCACCCGGCTCAGCAAGGAGGCCCGGTCGTCGAAGATCAACGGGAAGAACATCGCCGACGTCTGCTCGATGCAGATCAGCGACCTCGCCGACTGGGTCCGCGGCCTCGACGAGCCGTCGGTGGCCCCGCTGCTCACTGGGCTGCAACACCTCCTCGACTCGTTCGCCGAGATCGGGTTGGGCTACCTCTCGCTCGACCGGCCGTCGGGCACCCTGTCCGGGGGAGAGGCACAGCGCACCAAGATGATCCGCCACCTCGGCTCGTCGCTCACGGACGTCACCTACGTCTTCGACGAGCCCACGATCGGCCTGCACCCCCATGACATCGAGCGGATGAACGACCTGCTGCTGCAACTGCGCGACAAGGGCAACACCGTGCTCGTCGTGGAGCACAAGCCCGAGACGATCGCGATCGCCGACCACGTCGTCGACCTCGGCCCCGGCGCCGGCACGGAGGGCGGCACCGTCTGCTTCGAGGGCACCGTGGAGGGGCTGCGCGGGAGTGACACCACCACCGGCCGCCATCTCGACGACCGGGCGACCCTCAAGGAATCGGTGCGTTCGTCTGTCCGGCACGCTGGAGATCCGCGGCGCGTCGACGCACAACCTCCAAGACGTGGACGTCGACATCCCCCTCGGGGTGCTCTGCGTGGTCACGGGCGTCGCCGGCTCCGGCAAGAGCTCGCTGATCCACGGCTCGGTCTCCGGCCGCGACGGCGTGGTGGTGATCGACCAGGGCGCGATCCGCGGCTCGCGACGGAGCAACCCGGCGACCTACACCGGCCTGCTCGACCCGATCCGCAAGGCGTTCGCCAAGGCCAACGGCGTGAAGCCGGCGCTGTTCAGCTCCAACTCCGAGGGCGCCTGCCCCACCTGCAACGGCGCCGGCGTCATCTACACCGACCTGGGCGTCATGGCCACCGTCGAATCCACGTGCGAGGAGTGTGAGGGGAAGCGGTTCCAGGCATCGGTGCTGGAGTACCTCCTCGGCGGCAACAACATCGCCGAGGTGCTCGCGATGTCGGTGACCGAGGCCGAGGAGTTCTTCGGCGACGGCGAGGCACGCACGCCGGCCGCCCACAAGGTCCTCGACCGGCTGGCCGACGTCGGCCTCGGCTACCTCAGCCTCGGCCAGCCGCTCACCACACTGTCGGGCGGCGAGCGGCAGCGGCTCAAGCTGGCCACCCAGATGGCCGAAAAGGGCGATGTCTACGTCCTCGACGAGCCGACCACCGGCCTCCACCTCGCCGACGTCGAGCAGCTGCTCGGCCTGCTCGACCGGCTCGTCGACTCCGGCAAGTCGGTCATCGTCATCGCCCACCACCAGGCGGTCATGGCGCACGCCGACTGGATCATCGACCTCGGCCCCGGCGCCGGCCACGACGGCGGCCGGATCGTCTTCGAGGGCACACCCGCCGACCTCGTCGCCGCCCGCTCCACCCTCACCGGCGAGCACCTCGCGGCCTACGTCGGCACCTGACCAGTCCGGTCAGCCGCTTGCCCGGCGCAACGGCGGGCGACCCCACGTTGTGGATGCTTCGACGACCGGCGCGACGCACGTTCGAGGCCGGGAATGACAACTCCTTACTGAACAAGCCAAGATCAACCACAACGGGAAGGTGACGACAATGGGCAAGGTGATGGTCGAAGGGCTGCCGGGCGGCTGACCGGCCACCGATCGAAGGCACGACGACGCAGGTGGGTTTGATGCACGCGGCGGGCGACGGGCGGTTGGTGGCGGTGAAGGGCTACGTGCCCGGAGTTGCGTCGCTCCGCACGTACGAGCGGCGTTGGCTGCGCTCCGACCTCGTGGCGGGGATCGTCCTGGCGGCGATCCTGGTCCCACAGGGCATGGCATACGCCGAGCTCGCCGGGCTGCCTCCGGTGAACGGTCTCTATACCACGATCGCCTGCCTCGTCGGCTACGCCCTGATGGGGCCGTCGAAGATCCTCGTGCTCGGTCCCGACTCATCACTCGGGCCGCTGATCTTCGCCGCCATCACCCCGCTCGTCGTGGCCGGCGACGACCCTGCCACCGCCATCGCCCTGGCCGGCATGCTCGCCATCCTGGTCGGCCTCATCGAGATCGGGCTTGGTGTCGGCAAGTTGGGCTTCGTTGCCGACCTGCTCTCGAGCGAGGTCCAGGTCGGCTACATGAACGGACTGGCCATCGTCATCATCGTCGGGCAGCTGCCGAAGCTCAGCGGGTTCTCGACGGACGCCGACACCTTCGTCGAGGAGGTGCGGGAGTTCGTGACGAACTTCGACCAGCGCGACGCCACGGCCCTCGGCGTGGGGCTCACCACGCTCGCCGTGCTGCTGGTGCTGCCGCGCCTCACCCGTGCGATCCCGGCCGTCCTCGTCGCGGTGGTCGGCGCCACCGCCGTCACCGCCGTCTTCGACCTCGACATCGGCACGGTCGGCACCCTTCCCGAGGGGCTGCCCACGCCCGAAGTGCCGTGGACCGAGGTCGGCGACGTCGTGCCGCTGCTCGTCGCCGCGGTGGGCATCACGCTCGTGTCGCTGACCGACACCATCGCCCTGTCCACCTCGTTCAACGCCCGCCGTGGCGAGCGGGTGAAGCCGAACAAGGAGATGATCGGCATCGGCTCGGCGAACATCGCCGCCGGCTTCTTCCGGGGGTTCGCCATCTCGGCCAGCAGCTCACGCACGGCCGTCGCCGAGCAGTCGGGGGCCAAGAGCCAGCTCGCCGGCATCGTCGGCGCTGGTGTCGTGGTGCTGTTGCTCGTGTTCTTCAACGGACTCCTCGCCGACCTGCCGAACTCCGCGCTGGCCGCGGTGGTCATCGCCGCGGCACTCTCCCTCGCCGACTTCTCCGTTCTCGCCAGAGTGTGGAAGGTGCCGACGCTCCGCGGTGGTGCTCTCGCTCGTCGCCAGCGCCGGCGTCATCTTCCTCGGGGTCCTCGAAGGCATCGTCGTCGCCGTCGTGCTGTCGATCCTGCTCTTCTTCCAGCAGAACTGGTGGCCGCACGGCGAAGTGCTCGGACGTGTGCCCGGCCGCGAGGGCTGGCACAGCGACCAGGGGGGTGACGGCCTCGCGGAGCACCCTGACGTGGTGGTGTTCCGCTGGGAGGCGCCACTGTTCTTCGCCAACTCCGGCATCTTCGCCGACCAGGTGCGCGAACTGGTGCAGGAGCGCCGGCCGGCGTGGGTGGTGCTGCAGTGCGAGGCCATCACCGACATCGACGTCACCGCGGCCGGAATGCTCGAGCGCCTCGACAACGAGCTCAACGCCAAGGGCGTACACCTCGCCTTCGTCGAGCTACGCACCCGCCTCCGTGACCTCGTCCACGACTACGGGCTGTTCAAGACCCTCGACCGCGACCACTTCTACGCCTCGATCGAGGAAGCCCTCACCGACATCGACCCGACCTTCGGCGAAGAGAAGCCCGCGCCATGAGGTTCGAGCTCACCAAACGCACCGCGAGCCGGTCTACGGTGGCACAGATGGCAATCGATACGTTCATCGTCTTCGTCGGTGTCTACGACCGGGTCGCGGACGCCGAGTCCGACTACGAGCTGATCAAGGACCTGCACACCGAGGCGGAGCTGATCGACACGTACGACGCCGCCCTGATCGAGCGGCGCGACGACGGCAAGGTGAAGATCGCCAAGAAGCACGAGACACCGACCCGGGTTGGCGGAGTCTTGGGCGCCGGCGTCGGTCTCGCTACCGGGCTGGTCGTCGCCCTGTTCCCGTTCGCCGCGATCGGCGGCGGCCTTGTCGCCGCCACGACCGGTGGGCGGCGCGATCCTCGGCGCAGTGGCCGGTCATGCCTCCGCGGGGATGAGCCGCCACGATCTCAAGGAGCTGGGCGAGCAGCTCGACGCCGGACAGGCCGGCTTGGTCGTCGTCGGGGTCTCGGACATGGGCGCCAAGATCGAAGCGGCGATGAAGAAGGCCAGCAAGGTGGAGGCCAAGACGCTGAAGGCCGATACCGCCGAACTCGAAGCGGACGCCAAGACGGCACAGAGCGAGTCACCGGAGGGGGACGGAGCCGCGCCCCCAGCCTGATCCGTCTGCCCCGGCCGTCCGCTCCGGTTCAGCGAGGCGTTACGCGACGGGGGCCGTGAGGTCCGGAGGTGCAGCCCACGGTGCGAGTCGCCGCGCCGCGGGCTGCCCGCAGCACCCTTTCGATGTGCAGCAGCGCCCATCCGACGAGGATCAGGACGATGCCGACACCGAAGGCGAAGAACGCAACGCCGAAGCTCACGACCGAGGTGTACAGCGACGCCCGTAGGAACGAGGCGGTCATGACCGTCTCGCGGGTCGGATCGTCGCGCTCGAGCTCGGCGTAGGTGAGTCCTCCGCTTGCCTCCAGTGCGTGATCGTTGATCGCCTCCGCCTCGGCGTACGCCGTGAAGGGTCCGTTGACGTCGTCGCCGGCGAGGAAGGGGGCGTCCTCGGACACGACGATGTTCTCGTCGGCGAGTTGGTCCCGAACGACGATCCACGTCACGATGCCAGCGATCACGAGGATCGCGCCGGCTGCGATCACGATGATGGACAGGACGCGCAGCGGACCGGTCGATGGCACCGCTGCCAGCGGTTGCGCTGGCGTGGCTGCGAGTGGAGCATCGAGCGGAGTCTCGAGTGGAGCATCCGGGTCGGGCACTGGGGTCGTCGCAGCCGGCAGAGCTGCAGACCATTCTGGCGACGGGTCCGGTTGGTCGGCTGGTTCGTTGATAGCCACCTCATACTCCTCGGTCGCGGAACGTGGACGGGACGGCGGCCGATCATGGCCCCGCAGCGCGAGGTTATGACGCTGGTGCAGCTCGCTGTGCGATCACTCGCCCTCGCCAGTCAGCACGCCGAGCTGCTCGAACACGGAGAACTCGTCCCAGTACTGGCGCAGCGAGCAGATCCGGTCGCCGACGGAACTCGGCGACCGTGACGCCGTGCAACGTGACCCGAACGCCGGTCGGCTCGATCGGTCGTCCCGTCGGCGAGCTCGACGGTGCCGGTGTGGGTCATCGTCGACCGTCCATTCGGCGCACGCGTAGTCGCCGCCGACGTCGAGCGGCGCGACGCTCGAACTCGATGTCCGAGAACGCCTCGTCGCGACGGTCCAGCTCGGCGATCAGCTCCGTCAGCGACGCCGTCGACAACGCCGGCGTCCACGCTCGAACGTCATCGGTGTACAGACGCCGCGAGCGTCTGCCGGTCGCGGTCGACGCCGGCGCGCAGGGCCCAGGATCAGCATCGTCGGCGCGTGCGGCAGTTCGAGGTCATCTCGCCAAGCAGCTTCGCTTTCGCCGCCGCGAACTCGGCGTCGGTCAAGCACCCCGGATCGTGCAGCTCGGCGAGCTCCTTCAGGGCGGCGACGGGGTCGCGTTGGACGGCTCGCCGGCAGCGGCGCGGAGCGACCCGGCGGGTCGACGTGAACCGCTCCTGCAGCTGCCGGTTGTAGGCGTCCTGCTGCGTGCGGTTGCGCGGGCAGCCGGTACGGCATCCAGGTCTGTCGAGGCCGGTAGAGGAACAGCATGCGAGTCCGCGCGCGACCTCACGTCGCGAGGATCTTCGCCTTCTGCGCCGCGAACTCGGCCTCGGTGAGGATGCCCTGGCCTTGAGCTCCGCGAGCTCCTTCAGCTGGGCGATCGGTCCGGCGCGGCCGGAGCGCGGCGCCGGGCGCAGCGTACTGCGGTGGCGGCTCGTAGTACTGCTGCTGCTGGGCGTACTGCGCCTCCTCCTGGTTGGACCAGCGATTGGCCTGGCGGCGCGACACGCGGTTGGAGACCGCGGTGGCGGTGCCGGCGACGACGGCGGTGCGGGCGACTCCTCGGAGCAGTCCGGCATGCTCTCGTCCTTTCTCGGTCGGTGTGGTCGGATCAGCCGGCTTCGGTCGCGTCGAGCGACGCCGCGATGTCGGCGCTGCGGGATGTATCCGGCCGCCACCAGCTCGGCGCCGCCGCGCGCAGGGCCTGCGACGAACGGCGTCGCCCAACGGTTCTCGAAGATCAGGATCGCCGGCCGACGAGCCCGGCTCGATCACGCGGCCGCGTCGTCGAGATCGGACTGGTCGAGCAGCCCCGACGACGCGCCCTCGAAGACCGCCAGGTCGAACTGCCGTCGCTGTCGAGGTCGCGCAGCTCCAGCGCCCGCATCGAGCCGTCGTCACCGCGAGTGACGAACACGAGGTCGAGGATGCGGATCACGCCGCGGTCGACCAGGTCGACGAGGCTCGCGAATCCTTCGCCGGTCATCTTGTTGCCCGGGAACTCGACGATCAGATAGCTGATCGGCCCCATCGCCGCTTCGTCGTCAGCCACTGGTTGGTCCCTCCTTCGACGAACGCCATGTGGCGTCTCGTGCCGTTGCGCCGTGTTGGTCGACGCTCATCGTAGACAACTCGACGGAAATGACTCGCAACGTGACTCGACGGAGAACGACGTGAACAATCCCCGCCGTCGACGAGAATTCAGCGGACGCCGGAATTCCGGCGTCGTAGAGTTCCGCCGACAAGTCAGCTGTGTGCACGGCGTCGCTGGGAGGCGGAGTCGGGACACCGACCGCGGGGGAGGGCCTATGGCCGGTACGTGGACGACGATCACGAACGCGCCGCCGGACGACGTGGCAACGATGTTGCTGCTGACCGACGGAACGGTCATGGCCCAGGGCTACGGCACGAATGAGTGGTACCGGTACTCGCCGACCATCTCGGGCGACTACGTCAACGGCACGTGGACGACGCTGGCGAGCAGCACCGAGGCTCCGCTGTACTACTCGGCGGGCATCCTCCGCGACGGCCGGGTCATCTACTCCGGTGGGGAGTACGACGGGTTCACGATGACGTTCCTGGAGACGTCCGAGATCTACGACCCGGTGGCCAACACGTGGACGTTGATCCCGGCGCCGGCGGGCTGGACGGCGATCGGCGACTCGCCCGGTTGCGTCCTGCCCGACGGCCGTTGGTTCGTCGGCAGGATCAACACCACGCAGACGGCGATCTTCGACCCCGCGACGGCCACGTGGGCCGCCGCGGCGAACAAGCTCAACAACGTCTCCGAGGAGGGTTGGTCGCTGCTGCCCGACGGCACGATCCTGTCGATCGACGCCACCAACCCGCCCAACGCCGAGAAGTACATCATCGCCGCCAACACCTGGGTCGCCGCCGGGGCCACGCCGCAGTCGCTCGTCGACAGCATCCGCGAGATCGGCGCCCAGGTGCTGCTCCCCGACGGGCGGGTGTTCGCCATCGGCGCCACCGGGTTCACTGCGCTGTACACCCCGCCGCCGATCGCCAACCAGGCGGGCACGTGGGTGGCCGGGCCGACGATCCCGCAGGTCAACAACCAGGCCCAGGGCGCCGTCGACGCCCCGGCGTGCCTGCTGCCGAACGGCCGGGTTCTGTTCACCGCCGGGCCGATCACCAACCCGGCCGGGTTCAACCCGCCGTCGACGTTCTTCGAGTACGACCCGGTCGCCAACACGATCTCCGTCGTGCCAGGTGCGTCGACGGCGGCGACGGTGCCGTACCAGGGGCGGATGCTGATGCTGCCGACCGGGCAGGTGCTGTACACGGACATACTCGTCGACCGTCGACATCTACACGCCCGACGGTGCTCCTGACCCGGTGTGGGCGCCGACGATCACCGCCTGCCCGAGCTCGCTCGTGCCCGGGTCCACCTACACGCTGCAGGGCCGCCAGATCAACGGGCTGTCGCAGTGCGTCTACTACGGCAACGACGCCACCCAGGCGACGAACTACCCGATCGTCCGGCTGGAGTCGAACGTCACCTCGGACATCTACTACTGCCGCACCGCCGACTTCTCGACGATGGGCCTGCAGACCGGCACCGTGGTGCACAGCTGCCGGTTCAAGGTGCCGTCGTCGGTGCCGCTCGGCAGCTACTGCCTGCGGCTGATCGCCAACGGCATCCCGACGGCGACCTGCCGCAACGTCGTGGTGACCCAGCGGCTGAAGTGGTTCAAGGAGCTTAAGCTCGAGATCAAGGACAAGCTGGAGATCATCGAGAACCTCACCGAGAAGCGGTTCCCCGACATCGTCGACATCAAGGGCATCCGGGAGAACGAGATCTTCGAGCGCATCGAGGAGGAGTGGGTGCGCACGGTGCAGCTCGTCGCCGAGAACATCGACCTGGCCAACGAGGAGCTCAGCCGGGCGTTCATCACGCCCGCCGAACGTCCGCGGGTGGGGCCGCCCGAGCCGATCGTCGAGGAGATCGTGCCGCGGCAAGATCTCGGCCGCCGAGGCGCGCCGGACCCAGGAGAAGCACGAGTTCATCCGCGGCCACAAGGTGGTCGTTTCCGAGCGTGCCGAGCGGCTGCACGATGAGGTCCACGGGCGTGTCGCCACGAAGCGGGGCGGCGCCAAGAAGGCCACCGCCAAGAAGACGACCGCGGCGAAGAAGACAACGGCCAAGAAGACGACCGTCGAGGAGCGCACGACAAAGCAGGCGCCGCCGCCGCGCGGACGCTCGGAGTGATCGCTTGATTGTCGTCCTCGGCAGCCGCCACGACGAGGTGGCGACGGACCTCGTGCAGGCCTGGCCCGACGCCGCCCTCTGCTCCGCCGAGGACCTCACCCGACCCGGATGGATCTGGCCGTCGGAACCGACTGACGGGCCATCGCGACTGGGTCGATCGACGGCGCCGTGATTCCCGACTGCCAGGTCACCGGCGTGTTCGTGCGCAGGGCCACGGTCTACCCCGAGGAGCTGACCGGCACCCATGCAGACGACCGTGACTACCTGGCGGCCGAGGCGCACGCGTTCCTGGTTTACGTGCTGCACCGCACCGGCGCCAGCGTCGTCAACCCGGTCGGCGACGGCGGCGCGTTCGGCGAAGCGGCCCTGCGACCAGAGCACTGGATGGCCGTCGCCGCGTCGGCTCGGCGTCGAACGTGGCGCCACTCGTGCTGCGAAGCACCGCGGCGGCCGCGAGCCGGCGACGGCGGACGTGCTCGTCGAGGTCGTCGGCAGCCAGCACGTCGGCGACGTCGCCGCACCGCATGGCGACGCCGCCGTGGCGGTGTGCGCCGCCTCGGACTGGCTGGGCCGTCGCTGGCCTTCGACGACACCGGCCGGCTCACGGCGATCACGACCCGCTCCCGCCCGTCCGCCGCCGCCAGCGGCGCGACTCGCGCCAGCTCCTCGCCGCCCCGCGCGCGGCGTGATCGTCGTCTGGGGTGTCGCGCGACGACCCGCCCGTCGCTCGCGGTGCTCGAGGCCCTCGCCGAACGGGCACCGGACATCGTCCACCTCGACGATCGCGCCCTCGACGCGGTCCGCTACGAGGTCGCGCCTCGGCCCGCAGCTCGACGGGTGGATGCAGGTCGGCGGCCGGCGCATCGACCTCGAAGAGATCGACGGCATCTACCTCCGACCCGGCGAGCAGACGCGGCGCGCGCCAGACGACCTCGGCGACGCTGCTCGCCGTGGCCGGAGTCGATGACCGCGACGGTCGTCAACCGGCCCGCCGGCCGGTCGCTCGAACCTGTCCAAGCCGTTCCAGCTCGCGCTGATCGAGGCCGCCGGCTCTGCCGACGCCCGACACGCTCGTGACCAGCGACGCCATCGCCGCCAAGGCGTTCCTCGCCCACCACGGGCGGATCGTGTACAAGTCGATCAGCGGGTTGCGCAGCATCGTCAACACGGTCGACGCGAACGAGCCGGAGCGGCTCGACCGCGTCGGCCACGGTCCCGTTCAGCTGCAGCAGTGGATCGACGGGCTCGACGTGCGCGTCCACGTCGTCGGCGATCGCTGCTTCGCCACCTCGGTGACGTCCGCCGCCAGCGACTACCGCTACGCGTCCGAGGACGGGTCGATCGGTCAAGCTCGCCCCCTTCGATCTCCCCGAACCGCTCGAGCACAGCTCGCCTCGCGGGTGCCAGCAGACATGGGCCTCCTCGTCGCCGGGATCGACCTACGCCGCACCTATGACGGGCAGCTGGGTCTGCTTCGAGGTCAACCCGTCGCCCGGCTTCACCTACTACGAGGACCACACCGGCCAGCCGATCGCCGCGGCCGTCGCCGAGCTGCTCAGGCGGCGGCGGGCTCCATGATGCTGCGGACGTGGTCGGGAGCGAAGAACTCTCGCCACACCGACGGCAAGCCCGCCGCCCGCACCGGGCAACTGATTGCTGGTCGGGATAGGCGCGGAACTCGACGAGCAGGTTGTCTGAATCGCGCACATGGATCGAGTAGGCGATCTCGCGTGCTCCGAAATGATCGCCTTCGGCCTCAACGGTCAGCTCCGGCGTCACCGCAAGGCCCGCAGCGCGATCTCCCCAACGACCCCGAAATTTACGACGACGAGCGCCTGCGAGCAGCCACACAGCCTGCCCCGGCGTACCGACGCCGAACGCGACCTAATGTCAGCGCCGAATGTCGGCCACCACAGCCGCGAGACCGCGCTCGAACGGCATGTCGTCGCTGGTCCTGAGGTCGACGTCGCTGCCGATTGTGGTGCGCGTGTTCGTGATGCTCAGGCGTCGCTGGGTTCGGGGCAGGTGGGGCGGTAGTCGACGAGGTCGCCGAAGTGTTGGTCCCATTCGGCGTGTGTTGGGCGGGCTAGTCGGACACCGTCGGCGGTGCGAGGGCCGGGTGGCCGGTCTGGCCGTCCACGCGTCGCCTCGTCATGTGTTGGAGACCGCAACTCCGTCTGATGCGGCGCGAGGCGGACGCAGCAATCGGATGTATTGGACTGCCGGGCCGAAAGGCAGCGGCCCCTGCCTCGACCGGAGCCGGGCGCCAGATCGGCGGCTGAGCCCATCCGCCGAACCCACCCTTTCCCGTCGGGCTAGTTCGTTGAATCGTCGTCGGTGGGCAAGGCCGGGCTAGCGAGAGCGATGGGGTCCTTCGTGGGACGCCGCTGTCGGCACGCGGAGCGTGCTGGCCGGCGTGCGGTGGTCGGCGGCGGTTGTCGTGCGGCGCGAGGCTGGTTCGGTGCTGGAGTTGCCAAGCGGTGCGGTGACGTTCTGCTTCACCGACATCGAAGGATCGTCGGCGCGCAGCTGACCCCCGCGAGACTGAGGTGCTCGCAGCCGTCGCTCGCGGGCTGTCCAACACGGAGATCGCAACCACGCTGTTCATGTCCCACGCCACCGCCAAGACCCACGTCAGCCGGCTGCTCACCAAGCTCCACGCCCGCGACCGGGCCCAGCTGGTGATCAGGGCCTACGAGAGAGGGGTCGTCGCGCCGGGAGTCAGCTAGGGCAGGCGACCGGCAAGAATTTGTCGGTCTAGGACAGCCCGAGCGACCTCAACGGGGTCGCCGAGCTCACCGGCGCTCACGTGATCCGCCCGTCGAGAGTGAGGGACTGTCCGAGAATCTGTGGAAAGTCGTGATTGTGGCGAAGCAGGATGGGCTGCCCACCGAGGGCCGGCGACAGCGCGCTCGAAGTCGGCGGTCCTCGCGCTGGCGGTGGTATGGATCGTGCTCGGGGCAGGTTGCGGGCCCGCACGGTCCTGGTCTCGGGGGTGGACGAGGCGGCATGTTCGCACGCCCGCTCCGCCGGTCCGTCAGGTCGTGCCGGGCGTCACCACGCCGGTCTCGTAGGCGACCATCACGAGCTGGGCCCGGTCGCGGGCGTCGAGCTTCATCAGCAGCCGGCTGACGTGTGTCTTCACGGTGGCGTGGCTGACGTACAGCGCGGCCGCGATCTCGGCGTTCGACAACCCCTTGGCGACGAGTTCGAGCACCTCCCGCTCGCGCGTCGGTGAGCTGCGTCGAGCGCGGCGCTCGCCGTGGCGCGCCGCGGCCGGTTCAGGCCGGCGGGCGAACTCTTCGATCAGGCGCCGGGTGATGCGGGGGGCGATCAGGGCGTCGCCGGCGGCGACCACGCGCACCGCGTTGAGCAGGTCGACCGGCAGCGTGTCCTTCAGTAAGAACCCGCTGGCCCCGGCGCGCAGCGCCTCGTGCACGTACTCGTCGAGGTCGAACGTCGTCAGGATCACGACCCGGGTGGACGCCAGCGACTCGTCGCCGGTGATCCGGCAGGTCGCCTCCAGGCCATCCATCACCGGCATCCGGACGTCCATCAACATCACGTCGGGATGCTCGCTGGCGGCGAGGGCGACGGCCTCGGCACCGTTGCTCGCCTCACCGACGACCTCGATGTCTGGCTCCCCGGTGAGCAGCATCGTGAAGCCGCTGCGCACGAGCACCTGATCGTCGGCGACCACCACTCGGATCGTCATTCGGCGTCACCGTACGGCAGCCGCGCATTGACGCGGTAGCCGCCGCCGGGTGCCGGCCCAACCGAGAGTTCGCCGCCCCACAGCTCGACCCGCTCGCGCATGCCGACCTGGCCGTGCCCGGAGCCGTCCGCCGGCGCGTCACCGGCACCGCCGTTGCCCGGCCGCGCCGCCAGCCCGCGCCCGTCGTCGACGATCTCGACGGCCAGCGATCCCGGCAGGTAGCGGACGGTCACGTCGACGCGGGTCGGTGTCCCGGCGTGCTTGATCACGTTGGTCAGCGCCTCCTGCACGACCCGGTAGGCGGACAGCTCGATGCCGCGCGTGGACGCCGTCGGCGGCCCCTTCGACGCGCAGCGTCGCCGGTACGCCAGCGGCGCGCACGTCGTCGACGAGCCGGGGCAGGTCGGCGAGACCGGGAGCCGGGGCGGACGATCGGGCGCCGTCGCTGTCGCGCAGCACGCCGAGCAGGCGGCGCATCTCGGTGAGCGTCCCGCGCGACGTGGCGGAGATCGCTTGGAGGGCGGCACCGCGCCTGTTCGGGCTGTTCGTCGAGCACGTGCTCACCCACCCCCGCCTGGACGGCGATGACGGACATCGAGTGGGCGACGACGTCGTGCAGCTCCTGAGCGATCCGCAGCCGCTCCTCAGCCAGCATCCTGGCCGCGCGCTGGTGCTCGGCCTCGGCTCGCTCGTCTGCCTCGCGGACCCTGGCGTCGCTCACGGCGCGGCGATTTCGGAAGGCGACCCCGAGCGCCCACACGGCGGCGAAATTGGCGAGGACGGCGAACGCTCCGACCGTATCGAACGTTGGGGCGCCGCCGACCGCGAGCACGGCGATCGTGGCGCACACCACGGCCAGGCCGATGACGGCTCTGCGAAGCGGACACCTCGCGCCCACCGTGAAGGTGAGCAGCAGCACGACGAGGGGCAGCCAGCCCTCGGGCCAGCCGACGAGGAGATGGATGACGATCCCGATAGCGGAGATCACCAGCGCCATCAGTGGCCAGCGGCGGCGGATCGCGATGGGCGCGCAGATCACGACCGCGGTCACGACGAGGAGGGCGGTGGGCTCCCTGAACCCCTCGTCGTCGCTGATGTCCTGGCCGAACGAGGTGGCGATGCCGACGAGGGTGAAGACCACGGCGAGGACGCTGTCGACGGCGAGCGGGTTGAACGACCGCAGCCGTTCGAGTTGGCGCCCGAGCCAATTCACCACTCGAACGTACCGAATCGCAGGTCGTCAGCGAATCAGCCCCGCGAACGACACGCGCATCCGTCTGGAGACGTACACCCGCGGGCTCCTCACGAACCTCCTACAAGCCGACGATTCCGGCGCCGAAGAAGTTGATCGTTGAGCTCCAGCACCACCCCACACAGGAGGTCCCAACACCATGACCACCACCATCCACCCTTCGACGAACGCCACCACCGACTGGCCGCACCCGGTCGCGGCCCTTCTCGTCACGCCCGCCCGCCGCTCGCGTCTACGACGCCGTCAAGGTGTACGGACGCGGCGAGAACGAGGTCCGCGCCCTCGACGGCGTGACCGTCGAGTTCGCCACCGGTCGCTTCACCGCGATCATGGGCCCGTCCGGCTCGGGCAAGTCGACGCTGCTGCACAGCGTCGCCGGACTCGACCACCTGACCTCGGGCACCGTGCACATCGGTGACACCGACATCTCCAAGCTCAACGACCGCAAGCTCACCCAGCTGCGTCGCGACCGCATCGGGTTCATCTTCCAAGCGTTCAACCTCGTACCGACGCTCAACGCGGCGGAGAACATCGCCCTCCCGGCCCGTCTCGCCGGCCGCAGGCCCGACGCCGCCTGGTTCGACCACGTCGTCGAGACCGTGGGGTTGAAGAACCGCCTGAAGCACCGGCCGTCGGAGCTCTCCGGCGGACAGCAGCAACGCGTCGCCGTCGCCCGCGCCCTCGCCAGCCGTCCGGAGATCATCTTCGCCGACGAGCCGACCGGCAACCTCGACTCCCGCACCGGCGCCGAGGTCCTGTCGTTCATGCGCACCGCGGTGCGCGAGTTCGGTCAGACGATCGTCATGGTCACCCACGATCCTGTCGCCGCCTCCTACGCCGACCGGGCCGTGTTCCTCGCCGACGGGCGGATCGTCGACGACCTCGACGCCCCGACCGCCGACTCCGTCATCGACCGCATTCGCACCCTCGGAGGCTGACCGCCATGTTCCAACTCACCATCAAGGAACTCGCAGCCCACAAGCTGCGACTACTCGCCACCGCCTTCGCGGTGCTCCTCGGTGTCGCCTTCATGGCCGGCACCCTCGTCTTCACCGACACCATCGGTGCCACCTACGACTCCGCGCTGGCCAAGGCCAACGAAGGCGTCGACGCCTACGTCCGGACACCGTCGGCGATCGACGTCGGCTACGGCGAACCCGGCCCCCGCCTCGACGCCTCCCTCGCCCGAACCGTCGCTTCGGTCGACGGCGTCGACGAGGTGGCGCTGCGCATCAACGGCTACGCCCAGCTCGTCGGACCCGACGGCGAGCCCGTCGGCGACATCGCCAAGAACCCCGCCTTCGGCACGAACTGGGTGACGGTCGACGACCTCAACCCGTACGAACTGGCGAGCGGCCACGCCCCCACCAACGACGGCGAGATCGTCATCGACAAGGCCAGCGCCGACAAGGCCGGCTACCAGCCTGGTGACATCGCCACCGTGCTCACCAAGAACCAGCCGCGGCAGTTCACGATTGCCGGCACCGCCACCTTCGGCACTGCCGACTCTCCTGCCGGGGCGACGGCCGTGCTGTTCACCGATGCGGCCGCCACCGAGCTGCTGGCGACACCCGGCCAGGCCGACGCGATCGCAGTCACCGCTGACGCCGGTTGGTCGCAGGCCGACGTCGTCGCGAAGGTCCAGGCCGCCGTTGGTGGCGACGTCGAGGTCATCACCGGCGCCACACTGATCGCCGAGGACCAGGCATCGATGGCCGAACTCCTCGCCGGCATGGGCGCGATCATCGTCGTCTTCGGCTTCGTCGCGGTCTTCGTCGGCGCGTTCATCATCAACAACACGTTCGCCATCACCGTCGCCCAACGCACCCGTGAAACGGCGATGCTGCGTGCGATCGGCGCGTCCGCCCGGCAGGTCAAGCGCTCAGTGCTGATCGAGGCGGCTGTCATCGGCGCCCTGGCATCCGGCGTCGGGCTCGCCGCCGGCGTCGCCGTCGCCGCCGGGCTGCGGCAGCTGATGTCGGTGTTCGGGTTCGACATGCCCGACGGCCCGACGCTCATCGAACCGAACGCGATGATCCTCTCGTTCGCCGTCGGGGTGATCGTCACCGTGCTGTCGGCGTGGCTGCCCGCCCGCCGAGCCGCCAGGATCGCCCCGATCGCCGCGCTGCGCGACGTCAGCGTCGACCGCTCCGCCGCTTCAGTTCGCCGCGCGGTCGGCGGTTCCGTGATCACCGCTGCCGGTGTGGCGGCGCTCGTCGCCGGCGTCAGCGGCCACAGCGACGCTCGTCAGCGTCGGTGTGCTGGCGACATTCGCCGGAATGGTCGTCCTCGCACCCGTGCTCGCCCGACCCGTCGCCACGGTGTTCGGACTGCCGCTGCGGATACGTGGGCTCAGCGGCGAGCTCGCCACCCGCAACGCGACGCGGAACCCGAAGCGGACCGCACGCACAGCAGCGTCGCTGATGATCGGCGTCGCGCTGGTCGGCTTCATGACCGTGTTCGCCGCCTCGGCGAAGACGTCGATGGCCGGCTCGCTGGAGACCGAGTTCACCGGCACCCACATCGTGCAGGCCGGCGGGTCCGACACCATGTCCGGGCTCAGCCCCGACCTGGCCGACGAGCTGCGCTCCACGCCAGGCGTCGACGTCGTCAACCAGAGCCGGATGAGCCCGGCGATCATCGACGGTTCAGCGACGGATCCGTTCTTCGCCTTCGACGCCACGACCGTCAACGAGGTGTTCGTGCTCGGTTCAGTCGACGGTGACCTCGACTCGCTCGGAGCCGACGGCATCGCCGTGTCGGCCGAACACGCCGCCGAGCAGGGCTGGACGATCGGCTCGACCGTCCCGGCGACCTTCCCGAGTGGCGACACCACGTTCGTGGTGGAGGCGATCTACACCAGCGGCACCGACTGGGTCGGCTCGATGTTCGTCGACCTCGACGCCCTACGAGCGAACGGGGCCGACGAGCTCGACTACCGGATCTACGTCTCTGGCGACGAGTCGGCGATCACCGGCGTCGCTGCCGCCTACGCGTCGGCCGACGTACTCGACAAGGACGCCTTCCTCGACGTCGTCAGCACCGAGATCGACACGATGCTCGGAATGTTCTACGCCCTGCTGATGCTCGCCGTCGTCATCGCCCTGCTCGGCATCGCCAACACCCTGGCGCTGTCGATCTTCGAGCGGACCCGCGAGCTCGGACTGCTCCGGGCCGTCGGCATGAGCCGGTCGCAAGTCCGTTCCACGGTCCGCTGGGAGTCGATCATCATCGCCGTGTTCGGCACCACCCTCGGGTTGGCCATCGGTACGTTCTTCGGCTGGGCGACCGTCCGGGCGATGGCCGACGAAGGCATCGACACCCTCACCGTGCCAGTCGGCAGCCTCGCAGTCGTCACCGTCATCGCCGCCATCGCCGGGGCAATGGCAGCGGTGATGCCGGCCCGTCGAGCAGCCAAACTCGACGTACTCAAAGCGATCGTCACGGAATAACACTCAACCAGCGACCGCCATTGTCCGATCTCGGCGGGGCTGCGTCTCGGAAACGGGACGTGGCGCCGCCGAGATCGGCGCGCCCGGGCCGCCGTAACCACCCCTCCCCCTACTCGAGCCAGGAGCGCGCCGTCGACACGACCTCAGCAGACCGGGCGCGACCAAACCCAACAGCCGATCGACGTCCTCGTCGTGGAAGGCGTCAGTCGCGACAATCTCGAAACCCAGCACACCCGACCCCAGCTGGCAGCGTCCCGCACCACGCGTCCGGAAACGCTCAGTTCGCCCAACCGAACCGCGTCCTCGAAATGCCGGTCGAGGACGCATGCGCCGAATATCGCGACCGAATGTCGTGGTCGAGCTCGAGAACGAAGGCGCATAACGATGCTGGCATTTCATTGCGCATGCAACTTTCGGGGGTGCCGAGTGTGCGCAAGCGATCGAGCGTTCGCCGGGCGTTCAGCCCCAGAAGATCCCGGTGCGGTCGGCGTCGATCTCGTTGAGCAGGTCGGCGATTCGGGGTGTCGGGTCGATCAGGCTGTAGTTGTGCCAGCGGCTGTGGCGGTCTGCGCAGAACAGCGTCCAGTGATAGTCGGCGGGGTCGAAGCGAAGCTGAGCGACTGGTCGACGGGACCACTCGCCACCGAGCTGTGGATCCCACGGTGGCCGACAATCGTAGATGGTGATGCTCCTGCCTCTTGCTGCGCACTCGACGAGCAGCTCGTGGCGATACTCGTGGGGGACCTTGTGGGCGCAGTAGCGACGCACCGTCGCAAGCGCGGTCTCTGGAGTACCGGGAGGTCTTGGCATCGGCCCACGGTAGAGCGAACCACCGGTACGTCCAGGCGAGCTGAACCCGCTGAAACCGGAATCGAGGACCAGCGCCGAACGATCACGCATAACGACGCCTCCAACGCTGGAGCAATCGATGCCAAACGGCATGTCGTTGCGTATGCAACCATCCCCTGTCAGTTGCGCAGGGATAGCGATTGTGGGGGGCGACTGTGGCACTTGAACCGGCGGTGACGCGAGCAGCGGAACCGGAGGAACGGGGTGGCCCGCCGTGTCGAAATTTGGATTGACGCATTGCTTCGCCGGCATGAGACTCGATCGGCGAGGGCTCTGAGCAGGGGATGGTGGACATGTCCCGGAGCATCGAGGCTCCGGTGATCGCTGGCGTTCTTGCCTTCAGACCAGTAGGTATCGAAGCAGATCAACTCGGACCCGATTGACCCGGGGTCCCTCACAGATCAGGAGATGCGATGTTTGCCCGCAGGATCGTGTGGCCGCTAGTCACACTCGCTGTTGCCGGGGTCGCCCCGGCCGTTTCGCACGCCCCGCAGGCCAGCGCTGCGGGCCTCCCCGCCGGCGTGGAGGTCGTCGCCGCCGGGCTGACCAGCCCCCGCGGGTTCGCCTGGAGCCCGGACGGCTCGCTCTACATGGCGTTGGCGGGGTCGGGAGGGGAAACCCGGATCGAGGTCGCCGAGGGCTTCACCCTCGAGCTTGGTTTGTCGTCGTCGGTGGCGACCGTGGCCGACGGCTGCGCCACGCCTGTCGTGTCGGGCCTGGTCTCGGCGCACTGGGTGGAACCAGGCTGGGTGTGGGGGGCGATGGACGTCGCCTTCCTGGGTGACGAGCTCTACGTGCTCGTCAGTGGTGCCGGGCCGACCTGGCTGTCGCCGTCGTCGTTCAGCGGTGTCTTCCTGCTCAACGACGACGCCACGATGACGATGGTGGCGGACCTGACCAACTGGCTGCCGGACAACCCGCCCGAGTTCATCGCCCCCGACTACAACTCCGATGGCTCGCTGTTCGATCTCGAGGCCGCCGGCGACGCGCTGCTGCTGTCCGAGGCGGTCGGCGGGCAACTGCTGCGGGTCACCCCGGCCGGAGAGATCACCATGGTCGCCGACCTTTCGGTGGGGCACCTGGTCCCGACCGGCATCGCCGTCGACGGCGAGGGCAACGCCTACGTCGGCTTCGAGACCACACCGCCCTACGCCGACGGCGCCTCCAAGGTCGTCAAGGTCACCCCCGACGGGACGGTCAGCGACCACTGGACCGGCCTGACCGCGGTCACCGACGTCGTGATGGGGCCGGACGGCACGCTCTACGCGGCGGAGATGGCGACGGGCAATCTGGACACCGAGCCCTTCCTGAGCCCCGGCAGCGGCCGGGTCGTGCGCCAGAACGGGCCAGACGGCCTCGACGAAGTGCTCACCGACGTCGCCTACCCGGTCACCCTCGGGTTCGACCCGGACGGGGCATTGCACGTCGCCTACCCGGCCTTCGCACCCGACGCCGGCGCCGAACAGGGCGCCCTGCTCAGGATCGACCCGGCCGCCGAAACCCCGATCTCACTAGCGGAACTCGGGGAGCTGCCCTCGACCTGTGACGGGTCCCGGCCCAGCCGACGACGACATGGAAGGGACGACGCCGCCAACCACCGCCGACGGGTAACAGGTCGCCGATCAAGGACCTCGCCTTCGCCCGGCCGCGATTGAAGTCCCGGCCCCGAGCACGGAGACCTGCACCAATCACGACGCCGCCGCGCACACCGCGGAGATCATCCGCGACGGCGGTTGCCCGTGCCCGGGACCGGTGACACCGCCCTCGATGTGGACGACATGGTGCTCCGCTCACCTCCAACGCCCGTGACCTGTCCGTCAAGACCGCTCCAGCAACCCGACAGAAGGCCCACGAGCCCGACACCTAACGACGCGACCGAACGACGTGGTCCACGCCGAAAGGGCGCACCCAGAACGGCATATAGTTGCGTGTGCAAGTAGTTTCGGGTTCGTCCCGTGTGACCGTGGGTCATGGAGGTGATCTCACAGCGGGCGATCGAGCCGGTGAGAGAGCGTCCGGAGCGCGGTCGTGGCCGCCCGGGCGACCGTGCCGTCGGCGTCTGCCGTCGCCGTTCGTAGCGCGTCGCTGTGCTCGCCCTCGCCGACGATGCCAAGTGCGCGGGCCGCGGCGGCGTGGACCCGGGCACGTCGTCGCCAACCAGCAACAGCCTGAGCCGGTCAGCGGCCTCGCCGATCTCGCGGTCACCGACAACCTTGGCGGCCATCTCGCGGACCCGCCAATGCTCGTCGCCGAGTGCAGCGAGAACGGTCGGCGCGGCCGAGTCGTCCCACACGTAGCGCATCGCCCGCGCCGCCCACACCCGCGCCCAGTAGCGGTGCCCGGGCGGCTTGCCGCCAGCGAACCAGTCCCGGTCGCGGAGTCCACCGAGAACCAACGCCAGCTCAAGCTCGCCGCCCTTCGGAACCGCGCCCGGCGGCTGCCCGAGGAGCCGGATGCAGCGGAGTACGACCTCGCCGTCGCCCCAGCGGTCGCTGGCTGCTGCGACTCGCTCCACTGGTGTCATCTCCACGCCCTATCGCGAGCTGGGCGTCCCGGACTCCCTCAAGCGGGAATCACCACGGCCAGATCGAGGAGTGCGACTCATGACACCCAGATTGGGGGTGTCGCCGGCAGGGGTCAACCGACACCGACCGGAACCAACTCCCGAATGTCGGTACCGAGCGCCGGCCATCGTGCCATTGCGCAACGCACCGATCGGCATGATCGTGCGCGGTGTCGGCCGTCTTGGTGATTCAGGTGAGTGGGAGTGGTAGCTGCAGCCACGATGGTCGGTCGTCGGGCTCGACGCTGGTGACCCATTTGACCCACCACGGTCCCCGGCGGCCGGGGGCGATCAGTCGGACTGGTGCGCCGTGGCCGGGGCGGAGGGGCTCGCCGCCGTAGCCGATTGCGAGGTAGAGGTCATCGAGGGTGTCGTTGGCGAACAGGCGGTCGTAGCCGGTCTTGGACTGCACCCTGACGCTGCTGCCGGTCGGGTGCGGGAGCAGGTCGCTGAGCGGAACGGCATCCCATGACTGCTCGCTCCACCACCCGCCGGTGCAGTCCAGCGTGGCGACGACGGGTTGGGCACGAGCTCGCAGCGAGTCAATCGTCATCGGCTGGCCGGCGATCAGGAGCGGCCATGTCTCGGCATCGACGTGGTCGGGACGCCGATCGTTGAACCAGATCACCGTTGGCATCTCGGCGGGATGATGAGACGCAACCTCGTGCGAGCCGGTGAACCGCCGGCTACTGCCGGCCAGCCCGGTCAGACGCGTCATCGACTCCTGAGCAGTGTAGGCGGCGGCGGCGGCGCCGATCACCAGGCCGCCGCGCAGCAGCGCACGCCGGTTGAGGTCGGCGGCGCGGGGCCGCACCGGCCGCGTCACGACGTGCCACACGAACAACGGGACAAGCAGGAACGCGAACAGCGTGTGGGTCCACAGTGCTGACCAGTAGCCGACGCCGAACCAAACACCGGTGGCGTGCATCACGCCGAGCGCGACAGTGGAGAGAACGAGCATCCCGAACCCAGCCGAGATCCACCGGTTTCGTCGACGCCGACGGAATCCGGTAGCCACCGAGCCGCGCACCTTTGCCGGCACGACGACGAGCAGCGACAGCCCGATGACACTGTGGGCAACGACGAACCAGCCGCTCCACCCGTCGCCGAGCACCCACGACGCCAGCCCGGTACCGAGCGCGGCCACGACGGCCAGTTCGATGAACAGGTTGACCTGGCGCGGCTTGAGCGGTCCAAGCCCGCCCCTCGCCCGCAAGAGCGGTGCACGATCGGGGATCAAATTCGGCCGGCTCCGTGAGGTCGCCACCTCCCTCGACGTTATCGAAGCGCCCGAACGTACCTACCGAACGACGACCATGACACCGCGCTAGGTCGCGCCCTAATTCAGGCATCTCCGCGTGCTGTCATGCCGAGCGGCTCAGTCGGTTGCGCGAACCTAGGCGCAACCATCGGTGCTGGCGTGGTGAGAGGAGGTCATCGTGGAGCTTCACATCGTCCCGATCGACAAGCCCGACGACATGAACGTGATCGTGGGGCAGGCCCACTTCATCAAGACGGTTGAGGACGTCCACGAGGCGCTCGTCGGGGTGAGCCCGTCGCTCCGCTTTGGTGTCGCGTTCTGCGAGGCGTCGGGCCCGTGCCTCGTCCGCCGCTCGGGCAACGACGACGCTCTCGTCGAGCTGGCCACCACGAACGCCCTCGCCGTGGGCGCGGGCCACTCGTTCTTCGTGTTTCTGCGCGACGGCTATCCCGTGAACGTGCTCAACCAGCTCAAGCAGGTGCCGGAGGTCTGCGGCATCTTCTGCGCCACGGCCAACCCGGTCGAGATCATTGTCGCCGAGACCGACCTCGGCCGAGGCATCGTCGGCGTTGTCGACGGGCTCGTGCCCGCCGGGACCGAGACCGATGCCGACGTCATCGATCGCAAGCAGCTGCTCCGCACGATCGGCTACAAGCTCTGACCCGACGGCTCGTTCGGCCCCGAGCGACGTCACAGCGTCTAATGACGCGGAGTTCTGCGAGATCATGTTTGTTCGCGGCATTGTCCGGATCAAGGCAATTGGGTGTCGCTGGATTCCCCCACCGCCTGCCCCCAGGGTCTCGTCCCCACGTAGCACGCTGAGCATCCCGATGCGACGTGACTCGCGTCGCGGCGGCTCCCGAACACGCCAACTGAACGACGACGACGACGGGCGCGCTATCGGCACCTCCGAAGCCCCCGTCGGCTCGAGTTGCGCGGACGAGCCAACGGACCGATGCAGCGTCGGAAGACCGCCGCTTGACGCACGCACGAGGTCGCTCCCCGCGGCTACCCGCATCCTCTAGGAGGACGCCGCGCCTGGGGCCCGGGCGGTGGCTCCCGCTAGCCGCTCGCGATCAACACGCGCAAGATCACAATGCCGAAGAACACCACGAGGAACGACAGGTCGAACCCGCCGGCGTGGGGGATAACCCGGCGGACAGGAGCCAGCACCGGTTCGGTAACGGTTACGAGTCCACTGTGGAGGGTCGCGACGGTAGTGCCCGGTCGGATCGGGAACCAAGACAGAAGTGCCCTGGCGATGAGCACGACGAGATAGATCTGAAGGAAAGCAAGCAGAAGAGTTCGCATGGCGTTCAATAGAACGCCGCACGTTGGCCGAATGTTCCCAGCGGCTGGGCTGACGCCGAGCCTTGTCGCGTCGAGGAACGACGTTGCGGCGCCTCGCCGAGGTGTCGCATCACCCAGCACTCGCCGCGAGCATCCGGTCGATCTCGAGGCGCGCCGCCAATCTGCCATAGGAGACCCGCCCGCCCCGAACGACAACACCGAATCACGCCAGCCACCGCAAGACAACCGCGCCCGAACGGCATCTCGTTGCGAGTGCAACAACCGCAGTAGTTGAACTGGCCCGAGGACCCGCAGTTCTTTCGTGGGCACCATCCCTAGCACCGGCCGAGCCTTCGCACCGTTCTGCCGAGTCGCCATATGCTTCTCCGCTCGCCAACTAGCGGACGCTAGGGCATGGACGAGAAAGCAAGGTTCCGAGCGCTGCAACGACTGAACTTGTCGAACCCGCGGCGTACTTCGCGCAGCTTGCGCCGCTCATCCGTGATCTTCCCGACCCGCTGGCTCGCGAGACGCTGTGCTCGGAGCGTTTCCTGCTCCACCAGGATGGTCGCCTGCGCATCTACTACGTGCCATTCGACCATGTGAACGTCGACGCACGAGCCACGATCGTCGGCGTGACGCCTGGCTGGCAGCAGATGGAGATCGGATACCGGGTCGCCCGCGATCAATTGCTAGCGGGGGCGCCAACAGACGTCGCCCTTGGCCGAGGTCGAAGGCGGCCGCTTCGCCGGCACGATGCGAAGGACCTCGGTCAGCCTGCTCGACAGATCCGTTGTCGCGACGGCAGCGGGGACTTCGCATCGTCGAGTCCCCTGCTCCGCCCGACGACGGTATCGGTCGAGCCAAGGTAGACCGTCTGGTTTTCCTTCGTGCCGGCGAGGCGGCCGCTTCTTCACCTCGGCCAGGGCGATCGTCGATTCCGCGGCGGTCATGGCCGATCCCGATGGCAACGAGTTCTGGTGTTGAGCCCCCGATGGCGGGCCGCGCTCGACGACGCCGCTGGTGTCTCAGAACGCGCGAGGCGCAGCGTGCGGGCGCGTGGCCGACGTCGCCGGTCGGGGACGGCTGCACGATCGCGCGCGCGCGCGACACACACACACACACACACACACTCACACAGTCGGTTCGAGGTTGTGCCGCCGACATCGTTGTGGACCTAGCGGGACTGCTCTCGAGCCCTCGACGCGAGCTGCTGCAAGTGTTCACCTCGTCGACCTCGGTTCAGATCTCGGCGACGCGCTCGATCTCGGTCACCGCGTCGGCTCCACCGCCGTAGCCGGCGATCACGATTGCCATGCGCTTCGCGCCGGCCCGTGTGCCGTTGTCGTCGAGCATCCCGCGAACGGCGTCCGCGAGCGTGTTCACGTCGGCATCGCCAGGAAGCGAGCGTCCGGCACCGACCCGTTCGACCATCGCCGCATTGAAGAACTGGTCTCGCCCGAGCGGCAGGCACAGCAGCGGGACGCCGTGACTGAGCGCCGACATCACGGTGCCGAGCCCGGCGTGGGTGACGACGAGCGTCGCGTGCGGCAACACCTTGCCGTGCGGTACGAACTGGGCGACGTGGGTGTTGGCGGCGGCCCGCAAAGCGGCGGGATCGATCGCGGGCCCAGTCGTGACGACCACGCGTGCCGGAAGCGTCGGCGAGTGCGTCGATGCAACGCTGTAGGACTGGAAGCTTGCGCCTGGTCGCTCGTACTGAAGCTGACCAGGATCAGCGGGTCTCGGCCATCGTCGACGTCGACCTCATCGGCGTCTGGCAAGAGGTCGGGTCCGTCGAGCACGGGGCCGACGAACGTGACGTTCGGCGGCAACGGCATGTCCGGCTCGAACTCGCGGGCGCCGCGACCAGATTGAGCGTGCATCGATCGTGGACGTCCGAGATCGCGTCGACCGGCGGAAGTCCGAGCTCCGCTCGGATCGCGCCAACAGCCGGGAGCGCCGGCGCCAGCATCTCGACGAGCGGTCCGGCGCGGAACAACGAGAACGCCGCGTGGAACAGCGCGACCGTGGGAACTCCCGACGCCTCCCCGGCGCACAACCCACCGATGAGCATGGCGTCGACCAGCAGCACGTCGGCCGGCTCGCGTTCCAGTTCGTCACGCACGTCGCGGGCGACGTTCGGCGCTGAACCACAGTTGCTCCGACATGAGCGCCATCTCGGCGTCGAGGTCGAGCGGGAGCGTGGAGTCGTAGTCCGCGGTGTGCACGAACGGACGGAACCGCCAACCGTCGCTCCCGCAGCGCTCGTCGATCGAACGGTGACCGAGCAACCGAACGTCGTGGCCGCTGCCGGGCGAGGTGCCGGGTGATACCCAAGGTCGACACGAGGTTGCCGGCACCATCCCAAGTGACAACGAGAACACGCATTGGACTTCCTCCAGTCGGCAGTGCTTTACAGGCTGTCAAGCTAGAGTATGCTTTACAGCATGTCAAGTAGCAGGGCGTCGAAAACTCGGGAGGCAATCCTCGATGCCGCTCGAGCCTTGTTCGAGGAACACGGCTACTTCGCGGTCGGGCTCGAGGCCGTCGCCAGCAAGGCCGGCATCTCGCGGCAAGCGATCTACCTGCACTTCGCCTCGAAGGCGGATCTGTTGCGCGCGCTGCACGAGCGGGTGAACGCGACAAGACGTCGCGCCCGGCGTTCGAAAAGGTCTGGGCGGCCGAAACGGCCGACGACGCACTCGATGCGTGGATCGACGCGACCGCCGAGGCAGTTCCCAAGTTCATCGGCATCGCGAACACGCTCAACGCCGCCGCGCCGGAGTGACCCCGACGTCGAGGCGACGTGGCAAGCGCCGGCGGAACGTCACTACGCCGACTGCCTCCGCCTCGCCGACACGCCTGAAACGGGAGAAGAAGCTGCAGTCCCGCGCATGACCGTCGCCGACGCGGCCGACATCCTCTGGGCCCAGACCTCGATCTGGGCGTTCGAGAGCCTCGTCGTAGATCGCGGGTGGCCGGTCGCTCGCTGGGTGCGCTGGCAACGGCGCGCGCTCCGCGAGTTGCTCTTCGCCGACACCGCGAAGCCTGAGTAAGTGCGTGAGTGGACCCCGCGGGACTGCTTTCAAACCCTCGCCAGGAACTCGTCCAACTGCTCGCCTTCCTCGGGATGCCGCAGCGGTTACTCGCGATCCTTGAGGCACCAACTCGTCCGCGCTGTCGCGGCACGTCCTCGCGGCCGCGCGTGCCTTTCGGTTGGGTTCGCGTTGCACTCATCCGGCGTTCTGGGAAGCGTTGGGCTGACTGGGCGACCGCCGTGTGCGTCGCCGTCACCGCTCGCTGATGGCCCGCCGAGACATGACGGCCTGACACGGCCATCCCCGGAGCGGCCGCGGTTACATCTGACCGTGGCGAACCGGACCGGCTGGTTCGTAGGTGCCGAGGACGATGCCGAGATCGGTCACGGTGAGGTCGACAGGGCGCATCGTCGCCGGGAGGATGCCGTCGTTGAACAAGCGGCGACCGGAGCCGAGCACCAGCGGAAACGTCATCAGGCGGAAGCGGTCGACGAGCTCGTGCTGCAACAGCGTCTGGAGCAGTTTGCTGCTTCCCCAGATCTGCAGCTCGTCGCCGGGTTCGTCCTTCAGCGCCTGCACCGCCGCGACGACGTCGCCGGTCACGAGGCGAGCGGTGTCGGGGTGCTCGCCGCGCCACGTGGCATCGGCCTCGCTGAGCGAGTTGGACACGACGTACTTGGGCAGCGAGTTGATCGCCGTGGCAATGGGGTTGGCGGGGTCGGTCTGATCAGGCCAGTAGCCGCGGAAGATGTCGAACGTTCTGCGACCGAACAGGAACGCGCTGGCGTGGCTGTTGAGCTCGGTGACGAACTCGCCGACGGCCGGGTCGGGGAACGGGGCCTGCCAGCCGCCGTGGGTGAAGGCGTCGCTGGGATCTTCCTCAGGTCCCCCGGGGGCCTGCATCACGCCGTCGAGGGTCAGGAACGTCTGAACGGTGAGCTTCATGTCAATGCAGACGGAGCGGCGCACTGATTCTGAGCGCGTCTCACGCCGCATCGCAAGCCGAAGTGCCGGTCGGAGGCAGGCAACTCCCGCGAGCGCGACCGACGCGACCACGACCTGACGTGTGACCGATTCGGCGCTACGCGCCGGCCGGCGCCCACCTCCCTCGGCGGTCGGCGTTGGCATGGTCGACCCGTGGCTGACCGCGCACATACTGACGACACCGAATGCCGGTGCCGGCGCCATCGCAACGCGGAAAGAA
>CAVSZO010000005.1:0-343663 GCA_963732335.1 Ilumatobacteraceae bacterium | reverse complement strand
CCGCGGGAGATGAAGCTCGCCGAGATGATCGGCGAACGGGTTGGCAGCTGCGAGCAGGTCAGGCTGATGAACTCGGGTACCGAGGCGACGAGCACCGCGGTACGCCTGGCCCACGGGCACACCGGCCGCGATCGCATCGTCACGTTCCACGGCAACTTCCACGGCGCCACCGACGCGCTCCTCGCCGCCGGGGGGAGCGGGGTCGCAACCCTCGGGCTCCCCGGCACCGCTGGTGTGCCCGCCGGCGCGGTCGCCGAGACGCTCGTGGTGCCGTACAACCAGGTCCCCGTGCTCGACGAGAACGTGGCAGCCGTCATCGTCGAACCGGTCGCCGCCAACATGGGCGTCATCGCCCCGCAGCCCGGATTTCTCGACGGCTTGCGCGCGGAGTGCGACCGGGTCGGTGCGCTGCTGATCTTCGACGAGGTCATCACCGGATTCCGCATCGACACGGGCGGCGCACAGGCGAAGTACGACGTGAGGCCCGATCTCACGACGTTCGGGAAGGTCATCGGCGGCGGGCTGCCGATCGGCGCCGTCGGCGGCCGCCGGGATGTCATGAGCACGCTGTCGCCGCTCGGTCCGGTGTTCCACGCCGGGACGTTGTCCGGCAATCCACTGGCCACGGCGGCGGGGCTCGCCGCGCTCGGCGAGCTGACCCCGGACGTCTACATGGAGCTCTCGGCCAGGGCGCGCCGGCTCGCCGCACTGCTCCGCGACGCTTGTGCGGCCGCGGGCTTTGCCGCCCGGTTCCCCGTGGTCGGCACGCTGCTCGGAATCGTGTGCGGCCCTGCTGCCGACGTGAGGGTCCCCGCGCCGGTCGACTTCGACGGCGCCAAGCGGACGGACGAGGCGGCGTACGCGGCGTTCTTCCAAGCGATGCTCGCCGAGGGGGTGGCGATGGCCCCCGGCGCCTACGAAGCGATCTTCGTCGGCCTCGCCCACACCGATGACGTCATCGACGAGATCGCCGACGCCGCCGGACGGGCCGCCCGAACGCGGTCGAAGTGGTGGCTGCCCAGACCTTGCCGTGAGCGGGCGGTACCCTCGATCCAATGCGTCAGGTCCTCACGTGGCGGTTCGTCGCCGCGATCGGCGCGGTGCTCGGACTGGCCCTCCTGGTGTATCTCGTCCAGGCGCAGCAGGACGACGGGGCGACGTTCGCTGACACATCGGTCGACGCCACGCGCCGCATGGACGTCGTGTCACTCGTCCAATCGGTCGAGCAGAGCGACTTCCAGATGACCCCACAGGGAACGGTGAGCGGGACGCTGATCCTCAACGTGATGGTTGGCGGCCAGCCGGTACGGGTGCAGGCGTTCCCTGGCACGCGGGGCGAGGTGACGTGCGAGAACTTCACCGACCAGTTCCAGTGTGCGGTGCTCGCCCAATCGCTCGGCGACACCCTGGTGTGGTTCGCCCTCGTGCCGCTGTCCGGTGAGTTCCGGTTCCGCCTGCCGGCGATCGACGACCTCGAGGGCGGCTTCGCCCACCTCGTCAACGGGTGGGAGCTCCCGTACGCTCGCTCGATCGACCGCAGCGCGTGCGACCAGGACGCGGCGTCGTTCGGCGAGTTCCTCAACGAGCACGGTCGCGACTTCGAGTCGGTCTACGACCTCACCGAGGACGCCATCGTCGCGGTCGACTGCTGAAAGGGGGGGGAAGGGGGGGACCTCCCCCTTCGATGCCCCATCTTGGGGCTCCGGATGGGCGAGCAAGCTCGCCCGTCCTCCGCACGGCAGAACCTGCCTCCGTCAGTTTCTTCGGGGTACATAGAACCTCGGGCTCCCCACTGCCTCGACGCCGGCTTCGCACCGACTTGCGGATCAGCCGGCTGCGGCCGTGGCTCTGCGATGGCCGTCGGGCTGGCCTGGTAGGCGTGCTCGGCGCGGCGGAGGAAGTCGCCGAGGATCGCGGTTGAACGTGCTCGCGTGCTCGATCATCAGGCCGTGGGCGGCGCCGCTGATGACGACGAGCTCGGCGGTGGGGATCCGTTCGGCCAGCTCCTCGCTCTCGCCGCGGGGCGTGAGGATGTCCTGGTTGCCGACGATCACGATCGTCGGGACGTCGATCGAAGCCGAGCTCGGTGGCGAGCGTGTCGTCGGCGGCGAGGATCCCGGCGACCTGTCCGGCGAACGCTTCTCGCGACCGACCGAAGCCGAGCGGCCCGAGCCAGCCGAGGACGGGCACGATGCGGCGGAACGATCGGGGCCCGATCACCCAGCGGGCCGCCTTGCTGGCCATCGCCCCGACGCCTTCGGTGTTGGCCATCTCGGCCCACCCCGACAGCAATTCCTTCCGCCACGGCAGGTTGCGGCACGCCGTGCACACGAGCGACAGCGAGCGGACTCGATCCGGGTACATCACGCCGACGATCTGGGCGATCGCCCCGCCCATCGACGCGCCGACCACGTGCGCCCGCTCGACGCCCACGTCGTCGAGCACGGCGACCGCATCCTTGGCCATCTGGTACAGGTCGTAGTCGCCCACGCGGCTTGTCGCTCCGGCCAGAACCCCGGTTGTCGAACGCGATCACCCGATAACGCCACGAGAACGCGAGCCGCTGCAACACCCAGCCGTGCTTGTCCATGCCGAGACCCTGGATCATCAGCACCGGAGGCGACGATCTCCGACCGGTCACCTCGTAGTGGATCCGGCACCCGTCGGTTGACCGAACGTACGGCACGTCAGCTGCCTCCGATCGCGGTGAACGGGAGCCAGTCGAGCGGAGTGCCGGTCCGCGAGTCCCCGAACTCAGAGAGCATCCGTTCGATCCTCGCCGTGAGCTGCGCGGTCAGCTCGAACTCGGACAACGGCCCGCGGCGCCGCCGCGACGGTCGCAACGGACGCCCGACCTCGATGCGGGCGGCCCGTATCGACAATGGCGTCGAGACCGCCGCGGGAAACACCGGGACGCTGGCTTCCACCGCTGGTCCGATCAAGCGGTGGTCGATCGTGCCGACCCTGAGCCCGTTGAGCTGGCCGGAGGCGCCGACGACGAGCACCTGCCCGTCGCGGAGTGCGCCGGCAACCTCGTCCGGCCGGGCGAGCAGCCCGCCGAGGCGGCGGGCGAGCGCCCCGAACGGGGCGGCGTCAGGGCGCCCGACGAAGCGCACCGGTCGGCCCGTGCGCTCGCTGAGCGTGAGGGCGACGAACCACGGGGTCAGCGCGAACCGCCTGCTGTTGACCACGACCAGCGCCGGCCCTCGTTTCGGCAGCAGCTCGACACCGCCGACCGTCGCATCCCAGCGCAGACCGCCGATCCGGGCGGCCGCCTTGGCGAGCGTGTCGTCACGTCCCCAGTCGTCGATGTCCCAGCTGGTCAGCCACCTCGTCGACTCGGCCGCGGCGACTGCGTCCGAGGCCGTCCTGCGAGCGGCCGCCGCGTCCGCCGCACCGGCAGCCTGATCACCTGGGCCATCAGGCGACCTGCCGCTTGGCCGGGATGTGGACCACCGATGGCCACGCGTACAGCTTGTCGATCACGTCCACGGTCGATCCGCTGACGGTGAAGCCGAGCAGCTCCTGCATCCGCCCGTTGTCGGCGAGGCGGCCACGATGGAGGGTCTCCTGCACGTGGTCGGGGATCGGCGCTCCGGCGAGGTGGGCGAGAAGCCTGGCGATCCGCCAATCGGGCCCGATCAACGGGAACGGCACGCGTCCGCCCCGCCGCAGCGCCTGCAACATCGTGATCGCGCCGTTGGCGAGCACGTTGACCGGTTGGGCGATCTGCCGCCGTGCCGCGGCGACGAGTCCTCTGGCGGCGTCGATGTCCTCGACGACCGCGAAGGGCGGATCGGCGAGCACGCTGAACGGCACGACCGGCATGCGGAGCAAGCGCCCGAGCGGGCTCGGCACGTGCGGGCCGATCACGCCGCCGAGGCGAACGGCGCCGACCGGGACGCCGATCCGGCGGCCGATGTCGCCGGCCGTGTGCTCGATCTCGGCGAGCGAGCGACCGAAGTCGCACGTCGGGTTGATGTCGGCCGACTCGTCGGGACGGGTCGGCGCGCCGCGCGCCCTCCCGTACACCTCGATCCCGCTGCGCACGACGATCGACTCCAGCGAGCGGCACTCGGCGATCGCCCCGAGGAACGTGGTCGCGGCCTGCTGGGTGAGCGCCTTGGCCTGCTTGGGCGACGCCCGGCTGAACGGCTCCCAGATCGACAGGTGGATCACCACGTGCGGGTCGTAGTCGGTGACGAGCTGCACGATGCGCTCGTGCTCGCTCGTCGACGCGAGGTGGAAGTTGGCCCGCTGCAGGCGCCGGCGCGGCGGATCGGCGTCGATGCCGAGGAGATCGCCGACCCAGTCCTCCTGCTCGAGGTAGGCGGCCACCCTGCTGCCCAGATCGCCGCCCATGCCGGTGACGAGCACACGCCGTCCTGCCATTCCCCGCAACGCTAGCTACCGCGACGCTACTTCTAGTTACATTTCGCGGCGGCGGCAGGTGGGGAATGCGAGGGCCCGGATGTGGCCGCGCGTCCTAGCGTGTCGCCCATGAGCTCCCACCCTGCCGACTGGTACCCGGACCCGATGGGCCGCTTCGACGTGCGGTACTGGAACGGATCGGAGTGGACCGAGCACGTGAGCACGCAGGGCCAGACGGCCGTCGATCCGCTCGACCAGCCTCAGCAGGGCGCCGTCGGCCGCGGCATGGACTCCGTCGACCGGTACCTCACGGTCGGCGACGAGGGCAATCGCGAGAAGATCGCCCGGCAGCTCCAGGGCCAGGGATGGCGCGGCGCCGGCATCGAGAGCGCGGTGGGTGGCGGCGGTGGATCGGTGCTGGACGAGCCGATCCTCGTGGTCAACCAGAAGGCGAAGGTCCTCGAGCTCAACCAGCAGTTCTCGGTCTTCGATCAGAATGGCAACCAGATCGCATTCGTCAACCAGGTCGGGCAGAGCGCGGCAAGAAGGTGCTCCGCCTGGTCGCCAGTCTCGACCAGTTCCTCACCCACAAGCTCGAGGTCACCGACCTGGGCGGCAACGTCCTGCTCCGGCTCACCAGGCCGCGCAAGGTGTTCAAGAGCAGCGTCGTGGTGTCGGACGGGCAGGATCGTGAGCTCGGCCGCATCGTGCAGGAGAACATGATCGGCAAGATCCGGTTCGGCCTCGAGGCCGGCGGTCAGCGTCTCGGCGGCGATCTTCGGGGAGAACTGGCGGGCCTGGAACTTCCGCATCGAGGACGCCGCCGGCACCGAGGTGGCCCGGATCACCAAGACGTTCGAAGGGGTGCTCAAGACCTCGTTCACCACGGCCGACAACTACGTCGTGCAGATCCATGCGCGCCAGCCCGAACCGCTGCACTCGCTCATCGTGGCGAGCGCGCTGAGCGTCGACACGGCCCTGAAGCAAGACGCGCGGGGCCTCGGCTAGCGTCAGCGCCGAAGTGCCGCCGCAGGCGGCATCCGGCGTGGGCAGTGGGGAGCCCGAGGTTCCTCGTCACACACCTCGAGCACGCGACGGAGGCAGGCTTCCTGGGTGCGCAGGACGGGTGAGCTTGCTCGCCCGTCCGGAGCGCCACGAACTCGCCCGAACGGAGTGAGCGAAGCGAAGCGCGCGAACGAGTGAGGGCGAAACCCTCAGCGCAGCTTCGTCGCGGTGAGGATGACGTTGCGGGCGAACGGGTCGAGTTGGCGACCGGCGATGCGCTCGGTGATCGTGATCGCCTTGGTGTCGTCGTCGATGAGCCCAGCCCAGCGGATGTAGCCACCCATGATGCCGACGATGCGGTCGCCGACCTCCTCGCCGTGGACGATCACCTTGGTGTTGGTGCGCAGCAGTTCGTGGAGCTCGCGGTAGAACGCCCTCAGCCACGGCTCGGGGTCGTCGGTGTTGAACGGGCGGTGCCGAGCCGTGACACCCAGCTCGTCGTAGTTGTGCAGGTTGTGGGGTGCCGGGATGATCGACACGACGCACCCGAACCCGTTCTCACGAATCCAGATGATCTCCTCTTGGCGGCGGACGCGGCGGTGGTTGTCGCCGTAGCCGCCCGGCCGCTCGCAGATCGCCAGCTTGTCCTTGAGGATCCACGTGAAGTGCCGCGGGGTGATCCCGAGTGCCCATCGGCCACGCAACCGGGTCGCCATCAGAGGGAATCGCCGTCTGCGTGCCTGCCCATACCGGGTTTCGAGGCTACTCGCTGTGAATTCGACGATGCGCAGTCGCTGGTCCTTTCGTTCCACCCGGCGGCCGCGGCCGACCTCACACGCCCGATGGATTCCGCGAGCTACCTCCAGCACCCGATCGACCGTCGACAGGTCGGGAGGGTACCCATCGCCGGTCAGCCACTGCCGAACCGCCCGCCGGGCCAGGCTCCGATCAGCGGCCGCGAGCGCCCTGGCATCGGTCGCATCGATGCCGCGGCGCAGTTCCTCGAGGAGAGCCGCTTCGTCACCCGCGAGTTCCGCCGTCCGCGCCAGCAACGCAGCAACGTCTCTGCCGGCAATGTCGTCGAGCAACGGCATGAGCTCGGCCCTGATCCGGTTGCGGATGAATCGGCGATCGGCGTTCGATGGATCGTCGATGACGTCGAGTCCGAGCGCATCGCACACCGCACGGGTTTCGCTCCGGCGGAGGGCGAGGATCGGCTTCGTCGGCCCTGGCCGGATGCCGGCGAGCCCGCTCGTGCCGGCCCCGCGCAGCAGGTTGATCAACATCGTCTCCGCCTGATCGTCTGCGGTGTGACCCGTGAGCGACCCGGAGGGAAGGACGTCGCGCCGGGCCGCCCGGGCGCGGGCCTCCAGGTTGGGTCCGTCCTTCAGCGTGACCCGGATCCGGCGGAAGGACACGCCGACCACGTCGGCGAGGGCGCCGGCCCGGTCGGCCTCCGCGCCGGAGGTCGCGCGCAGGCCGTGATCGACGTGCACGGCGTCCACCGAACAGCCGGCGGCCTTGGCCAGCACGACGAGGGCGGTCGAGTCGGCGCCACCTGAGAACGCACAGGTGACCGCCTTGCCGGCTGGTGGGAACCTGCAGCGGCGGAAGCAGCGACTCGATCAGATCGATCGGTCGGGCCAGTCGTCGGCCTGTTGGCGACGGTTGGGGTACTTCAGCGCGGTGACGTTCTTCAGATAGCCGAAGATCAACGCGATGACCGAGAGCACGCCGACGGCGGTCAGCACGACGGCGATCCACCAGAACCAGATTTCCGCGGCGAGCATGCCAGGCAGCGTACCGAAGAACCCGAGGCACATCCCCAACGCCTGTGGGCGTCGGGGTCAAGTCTGTGGTTCAGATTCCAGGCACGCCCGGATCCGCTCGATCAGCCCTGGGGGCATCTTCTCGGTGCGGCACTTCTGGGCGATGATCTGTTTCAGCTCGGCCTGGAAGTCGAACGTTTGGTAGCAGTCGAGGCATTCGTCGAGGTGACCGAGGACGTGCTCGTACTCCTCGGCGGGCAGTTCGCCGTCGAGGAACAGCTGGAGGTCACGCAGGGTTTCGTTGCAGTCGGGCATCGTGTCTAGTTCGTCTGTTTCGCTTCGGACGTGTTGCCCGTGAACCCCCGGGCCTCGGCGTAGTCGTACAACGCCTTCTGCATCGCTTTTCTTCCCCGATGAAGGCGTGACATCACGGTACCGATCGGGATCTCGAGCATCTCGGCAATTTCCTTGTACGAGAATCCCTCGACGTCGGCGAGCAGCACGGGGATCCGGAAGTTCACCGGCAGGTCGTCGAGCGCCTGCGTGACGTCATCGTCGGCGATCATGTCGATGAGCTGGTCCTCGGCTGAGCGGCTGGCCGCAGCCGTTTCGACCGTGCCGAGGCGGCGATACATGTAGAGGTCCTCGACGTCGGCGAGGTCGGTCTCGAGCGGACGGCGCTGCTTCGCGCGGTACATGTTGATGTACGTGTTGGTGAGGATGCGGTAGAGCCACGCCCGCAGGTTCGTGCCCTCGGTGAAGTTGGGGTAGCCGCGGTAGGCCTTGAGGTAGGTCTCCTGCACGAGGTCGGCGGCGTCGGCCTCGTTGCGGGTCATCCGGACAGCGGCCGAGTAGAGCTGTGGCGCGTACTCCATCGCGTCGCGTGCGAACGTCGACTGGTCGGCCACAACGGGTCACGGTACTGGGCCGGGCTGTTCGCGACGGGCCCGGGTTGACCCGACCCGGCGTGCTCACGCAGATGGTCGGCCGAACGCCTTGCGGAAGTCCCAGCTGGTGATCTTGTCAGGGACGACCTTCAGCCAGGCGTGACGGCCGTCGTTGATGAACGCTCCGCCGCCCCGGTACTTGTCTCCGAAGAGCCGCTCCGGAGTGAGGAGCTCGTCCACGACGACGTCGCCGGTGCGGGGCACGTCGCCGACCACCGTGGCCCGACCGGAGATCTCGACGCCGCGCAGCTCGGCGTACTGCTCGCCGGCGTCGACGATGATCGACACCCGCGGGTCGCGCTGCAGGTCGGCCCAGCGCTGGCTGCGCACGATCGAGTACAACCACAGCGCTCGGCCGTCCCACGCGAACCACAGCGGGGTGTTGTGCGGCCCCTCCGGCGAGATGGTCGCAACCCGGCACGTGCGCTCGGCGGCGAGGAACTCGTCACGCTGCGGGTCGCTCATCGCGATCTTCCGGCTGCGCTTCTGGGGCCTCAGTTCGTCAACGATGTCCGGAGGCTAGAACGAGCGCCCTGCCGTCAACGGATCGCGGGAGCGGCGCCGAGTCATGTGGTCGGCGAGAAGGACGGCGGGACGAACAGGTCTTCCCTTCCGAGATCATTGATCGAGGCCTTCCCCAAGCCGCGCAGCGCCGAGTCGATCCCCATGCGCAGCACGTCGAGCACGTTCTCCACGCCGGCCTGCCCGTTGGCGGCGAGGCCCCACAGGTATGCCCGCCCGATCATCACGGCCCTCGCCCCGAGCGCCAGCGCCTTCACCACATCGCTGCCGCGTCGCACGCCACCGTCCATCACGACCTCGACCTCGTCGCCGACGGCGGAGGCGATGTCGGGCAGCACCCGGATCGGGGCGGGCGACGCCGTCGAGGTTGTTGCCGCCATGGTTCGACACCGAGATCGCCGTGACACCGGCGTCGACCGCCCGCTTGGCATCGTCGACGCGCATCGACGCCCTTGAGCATGAACGGCCCATCCCACTGCGTCGCGCAGCCAGGCGACGTCGTCCCACGTCGGCGGCGGAGTCTGCATCCATGTCGCCGTAGGCCTCGAAGAAGTCCGGCGCCGGCGACGCCGGAGGCGGCGAAGTTGGGCACGCTCCAGGCCGGGCGGCCGACCCCCGGCGCGCGCCCAGGTCGAGCAGCCACCGCGGTCTGACGATCGCCTCGGGAAGGTGCTGCACCATCGTCCGCAGGTCGATCCGCTGCGGGATCGCCGGGCTGCCCCAGTCGCGGGAGTGGAAGAACGACCAGTCGAGTGGTGAGGATCAGGCCACAGCGCCGGCCGACCGGGCCCGCTCCATCCGCGCGATCGATCGAGTCGCGGTCGCCCGCCCAGTAGATCTGGAAGAAGGTCTGCGGGTTGGCGGCGATCACCTCCTCGATCGGCTTGCTGGCAAACGAGCTGAGGCCCATCGCCGACACCTCGCGCCGGCGGCTGCCCGGGCCACGGCGACCTCGCCGTCGGGATGGACGGCCTGCACGCCCGTCGGCGAGATCAGCACCGGCATCGAGATCGGCTGACCCATGACCGACGTCGCCATCTCCCGCACGGCCGGCTGGCCGACTACAACCGGCGACAACCGCAGCTCGGCGAACGCCGCAGTGTTGTCGTGCATCGACGTCCCGCGTTCCGACCCGGCGACCAGCGCGCCGTACACCGACTTCGGCAGGCTCTTCTTCGCCCGTCGCTGCGCCACCGCGACCGACTCGAACCATGGGTTGCCCACGCGCCCTCCTCACGATCCGCGACAGCACCTCGGGGAAGATGCAGATCTACCTGGCCTGATCCAGAGCCCAGAGAGAGAATCGAACTCTCGACCTTTTCATTACGAGTGAAATGCTCTGCCGACTGAGCTATCTGGGCGGCCGTGCGATTGTACCGAGCGTTCCGGCTCGGGCGAACCCGCGATTCTGCGGGACGGTCACGCCAGGCCGAAGGAGTCGATGAACTCGTTGGCCGCGTCGGGTGAGGCGATGCCGCCGTCCTCGAACGTCACGGTGTAGATCTGGTCACCGCCGTTGACGACGAGCGACTGCACGGTGTCGCCTGACGTGTCGCTGTCGGCCGGGGTGAGCGTGAACTGCACCGCCGGGTGGCCGGCGACGTCGAGGAGCGTGGACTCCTGCACAGCGCCGCCGACGCGTTCGGCCTCGACGGCCGGCACCGTGGCGGCATCCCACTCGAACCCGGGCGGAACCTCGGTGACCCTGACGATGAGCGTGTCGTCGCCGTCGACGGCGAGGTGCTCGGCGTAGGCGTACCCGTCAGTCGGTCGAGGCCCGGAACGAGGGCGCGATGCCCTCCGGGTACGTGATCCACCAGCGGCCGTCGAAGCCGAGGAGCGCGCCGTCGGGCGCCGTCGCCACCGTGGACGGCGGGGGATGGGTGGTGGCCGTCGGTCGCGGCCGTGGCCGGCTCGCTCGAGTCCGTCGGCGTCACTGGCTGCCGGGGTGACGGTGGTCGGACGGACGCGCGTGGTCGGTGGCACGGTGACGGCGGCGTCGCCATCACGATGGCGAACGACTGCACGAACGCGGTTCCGGCGGCATTGTCGTCGTCGCCGATGTCGGTGTAGAAGGTGTAGACGACGTCGGCGACGCGGTCGACGACCAAGCCGTACACCGTCGCTCGCCGGCCGTCGGCGAGCGTCAGCCGCGCCGCGAAGTGGCTCGCACCGAACGGTCCGAGGTTCGTCGGCGTGTTCGCGAGGGTCTCGATGCCGGAGCCCGATGCGGCGAGGAACAACTCGGCTCGTTCGGCCGCGGTCGACGTCGCCGTCGCGCCGAGCGCGGTCGGCGGGAACAGCGCCACCTCCTGCGAGTCCTCGCCGATGGTCGCGAGGTACGACTCGATCCCGTTCTCGGTGTCGACGACGTGCGCGGGGAGGCTGGCGAATCCGGCGGTGAAGCTGCCGTCCGGCGCCGTGAGCGTGCCGTTCTCGTAGGTCGGCGGCAGCAGCGTCGCCGTGGCCGTGTCACCCGGCTCGGTCGACGGGCGGTGCGGACGTCGACGCGCTCGCCGGCGACACGACGGCGGCCGCGCCGGCGACGAGTACAGAGCCGGCGAAGCACCACGGCGTGCCGTGCGTCGCGCCGAATTGACCGTATTCGGTCTGTCGGCGCGGCACAGAGCGCCCGTACCGAGTCAATCACGCGCCCGTCCGACCTCGGTTCGTCGCCGATGTCAGCTCGTGACCCGGGCGCAGGTGGCCGATCTGTCGGCGGACCCGGACGAGCAGGCCCAGTCGCTTCTGCTCGTCGAGCGGTGGTTCTGGTGCCCGCCGACCCCGGGCCTCGAGGATCAGCTGCTTGGCCGCGCCGACCAGCGGGGTGGCGACGAGCGCGCCGGGAATACCGCCGACCGCCCCGCCGACGAAGGCGGCGACCATCGTCGTCGGAGGCGTGAGATCGACAGACTTGCCGACGATTGCCGGCTGGATGACATGGTTCTCGATGTTCATGTAGACGACGAACAGCACGCCTGCGGCGATCGCGACCGGCACGCTCTCGGTGGCCGCGAGGAGCACGAAGAACGCTCCGCCGAGCGCACCGCCCACCTGCGGGATGAGGTCGGTGAGCATCGCCCAGATCGCGGCGAGCGGCACGAGCGGGACGCCCAGGATCAAGCCGATCGTCAGTGACGTACAGCCCCATCATCACGGCGACGGTCAGCGATCCGCCGACGTAGCGGCCGAGCGTGCGATAGACGACCCGACCGACCTCGTCGGCCTGGGCGCGCCGGGTGGGCCTGAGCAGGCGTCGGAACCGCTGACGAGGTTGCTCGCCGTCGATCAGCACGGAGATCGCGACGACTGTGACGATCGCGACGCTGGCGACGCCGGAGACGAGCCTTCGCGCGGTCGCCTCGAGACGAGCGTCCGTGAACTGGTCGGGGAGTTCCTCGACCCACTCCTCGGCGCGGCTGCGGAGGTCCTGGTCGGCGATCCAGCCGCCGACGAGGGGCAGCCGTTCGAGGTCGCCGACGGTCTCGGGGAACTGCTCGTGAGAACTGGCGGACCTCGGCGACGGCCCGCGGACCGAGCACGCACGACGAGGAGGGTCGGCGGCGCCGAGGACGAGGCCAGGCGACCGCGGCGACGGCGAGCCCGCGCCGCCCGTTGAGCCGGCGTTCGATCGAGTCGACACACCGGGTCGAGGGCCAGTGCGATCAGGACGCCGATGCTGATCCGCGTCAGCATCGTCTGCGACGTGCCGACCGTGGCGATGAAGGCGAACGCGGTGAGCACGGCGATCACGATGAACAGTGAACGACTTCCCGTCGAGCCGCCAACGCTCGGTCAGCTGGGCGTCTTGTCGACCCCGGCTTGAGCGGAGACGAGCGTCGTCTCGGAGTCATCGCGGCGAGGCGCTCGGGCTGCTCACACGCCGATGATGGCATGTCGCCGAGCCTACGGCGGGGACGGTCCCCGGATGCCCGCCGACTCGCCAGGTACGTTGGCGACGAGTGGCCGACAATGCGACCGCGGGCGCGGCGACGGAGGCGATACGCTGCAGGGATCGGCGCCCGCCGGTCGTGCGGGTGCGCACCATCGGGTTCACGCAGGGCGCCGCGTTGCTCGTCGTCGGCGCAGTCGTGCTGGCCTTCGTCTTGCGCAACGCATTCGTCGCCGCTCACCAGACCGTCGGCTGGGTCGTCGCCTGCTCCATCGTCGCGATGCTGATCGACCCGCTCGTCGACATCTTGCAGCGGGTCATCCCGAGGTGGCTGAGCATCTCGTCGTCGTGCTCGGCGTCGGTCGCCGTGTTCGTCGGCGTCTTCGTCGGGCCTCGCCCGCGAACTGCTCGACTCGCTCGAGGTGCTCGAGCAGGCGGCGCCGCGAGCCGCTCGCCGGTTCGAGCAGCGCTACGAGTGGGCCGCCGACATCGACGTGTCGGCGCGGGTGCAGTCGTTCTTCGACGACATGCACGACTCGCGTGCGGGAGTCGACGGTCTGCAGCAGGCGCTCGGGACCGTGCCCACGTATCTCGTGACCGGCATTCTGATGCTGTTCCTGCTCGGCTACGGCCGCCGCTACTTCCTCGGGTTCCTGAAGCAGTTCGACGACCTCGATCGGAGGCGGACCGTCCGCCAGGTCGCCACGACAGCGGCCGTTCGGGGCCGCGAGTACCTCCTGCTCACGCTGGCGTATGCCGCGGTCAGCGGGGTGGTGTTCGGGCTGGTCTGCTGGGTGCTCGACCTCCCTGCGCCGCTCGTCATCGGCTTCGCGGTGGCGGCGACGGCCGTCATCCCGCTCATCGGGGTCCTGCTCGGCGGGATCCCCGCGCTGCTGCTCGCGTTCGGTTCGCAGGCCTGGCCCGTCGGTGCGGTCGACGCTCCTTGTGCTCGTCGCGCTGCAGGCGATCGAGGCGCTCGTCGTGCGGCCATACGTCGATCGGCGGTCGGTGCGGGTCGGCCCCACAATCCCGATCATCGTCGGCCTGCTCGCCTTCGACGTCTACGGCATCGGCGGCGCCGTCTACGGCGTCGCGCTCGCGGTGCTCGGGGTCGCCGCGCTCGACGCCTACGGCGGGGTCCAGGGCGACGACGCGGATAATTCGTAGCGTTTGCCGGTCCGACGCGCCATGATGCTGGCCGCAATGTTGACGAGCGGCGAAGGATCTTTCGACGCTGACCCCTGCGCGGACTTCCCGGCGGCGCGGCCTGGCGGTCGCCGCCATCGCGCTGGCGGCGACCCTCGCGGCGTGCGCGGACGACGGCCCGCACGCACGGCCACAGACCGACGCGGTCGAGCCCAACGGCGTCGTCGTCGACGTGATCTCGATCGACAACACGTTCCAGCCCAATCGAATCGAGATCACCCCGGGCACCGAGGTGCGCTGGACGAACCGTGGTCGCACCGCCCACGACATCCTGCCCTTCGTCGGCACCGACTGGGGGGTCGCCAAGGGCGATCTCCCGCCTGGCGCGTCGTACAGCCACGTCTTCACGGACGTCGGCGAGGTGACCTACTACTGCTCGATCCACGCCAGCGCCAACCATCCGGCGTTCGGCATGACCGGCACCATCGTCGTCGTCGAGGCGTAGCTCGCCGATTGGCGCCTGCTCGACCGTCGGGCGGTACTGTCGCCAGGTCGTACGGTCGGAAGGGAAGCGATGAGCAAGCGGAAGCAATCGATCGGTGTCGCGTCGATCGGCGCCCTGGTGCTGTGGGCGACGGCTTTGCACGGCGGGTTGCTGCAAGCGGGTGACGCATCGGCGTCGTCGGGCGGCGACACGATCGAAGTACCGGCCGACCACGCGACGATCCAGGAGGCCGTCGACGCGGCGCAACCTGGCGACCTGATCCTGGTGTCGGCCGGGGTGTACCACGAGGCCGTCAACGTGCAGGTCGAGAACCTCACGATCCGGGGGCTCGATCGCAACGAGGTGATCCTCGACGGTGAGTTCGAGCTCGACAACGGCATCCGGGTGCTCGGCGCCGGCGGCGTCGCGATCGAGAACATGACGGCGATCAACTACACCGCCAACGGCTTCTTCTGGACCGGCGTCGACGGGTACCGCGGCTCGTACCTGACGACCACACGCATCGGTCTCTACGGGATCTATGCGTTCGACTCGATCAACGGCCAGCTCGACCACTCCTACGCGTCCGGCAGCGGCGACGCCGGCTTCTACATCGGCCAGTGCTACCCGTGCAACGCCGTGATGACGACGTGGTCGCCGAGTACAACGGCATCGGATTCTCGGGCACGAACGCCGGCGGTGAGATCTACGTCGTCAACTCGCGGTTCAACAACAACCGGGTCGGCATCGTCCCCAACTCGGGCAGCTACGAGCTGTGCTACCCACAGCGCAACCTCGTCATCGCCGGCAACCTCGTGTACTCCAACAACCAGGACGACACGCCGGCGATCAGCGACGCGATCCTGCCGATGGGCAACGGGATCCTCGTCGCCGGCGGCATCGGGGACACGGTGGTCGGCAACCGGGTGTGGGATCACGCCAGGACCGGTATCGGGCTCGTGCCGTACCTCGAGCAGGCACCGGTCGACGACCAGCCGGCCGAGGAGGAATGGGACCGGACGTGCGCGGAGACCAAGCAGGACCCGGTGAACATGGAGACCTCCGGATCTCAACCTGTGGAACCCGCTCGACAACACGGTCACCGGCAATGTGGTGTCGGAGAGCGGCGCCGCCGACCTTGTGATCGCCTCGGTCGACACCGACCTGTCGACGCTCGGCAACTGCTTCGCCGGCAACGAGTTCACCTCGTCGGCTCCGCAGGACATCGAGACGCTGGCGCCGTGCGATGGCGAAGGGCAGGGCGACTGGACGGCCGGCGTTCTCGACCTCGCGACGTGGATCGCCGACGCCCAGAACGCGCCGGCGCCGCCGAGCTACGAGGACGCCCCGACGCCAGAGCTCGAACCTCAGGAGAACATGCCCGACGCGGCGACGGCCCCGCCCGATCCCGCCGACGACATCGTGATCGACGTCGACGTCGCGGGTATCGCGGTCCCGGACGCCCCCGCCGGGTGACCGCGCCAAGATTTCCACAGGCCAGAGTCGGCCGAAAACGGGAATCTGGCCTGTGGAAATCTCTCCGCGGGGGCTTCGGCTAGCTTCGGCCCTCCCCCGTGATGGGTGGCAGCGACCAGAGCAGTGACTGCAGCAGCAGGGTCTCATTGGGGTTGTTGTCGAGGGCCTCGATCGCCTGGTGGATGCGATGCACCGCCGGCCACGACCGAGTCGGGATGCGGCGCGGTGCCGGCCACGAGCGCGTCGCGGTAGGCAGCGGCGATGACGGCGAGACCGCTGCGCAGCTCGTCGGTGCGATGGCGGCGCAGCTCGCGCTTCTGGCGGGCCTCGATGACTGCCCGACCACTGCCGCGCGTGCCCGAGCTGCCGTTCGCGCTCGTCGAGCTGGGCCAGCTCGATGGCGTGGCGGGCGCTCAACGGCGCGGCCGCCGCCTCGATCCGGCCGAGCAGGTCGGCGACGGTGGACACCACCGCCGAACCCGTGCCGTTGAGCGCCGCCGGAACACCGGCGAACGCGCTGCGGCGTTCGGCGAACTCGGCGTCGGCGACGAGAAGCCGGGCTCGGTCGAGGTTGCCGCCGGCGGCCGCTGCGGCCTCGGCGGCGTGCGTCGTTGTCGACGCCCTCGGCGACGAGCCGCGCCGTCAGCACCGCCTCGGCGATCGGGCTGAACTCGATCCGGACGCAGCGCGACGCGATCGTCACCAAGTCGGCAGGGACGAAGTCGGCGAGCACGACGAAGTGCGTCGACGCCGGCGGCTCCTCGATCGTCTTCAGGAGTCGCCCGGCGCCGACCGCGTCGAGGAGGTGGAACTCGTGCGAGGATCAGCACCTTGCGGTCGCCCTCGACCGGGGCGAGCGCGGCTTGGCGGACGATCTCTCCGGCCTGCTCCTTGGAGATCGCCGGCCCGACGCGCATGACCTCACGGACGTCTGGGTGCTCGCCAGCAAGGATCAGCCGGGCGTCGCGCGACGCTCGGTCGTCGTCTCCCGTGAGCAGCGCCGCGGCGAACGACCGCGCCGCCTCGTCCTTGGTCGAACCCGGCGGGCCGACGAACAGGTAGGCGTGGACCGGCGCAACCGACGCGCGGACCAGCGCTTCGACTGCGGCGTCCTGGCCGACGACTCCGGCCCAGATGCTGCCCGAGTCAGGCATCGGCGCTCTGTTCGGACAGCTTCCCGCGCACCGCTCCGAGGATCTCGTCGGCGATCGCGTCCTTGGGCCCCGTCGTCGGAGATCGCGATCCAGCGGCCGGGGTCGGCGGCGGCCAGCGCTCGGAAGCCGGCCAGCACCCGCTCGTGGAACTCGTCGCCGGCGCGTTCGAACCGATCGAGCTGCCGGTCGTTGAGCCGGTCGGCGACGACGTCTGATGGCGCGTCGACCAGCACCACCAGCGATGGGCCAGACGCCCTGGACGGCCCAGTCGTTGATCGTGCGCAACTCATCGAGGTCGAGGCCGCGCCCGTAGCCCTGGTACGCCAGCGTCGAGTACACGCTCCGGTCGCTGACGACGGTCCGACCAGAACGCAGCGCCGGGATCACGACCTCGGCGACATGCTGGGCCCGGTCAGCGGCCGTGATCAGGGCCTCGGCCCGCCACTCGAGGTTGTCGACCTCGTTGTCGTGGAGGATTCGGCGCAGCCGTTCCCCGATCGCGGTGCCGCCCGTCTCGCGGGTGAGGACGGCACCGAGGGCGTCGGCCAGCAGCGCCGCGTGGGTGCTCTTGCCCGTGCCCTCTGGTCCCTCGAAGGCGATGTACGGCGGCAACTGTCCCACGCCCGGTGAGGCTAGGGAGTGCCGATCAGCTGTGGCGGTCGACCGCTCACTCGGTCGATCTCTCTGGCGCGCCGACTTCTTCGCTGTGCCGGACTTCTTGGCGGCGCCGACTTCTTGCGCGGCCGGCTTCTGGCGCGGCTCGCTCCTCGGCGCCGCGCCACCCTTGGCCGCAACCTGCTCGCGGCGGATCGCCAACAGCTCGAACGCCCGCTCGGGCGCCATCTCCTCGATCCGGTCACCACGTGCCGATCGACGCATTGGTCTCGCCGTCGGTGACGTAGACGCCGAAGCGGCCGTCCTTGGCGACCACCGGCCGTTCGCTGACCGGATCGTTCCCGAACTCACGCAGCGGACCCTTCGCCGCCATGTTCTGGCCGCCGCGCCGGTACACCTTCGGCTGGGCGAGCAGGTGCAGCGCCTCGTCCAGCGTCACGCTGAACAGCCGGTCCTCGTTGTCGAGCGAGCGGTAGTCCTTGCCCTTCTGGACGTACGGCCCGTAGCGACCGTTGCTGGCGAGGATCGGCTCGCCGTCGGCGGGATCCTCGCCGAGCGTCCTCGGCAGCGTGCAGCAGAGCCTCGGCTTCGTTCATCGTGATGTGCTCGAGCGTCATCGTCTTGAACAGGCTCGCCATCTTCGGCTTGTCGAGCCCGGGCGGTGGGGTGTCGGCCGTGCCCCACTGCACGTACGGCCCGTAGCGGCCGTTCTTGGCGAACACCGGGTAGCCGTCGAGCTCGCCGATCGGCTCGTCGGACTTCGGCATCGCGAGCAGTGCCAGCGCGACGTCGACGGTGAGCTCGTCCGGCGCCATGGTCTCCGGGACGCTGGCGGTGTCCTCGCCCCGCTTCACGTACGGTCCGAACTTGCCCGGCTTGACGACGATCTCGTTGCCCTCGGCGTCGGTCCCGAGCGGGAACGTGTTGATCGCGGCAGCGTCGATCGCGTCGAGGTTCTCCTCGACGAGGCGCTTCAGGCCGGGCAGGGCGCGGTCCTCACCGTCGACGCTCTCGCCTTCCGGGTCCTCGCCGAAGTAGAACGCGCTGCAGCCACCGGTCCTTCGCCTGGCGCCCGGCGGCGATCGCGTCGAGGTCGGTCTCGACGCGCGCCGTGAACGCGTAGTCGACGAGGTCGTCGAAGTGCTGTTCGAGCAGGCTGACCACGGCGAACGCGGTCCACGTCGGCACCAGCGCCTGGCCCTTCTTCCACACGTAGCCGCGATCCTGGATCGTCTGGATGATCGACGCCCACGTCGACGGGCCGCCCGATGCCGAGCTCCTCCAGCCGCTTCACCAGCGAGGCCTCGGTGTAGCGCGGCGGGCGGCGTCGTCGTGTGGCCCTCCGGGGTGAGCGACGCGACCGGCACGATCTCGCCGGTGCCGAGCGCAGGCAGCAACGACTCTCGCTCGGTGGCCACGGTGGCGTCGTCGCCGTCGTCCCGTCTTCTGGACTGGGCCTCGACGTACACCGGCGCGGTAGCCGGGGAACGTGATCGTCGTCCCGGACGCCGCGAACTCGCGTGTCGCGGCCACCCTGCTCGTTGATCGCCGCGGACACGGCGCCGACCCGCACGCTCACCGTGAAGCCAGTGGCGTCGGCCATCTGGCTCGGCCAGGGTGCGCTGCCAGATCAGCCGGTACAGCGCCAGCTCCTGGCGGTTCAGCTCGTGCTGCACCGCGTGCGGCGAACGCAGCGGCGTCGTCGGGCGGATCGCCTCGTGGGCCTCCTGGGCGTTCTTCACCTTCGACGTGTACTGGCGCGGCGCCGGCGACAACGACTGCGGGCCGTACTCGGCTGGTGATCGCGCGCGCACCGCGGTGCAGCGCCTCGTCCGACAGCGTCACGTTGTCGGTGCGCATGTAGGTGATGTAGCCCCGCTCGTACAGGCCCTGGGCGACGCGCATCACCTGCGACGCGGAGAGCCGCAGCCGGCGGCCGCCTTCCTGCTGCAGCGTCGACGTCATGAACGGCGGCTTCGGCGACGAGCGGTACGGCTTCTCCTCGACGCTGCGGACGCTGAACGTCGCCGGCTCGAGGGCCGCCGCGAGCGCCGCGGGCGGTCGGCCTCGTCGAGGGCGACGACGTCACCGCGTCGGCCGCCCGTCGTCGCCGAAGTCCTTGCCCGTGGCAACCCGCGTGCCGTCGACGGCTGACGAGCCGGGCTTCGAACGATGGGGTCGTGTCGGCGATCGAGGTCGATGTCCCAGTAGTCGGCGGCCACGAAGGCGATGCGCTCACGCTCGCGCTGCACGATCAGACGGATCGACGGACTCTGCACCCGACCAGCCGACAGGCCGCGGTTGACCCGTCGCCACAGCACCGGCGACACCTCGTAGCCGTACAGGCGGTCGAGGATGCGACGGGTCTCGGCTGCGTCGACGAGCCCGTAGTCGATGCCTCGCGGGTTGTTCACGGCGTGGTCGATGGCGGCCGCGGTGATCTCGTGGAACACCATCCGCTTCACGGGTACCTTCGGCTTGAGGTGCTCGAGGAGGTGCCAGCTGATCGCCTCACCCTCGCGGTCCTCGTCCGTCGCGAGGTACAGCTCGCTGGCGTCCTTCAAGGCGAGGCGCAGGTCCTTCACGACCTGCTTGCCTCGCTCGGTCAGCTCGTACGTCGGCTTGAAGCCGTTGTCGACGTCGACCGCCAGTCCCTTCGAGGGCAGGTCGGCGACATGACCCACCGAGGCGCGCACATCGAACGCGCTGCCCGAGGAACTTCGAGATCGTCTTCGCCTTGGCGGGCGATTCGACGACGACAAGTGGCTTGGCCATGGGCAGTTGCACGTCCCGTCGGTTGATGAACGGACGGCGACACGATAGACACCGGCGACACCTCGCCAGCGGCCACGCCCGAGTCAGGACATCGGCGTGGCGCGGCGCGGGAACGGTGGATCGGTACCGTCGATGTGGTGGGTCACGTCGATCGGGTGTCGCTGGGCTGGGGAGCCGACTTCGACGCGGCGTGGGACGCAGCTCGGTCGACCCGGCGTACCCGGCTCGCGTGTCACGGCTGGACCGTGGCTGGAGCACGCTGCTCGTGACCGACGACATCGGCCCGAAGACGAAGCTGGCGAGTTCGGCGTCGCCAGGGTGCGCAACATCGGTGCCGATGTCGCGGTCGGCGACTGGGTCATCGCCTCGGCGACGGCGAGCGCGTCGAGCACATCCTCGAGCGTCGCTCGGCGTTCGTCCGCCGGGCGTCGTTCGAGGGCGCGCGGGCCGAGTCGCACACGTTCGCCGCCAACATCGACACCGTGTTCCTGTGCCACTCGTTCGCGGCGCCGCCGAATCAGCGGCGGCTCGAGCGGGAGCTGATCCTCGCGTTCGACAGCGGCGCCGAACCGGTGGTCGCTGCTGACCAAGGGCGACCTCGTCGACGACCCCGAGCCGGCGCGCGCGCGAACTGCAGGAGGTGGCGCTCGGCGTGCCGGTGCACGTCACGAGCGGCCGCACCGGCGTCGGGCTCGACGAGCTGTCCGGCTACGTCGAGCCGGGCCGGACCGTCGCCTTCCTCGGCGCCAGCGGCGTCGGCAAGTCGACGCTCGTCAACGGGTTGCTCGGGAAGCTCGCGCAGAAGACCACGCGACGTGCGCGGGCGACCAGCGCGGCCGGCACACGACCGTCGCCGCCGAACTGCTCGCCGTGCCCGGGGCGGGCTGGTTGATCGACACGCCGGGAGTGCGGGCGCTGTCGCTGTGGCACTCCGGGCACGGGCATCGAGCGGGCGTTCGCCGACGTGTTCGAGCTGATGGACCAGCTGCCGGTTCCGCGACTGCAAGCACGACCAGGAACCGGGGTGCGCGGTGCGGGAGGCCATCGAGAACGGGACGCTCGACCCCGATCGGTTCCACAACCTGGAACGCCTCGTCGCCGAGGAGGCGGCGTTGGAAGCCGAGCAGCGGGCGAAGGACAAGCACGCCGACCGTCGACGCATCCCCCGCGCCACGCGCAACATCCAGCCAGGGACGCAACGCCCGCCCGAGGAGTAGCGCTGTGGCGACGCCTTGGTCAGCGAATTGGGACGGATTCGTGATTTTCGATGACTCAAGCGAGCGACGGCGTGACGGAGATCGCGCGATCCAGCCCGGTCACCGCGAACTGCTCGCGCAGTGCGGCGTTGCCGCACACGATCACGACGTCGCCGCTGCCACGCCGAGCCCGCCCCGCGGCACCCAGCAGGATCCCGAGCCCGATGTCGTCGAGCGCATCCACCGCATCGAGGTCGACGGCAACCGTCTCGCTGCGGGTGGTCCAGGACGACACGCGCCAGAGCGTTCTGCAGCGCAGGCACTGTGGAGAGGTCGACCGACCCGGTCAGCACCAGCACCGGACGGCCTGCGACCTCGGTGATGTCGGCCCGCAATGCCATCGCGCCGAGGGTAGCCAGCCCGGCCCGAGCTCACGGCGGCTCGAACTTCATGACTGCGGTGGCGATGAGGCTGACATCGCCGATCGCCGGGCCGATGATGGCGACGTCGGTCGGGTTCACATAGCTCACCCGCACCCGGACGATGTCGCCGGCGACGGTGACGCTGACGTCGATCGGGGCCAGGTCGACGATCCGGTTGGCGGCCGCGGTCGCGGCGCCGCTCGGGTCAGCCGAGACGCGCGGCGGCGCGCGCCGCTTCTCGGGCTGCGAGCTCGATGGCGAGCTGGTCGCGCGCGACGAGGGCGACCTGGAAGACGCCGAGGACGAAGATGACGACGATCGGCATCGTCAGCGCCAGCTCGACCGCCGCCTGCCCGCGGGCATCGGCCCGCAGGCGGCTCGCCAGCAGACGCAACGCTCACACCTTGTCGATGACGGAGTCGATGACCGCGTTGAACAGCCGGGCGACCTTGGCCGCGCCACCACCAGCGGTGGCCCACGCGATCACCAGCAGGGCGACCAGCGCCGCGGCGAGGAGCACGAGCGCGTACTCGGTGGTCGCCTGGCCGCGACTCCCTCGGAAGCGGCGGAGGCGGGTGTCGTCGTCGTCGTCCTCCGCCGGCGCGGCGACGAGCGAGAGGATCGCGACCGTGAGGCGGGCAAACAGGTGATCGAGCATTGGGTGCTCCTTGAAGAAGTCGGGCGGATGGACGCAGGTCAGCGCGGCGTGGTGCCACGCAGCGTCGAGAGGGCGCCGAGCACGGCCGGCGCGATGGCGAGCAGGACAAACGATGGGAGCGTGCAGACCACCAGCGGGAACGACAGCCGGACGGGGAGCCGTCGGGCCGCGGCCTCGCCTTGGCGCCGCCTGCTGGCCTTGGCCTCGTCGGAGAGGCGATCGAGAACCGGAGCGAGAGGCAGTCCGTCGCGCACGGCGGCACTCATCGCGTTCACGAGCGGCAGGGCACAGCGGCCGCACGACGGCGGTCAGCTCGACCAGGGCGTCGGCGAAGCCGGTGCCCCGGTGCAGGCGGTACTCGACCGCTCCGAACGCCGGCCGCACTGCGATCGGGGCATCGGCGACGAGCCGGCCGACCGCCTGCGTCGGCGAGTAACCGGCGTGCAACGACATCACGAGCAGTTCGATCGCGTCGGGCATCGCCGCCTCGATCGACGATCGGTGGGCTCGGGCGACGCGGCGCCGCCGGGCAACGATCGCCCCGGCGACGATTCCGCCGATGACGATCGTCAGCGCCGGGCCGGCCACCACCATCAGCGCTCCGGACCCGGCTGCAATGGCGGCCACGAGAACCCCCGCGTGGTGGACGGTACCGCGCGACATCAGTGTCGACAGCTCGCGGCGGCGGTCGAGACGCACCGATCGGACGGATCGCGACGGCCACGCCGACGACGACCAGCGCGGCGACGGCTCCGGCGGACACCGCGATCGTGCTCATCGCGGCCCGCCGATGATGCGCTGCATCCAGCACCACCCGGCGACGTTGAGTGCGGCGCCGACCGTGACCGTGGTCAACCCGGCCGCCGTACCGACCGCCGCCCGCACGTTCGGATCGGTGCTCGCGAGCAGCCCGAGCATGCCGAGCGGGATCAGCGTCATCACGCGTGCCGACATCCGGGCCTGCGCGCTGTGCGACAACTGCTCCTGGCGGATCGCATCGCGGTCACGAAGCGTCGCGGCGACGCGCTCGAGCGGCGACGCGGCGGGACCGCCGAGCTCGGCGCACGAGCGCAGAACGGTGAATGCAAGCCCGAGGGCAGTCGATGGCTCGACGCACGAGTCGTGCACCGCGGCGCTGAGCGACTTCCCGCGGGCGATCTGCCGAGTGATCGGCCGCACGGCCGCTTCGAGGAGCGGGTGGTCGGTGTCTGATTCCCGCACCGCGCCAGCGAGGGAGCTTCCGCTGCGGACACTTCGCGCGAGATCGTCGCACCAGGCGGCGACGTCGAGGTCGGTGGGTGATCCGGTGGCCCTCCGCCGGCGGGCGGGGAACGACCGCGAGGGTCGGGCTCTGGCGGCGCCTGCCCGGGCTGGGAGGACCCGCGTCCGGGCGCGGAGCCCGAGCAGGACGACGATCGCGCCAGCTGCGCACCCGATCAGCACGTGAGCCGTCATCGTGGGTCAGACGTCCGCGAACGGCCGAGCGCGTCGACCACCGCACCGCCACGCACGATCGTGCGCATCGGGGGAACGTCCCCGGACGTGCCGATCGCGCGGCCGCGCCGAGCTCGGCGATCTCGGCGACCCGCCGCGGTCCGCCTGCGGCGCGCTCGACGTGCACGATCGCGTCGATGCACCGGTGCAGGTGGCTGCGCACGGCCCGCAACGGCCACGTCGGCGCAGCCTGCACCACCAGCGTCTCCAGCCGGTGCACCGCGTCCAGCGCGCTGTTCGCGTGGCAGGTCGACAGCGACCCGTCGTGCCCCGTGTTGAGCGCCTGGACGAGTCCGAGCACCTCGGCCCCGCGAACCTCGCCGACCACGAGGCGGTCGGGTCGCAGCCGCAACGCGGTCTGCGAGCAGCCGGTCGAGGGTGATCGCCGCGACGCCGTCGCTCGTGGCCGGGCGCGCCTCGAGGCGCACGACGTGGTCGATCGCCGGGGCCAGCTCGGCGGTGTCCTCGAGCACGACGACCCGTTCGCCGGGAGCGATGAGGGTGAGCAGACTCGACAGCAGTGAGGTCTTGCCCGACGACGTGGCGCCCGACACCACCACGTTGCACCGTCGGGCCACCAGCTCGGCGAGGACCGCCGCGACCGGTGCGATGGCGAACGCGTCGAGCGGCAGCGGCGTGGCGCGGAAGCGCCTGAGCGACAGGCACGTGCCGCCCAGGGAGATCGGTGGGACGACGGCGCACACGCGGGTGCCGTCGGCGAGCCTGGCATCGACGATCGGCGTCGTGCGGTCGAGTCGCCGGCCGAGCGGGGCGAGGATCCGCTCGACCACGATCGCCAGATCGGTCGGCGGGATGTCGCCGTGGCGCTCGACTTCGCCGTAGCGCTCGACCCAGATGTCACCGGCCGCGTTCACCAACACCTCGTCGACGGTCGGGTCGGCGAGGAGCGCATCCAGCGAGCCGAGCCCGTCGAGTCGGGCGACCGCAGCACGCACGAGCCGATCGGCGTCATCGGGTCCGGCGAGCGGCGCGAGCCGGCGCAGGTGGCCACGGACCGCGGTCTCGGCGTCGCCGGGCTCGCGTTCGGCGGCGCGGCAGAGCGCAGTGACGAGGCGGTCGTCGATGGCTCGCGCGACCATCATGCGACCTGCTGCGGCAGTTTGAGCATCCGCTTCGGGAGCTTCCACGCGAGCAGGCCGCGATCGGTCGCCCGCCCGATCGCAGGGTCGAACGGGATCTTGGCGACGATCGGCGCCCGCAGCGATCGAGCGATGTCTCGGGCGCTGAGGTCGCGTCCTGGCTCCTCGACGAGCACCACGCCATCCGGTTGCGTGTCGAGCGTCCTCGCCCGTGACAACGCGATGTAGCAGGACCGGGTGACGAGCAGTCCGCGAGCGCTGCGCTTGCCGTCGTCGCCAACCCGGTCATCCGGGAGCAGGCCGACCGGGGGATCGCCGAGCCCGACGTCGGCGACGAACTCGATGTCGCTCGCCGCCATCCACCGCCCGAGCTCGTCCCATCGCGGCGCCCGCCGCCGGATCGTCACCGGGCCCCGCGGGATCAGGCGCGTCGTGCTGTCGACCTCGATCGCGAGATCGAGCAGTGCCCCTGGCGGCGCGTCCGACTCGAACCAGTCGCTGAGTCCCTGTCCCGCCGGGGTGGGGATGCCGAGCATCATCGGCAGGTCGCCGTCGACGTCGACGAGCACGGACGGGGCGGCGGTTTCGAGTGCCCAGCAGGCGGCGACAACCGTGGTTCCTGCCCCGCCCTTGGCTGACCAGCACACGGTGAGCGTCATGGTCCCTCCGGGAAGGCGTGCCCAGAGAGGGCACGGCGTGACCCAGGGGTGTCGGTGGCGGCACCCTACCGAGCGCAGGTTGCGGCGTCACGCGAAACGGGGCCTGTCCGACCGAAACCGGTCGAACAGGCCCCGATTCTGCTGACAGAACGACGGGCTCAGCTGCCGGCGACGGGCGCCGGCTCGAGCTCGGCGAACACGCCGTCGAGCTCGAGCCAATCGTCCCGGACCGCGTCATGGTCGAACGCCGAGTTGTCGACCGGGGTCGACGTGCCGCGGGGGAGCAGGCGCCACGTGAGCAGTGCGGCCCCGAGGATGATCGCCGCGCCGACCGTCATCGACAGCTGCAGGCCGTGTACCCAGGCGTCCTTGGCGGCATTGAAGATCGCCTCGCCCTGCGAGCCGCCGACCTGCTCGGACACCACGCGGGCGCCGGCCAGCGACGACTCGGCGATGTGGCGAGCGTCCTCGGGCAGCAGCTCGGCGGTGCTGTCGAAGCGGCTGGCGAAGCCGGACGACAGGAGGCTGCCGAGCACCGCGACTCCGAGCGTCGTGCCCAGTTCGCGGCGTCGTGTCGTTCATCGCCGAGCCCATGCCGGCGTGCTCGGGGGGTACCGACGCCATGATCAGGGTGGTCAACGGCGTCATCGTGAACGACATGCCGAGCGACATCACGGCCATGCCGGCGACGACGTGCAGGTAGCTCGAGTCGGCGTTGAGGAAGCTGATGACGAGGATGCCGGCCGCGGTCGCGACCATTCCGGGGATCACGACCCGGCGCACGCCGAACGCCGCTACGGCCCTCGCCGACATCGGGGTGAACACCATGAAGAAGATCGTGATCGGGAGCATCCGCAGTCCGGACTCGAACGGTCCGTAGCCGAGCACGAGCTGGAACAGCTGGCTGATCACGAAGAAGAAGCCGAACATCGTGAGGAACACGAGCGTGATGCCGAGCGAGCTCGCCGTGAACACCCGGTTCTTGAACAACCGCACCTCGAGCATCGGGTGGGAGGTGTGCAGCTCCCAGAGGGCGAACAGCGCGAGCACGACCACGCCACCGCCGACCGTGGCGAGCGTCTTCGGGTCGGTCCAGCCCCAGTGGGCGCCTTCGATCAGGCCGTACACCAGCAGGACGAGCCCGGAGATCGACAGCGCAGCACCGACGAGGTCGATGCGTCCGGGGTGCGACTCTCGGGACTCGGGCAGGATACGCAGTCCGAGGACGAGGGCGATGATCGCCACCGGCACGTTGATCGCGAACGTCGCGCCCCACCAGAAGTTCTCGACCAGCCAGCCGCCGAGGACGATGCCGAGGGCGCTGCCGCCACCGGCGACGCCGCTCCAGATCGCGATCGCCCGGGCCCGTTCGCCGGCAGGAAACGTGTTGACGAGGATCGACAACGTGGCCGGCATGACCAGCGCTCCGCCGATGCCCATCACCGCACGGGTGATGATCAGCGAGGCGCCGGAGTCGACGAACAGCGTGCCGTAGAGGCTGGCGACGCCGAACAGCAGGATGCCGGCCTGGAGGAAGCGCTTGCGGCCCCAGCGGTCGCCGAGCGAGCCGGCCGTGAAGAGCAGGCCGGCGAACACGAGCGAGTAGGCGTCGACGACCCACTGCTGGGCGGAGTTGGAGAGGCCGAGCTCGCTGGACATCGTCGGCAGCGCCACATTGAGCGACGTGTTGGCGATCACGACGATCAGCAGGCTGAGGTTGAGGACGCCGAGGATGAGCCAGCGCCGGCGATACACATCCGGTGGGACCGTTCCGCCGCCGTCGACCGATCGCCCGGATGAGACGGGGAGTGCTACGTCTGTCATACCTGACAGTAAAGTGGCATAACTGCCAAATGGCAAGAGTGACAGATGGCATAGCTGTCGAAAGGCACTCATGCCAAACTCGTGCCACGACGTGACCTACACTTGTGCTATGGCAATCGTCGACGCTGCGGAATCGACGAGGGTCGAATCCCTCGAGGGAACGCAAGAAGTCGGCGACTCGCAAGGCGATCGAGGAAGCGGCGTGGGACCTCTTCGGTGAGCGTGGCTACGCGGCGACGTCGGTCGACGACATCGCCGATCGGGCCGGCGTCGCCCCGCGCACGTTCTTCCGCTATTTCCCGACCAAGGCCGACGTGCTGTACGGCGAGGTCGACGAAGCGATCGCCGCGTTCTCCGAGGTGTTCCGCTCCCGGCCGGCTGACGAGCCGCTGATGACCAGCCTCCTGGCCGCCAACGAGGCGGTCTCGACGGTCTTCGAGCACGACCGCACGCGGATGACGCAGCGCTTCGCGCTGCTGCGTGACGAGGGACTCGAGGAGATGGGTGAGAACGTGCGGCAGCGCTTCGCGAAGGCCACCGCCGACATCGTCCGCGAGCGGGCGGCCGGGATGCCCGATGCCGATCTCCGGGCGCGGCTGGTCGCCAGCGTTCTCATGTCGACGAAGGTCGTCGCCAACGAGTGGTGGCTCGAGCGCGGCGCCGAGGGCGACCCGGCCGACTGCTTCAACGGCTGCCTGTCGATGCTCGGCGAGCTGTTCAGCCCGCCGGCCGACTGACCTCAGCTTCGGAAGGCAACCAAAGGTTGCCGTTCGAGTTCTCGCCTCAGCCCCGGGGGCAGTGGGGTCGTGAGCCTGCGGTACGCCGTGACCCACACTGACCGTAGTGAGGGATTTCGGTGCGGAGGATGGGCAGGCTTTGCTGCCCATCCGGAGCGCCACGACGGAGGGGGTCCGAGGGGGAGGGGCTTTGGCCCTCCCCCTCGTCAGAACCCGCTGCAGCAGTACGGCGCGCGCGGGAACCGCGAACAGGGCGTCGGCGGTCCGGAGCGCCGCGGCGTCTCGGACCTCGACCCTGGTGGCGTCGGCGAGCAGCGTCCACTTCGGCCCACCGAGGTAGACCGCGGAGAGTGCGCCGACATCGACGGAAAGGTCAGCGTCAGCGGCGTCGGCTGACGTGCGCTTGGCGCCGGCGGCCGAGATCTCCCAGACCCCGTGGTTGGCGGGCAGCAGGTCGTCGGCCACCGCGACCGTGAATGCCGCCTGGTGGTCGGCGTACGAGCGAGCGGCGAGCGCGGCGTCGACGTCCAGGATTCGCAGCCACTGCTCGTCCCAGATGTGCTTGATCCGGTACGAGCGGCGGTCGGCAAACGCCAGCTGGGCGACGTCGTCGACCGGTCGCTCGAGGTACCACTCCCGGACGAGGTCGACGTTGCAGAGGAAGTCCCACAGCGCGAGCTCGATCGAGGGATCGGTGCCCCACAGGTCGTAGACCTCGCCCTCGCCCTGGGCCTCGGTGAAGTTGGCCGTCTTCCACTTCAGCATGTAATGCACGAAGCCGTCGTCGACGCCATCACTCGACGTGTGGACGACGACGAACTCGCCGTCGCCGCCGAGCTCCGTGGCGTTGCTGAAGTAGCGCTGCCACATCCAGTCCGGGCGGGAGATCACGCCGGGTCGAGCCGCGGCGCGTGCGTAGATCGGCTTCACCGTCGCGATGATCTCGTCGGGCTCCAGCAACCGAAACGAACCGGCCGTCGCGGCACCCCGGATCGGCAGCGCCCTCGCTGGGACGATGCTGGCCTCCGCGCACTCGCCGGCTAGGCCGAACCCGAATCGTTGGTAGATCGCGGTCTCGCTGGCGCGGAGGCTGGCGAGCACCTGTCCCCGCTCGGCGCCCTCGACGAGCAGTTGGGTCATCATCCGCCGGAGCAGTCCCTGACGGCGGTGGGTGCCGAGCACGCCAACGCGTGTGACGCCGTTCGTGGGCAGCCACGTGCCGCCGGGAACCAGCGTGTCGAACCGATAGCCGCCGACGTGGCCGACACAGCGGTCGCGGTCCCACGCCGACAGCGTGTCCGACTCGTCCCACGAGGGGATGACGTGCGCCTTGCCCCAGTCCTCGTCGTTGGCCGGCGCGTGAAGCAGCGCGATGCCGACCGTCGCGTTCGCCGCGCGGTACTCCTCCGGCGCGGTCTTTCGGATCTCGATCATGGAAACGATCGTTGCACGGTCGCCGCGATGTTCTCCGGCGGATATCGCGTCGGCGCGCCGGCTCCATAGGCTGCGCCGGTGGTCGGCGTCGCTCGTGCAGCATCGGTGGTGGTCGGCCTGGTTCTCGCGCTCGGGGTGCTGCGGTCGGCGATCCGCACCGTCGTGCTGCCGCGGTCGACCGTCGTCCCGCTGACCCGGGCCGTGTTCCTCGGGCTGCGCCGGGTGTACGACGTGATGGCCAAGGACAAGCGCAGCTACGACGAGCGGGACCGGGTGATGGCGACCTACGCGCCGTTCGGGCTGATGCTGCTCGCAGGAACCTGGGCGATGTGCGAGATCCTCGCGTTCACGCTCGTGTTCTGGGGCCTCGGGGTCGATCCGCTCCGCCAGGCGTTCGTCACCAGCGGTTCGTCGTTCACGACGCTCGGTTTCGCACCGCCTCGTGACCTGCCGACTGACATCGCGGCCGTCGGTGAGGCGGTCGTCGGGCTCGGACTCGTCGCCCTGCTGATCTCGTTCCTGCCGTCGATCTACGCCGCGTTCCAGCGTCGCGAGCTGATGGTGTCGATGCTGCAGGTGCGCGGCCGGCAACCCGCCGACGGCGGTCAAGTTGATCGTGCGGCAGCACCGGATCGATCTGTCGGGGGACCAGACGAGCGACCTGTTCCGGCAATGGGAGGGGTGGTTCGCCGACGTCGAGGAGTCGCACACGTCCCAGGGTTCACTCCCGTTCTTCCGCTCGCCGCAGCCGCACCGGCACTGGCTCACGGCATCCGGGGCGGTGCTCGACGCCGCCGCGTTGCAGCTGTCGACGGTCGACGCGCCTCCGGTTCCCTATGCCGCGCTCTGCCTGCGTTCCGGCTACCTCGCACTCCGGCACATCGCCGACTTCTTCGGCGTCGAGCACGACCCGGACCCAGCACCGACGGACCCGATCAGCATCGCCCGCGAGGAGTTCGACGCGGCATGCCGACGAGATGGCCGCCGCCGGCGTCCCGCTCAAGGCCGACCTCGATCAGGCGTGGCGAGACTTCCGCGGGCTGGCGGGTCAACTACGACACGGTTCTCGTCACGCTCGCCGGATTCTTCGTGGCGCCCTACGCTCCGTGGTCGTCGGACCGCTCGATCCGCTTCCGGGTACGTTCCCGGACGGTGGCCAAGGCAACGTCCGCTCTCCAGCGGCTCGTGCAGTTCGTGCGCCCCTCGCCGACGTCGCTGGCCGCGGACGAGGATTGACGCTGTGGCACCATGAGCGAATGGATTGGCATCTGGCGCAGGTGAACGTGGGGCGGTTGCGGGCGCCGATCGACGACCCGATGATCGCCGAGTTCAAAGGTGCGCTCGATCGGATCAACGCGCTCGCCGACGAGGCCCCGGGGTTCGTGTGGCGGCTGCAGGGCGACGGCGGCAACGCCACCGACATCCACCCGGTCGAGGACGACGAGCTCGTGGCCATCAACATGTCGGTGTGGGAGTCGATCGAGGCGCTCGGCGACTACGTGTACCGCTCGGACCACACCGGCTTCATGCGCCGGCGGCGCGAGTGGTTCGAGAAGTACGCCACCGCCTATCTCGCGCTGTGGTGGGTGCCCGCCGGGCACACCCCGACGATCGCCGAGGCGTTCGAGCGCCTCGACGTGATCGCGCACGACGGGCCGAGCCCGTTCGCGTTCACGTTCCGCCGCCCGTTCCCACCGCCATCAGAGAACTGGGCGGGAATCGTCGCAACTGTTGCGAGAGATCCCGCCCAGATCCTGGACTGAGAGGAACCCCGCCCAGATCTGAGGACGGGTCAGACGGCGAGCAGGTCGCGGGCGCCGGTGTCGCTCGACGGGTGGCGCAGCTTGCTCATCGCGCGGGCCTCGATCTGGCGGATGCGCTCGCGGGTGAGGTTGAAGTGCTCGCCGACCTCCTCGAGCGTGCGTGGCTCGCCGCGGTCGAGCCCGAAGCGGAGCTTGAGGATCTCGCGCTCGCGGTCGTCGAGCGGGGCGAGCAGGCGGGCGATCTCCTCGGGGAGCAGCGCCGTCGCGGCCACCTCGAACGGCGACTCGGCCGAGCGGTCCTCGACGACATCGCCGAGCTCGGCGTCGCCGTCCTCGCGGAGCGGCTCGGACAGCGAGAGCGGCTCGGCCGCGAAGCGCAGCGCCTCGGTGACCTTGTCCTCCGGCATCTCGACCTCACGGGCCAGCTCGGCGAGCGTCGCCGGGCGCCCGTACTTCAGCTCGAGGCGTGAGCGGGCCTTCTGCAACCGGGCCAGGGTGTCGCCGGCGTGGACCGGCAGGCGGATCGTGCGCCCGGTGTTGGCGATGCCGCGGGTGATCGCCTGACGGATCCACCACGTGGCGTAGGTCGAGAACTTGAACCCCTTGCGCCAGTCGAACTTCTCGACGGCGTGCATCAGGCCGAGGTTGCCCTCCTGGATGAGGTCGAGGAGCGGCAGGCCAGAAGCCTGGTACTTCTTGGCGATCGACACCACGAGGCGCAGGTTCGACTGCACGAACTGGCGCTCGGCTTCCTCGCCCTGGCGAGCGGTGCGGCGCAGCTCGCGCCGCCTCGGCGCGGTGACGTCCTTGCCACCGGCGTCGAGCGACTCGATCGCTTCCTTGCCCGCTTCGATCGCCTTCGCGAGTCGGACCTCGTCGTCCTTCGTCAGAAGTGTGTACTGCCCGATGTCGGTCAGGTACAGACGAACCAGATCTTCGTCATCGCGGTCAACGCGATCTTTCGCCACTATGGCTCCCTTGTCCAATCCACCGACGGCCGCCGAGGCAACCAGAGGTGGTGTCTTCGAGCGTTCTCCCGCCCAGATGGGCGAAAGCTGCCGTCACGATACCGAGCGAGGCTGAGTGCCCAACACAATTCGCCGCGTTGTCAGATCCACCATCAGAAGTCGGGCGGCGTCCTCGGATGACGCGGACGGGGACGAGGAGCTGCCGGTCACCGTTGTCCACAACGGCAGTACCATCGAGCCATCAGCCGGTGTGCGGAACGCGCCGGCCCACGACTGGAGTGGTGATGGCAGATCCGATTCTGAACGACAAGACCCTCGAGGCGGCCCGCGCCGGTTGGGCCGCGCCCGAGGCGCCGAGCCCCGGCGGTCAGGTCTGGGCACCACCGTCGGTGCCTGGCGTGCCGGCCAGCGACGGCCCGGTGTCCACCTGGAAGGGCGCGATGACGCTCCAGGGCAGTGATCACGGCGACGTCCGTGTTGGTCGTGCTGATGCTCGCCTCGGCCATCGTCGGTTGGCTGGCGGTCGACGAGAGGCGCGGGCCTGACGGCCAGGTCGAGATCCAGTTCCCGTCGCTCGCCATGGTCGGCGTCGTCGTCGGCATCGGCATCGTGTTCGCCCTGATGTTCAGGCCGCACCTGGCCAAGTTCCTCGCCCCGGTGTACGCGATCGCCGAGGGATTCGCGGTCGGTGCGATCTCCAAGGCGTACGAGTCGTTCCAGGACGGCATCGTCCTCCAGGCGGTCGGGGCGACGCTCGGTGTGTTCTTCGTGATGCTGTTCCTCTACCGAACGAGGATCATCAAGGTCACCGAGCGGTTCCGCCAGGTCGTGGTGTTCGCCACGCTGGGCGTGATGGCGTTCTACCTCCTGTCCTTCGTCGTCCACATCTTCGGCGGCTCGATCGCATTCTTCGACCAGCCCAATGCCATCGGAATCCTGTTCAGCGTCGGCGTGTCGGCGCTCGCCGCGCTCAACTTCGCGCTGCGCTTCGACATGATCGAGAAGGGCATCGAAGATGGGCCTCTCGAAGGATTTCGAGTGGTACGCCGCATTCGGTCTTCTCGTCACGGTCGTCTGGCTGTACCTGGAGATGCTGCGGCTGCTCTCCAAGCTCCAGCAGCGTTGACCGCGGCCGCCGCGAGGCGGCCGACGATCAGTGTCCTGCCGAGTCGGTGGTGACGGCCGCGTCCGGAGCGGCGGTCGCCGGTGCGGCGTGGACGATCGTCGATCTGACCGTGGCGGCCGCCCTCGTGGGTGCTCGAACGGCGCGATCGCCGGCTGGCGGCGGATGTACGGCTGGCGCTCGGTCGCCGGCTGGCTGGCGTTCGTGCTCGACTCGACCTGGGCGCTCGTGACGACGGCCGGCGGCGCTGGTCGCCCACACGGTTGCCGCGTTGCAGCGAACGCGCGGCAACTACGTGACCGAGCTGAGCGAGCGGCGGAACCGGCACGTGTACGAGCGCGGCTACACGTTCCGCCGCGGGTTCATGCTCACCGTCGGCAACGTCGTCAACGGCGCCGGGCCGAGGGCGCGACCTCGCGAACCGGCAGCGCATCGTCGAACGACCACGAGCACGTCCACGTCTGGCAGGCGCGCTGGTTCGGTCCGCTCTTCCCGCTCGTGTACGGCGCGTGGTGGTCATCGGCGCCGCCGCCGGCGTGATCGTGTGGCTCGCGCGACGTCCGCCGCGACAGCCTCGGCCAGGTCGTCGACGCGTTCGGGTACTACCGCAACCCGTTCGAGTGGTGGGCCTACAGCCGCGAGGGCCGGTGGCCGCCGCCGCAGGCGTCGGCGCGGTTTGTCTGGCGGCGACCGATGATCGGAGCCAACCGTCGAGAAGTCTGACCGGAAACAGCGGCGAACCGCTGCGGGCGGTCAGAGTTCGGCGAGATCGCCTCGTTCGTCGTCGAGATCGGCGGACACGAGATCGAGGATGCGCGCGCCGTCGGCCCGTCGACCGCGGGTCGATGGCGTCGCGGTGCTCGTTCACGGCGTCCTCCAGAGCCTGCAACACCGGCCCGAACAGCACGGCGATCGCGTCGCCCGTCGAACCAACGCGAGCGAGCGAGTCGCGAAGCGGGCTGAGCCACGCATCGCCTTCGTCATCGGCGTGGTGGTTCGGAATGACGGGCAGGCGCCCCCGCCAGAGGTCGGCGTGCCAGGCGTGCCGGTGGCACCACGTCGCCATCACCCGCTTGACGGGAGGCTCCGGCAGACTCGCGCGCCCACCGGCCGAGGGTCTCGAAGAGCAGCTCCTCCAACCCGATCCAGCGCCGCACGTCGGCCGTCGGGTCCCGAGATCGTCGATCGTCTCGGCTCACGAGCGCCAGCCCAGCTCGGCGGCGCCGAGCTCGGTGGCCGGCGCGCCGCCGGTGCGGTACTCGAGCAGCATCTGCCCGCCACGGGCCGGTCGCCTCGAGCTTGCCGAGGATCGCGCTGACGCCCCACACGACGCGGTCGAGGATCACGAAGCTCGGCGGCATGTTGAGCTGGGCGATCACGTCGGCGTGCGGGCCCGCGATGTCGAAGATCCGCCCGAGCGTGTCGCGCATCCACTCGCGCGTGAACGTGAACTCGTCGATGAGGTACGGCGTGTACGGGCGTCGACACGTACTCGTACACCAGCTCGGCGTCGAGCCCGTGGCCGGGCGCGAGGAAGCCGGCCGCCTCCATCGCCGCGACGAGCTCGTCCGGGTCGCGGTCGACGACGATCGCGTCCAGCGTCGGCTCGAGGCGCTCCCACTCGCCCGGCGTCCCACCGCTTCACGAGGCCGAAGTCGAGGAACGTGACGCTGCCGTCGTGGTGGAACCTGTAGTTGCCCGGGTGCGGGTCGCCGTTGAACACGCCGACGCGGAGAACGGCGTGCTGGGCGAACCGCCAGATCACCTCGGCCGCGCGCTGCTTGGTCGGTGCCGCTCGCGGGCGAGGAACTCGTCCAACGACATGCCCGTCGATCCACTCGGTCGTGAGCACCTTCGGTCGAGAACTCCGGGACCAGCGTGGGGATGCGCACCCACGGGTGGCCGGCGAAGCGCGTGGCGAACTCGGCGATGTTGCGCGGCCTCGAGCTCGGTAGTCGAGCTCCTCGCGCATCCGGGCGCGCAGCTCGTCGACGAGCGCCTTGGCGTCGAGCCCCTTGAGCATCATCGCCGAGAACATGGCGTACATCACCTCGGCGGCGTCGAGGTCCTCCTCGATCGCCTCGCTGACGCCGGGGTACTGCACCTTGACGGCGACGTCGCGGCCGTCGCGCGTGGCCGCCCGGTGGACCTGGCCGATGCTCGCCGCGGCGACGGGCATGTCGCCCCACGTCGAGAACACCCGCTCCGGGTCGGCGCCCGAGCTCCGACCGCGACCACGCTCGGCGGCGAGCGACGGCGCCATCGGCGCGGCGTCGGCCTGCAGCGTGGCGAGCGCCTGCTGGGCCTCCTCGGGCAGCGCCTCGACGATGAAGCTGACCAGCTGGCCGGCCTTCATCAGCACGCCCTTCATCTCGCCGAGCTCCTTGGCGACGTCCTCGGCGGTGCGGATCGCGAACTGCTCGTCGAGCTCGGCGCGCCGCTCGGCCGGCGTGACGATCGCGGCGCGCACTGATCCCGGCGAAGCGGCCGGCGTTGCGCGCCGTCAGCTTCCACATCCGCCGTGACCGCCAGGTGAGCAGCGTCGCCGAGCTTCGTCTGCGCCGCCGCAGCGAGCGCACCGACGCCGAGCACGCCGGCGACGAGCGCCGCGAGACGGGACGGCTTCATGCGTCCGGCGGCGGTCGCTTGCGCCGGTCGACTCGGTCGGGACGTCGTCACGCGGCGCGCCGTCGGGTCGTCGGCGAGCAGCTCGTCGGGGAGCGGCTCCCCGGTGACCTCGTCGGTCCAGTACGTGCCGTCGTCGAGGCGTCGAGGGCGCGCTCGACGTCAGCGAGGTCGCCGGCGACCCGGTCGAGGTCGACGGTCGCGTCGCCGGCTGCCGGGCTCGGCGCGATCACCGCGGAATCTACGTGCGCTCTGATGCGCCGACGGATCCGTCGGGCGTCGCGTACTGCGTCGCGCCGTGACGTGCCGGTCTCGCTCGCGTCGTGGCCGACGTCGGTCCGGCAGCGACGTCGACGGTGGCGTGGACCTGCCGGCGGCGGCTGTTGATGCTGCTGCCGTCGCTGGTGATCCTCGTCGGTGTTCGTGCTCTACCCGCTCGGCCGGGCGATCTGGCTCGGCCAGCAGCGCTGCGACGCCCAGGGCGACAACTGCCGGTCGAACGGCTGGGACCAGTACGTCGACGTGTTCCGCAGCAACGAGTTCCAGCACGCCGTCGTGGGTCACGTTCAAGTTCGCCCTGATCACGGTGCCGCTCGGGCTCGCGCTCGGCGTCGGCCTGGCCGTGCTCGCCGACAAGTACCTGCGCGGCATCGGCGTGTTCCGGGCGATCTTCTCCTCGACGGTCGCCACGTCGGTCGCCGTGGCCAGCCTGATGTGGTGTTCCTGCTCGCAGCCCGAGTCGGCGTGCTCGCCAACGTCGGCTGGTTCGAGCGACCTGTTCCCCGTCGTCAAGCAGCCCGGGCTGCTGCGCGACCCGGGCACGGCGCTGCCGTCGGTCGCCGTGTCGAGCGTCTGGGCCGAGCCTCGGGTTCACGTTCATCCTCGTCACCGCCGGCCTGCAGGGCATCCCGCGCGACCTGCACGAGGCGGCGGTCGTCGACGGCGCCGGCGGCATCCGACGCTTCTGGAGCGATCACGCTGCCGTTGCTCGGGCCGACGCTGCTGTTCGTCGTGATCGTGCTCACCGACGCGGGCGTTCCAGGCCTACGGCGAGATCGACCTGCTCACCGACGGCGGCCCGCGGCCGAGGACTCGACGACGACGCTCACGTACCTCATCTACGGCAGCGACGTCGATCATCAGCAACAACGACGGGCTGCAGGCCGCGGTCGCGGTGCTGCTGTTCGTCGTGCTGCTCGGTCTGTCGGTGCTCCAGCTCGCGCGGCATCGGCCGGCGGGTGCACTATGGCTGAGTCGCCGACGCGTCGACTCGAGACCGCCGCCGCGGCGTCGGCGCGGTCGGCCGCTACGTGCTGCTCGGCGGCGTCGCCGTTGGTCGTGCTGTTCCCCGATCTACACGACGGTGATCGCCGCGCTGAAGCCCGGCGACGAGGTGCTCGCCAACCCGCTGCTGCCCGACGTCGTTCACGCTCGACGTGCTCCGCGACGCGTGGACCGAGGGCCATCTCGGCCGCTACCTGCTCAACTCGCTCGTCGTCGCCGTCGTCGTCACGGTCGCCCAGGTCGTCACGTCGGTGCTCGCGGCGTACGCGTTCGCGATGCTCGACTTCCCCGGACGCAACGCTGCTGTTCGGCGTGTTCCTCGCCACGCTGCTCGTGCCGCTCGAGGCGACGCTCGTCGTCAACCGCCGGACCGTCGACTCGCTCGGCTGGCTCAACTCGTACCAGGGCCTGATCGTCCCGTTCCTCGCCACCGCGTTCGGCGACGTTCCTCGTGCGCCAGGTGTTCATGACGCTGCCCCGCGACCTGCGCGACGCCGCGCGCATCGACGGCGTCGGCCACCTCGGGTTCCTCCGCCACGTCGCCATCCCGCTCGTGCGCCCGACGCTCGGCGCGCTCGGCGCTGTTCAGCTTCCTCGGCACGCTGGAACCAGTACCTCTGGCCGAACCTGATCACCACCGAGGAGGACATGAACACGGTGCAGAGCGGGCTGCGCCAGCTCCGCAGACGGCAACCTCGACGAGCCCAACCTGCGTGATGGCGGGCACGGTCATCGCCGCGATCCCGATCGTCGTCGTGCTGCTCGTGTTCCAGCGCCAGCTCGTCCGCGGCCTCACCGCAGGAGCGGTCAAGGGATGAGATCGTCGAGCGACCCGACCTGCGTCGTCGCCGCGACCGTCGGCTGTCGCCTGGCGGCGTGCGGCTCGGGCCAGTCGATCCTCGAGGCCGGCAACGACGCACGGCACGCCGACGACGGTGCCGCCCAGCGCACCAGCCGGCGACGGCACGCCGGCCACGACCGGGTCAGCCGTTCCCGTCGCCGGACCGCCGGCCGCGTCGACGACGCTGCCGCCGCCGACCACGATCGCGCTGTTCCCGCCGACGACGACGTCGATCCCGGGCGCCCGACCGTCGACTCGCGCCGTGCCCGGTCGACGCGCTCGACGGCGCCGCCGGGCCGGTCGAGATCACGTTCTGGCACGGGATGCAGTCGAGCGCCGAGGAGGCGCTGCACGCAGCTCACCGACGAGTACAACGCCAGCCAGGACCGGGTGCGCGTCGAGCTGCAGAACCAGACGGCTACAAGCGAGATCGATCGACAAGTACTTCCAGTCGAGCCAGGACGAGCCGGCCCGACCTGATCCAGTTGCCCGAGTACATGCTCCAGCAGATGGCCGACACCGACACCGTCGGTCCCGTCGACGGCGTGCATCGAGGCCGAGCGGCTACGACACGTCGACGTTCCTGCCCCGGGCGCTCGCTCGCCTACCACGACCGGCGGCGTGCAGTGGGGCGATGCCGTTCAACGTCTGCAACCCGGTTCTCTACTACAACAAGGACATGTTCGAGGCGGCCGGGCTCGATCCGGACGATCCGCCGGTGTCGCTCGACGAGCTCCGCGACGTACTCGCAGCAGATCGTCGACTCCGGGGCCGCGGCGTACGGCATCGCGTTCGACTCGGGCGTCGACTCGGGCGGCGGCTGGTTCCTCGAGCAGTGGTTCGCCGAGCCGGGACTGCCCTACGCCGACAACGGCAACGGCCGCGCGGCGCCGGCGACCCAGGTGCTGTACGACGGCCAGAGCCGTCGAGCCTGCTGACGGCCGTGCAGTACGCTGATCGACCGACGGCCTCGCCGTCTACGTCGGCGACAACCCGCGCGGACAGGACGTCCTGCTGCAGCTCGCCGACCCGGACGAACCCGGCGGCGATGGCGATCGCCACGTCGGCGGCGCTCGGCACCGTGCTCAGCGTCGTCGACGGCGGCCTGATCCCCGGCGTGACCGCGACGACATCGGCGTCGGGCCGATGCCCGGCCCGGCCGACACGCCGAGCGCGCTCGTCGGCGGCGCGGCGCTGTACATCGTCGCGCGACAAGGGCGACGCCGAGGCCGCCGCGGCGTGGGACTACATCACGTTCCTCGCGAGCCCGAGTCGCAGTCGACGTGGGCCGACGCGACCGGCTACGTGCCGGTCCGCGACGACGCGCATCGACGCTCGAGCCGCTCGCCGCGACGTACGCCGCCGACCCCCGCTTCTGGTCGCCTACGACCAGCTCAACTTCGCCGCCGATGACTTCAGCGCCGTCGGTCCGGTGCTCGGCCCGCTGCGCGAGGTCCGCGGCGTCACCGCCAGATGCTGGCGCGACGATCTTCGGCGGCGCCGAGTCGCAGGACGCCGCTCGCCGCCGCCGCCGCCAGGCCAACCTCTGATCATCGACTACGACGCCCGCAACTGAGCCCAGAGGGCCGACCGATGGGACCAGACATGACCGAACCGTCATGTCTGCTCCCGATCGGTCATCGAACACCGCGCGGATAGGGTGCCCGGCCATGGCTTCTGAGTTCCCGCCGTTCGACGGTTCCGCGCCCAAGAAGCAGCAGTTCAGGTCGCCGCCCGAGCTGGGGATCGACCCGGCCAAGCGCTACACCGCGACGATCGACACGTCGCTCGGCGAGCTGGTGATCGCGCTCGACGCCGCCGAAGCGCGCCCAAGACGGTCAACAACTTCGTGTTCCTCGCCCTGCACCACTACTACGACGGCGTGATCTTCCACCGCATCATCAACGGCTTCATGTGCCAGGGCGGCGACCCCGACCGGCACCGGCCGCGGCGGCCCCGGCTACCAGTTCGAGGACGAGCTGCCCAAGCCCGGCCAGCTACGAGATCGGCTCGGTGGCGATGGCCAACGCCGGCCCGAACACCAACGGCAGCCAGTTCTTCATCGTCTCCGGGCCCGAGCGGCGTCGGCCTGCCGCCGCAGTACAGCCTGTTCGGCAAGGTCGTCAAGGGCCTCGACGTCGTCGACGCGATGCAGAACGTGCCGACCGGCGCTCGGCGACCGCCCGAAGAACGACGTCGTCATCAACTCGGTCACGATCACCGATGTCGGACGACTGAACCGTGGCCGGCGCGCTCGACGGCCGCACGGCCATCGTGACCGGGGCGGGCCGGGGCATCGGCGCGGCGATCGCCGGCGCGCTCGACGCCGCCGGCGCGCGGGTCGCGCTCGATCGCCCGCACCGAGACCAGCTCGCAGGAGATCGCCGCGATGCTCGCCAACGATCCGGTCGTCGTCGTCGGCCGATCTCAGCACGCCGGACGGCCCGGCTGCGGCCGCGGCGGCGAGCGCTCGACGCGTTCGGCGGCCGGGTCGACGTCCTCGTCAACAACGCCGGCGACGCCTGCTGCGCAAGCCGAGCGACGAGCTCACCGCCGACGAGATCGACGTGCTGCTCAACGCCAACGTCCGCTCCGCGCTCCTGCTGACGACGGCGGTGCTGCCGTCGATGATCGCCGCCCGGTCGGGTTCGATCGTGTCGATCAGCTCGGTCAGCGGCTTGCGCGGCACGCCCCGCCGGGCCGCGTACGCCGCGAGCAAGGCGGCGATCGACGGGATGACCCGCGCGCTGGCGATGGAGTACGGCCCCGTCGGCATCCGCGCCAACGCCGTCGCCCCGGCGTCGTGGACACCGACATGTGGCGCGAGAACCTGGCCAAGCCGGGCGTCAGCGAGTCGGTCACTCGGCGTGATCCCGACCCGCCGGCTCACCGAGCCGAGCGAGATCGCCGACGTCGTGACCTTCCTCGCGTCGGACGCGTCCCGGTCGATCACCGGCGAGACCCTGTCGGCCGACGGCGGCATGCACGCCACGATCAACCTGTACCCGACGGTGTGATCGAACAATTGTACGCTCTCGGGTCATGACCGCGCCATCCCCCGTCACGCTCTCCGCCGATGCCGCCCGCCGGATCGCGCTCGCCGCGCAGGGCTTCGCCCGGCCGCGCCCGACCGGCGGTCACCGCCGCCACCTTCGCCGCGTGTTCGACACGATCGGGCTGATCCAGATCGACTCGGTCAACGTGCTCGTTCGCAGCCAGGAACTGCCGCTGTTCGCCCGGCTCGGCCCGCACCCGCGCACGCTGATCCCCGACGCCGTCGACGACGGAGAGCTGTTCGAGTACTGGGCCCACGCGGCGTCCCTGGTGCCGACGAAGCACCGCCATCTGTGGCGATGGCGGATGGAGGCCTACAGGGCACGCGGGGAGGGGCGGTGGTTCTCGACCGCACCGGGCCCAGGTCGAGCGGGTCCTCGAGCAGGTGCGCAACCAGGGGCCGATCGTCGTCGGCGACGTCCACGGCCGGGTGAAGCGGCAAGGCGGCACGTGGTGGGACTGGGACGACGCGCAAGATCGCCTTGGAGGCGCTGTTCGACCACGGCATCATCGGCGCCACCCGCCGGCGCCAGCGACTTCGCCCGCCTCTACGACATCGTCGAGCGGATGCTGCCCGCCGACGTCCTGGCCGAGCCACCGACCCGCGGAGCGCGAAGCGCGAAAGGAGTTGCTCCTGCTCGCCGCCCGTTCGCTCGGCGTCGCGACGTTCACCGATCTCACCGACTACCACCGGCTCAACGCCCCGAAGTGCCAAGCCGATCGTCGCCGAGCTCGTCGACGCAGGGCGCGCTCGTGCCGGCTGACGTCGAGGGCTGGGACAGGCCGGCGTTCCTCCACCCCGAAGTCCAGGCCCCGCGATCGATCACCGGGCGAGCCCTGCTCAGCCCGTTCGACTCGCTGGTCTGGAACCGCGAGCGCACGGAGCGCGCTGTTCGACTTCGACTACCGTCTCGAGATCTACACGCCGAAGCCGAAGCGGATCTACGGCTACTACGTGCTGCCGTTCCTGCTCGACGGCCATCTCGCCGGTCGCGTCGATCTGAAGGCCGATCGGGCGGCGGGAGTCCTGCGGGTGCAGGCCGCCCACGTCGAGACCGACCTCGACAACGGCGCGACCGGCCGCGCATCGCCGAGGAGCTGTTCGCCGAGCTCAGCGACATGGCCGGCTGGCTCGGGCTCGACGTCGTCGGCGCGACCGGGAGGGGGACACTGGCCAAGGATCTCGTCGTCGCCGGCGCCGAATTCGTCGACGACGGAGCCAGTGGCGAGGACGGCTGACCTGCGTGGTTAGCCTCGCCTCGTGACCTCGGACGAGTCGGCTGCGCCGAATTCGGCCGCTGACGACGCGGTCGACGCGATCAAGGCGGCGGTGCCGGGAGGCTCCCGCATGCCGCGCTGGGTGGTCCCGGCGACCATCGTGTTCTGGACCGGCGCCCTCGCCGCGCTCGCGGTCAGGGTGTTCTGGTCGAAGCTCAGCGACCTCGTCATTCTCGTCCTGATGTCGCTGTTCCTGTCGCTGGCGATCGAGCCCGGCGTGAATCGCCTGTCCCGCCGCGGCTGGCGCCGGGGGTCGGCGACCGCGCTCCTCCTGTTCGGCGTCCTGCTCGCGTTCCTGCTGTTCTTCGCGGCCATCGGCACGCTCGTCGGTTCGCAGATCGCCGAGCTGCTGACGAACACCGAGCGTTACATCACGCGACACCGTCAACTTCCTCAACGATGCGTTCGGGTTCAACATCGACGCCCAGGAGGTGATCGAGGACTTCAACGATCCGGACGGCGCGGTGCAGCAGTTCATCGCCGACCAGCAGGACAACGCGGTGCGCCTCTCCGTCGCCGCGCTCAGCGTGCTGCTGCAGCTGTTCTCGGTGATGTTGTTCACGTTCTACCTCGTCGCCGACGGACCCGCGCTGCGCCGGGCGATCTGCAGCCGGCTCACTCCAGCCCGGCAGGAGCAGGTGCTGCGCACGTGGGAGCTGGCGGCGACGAAGACCGGCGGCTTCCTCTACTCGCGGGCGCTGCTGGCGCTGCTCTCGACGCTGTTCCACTGGATCGTGTTCCAATCGATCGGCACGGCCGCTCCGATCGCGCTGGCGCTGTGGGTCGGCATCGTGAGCCAGTTCCTCCCGGTGGTCGGCACGTATCTCGCCGGCGTTCTGCCGTTGCTGATCACGTTCCTCGATTCGCCGCTGAAGGCACTCGTCGTGCTGATCGCCATCGTCGTCTATCAGCAGATCGAGAACTACGTCCTCTCGCCCCGCATCACCGCCCGCACCATGGAGCTGCACCCGGCGCTCGCGTTCGGTGCCGCACTGGGCGGTGCCGCGCTCCTCGGCGCCGTCGGGGCGGTCCTCGCCCTGCCGGCCGCGGCGATGGCGCAGGCGCTGCTCTCGGAGCTGGGTTCCCGCCACGAGGTCGTCGAGAGCGAGCTCACGGACGTCACCAATCGCCGATGGCGGCGGCCGCCGGCGTTGACGGCCGCACTCGCCGCGCCGCCAGGTTCGAAGGCGCTACAACCGACCCATCGGCGACGACGGAACGACGTGATGGAGACGAGCGCCGTCGTACCGATCGCCGAGACGACGCGCAACGGAGTGGTCGAGTCGATCCACCACGGCGTCGTCGTCGCCGTTGCTGCCGACGGATCGATCGCCTGCTCGGCGGGCGACCCGGAGACGGCGGTCTACCCGCGCTCGTCGCTGAAGCCGCTACAGGCCCAGGCCCTCGTCGAGTCCGGCCTCGAGCTCGAGACGGACCAGCTCGCGGTGGCGTGCGCAAGCCATGGCGGCGAGCCGATCCACCTCGACGACCGTGAGCCGGCTACTGGCCGCGTTCGGACTGACCGCGGCCGACCTCGCCAACACGCCGGCCCTGCCGCTCAGCACGCGGCGCCGCCGAGCTGGTGCTGCGATCCGGGGCGGGCCGACGTCGCTCCTGCAGAACTGCAGCGGGAAGCACGCGGCGATGCTCGCCGCGTGCGTCGTGAACGGATGGCCCACCGAGGGGTATCTCGAACCGGCGCATCCGGTGCAGCAGCTCATCGACACGTACATCGGCAAGGCCGCGGGCGGTGTCGTGCACACCGGCGTCGACGGCTGCGGGGCACCGACCGCAATGGTCCCGCTGCTCGGGCTGGCGATGGCCGTCCGCGACCTCGCCGTCGGCCGAGAGGCGACCTACCGGGCGATGACCGATCACCCAGAGCTCGTCGACGGCGCGGGCCGTCACGACACCGACCTGATGCGGCTCGTCCCCGGACTCCTCGTCAAGGGCGGCGCCGAAGCGATCTACGTGGCTGCGCACCCCGACGGCCGCGCCGTCGCGCTCAAGATCGCGCGACGGCGGCGAGCGGGCGCGCCTGCCCGTGATGCTGGCCGCGCTGCGATCGCTCGGATTCGATGTCGACGACGTGCCGGTCCCGCGCGATCCTCGGTCACGGTCGAGCCGGTCGGCGAGATCCGCTCGCTCGTCGGCGAGCGCTGACCGGTTCAGCCTGTCGAGGTCGCCGCCCACGCGCGGGAACTCGGGATCCCGGCGGTCGAGGTACGACTGCACGCCCTCGGCGAAGTCGGGTCGTCCGAAGCTCTCGACCATCAGCTTCTCGGCCTCCGTCGGCGGCCGGCCGAGCCCGCGGTGCAGGTCGCGGTAGACCTGGCGCTTCATCACCGCGATCGACGCCGGCGAGCAGTGCGCGGCGAGCTCGGCGATGTAGTCCCGCGCGGCCGCCACGACCTCGTCGGCGGGAGCGCGCGGTTGACGAGACCGATCCGCTCGGCCTCGTCGCCCCGACCTTGCGGGCCGAGAACAGCAGGTCGAGGGCGTCCGACGGGCCGACGAGCCGGGCGAGCAGCCACGAGATCCCCCACTCGGCGATCAGCCCGCGCTGGGCGAACGACGTCGTGAGCACGGCGTCGGCGTTCATGAAGCGGAGGTCGCACGCGAGCACGATCGGCACGGCCATGCCCGCGACCGCGCCGTTGATCGCCGCGATGATCGGCTTGCGGATCGACATCAGGTAGGTGTACGTGCCGCGCAGGTCCTCGCCGACGACGGGTCACCGGGCGGCACCTCGGACCGCCGCCGATGATCGCCTCGGCGCTGCCTCGCGGTCGCCGTCGCGTCCGCCGCCGGTGATCGCTCGAGCATCTTCATGTCGGCGCCGGCGCAGAACCCCTTTCCGGCACCGGTGAGGATGATCCCGACCACCGCCGGGTCGCGCTCCGCCCGCCCAACGCGTCGGCCACCTCGAAGCCCATGCGCGCGGTCCAGGCGTTGAGGAACTCGGGCCGGTTGAGTGTGATCGTGGCGACCGGGTCGGCCACCTCGTAGATGATGTGCTGATACGCCACGGCACTGTTTGTAGCCCGGTGGCGCGCCAGCGGTCGTACCGAGCGCGTCCGGCGGCTGGCCGTTACGCTCGGGTGCGCACCGGCCTGCCCCTCTAGCTCAATGGAAGAGCAGCGGACTTTTAATCCGTTGGTTCAGGGTTCGAGCCCCTGGGGGGCACCAGGTAGATCCGCAAATCGGTGTCCGGATTGGGTATCAGGTGACCAACAGGGTGACCAACCCCACCGACATGATCGGCGATGGCCACGCCACCGACGAGACACCGAGCTGTGCGGCCGCGTGGCCGTCGCGGGCTGTCCTGGCCGGACCGTGACGGGCGATGTCGCCTCGTGCCATCCCGTGACGCCACGTTCGTGGCCAAGGCGTCGACACTCGGAGGCCAAACCAGGCGGACATGACGCTCGACTGTCACCTCGCGCCGCGCAGGTCATCCCCGCAACGGTCTCTCCGACACATACTGTTGCGCGTCGTGCGCCGCGACGTGGGTAGAGGGGGGTCCGGTCCGCAATACCGGCACCCCGGCGGAGCATTCGTCTCTGGGGATTCGCGTTGCGTGCCGAAGGAACTGACTTGTACGATTCGTACATGCCTGAGTTGGGGGTGAGTGAAGCACGCGAGCACCTCGCGGAGGTGATCGACCAAGCCCGCCGGTCCGGCGAACCGGTCTTCGTGACGCGGCGGGGCCGGCGGGTCGCGGTGATCGTGGACTCTGAGGCTTTCGAGCGCATCGTTGACGCCGCCGAGGAAGCAACCGACCGGCGGGAGCTAGCGGCCGCTCGCCTGGAGGACGACTACGTGCCCTGGGACGAGGTCAAAGCCGACCTCGGCCTGGTGTGAGCGCGTATCGAGTCGAGATCGCCCGACGTGCCGTCAAAGCCCTCGCCGCGCTTCCGCGTAAGGAGCAGCAGCGGATTCGCGCCGCGGTCGACCTGCTCGCCGACGACCCCCGGCCACCGGGATGCGTCGGCCTCACCGGCGAACTACGGGCCTACCGGGTGCGGGTCGGTGACCACCGCATCATCTACGAGGTGTTCGACGACAGACTCGTGGTCCACGTCGTGCGCGTTGGTCATCGCCGCGACGTCTACCGGTAGCCGGCGGATCTGCCGCTAGACGCTACGGCGCCCATCTTGAGGCGTTCGGCCGCTTGTTCGCGGCGATGGACGCGCAGCACCGACACCGCCGGCGCCGCAAGGTGGACGGTGCGTCGCGATCGGTTCGTCTTCACGTCGTCGAGCACCAGGCCACGGCCAGGGTCCCGCTTCAGGCCACGGCGGACGAGGAGAAACGGCCGGTCGTTTGTCAGTGTCGACAGAGTCCCAGGCGAGGCCGAGCAACTCGCCGAGGCGCAGCCCGCACGTCAACATCGTGACGAAAGCAGCCTCCAGTCGATGGCCCCGGACCGAGTCGAGGAAGGCACAGGCCTGCTCGGATGTCATCGTGCGACCCTGGCTGCGCTCGAGCTTGACGCCGCGCGCGATCGCTGCGGCGTTGCGCGAGACGAGCCCTTCGGCTTCGGCGTAATGCAGTGCTCGACGCAACACGGAACGGGCGAGTCGCCGCGACGTCGGCGAATATGGTCCGGCGGGTCTGCCGGCGCGGTCGCGTTTGGCGTCGGGCCGAGACATATCGGCGAGCATGGCGGAGACGTCGCGGGCCGACAGAGTGCGCAGCCGCTTGCGGCCGATCCTCGGCACGAGGTAGCGGGTGATGACGTCGCGGTACTGGGCCTCGGTGGCGAGGGCGACCGAACCGGGCAGGGCGTCGCGTGCCCACTCGTCGAGAAACCGACCGACGGTGTGATCGTGGCGTACCGGCGTCAGGCCGGCGTCCGCCGCGTTGCGGGACAGTCCTCATCCGTTCGAGTAACTGACCCTTGGTCTTCGCTGTGACCATGCGCCGAACGAGGCGACCGCTCTGGTCGTGCCGATTGTGATGCGTCCCTCCCATCGGCCGCGCTCGACGTGTGCCGGATCGAGCCCTCGCCGTACCCGATACCGCCGGGAATCCGCGGCGTAAACATGTCCTCGTCTACGGTTCCCCGAGTCGGAGCTGAGTGTGGCGAGCAAGTACATCGAAGTCGGTGTCGGCGTGCAGCACCGGGATGCCAGCTTTGATGGCAACGGCGGCAATGAGGCAGTCGATCAGCTTGCGAACAGTTTCACCGCCGCGGCGGCAGGTGCGATAGAGCGCGGCGGCGTCTTCGTAGTCGGTGGGCTCGGTGGCGATCATCGAAGCGCGGGCGAGCAGGCCGCGGAGGTTCCGTAGGTGTTCGTCGTTGCGGGCACCGGCGAGGACCTCCATGCGGACGGGGTCGCACACCGCGATTTCTCCCGCGAGCAACCTGTCCACTTGCTGACACACTGGGCTGCCGGTGTCGCGCAGGAACTCGATCCACGCGGACGTGTCGATGAGGATCATCCGGTGCGTGTCGCGCGAAGTTCGTCGAGGTCACCGTCCCAGCCCGAGCCGCGTAGACGACGGGCCGCGTCGAGATCGAGCGGTTCGGCCGCCAGGGTTCGCAACGCGAAGTTGACCGCCTCGCGCTTGGTGGCAAGTTGGTAGCGCTTCATCACGAGGTTGCAGGCGTCGTCGTCGATGTCGATGTTCGTGCGCGACATACACCTAGCATACACCTCACGTTGCCCGAACCAAGCGTGTGCCCGACGATCGCGTCCAGATAGTCGCCGCAGGCGACCGTCCGCTTTCGCCGGCTACTGAGCCGCGACATCGTCATACTCCATCGGTGCGGCAGATTGCTGCCGACGGACCGCTGTTGGCGCCAGTCGGCAGATCGGGATGGCCGCGAACACTTTGAACCTGGCGGCCATCGACTACGCGGCGAGTGTGCGGAACTGCTCCTCGTAGGCAATCGCCGCGCTGACGTCCGCCACACCGGCTCGTACCCGGAAGCGATCTCCTCGACCGACTCGCCCGCGTCGAACAACTCCCAGAGCCGTTCGGTCGCCACCCCCGAAACGGCCGGCCGGCCAAATCGCACGAGCGGATCGATCACGACCGGCGACCGCGGGCGCACCCTGGCCGCGTTACGCCCGCGTGGATCGAACTCGACTTGCGGAAGAAACGGTTCGCCCCGTCGGCGAGCATGATCTCCTGACCGGAACCCCTGGATCGACCCTGCACCGGCGTCGTCGTCGAGCAACGTCTGGCAGAGGTTGTTGCCGCTGCCGTCGATTTCGTTGATGCACGGTCACCGTCGTCCCGCTCTGCGACGTCAGCCGCACCTCGAGGTCGTTGATGAAGGTGTGGTCGATGCCGACCCCGGTGGCGCCGGCGGTCGCGGTAGCACGCTGACCCGCCGATCAGCAGGTTGACGTCGGTGACCACTCCGCTCAGGCCCGTGGCACTGACCGATGCGCCGACCGTTGCACCCGGATTGTTGCCCGACAGGTCGCCGCCGTCGGGGATCGCCACCGGCCCGCCGCCATAAGTGAACGATGTCGTCACCGGTGCCGCGGCGCTCCTGCCGCCGTTCGACATCGGCACGGCGGTGGCTCCAGCGGCGACGACAACCGGGCCGAGCACCAGTGCTCGACCGACGCCGACTCGGCCCCTACGAGACCTCGACATGCCAAACCCCTCGAGCATCACACCACCTCGGACCAATCGCGTCCCGGCGCGCACACTGGGCGTTCGTACAGTAGCCAATGAGTTCGGTCGGACAGGCACGCCAAATCGACATCGCCCGCGAATTGCCGCTATCTCTGCTTGCAGGAGTTAGCGCCGACGCGCTGCGCTGGAGACAACAGCCCGGACCATATCGCCGGCATATCGAGAACCACATACGTGCTGGCAACACCACCCTGCCTTGACTGGAGACGTGGCCTACGGCGAGTCAAGCACAGTCTCAGCAACGTCAGGGGACGCGGTCGACATCGCGTCCCGATTGCCCCTACGACCGGGGCATGCATTGACATCATGAAAGGTCTCGGGCTGACCGTCTACGGCTGCGAGGAGGACGAGGCGGACCTGTTCAACGAGCTGTGTCCACGCTTCGGGGTTATACCGACGATGACACAGCGACGCCGCGTCGGAAGCCAGCGTCATCTCAGTGCCCGGCAACCGTTGCATCAGTGTGGGGCACAAGTCCGAGATCTCTGGGCCGACACTTCGCGCGTTGCAGGAAGCTGGCGTGGAGTACATCTCCACCCGGAGCATCGGCTTCGATCACATCGATCTGCGCGCCGCCGACAACCTGGGGATCACTGTCGAGAACGTGGTGTACGCGCCGGACGGCGTTGCCGATTACACACTGATGCTCATCCTGATGGCGATCCGCAACGTGACAGGAATTGTCAGTTCTGCGGAGAAACATGACTTCAGGCTGAGCAGTTCCCGTGGCAAAGACCTGCGCGACATGACGGTCGGAGTACTGGGGGTCGGGCACATCGGAAACGCAGTCATCCGGCGGCTGCAAGGTTTCGGATGCCGTGTGGTGGCGTCCAGCAACAGGCGGACGGAGGCGGCAGCGGCGGAGTTCGTGTCGCTCGATGAGTTGCTGCTCGAGAGCGACATCGTCACGCTTCATCTGCCGCTCAACGCCGACACGCATCATGTCATCGGACGCAAACAAATTGCGACGATGAAGCAGGGCGCGTTCCTCATCAACACGGGGCGCGGGGCGCTCGTGGATACCGGCGCGCTGGTCGTGGCTCTGGAAACAGGTCGCCTGGGCGGCGCGGCGCTGGATGTGCTGGAAGGTGAAGAAGGGCTCTTCTATGTCGACTGCACGACGAGACCGGTCGACAATCATTTTCTGCTGAGGCTGCAGCAGCTGCCGAACGTAATCGTCACACCGCACACGGCCTACTACACGGAGCGGTCGCTGTACGACACGGTTGAACGGACTCTCTTGAATTGTCTGAGATTTGAAAGGAGCCGGAATGACGAGACTCAAGATTGCGATCTTGTTCGGGGGCTGCTCTGAAGAGCATGACGTCTCGGTGAAGTCGGCGATGCAAATCGCATCGAGCATCGACACGCAGAAGTATGAGGCGGTCTACATCGGCATCACAAAGGGTGGTGCCTGGAGGTTGTGCGAGCGGCCGTACCCAGGATGGGAGGACGGCGACTGCCGCCGAGCCGTGATTTCGCCTGACAGGCAAACGCACGGGTTGGTCGTCGTCGACGGCGACCAATGCCGCGCTGTTCACATCGACGCCGTGTTTCCCGTCTTGCACGGCAAGTCGGGTGAGGACGGCGCCGTGCAGGGCCTGCTGGAGCTGTCGGGGATTCCCTATGTGGGCTGCGGCATTCAGAGCTCGGCGATCTGCATGGACAAGTCGCTCGCGTACATCGTCGCCCGAAGCGCGGGAATTGCCACGCCTGAGTTCTCGGTTCTGGATGGCGCCGACATGCCTGCGCCGAACGAGTTCACGTACCCCGTTTTTGTCAAACCGGCGCGTTCAGGCTCGTCCTTCGGCGTGAGCAAGGTCCAGTGCGCGGACGAATTGGACGCCGCTATCGCCGCAGCAACGCAGTACGACGGCAAGGTCCTGATCGAGCAGGCGATCATCGGCACCGAGGTCGGCTGTGCCGTGCTGGGCAACGGCTCTGAGCTGATCGTCGGGGAGGTGGATCAGATCACGCTGAGGCATGGGATCTTTCGCATTCATCAGGAGGCCGAGCCGGAGAAGGGCTCCGAGAACGCGGTGATCACCGTTCCCGCGGATCTGCCGGCGGCCACACGCGAACAGATACGGAAAACAGCCAAGTCCATCCACATGGCACTCGGCTGCGAGGGGCTTGCACGCGTGGACATGTTTCTGCAAGAAGACGGACGGATCGTGCTCAACGAGGTCAACACCTTGCCCGGTTTCACGGCATACAGCCGATACCCGCGCATGATGGCAGCCGCCGGCATCGATCTGTCCGACGTGATCGACCGCTGCATCTCGTTGTCGATGGGACGCTGAGCATGGAAGCCGGATTCGTCTTCCTGGATGATGTGCTGAGCGGAGTTCGCTGGGACGCCAAATATGCCACCTGGGACAACTTCACCGGGACGCCGGTCAATGGGTATGAAGTCAACCGCATCGTGGGTTCGCTTGCCCTGGCGGAGGCGCTCCTGAGGGCAAAGACGCGGGCGGCAGCCCTCGGCTTCGGCCTGCTTCTTTGGGACGGCTATCGCCCTCAACGCGCCGTGAACCGCTTCTTGGAATGGTCGGCGCAGCCGGAGAATGGACGCACGAAGCGAGACTTCTATCCCAACATCGACCGCGCCGAAATGATCACGAACGGCTATGTCGCACCAAGGTCAGGCCACAGCCGGGGAAGCGCCGTCGACCTGACCCTCTACCGATTGGACACTGGAGACCTTGCTTCCATGGGCGGAGGCCACGACCTGATGGATGAGCGTTCACATCACGGGGCACGAGGAGTGTCGGGCATCGCAGCCGAGAACCGCCGGATTCTGTGCTCCATCATGGAACACAGTGGGTTCGAGCGGTTCGACTGCGAATGGTGGCACTATTCGCTCACGGACGAGCCCTATCCCGACACCTACTTTGACTTTCCCATTCTGTAGGTGGCGGCGATGCGATTTCGTTCCAGCGAAGCGGCCTCTGCCACAGGTGGCCGGTTGCACGGGCCCGACGTGTGGATCGAGGGCGCCTCGTTCGACTCCCGCTCCCTGCGGCCCGGATCGCTCTTCGTGCCGATCATCGCCGCCCGCGACGGACACGACCACATCGCCGACGCGTTCTCGGCCGGCGCCGCGGCCTCGCTCACCAGCCGTCCGGTCGAGTCACTGGGCCTCCCCCCGAGCAGCACGATGATCGAGGTCGACGACACCGCCGCAGCGCTGATGGCACTGGGAGGGTGGGCGCGCTCGCGCCGGCCGGACAAGGTGGTGGGCATCACCGGGTCCGTCGGCAAGACCTCCACCAAGGACCTGCTCGCCGCCGCGTTGGCGAGCACCCTGCGCACCGCGGCCAGCCCGCGCAGCTTCAACAACGAGCAGGGCCTGCCGGTCACCATCCTCGCTGTGGCCGGGCTGCAGCCCGTCGCGGAGCGGCTCGCCGCCGGTGCCGAGGTGTAGGTCACCCCGCCGGCGGCGGTGGTGCGGAGGGTAGTTGCGCCGTCACGCATATCCCGCCGTCGGGGCGGGGGACGATGGTGAGTGTTCCGTCGTGTGCTTGGGTGATGCTTTTGACGATGGCCAGGCCGAGGCCGACACCTGCATGGTCACTGCGTATGCGTTTGGTGCCGCGCTGGAACGGTTCCGTGAGTGTCGAGACCAGCTGTGGAGTGAGCTTGTCGCCGGTGTTCTCGACAGTGAGCATGACGGACTCGGGGCCGATGGCGGTGTTCACCTGCACGGTGCCGTGTTCGGGGAGGTTGTGGACGATGGCGTTGTGCAGGAGGTTCGTAGTCATCTGCAGCAAGAGAGCGTGTGAGCCGATCGTGGGGGTCATGTCGCCGGAGGTCTGGATGGTGACGCCATGCTTTTCTGCGAGGGGGACGAGTGTTTCGGTGGCTTCTTCCGCGATGAGGGACAGGTCGACGTGTTCTCGGGTGAAGGATCGCTGGTTGGCGCGGGTGAGCAGAAGCAATGCCTCGGTGAGGTCGATCGCTCGGGCGTTGACGAAGTGGAGGCGGTCGACAAGTTCGCCGGTGTCGCGGTTCGGATCCTTGCGGGCGACGTCCAGAAGTGTCTGCGTGATCGCCAGTGGGGTGCGCAGTTCGTGGGAGGCGTTGGCTGCGAATCTCTGCTGTTCGGCGACATGTGCTTCGAGCTGCGCGAGCATGGTGTCGAAGGCGTCGGCGAGTTCACGGAACTCGTCTTTGCGGCCTTCCAACTGGATCCGGTGGGAGAGCGACCCGTTCGCGGCCAGGCGTGTGGCGTCTGTGATGCGAGCCAGCGGGGCGAGCATCCGGCCGGCGAGGAGCCACCCTCCCACGACACCGAACACCAGCAGGCACGCCAACATTGCAGCTGCCTTCGGAGCGAATGCGCGTTGGAGATCGGAGCGGCTGGGACCTCGAAGTGTCAGGCCGGGATCTCGAAGTGGTGGCGGGTCGGGTACATACCGCAGGAGGAACACCCACACAACCGCGAGCAGCAACACGCCGACGAGCACGACGAAGCCGGCGTAGCTGAGGGTGAGCTTGAGGCGAACGCTCAAGCCGGGCGCCCTATCCACGGTCTCCTCCTTCGCGTCCGGTGCCGGGTGCTGTGTCGATGCGGTAGCCGACGCCGGGCACGGTGGCGATGATCCAGGGTTCGCCGAGCCGTTTGCGCAGCGCCGAGACCGTGATGCGCACGGCGTTCGTGAACGGGTCGGCGTTCTCATCCCACGCCCGCTCCAGCAACCCTTCGGCACTGACGACACCGCCTTCGGCAGCGACGAGGACTTCGAGCACGGCGAACTGTTTCCGGGTGAGCGCGACGTAGCGGCCGTCGCGGTAGACCTCGCGGCGGAACGGATCCAGACGCAAACCTGCGATCTCACGCACGGGTGGCCTGTTGTGTGCGCGCCTGCGGTCGAGTGCTCTGAGCCTGAGCACGAGCTCTTGCAGTTCGAACGGCTTCGTGAGGTAGTCATCGGCGCCGAGCCCGAACCCGGAGGCCTTGTCATCGAGCCGGTCGGCGGCGGTGAGCATGAGGATCGGCATGCCGCTGCCGGAAGCGACGATGCGTTCGGCGACCTCGTCACCGGAGGGCCCGGGAATGTCGCGATCGAGGACGGCGATGTCGTAGGCGTTGATGCTCAGCAGCTCCAGAGCGGTGTCACCGTCACCGGCGATGTCGGCCGCGATCGCCTCCAGGCGCAGCCCGTCGCGGATGGCCTCTGCCATGTAGGGCTCGTCCTCGACGACCAACACTCGCATGCTTCCTCCTCTGTCAAGCCGCCTCGGCGAGGTCGACCGTTGGGGCGGGATAGCGTCGCAGCAAGTCGGCCTCGACGAGCCGCCGCAGTGGACCTCGTTGCCATGCCGGCACCTCGTCGACGGCGACGACGGTGTGGGTGCTTGCGCATCCATCCCGGGAGTGATCATGGTCCAGTCGCCTTTCACGTCCAGTGGAAGAGACGGGACCGGTCGAGCCACGTCCCCGGACCAAGGCCGGCCCGACACCGATCGCGATGCTACGAGTCGGCGCATATCGTCGGCATACCGATAACCACATACGTGCTGGCAACGCCACGCTGCCTCGACTGGCAGCATGAGTCAAACGGCGTCAGCACGAACGACGACCCGCAGGACTCCCAGGCCCACCGCCCTCGGCCTGGTCGTCGTCACCACTGCGATCATCGGAACCCTCTTCTACCAGTCAGCATCGTCATCGGCGCGCTCGTTCAGCGAAGTCCTTCAAGGCGACCACGGTGGTACGACTACCGAGGCTGACGGTGCGGCTACCGAGGACGACGGAGCCCTCCCCGACGGCGTGACAGTGTTTGACGACGAGTACCCCGGCGTGGCCAACCTCGACCCCGATCTGCTCCAGGCCTTGAGCGAGGCGGCGACGGATGCCGCGGATGACGGAATTGAGTTCTACGTCAACAGCGGATGGCGCTCCCCGGAGTACCAGAATCAGCTTCTTCGCGAGGCGGTCTCCGAGTACGGGTCTGAAGAGGAAGCTGCACGATGGGTCGCCACCGCGGACACGTCCGCTCACGTGTCCGGGAACGCGGTCGACATCGGGTCCTCCGATGCGACGGCGTGGCTGTCGGAACATGGCGCCGAGTACGGGTTGTGCCAGATCTACAGCAACGAGTCCTGGCACTACGAACTGCGCCCCCGGGCGATCGATCATGGTTGCCCTCCCATGTATGCCGACCCCACACACGATCCGAGGATGCAGCAGTGACCGGCGTCTTCGGCCGATCCTGTTGCGACCTCGGTGACTTCCAGCCGCCCACTTTGGAGACGCTCCCCGAGGCGGCCCAAGGAACGTGGCGATCGCCCGGGCGCGGACCCGTGCCCGGATCATGGCCGTGGTCAAAGCCGCAACGCCCTTCGGCCGTGCACGCCCACGCGAATTCTGCGGAAGCCGACTTCGGCACCTTCATGCGGCTGCCGCGAATTCTGCCGCGAAACGTGCCGTAACGGCCCGTACGAGGCGATCCGAGGCGTTACCCGGCATCGGACTTGAGCAGGTCAAATGGCACAGGCGGCAACTCGGCGTGCCTTGGAAACTGGCCGAGTCGCGTGAGGATATCCGGATGCCCCCGGTCCTGTCACCGTGCAGTTGACGTACTCGCGGTGGTTGGGGCGCTGTCGTACTGGACGCGCAGTATCGCGGAGCAGCCCGAGACCCGCGTGTGACCTCCAGACGACACGGTGCTCGTTGCCTCAAGCCCCGCTCAGTGGAGACGGCGAGCGACCCGGCCGACCATGTCAACGATTTGTCCGGCGCCGGTGCGGTCGGGGTCTTGGTCGGGGTCGTAGATGGCCAAGCTCCAGCCGAGGCAACCGCCTGTCTCGACGGCGGCGGTCAGCATGTCGGTGAGCTGCGGCCACGTCAGGCCACCGGGCTCGTCGTCGACGTCGGGCAGTCCTTGGGCGACGAAGTGGACCGGGTCGAGGACGTCCAAGTCGACATGGAGCCACCAACGATCCGCTTCGGTCCGGACGTGCTGCACCGCCCCTCGACCAGCCTCGACGGGGTTCGCCGCGACGTCGCTGTCGGGAAGCAACCAGATGCCGCGATCACGCAGTGACCCGACGTTGAACTGACGCCTCCAGGCTTCGTCGCGTGGTCCGAGGACGGCGAGTGCCTCGGACCGCAGTGCCGGAAGCCGCTGCCGGAGCGGACCTGACAGGAGCCGTCCTGTGATTCCGAGCAGCAACCCGAGTTCGGCGTTGGCGGCCTCGCCATCCTCGGACACGTCCAATGGCATGGTGTCCTCGTGGCCGTCGACGAAGACGAGTCCGACATCGCCGAGACGGTCCCGCAGACCGCTGATCGTGCCGAGCAGCGTCGAGCAATCACCTCCGTAGACGACCGGGAACCGGCCAGCCGACACCGCTCGACCGACCCGATCGTTGAGCGCATCGGTCATGGCGATCAGCGCGGCCTCGTTGATCAGGCTCGTGTCGACACCGCGCTGAGGAGACGGCGCCGGCAAGTCGACGTCGTCCACGGCCATCACGACGTGACCGTCGAACGCCGCCACGAGGCCGGCTTCCCGCAAGCACCCTCGCCGCGAGAGCCTGGTTGCCCGTTCGTCCGTACCCGTCGAACGGAACCCCGATCAGCTCGACCACAGCCATGACATCTCCTCACGTCAAGACATCGCGTGCCCAAGGAACGCCGCTCCGACCGCACAGCACCGACCATAACGAGACGGCTCGGCGCGCTCACTCGGGCGGTGACTGCCTGCGTCACCTTCGCCTTGCGGTACGGACGCGTGAGCCCACTTCAGATCTGGGTGTCCACGTTCCCGGAATCCGGGAATGGCCACGCCCAGAAGCGTGATTGACACAATCCACGCCCAGATCGCGGGTCGCGACCGACGGTGATGGCGCCTGACGAACTCCGAATACTGCAGCCGATAATCCCGAAATGCCGCGTCATCGAACGCCGGGTCGCCCGCGTTCTCGACGCCCGTTCCGGTCGCAGATCTGCGCCGCCCGGAAGGCTTGAGTGGCGTTCGGTGGAACCATAGATGCCATGGAGATCACCCTTATGCAACCTGCCGGGCTCGTCGCGAGCCCGGCGTTCAGCCACGTCGCCATCGTGCCGGCGGGCGCTGTGACCATCTACGTGGGCGGCCAGAACGGCGTCGACGCCACTGGCTCAGTCGTCTCGAGCGACATCGCCCAGCAGTCGAGCCGAGCAATCGACAACGCAAGCATCGCGCTTGAAGCGGCCGGCGCATCGCTCGCCGATGTCGTGCAGTGGTCGGTGCTCATCGACGCGCACGCCGACCTCGGCGCCGCATACGGCGCCATCGCACCACGGCTCACCCGCGCTGGAGCCCCGCCGCTCGTCACCGCTGCACGGGTCGCGGGACTCGGCGTGCCGGGTGCCCTCATCGAGGTGAGCGCGATCGCCGCAGTGATGCCAGCGTGAGGCCGGATGCCGTCAAGAGTGAGGTGGTCCGGCGCCGCACCGCGTCTCCGGCCACGATGTCATGCTGTTGCCGTGGCGGCGTTGCCGACCGGCGTTGTTTCGTTCGTGCTCACCGACGTGGTGGGCTCGACCGAGCTGTGGGAGAAGGCGCCCAACGCCATGGCGGCTGCCCTCGCTCGCCACGACCAGCTGGTGACCGAGGCGATCGTCGCCGAGGCAGGCGCCTTGCTCAAGCCGCGGGGTGAGGGCGATTCGACGTTCTCAGTGTTCACTCGAGCCAGCAACGCGGTGCGCGCCGCCCACCGACTGCAGGCGGCAATCCTCGCCGAGGCGTGGCCGCCCGAAGCGGTGATCCGAACCCGGATCGCTGTGCACACAGGAGAGGCAGTGGAACGCGACGGCGACTATCTCGGTCCGGCCGTGAACCGGGTAGCCCGGCTACGCGGTGTCGCCAACGCCGGAGAGATCATCGTCAGCGCAGCGACGGCGGCAATCGTCCGGGCGGCGCTTCCAACGGGATCCGAGCTCGTCGACATCGGGGCCGTGGAGCTGCGCGGCATTGATCATCCCGAGCCGGCGTTCGTGCTGGCGGCCCCCGATCTCGACCCGGTCGAGCGGACCCGTGCAGCGTCCCGGGACAGCCGATCGCCCGCCGCCGACGGTGCTGTGTCGCACCGGGAGGCCGGGCTGATCCGTGATGCGATCGCCGACGACCAGGCCCCCGCCGTGATCCGTGTCGTGATCGTCGATGACCAGCCGGTTGTGCGGGCCGGGGTTGCTCGCATCCTCGGACCCGGAGACGGCTTCGATGTGGTCGCCGAATGCGGGGACGGCGACGAGGTCGTTGCCGCGGTCGCCCTGCATCGGCCTGACGTCGTGTTGATGGACATCCGCATGCGCCGCGTCGACGGGATCACCGCGATCCGAGCGCTGGCGGCGGCCGGGACCCCGCCGCCGGTCCTGGTGCTGACCACGTTCGATGACGACGAGGTGCTGTGGGACTCGCTTGACGCCGGCGCCGCCGGCTTCGTGCTCAAGGACGCCTCGGCGGAGGACCTGATCGCCGCGGCGCGGGCGGTCGCCAACGGCGCTGCCTGGCTCGACCCCAGGGTGGCGCCGCAGGTGCTGAAGGCGTTCCGGTCGAACGCGAGGCCGCGCCTTGCCGAGGCGGCCAGGATCGACGCCTTGACAGACCGCGAACACGATGTCCTGCGCCACATGGCTCGCGGGGCGACGAACTCCGAGATCGCCGCCGTCCTGTTCGTCAGCGAACCCACCGTGAAGAGCCACGTCGGATCGATTTTCTCCAAGCTCGCCGTACGTGACCGGGCGGCGGCGATCGTGTTCGCCTACGACCAGGGCATCGTCGACCCCAGGGCCGGGTGAGGGGCCGTCAGCCCCCAGGTGGAGATGCGAGTTCGCGAACACCGCCAGCGAGTCCTCCGGCTTCGAGTGTGCTCGTCGCCGGATTGGCGCTCTCCTCGTCCGGGAGCAGCGCCGCTACCACGCGCCCTCACGGCTCGTTACGACGCCGACGCCTGACACCCTTCCCGACGTCCACTAGAGGGGGGAGTTATGACGTCCGCCAGCCGGCGCAGCAGCCTGGCGGCGCCGGGTCGCCACGACCGGGTCGAGTTCGAGGTCACATTCCGGGACGGGTGGCGAGTGGTTGTCAGCTGTTGGCGGTTCCGGTCGTTGGCGGCGGTGATCGCGCCGAAGATCAGGATCGGGTCCATGGCTGGGTTCTCCTTGGTGAGTTCGCGACATGGCCTGAACAAGAGGGGGACGGGCAGTCGCAGGCGAGTACATCGGTGCAACTATCCGCGCGCTGAGCCACCCAGGTCCAACACCTGTTCGGGCGTGATTGACTCGCCTCGGTTGTTAATTTCGACCCGGTGATCGTCGACCTCGACATGCGGTTGCTGCGCCATTTCGTTGCCGTCGCCGAGGAATTGCATTTCGGGCGAGCCGCGGCCCGCCTCTACGTCGCCCAGCAGGCTCTCAGTCGCGACATCGCCCGGCTCGAGCGTGACCTCGGGGCGCCGCTGTTCGTGCGCTCGACGCGCCGCGTGGCACTCACGCCCGAAGGGGAGGACCTCCTGCCACGGGCCAGGCAACTCCTCGCCCTACACGACCAAACCGTCATCGAATTGCGTAGCGCCGACCGGCCGTTGACCGTCGACGTCGTGGCTGACCGAAGCACTCCCGCCAGGGTGCTGGCGCTGGCCCGGACCTTCACCGACGAGCGTCATCTCGAGGGCCGCTTTCACGGCGGACTTGCGGCGGCGCTGGCCGAGTTGCTCGCCCACCGCATCGACGTCGCGTTCGGTCGGACCAGCGGCAGCCTTCTGCCCGACCACCTGACGAGCCGGCTCGTGCGCTTCGAACCCCTCGGCCTGATCGTTCCCGCCGACCACCCGCTTGCGGATCGAGGCGAGATCCCCGTCGCCGCCATCGCTGGGCTCACGATCGACACCAGCGCCGGCAACACGGCCGCGCCTGAATGGGTCGAACTGGCCACCCAACTGGTCGAGGAGTACGGGGCGATTCCATCGCCCCCGCATCACCCCGGCATGGCTGCCGTTGCCGGGGCAGGACCGGAGGAGACGGCACACCACCTGCGCACTACCGGTTGGCCCATCCTCACCGGGGTCGACAGGCCGCCGCTACCCGGCGCCGTGGTGCTGCCCTTCAGCGACCCGGTCCCGGTGTACCCGTGGAAGATCGTCCACCGCCGGCAACTGCGTCACCCCGGTCTCGACGCCCTCGATCGAGCGATCGACGAGCTCGCCGAGTCCGAGGGTTGGCGCGAGCCTCCCGCATCGGCCTGGTTCGCCCCCGGCGACCGCGACATCCTCGCCGAAGGCGACTACTGAACAGCACGGCGCGCCGGTACGACACAGGCCGCCGTCGAGGAGCGCATCGCCGCGACGGCTACATCTACTCAGCACTCACTCGCACGAGACGGCGCGCACTGCGGGCCCGGTACCGTCGCGACCGACCGTGTGCCGGACCTGGGTGGCGATCTCGAGGTCCTCGCGGGCGCTGACGACGACGGTGGCGACCGGCGAACCGGCAGTGCTGATGTCGCCGTCACTGCTGCACGCGTCGTTCGCCGCCGGATCGATCGCCACGCCGAGGAAGCCAAGTCCGTCGGCGGCGGCGGCGCGGACCGGTGCGGCGTGCTCGCCGACGCCACCGGTGAAGGCGAGCACGTCGATCCCGCCGAGTGCGGCCGCCATCGCCGCGACCTCTCGCCGCAGCCGGTGCACGTAGACGTCGAACGCCAGAGCGGCGTCGCTGTCACCGCCAAGGCGGGCGGCGAGCACGGCGCGCATGTCGCCGTCGGTCCCGCTCAGCGCCGCCAGACCGCCGTGGTGCTGCAGGCCGTCGGACACCTCGTCGACGTCGAGCCCGGCGGTCGTCACGAGCCAGAGCACGAGCCCGGGGTCGACGGAGCCGGATCTTGTGGCCATGACGAGGCCCTCGAGCGGCGTGAAGCCCATCGTCGTGTCCAGCGACGCGCCGTCGGCGATGGCGCACAGCGATGCTCCGGCACCGAGGTGGCAGCTCACCGTGCGCGTGCCGGCAACGTCGCGGCCGGCGATGGCCGGCGCCCGACGAGCAACCCACGCATGCGAGAGGCCGTGGAAGCCAAAGCGGCGGGCCTCCCATCGCTCCCGCCAAGCCGCCCGGACCGCATACGTGTGGGCGGCGGCCGGCATCGTCGCGTGGAACGCCGTGTCGAAGCAGGCGACGTGGGGCACGTCTGGCACAGCGCGCCGCGTCGCCTCGATCGCCTCCACGGCCCGCCGCTGGTGCAGTGGCGCCAGCGGGGCGAGCTGCTCGATGCGCTCGAGCACGTCGTCGGTCACGACCTCCGGACCGGCGAAGTCAGATCCGCCGTGGACGACGCGGTGCCCGACGGCATCCACGCCGGCGGCGTGCGAGACAACAGCGTCGATCTTGGCGGTGGCGTCGTCGCCGGACCAGTCGTCGAGCTGGTCGCTCGCCTCGACCGCGTCGTCCTCGCCGATGACAGCGAGCTTGAGCGTCGACGACCCGGTGTTGACGACGAGGACCCGCATCAGCCGGGCCAGGCCCAGTCGCGTACCTCCGGCAGGTCGTCTCCTGTCGCACGCGTCCACATTTGGTGACGAATGCGCATGTCCATCATCTCCTGGCGCAGCCCGGCGCCCCGGCTGCCGAGCTTCGGCACCCGGTCGATCACGTCCATCACGAGATGGAAGCGGTCCATGTCGTTGAGCACGAGCATGTCGAACGGGGTCGTCGTCGTGCCCTCCTCCTTGTAGCCGCGGACGTGGAGGTTGGTGTGGCCGTGGCGGCGGTACGTGAGGCGGTGGATCAGCCACGGGTAGCCGTGGTAGGCGAAGATCACCGGCCGGTCGGTGGTGAACAGCGTGTCGAACTCGGGATCCGGCAGGCCATGGGGATGCTCGGCGGCGTGCTGCACGCGCATCAGGTCGACGACGTTGATCACGCGGACGCGCAGGTCGGGCAGGCGCTCGCGCAGGATCGACGTGGCGGCGAGCACCTCGACGGTCGGCACGTCTCCGGCGCAGGCGAGCACGACGTCGGGATGGCCGTCGTCGTTGCTCGCCCACTCCCAGATGCCGATGCCGCGGGCGCAGTGCAGCAAGGCGTCGTCCATGCCCAGCCACGTCGGCGTCGGCTGCTTGCCGGACACGATGACGTTGACGTAGTCGCGGCTGCGCAGGCAGTGGTCGGCGACGGACAGCAAGCAGTTGGTGTCCGGCGGCAGGTAGACGCGGATGACGTCGGCCGTCTTGTTGACGACGTGGTCGATGAAGCCGGGATCCTGGTGGCTGAAGCCGTTGTGGTCCTGACGCCAGACGTGCGACGTCAGCAGGTAGTTGAGCGAGGCGATGCTGCGCCGCCACTCGAGCGTGCGAGTCACCTTGAGCCACTTGGCGTGCTGGTTGAACATCGAGTCGATGATGTGGATGAACGCCTCGTAGCACGAGAACAACCCGTGCCGGCCGGTGAGCAGGTAGCCCTCCAGCCAACCCTGGCAGGTGTGCTCGGAGAGGATCTCCATCACCCGGCCCTGCGGCGCCAGGTGCTCGTCGACCTCGCGGATCTCGCCTTGCCACACCTTGTTCGTCGCCTCGTACACGGCGCTGAGTCGGTTCGAGTCGGTCTCGTCGGGTCCCATCAGGCGGAAGTTGCGGCTCGCCTCGTTGGCGCGGAAGATGTCACGCAGCCACGCGCCGAGAACTCGTGTCGGCTCGGACATCGGCGTCCCGGGATGTTCGACGCCGACGGCGAAGTCGCCCAGGTCGGGCAGCACCAGCGGGCGCAGCAGCCGGCCGCCGTTGCTGTGCGGGTTGGAACCCATCCGCCGGTCGCCGGCGGGCAGCCACGACAGCAGGTCGGGCTGCGGACGGCCGTCTGCGTCGAACAGCTCGTCGGGGCGATAGCTGCGCAGCCAGTCCTCGAGCAGCCGCAACCGCTCGGGGTGGCCGCGCACGTCGCCGAAGGGCACCTGGTGAGCCCGCCATGTCCCCTCGACGGGCTTGCCGTCGACTTCCTTGGGGCCGGTCCATCCCTTCGGTGTGCGGAACACGATCATCGGCCAGCGCGGCCGTGACTGCTCGCCGCCGCGTGCCAGCTGTTGGATCGTGGCGATCTCGTCGAGGACGACGTCGAGCGTGGCGGCGAGCTGCTGGTGGACGACGGCGGGATCGCTGCCCTCGACGAGGTAGGGCTCCCAGCCGTTGCCGCGCAGCAGGTCGTCGAGCTCCTCGTCGCCGATGCGGTCGAGGACCGCCGGGTTGGCGATCTTGTAGCCGTTGAGGTGGAGGATCGGCAGTACCGCCCCGTCGCCGACCGGATCGACGAACTTGGTGCCGTGCCACGAGGTGGCCAGCGGACCGGTCTCGGCCTCGCCGTCGCCGACGACGCAGGCGACGATGAGGTCGGGATTGTCGAACGCCGCGCCGAAGGCGTGCGACAGCGAGTAGCCGAGCTCGCCACCCTCGTGGATCGAGCCGGGGATCTCGGCGGCGACGTGGCTGGGGATCCCGCCGGGGAACGAGAACTGGCGGCACAGCTGCGCCATGCCGGCGCGGTCGCGCCCGACTCCCGGGTACGTCTCCGACCAGCTGCCCTCCAGCCACGTGGTGGCGGCGAGGGCCGGGCCGCCGTGACCGGGTCCGGTGACGAACAGCATGTCGAGCTCCCGCCTGGCGATCGTCCGGGACAGGTGGGCGTACAGCATCGCCAGGCCCGGTGTGGTCCCCCAGTGACCGAGCAACCGCGGCTTGACGTGCTCGTCGGCGAGCGGCTCGTCGAGCAGCGGGTTGTCGAGCAGGTAGATCTGCCCGACAGCGAGATAGTTGGCGGCTCGCCAGAAGCGGTCGATGCAGTCGAGCTCGGCTGCGCTCAGCGGTGTGGCCTCGACGCTCTTCACATGAACTCCCTTCGCCCGCCAGCGACGCTACGCGCGTCGAGCCGGTCCGTACCCGCAAACAAGTAGTGCAGACGACACGGACCGACGTGGCAACGCTTCCGCGGACCGGACGGCAACGTCTACGAGCTCGTCGCCGCATCCTGACCGACGACTGTCAGCGCACCGCGTCTACGGTCGCGCCGGTGCTGCTGCTCGTGCGCCACGGTGAGACGGCGGCGAACGTCGACGGGCTGTTGCTCGGACGCGCCGATCCACCGCTGACCGAACGCGGCCGGGCGCAAGGCCGCGGCGCTTGCCGCCGCGCTCCCGTCCCCCGACCGCGTGATCGCCAGCCCGCTCCGGCGCACCCTCGACACCGCTGCGGCGTTCGGGCAGGCCGTCGGGGTCGACGAGCGGTGGATCGAGCTCGACTACGGAGATCTCGACGGGCGCCCTGCAGCGTCGGTTTCTGCAGAGGTGTGGGAGCAGTGGCGGTCGGATCCGACGGTGTCACCCGGTGGCGGCGAGCCGTTGGCGAGGCTCGGCGAGCGTGTCCGGGAGGCCTGCGCCGCTCTGCTCCACGACGCCGCCGGCGGCGTCGTCGTCGTCGTCACCCATGTCAGCCCGATCAAGGCAGCCGTGGCCTGGGCGCTCGCCGTGCCCGACGACGTGGCCTGGCGTATGTACGTCGAGGACGCCAGCGTCACCCGCATCGACGTTGGCGCCGGCGGCCCGGTGCTGCGGTGGTTCAACCGCCTTCCACCAGCACTCTGAGGGCGCCGAAGAACGCCGCGGCCGTGTCGTCCCAGGTCGGGAGCCGCTGGCCGCGTTGGCGGGCGCCCACGCTGAGGCGGGCTCGCCACTCGCGGTCGGACGCGAGGCGGCGCAGCGCAGCGGTCAGCCCGGCGACATCGCCGGGTGGGAGGATGACGCCTTCCCGACCGTTCTCGGCGAGGTGCGGCAGGTTCCCGGCCCGCCAGCCGACGACGGGCAGTCCGGCTGCCAACGCCTCGCCGTAGACGGTCCCGTATGGCTCGCGGTAGCTGGGCAGCACGAACGCATCCGCCGCTCGGTACAGCCCGGCGACTTCGGTGCGGGACACGGGGCCATGGCACACGACCCGGTCGACGAGATCGGGAGCCGCGAGGCGAACCCGGACGCGTGCGCTGTACCGCGGTTCGACGTCGTCGCGACCGACCAGATGCAGGATCGCCACGTCGCGGTCGAGGTCGGCAAAGGCGTCCAGCAGCTCGAGAGTGCCCTTTCTGGCCATCCAGTTGCCGACGCTGAGAAAGGCCACCGCTCGTCCGCGGCGGAGGTCGGGCAGCTCGGTGGGGGGCGGTGCGACGTCAGCGCCGGGTGCGACCACGACGACACGTTCGGCGGGCAGGCGGTGCTCGGCGACCAACTCGTCGGCAAGCGCGGCGCTGGCCGCCAGCAGCAGGCCGCAGCGCCGGTAGAACCAGCGATCGAGCGGCGCCTGCACGGCGCGGTAGAGCGCCCCGTGATCGATGCCACCGGGCGGTTGGTGCAAAATGGCAGCCAGTGGAGGCCGCCGGTCGGGGCGAGCACCGGGCGACGCGTCGTACCGCCAGGACCATGGCGCTGCGACGGCTGCAGCGATGCTGTCGACCACGACGACGTCACCGCGTGCCTGCCTCAGGGGGTTGCTGGTCCAGCGCGCCGCGACGAAGTCGACCTGCGCGTCGTGGTCGGAGGCTGCTTCGGCCATCCGCCGGTGGTACAGGTAGCCGCCGGTGAGCTGCTCGGGTGATCCGAGCGTCACCAGCGACACGACGAGCATGCGGATCCTCCATGTGGCACCGACACGCTTCGGCGCTGACGGGCTCTACGGCGGCGGCGAACGCTACCCGCTCGAGCTCGCTCGGGCCACGGCCCGGATGCCTGGCGTGCGGTGCACGCTCGTCACCTTTGGCCGGCGGGCCGAGGAGCACCGCGACAGCAGTGGCCTCCTCGTGCGTGTGCTGCCGGCGCGGTGGCATCGTCGCGGCCACCCTGCTCATCCGATCGCCCCGCGGCTGATCACCGCCCTCGGTGATGCCGATGTCGTCCACGCCCATCACCTCCGCAGCACGCCGAGCCAGGTCACCGGCGTGCTGGGCACGATGCGGCGAGGTGCAACGGTGGTCACTGATCACGGCCTCGGAGGCGGCGACTGGTTCGGATTGCTGCCTCGCCTGTTCGATCGCCTCTTGGCCGTCTCCCGCTACTCCGCATCGCTGCTCGACTTCCCGGCCGCGAAGACGACGGTCGTCTACGGGGGCGCCGACCCGAGTCAGTTCGCGCCGGCCGCCGGCGAACAGCGAGCAGGCGTGCTCGTCGTCGGGCGACTGACGCCGCACAAGGGGATCGACCGTGCAATCACGGCGCTGCCCCTGGGTGCCAGCCTGACCATCGCCGGAACTGGCGGCCACGACACCGATCCACCCGAGCGCGACTATCCGCACCACCTGCGGCAGCTCGCCCGTGGTCGTGACGTCCGGTTCGTCGGTGCAGTCGCCGATGCGGCGTTGGCCCGGCTGTACCGCCGGGCTGCCGTCGTCGCCGTGCCTTCGGTCGACGTGACCTGCTACGGGCGGACGATCGCCGTGTCAGAACTGCTCGGGCTCACCGCGATCGAGGCGATGGCGAGTGGCACACCAGTCGTGGCGAGCCGGATCGGCGGGCTGGCCGAGGTGGTGGTCGACGGCGAGACCGGTTTCCTCGTCGAGCCGGGCGACACCGCTGAGCTCGGCGGTCGACTCGAGGAGCTGTTAGCTGACCCGGAGCGGGCCAGGCGGATGGGCGAGGCGGCACGCCGCCTGGTGCTCGAACGCTTCACGTGGGATGCGTGTGCGCGCCGATGCGTGGATGCCTATCGCCAGCTGCGGTGATCGTCGTCGTAGGTCAGAGGGCGGCGCGATAGCCGCCGTACGCCACTGGCGACTCCCAGACGCGAACGGTCAGCACCTCGACGCCCTCGCCGCGCATCGCCGGAGCGATGGCGTCGTGAGCCCAACGGGCGAACACTTCCACGGTCACGGCCTCGGCGTGATCTGGCCGGATCACCTCCAAATCAGCGTCACGGACGACGGCGGTGACGTCGGCGAGGGCGGCCTCGAGGACGTCGAGGTCGCACACCATGCCGCGGTCGTCGAGCTCGTTGCGCTCGACGACCACCTCCAAGCGGTAGTCGTGGGCGTGCAGCTCGCCCTCCGGCGGTGGCGCCCCCGGCATCACGTGGAGGGCGCGGACCTCGGCCGCCGTGCCGACCTGATACATCGCGTCACTCATACCACAGCGCGACGTGGACGAGGCCCTCTTCGCCGTGGTCGAGGGCGGCGAACGCGTCGGCCGCGCCCTCGAACGAGCACGTGTGCGTCGCGATGGCGCCGAGGTCGAGTTCGGTGAGCAGCGCGGCGACGGCGCGGCGGCGACGTTCGATCGTCCAGCGGTGACTCAGGTGGGCTGGGATCGTCGATACCTGCGTGCTCCGGACCGTCAGGCGCCGACGGTGGAACTCTCCGCCGAGCATCAGCGTGACCGGCTTCGTCCCGTACCACGAGGCCACCAGTGCCGTGCCTTCGTGGCTGAGCAGTCGCAGCCCTTCGTCGAGTGCGGCCGGATTGCCGGTCACCTCGACGAGAAGTGGAACCCCGTCGGTGACGCCCCGAGCCGACAGCGTCGCCGCGAGGTGTGCGGGTTCGACGGCGTCAACCCCAATGGATGTGGCAGCCGCCCGCCGCCACGCCAGCGGTTCGCCGGCGAGGACCAGCGCCCCGGCGCGGCGGAGCAGTACTGCGGTGAGGATGCCGACGGCGCCGAGGCCGAGTACGACGACGTGCTCGTCGAACACCGGGCCGGCGTCGAGCGTGATCTGCAGGGCCGTCTCGACGAGCGGGAACAACGCAGCGATTCTCGGATCGACACCTTCGAGCGGTACGACGGCCGCAGCCGGCACGACGAAGCGGTCCTGGTGTGGATGGAAGGCGAACACCGGCGTCCCACTAGCGAGCGCGCTGCGGCTGTCCTCGACGACTCCCGCGCAGCTGTACCCGAAGCGGAACGGGAACCGGAACGTTCCTGCCAACGCACCGATCGATTCGTCGAGCGGGAGGTCGGGATCGATCTGCCCGCGGTAAGCGAGCAGCTCGGTTCCTGCGCTAAGACCCGAGCAGCGAGTCCGCACCAAGACGTCACCATCGGCCAGGGGCGGCAGGTCCACCTCGGTCAACTCGACGAAGCGCGGCGCCACGAACTGCAGGGCGCGGGCGCGGGACACCTCGGTCAGTCGCCCCGGCGACGGACGACGTCCCAGGCCAGCAGGACGTCGTCTTCCACCGGGTGGATCGAGCGGTTCACGAGCTCGATGCCGTCGCTGACCCGCGTCACGCCGAGCGGGCCAACAGCCTCGACGCCCGCACCGATGAGGATCGGGGCGATCGCCACGACGAGCCGGTCAACGAGGCCGGCGTCGAGCACCGACGTGATGACCCCGGCCCCACCCTCCACGAGCACAGATTCGACACCCGATCTGCGCAACGCCGCGAACGCAGCCGCGAGGTCGACGCCCCCCGGACCCTCGCCCACGACGTCGACCTCGATACCGTGCCCGCGCAGCTCGTCCCGCCGTCGAGGGTCGGAGCGGTTGGTCGTGATGATCCTCGTCGCCGCCGCGGAATCGAGAACGCGCGCCATGGCGGGAATGCGCAGGGTGGAGTCGAGGACGACGCGAGCCGGCGAAGCACCTGGCGTCATCCGCACCGTGAGCTGGGGGTCGTCGAGGATCACAGTGTTGACGCCGACGAGGATCACGTCCGATGCAGCCCGCATGCCGTGCGACACGCGTCGCTCGGCTTCGCCGCTGATCCACTTCGCGTCACCGTTGACGGTGGCGATCCGACCGTCGACGCTCTGGGCGAACTTGATGACTACGTGGGGCCGGTCGGGCCGGGGGCGCACGTCGCCGATCAGCGAGCTGACGTCGACGGCGGTCGGCACCGGTCCCGGCATCAGGTCCTCGACACGCGGCCCGGCCGGAGGAGCGTGACCGAGCCGTTGTTCCTTCGTGCGCAGGTAGTGCCCGTTGCGGTTGTGGTGCGCCGTCGGCAACGGACGGGTCGAGCTCACCTCGATGCCAGCGAGGCGCAGCCCGTCGACCTTGCCCGGGTTGTTCGTCAGCAGTTGGATCGAGCACACCCCGAAGCTGGCGAGGACGGCGGCGGCGTCGGCGTAGTCACGGGCATCGATGGGAAGTCCGAGGTGAACATTGGCGTCGACGGTGTCGGCACCGTTGTCCTGCTCGACGTAGCAGCGCAGCTTGTTGACGAGCCCGATCCCGCGGCCCTCGTGCCCAGTGGCGTAGATGAGGACGCCGCGGCCCTCGGCAGCGATCGTGCGCAGCGCCAGTCGCAGCTGCTGCCCGCAATCGCACCGCAGCGACGTCAGCGCATCGCCGGTCAAGCATTCCGAGTGCAGCCGGCACACGATGTCTTCTCCTCCGGCGAGCTCACCCCGCGACAGTGCGAGGTAGACGTCACCCGTCGAGACCTCGAAGGCGCGGACGTCGAAGACCCCGTACGGCGTGGGCAGTGCCACGCGGACCGCTTCCTGGAGACGAGGTGGGTCGCTGCCGCCGGCAGACCGCCAGACGCCCATCATCGCCGCGACGCTACTGTCCGCGCCGGGAATTTCGGCCCTTGGTTCTCGGCTACTACGCGAGCGGCCCCCACAGTCCGACCGCGGCGAGGAGCAACACCATGCGTTCCAGGCTCGCCAGCACTGCCAGGACGGGAGGGACCTCGAGCGGTGACCGTCACCGTCGGGTCAGCCGCCAAAGGCCTCCAACGACGTGAGCTTGATGAGGGCGACCGCGAACAGCCACGCTCCCGCCCAGGCGAGGACGAATGGCCGTGCACGCGGGATCCAGATCGTCGCGAGCAGCGCCGCGCCGATCGTCAAGTCGTTGACGGCGACGACCCATGCGACCCACCGTCCGTTCATCGCCGGAATCATCCGTCCGACGAGGCTCCGCTCGACCAGTCCCGTGACGTCAGATGGCTCGACGGCCGCGACGATGGCGTTGACCACGAAGAGGCCCGCCAAACCGGCGACCAGCACGAGTTCGAGCGGCTGAAGTTGAAACGCGAGTTGTCGAACCGGCTGGGCAGCATGCTGCGCACCTGTCGAGCCCATCTCGTTGCTCGTCGCGTGCGGCGGGTGCGTTCGGGTTCGAGTTTGCGGGCGCGGTTGAGGAGCCATCGCACTGACCTGTACGCCGCCGGTCGGGCCGTTGGTTCGCGACAGCGCTGACAGCGGCCGACAAGACCGCTTGTGCGCCATACGATCAGCGGGCGAGGCGACGGCATCGAACGGCGTCGAGGGATGGTCGCCGAACTGCGCAGGTACACACACGCCGTTCGGCCGCGCCTCTCAGGCGTTCACCGACTGGAGGAAACTCGATGACATCGAGACAATCGGACCGAGTGCGAACACGCGCCAGGTGGCTCGCCGTCATCGGCGCGGCGGCGGTATCGGCCCTCACTGTGACCGCAACCGCCACGTCGACGGGCGCCAGCGGTGAGAGCTCGACCAGCGAGAGCTCGACCTCGTCGTCGGTCGAGGACACCAGCACGACCGACGAGACGAGCACCACCACCGGCGACAGCAGCTCGTCGACCGACGCCAGCACGTCCTCGGCGCCGACTGGCTCGTCGACCGACGTCAGCACGTCCTCGTCGCCGACTGGCTCGTCGGCATCGTCGAGCAGCGCCCCGGACGACTCGGCGCCGTCCTTGGCGACGGCGGACTTCACCGCGGTGCTCGCCGCCGAGTGCGAGGGTGACACCGGGCAACCGCTCTTGGCCGATGCGTTGCAAGCGGCGGTCGGGTCCGATGGGAGTGACCGCATCGTCGAGATCCTGCGCACGTGCGACGTGGAGTTCGTCGGCGCAATTGATCAGGCGCTCGGCCGGCCGACCACCAACGTCGAAGCGCTGATCGCCGATCCGGCGAACAACGTGACGCCTAACCAGGCCCAGACTGACCTGCTCAACGCCGAGCTGGCCGTGTACTGGCGGATCGCCGACGCTTGGGCGCTGTCGCAGCCGGCCCCCGCCGGGGTGACGACGACGACCGTCGCCGGCGCGCCGGCGACGACTTCTGCCGGTGTCGGTGCCTGCCTCCGACGTGTCCACCTCGGGACCCGAGGGGTCTTCGACCACGGCCGGCTGACGCATCTACGTGGAGCGCCGGGATCCGAGTGCCGTCTCGGATTCCGGCGCAACGGACAAGCACAGCGCACGCCGCTCCGGCGCTCGGTTCTGTTCTGACGGGTCACCGTCGGCGTGCGCCGACGACTTCGACCAGGTTCGATTCCTGAACGGATCGGGTAGTCGCGACCATCGCCGACGATCTCATCAACTTTGTGGGCCGGGCGGACGGCTTCACGCTCGTGATCCTGGTGTTCGCCGTTGTGCTTGCGGAGAGCCTGATTGTCACCGACTTCGTGGCGCCGGGTGAGATCGGCTTGGTCGTCGCCGGGGCAGCGGCGGCGCGCAACGGGACGTCGCTTGCCGTAGTCATCGGAGCTGCCGCCTGCGGCGCGATCGCCGGGGACACGGTCGGCTATCTCCTCGGTCGACGATTTGGGACCACGCTTGTCGAGACCCGCCGCTGGCTGCGCAGACTGCGGCCCAGCCTCAGCCGTGCCCGGCTCCATTTCGATCGTCATGGGACGAGGACGGTTGCCGCTGCTCGATGGGTCGGTGCGCTTCGCGCCGTGGTCCCGGTGGTCGCCGGATCGGCCCGCCTCAGCGCCCCACGCTTCTTCGCTTCGGCAGCCCCGTCAGCCGTCGCCTGGAGCGCGGCGATCACCACCATCGGCTTCGTCTGGGGCGACGACATCGCCGACGTCGTCGATCGTGTCGGCCTCGGCATCTCCCTCATCGTCGTCGCAACGATCGTGGTCGCCCTGGTAGTGGCACGCCGCAGCAGGTCGAAAAGACCCAGCGAGCGGGCGTCGGCTTGTTGACAGGGCAACCGCGGCCGCCGTTCAGTTTCTCGCTGTGGCGGTGCGAGGCGTTGCGCCGTGATGAGCCGGAACCACCGGCGTGCATGCCCGCCGATGTCCGTCCAAGAGCAGAAGGGACTTTCGCCCCTAATGCCCGCGCCCGGCAGTCGGTACCGTCCGTCCGAGAGCTTCCGCTGCTGGACGCACTCGCCACCAAGGTCGAAAGCGTGCACGGCCAGCGACACTCGGAGCTCGCCGAGGTCCGTCGCCTCGTCGCCGAGCTGCGCGCCGATCTCGAACCGCACCTCCTGAAGGAGGAACAGGTCCTCTTCCCCGCCATTGCCGCCCTCGCCGCCGGGCAGACCGAGTTCCCATTCGGCTCCGTGGCCAAGCCGATCCACATGATGGTCATCGAGCACGAGAGGGCAGGCGAACTGCTCGCCCTGCTGCGCGCTGCCACCGACAGCTACCGGGTCCCTGCCGACGGCTGCGCCAGCTACCGCTCGCTGTACGAGCGATTGGCGGCACTCGAGGTCGACACGCACGTGCACATCCACAAGGAGAACAACGTGCTGTTCCCGGCCGCTCTCCATATGGCCGAGGGCTGAACCACGCTCCATGCCTCGGGGCCCGTCGTCGATCCTGACGACGGTGACGTGAAAAGATCCGCATCTTGCGTGCAGTCGTCGACGGTCGAGTCTGGCGCCGGCCCCACCCTCGCAGGCGCGGTCGCCCTCGAGCGGATCTGGTGACACCGCGGCCGGTGTCGTGATGGCCTCCCCGACGTTGATACGTCGATCGCACCACGTGCTGATCGGGTTTGCCGCCCTCGCCGGCGTCGTGGTCGTCGGCACCGTTGGCTACGTCGTGCTCGGATTCGGGGTCCTCGACGCCGTCTACCAGACCGTCACGACGATCACGACCGTCGGATTCCGTGAGGTCGAGCCGTTGAACAGCGCCGGTCAGGTCTTCACGATCGTGCTGATCCTGGCCGGAGTCGGGACTGCCCTGTACACGTTGACGATGGTGCTCGAGTTGTTCGTCGAAGGGCACGTCGGCGAGGCGATGGAGAGGAGACGCATGGACCGCAAGCTCAGTGCCCTCGACGGGCACGTCATCGTTTGTGGCTGGGGGCGAGTGGGGCGGGCGGCCGCCCACGATCTGGAAGGCGCGGGCATGCCGTTGGTCGTGGTCGACATCGACCAAGAACGAGTGGCGACAATCCCTCGCACCTATCCCCACGTCTGCGGTGACGCGTCGGACGACGATGTCCTCCGACACGCTGGCATCGACCGGGCAGCAGCGCTCGTGGCGACCGTCTCGACCGACGCCGCCAACCTCTTCATCACCCTGTCCGCTCGCACGCTCCGGCCCGATCTGTTCATCGTGTCCCGGGCCCGCGAGGACGCCAGCAACTACAAGCTGCTGCGCGCCGGCGCCGACCGCGTCGTCAACCCGCAAGAGATCGGCGGCGCGCGCATCGCCGCGTTCGTGAGCCGTCCGCGGGTGACGGACTTCCTCGACGTGGTGATGCACACCCGAGAGACCGAGTTGCTTCTCGAGCAGATCACGTTGACGGCGGATTCGGCGCTTGTCGGCCTGAGCCTGAGCGAAGCCAAGGTCCGCGACCGGACAGGAGCACTTGTGCTGGCACTGCATGACTCCAGTGCGGGGCTTGTCTCCAATCCGGGCGGGGGTGTGGTGATGAAGCCCGAGCAGACACTCATCGCCATCGGCACGCCCGTTCAGCTGGAGAGCCTTGCAACCATCGCCGGAAGTTCGGGGCCAATGTCGCCACGTTGAGACTCGCTCATTTGCTCCCCCCTGCCCGGCCGCTCTATCGTGCGCCAAGAGCAAACGCTCGTTCGCGTGGGGAGGTGGACGATGGCGGAACTGCGCTTCGTACGGCGGAGCCGGACTCCAATCGGGGCACTCGCCTGTGCCGCGCTGGTGGTGAGCGGAGTCGGTCTCGGCGCCACCGCGGCATCGGCGACCGGCGAGGGTGAGCCACAGCAAGGAGGCACGCTCATCGTCGCCGGCAACCCGGACGTCCTCTGGATGGACCCCACCGCCGCGTACAGCGCCGCCGACTACCAGTTCCAGCGGATGACGTTGCGCGGCTTGTTCGACTACCCGAACAGCGGCACGCTCGAGGAGCGGGCGACGCCGCTGCCCGATCTCGCGGTCGAGGTGCCGACGCAGGAGAACGGCGGAGTCTCCGCCGACGGCCTGACGTACACGATCGAACTCCGCGACGACGTCGTGTGGAACGTCGACGAGCCACGCCCCGTCGTCGCCGAGGACGTCGTGCGCGGCGTCAAGCGGATGTGCAACCCGGTTCAGGGCTCCGCCGCCCGCGCCTACTACCTCGACACCATCGCCGGCCTGCGTGAGTTCTGCGACGGGTTCGCCGAGGTGGCGCCCGAGATCGAACCGATCCGCGCCTACATCGAGTCAAACGACATCGCCGGCGTCACTGCCGTCGACGACCGCACCGTCCAGTTCACCTTGACTCAACCGGCGAGCGACTTCGTGTACCTCCTCGCCCTGTTCCGATTCACGGCCCCACAGCCCGTCGAGTACCTCGACTACCTCGCCGACGGCCCCGAGCTGCGCCAGAACATCATCGAGAACGGGCCGTACCAGGTCGTCGAGTACGTGCCCGACCAGAGCTACGTGCTCGAGCGCAACCCGAACTGGGACCCCGAGACCGACGACCTACGCGAGGCCTACGTCGACCGCATCGAGATCACCCTCGGCCAGGAGAACGAGTCGGTGTTCCAGCAGATCATCGCCGGCACGGTCGACATGCAGTGGGGCGAGACGACCGTGCCGACGCAGGAGATCCCGGCGCTGCTCGCCGCCGGTGACGAGCGCCTTGTCATCGAGGGCGCCGGGGCGCTTGTTCCGTACATCGTGATCAACACGCTGAGCCCCAACGCCGACGGTGCGTTCGCCGACCCGCTCGTCCGTCAGGCGTTGAACTTCGCCGTCGACAGGGAGGCCGTGCAGCAGATCTTCGGCGGACCGGAACTGACCGAGTTGGCCTTTCACATCCTGCCTCCAGAGGTGCCCGGATCGGAGGACATCAACCCGCTCGACGTCCCGCCGGGCGGTGATCCGGAGCGCGCCCGTGAGCTGCTCGCCGAGGCCGGCTACGCCGACGGGCTGCCGATCAAGGTGCTGTACGACGACGAGCCGGGGATTGAAAACCTCGCCGCCGTGCTCGAGCAGGTCCTCGGCGATTCCGGGTTCGACGTCGAGTTGGTCTTCCAGCAGCGCAACGCCTTCTACGGCGAGTTCCTGCTCAACCACGAGTTCACCGAATCCGGCGGGTGGGACATCGCCCCCGTGACGTGGTATGCCGACTACCTCGCTGGTCGGTCGTACATCCCGATCCTCCTCGACGGCCGGGGCTACGAGTCGGGGACGCCGAACTACGGCGGCTACAACAACGACGAACTCAACGGGCTGATCGACGAGGCACTTGCGGCAAGCACTCCCGAAGAGGCCGCCGCGCTGTGGGCCGAGGCAGACCTGCTGGCGACCGAGGACGCCGCCTGGGTTCCTGTCGGCTTCTCCAAGACGCCGACGCTGCATGGCGACCGCGTCGGTGGCTTCGAGTTCCACCTGGCGCCGCGCAACGGCGACTTCACCAACGTCTGGTTGGAGGAGTAACCCCCGTTCCCCCGACATCCAAAGGGTGCCAGTGTGACGGAACCGTCCTACTGGCACCCTTTGATCAGGGTGGGGTCGGCGAGGACCCGGAGGACGAGCCGCTGGAGGTCGTGAACCGGTAGCTCGGCGTCGTCGATGCGCAGGAACAGGGCGAGGTCGCGTCGGTCGCCGTCGCGGACGACGGGTGCGTGCCAGATCTTGACGGCCGCCGATTGACGCCCGCGACGGTCCCCACCTGACTCGTCACCAGCCACCAATGCCGTGAGCAGTCGCTCGGCAAAGGTTCCCGTAGCGTCGGTGTACGCCTTCGCCATCGCCTCGACGACATGCGGACCGCTGAGGATGTTGCCCTGCACGGCCCACGCCTCGCCGACGAGCCCGCCGGCCCACGACGTGCATCGCTCGCCCGTGAACGTGGCCGTCCGTCCGTCAGCGTCGACGACGCCGAGTTGGCGAAACACGCTCTCGGGGTCGTCGTCAGTCAACTCGTGGACGACCTCGTCCGCACTTCGGCCGTTGCGCAAGGCCCGGAGCCCCTCGAAGCCATAGCGAAGATCGTGGTACGCCTGGGTGGCGACCGCACCGACGGCTCCCGCCCCCCACGGCACATGAGCCCCGACACACATCGCCTTCGATGCCACGGCGACGCCCCAGTGCGTCGTGTCGGCGTCGAAGGCGACGATTGAGTACGTCACGCCGTGGCGCCGGCCGCGCTGGCCTGCTCCTGCAGGATCGCCCAGACGATCGGGTCGAGCTGGCCGGGCAGGGTGCGCTCCTCGTAGTTGTTCACCCCCGACCACGCCGCGAACGCGTCGTCGAGGCTCTCATAGTCCGCCGGTGAGTAGCCAACCGCCACGAGGGCGTCGCTGACGTCGTCCGCCAGCGGTCCCTCGAGAGGCAGCAGGGTCGCCGGATCGGGACGTTCGAAGTAGAGGAAGTGCAGGTCGAGCAGTCGCCCGAGCTCGGTGATCGGCGCGACGTGATCGTCGACGCGCAGATCGGTCCCGATGTCGAGACCGCCGCCGTAGGCGGCGCCTTCCTTCCAGATCGACAACGCCGATGACTCGAGCCCTCGTCGATCGCCTCCCGCCGCCTCTCCCGCCTGCAGGCACTGCAGCAGTCGTCGGCCGACGTGCGGTTGCTCCGGGTCGTAGGCCTCCACCATCGCGTCGACGACCTGCGGGCCGTCGAGCAGGTTGCCCTGTGCCGTGAAGTGCTCGCCCGGCCGGTGACCCTTCCAGTCCATGCACTGCGGCCCGGTGTGGTTGGCGGTCCGTCCGTCGGAATCGACGACTGCAAGCTGACGCCGGTCGGCCAACGGATCGTCAGCGGTCAGCCGGGCAACCGTCTCGCCGGCGGTGAGGCCACTGCGCAACAGCTCCAGACCGTTCGGCCCGTAGCTGAGGTTGGCCAGCGCCTGGGTGGCGATCGCCCCGACCTCGGCGCCGCCCCAGGGCACGGCGAAGCCGACGGCGAGGCACTTCGATGCGACGGCGACGCCCCACGAACGCGACGCCGGATCGAACGCAACGATCGAGAACGTCATCGAGACCCCCTACGAACGAGCGTTCACTAGTCTACTTCCCTACCGTCGAGTGGTTGACCGCCGAGACCAGCACGATCTACGCTCCGAGGCGAACGAGCACTCGTTCGTATCCGGCGAAAGTTCGTATCCGCCGCATCGTCGTAGGTGCCGGAGTTTGGGGGACTGAGACATGGAACGACGGCATCTCGGCAGACGAGCGGTCGCCCTGGGGTTCGTGTTCGCCACGGTCGCGGCAATGAGTGCTGGGCACACCGGCGCCACGACGGAACCCGGAGGAGGTACCCAGACCTCCGGCGGAACGCTGGTGTTCGGTGTCTCCAATGATCCGCGCATTCTCGATCCGGCGCTCGCCTCCGACGGTGAGTCGCTGCGCGTCAGTGGACAGATCTTCGAAACGCTGGTGACGACGGCACCAGGATCGACCGAGGTCGTTCCCCTGCTCGCCCGGGAGTGGTCGGCGAGCGAAGATGGGCTCGACTGGACATTCGAGCTGGAATCGGGAGTCACGTTCCACGACGGTGAACCGTTCAACGCCGCAGCCGTGTGCTTCAACTTCGACCGTTGGTACAACTTCACTGGGCCGCTCCAGCTCAACTCCGGTGCTTACTACTGGCGGGTCATCTTCGGCGGCTTCGCCGCCAACGAGCCGGACACCGACGCCCCCGAGACATCGCTGTACGAGAGCTGCGAAGTGGTCGACGACGACACGGTCGTGCTCCACCTCACCGCCCCTTCGGCGGCATTCTTGAGCGGCCTCGTGCTTCCCCCGTTCTCGATTGCCAGCCCGAAGGCGTTGACCGACTACGACGCCGACAGCGCCAGTCTCGATCCAGAGGGAAACCCGGTGCCGCAGGGGACGTTCGGCACCGAGCACCCGATCGGCACGGGCCCGCTGATGTTCGATTCGTGGATCCGCAACGACCGCCTGACGCTCACCCGCTTCGACGAGTACTGGGGTGAACCGTCGCTCCTCGACGAGGTGATCTTCCGGCCGATCCCCGACAACGCCGCACGCCTGCAGGCACTGCAGACGGGCGAGATCGACGGCTACGACCTCGTCGACCCGCAGGACCGGGAGACGATCGCCTCCGACTCGGAACTCCAACTGATCGAACGGCCGTCGTTCAACGTCGGCTACGTCGCTTTCAACCAGACCTACCCGCCGCTCGACAACATCGACGTCAGACGGGCGATCGCCCACGCCCTCAACCGGCAGGCCGTGATCGACAACGTGTACGGCGACTCCGGCGAGGTCCCGGTGGTGTTCATGCCGCCGTCGGTGCAGGGCTGGACGGATGACGTCACGATCTACGACTACAACCCCGACGAGGCGCGGGCCATCCTCGAGGCGTCGGGACTGGAACTGCCGATCGCCATCGACTTCTGGTACCCGGCCGACGTGTCGCGCCCGTACATGCCGGATCCCCGCCGCATCGCCGAGGCCTTCGCCTCCGATCTCGGCGAGGTCGGCTTCGAGGTCAACCTGGTGTCGGCCCCGTGGACTCCGGACTATCTCGACGCCACTTTGGGCGGCCAGGCGCCCGTTCACTTGCTCGGTCAGACCGGCGATTTCGGCGACCCGGAGACGTTCGTCGGCACGTTCTTCCGCACCGAGAGCCCGCAGTGGGGATTCGAGAACCCTGAATTGCGTCAGGCGTTGGAGGACGCTCTGCGGATCACCGACGTCGACGAGCGGACCGCCGCCTACGAGGAGATCAATCGCACGATCATGGACTTCCTCCCGGGCGTCCCCTTCGCCCACTCGACGTCCAACCTGGCGTTCCGATCGAACGTCGAAGGTTTCGTCGCCAGCCCCGTGACCACGGAGAACTTCGCCACCGTTTCGATCGAGGAGTAACGGGCAAACCGCATGGCGCGTTTCGCGGCACGCCGGCTGCTCCTCGCCATCCCGGTCCTCCTCGCCGTCTCGTTCCTCGTCTTCGCCTGGACGAGAGCGCTGCCCGGCGGCCCGGCGCAAGCACTGCTCGGCGAGCGGGCGACGCCGGAGTCGGTCGCCGCCATCGAGCGGCAGTACGGCCTCGACCGGCCGCTCGTCGTGCAGTACGGCAAGTACCTGGAGCGGGTGGCGACCGGGGACTTCGGGCTGAGCGTGGCGACCCAGCGGCCGGTCATCGACGAGCTCCGGGAGCGCTTTCCCGCCACGGTCGAGCTCGCCCTGGCGGCGATGTTGTTCGCGGTGATCGTCGGCGTCCCGCTGGGCGTCGTCGCCGCCAAGCACGCCCACCGCCCGCTCGACCACGTCAGCCTCGTCGGATCGCTGATCGGCATCAGCATGCCGATCTTCTTCCTCGCCTTGATCCTCAAGTGGGCGTTCTCCGTCCAGCTCGGCTGGCTCCCGAGCATTGGCCGGCTCGACGTCAAGACCGACCTCGACCGCCGGACCAACCTGTTCATTGTCGACTCGATCATCTCGGCCAACTGGGCCGCCCTGTGGGACACCATCCGCCACCTGATCCTGCCGGCGATCGCCCTCGGCACGATCCCGCTGGCGATCATCACCCGGATCACCAGGACGGCCGTGCTCGAGGTGATGCAGGAGGACCACGTCCGCACGGCACGAGCCAAGGGTCTGTCGCCGCGGGTGGTCGATCGCCGACACATCCTGCGTAACGCCCTCCTCCCGGTCATCACGGTGATCGGTCTGCAGGTCGGCCTGCTCCTGTCCGGAGCGATCCTCACCGAGACGGTCTTCGCATGGGGCGGACTCGGGACGTGGATCTACGACGCCGTCGGCGCTCGTGACTACGCCGTGCTGCAGGGCGGCATCCTGTTCATCGTCGTCGTGTTCGTCATCGTCAACCTGCTCGTCGACCTCGGCTACTCGCTCATCGACCCGCGGATCCGGTACCAGTGAGCGTGCAAGAACTGCCCGCGGCCATCGGTCTACCGACTGACGAGCCGGTCGCGCCGCCTGTCGTGCGCAGCCGCGACATCCTGCTCCGCTTGCGCCGCAACCCGGGCGCCCTCATCGGTGCGGCGATCGTCGGCGTGATCGTCGTGCTCGCCGTGTTTGCCCCGCTGATCGCACCAGAGACCCCGTCGGGGCAGGCATACCTCGATCGGCTCGGAGGCCAATGTTGCCCCGGACCGTCCGCCGATCATTGGTTCGGCCTCGACGAGCTCGGCCGTGACGTGTTCTCGCGCATCGTCTATGGCGCTCGCGTCTCGCTCGTCGTCGCCGTCGTCTCGGTGGCGCTGGCGCTCGTTTTCGGTGGACTTCTCGGAGCCGTCGCCGGATACTTCGGCGGCGCCGCCGACTCGACGATCATGCGAGTCGTCGACGTGATGCTCGCTTTCCCGAGCTTCTTGTTCGCCATCGGGCTCGTCGCCCTGCTCGGTCCCGGGCTGTGGCAGCTGATCGTCGCCATCGGCATCGCCAACGTGCCGATCTTCGCCCGCTTGCTGCGTGGCAGCATGCTCGGCGTGCGTTCGTCGCCGTACGTTGCCTCGGCGCGAGTGCTCGGCCTGCCATCGCGTCGGGTGCTCGGTGTGCACATGCTCCCCAACGCCGTGTCACCACTGATCGTCGCCGCCACCCTCGCCCTCGCCACGGCGATCATCGAGACGGCGGGACTCGGCTTCCTCGGCCTCGGGACCAACGACCCGGCGCAACCGGAATGGGGTGCCATGCTGGCCAACACGACGCGCTACCTGCAGACCGCTCCGCATCTCGCCTTCTTCCCAGGTCTGGCGATCGTCATCACCGTGCTCGGGTTCAACCTGCTCGGTGACGGCCTGCGCGAGGCCATCGACCCACGACTCATCTGATGTCCGCGTCTGCTGGAGGTCGACGACCTGGCGGTGCGCTTCCGGACGCTCCGTGGCGAGGTCCATGCCGTCAACGGCGTCGATCTGAGGATCGAGCCGGGGAGACGGTCGCCCTCGTCGGCGAGTCGGGGTGCGGCAAGTCGGTCACCGCCCTCGCCATCCTCGGACTACTCGCGCGCACCGCCTCGGTGACGCGAGGTCGCGTGTTGTTCGACGGCCGCGACCTGCTCCGCCAGTCCGAGCATCAGCTGCGCCACCTGCGCGGGGCGTCGATCTCGATGATCTTCCAGGATCCGATGTCGAGCCTCAACCCGGTGATGACGATCGGCGACCAGATCCGCGAGATCCTCGAGGCCCACACCAACCTGCGCGGGGCAGCGGCACGGCAGCGATCGATCGAGTTGCTCGAAGAGGTCGGCATCCCGGACGCGGCGCGCCGCGCCGACCAGTACCCCCACCAGTTCTCCGGCGGGATGCGCCAGCGGGCGATGATCGCCATCGCCATCGCCTGCAACCCCCGCCTGCTGATCGCCGACGAGCCGACGACCGCCCTCGATGTCACCGTGCAGGCGCAAATCCTCACATTGCTCCGGCGGCTCATCGCCGACCACGGCATGGCCCTGCTGCTGATCACCCACGACCTCGGCGTCGTAGCCGACACCTGCGAGTACACCAACGTGATGTACGGCGGCCGCGTCGTCGAGTCGGCCCCCACACGGCAGCTGTTCCGCGATCCGTCGCACCCGTACACGGTCGCCCTGCTGCGGAGCATCCCCAAGCTGGATGGCGACCGCAAGGTGCGACTGGCGGCGATTCAGGGACAACCACCGGTGCTGCGATCGGCGCCGATCGGGTGCACGTTCGCTGCCCGGTGCCCGCGGTCGCTCGACCGCTGCCGCACGGACACGCCGTCGCTCGAGGCCAACGTGGCCGGCCAGGTGGCCTGCTGGAACCCGGTGAAGCCCGGGTGAACGCGATGCTCGACGTCGAGGACCTGCGGGTCACCTTCACGGTCAAGAGCGGCGCCCGGCGCGCCAAGGTGACCGCCGTGGACGGAGTCTCGCTCACCGTCGACCGCCGCGAGACCGTCGGCCTGGTCGGCGAGTCCGGGTGCGGCAAGAGCACGTTCGCCCACGCCCTGGTCCGGCTCGTGCCATTCGAGGGACGCATCAGGCTCGACGGCGACGACGTGACCGACCTTCGCGGGCGCGACCTGGTCAGCTACCGGCGCCGCGTCCAGTTGGTCTTCCAAGACCCCTACGCCAGCCTCAACCCGCGCCTCAGCGTGCGTCGGTTGATCGCCGAGCCGCTCATCTTCGCCCGCCGTGCTGCCGGCATCACCGACCAGCGCGATGACGTCAACGGTCGGGTGAGTGAGCTGCTGCACCTCGTCGGGCTCCCGGCAGATGCCGCCGATCGCTATCCCCATGAGTTCTCCGGCGGCCAACGCCAGCGCATCGGGCTGGCGAGGGCGTTGTCGGTGGAGCCCGAGGTGATCCTCGCCGACGAGCCGGTCTCGGCGTTGGACGTGTCGATCCAGGCGCAGATCATCAACCTGCTCGTCGAGCTCCAGGAACGACTCGACCTCACGTTCGTCTTCATCGCCCACGACCTCGCCGTGGTCCGCCACGTATCGGACCGGATCGGCGTGATGTACCTCGGCCGGATCGTCGAGCTCGCCCCGACCGACGAGCTGTTCCGCCGGCCGTTGCACCCCTACACCGTGGCGTTGCTGGCGGCCGTGCCAGTGCCCGACCCGGAGATCCAGTCTTCGCGCACGAGGATCGTGCTCAGTGGCGATGCACCCAGCCCGCTCGCGGTCCCGAGCGGCTGTCGATTCCACCCGCGGTGCCCGATCGCCCGCGCCGAACCGTGCGCGAGCGACGACCCTCCGCTCGTCGAACTCGAGCCCGGTCGGTTCGTCGCCTGTCACTTCGCCGGCGAGCTCGAGGCACCCGCCTCGAGCTGAGGCGACAACACCCACACGGAGGTTCCACCGATGCGTTTCGGAGCCAAGCTCGACAACTACGGACCACTCGTCGCAGCGATCGGCGTCGCCGAGCCCGCCCGGCGAGCGGAGGCGGCCGGGTTCGACTCGATCTGGTGCAGCGACCACGTCGTGATGCCTGAGATGGTCCGGTCGCGGTACCCGTTCTCCGATGACGGCAGGATCAAGTGGGACCCGAGTGAGCCGTGGTACGACGCGGTCGTGTGGTGCGCGGCGATCGCCACCGCGACCGAGCGGGTGGAGGTCGGGACCGCGGTGCTGCTGGCCGGCTTGCGCCACCCGCTCGTGCTTGCCAAGCAGCTCGCCAGCATCGACGCGTTGTCCGGCGGGCGGCTGATCGCCGGGTTCGGCGCCGGGTGGATGGCTGAGGAGTTCGACGCCCTCGGCGTGCCGTTCGAGTCCCGCGGTCGAAGGCTCGACGAGTGGATCGACATCTGCCGGCAGGTCTGGTCGGCCGCGTCTCGCTCGTCGACGGCGAGCACTTCTCCCTCGACCTCGATCTCGTGACCGAGCCGCAACCCGCTCGGCCGATCCCGATCCTCATCGGTGGCATGTCCGACGCCGCGCTCCGGCGCATCGCTGAGCGTGCCGACGGGTGGGTGCCGTTGGTCCGCGCCAGCCTCGACCCGGTCGAGACGATCGAGCGCGGGACGAACCGACTCCACGAGCTGGCCGATCTCGCACGGACGCGGTGCCGTTGACTTCCGTGTCGTGTACAACGCCGCCGCACCAGCCGAGGCCGGCCGCCGCCTCGACGCCCTCGCCCGGGCCGGCGTCACGGACGTGATGGTCGACGTCGACTACCGCGACCCCGACGGCCCCGAGCGCGCCTTGGCAGCCGTCAGCGGTTCCTAGCGCGATCCGATCTGGGGTCATCGCGGCGACCAGTCATCTGGGCACCAATCCTTTCGAATTCCGCAAGGATCTGCGCCCAGAACGCGATTGCCAGGGCTCGGGCTAGGACTTCAGCTCGGTGATGAGTGCCGTTGCCGCGCCGGTGAACAGAGCCGTCGAGCTCGAGACGGTGACCAGCCGCACTCCCGCCTCGATCCACGGTCGGGCCGCGGCGGCGGTCGGTGCCCACGTCCCCGTGGCGATGCCGCGAGCATCGGCGCGGTTGACGATGTCCGTCATCGCTTCGAGAACCGCGGGGTGGCTCGTGTCGCCAGGGACGCCGAGGTGTTGGGACAGGTCGAACGGCCCGATGAAGGCGAGGTCGAGGTGGGCGGTTCCGAGGATCGCATCGAGGGCGGCGAGGCCGTCGGGTCCTTCGATCTGGGTGCCGACCACCACGTCGCCTTCGATCCGCTCCCGGTACGTCGTGAACGGCGTCGTCCCGTAACGGGCCGCCCGGGTCATCGGTGCGGCGCCGCGAGACCCGATCGGCGGGTAGTGCGCCGCAGCGACGATCGTTGACGCCTCCTCGGCGCTGCTGACGCCGGGGGCGAGCACGCCGTCGGCGCCGGCGTCGAGGGCAGCGCCGATCTCGTGCGGGGCGACGTGGGACACGCGCACGAGGCCGAAGCACCCGGCGGCACGTGAAGCGCGCAGCAAGTTCGGTAGCGCGTCCTGCCCGTACTCGCCGTGCTCGAGATCGAGGAACACGCAGTCGAAGCCGACGTCACCGAGCGTCTCCACGATTTCCGGTGACGGCGTGTTGACCCACGTGCCGAGCACGACCGGGCCGTCGCGCAGCCTCTGGCGCAGGGATGCCACTGCGAACGGACGTTAGTACGTCCGTCCTGCAACACTGACGGGGTGCCGGACCTGTGCATCGGCGTGGTGGCGCCGTTCTCTACGGAGGAGGCGGTCGTCGCCGGACCGTTGCTGGCTGCTGTCGAGGAGGTCGTCGCCACGTCCAACCAATCGGTGCGGGTGATCGCCCACGACGACGGCCGGGACCCGTCACGGGCCGCCGAGGGCGTCGCCACGATCCTCGCCGAGCCGGGCTGCATCGGCGTGGTGGGACCGAAGAACAGCGGCTGCGCCCTGGCTGCCGCACCAGTGGCGACTCGAGCCGGGGTGCCGCTGCTGCTCCCCTGCGCCACGGCCGACGAGCTCACGAGCGACGGCGGGGTCGTGTTCCGGCTGTGCGCGCCCGATCGACTGACCGCCGCAGCCGCCATCGAGCTGGCCGGCATCCTCGGCATCGAACGGCTCGCCGTGATCGCTGACGAGACGGAGTACGGGCTCGGACTTGCCGGCAAGGTGCGTGCCGCGGCGACGGCTGCGAACCTCGATCTCGTCGACGGACCGTCGGACGCCGGAGCCGTGTTCCTCGCCATGGGTGAGGTCGAGCAGTCGGCGCTGATGCGCGAGTTGCGCGCCGGCGGCTACCGAGGCGAGCTGATCTCCGCCGAGGGAGGACCGGACGCCCCGATCGCCGCCCTCGCCGGTCCGGCTGCCGAAGGCGCCTGGTTGCTGTACCCCGGCGTGCCCGTCGCGGGCAGGACCGTCTACGCCGCCGAAGCGGCGGACGCCACACGCATCTTGCTCTCAACCGCCGGCAGAGCGGGCGCAATCCGCGAGGGCAGCTTCGACGGTGAAACCGGCCGGATCCGCTTCACCGCCACGGGCGAGCGCGACGGCGCCGTCGTCAGCCGGTATCGCGTCGTCGACGGTGTCGCCCGGCCGGTCAGCTGATCCGCACCCGGGCGTCGAGTAGCGCATAACCGAGGTCGACGAGGATGTTGGCGACGACGACGAATGCCGAGGCGAACAGCACGGTGCCGATGATGATCGGCTGGTCGCCGCGGATGACCGACTCGACGGCGAGGCGCCCGATCCCGGGCAGGCCGAAGATCTGCTCGGTGACGACGAGCCCGCCGAGCAGCAGCGCCACGTCGAGACCGAACTGCGTGAACAGCGGGGTGACCGCGCTGCGTAGACCGTGGCGGTACACGACCCGTCGCTCCGACAGGCCTTTGGCCCGGGCGGTGCGGATGTAGTCCTCGCCGAACACCTCCAGCATCTGGCCCCTCGTGAGACGGGCGTACGTGGCCGCCGTGGCGAAGGCGACCGTGATCCACGGCAGGATGAGGTGGCGCGCCCACTCCCACGGGTCCTCGGTGAGCGGCACGTACCCGGCCGCCGGGAACCACTCGATGCCGAGCAACGTGAGGCGGAAGAACAGCACGTACAGCAGCAACAGCCCGACGACGAAGGTCGGGAAGCTGAGCCCGGCGAGCACGAACGTCGTTCCCAACCGGTCACGCCAGCTCCCAGGGCGGCGAGCCGACGCCACACCGATCGGAATGCCGGTGATCGTCCACAGCACCGCCGCCCCGACGGCCACCGAGGCGGTCACCGGTAACCGGTCGAGGATCGTGTCGAGCACCGGTCGCTGGTTGTAGTACGAGTAGCCGAGGTCGCCATGGGCGAGATCGCCGAGGAACCGGCCGAACCGGGTCGGCAACGGCTGGTCGAGGCCGAGGCGCCGCTGGATCTGCTCGACGACATCGAACGTCGCCTGCGGCCCGGCCATCGTGCGGGCCGGGTCGTTGGGAGCGACGTAGAAGAGGATGAACATCAACAGGCTGATGACGAACAACGTCAGCAGTCCCGGACAGGGTGCGACGGAGCAGGAAACGGACGATCACGAATCCGACGCGCCTTGCTCCGCTTCTCGACCCGCCGCGCGTCGAAGGCGTCGCGGAGGGAGTCGCCGAGGACGTTGAGGGCGAGGGTCAGGGCGAGCACGGCGCCGGCCGGGATCACGACCATCCACCAGGCGACGCGATAGAGCTGGGCACCCGCGGCGAGCATCGCTCCCCATGTGGCGGTCGGCGGCGTGACGCCGAGACCGAGGAACGAGAGCGTCGCCTCGAACACGATCGCCGAGGGCACGAGCAGGGTGCCGTACACGACGAGCGGCACGACGAGGTTGGGCAGCACGTCGACGGCCATGATGCGCAGCCGGCTGGCGCCGAGCGAGCGAGCCGCCTCGACGAACTCTCGCTCGCGCAGGGAGATCACCTGGCCGCGCACGACCCTGGCGATGGGGCACCAGGAGAACAGGATGATCACGACGATGGTGACCCCGAGCCCGGGGCCGACGAGGGATACGAGCGAGATGGCGAACAGCAGGAACGGCAGGCTCAGCGTTGTATCGATCAACCACGAGAGGATCCGGTCAACCCACCCGCCGAGGAAGCCGGCAGCGAGCCCGATCGCCGTGCCGACACCGACCGCGGCGACCGTCGACACTGCCCCAACGACGATCGACACGCGCGCCCCGTACGCCAGGCGGACGAGCAGGTCACGGCCGAGTTGGTCGGTGCCGAGCCAGAACTCGGCGCGCGGGCCGACAGGGAGGCCGAACTCGGTGAGCCCGGTGTCGCGGTACTGCTCGTTGACGGGGTGACCGGTCCACCAGGCGATCAGCGGGGCGGCCAGGGCGAGCACCACCATCAGGGCGATGACGATCACCGCCACGATCGCGCCGCGGTCGTGGCGCAGCCGGGTGATCGCCAGCTGCGCCGGACTCCTGGCGACGACGCCGCCCTCGGGCGGAGCGAGCGACGCCGAGGCGTCGAGGACCGGGTCGTCGACCGGGATCACCGTCGCAGCTCCACCGGAGCGGTGAGCGGGTGGATGCAGGCCGTGCGATGACCGTCTGCGTCGCCGGCTCGCGCTACCAGCGCGGGCTCCTCGACGGTGCAGTCAGGTTGGGCGTGGCGGCAACGTGGGTGGAAGCGACAACCGGACGGCGGGGCAATTGCCGAGGGGACGTCGCCGACGACGAGTTCGACGTGCCGACGTTCGCCCGGATCGGCCAGCGGAACGGCGTCCAGCAGCGCTCGCGTGTACGGATGACGCGGTGTCGCGAACAGCTCGTCGGCGGCGGCGATCTCGACGATGCGGCCGAGGTACATGACGGCGACCCGGTCAGCGATGTGCTCGATGACGCCGAGGTCGTGGGAGACGACGAGGTACGTCAGGTCGAGCTCACCCTGCAACCGCTCCAGCAGGTTGATGATCTGCGCCTGGACCGACACGTCGAGCGCCGAGACCGGCTCGTCGCAGATGACCAGCCGTGGCTCGAGGGCCAGGGCCCGGGCGACGCCGATGCGCTGTCGCTGGCCGCCGGAGAACGCCGCCGGAAAGCGGTTGTGGTGCTCGGGGTTGAGCCCGACGAGCTCCATCAACTCCTGGACCCGGGCGCGTACCTTCTCCTTCGGCTCGCCGTGGATGACGAGTGGGTCGGCGATGATCGAGCCGACGCGGCGGCGCGGGTTGAGCGAGCCGTAGGGATCCTGGAAGACGACCTGGACGTCGCGGCGAAGGGCGCGCATCTGCCCGCGGCCGAGGCCGGCCAAATCGGCACCGCCGATCTCGACCGTCCCGGCGGTCGGTGTGAGCAGGCCGGCAACGAGTCGGGCGAGCGTCGACTTGCCAGAACCCGACTCGCCGACGAGTCCGAGCGTCTCACCCTTGCGGACGTCGAGGTCGACTCCATCGACAGCCCGTATCCACGGCGCCTTGGCAAAGACCCCCTGCCGTCGCCCTGGAAAGTGCTTGACCAGACCTCGGGTGCGAACCAGCAGGCCGTCACGCGCCACAGCCGGCTCGGTGGCGTCGACCGGCCGGTGCTCGACGACGCCACGGACCCGGGCGACCGCCGACTCCACCGGCAACACGCACTCCGAACGGTGGCTGGCGCTGAGCTCCTGCAGCGGCGGCAACGCCTGACGGCAGCGTTCTTCGACGAACGGGCATCGCGGTGCAAACGCGCAACCAGGCGGCAACCGGAGCATGCTCGGCGGCTGTCCCGGGATCGGCACCAGGGACACCCCTCGAGTCGGTCCGCCAGGAATGCAGCTCAACAAGCCACGCGTGTACGGGTGATGCGGAGCGGCGAACACCTCGTCCGCCGTCGCCTCCTCCACGATCCGCCCGGCGTACATCGTGAGCACCCGGTCGGCGACTTGGGCAATCACCCCCAGATCGTGCGTGACAAGGACCAACGCCGAACCGTGCTCGTACTGGAGGCGGGCCAGCAGGTCGAGCAGCTGCGCCTGCACGGTGACGTCGAGGGCGGTGGTCGGTTCGTCGGCGATCAGCAGCTCAGGCCGCAACGCCAAAGCCATCGCCAGCATGACCCGCTGGCGCATTCCTCCGGAGAACTGGTGGGGGTAGTCGTCAACGCGACGGTCCGGATCTGGGATGCCGACCTCTTCGAGCAAGGCGATGGCGCGTCGCTTGGCCCGGTCTCGATCGATCGACTCGTGGGCGCGGATCGCCTCGACGATCTGCCATCCGACGGTGTACTGCGGGTGCAGGCTCGACAACGGGTCCTGGAAGACCATGGCAATACGTGCCCCGCGGATGCGTCGCATCGCATGCTCAGGCAACGACAGCAGGTCCACGTCGTGGAACCGCGCTTGGCCGCTCACCAGAGCCCCGCGCACCAACTGCAGCACTGCTTGGGTGGTGACGGACTTGCCCGAGCCGGATTCGCCGACGATGCCGACGGTCTCGCCGGCCGCGACATCGAAGGAGACGCCTCGGACGGCGGAGACGTCGCCGTCCTCGGTTGGGAAGGTGACCGAGAGGTCGGCGACGGAGAGCAGCGCTCCCGACGTCATCAGCTCACCTCCCCACGGTACGAACTAACGATTGTTCAGGCGGCAACTGTACGGCCACCTAACGTGCCGCCATGGATCCGCCTCGTTCAGATCGGTTCTTCGACGGTGGCGGCCACGAGCAGGCGGCTGGCTACGCCAGGGCGGTGCGTCGCGGCGACACGATCACAGTGAGCGGCACGACGGCGAACGACGGCGCCGGCGGGGCGTTGCACGTCGGCGACACTGGCTGCCCAGACCACTGCCGCCCTGCGTCAGGCGTTGGCGGCGGTGGAGAGCCTCGGTGGCCGCGTCGACGACGTCGTGCGCACGCGCGTCTTCCTCACCCCACTCGCCGATTGGCACGCCGCGTCCGCTGCCCATGCCCAGCTGCTCGGCGACGTCAATCCGGCCAACACCATGCTGTTCGTCCACAGTCTGATCGGCGACGACTTCCTCGTCGAGGTCGAGGTCGACGCCGTCATCGAGGCGGCGCCTCCGACGTGACAACTCACCTGACTTTCAGCTTGCGGCTCAACAATGACGTTGCGGTCGCCGAGTTCGTCGAGCTCGCCCAACTCGCCGAAGCACTCGAGTTCGACCAGATCTGGGTCTCCAATGACCTGTTCTTCCGCTCCGCCCCGGTGCTGCTCTCGGCCGCCGCCGTGGCGACACGGACGATCTCGCTGGGGACGTGCGTGCTCAACCCGTACTCCGTCCACCCGGCCGAGATCGCCATGACCGCAGTGACCCTGCAGGAGCTCAGTGACGGCCGCTTCGTCCTCGGCCTGGCGGCGGGGGCCGAGGACTTCCTCGGCTGGGCGGGCATCACCCGGGACGCCCCACTGTCCCGTACCCGCGAGGCGGTCGCCGCCATCCGGGCGTTGTGCTCGGGCATCGCGCCCGCCGACGTCCCGGGGAGCGGTGCCGGGTGGCAACCCGAGGCACGTCTGCGGATCGCCGCAGCACCGACGCCTATCTACCTCGGGGCGATGTCACCACGGATGCTGGCGTTGATCGGCGAGATCGCTGACGGCGGGCTCCCGCTGCTCTACCCACCGGAGTCGTTCGCCGACACGATGAGCCACATCGCCGACGGCCTCGCCCGTTCCGGGCGGCAGCCCGGTGACATCGACGTCGCCGCGTGCATCTGGGTGTCGGTCGACACCGACCGATCGCCGAGCCCGCCATCCGCTGGAGGAGAAGCTCGCCTACTACGGGGCGTCGTTCGCCCCCAGCGTCCTCGCCCGCGTCGGCGTTGATCCGGCGTCGCTGGTCGCCCTCCGCGATGCCGACCCGGCCGAGGCAGCCGCCGCGCTCCCACCAGCGATGATGTCGCTCGGGGTGAGCGGCACCCCGGACGAGGTCGCCGAGCGCTGCCGGCGACTCGTCGTCGACGGTGCCACGCACATCTCGTTCGGACCGCCGCTCGGGCCAGACCGAACGGGGGCGGTGCGGCTGCTCGGAGAGCACGTGATCCCGGCGCTGGGCGGCTGAGCACGACGCTCGACCACCCTGGTCCCGACCGCGAACGTGCGCTAGTTTGCCCGCCCGTGGAGCGGGGTTGAGATGGTCACCCGGGTACTCGTCGCCAACCGGGGCGAGATCGCCGTCCGCGTGATCAAGGCGTGCCACAGCCTCGGCGTCGAGGCCGTGGTGGTGTACAGCGAGCCCGATGCCGGCTCGATGGCGGTCGAGCTCGCTGATGACGCGGTCGCCCTGACCGGTTCTGCATCGGTCGACACCTACCTCGATGTCCGGCGAGTAGTCGACGCTGCGGTGCGGTCCGGATGCAATGCAGTGCATCCGGGCTACGGCTTCCTCGCCGAACGCGCCGATTTCGCCACCGCCGTGGAGGCGGCGGGGTTGACGTGGATCGGGCCAACGGCCGACGTGATCGCCCTGATGGGCGACAAACTCGCCGCTCGACAGGTCGCCGTGGACGCCAACGTGCCACCCGTTCCAGGAGCAATGGTCGCCGTCGACGAGCCCGATGCCGTCCGCCGGCTCGGTGAGACGTTGGGTTGGCCGCTGGCGGTCAAGGCGGTCCACGGCGGCGGTGGCCGCGGGATGCGTGTGGTCACCGGGCCCGACGAGGTCGTCGAGTCGTTGGCGGCAGCCCGCCGAGAGTCGCAGTCGTCGTTCGGCCGGCCAGAGGTGTACGTCGAGCGCTTCCTCGCCCGCCCGCGCCACGTCGAGGTGCAGATCGTCGCCGACCACCACGGCGGGCTCGTCGTCGTCGGCGACCGCGACTGCTCGATCCAGCGCCGCTACCAGAAGCTGATCGAGGAGGCACCGGCTCCGCACCTGTCCGACGAACTGCGCTCGGCGTTGGCCGACGCCGCAACCCGGCTGGCGCGGGCGGTCGGTTACACCAACGCCGGGACCGTCGAGTTCCTGGTCGAGGGCGAGCAACTGTTCTTCCTCGAGATGAACACCCGTGTCCAGGTCGAGCATCCGGTCACCGAGCTCGTGTCCGGCACCGACCTCGTGGCCGAGCAGATCCTCATCGCCGGCGGGCGACCGCTTTCGTTCGGCCCGGACGACGTCGGTCCGCGCGGCGCAGCGATCGAGGTGCGGATCAACGCCGAGGACACGACGGACGGGCGATTCCTGCCGGTGCCGGGGAGGTTGCACCGCTTCCATCCCCCGGATGGACCACACGTGCGCGTCGACACCGGATACCGCTCCGGCGACGATCTTCCGTCCGAGTACGACAACCTGATCGCCAAGATCGCCGTGTGGGGTACGGATCGCGAGGATGCGCGGCAGCGCGCTCTCGAGGCGCTGCGGGAGCTCGAGGTCGTCGGCGTACCCACGACCGCGCGGGCGGCCGCCGCCGTGCTGGCCCACGACGACTTCCGCACCGTCGCCCACTCGACTCGTTGGCTGAGCGACCATGCCGGCGAGCTGCTGGCGTCGCCCGGCCCCCCGCGAGAGGTCGAGGTGCTCGGCCGCTGGTATCGAATCCCACGCTTCGACGACAGCATCGGTAGCAGCAGCGACGACGGTGATGGCGCTGCGGTACTCACCGAGAGCGGACCGGCGCGGGGTCGAGCCGCCGCATCCACGACACGGCGGACCGGCGACGGGCTCGTCAAGGCACCGATGCAAGGCACGGTGACGACGGTCGACGTCCGGGTTGGCGACACGGTCACCGCAACCACCCGGGTGGTCGCACTGGAGGCAATGAAGATGGAGAATGCCCTGTTCGCCGGCATCGACGGTGTGGTGACGGCGGTGCACGTAACGGTCGGAGCCAACGTCGCGCCGGGCACGTTGCTCGTCGAGGTCCGAGCCGTGACGTCGACTCCAGTCGGCGATCGCGCATCGATCGTCGCGACGGCGTCGGCGAGATCGTCCTCGCCCGCCCCGATCGCCGCAACGCCCTCGACTACGCCGCCGTGCTGGATCTCCTCGACGCCTTGCGTGAGCTCGACGACGATGACGGCGTCGGCGCCGTGCTGCGTGTACGGGGAAGGTCCATCCTTCTGCGCCGGCGGCGATCTCGCCGAGTTCCAGCGCGGGCTGGCGGATGCGGCGTACGACTTCCACCGCGGCGGTGCCGGCTGGGCCGAGCTGATGCTCCTGATCCCGCGCCTGGGCAAGCCCGTCGTCGTCGCCCCACACGGCCATGCCCTCGCGGGTGGCTGCGGCCTGGTCGCCGCGGCCGATGTGGCGATCGCCGCCGAAGGAACCGTGCTGGGCACGTCCGAGATCAGCATCGGGCTGTTCCCGATCATCGTCTACCCCACGCTGGTCAAGGCGGTGGGGCCGAGGGCAGCGCGGGAGATGGCGTTGACCGGTCGCCGTGTCACAGCCGACGAGGCGTGTCGACTCGGGCTGGTCCATCGCGTGGTGCCGGCCGATGGCCACCTCGAAACGGCGCGAGCCGCCGCCGGCGAGCTGGCGGCCTTTGGCCGGCACGCCCTCGGACTCGGCAAGTGGTTCATGGCCGAGGTCGACGAGATGCCGGTCGACCGGGCGACCGCCTTCGCCCAATCGGTGCGCGGATCGTTCATGACCACCCCGGACTTCGCCGAGGGACTGGCCGCCTTCGCCGAGAGACGACGGCCGCGCTTTCGGCAGCCGCCCGCTGGCGAGCCGGCGACGATTGACGAGGCGCCGGGGCAAACCTAAGCTGCCTCGAAACAAACGCTCGTTCGCGTTCGTGCCGGCGGCAGTCAGTGTGATGGTGGTTGAGCGTTGTCGGGGAGGAGTCGCACCGGGGTGGAGCTGGGAAGTTGGGCACGCCGAGTGCCCCCGTCCGGGATCCGCGAGATCGTCAACCTCGTCATCGCCCGGCCCGACGCGGGGATCATCCGGCTCGAGGTGGGCGAGCCCGACCTCCCGATCGAACCGCACATCGTCGCCGCCGCCCAGGAGGCCGCCAGCCGCGGGATCGGTTACACCCAGAGCTTCGGCATCGCACCGCTCCGCGAGGCGATCGTCGAGCGGTTGCGCAGGGTCGCCGGGCTCACCTATTCAGCCGACGAGATCGTGATCGGCCAAGGCGGGGTGCAGGCGATGGCGGTGACGTTGGCGGCCCTGCTCGACGCCGGCGACGAGGTGTTGCTGCCGGATCCGGCGTGGCCCAACTACGCGATGACCGCCCAGCTGCGCGGCGCGGTCGTCGTGCCGTACCCCCTGCCTGCTTCCAGTGGCTTCCTTCCCGACCTCGACCAGCTGCGCGCCCTGATCACCGAGCGCACCCGGATGATCGTGGTCAACAGCCCGGCCAACCCCACCGGCACGGTGTTTCCCGCCGAGCTCGTGGCTGCGATCGTCGAGCTCGCCGCCGCCCACGACCTGTGGGTCCTGTCCGACGAGGTGTACGACGAGCTGGTCTTCGAGGGAACGATGGCCAATGCCGCGCAGTACGACCGCGAGCGCGTCGTCGGCCTCTACAGCTTCTCCAAGACCTACTCGATGACCGGCTGGAGGGTCGGCTACGCCGCGTGTCCTCGGCCGCTTGCGCAACTCCTCGGCACGCTCCAGGAGCCGATGATCTCGTGCATCTCCGGGGTCAGCCAGTACGCCGCCCTGGCAGCGTTGGAGGGGCCGCAGGACGGGATCGCCCGCAAGCGGGAGATCTACCGCGGACGGCGCGACCTCGTCGGCGACCTGCTCCGCGATGGCGGGTTCGCAGCTGTTCGCCCAGCGGGCGCCTTCTACCAGATGGTCCCGCTGGCCCCGGGCACCGACAGCCGCCGGGCCGCAATCGATCTTGTCGATCACGGAGTCGCCACCGCCCCGGGATCGGCGTTCGGCGACGTCGCCAGCGACCAGCTGCGCCTGTCACTCGCCGCATCGGAGACCGCCCTGCGCACCGGGATCGAGCGACTCGTCACCTGGGCGCAGTCGACGGCGGCCGGGGCCTCGCTGGCCGCGGCGACGACGTGAGCTCGGTCGACCGTATCGCCCCACCGGATGCCGTCGCCGCGGCAGTCACAGCCGTCCGGCTCACTTCGATCCACAAGAGCTTCGGCTCGAACGAGGTGCTCAAAGGTGTCGATCTCGTCGTGTCGCCGGGCGAGCACGTCGTCGTGTTCGGCCCGTCCGGGTCGGGCAAGTCGACGCTGCTGCGCACGATCAACCTGCTCGAGCGTCCGACGTCCGGTTCGGTCTGCGTGTACGGCACCGAGTACGGGCCTGGGTCTGCCGGGCGAGCAGGCGCGTCGCGGCGGCGTGGGACGGCGATCGAGCTGCGCCGCCAGGTCGGCATGGTGTTCCAGCAGTTCAACCTCTTCCCGCACCTCAGCGCCCTCGACAACGTCGCCATCGGGCTGCGGCGGGCCAAGTCGATGAGCAAGCGCGACGCCCGCGAGCGCGCCGCCGTCGAGCTGCGCCAGGTCGGCCTGCTCGACCACATCGCCAAGTTCCCCAACGAGCTCTCCGGCGGCCAGCAGCAGCGCGTCGCCATCGCTCGGGCGCTGGCGATGGACCCCAAGGTGATGCTCTTCGACGAGCCGACCTCGGCGCTCGACCCTGAGCTCGTCGGCGAGGTGCTGGCGACGATGCGCCAGGTCGCCGAGCTGGGCATGACGATGGTGGTCGTCACCCACGAGATGGGCTTCGCCCGCGAGATCGGCGACCTCAACGTGTTCATGGACGACGGCTGCGTCGTCGAGCAGGGCGGCCGCGAGATCTTCACGGCGGCGTCGCAGCGAGCGCACCCGCAAGTTCATCGAGGCGGTGCTGTGACGATGCCCTTGATCGCCTATGACTTCCAGTGGGACGCGGTGTTCGGCAACCGCGACCTGCTGCGGCACGGCGCTCAAGAACACGCTGTGGATCGCCACCATCTCGATGGTGCCTGGCCACGGTGCTCGGGATGTTCCTCGCGCTGCTGCGCACGTCGCGGTGGGCGCCGCTGCGGTGGATCGCCACGATCTACATCAACGTCATCCGCGGCATCCCTCTGCTCGTGCTGATCATCTACGTCTACTTCGGCGTGCCGCTCTTCCTCGGCATCGATCCGAAAGTTCACCAACTTCAGGGCCGGCGTGATCTCGCTGACGGTGTTCCACACGGCGTTCATGGCCGAGATCTTCCGCACCGGACTGACCGGCGTGCCGCCCGGCCAGCGCGAGGCCGCACTGTCGCTCGGCATCAGCCGGCCCCGCGCGTTCGTGTCGATCATCCTGCCGCAGGCGTCCGGGTCGCCGTGCCGGCCGCCGGCAACGACTTCGTCGGGATGGTCAAGGACACCAGCCTCGTCGGCGTCATCGGCATCTTCGAGCTGTACCGCACCGGGCAGAAGCTGGTCAGCGACACGTTCCTGCCGTTCGAGGTGTGGACGGGCATCGCCATCCTCTACATCGCCATCGTCTTCTGCATCGACCTCGTCGTGCGCCTCGATCGAGCGCCGCCTACGTCCCGGCTCGCGCGCCCGGGGCCTGTTCGCCCGGCGCCGCAACGCCGGCGATCGACGACGTCGTGCGACGCGTCACGGCGACGGCATCGCCCTCCCCCACCACGATCCCAACCAACCCAGCAATGCAATGAAGGAGGACACGGTGAGGAACACGAACAAGCGGCGCACCGCGCGAGGGCTCGGACTGGTCGCCGCACTGGCGGCGGCAGGCTGGGCCGGCAGCGCACTCCCAGCCTCGGCAGAGGCCGAGCCGAGTCGCAACGTGGCGTCGGCGGAGCCCTCCGGCTCGGTGCTCGACGAGATCATCGAGCGGGGTGAGCTGCGCGTCGGGATGACGCTGCAGTTCGAGCCGGAGATGTATCTCGACGAGAACGGCGACCCGGCCGGCTACGACGTCGAGCTGCTCAACCTGCTCGCCACCGATCTCGAGGTCGAGCTGACGATCGAGAATCAGGAGTTCGACGCCCTGATCCCCGGCTTGCTCGCCGGGCAGTGGGACATGATCTCGGTCGGCCTGGTACCCCGCCCAGCCCGGCTCCTGCAGATGTACTTCACCGACTCGTACGTGCCGTACGAGCAGGTGCTCGTTGCTGCTGCCGACTCCGACCGCGAGCCGACGATCGAGGCCTACAACGTCGCGGATACGACGATCACGGCATTGCAGGGTTCGACGGCCGCCGAGCAGGTGACGACGCAGTTCCCCGAGGCGACCCTCGCCGAGTTCCCGCAACAGGATGCGGCGTTCCTCGAGGTGGCGTCGGGCCGCGCCGATGCGATCGTTGTGGAGAGCTACCTCGCCGAACGATTCATCCAGGCCAACCCGGATGAGCTGGCGATCGTCGGGCTGGACGCTCCGCTGCAGATCGAGTATCGGGGCCTACGCCATCCCGTACGGCGACGACGAGTTCTTGCACTACCTCAACAACTGGCTGCAGTACTACAAGAACAACGGCACCCTCGACACGTCTCTACGACGAGGTCTTCGGCTCCGACCCGAACGTCGCCATCTGGACCCGCGGATAAGTTTGCAGCGTGACCGTTTCGGTGGTCACCGGCGCCGGCTCGGGGATCGGCCGGGCCGTCGCCATCGCCCTCGGCGCACGCGGCGACGTCGTCGTCTGCGCCGACATCGACGAAGGTGCGGCGGCCGAAACCAGCTCGGCCGCCGGCACCTCGGCAACATCGGCGCCAGTCGACGTCACCGACGTGCCGTCGTGCGATCGACCTGATCGAGCGAACGTGTCGCCGACCACGGCCGCATCGACGTGCTCGTCACGTGTGCCGGCATCGAACTGGCAGGCAGTGCGGCAGAGCTCGCGGACGACGCGTGGCGTCGGGTCATCGACGTCAACCTCAGTGGCACGTTCTGGTGCGCCCGCGCCGCCGGGCGGGCGATGATCGCCGCCGGCAACGGCGGGCGCATCGTGTTGATCGGCTCGATCAACTCGCGGATCGCCCTGGCCGGTCAAGCCGCCTACTGCTCGTCGAAGGGCGGCGTGGCGATGCTCGGCGCCGCCCTCGCCGTCGACTGGGCCCGCCACGGCATCGCGGTCAACACCGATCGGACCTGGCGTCGTCGACACGCCGATGTCGGCGGCGAGCCTCGGTGAGCCGGACCGCCGGGCAATGTTGATGGGCAGAACGCCGCTCGGCCGGCCGGCGGCGCCCGGCGAGATCGCCGCCGTCGTGGCGTTCCTGACCTCACCCGACGCCAGCTACATGACCGGCGCCTACGTCCCGGTCGACGGCGGCTGGCTGGCGGGCTGAGCCGTCCGCGCACTACCAAACGAACGCTCGCTCGCATTCCGTCGATCACGTTAGAGTCGCGGTCGTGCGCGTCGACGCGACGACCAACGAGCGATCGTGGGAGAGCTTCGCTGTCGGCGATCTGTATCGGACCGAATCGATCACCGTCACCGAGGCCCACGTCGTCAGCTGGGCGGGGCTCACCGGTGACTGGGTGCCATTGCACGTCGACGCCGAGTACGCCGCGGCGTCCGAGTTCGGCGAGCGCATCGCCCATGGACCGCTGACGCTCGCCCTGGCGCTCGGGCTGACGACGCGTAGCGGGATCTTCGGCGACTGTGTCCTGGCGTGGCTCGGCCTCGACGACGTCCGCTTGCCGCTGCCCGTGAAGCTCGGCGACACGATCCACGCCGACGTCGTCGTGCGCGAATGCCGCCCGACGTCGAAGCCCGGCCGGGGACTCGTCGTGCTCGACTATGCGGTGCACAACCAGCGTGGCGAGACGGTGATGACGTTCGCCAGCACGTTCCTCCTCAGGATGTCCGGCGACAACCTGGCCACCGAGCCGGCCTGACCGTGGCCGAGTCGATCCACACGTCAACGGAGCTGCGCGACGAGCTCGTGCGCCGGACGGACACAGCACGGCTGGGTGGTTCCGAGAAGTCGCGCCAGCGGGTGGCCGACAAGGGCCAGCTGCTCGTCCGCGACCGGCTGCGCCTGCTCCTCGACGACGATCCGGACTTCGAGGACGGGTTGCTCACCCGGGCCAACGACGGCCTCCCCGGCGACGCCGTCGTGACGGTCGTCGGCAAGGTCGACGGGCGCACGACATGCGTGATCGCCAACGACTACACCGTCAAGGCCGGCACGTGGGGCCGGCGCACGTTCGAGAAGATCACGCGCATGCAGGAGCTCGCCGATCAGATCGGGGCGCCGCTCGTCTACCTCGTCGACGCCGCCGGCGCCCGCATCGACGAGCAGTTCGACAGCTACGCCGGGCGCCGGGCGTGGGGCAACATCTTCTTCAACCAGATCGCCTACTCCGGCCGGGTGCCCCAGGTGTGCGCGCTGTTCGGGCCGTCCCCCGCCGGGTCCGCCTACGTGCCGGCCCTGTGCGACGTCACGATCATGGTCCGCGGGCACGCCACCGCCTATCTCGGCTCGCCACGACTCGCCGAGATGGTCACCGGCGAGCAGGTCTCGCTCGAGGAGATGGGCGGCGCCGAGATGCACTGCCGCGTGTCCGGCGTCGGTGACGTGCTCGTCGACAACGACGAGGAAGCGCTGGCCGCGGTGCGGGTGTGGCTGTCCTACTTCCCGCCGGCGTGGGATCGGCAACCACCGGCGACCGACGGCTGGGCGCCGGCGGCGCACCGGCCGATCGAGGACATCGTGCCGGCCCGGGAGGACGTACCGTTCGACATGCAGGAGCTCATCGACGCCATCGTCGACGAGGGCACGTTCTTCCCCTACAAGGACCTGTTCGCCCAGGAGCTGATCACCGGACTCGCCCGCCTCGGCGGGCAGTCCGTGGGGATCATCGCCAACCAGACGATGCACCGCGCCGGCGTGCTGTTCTCGGACTCGTCCGACAAGGCGGCCCGCTTCATCTGGATCTGCAACGCCTTCAACGTCCCGCTGCTGTTCCTCACCGACATCTCCGGCTACATGATCGGCACGGCCGTCGAGCGGGAAGGGATCATCCGCCACGGCGCCAAGATGCTCTACGCCGTGTGTGAGTCGACCGTCCCGCGCATCGACGTGCTCGTGCGCAAGGCCTACGGCGGCGGCTACCTGGCGATGTCGGGCAGCCCGACCCATCCGGACGCGGTGATCGCGCTGCCCACGGCCAAGCCGGCGCTGATGGGGCCGGCCGCCGCCGTCAACGCCATCCACTTCAATCGTGTCATGGCGATCAGCGACCCCGATGAACGGGCGCGGTTCGTGGAGGAGGAACGGAGCAAGGTCGAGGCCGAGATCGACGTCTTCGAGCTGGCCAACGAGAACGCCTTCGAAGCCGTCGTCGCCGGCGCCGACCTGCGCGAGGAGTTGATCCGCCGCTTTCGGCATCTACCGTCGCGGTGGTCGGCAGCGGGCCGCCCGTCGCAACGGCGTGCTCCCGACCTGAAGGGAGGACTGTTTCATGTTCCAGGTTCTCGACGCCGAGGGCATCGAGGTCGGACCGGTCCCCAAGGCGCTGACCGACGATGAGCTCGTCGAGATGCTGCGCCTGTGCATCTTTGGCCGGGAGTTCGACAAGAAGGCGATCTCCCTGCAACGCCGCGGCAAGCTCGGGACGTTTGCGCCGATGTCCGGGCAGGAGGCAGCGGTTGTCGGCAGTGTCTTCGCCCTCGATCGCGACCACGACTGGGTCGTGCCGCAGTATCGCGAGCAGCTCGCCATGCTGCACTGGGGGCTCGAGCTGTCGACCTACTTCCTGCAGCGGCAGGGCCACCCGCTCGGCTCGAAGCTCCCGGAGCACGGACGGCTGTTCCCCCAGCAGGTCGCCCTCGCCGCCCACCTTCCCCACGCAGTGGGTGTCGCGTGGGGGATGAAGCTCAAGGGTGAGCCGTCGGTCGCCGCCTGCTACTTCGGTGACGGGGCGTCGTCGGAGGGCGACTTCCACGAGTCGTGCAACCTCGCCGGCGTCGTCCAGGCGCCGGTGATCTTCATCTGCCAGAACAACCAGTGGGCGATCTCGACACCGGTGTCGAAGCAGACGGCCGGGACCATCGCCGACCGAGCCGCCGGCTACGGGTTCGCCGGCATCCGCGTCGACGGCAACGACCCGCTGGCGATGTACCAGGTGACCGCCGACGCCCGGGCACGCGCCATTGCCGGCGACGGGCCGACACTCATCGAGGCCGTGACCTATCGCCTCGGCGCCCACACCACCGCCGACGACCCGACGCGCTACGTCGATCCGGACGAGGAGCAACGCTGGAAGGCCCGCGACCCGCTGATCCGATTCCGCGCCTGGATGCGTGCCACCGGGCGGTGGGACGACGACGCCGAAGCGGAGACCGCGGCCTGGTGCGCGGCGGAGATCGACCGCGCCGTCGCCGAAGTGGCGGCGATCGGGCCGGCCGACCCGGCGCTGCTGTTCGACAACGTGTGGGCCGACGAGCCCGCCGGCCTCGCCGCCCAGCGAGCGGAGCTGCTCGACGGACGGCGCGTGGCGACGATGAGCACGCTGAGCATGGTCGAGGCGATCTGCTCGGCGCTCGGCGACGAGATGGAACGGGACGAGCGGGTGATCGTGCTCGGCGAGGACGTCGGCAAGTCCGGCGGGGTGTTCCGCGCCACCGACGGCTTGCAGCAGCGCTTCGGTGCCGAGCGGGTCGTCGACACCCCGACGGCGGAGGCAGTCATCGTCGGCGCCTCGGTCGGCCTGGCGACGGCCGGGCTGGTGCCGGTGGCGGAGCTGCAGTTCCTCGGCTTCGCCCTGCAGGCGTTCCACCAGATCGGCCACCAGCTCGCCAGGTGGCGCTACCGGACGAACGGCCGCTACCACGCCCAGGTCACGATCCGCGCCCCCTACGGCGGCGGCGTGCGGGCACCGGAGCTGCACTCCGACGGCTTCGAAGCGGTGTTCGCCCAGATGCCCGGGCTGAAGATGGTCGCCCCGTCGACCGCCGCCGACGCCAAGGGGATGCTGCTCAGCGCCATCCGCGACCCCGACCCGGTGCTCTTCCTCGAGCCGCTGCGCGGCTATCGACTGGTGCGCGACGAGGTCCCTGACGGCGACGTGACGATCCCGCTCGGTACGCGCACGAACGGCACGCAACGGCACCGACGTCACGGTCATCGCCTGGAGCGCGATGACGATCGTCGCGTTGGAGGCCGCATCCGTCGCTGCCGAGCTCGGCATCGACGTCGAGGTGCTCGACCTGCGTTCGCTCGTGCCGCTCGACGTCGCCGCCATCGCCGAGTCGGTCGGCCGAACGGGCCGTGCCGTCGTCGTCCAAGAGGCGCCGCTCACCGGCGGGTTCGCGTCGGAGGTGGTCGCCGCCGCCCAGGAGGGCGCGTTCCTCAGCCTGCAGGCGCCGATCGCCCGCGTCTCGGGGTGGGACGTGCCGTATCCGATGCCCCTCGTCGAGGACCACTACGTCCCGTCCGTCGACCGGGTCGTCGCCGCCATCCGCCGCACCGTGGAGTTCTGAGCCGTGAACCACGAGTTCCGGCTGGCCGACATCGGCGAGGGGCTCACCGAGGCGGAGGTCGTCAAGTGGCTCGTCGCCGTCGGTGACCGCGTCGTCGAGGACCAGCCGGTCGTCGAGATCGAGACGGACAAGGCGGTGGTCGAGATGCCGGCTCCGGTCACCGGCACGGTGGTCGCCCTCGGAGGCGATGTCGGCGCGGTGATCTCCGTCGGCGAGGTGCTCATCGTCGTCGACGACGGCACATCCGCCGACGTGCCGTGACCGAGCGACCGGCACCATCCGTGAACCGCCCGCTGGCCACGCCGTCGACCCGAGCGCTCGCCCGGAGTCTGGGCGTCGACCTCGGGACGATCACCGGCAGCGGACCTGGCGGTCGGATCGTCGACGCCGACGTGACCGCCGCTGGATCAGCGAAGAGCGCTCCGGCGGAGGCGATCGCCGGCGCCTCCCCCACAGGTCGACCGCGAGGTACCGGCCGCCGGGACGCGCATCGCCCTGCGTGGAGTGCGCAAGCGCACGGCCGAGAACATGACCGCGGCGTGGCAGGCGGTGCCACACGTTGACTCCTTCCACGAGATCGACGTCACCGACCTGTTCGCCCTGCGCGAGCAGTTCAAGCCGATCGCGGCTCGCCAGGGCGTGTCGCTGACGCTGACCGCCTTCTTCGTCAAGGCGACGGCGCTCGCCCTGGTCGAGCACCCGATGCTCAACTCCAGCATCGACGTCGCAGCCGGGGAGATCGTCCTCCACCCGCACCGTCACATCGGCGTCGCCGTCGACACCCCCGACGGCCTCGTGCTCCCGGTGATCCGCGACGCCGACGAGCAGCCGCTGCTCGACATCGCCCGCGAGCTGGCCCGCCTCGGCGAGGCCGCCCGGCATCGCCGCCTCTCCCCTGCCGAGCTGGCCGGGGCGACGTTCACGGTCTCCAACCACGGCGTGTTCGGCGGCTGGTTCGGCACGTCGCTGGTGCACGGCGCCGAGGTCGGCATCGCCGGCTTCGGCCCGGCACGACGTCGCCCCGAGTTCGACGCCGACGACCGGGTCGTCGCCCGCCGGATCCTCGTGATGAACCTGGCGGCCGATCACCGTGTCGTCGACGGCCGCGACATCATCAACTTCGGCCTGGCGATACGGCGCCGCCTGGAGGCGCCGCTCGAGATGCTCCTCGACGGTGGGTGATGGTCGCCGGTGAGATTGCCCGTCCGGTCGACGTGCTCGTGCTCGGTGGCGGGCCGGGCGGCTATACGGCGGCGGCACGAGCGGTCGAGCTCGGGCGCGAGGTCGTCCTCGTCGAATCGGCGCGGCTCGGCGGGCACCTGCCTCAACGTCGGGTGCATCCCGTCGAAGGCGCTGATCTCGCTCGCCCACGACCTCGATCGAGCGCGCCAGCGGGTGGCCGCGGGCACCGGACTGGTCGGCCAGGTCGATGTCGACCTCGGCGCGGCCAGAAGTGGATGGACGGTGTCGTCGGACGTCTCCGCGACGGCGTCGGCACGCTGCTGCGCGGCGTCGAGGTCATCTACGGCACCGCCCGCTTCGTCGGCCGCGACCGCGTCGCCGTCGAAGCCGAGGACCACGTCGAGCACCTGCAGTTCCGCGATGCGATCATCGCCACCGGCTCTCGACCGGCCGAGCTGACGGCGCTGCCGTTCGATCACGTTCGCGTCATCGATTCGACGGACGCCCTGGCGTTGACCCAGGTTCCGGACGACCTCGTCGTGGTCGGCGGCGGCTACATCGGCGTCGAGCTGGGCACCGCCTACGGCCGCCTCGGCAGCCGGGTCACGATCGTCGAGGTCGCCGATCGGATCCTCGGCGAGTTCGACGACGATGTCGTCGGCGTCGTTCGGAAGCGCCTCGACCAGCTACGGCGTCGGGGTCCACACCGGGACGTCGGTCACCGGTGACGACGGCACCCACGTCCTCGTCGACTCCGGCGGCGGCGCCGTCGCAGCGGATCCCCGCGTCACACGTTCTCGTCGCCGTCGGCCGGCACCCCAACACCGACGACCTCCAACTCGAGGAGGCCGGCCTCACCGCCGGCCCGGACGGCCGCATCGCCGTCGATCGAGCAACAGCGCACCGCTGTCCCGGCGATCTTCGCGATCGGTGACGTCACGGACGGGCCGGCGCTGGCCCATCGGGCGTCCGCCCAGGCCAGGGTCGCCGCCGAGGCGATGTGCGGCTTGCCGTCGGCGTTCGATCAACTCGTGCCGCTGATCGCCTTCTGCGAACCGGAGCTCGCCGCCGTCGGTCTCGGGGAGCGTGCGGCCCGCGCCGCCGGGACGTCGGTGGTGATCGGCAAGGGATCGTTCGCCGTCAACGGCCGGGCGCTCACGATCGAGCAGGCGGACGGACTGGTGAAGCTCGTCGTCGATGCCAACGGGAGGCTTCGTCGTCGGTGCCCAGATCGCCGGCCCCAACGCCTCGGAGCTGATCGGCGAGCTGACCGTGGCTGTGGAGTGCGCGCTGCGGCTCGACGATCTGGTCGGCACGATCCACGCCCATCCGACCCTCAACGAAGCGATCGTCGACGCGGCCAGGTCGGCACAACGGCGTCTCCAGCGGGCCACGCCCGATTGACAGACAAACGCTCGTTCGTTAGCGTCGGACAGCAACCATTGGGGGTGGTCGACATGAGCGAAGAGACCCGTTCGAGCCGGCGCGCGGTGCTCGCCGGCGGAGCAGCGGTGGTCGGCGGTGCGGTGGTCGGGTCAGTCGGGACGGCCAGCGCGGGGGCCGACGCCGGGGCGCGCCCCTCGATCGGGCGGCGAGGGCGGCGGTTCGCTGCTCGACCGGATCGTCAGCGACGGCAGCGTCCGCGTCGGCGTCGACCTCGGGTTCGCCCCGTTGCAGTACCGCGACGCCGACACCAACGAGCCGACCGGCTACAGCATCGAGCTGACCAAGTTGATGATGGCCGAGCTCGGCGCCGAGATCGAGTACGTCGAGATCCCGTTCTCCGAGCTGTTCGCCGCCGGAGAGGCCGGCCGCTTCGACATCTCCGGGATCCAGGCGACCAACCTGCCCGCCCGTGGGCTGCGCGTCGCCTTCGCCGGCGCGCCGGCGTTCCTCGAGGGCAACTACATGATGCTGCAGCCCGACTCGACGGTGACGAGCAGCGAGGAGCTGAACAACAGCGACGTCACCATCGCCGTCCTCGCCGGGTCGTCACAGGCGGCGGCAGCGAAGCTGAGCTTCCCGAACGCCCAGCTCAAGGAGCTGCAGGAGCAGCCGGCCACCGTCGAGGACGTCGTGACGGGCAGGTCGGATGCCGTGTACATCGGCGAGTTCGGCGTCGCCGACGCCGTCGACCAGGGTCTGCTGCTGCTCGACGAGCCGGCGTCGTTCGCGTCGCACAACACCTACTTCATGCCCAAGGGCGACTTCCCGCTGTGGGCCTGGGTCACCCAGTTCCTCCAGTTCAAGGCCAGCGACCTGACGATGCGTGACCTCTGGGAGCAGTTCATCGGCAGCGAGCTGCGCCCACTCGGCGTGCCGACCGCCGGCGTCGTCGACCCCTGGCTCGGCACCGCCCGCCTCACCTGAGCCCGCGCCCGGCGTTCTGGTCGCGGATTAGGTACCGAATCGCGTCGATTCCCGCGACCAGAACGCATTTCCTTCCCAATCAGCCGTCCTGACACGCCCAGGGCGGGTGATGGATCTTCAGCCCGCACTTCAGCTCGCCAGTCGCCAGCACGGAGCGCTGGCGACCGGCAACTCCGGTCGCTTGGCATCAACGCTCGGCCCAGCGCAAGGCAGTCGACGCCGGGCTCCTCCTCGCCATCATCCCGGGCGTCGTTGTCGTTGCCGGCTCCGCCGACACCTGGCACCGCCGGTTGCAGGTCGGCCTGCTCGCCCTCGGCCCAGGTGCCTTCGTCAGCCACGAAGCGGCGGCGGCACTCCACGGCCTCGACAGATCACGCCAAGCGGTCGAGTTCACGGTCACTCGGTCGCGGCGCGGGCTCACCATTCCAGGCGCAATCGTCCACACGACCGCGCTCGGTTGGCGCACTCGATGTGGTGACCGTTGCCGGCTTTCCGATGTGCCTCGGCAACGCGGACGGTCCTCGACCTCGCCGCCTCGGGAGCGCCCGCTGACCGCCTCGCCGCGGCGATCGACAGCGCGCTACGCCTGCGGCTGTCGGCGCCGTTGGTGCTCGCTGATCGGCTCGCCCAGTTCCGTGGCCGCGGGCGACGAGGCGTGCGCATTCTCGACCAGCTGCTCATCGACAGCGGCGGCGAGACCATCCTCGAGCGACAATTCCTGGTCCTCGTCCGCACAGGCAGGTCTTACCGCGACCGTCGACGCAGCAGCGTCGTGCGTAGCGACGGCCACCACGTCGCCGAGTCGACTTCCTGTTTCCTGCCGAGCGCGTGGTCGTCGAGGTCTCCGGTCGGCTCGGCCATTCCAACCCCGACGATCGAGCCCGCGACGCCCAACGCCGCAACGAGCTACAGGACCTCGGATACCGCGTCTACGAGTACACGTGGGAGCACCTCAACCGCCGCCCCACCTGGGTCGTCAATACCCTCCGCGAGCGGCTCCGGGAGCCGATGCGCATGAGGCAGGAGTCGTCGGCAGTAGTCGGCTCCTGGCACCGACGTTGTGTCGGAGCTCATTGTTGCGAGGGTCACGATCGCGATGATCCCCCCACCCCCGCGGGTCGCGATGCGAGTGATGAACGGACCCCATCCTGATCGACCCCACTGCACTTCGTTGAAGCGAGGAAGGCGGCAAGTCAACGCGAGCGGCGGTCAGGAGTTCGGATCTTGTCGCCGAACGCTCGGACGGGCGCGGGCGTTCTCGAAAAGACGCCGCACGAAAGCCCACCCTGACGAACACCCCCTCGACGTCAAGCAGCTCCCACGTCGGAGGCGCTGCCTCGATGAACGCTGCACGACTGCCGCACCGCTCAGGCGGGCTAGATCGCCAGCCAGCCGCCGTCGACGACGAGGACGTGGCCGTGGACGTAGTCGGCGTCGCTGGATGAGAGAAAGGCGACTGCGGCGGCGATGTCGGCGGGACGTCCGAACGTGCCGCGGGGGATCCGCGCCGTCGCCCTCGCCAGTTTCTCGGGGGTGTCGAGCACGGCCGTCGTCAGCTCGGTGGCGATCGTGCCGGGTGCCACGCCGTTGACGTTGACGCCGTACGGGGCCAGCTCGACAGCGGCGGAGATCGTCAACTGGCGGAGGCCGCCCTTGGAGAGGTCGTAGATCGAGTTCGGTGTCGACGAGGAGGCGAAGCCGGACGTCGACACCGTGTTGACGATCTTGCCGCTCCCCCGCTCGACCATGTGCCTCGCGGCGGCCTGGATGGCGAAGAACGGGGCGCGCAGGTTGACGTCGAGTTGGATGTTCCACTCGTCGACCGTCGCGTCCAGGACCGACCCAGGAAGGTCGACGCCAGCGTTGTTGACGAGGATGTCCAGCTGGCCACGCCAGGAGACCGCGGTCTCGACCATCGCGGACACGGCGGCCAGGTCGGTGAGATCGACCTCGTGGGCGATCGCCTCGCCATTCTGCGCGCGTACCGTTGCGGCGAGCGACTCGGCGAGCGTCGGCCAGCCGGTCGGCGATGACGACGGCGGCGCCCTCGGCGACGAGGCGCTCGACAATCGCCGCGCCGATGCCGCGTGCGCCGCCGGTGACGAGTGCGGTGCGGCCGGCGAGGCGTTGGTGCTCGTTCATGCCGGCAGCCCGGATCGCGTCGGGTCCGGAAACAGCGACCGCCAACGGCGCCGCCGCTCGAGCGAGCCGTAGACGTCGAGATGCACCCGGAGGCGTCGCTCGACCGCTCGCCAGATGGCGCTGACGGCCACGACGATGGCCAGGTAGATGACACCGGCGGCCGTGTAGAACTCGAACGAACGGAAGTAGAACTGCGCCCAACGTTGCGTCTCGCGCATCAGCTCACTCACTCCGATCACCGACAAGATGGCGGTGTCCTTGATGATGTCGACGAACACGTTGCCCATCGACGGGAACGTGATGCGCACCATCTGCGGCACGAGCACGAAGCGAGCGGCCTGGGCTTCGGTCAGCCCGATCGCCTGCGCCGCTTCGCCCTGGCCGACCGGGATCGCCTCGAACCCAGCCCGGAACACCTCGGCGAGGTAGGCGCTGTTGAGCAGGCTGAGAGAGATGATCCCCGTCTGCACGGCACTCAGGGTGATCCCGCTGGCGATCGTCAACCCGTTGAACAGCCACAGCACGAGGACGTACAGGGCGACCCCGCGGAGGACCTGGATCAGCACGAAGGCCAGCCAGCGACCCAGCGCAGCCGCGACAGTCTCAGCCTGGCAAGCACCAGCCCACCGACGACGGCGATCGCCATCGATACGACGGCGACGCGCAGCATCAGCCAGATCCCGCCGAGCAACAGGCTGCGCTGATCCCAGACCGGTCCGAACGAGACGTCGGCGACGACATCGGTCAACGCTCGCTACGGGCCAGGTAGCGCTCGATCAGCCAGGTGCACGAGGCCGTGGCGAGCGTCACGCCGATGATGAGAACGGCCGCGGCCGTGTACAGCTCGAACGGGCTGAACGTTTCGAAGGACACGGTGCGGGCGACGTAGAACATGTCGACGAGACCGATGACCGACACGATCGTGGCGCCCTTGAGCAGGCCGATCAGCACGTTGATCGCCGGCGGGAGCACGATCCGCGCGGCCTGCGGCGCGACGATCGTCCGGAATGCAGTCCCGGTTCCGAGGCCGACCGCCATCGCCGCCTCGCGCTGTCCGGGGTCGACCGACTGCAGCGCCCCGCGGTAGTTCTCCGCCATGTACCCCGAGCCCGTAAGGCCGAGGGCGAGCACGCCGGCGCGGAACTCGCTGAGGGCGAACCACCCGCGGCTGGCTGCCGCGTAGTACAGCCAGTACAGGAACACGATCAGCGGAACTCCGCGCATCAGGGCGATCCACCATCCCGCCGGACGGTTGAGCAGCGGGGAGGCCGACATCCGCATCACGGCGACCGGAAGGCCGAGGATGCACGCCACGACGAATGCCAGCCCGGCGACCTGAAGCGTCAGCCACAGCCCGCTGAGCAGCTCGCCTCGATGGTCCCAGACGGTCGACCACCGGAAGTCGTACGCAATCATGCGTAGGCCTGGCTGAGGGCGCTGAGGAACGCCTGCGTACGTGGTTCGCTCGGGGCGCGGAACGCCCCAGGAGACCCTGACTCGACGATCCGGCCCTCGTCCATGAACACGATGCGGTCGGCAACGTCCATCGCGAAGTGCATCTCGTGGGTGACCACCAACATCGTCATGCCGGCAGCGGCGAGCGCCCGCATCACGTCGAGGATGCCGGCAATCAGCTCGGGGTCCAGCGACGACGTCGCTTCGTCGAACAGCATCAGCTTGGGGTCGAGCGACAGGGCACGGGCGATGGCGACCCGTTGCTTCTGGCCGCCCGACAGTCGCGCCGGGTATTCGTCGGCCTTGTCGGTGAGCCCGACGTTGGCCAGCTCGGCACGGCCCCGCACGTCGGCCTCGGCGCGGTTGAGCCCCCGTGTCCGGCGCAGCCCCAGCGTGACGTTCTGCACGGCGGTCAGGTGGGGGAACACGTTGAAGTGCTGGAACACCATGCCGATCTCGGCCCGTAAGCGGATCAGCCGGCGACGTTCGGCGCGACCCAGCCACGGCAACCACCGGTGATCAGCGGGAGGGCGATACTCGCGACCGTCGAACACCACCGATCCCGACGTCGGCGGGGCGATGAAGTTGACACAGCGCAGAAGCGTGCTCTTGCCCGAACCGCTCGGTCCGATGATGCAGACCACCTCGCCACGCTCGACCTCGAGTTCGACGCCGTGGAGCACCTCGACCGACCCGAACGACTTGGTGATCGATCGGAGTCGGAGGAGCGGTTCGGCCACTACTGGCCGATGGTAGTATGTGAACAATCGCTCGTTCGTTGCCGCCGGAAGGGGTCCGCGGATGGCAGCCACCACGCCGCACATGAAAGACATCGAGCTTCTCGAACCGTTGGCGTCGAGATACGTGGACGTCGAATCGTTGCCATGGAAGCCGACGCCGAGTGAGGGCATCGACATGAAGGTCCTCCTCGAGGACAAGGACACGGGCTTGCTGACCGCCTTGTTCCGCTGGCAGCCGGGTGCCCACCTGGCGTTGCACGAGCATGTCGAGATCGAGCAGACGTATGTCCTCGAGGGCTCGATCGAGGACGCCGAGGGAACCGTGACGGCGGGCGACTTCGTGTGGCGGCCGACCGGCAACCGCCACGACGCCTGGTCGCCGGAGGGGGCCCTCGTGCTCGCCTTCTTCCTCAAGCCGAACAAGTTCCTCGAGGGCCCGCTGGCGGGAACCCTGCTCGAATGAGGTCGAGACGCACGGACAAGTGCGAGCGACCGAGCGCCAGCGAGGGAGCGGCTAGCAGCGGCCTGCGTGGCCGGGGAACGCAGTGATGACGGATCTTCCACCGCGTGTCCTGATCCAGGAGGAGGGGCCGCGCGAGGGCTTCCAGATCGAGCCCAAGGCGATCCCGGTCGCCGACAAGGTCCGCTTCATCGAGGCCCTCGCCGAGACCGGGCTGACGAAGATCGACTGTGTCTCGTTCGTCAACCCCAAGCGTGTTCCGACGATGGCCGACGCCGAGGAAGTCGCCGCCGGCATCACCAAACGTGACGGCGTGGCCTACACCGGGCTGTGGCTCAACACCAAGGGCCTCGAACGGGCCCTGGCCACCCAGCTCGACGTCATCGGGGCGATCCGGGTGACCGCCTCCGAGCAGTTCTCGATCCACAACACGGGGATGGACGCCGCCGCGACCCACGCCGAACAACGAGCGTGGATGAGCCGCTACCGGGACGCGGGTGTGCCGACCCGATGGGGCTACGTGATGACTGCGTTCGGTTGCAACTACCAGGGCGAGGTCCCCGTCACCGACGTGTGCGCCCGTGTCGCCGAGATCCTTGCCCTGGCCGAGGAGTTCGACGTCGGCTTGGACTCCGTGTTCCTCGCCGACACCGTCGGTTTCGCCGGCCCGGCGGCAATCCAACGAGTGCTCGGCGCTGTCCGCGAACGCTGGCCGGATCTGACGCTCGGCCTGCACCTGCACGACACCCGCGGTCTCGGTGTGGCCAACGCCTACGCCGCGCTTTGTCTTGGTGTCGATCGGTTCGACTCGACCTGTGCCGGTCTCGGCGGGTGCCCGTTCGCCGGCCACGAGGGTGCCGCCGGCAACGTCTGCAGCGAGGAACTGATCTTCTTGTGCGAGGAGCTCGGCATCGAGACGGGTGTCGACCTCGACGCGATGATCGAGTGCGCCCGCCTCGCCGAATCGATCGTCGGTCATCCCCTCCCCGGCAAGCTCACCCGCGGCGGCAGCCTGCAAGCGGTTCGTGAGCGAACGCGAACCGCGTGAAGGGCCGACGAGCGTTCGTATGGTTGGCGCCGTGAAGGTCGACGCAGCGCTGCCAGCGAGCAAGCCGTCCACCGCCGAGCTGATCCGTTCGGCGGCGATCGACCTGTTCTTCGAGCACGGGTACGAGGCGACGAGCCTGCGGGCGATCGCCGGCGAGGTCGGCATCCAGGTCGGCAGCCTCTACAACCACCTGACGTCGAAGGAGAGCCTGCTCTACTCGATCATGTCGACGATCATGGAGGACCTGCTGCGCGAGTTCGACGCCCGGCTGGCCCGCACGAACGACAGCGTGGAGCGGTTGCGCAGCGGCGATCGAGGTCCACGTGTTGTTCCACACGGCGCGTGCCCGCGAGGTCTTCATCGGTAACTCGGAGCTGCGGAGTCTGACGACGGCCCATCGCAAGCGAGGTCGTGAAGCTCCGTGACGACTACGAGTCGCGGTTCGTGCAGATCATCGAGGAGGGCGTCGCCGACGGCAGCTTCGAGACCGCCGACACGAAGCTGGCGGCGTGGGCGATCCTGGCCATCGGTACGAGCACGTCGACGTGGTTCCGCCCCGATGGACGCCTTCAGCTCGAACGAGATCGCCGCCCTGTACACCGACCTCGTGTTGAACGGTCTGGCGACCGGTCGCCCGCGCGGCTCGCTGACGCGCAGCACGCCGAACCGCCCGGTTGCGCCGCGTCGGCGCGTTCTGCCAGGCTTCGTCGTGCGAACGTTCGCTAGGTCTGGCGGACGGCGGAGGGGAGGCCAGATGACTGGCGGGAAGACGCGACATGTTGTCATAGCTGCGGCGACGTTGCTCGTCGGCATCGGCGGAGCCGGTCAGGCGTCGCCGGCGGACCGCAGGCGGCAACGACTGTACCAGCGGCAGAACGGAGGCCAACACGCTCGTCATCGGCAAGAGCTTCGACCTCGTCACGATGGACCCCAACCGGATGTTCGAGACGACCGGCGGAATCATCATCCCGGCGATGTACGACACGCTGCTGACGTTCCAGAACAACGACGTCACCGAGCCGATGCCGGGGCTCGCCGAGAGCTGGGAGGCCAACGAGGACGCAACCGAGTTCACGTTCACGCTGCGCGACGACGCCGTCTTCTCCGACGGCACACCCGTCGAGGCAGCCGACGTGGCCTTCTCGCTCAACCGGGTGCGCGAACTGAAGAGCAGCGGCGCCTTCCTGATGGAAGGCGTCACCGCCGAAGCGGTCGACGCGTCGACTGTCCGGCTCACCACCGAGGCGCCCAACCCGGCGCTGCCGCGGATCCTGCCGACCCCGACGCTGGGCATCGTCAACAGCGACGTCGTCATCGAGAACGGGGGCACCGATCAGCCCGGCGCCGACGCCGACGACACGGCCGAGGAGTTCCTCAACTCGACGTCGGCGGGATCCGGTCCGTACATCCTGGAGAGCTTCAGCACCACCGGCGAGACGGTGGTCGCCGCCAACCCGGAGTACGTCGGACCGCAGCCAGCGGTGTTCGACCGCATCGTCGTCCGCAACAGCGACGTGACCACGCAGGCGATCGACGTGCAGAACGGCAACGCCGACATCGTCATGGACCTCGCCAGTGACCAGCTCGGCGCCGCTGCGCGGCGCCGAGGGACTGACGATCGACGAGACCGCCTCGCCGACGATCTTCTTCGTGTTCGCCAACGCCAATCCGGAGATCTCCGAGGTGACGTCGAATCCGGACTTCGTCGAGGCGGTCCGCTATGGCCTCGACTACGAAGGCATCCTCGAGCTCGCCGGCGAAGGCGCCGTGCAGGCTCCTGGAGTGATCCCGACGCACTTCCTCGGGACGCTGTCGCCGGACCTCGCCGTCCAGCGTGACGTCGCCCGGGCCCAGGAGGCGCTCGCCCGCTGCACCGTGTGCGAGGGCGCGACGGTCCAGCTCGAGTATCCGAGTGACCTGACAGTCAATGGCCTGTCGTTCGGGCCGATCGCCGAGCGCATCGTTGCCAACCTCGACGAGGTCGGCATCTCCGTCGAGCTGCTCCCCGGCCCGGTCGCCACGACGCTGGAGAACTACCGCGCCGGAACCGAGCAGATGGGGCTGTGGCTGTGGAACCCGGACTACCCGGATCCGCAGGACTACCTCGTGTTCGGCCCTGGCGAGCTCGTCGGCCTGCGCGCGGGTTGGGAGGCCGGCGCGGCTCCCGAGATCGAGGAGGTTTCGCAGGAGGCGGCGACCAACGTTGACGATGCCGTCCGTGTACCGCTGTTCGAGCAGTTCCAAGAAATGCTCAACGAGTCGGGACCGTTCTTCCCGCTGTTCCAGCCGACCGCCTCGGTCGTCTCGGTCACCGACCGGGTCACGGGCGCTGCGTTCCACCCGACGCTCCTGCTCGACGTGCGGTTGCTGGCACCAGCCTGATAAGACGCCCTGGCAATGGGGCGTTTCCTCTCGCGACGGCTGGCCGCCGCCGTGTTGCTGCTGTTCGGCATCACGTTGGTGACGTTCCTGCTCACCAACGTGGTGCCCGGCGACCCGGCCGCCGCCAACCTCGGCCAGCGGGCGATCGAGGACCCCGAGGCGGTCGCCGCCTTCAACCGCCGGTACGGGCTGGACAAGCCGTTGCCGGTGCAGTACTTCACGTACCTCGCCAACCTCGCCAAGGGTGATCTCGGCGACTCGCAGCAGAGCAGGCGGCCAGTGCGCGAGGATCTCGCCGAGTACGCACCGGCCACGTTCGAGCTTGCCGGCACGGCGATCGGCATCTCGATGGTCATCGGAGTCGCCCTCGGCACGTGGGCCGCCTTCCGGCGCGACCGGCCGGCCGACTGGACGCTGCGGGTCGTGTCCCTCGCCGGGATCTCGATTCCCGTGTTCTGGCTGGCGTTGACGGCGTTGTACGGGCTGACGTTCCGCTGGCGGATCTTCCCCGGATCGGGCCGTCTGCCACCCGGCGCCATCCCCCCGGACCGGGTCACCGGGATGTACACGGTCGACGCCCTGCTCGACGGCGACCTGGCCACGTTCCGCGACGCCGTGATGCGTCTGATCCTGCCGGCGCTGGTGCTCGCCTGCTACGCCATCGGGCTGATCACGCGGTTCACCCGCAGCGCCGTGCTCGAGGTGCTCGGCAACGACTACGTCCGCGCCGCCTACGCCAAGGGCCTGCCGACGCGCACGATCGTCACCCGCCACGTGCTGCGGGCGGCCCTCGTGCCGATCATCACGGTGATCGGCGTGACGTTCGCCGGCCTGCTCGCCGGCACCGTCCTCGTCGAGCGGATCTTCAACTGGCCGGGGATCGGCACCTACGCCTACCTCAGCGCGACGTCGCTGGACCTGTCGGCGATCATGGGCGTGGGCCTGTTCGTCGCCACGGTGTACATCGTCCTCAACCTGATCGTCGACGTCCTCTACGGCGTCATCGATCCGCGGGTACGCGTATGACAGTTGCGATGACGGATCCGACGCTCGACGACGCGATCGCCATCGGACGACGGCGACGGCTGCGGCGACGCCGTCCGGCCTTGCGCCGTCCGCTCACCGCTCATCGGCCTGGCGATCGCGGGCGCGTGGCTCGTGCTCATCGTCTTCGGCGATCTCATCGCCCCGGCCGATCCGCTGGCCCAGGACTTCCCGCGGTTCGAATCGCCCAGCGCGGAGCACTGGTTCGGCACCGACGGGCTCGGCCGCGACGTGCTCAGCAGGGTGATCCTCGGCGCCCGCGTGACGATCCCGCTGGCGCTGCTGCTCGTCTTCCTCGCCATGGCCATTGGCGCCGCCGCCGGCGCGGTCGCCGGGTACTTCTCCGGCGCCGTCGACGGCACGATCATGCGCCTCAGCGACCTCGTGTTCGCCTTCCCGCCGATCATCCTGGCGATGGCGGTCGTCGCCTCCCTCGGCCCGGGCCTGCAGAACGCCGTGCTCGCCATCGTCATCGTCGCATGGCCGTCGTACGCCAGGGTCGTGCGCAGTCTCGTCCTCACGTTCCGGGGACGCGAGTTCGTGGCCGCGTCGCGCCTCCTCGGCGCATCCAACCGGCGGGCGCTCGTCGTCGATGTGATGCCCAACGTCTACGGGCCGGTGTTGGTCCTGGCAACGCTGGAGCTCGGCAACGCCCTGCTGTTGCTGTCGGGGCTCAGCTTCCTCGGCCTCGGCGCCCGGCCACCGTCGCCGGAGTGGGGGGCGATGGTCGCCGACGGGGCGCGGACGTTCGATCGATGGTGGATCGCCATGTTCCCCGGCCTGGCCATCCTCTCGGTGGTGATCGCCTTCAACTTCCTCGGCGACAGCCTGCGCGACGCCCTCGACCCGCGCACGTCACGAGCCCTGAGCACCGAGGCTCGATGAAGAGATTGACCTCTCTGACCGATGCGAGCGACGAGGCGCCAGTCGAGGAGCGGCCAGCAGCGGCCTGCGTGGCCGGGGAACGCAATGAACGTCTCCTTGCTGGAGATCGAGGATCTGCGGATCCTCCTGCGCAACGGCGACAACGAGGTCGCCCTCGTCGACGGCGTGTCACTCACCGTCGCTCCCGGCTCGGTGGTCGGCCTCGCCGGTGAGTCCGGTAGCGGCAAGACGCTCACCGGGCTGTCGGCGATGGGCTTCCTGCCGGATCGGTCGCGGGCCACCGGATCGGTGCGCTTCGCCGGGCAGGACGTGTTGAAGATGAGTCAGCAGCGGCTGCGCCGGATGCGCGGCCACCAGGTCGCCGTCGTGTTCCAGGACCCGATGACGTCGCTGCACCCGATGCTCAGCGTCGGGCGCCAGCTGACCGAACATGTCGAGGTACATCTCGGGCTCTCGCGATCGGACGCCCGGGACCGAGCACGTGAACTGCTGACGAAGGTCCGCCTGCCTGACCCGGAGCATGTTCTGTCCAGCTTCCCGCACCAGTTCTCCGGTGGGATGCGCCAGCGCATCGCCATCGCCATCGCCCTCGCCTGCGGCCCCAAGCTGCTGATCGCCGACGAACCGACGACCGCCCTCGACGTGACCGTGCAGGCAGGCATCCTCCGGCTGATCGATCAGCTGCGACAAGACAGCGACATGGCGGTGTTGCTGATCAGTCACGACCTCGGCGTGATGTCGGCGTTGGCCGACACGCTGCACGTGCTCTACGCCGGACGCGTCGTCGAGTCGGGACCGGTCGCCGAGCTGCTCACCGCGCCGCGGCACCCCTACACCCGGAGCCTGCTCGACAGCCTGCCCGATCCGACGGCGCGCGGCACCGACCTGCGCGTCATCCGCGGCGAGCCGCCACCGCCGGATCTCCGTCCTCCGGGCTGCCCCTTCGCACCGCGCTGTTCCTACGCCGAGCCGCGCTGCACAGAGGCGGTCCCGGCCCTGCAGCAGATCTCCACCGGGCGCGCCACCGCCTGCGTCGTCGACCCGTTCGCCACACCGGTGGCGTCATGAGTCCGGAGCGCGTACTCGTGGACCGATGCGAGCGACTGAGCGCCAGGCGAAGGAGCGGCCAGCAACGGCCTGCGTGGCCGGGGAACGCAATGAGCAGCATGGAGATCCGCCAGCTCACCGTCCAGTACCAACGGCGGGGACTGCCGCCGGTGCAGGCCGTCGTCGACGTCGACCTCGACGTCAAACCGGGCCAGGTCGTCGGCCTCGTCGGCGAGTCCGGATGCGGGAAGTCGACGCTTGCCCGGGCGGCGATCGGCCTCGTGCCGCGGACTTCCGGCACGGTGTCGTTCCACGGGATCGACGTCACGCCGCTCGGCAGCGGGGCTCGCCCGGAACGGCTGCAGCGCATCCAGATGGTGTTCCAGGATCCGTACGCCTCGCTCAACCCGCGCCGCCGCGTCGGCCGGCAGATCGCCGACGGGCTGCGCGGGCGGACTGGTGACGACCGCGAACGCGAGCGCCGGGTTGCCTCACTGCTCGAACAGGTCGGCCTCAACGGGGCGATCGCCCGCCGCTACCCGTTCGAGTTCTCCGGCGGACAGCGACAGCGCATTGCCATCGCCCGGGCCCTGGCGGCCGATCCGGAGATCATCATCGCCGACGAGGCCGTGTCGGCGCTCGACGCCTCGACGCAGGCTCAGGTCGCCAACCTGCTCGTCCGCCTCGCCCGCGAGCGGGACGCCGGGCTGCTGTTCATCTCCCACGACCTCGGCATCGTGCGCCACATCAGCGACACGGTCGCCGTGATGTACCTCGGACGGATCGTCGAGCAGGGGCGCACCGAGTCGGTGTGGGAGCAACCGGCCCATCCGTACACCCGGGCGTTGATGGCCGCCGTGCCACGCCACGACGGCTCGCGCATGCTGCCGCTGGCGCCGGCAGGAGAAGTGCCGGATCCGTCCCGACCACCACCGGGCTGCCGCTTCCATCCGCGCTGTCCCGTGCGGATCGAACGGTGCTTCGGCGAGGATCCCGTGCTCGCCCCGGTCGGCACGTCGCACGACGCTGCCTGCTGGGTCGCCGCCGAGCTCGTCACTCAGCGGGTGCAGCTCACCGATCAGGAGGACATTCGATGACAGGCGCGCAGGTACGCGACGACGATCTGACCACCCTTGCCTCCGACGTCTGGGAGTGGCGGGCGCACCAGCAGCCGGCGCTCGGCGACGACATCCCGCGGCTACCGCGCCCGCCGGGATGGCTCCCTGACTTCTCCGTCGACGCCGTTGCTCGTCACCGTCGACGACGCGACGAGCTCGTTGACCGCTGGCGGGCGCTCGACGTCAGCGACGGCGATGTGGCGACGCAGGTCGATCACCGGCTGCTCGGTTCGGTGCTGAGCCGCGTGACCTGGGAGCTCGACGTGCTGCAGAGCTGGCGCAGAGACCCGGTCTTCCATGTCCACCAAGCACTCGGACCGTACTTCGACCTGCTCCTGCCACTGCCGCCGTTCGCCGACGAGCGCGCCGCGTGGATCGTCGCCGCCCTCGAGAACGTTCCCCTGGCGGTCGAGCACGCCATCGCCGCGCTCGACCAGCCGTCCGGACCGCTGACCACTGCGGCGCTGGAGTTGCTCGACGGTATAGACGGTCGGGTCGAGGCGTCGTCCGGCGCGCTCGTCGAGCAGCTGCCAGAGAAGCACCGTCGACCCTTGCTCGCTGCTGTCGCTCCGGCCGTCGCCGCCCTTGATCGGCTCGGGCCGACCTCGCCAACCGCGACCGGCTGACCGAGATCGTCGGCGTCGGTCAGGAGGCTTTCGTCTGGTTCCTGCGCAACGTCGCCGTGATGGCCGAGTCGCCCGACGAGCTGGTCCGACGGGCCCGCCAGGAGTGGGAACGGGCGGTCGTCTGGGAAGCGGTGGCGAAGCATCGGGCGGCGGCGGTCCCGGCACCTCCACTGCCGACGTCCGCCGCCGAGCAGGTCGACAGGGAGGCGGCTGCCGTCGACGAGGTCAGCGCCTTCTACGAGGGCGGCGGCTTGCTCAGCCAACCAGCCAGCTTGCGTCGCTACCTCAACGCCGAGTTGCCGGACTATCTCGCCCCGCTGCGGTTCCTCGGCGTCTGCGACGACCTGACCGACGAGTTGCGCCTCGACCAGGACGGGGTGTCGTACGTGCCACCTCCCGGCCCCGACCTCCCCTACTTCTACGCCGCCAACGCCCGTGACCCACGGGCCGGGATCGCCCACGAAGGCGCTCATTACCAGCAACTGGCGCTCGCCAACGGTCACCCGAATCCGATCAGGCGGCGCTTCTACGACTCCGGGCCGAACGAAGGGATCGCCTTCTACAACGAGGAGTACCTGCTGCAGGCCGGGTTGTTCGACGATGCGCCGCACACGCGGGCGGTGATCTGGAACTTCGCCCGCCTACGCGCCCTGCGCGTCGAGGCCGACGTCCACCTGGCGACGGGGGCGATGAGCCTCGACGAGGCCGTCGACTTCTTCGTCCGGCGCGTGCCGATGGATCGCCAGACCGCATTCGAGGAGTCGTGCTTCTACGCCGGCAACCCTGGCCTGGCGCTGTCGTACCAGACCGGCAAGTTGCAACTGATGAGCATCGTCGCGGCAGCCGCCGAAGCCGGCGGCGAGGAGTTCTCGCTGCGCCGGATCCACGACGCCATCTGGCGCGATGGCAACGTCCCGTTCGCCCTGTTGCGCTGGCAGCTGCTCGGCGATCGCTCGGCCCTCGACAGCATCGATTCCGATCCGGCCACAGGCGCAGCGACGCCAGTGCCGGCGTGGCTCAGCTGATGCGCGTCGGCGCCAAGCTGCCGAACTCCGGCGCCTTGCCCGCCCAGCGGGGGATCGCCCAGATGGCTGAGGAGCTCGAGTCCAGCGGCTTCTCGTCGGTGTGGGTGAGCGACCACGTGGTGATGCCGGCGGTCGTGAGGTCCCGTTACCCGTACGCCGCCGACGGTGCGGCGACGTGGGCAACTGACGATCCGTGGTACGACTCGATCGTCGCCCTGGCGATGGCGGCCGCCGTCACGGACACTGTCGAGCTCGGCACCGCCGTGCTCGTGCTGCCGCAACGCAACCCGGTCGTGCTCGCCAAGCAGCTCGCCAGTCTCGATCGGCTGGCCGGCGGGCGGGTCGTGCTCGGAGTCGGCGCCGGCTGGCTGGCCGAGGAGTTTGCCGCCCTGGCAACACCCTTCGAGTCGCGTGGTAGCCGCACCGACGAGTGGATCGACTTGTTGCGTTCGTGCTGGACCGGCCGGCCGGAAGCCCTCGACGGCGCGCACTACCAGTTGCCCGCCGATGTCGTGTGTGAGCCGACACCAGCGCGGCCGATCCCGATCCTGGTCGGCGGCATGACGCCACCGGCGCTGCGGCGGGCGCGCCGGCGCGGCGACGGTTGGCTGGCGATCCAGCCGGCCGACGCCCTCGACGTCGGCGCCATCGAAGCGGCAGTCGCCCAACTCGATGGCACCGCCCGCGTGGTCCTGCGGATCGTCGGCTCGGCGGGCCTCGGTGAGCAGATTGCCTCGGCGCTCGCGAGGCCTCGTCGTCGGCCGGCATCACCGACGTGGTGGTCGACGTCGACTGGTCGGACGACGTTGCCGCCCAGGCAGCCTGCTCCTCGACGCCGCCGGCTGACTCTCGCCGACATCTGGGGAAGATGTGAGTCAGGGCCTGAAACACATCTTCCCCAGAAGGCCGGATGACACGGATCTTCCCCAGATGGTGGGTCGTTCAACCGACCAAGCGGCGGCGGACCTCGCCGAGCAGCTCGATCGACTGCCGTGTGGTGGCGTCGTCGACGAGCGGGTACTTGGAGCGGAACATCACGTGGAGGTTGTCGCCGACGAGCTCACGCACGCGCTCGAGCACGGGCACGATGTCGTCCGGTGTGCCGAGGAGGATCTCCGACTGGCGCTGCGCAGTCTGTTCTGCTGTGAGCTGGTTGGGATACCACGCGGCGTACTCGTCGGGGTCGAGCCCGTACCAGTCGCCATAGACCCGGCGGGTGAGCAGGTAACCGTCCGCCACCGCGGCCCACGCCGCGTCGCGGCCGTCAGGGTGGAGGAACCCGCCGACGTTGAGCGAGAACGGGGGGTTGTCGGCAGGTTTGCCGTGGCGGGCCAGGGCGTCGCGGTACCGACCCACCGCCGATTCGACACGATCGAGGAGACCGCGGTTCTCGCCAGTCCCCTGCTCGTACGACTCCGAGTCCGTGCCGGCGTCCATGCAGTAGCGGTCGCACAGGGCGGCGGCCCGGTCGATGGCGTTGGGATGGTGGCCACCGAGCATGAGCGGCGGGCCGCCCGGCCGATGAGGCGCAGGGCTGACGACCAAGCCGTGGCGACGGTAGTACCGGCCATCCAACTCCACGGGAGCACCGGACCACGCCTGGCGACAGACCTCGATCAACTCGACGGTGCGGCCAACGCGCTGGCGGCGGTGGCCGCCGAAACCCTCGAACTCGATGTCCCGGTACCCGAGTCCGAGGCCGACCACGCAGCGACCGCCTGACAGCACGTCGAGAAAGGCGCCGTCCTCGGCCATCCTGATCGGGTCGTGCAGCGGTGCCAGGGCGAGGCCGAGCCCGATGGTGATCCGCGTGGTCGCCTGGACCATCGCTGCGGCATACGGGGCGACGGATCCGACGAAACTCGCTTCGTGGAAGTGGTGCTCGCTGACCCACACGCTGTCGAGACCAACGTTCTCGGCGTGGACGACCTGACCGATCGACTCTCGGAGTGTCTCGCCGTGATCGAGCCCCGTCTCGGGGTGCCACTCGCCAGAGAAGATGCCAAGGCCGATCTCCACACGGCGAATGTAGCGAACGGTAGCTTGCCGAACGAGCGACCGTTCGTTACGTTCGGGACATGACCGCCTTCGAACCAAGTGTGTACTCACAGCGACGAGCAGCGCTCTTCGAGCGCATGCGCGAGCAGAACGTCGACGTGCTGTTCTGCCCGCCGTCGGGCGACCTCGAGTACCTCACCGGGGCAAGGCGCCGCTTCCCCACGTTCGGGAACATCTCCTACACCCACGGCTGGGTCTGCGGCGCCTTCTTCCGCCCCGGCCACGACCCGACGTTCGTGTTGCCGCGGATGGTCGCCGAGTTCGACATGCCGGCCGGCGTGCCCGGAGAGTTCGTCGTCGTCAACGAGACCGACGATGGCGCCGCCGTCTTCGACGGACTCGTCCGCGGATTCGGTCCGGTGGGCACGATCGCGGTCGAACAGCGCACGTGGGCCGAGACGGTCCTCGCCCTCGGTCGGTCGAGCGACGCCAAGATCGTCAGTGGCGTCTCGCTGACCAACCCGATGCGCCGGATCAAGTCGGCCGCTGAGATCGAGAAGATGGCCACCGCCTGCCGTATCGCCGACTCGGCGATGGGCGTGGTCACCGACGACATCGCCGACGGCGCCATCGAGCGGGAGCTCGTCGAGGAGCTCGACAGCCTCCTCCACCGTGACGGTTCGCGCGGCGTTTCCTTCGACACGGCCGTGTGGGCGATGGGCCCATCGACGGCCCGCGACGCGTCCGATCGCGAGACCAGCGCCCGGATGCAACGGGGCAACGGTGTGTCGTTCGACTTTGGCGCCGTGGTCGACGGGTACTGCTCCGACTTCGGCCGCACCGTGGCGATCGGCGATCCCAGCGAGGAGTACGAACGCGTCTATGACGCCGTCATCTCCGCCCAGGCCGCCGGCCTGGCCGCTGTGAGGCCGGGAGCGTTGGCCCGGGAGGTCGATGCGGCGTGCCGCCAGGTGATCGCCGATGCTGGCTACGGCGAATGGTTCCGCCACCGCACCGGCCACTGCATCGGCCTCGACGTCCACGAGTACCCGTTCATCAGCGAGGAGGACGAGACGCCGCTCGAGGCCGGGATGACGTTCACCATCGAACCGTCGATCTTCTGGCCCGGTCGGGTTGGCGTGCGCATCGAGGACATCGTCCTCGTCACCGATGACGGCGGGGTCAAGCTCAACGAGTACTCCGCCGGGATGGTCGCCGTCGAGGGCTCGCCGTCGCTCGGCCGTGGCGAGACGCCCGCCTCGTCGAGCGGTTCGTGGTGCAACCACGGTGAGTGAGGAACTGCGAGCGCTCGCCACCGGCGGCAACTTCGCCACATTGACCACGTTGCTCCCCGACGGGCAACCGATGGCCCAGGTGATGTGGGTCGACTGCGACGACGAGTACGTGCTCATCAACACCGAAGTACACCGCCTGAAGTTCAAGAACATGGAGCGCGATCCACGCGTCGTGGTGTGCATCTGGGACAAGGACGACCCGTACCACTACATCGAGGTGCGCGGCGACGTGGCCGACATCGTCCGCGGCGAACCGGCTCGACGACACATCGACGAACTGGCGATGCGCTACTTCGGCCGCCTCTACGACGGCGAGTCGATCACCAGCGAGCGGGTCATCGTGCGCATTCGACCCGTCGGCTCGCCGAAGGAGCACGGCGGCAAGGGGCACTAGCCGTGCGGTTCGGAGTCGGGCTGTGGTGCCTGCAGTCGACGTGGTCGACGCCACGCGGCCACGTGCGCGCCTACCGGGAGTACCTGGAGGACGCCCGCCTGGCCGACGAGTTGGGTTACGACTCGCTGTGGCTGTCCGAGCACCACTTCTACTACGACGGGTACTGCCCCGCCCTGCTGACCGCCGCGGCGGCCGGACTGGCGGTGACGAAGCGGCTGCGACTCGGTACCGGGATGCTGCTGGCGCCATACCAGCGGCCCGCCCGGGTCGCCGCTGCCGCACGGGAGATCGGCCGGCGGTTCGGTGGCCGCCTCGACGTCGGCCTCGGGATGGGCTACCGCGATGTCGAGTTCGACGGCAAGGGTGTGCCACGCCGTGAACGAGTCCACCGCCTGACCGAGCTCGTCGGCGAGCTCGAGCACGGCGCCGGCGACGAGACGTACACCGTGTGCATCGGCGCCCAGGCCGCGCCGGGAGTTGCTCGTGCCGGCCGGCTCGGCCGCGGCATCCTGCTGTCCGGGGCATTGCCGCTCGAGATGGTCCGGGCCCTCACCTCAGCACACGACACGGCATGGATCGAGGGCGGGCGCCCGGGCGGGACCAAGCCCCGCGTCGCCGCCTTGCGCAACCTGTGGATCACCAGCGACGATGCCGAGCGCGCTGCCGTCCTCGACTGGCAACGAGCCAGCTACGTGCTCTACCAGGGACTCGGGTGGACGGTGGCCGAGTCGGACGCCGGTGCGGCGATGGACTTCGCCGGCGACGCGGAGCGGGCCATCGAGACCGCGGTGGCGACGACCATCATCGGCTCGGTCGACGAGGTGATCGACGGCCTCCGTCAGGTCGCCGACGCTGGTGTCGACGACGTCGTGTTGCGGATCGCCGTCGAAGGCGCTCCGCAGGAGGCGATCCACACAGGTGATGCGAGAGTTCGCCGACGGCGTGTTCCCGGTCCTCGCCGATTCGAGGTCGGTGCCGTGCGCCTCGGTGTGACGCTCCCACCCGGCGGCGAAGCCGAGCTCGCCGCTGCCGCAGAGTCCGTCGGCGTTCCGTTCGTCCACGTCGCTGCGTCGCCGGGCACCGAATCGGCGATCGCCGCAACGGTCGTCGTGGCAACAACCACCGTCCGCGTGATCGTCGGCGTCAACGTCGGCGACGAGCACCCAGTGACGCTCGCCGAGGAGATCGCCGTCCTCGACAATCTGAGCAACGGCCGCATCGGCGTGATCGCCGAACTCGGCGCGCTCGGCGCCGACGACGCCACCGAGGACGTCTCCGTGCTGCGGGCGTCATGGTCGGGGCGGGCGATCGCTCACCGAGGGAGGCGGTGGCAGGTTCCGGCAGGACTCCCCGGGCACGTCGCTCCCGCTGCAGTGATGGTGACGCCCCCGCCGGCGCAGCTGGAGATCCCCCTCTGGGTCGCCGGCGAGTACGCGAACAGTGTCGGCCAGTCACTCTCATTGCCGGTGGTCGCCGGCAGGCTGGCCGATGTCGATCGCATCGCGCCCGGTCGCCCCCGTCACGTGGAGCGCTGGGTGGCGGCCTCGAGGCTGATCGCCAGGCAGTGATCGAGTGGTCCTCGGCCGGCGCGACTCACCTGTTGTGCACGCTCTCTGGGCCGGCCACGGTCGACGACCTTGTTCGGTGGCTGGCGCCGGAGGTGGCCATGGTCGGGTTTCCCCGAGTCGTCACCGAGTCGCCACTCCCGGCGCGGTGGCCGCGGGCTGAGCGGTGATTCCTCGTTCTGGTCGCGCGCAATGTGCCGATTTGAGGCCGACTGTGACTCTGATGTCGCTCAGCGGCCAGATCTGACCGCCTTGCGCGGGGAGAGTCCGAAGTGCCGTCGGATCGGGCAGTTTTATGTCCGCTGGGACGGACTTGTCGGCGCCCTCGACGACGCCGACTTCCAGAGCACGCAACCGTGACGCAGCGAGCGCACTGACCCACGGATGGATGAGGAGAGCCCCCTATTGGTGGGAAGCTCAGCGCATGGAGGATTGGCACGAGAGCCCGATGGCCGACCTCATCTTCCACATCAACCGCGAGGCGATCCACCATCTCGCCGAGATCGCCCTCTTGCGCGACCTCTACGCCCATCGCTGAGAGACGGCCCGCTGCGACGATGGGCGACCGGCCCGCCATCGGCTACAACACGGGGATGCCCAACGCGTTCGAGCAGATCCTTTACGAGGTCGACGATCCGGTCGCCACGATCACCCTCAACCGACCTGAACAGCTCAATGCCTGGACGGCGCGGATGGGGCACGAGGTTGCCGCCGCCATCGGACAGGCCGAACGCGATCCGGCCGTCGTCGGCATCATCCTCACCGGTGCCGGCCGCGGCTTCTGTGCGGGCGCCGATCTCGGCATGCTCGCCAGCGTCACCGCCACTGACGGCGACGCCGATTCCCGGGAGAGCGCGGCGGCCCAGATCGTCGAAGCGAGCGTCGATGTGCCCGGCGATCCCGATGCCGGCGCCGACCTGCGCGGCACCTACACGTACTTGATGTCGGTCGCCAAGCCGGTGATCGCCGCGATCAACGGTCCCGTCGCCGGGATGGGCGTGCCGGTCGTGCTTGCGTGCGACCTGCGCTTGATGAGTACGCACCGCCGTTCTCACGACGTCCTTCGCCCAGCGTGGGCTGATCGCCGAGTGGGGCATCGCCTGGCAGCTGTCCCGCCTCGTCGGTCCGGCGCACGCCCTCGATCTGCTGTTCTCGGCCCGCAAGGTCGGCGGCGAGGAGGCCGAGCGGATCGGGCTGGTCAACCGCGCCCTGGCGCCGGATGAGCTGATCCCGGCGGCACGTGAGTTCCTCGTCAACCTGGCGGAGAACTGCTCACCGGCGTCGATCGCCGTGATCAAGCGCCAGGTGTACCTCGATCTGCACCGCGGGCTCGCCGATGCCAGCAAGGACGCCGAGCGGCTGATGGTCGAGAGCTTCGGGCGCCCCGACTTCCAGGAGGGCGTGCAATCGTTCCTGCAGCGCCGCCCGCCGAAGTTCGAACGGATCGGCGCCGACCCCCCGAGTTACTGAACTGCTCCGACGAGGGCGCGCACCTCGCCGACCGGGCGACCGTGCCCGAGGATCGACGGCACCGGCACCTCGTCGACGTCGAACCCGATCGACCGGAGGGCGGCCAGCATCACCGGCATCCGTGCTCGCTCCGAACCGTCGGCCACCTTGACGGCGACCGCCCGGCCGTCGGGGTGCGCTGCGACGTGGACGCCCTCGGCGCCCCCCTTGGCGATGAGTCCCGGCACGGAGTCCATCAGCACGGTGTCCTCGCGCCCCGTGCCGGCGACGAGTCGCGGAGCCTGGCGCATCGCCGCGTAGACGGGTGACTGGTCGATCGCCAACGACCTGACGGCGAACGCCAGGCCGACCAGCGTGACCATCGCCGTCGGCGCACCGCATCCGTCGACTCCGGTGTGGCTGACTCCACCCGCCACGTCGGCGATGTAGGCGTCGATCAACTTCTGCACCGGGTGCTCGAACTCGAGGTAGCCGTCGATCTCCCAACCATTGGCCACGGACGTCGACAGCATCGCGGCGTGCTTGCCGCTGCAGTTCTGCAGCAGCGCGCTCGGACGCCCGCCGGCACGCAGGACGTCCGCAGCGACGGCCGGGGCGAGCGGGAGCGCCGGCGTGTTGCCGAGGGCCTCCTCGTCGAGGCCGGCCTTGGCCAGGATGCGCCGGACGACCTCGAGGTGGATCGGCTCGCCGCTGTGGCTGGCCGCGGCGACCGCCAGCTCGTCGGGTTCGGCGGCGAAGCCGGCGTCGAACATGGCCTGGGCCTGCAACGGCTTGAGGGCCGAGCGGGGATACACGTCAGTGTCCGGATCGCCGGCCGTCCAGGCGGGCATGCCGTCGGCACTGAGGGCGACGACGGCGCCGAAGTGGATCGACTCGACGACCCCGCTCCGTGTGGTCTCGGCGATCGGAACGACCGCGCCCGGCAGCATCAGCGCCGTTTCCAGCCGCGGCGCGCGGGGGCCTGGTCATCGTCGAACCCGAACCAGTAGCCGAGACGGCGCCGGCGACGGGGTTCGACGACGGTGGTCAGATGGCTGTCGACGACGACGTGCCGGGTGCCCAACTCCGACACCAGGGCCTGGGCCATCGCCGCTGCCGGCAGGGCGAGCACCGCCCCGACGGCGCCGAGCAGGGCCGCCCCGGCCAGCGCCGACCCGAACGCCAGCGCCGGGTGCAGTTGCATCGTGCGTGCCGTGATGCGCGGAGCGAAGAAGTAGTTCTCGATCTGCTGGTAGACGACGATGGCGATCAACACGATCAGCGCCTTCAGCGGCGAATCGAGGAACGTGATGACCACGGGGAGCACGCCTGCGATGTACGTGCCGACGACGGGCAGGAACTGGCTGACGATGCCGACCCACAGGGCGAGGGCGATCGGGGCGGCGGTCCCGACCGACTGGAAGACGATCCAGTGGAACAGCGTCGACAACAGCGCCAGCAGCGCTCGCGAGTACAGGTACCCGCCGGTCTTCGTGCTCGCCAGCTCCCAGGTCTGCAGCACCCGCTCCTGGTGGTCCGGTGTCAGTCGTGCGCAGATCGCTCGGCGCAGCCGTGGCCCGTCGGCGACGAGGTAGAACGTGAACAGGATCACCGAGAACAGCTGCAGCAGCCAGCCGAGGGCGGTGACGGACAAGGCGAGAGCGTCGTCCTGCTGGTCCTGGATGAACTGCTGCACGGCGCCGTCGGGGTCGTTGAACGCGTCGATCGCTTCTTGGGCGTTGATGTTGAACCCGAACGTGTCGTTGAGGAAGTTGACGGTACGGCTGATGTAGCGCTCCGTGTTGGTCAGCAGCTCGGCGATCTGCGACCCGACGAGCGTGCCGATGGCGGCGACGAACAGGAGGAAGATGATCACGACCCCGAACAGGATCAGCGCCGTCGCCGAGCCGCGCCGCCAGCCGCGGCGCGAGAGGCGGTTGACCCCGGGCTCGATGGCCAGCGACAGGAACAGGGAGATCGCCAGGAGGACGACGAGATCGTCGAGCCGGGCCCAGATCGCCCGGATGACGAGGGCAGCGAGGGCGCCGATCCAGAAGATGGCCGTCGCCGGGATGACCCAGCGCGGCATTCGTCGTTCAGGTGCAGCGGGTGCGCGTTCGGTCTCGGCCACCGTCCCGCTTGCTGCTCGCAACGGATGCGGCCCGGGGCTGGCGGGTTCCTCGTCGCCGGTGAGTGCGCTACGCGTCGGGTTCGACAATCGGCATCACGTTACGCACAGCGAGCAGGTCCTTGGCGAGATTGCCCCGCGCCGCGGCGACGACACCGCCGTCGAGTCCCAGCCAGGCGGCCATCTCGGCGAGCTCGGCGGCCAGCTGCTCGGCGATCGCCGGTCGGTCGATCGGGTTGTCGAGGTCGTCCTCGACCCAGCTCGCCTGCGCCCGAAGCACCCCGGCGGGCGCGGTCGGCCTTGAGATCGACGCGCCCGACGAGCTGCCCGTCGAGCAGGAACGGGAGCACGTAGTAGCCGAAGACCCGTTTCGGCTTGGGGGTGTAGATCTCCACCCGATAGTTGAAGTCGAACAGGCGCTCGGTGCGATCGCGGAACCAGATCAGCGAGTCGAACGGCGACAGCAGGGCGCGACCGGTGACGCGGCGTGGCGTTGCGGCGTCGGGGTGGAGGAACGCCGGCTTGTTCCACCCGTCGACCTCGACGGCCACCAGGGATCCCTCCGCCACCAGCTCGGCGACGATCGGCTTGCACTTGGTTGCGCTGATCCGGTGGTAATCGCAGAGCTCGGCGAGTGTGGCGACGCCGAGTGAGCGGGCAGCGAGGAGCAGCAGCTGCCGGCGTGCCTCGTGTTCCGGGATCGGTGGGGCGGCGAGAACGTCGGCGGGGACGATGCGCTCGATGAGGTCGTAGAGCCTGGCGAAGTCGTTGGTGCGCCGGGTGACGCTGACGACGCCCTGGTCGAAGAGCATCTCGAGGGCGAGCTTGGCGTCGTCCCAGTTCCACCACGAACCCGGGTTGCGGATCCTTCCCTCGACATCACCAACGGCGATCGGGCCCCGGGCGCGCACCTGGTCGAGGACGCGTTGCAACATCCCCGGATGCCCCTGCGTGAAGTGCCGGGCGTAGCGACCGTCGGCCATCGCCTCCATCCGCCATCGAAACAACGGGAGGTGCTTCGTCGGCACCAGCGAGGCGACGTGGGCCCAGTACTCGAACAGATCGCCGGCGGCGACGGCATCGGGGATCAACGTGCGCGGGTGCGGACCGAGGCGAGCGAACAGGGGGAGTTCCTGGCTGCGGACGAGGACGTTGACGGAGTCGACCTGGATCAGCCCGATGTCGTCGAACACGCGGCGCAGGTGCTGGCGGGTGACGCGGCCGGTCGGCCGCGGCCGGGTGAACCCCTGGGCTGCGAGGGCGATGCGTCGGGCCGCGTCAGCGGAGAGGCGCGTGGTCATGCTCGCTCACGGGCGCGATCGGGCATGGCGACCAGTGTGACGGGCCTTGTGGACAGATCACGTCCTCAACTCAAACGGTCGGATAGAGATTGAGCGTGGCGCGCATCCCGCCGTCGGCCGAGATCGTCTCGCCGGTGATCGCCCGCGACGCGTCAGAGGCGAGGAACGTGACGACCTCGGCGATCTCCTCGGCCTCGGTGATGCGGCGAGTCGGGATCGTCGCCAGCACGGCGTCGGTGACACCGGGCTTGGCGAGGTTCTCCACCCACAGCGCTGTGGGCACGACTCCTGGGGCGACGGCGTTGGCGCGGATGCCGCGTGGTCCGTACTCCATCGCCAACGCCCGCGTCATCCCGTCGATCGCCGCCTTGCTGGCGGCGTATACGGCCCGGCGCGGTGTGCCGCGCAGGCCGCTGATCGAGCTGAGCGACACGATCGAGCCGGCGCCAGCAGCGAGCATCGCCGGCAACACGGCAACGGTGAGCAGGAGCACGCCGCGGACGTTGACGTCGAGGACGTGCTGGATCTCCTCGGCCGTGAGCTCCTCGCTCGGCTTGCGGATGGCGACGGCGGCGTTGTTGACGAGGACATCGACGCGACCGTCGAGAGCGGTGATCGCCTGCTCGGCGGCGGCGGCGGGCCCGTCGAGCGTGCCGAGGTCGGCGACGACCGTCACGGGGTCGTTGGCGAGCGTGGTCGCGACGTCATCGAGCTCGCTCTTGGTGCGGGCGACGAGGGCGACGCGGGCGCCGGCGGTGTCGAGCGACCGGGCGATCGCCGCGCCGATGCCGCGGCCCGCGCACCAGTCACGATGGCAGTGCGCCCAGCCGAGCGCGCCGTTCGACTCATCGGCGACGGTGATCGTCACTGAGTTGATGACGACGTCGTCGTTGGGGCGATCCTTCGAGTTGGTGGCGACCCGTTGCATCGTGTCGACGACGTCGAGTCCTTTGACGACCTTCCCGAACAGGCTGTACTGCGGTGGCAGGCCGACCCCGCTTGGTCCGGAGACGATGAAGAACTGGCTGCCGTTGGTGTGCGGGCCGGCGTTGGCCATCGCCACCGAGCCGACCTCGTAGCGGCCGGGCTTGGGCAACTCGTCCTCGAAGCGGTACCCCGGCCCGCCGGTCCCGGTGCCGGTGGGATCGCCGCCCTGGCACATGAAGCCGTTGATGATGCGGTGGAAGATGACGCCGTCGTAGTAGTGGTGGAGGGCGAGGAACACGAAGTTGTTGACGGTCTTCGGGGCGTTGGCGGCATCGAGGGCGACGACGAGCTCGCCGAGCGACGTGTCGATCGTCGCCGTGTAGCGCTTGCTCGGATCGATGCCGAGCTCGGGCGCGGCGGGAAACCGCTGCGTCTTCGGCGCCGAGCCGTCGAGCGGGGGAAACGTGGAAGGCATAGGGCGGTGACCCTATCCCGCCCCCGCCCCCCAATCTGGGTGTCGTCAGTCTCACCCCACGATCTGGGCGTCGCGTCCGATTTCGAGACCGTCCACAACCAGTTTGCGGATCGTTTCCGTTTCGGCTGAGTCGCGACGCCCAGGTCGGGTGATGGACCTTCAACGCATTGACCTCTTCGCCCACGGCCTATCACGGACGCACCGCGCGCCGGAGCCGCCACCGGTTCGGGCTCGACGGCGCTCCGCGGTCGGCGACGATGGGCAGCCCTCGTCCCGCGGCCGAGCCACGTCGCGACGCGGTTGAGACCCGACGCGGCACCTCGCCTCAGGTCCTGGCTAACCACGCCCGTGGGCACCTCGATCCGGTGTCGACAGTCCGAATCCGAGACCCTCGACGCCCAGATCGTCGAGCGAGACTGAGGACGCCCAGATTGAGGGTCAGTCGGTGGGTTGCCAGAGTTGGAACTCGATGCCCTGGTCGTCGGTGCAGTAGGCGAGCATGCCGTACGGCTGCGGTTCTGGGTCGTTCGCTTCGCCGCCAGCAGCGCGGACCCGCTCGATGGCATCGGCCATGTCGGCGACGCGGTAGCACAACGTCGCCCCGCCCGCGTCGCTGGCGCCCCCGCCCAGGCCCATCATCGGCGTGCGACCTTCGATCTGCCAGCCGTGGGGATGGTTGCCAGGCGAGAACTGCCAGTCGAACACGGCACCGTAGAACGCCTTGGCGCGCTCGTCGTCGGGTACAGCCAGCGTGACGTAGCCGATGTCGCCGTGGGCGACGTGGGTCGCCGACCGCGGCGGCTGGTTGAGCATCCAGCGATGCCCGAACGGATCGAGCAGGGTGGCGACCCGGCCGTAGGGCTGGTCCTCTGGTTGGCGCTCGATGACCGCGCCTTCATTGGCCGCACGCCGGACCGTGCCGTCGACGTCGTCGACCTGCAGGTGCAGCGAGTGGCTGTGCGGTCGCCCGGGCTCGGGTGCGTCGACGCCACCCTCCAGCCACGGGCTCGAGAGCATCAGCACGGCGTCGCCGATGGCGAGCTCGGCGTGCCCGATCGAGCCGTCTGAGCCCTCGTAGATGTCACCTCGCGGGCCGAGCGCCGAACACCTCGACGTACCAGCCGATCGCCCGCCTGGCGTCGCGGACCGAGATGTACGGGGTCAGCGTCGGGGGCCAGGCCGAGGCATCCTCGGCGGTCTCGTCCAGGCGCAACCTGGGTGTAGGTGATCTCCTGGGTCATGTCTCCTCCAATCGTGGTGGTGGGGGTGGTGGTGAGTAGGGCGTCTTGCAGCTGGCCGCGCAGGCGAGCGGCGAACTCCGGATCGGGGTCGATCGGCTCGACGGGAAGGCCCAGGGCGTCCAGAGCGTCAGTCATCGCCAGCCTCCTCTCCCTGCTCGTAGCGGCTCCGGAACGCCCGGCGGGCGCGCACGAGCAACGCCTCCGTGGCGTGCACGGTGCGGCCGAGGTGCTCGGCAACCTCCGGGACGGGCAGGCCATCCGCATAGCGCAGCGTCAGCGCCGACCGATGATGCGGCCCGAGCGTCGCCAGCACGTCGCGGGCTCTCAACGCGTCGAGCCGTTCGTCCCACGGATCGTCGTTCGCCGGCTCACTGTCGTAGGCGAGCTGCAAGTTGCGCTCCTCGCGCTCCTGCCGCCGCCAGTGGTCGACGAGCTTGTGGCGGGCGACGCCGATCAGCCACGGGATGCTCGGTGCCTGCGCATCAGGCTTGCGCACGGCGGCGACGGCGGCGAGGAAGGACTCGGCGGTGAGATCTTCGGCGAGGGCGCGGCTGCCACAGCGCGGCAACAAGTAGCCGTACACCTGCGGGAGGGCGGCGTCGTACAAGCCGAGCAGCGCCATCCCTGGGTCCGAGTCGAAGGCGGGCGGCGTCACCATCGTCCCTATCGTCGCTCGGCGAGGCCGAACTCCGACACCCTCGCCTCACGGACGGCGACGTGGCAGGCGACCTCGTGCGCCTCATGCACCTCGACCAGCTCCGGGCGGACCTCGCGGCAGACGTCCTCCGCAAGCCGGCAACGCGGGTGAAACGGGCATCCGGGAGGCGGATCGGCGGGGTCGGGGACCTCGCCGACCAGGGTCTCGACGTGGCGCGCCGCCTCCACCGCCGGATCGGCGATCGGCACGGCTTGCTGCAACGCACTCGTGTACGGATGCAACGGGTTGTCCGACACCGGCTCCCAGCGGCCCAGCTCGACGACCCGGCCGAGGTACATCACGGCGATGCGGTGGGAGATGTGGCGGACCATGCCGAGGTCGTGGGAGATGAACACGTAGGCGACGCCGAGCTCGTCGCGCAGCTCCGTCAGCAGGTTCATGATCCCGGACTGCACGGACACGTCGAGCGCCGACAACGGTTCGTCGAGGACGATGATGTCCGGCTCGACGGCGAGGGCGCGGGCGATGCCGACGCGCTGGCGTTGCCCGCCGGACAGCTGGTGCGGATAGCGGCCGGCGAAGCGCCCCGCCAGGCCGACCATGTCGAGCAGCTCATCGACGCGGCGGCGGCGCTCGGCGCGAGACCCCGTGCGGTGCACGGTGAGGACTTCCTCGAGCGTCCGGCCGACGGTGATGCGCGGGTTGAGCGAGGCGTATGGATCCTGGAACACCAGCTGGACGCGGCGACGGAACCCGGCGAGGGCGCCGTGCCCGAGAGTAGTGATGTCCACGCCGTCGAGCTCGATGCGTCCCGAGGTCGGGTCTTCGAGGCGGACCAGCAGGCGTGCCAGGGTCGATTTGCCACAACCCGACTCGCCGACGACGCCGAGCGTCTCGCCGCGCCGCAGCGTGAGCGACACTCCGGCAACGGCGGTCAGCGTCTGCCGGGTGCCTCGTACCGGATACACCCGGGTCAGCTCGGTGGCGACCAGCAATGGCCGGTCGTTCTCGCTCACACCGCGATCCTCTTCCAGTCCACCGGCGGCACCCAACAGGCCGCTCGGCTTCCCGACCGGTCGGTCAACGGCGGCATTTCCGTCCGGCAACGCTCGACGACGTGGGGGCAGCGCGGCGCGAACGGACATCCTCCGGGCAGGCTCGACGGGTCCGGCGGCGACCCGGGGATCTGTCGCAAGCGGTGACGTTCCAGACCCTTCACCGGCGGGATCGCCGCCAGTAGGCCGGCCGTGTACGGGTGCTCCGGGGCGGCGAACACCGCCGCCGTCGCCCCTTCCTCGACCACGTGGCCGGCGTACATCACGAGCAGTCGCTGGGCGACCCTGGCGACAACGCCGAGGTCGTGGGTCACCCACACCACCGCCATCGACATCTCCTCACGGAGTCGGTCGACGAGAGCGATGATCTGCTGCTGGATCGTCACGTCGAGCGCCGTCGTCGGCTCGTCGGCGATGAGCACCTTGGGGCGCAGCGCCAGCGCCATGGCGATGACGACCCGCTGGCGCATGCCGCCGGAGAACTCGTGCGGGTACGCCCGCGCCGCTCGAGCCGGGCGCGGGATGCCGACGTCGGCGAGCACCTCGACCGTCCGGTCCTCAGCCTCGCGGCGTGACTTCCCGTGGGCGCGCAGCACCTCGTCGATCTGCTCGCCAACACGCATCAACGGGTTCAGCGACGTCATCGGGTCCTGGTACACCATCGCAATCTCGGCGCCGCGCACGGCGCGCCGGCCGTCCTCGTCCATCGCCAGCAGGTCGCGGCCGTCGAGAAGCACGCGGCCACCGACGATCTCGGCCGGCGGCACCGGATGTAGTCCCATCACCGACAGCATCGTCAGCGACTTCCCGCAGCCCGACTCGCCGACGAGGGCGACGGTCTCACCGGGCCCGACGGTGAAGTCGACGCTGTCCACGATCGTGACCGGACCGCCGTCGAGGTGGAGCACGGTGGTCAGGCCGCGTACCGCGAGCACATCGCTCATGTGATGACGAGCCTGGTCGGAGGCGACGATCTCGGGTTGATCGTTGGGAAGCCGTGGCGGCCGGGCAGCAGGCAGCCGAGCACGGCGGGGCCGGCTGCGCCAGTCGCCGACGCGACGCTGCCGGGGAGCTGGTGCACGGTGAGGAAGCCGATGAGGGCGAACAGGTAGGCCTCCTTGGCGCCGCCAGGGATGCCGTACTCGTCGAACCTCGTGATCGCGACGGCGGGGAGTTCGGCGCCCAACCGTTCCATCAACGCCGGGTTGTCGACGCCCCCGCCGGACGCGACGAGCCGCCGGACGCCGAACTCACGGCAGGCGTCGGCGACGGTGATCGCCGTGAGGGCGGTGACCGTGGCGACCACATCGTCCGCATCGATCTTGCCGATCGCCGCGACGTGGTCGCCGAGGTACTCGGCGTGGAACAGCTCCTTGCCGGTCGACTTGGGTGGAGGCTGGCGGTAGTACGGCTCGGCGAGCAGCCGCTCCAACAGGTCGACGTGAACGCGGCCGCGTCGGGCGCGGACACCGTCACGATCGAAGGCTTCGGCGCCCCCTGTCGCCAGCGAAACGGCGGCGTCGATCAGCGCATTGCTCGGCCCGATGTCGAAGGCAATCGTCGGCGCCTCAGCGGCGACGATAGTGATGTTGGCGATACCGCCGAGGTTGAGCGCCCCGGCGGGTTCGGCGGACCCGCCGAGCAGCAGCTCGTCGAGCGTGCTGGCGAGCGGCGCTCCGTGTCCCCCGGCGGCGACGTCACGCGACCGAAGATCAGCGACGACCGGAATGCCGGTGGCCTCGGCGATCCAGGCAGGTTGGCCGATCTGCAACGTGCCGCGGGCTCGGCCGCCGCCGTCGACCCAGTGGAAGATCGTCTGGCCGTGCGACACGATCAGGTCGACTGCACCACCGCCCAAGGCGTCGACGGCGTACGTCGCCGCCTCGGCGAACGCCTGGCCGACCAGCGTGTCCAGCCGGCACACCTCCTCGGCGGTCGTCGGTGCCGGCGGCAGGACCGCGCCGAGACCGGCGCGTAACGCGGCCGGGTACTCCCGCGACGTCGCGCCGAGTGGACGCAGCTCGACGGTGTCGTCGACGAAGTGGAGATCGGCGACCGCGACGTCGATGCCGTCCATCGATGTTCCGCTGATCATCCCAACCACCCTCATCTGCTGCTCCAGGGCGGCGCGGACGATGCCGTCGTTGGCTTCGAGGAGACTGATGGCCTCGGCGGCGCCGGCGCCGGTGAGCAGCATGACGATCGCCACCTTGACGTCGCCGGCAGCGGTCTCGAGCGCCGCCCCGGCGGAGCTCGTCGAGACGCCGGTCGCGTCGGCCACGATCCGCCTGGCTCGGTCACGCAGCTTGGCGTTGGTTGCGCGAACGTCGACCATCAGGTTGCCAAACGTCTTGCCGAGTCGAACCATGGCGATCGTCGAGATGATGTTGAGCACGACCTTCTGTGCCGTTCCCGCCTTCAGTCGTGTCGAGCCGGCGATCACCTCCGGCCCGGTGACGAGCTCGATCGGGTGGTCGACGTAGCGGCTCAGCTCGGCGTCGGGGTTGGACGAGATGCCGATCGTGGCCGCTCCGACCTCTCGAGCGTGACGTATCGCCCCGATCGTGTACGGCGTGCGACCGGATGCGGCGATGCCGGCGACGGCGTCGTCAGCGGAGACCGCGAGTGCAGCCAGATCACCGGCGCCAGCATCGGCGTCGTCCTCCGCCGCCTCGCGTGACGCCTCCATCGCCGCGGCGCTTCCGGCCATCACCCCGACGATCCGGTCGGTGTTGAACGTCGGCGGGCACTCGGCGGCGTCGAGGACGCCCATTCGGCCGGCCGTGCCGGCGCCGACGTAGATCAGCCGTCCGCCCCGGCGCAGACGTCCGACGACGGCCTCGATCGCTGCGGCGATGCGTTCCCGCTCGGCGACGATGGCAGCGATGACGAGGGCCTGGTCCTCGGCCATCAGCGTGACGAGGTCGGTCGTGCCACGCAGGTCGAGGTCGGCGAGATCGGGACGGTGCTGTTCGGTGACGAGGTGGGCGAGGTCAGGGTGCTCCATGTGATCAGCGCCTTTGTGAACGGGTGGGGTCGAAGGCGTCGCGCAGTCCGTCGCCCAGCAGGTTGAGGCCGATGACGGCGAGGACGATGGCGGACGCCGGCGCTGCCATCAGCCACCATCCCCGCGACACGAGCGTGCGAGCCTCGCTCACCATCAGACCGAGGGACGGGTCAGGCGGTTGGGTGCCGAGGCCGAGAAAGCTCAGCGCCGATTCGGTGAGGATCGCCCACGAGAGGGCCAGAGCGACCTGCACGACGAGGGGCGCGGTGACGTTGGGTAGCACGTGGCGGAGCAGCAGGCGGGGACGCCCGAAACCGAGCACGCGGCCGGCCTTGACGAAGTCGAGCTCGCGGACGCTGAGCACCGGCCCACGGGCGACGCGCACGAAGATCGGGGTGTACACGACGGCAATGGCGATGACCGTGTTCATCCAGCCACGCCCCAGTGCCGTGACGACGGCGAGGGCGAGGAGGATTGCCGGGAAGGCGAACATGATGTTGGTGACCAGCCCGACGCCGCGGTCGGTCCATCCGCCGAAGAACCCGGCGGCGATTCCGGCGGCCGAACCGATCGTCGCCGCGATGGCGACAGCGACGACGGAGATGCGCAGCGAGGCGAGGATCCCCTCCATGACGCGCGACAGCACGTCACGGCCGAACTGGTCGGTGCCCAGCCAGTGCGTCGTCGATGGCGCGGCGAAGCGGTCCGCGGGGTCCTGCTCCAGCGGTGGGTACGGCGTGAGGCCGAGAGCTGCGAGGATCGAGATGACGACAAGCACGATGACGATGGCCAAGCCGACGACGCCGGTGGGTGAGGACAGCAGCCGTCGCATCCGCCCGCGACCGGCTGCCACGGGCGCCGCCTCGACGACGTCGCATGACGCGATAGCGACGGCCTCTCGCTCATGCAGCTTCACCCTCGGGTCGATGCCGATGTAGATCGAGGTCGACGGCGACGTTGACGAGGACGAACAAGGCGGCGATCACGAGCACGCTGCTCTGCACGACGGCGTACTCGCGTTGGGAGATCCCGGTGAGGACGAGCCGGCCCATGCCGGGGAGGGCGAAGATCTCCTCGATGATCACGGTGCCGCCGAGGAGGTAGCCGAACTGGATGCCGACGATCGTGACGATCGGGATCGACGAGTTGTGCAACACGTGGCGCCAGCGGATCCGCCGAGGCGTCAAACCCTTGCCCTTGGCAGTGCGCACGAAGTCCTGCGAGTGGGCTTCGAGGAACGCCGACCGGGTCGTGCGCATCACGGCCGCGGCGAGGCCGAGGGCGAGCGTCACCGCCGGCCAGAACTGCTGCTGCAGATTCTCCACCGGAGACTCGAAGAACCCGACGTAGCGGGCGGCCGACGGGAAGTAGGCGAAGTTCGTCGCCAGTACGGCGATGATCGTCGAGCCGACGATGAAGTTGGGGATGCCGAGCCCGAGCAGGCCGAAGCCCTGCCCGACGACGTCACCGAAGCGGTTGACCCGTGAGGCGGCGAACACGCCGATGGCAACGCCGACGAGGGCGCCGAGCATCGTCGCCAGGATGGCGAGCTCGATCGTCACCGGCAGGGCCTCGGCGATGAGCTTGCGGACCGGCTGCCCACTCGTCACCGAGATCCCGAAGTTGCCGGTGAACACGCTGCCCAACCACGAGAAGAACTGCCTGAACAGCGGCTGATCGAGCCCGTAGTAGCGCTCCAGCGCATCGCGCTGGGCGTCGGTGAGGGCGCCGGTCTCGATCCCGAGACGGGCGGTGACCTCGTCGCCCGGGAGGACACGCATGACGATGAACACGAGCACGGCGACGCCGAACAGCGTGACGATCGCCTCGGCCAGGCGGCGGATCAGGTAGCGGAGCATGAATCGCGGCGCGACCGTGTTGGCGAAGCGCGCACGGAGGGCGTTGACCGGCTTGTCGAGATCGACGTGTGGATGCGTGGCATTGGTCAGCAGCACGGCGACCACATCGAGTTCGGGGTCGATCCAGATCGACGTCCCGGTGAATCCGGTGTGCCCGAACGCTGCCGGCGACAGCAGCTCGCCCGACGAACGCGGCGCGAACGGCGAGGCGACCGGTGGGAAGAACCCGGCGTCGGCACGGCGGATCTCGTCGAGCGTCGGGCCGCCGCGGCGGAACAGCTCCCACCCGAGACCACGGCGGGCGTTGCCGGGCGGCATCTGGTCGCTGACGGCGAGGTCGATCGACGCCGGCGAGATCACCTGCCTGCCGTCATGGGTTCCGCGGCGCAACCACATCTCCCCGAGCGTGCCGACGTCTGCCGCGGTGGAGAACAGACCGGCATGTGCGCTCACCCCGCCGAGACCGTAGTGGGCGTTGCCGTCGTTGACTTCCCCGGGGTGGAACGACGTGCGCCAGCGGGCGAAGTCGAGTCCCGCCCAGTCGGCCATCCGTCGCTCGAAGGCGTTGCCCTCCTCCGTGACGGCGAAGTCCTCCTCCTGGCCATCCGGGAGGTAGCCGGTGCGGGTGAGACCACACGGCGTCGAAGATCAGTTCGCCGGCGAGCTCGGGCAACGTCGAGCCGGCGGCGCGTTCGAGGGCGACCCCGAGGAGGATGTAGCCGAGGTCGCTGTACTCGAACCGCGAGCCGGGAGCTGCGGCGAGGCCGAGCGCGCCGATGGCCCGCACGACATCGCCGGCGCCCTCGGCGCCGGTGTAGATCGGTCGCCAACCCGTGACCCCGGCGGTGTGGGCGAGCAGGCGCCGCAGCGTGACACCCTTGGCTCGAAACTGCTCCAACTCCGGGAGCAACGTCGTGACCTCCTCGTCGAGCGAGAAGCACCCGCGGTCGACGAGCGCCAGGGCAACGCTGGCGCCGACGAGCGGCTTGGTCAGCGAGGCGAGGTCGAAGACCGTGTCCGGCGCCATCGCCCGCGCATGCGGCACGACGCTCGCCGACCCGAACGCCTCGTGCAGGAGCACCTCGCCGCGATGGCGGACGAGGGCCACCGCCCCCGGCACGACGCCGTTGTCGACCGCGGTCTGGACGGCGGCGCGGACGTGGTCCACGCTGGTCAGCTGGAGGCCAGCGTGACTTCCCGCAGCGAAACCAGCGAGCCGGTCGGGTAGGGCACGAAGCCCTGGACGTCCGGCGACAGGACCTGGTAGCGGTAGCCCTGGTACAGCCACACCCACGGCGACTCCTCGAGCAGGATGCGCGAGATCTCCTGGTAGATCGGCACTCGGGCTTCGGGATCGGTCTCGGCCAGACCCTGGGCGAACAGCTCGTCCAGCTCCGGCGAGCTCAGCCCGGCGACGTTCGCGAAGTTGGCGCCCGAGATGAAGTATCGGGAGTACGTCAGGTGCGGGTCCGGGTTGGAGTTGTTCTCCGACAGCGCCGAGTCGAAGTCGGCGGCGAGCCAGCGGTCGACGTAGACGTTGGTCTCGAGCTGCACGAGCTCGAGGTCGACGCCGACTTCGGCGAGCTGGGCCTGCAGGTTCTGGGCGAGGTTGATGTTGGTCTCGCTCTCGCCGGTGATGATGATCGTCTCGATCGAGAACCCGTCCGGGTAGCCGCCGTCGGCGAGCAACTGGCGGGCGAGGTCGGGGTCGGGACCGTCGCAGGGCAGCCCGTCGTACGGATCGGTCGCGTAGATGCCCTCGACGAACGGGCCGGTCGGCTGCCCCTCGCCGAGCAACGCCGTGTCGATCAACTCCTGGCGGTCGATCGCGCACGAGATCGCCTGGCGCACCTCCCGCTCCTGCAACGGGCCCCGCGTGCTGTTGAGGAAGAACGGGAAGTAGCCCAGCGTCTCGGTGCGTTCGAGGACGAGTGGCTCGGACACCTGCTCGACCACTGCCGGGTTGGTGATCACGCCGAGGTCGACTTCATCCGCCTGCAAGGCAGCGAGCAGCGACTGGTCGTCGGGGACGACGCGGATGCTCACGCCGGCGACGTTGGGACCCTCGCCCCAGTAGTCCGCGAAGGCGGCGAGGTCGAGCTGCTGACCCTGGGTCCACTCGCCGAAGGAGAAGGCGCCCGTCCCGTTGGGTTGCGTTCCGACCGTCTCCGCAGCGATGTCGTCGGCTGACAAGATCGACGTGCCCACGCGGCTCAGCGCCGACGGCAGCGTGGCGTCGGCCGTCGACAGGCTGAGCACCACGGTGAGATCGTCGGGCGCCGTGACCTCCGCGATCGAAAGCAGGAAACCGCGCCGCGGCTGCGCCGGTCTCCTCGTCGAGGATCCGCTCCAGCGAGGCGACGACGTCCTCCGAGGTCAGCGCCGAGCCGTCGTGGAAGGTCACGCCCTCGCGGAAGGTGAAGGTCAGCTCGGTGCCGTCCTCGTTGTAGGCCCACTCGGTCGCCAACCCTGGTTGCACGGTCAGGTCTGGGGCGAGCGAGGTCAGCGAGTCGAAGATCAGCTCGAGGGCGTCGATCGTCTGGAAGGCCGTGGCCAGCTGCGGGTCGAGGTTGTCGATGTCTCCCGTGCGGCCGACGACGATGGTCTCCGTCGACGCTTCCGGCGTCGTCGTCGCTCTGGCTGCACCGCCCCACGCCGTCCCGATGATCGCCGTGGCGGCGAGCAACCCCGCCGTTCCCAAACGTGTCGTGTGCCGCATGATCGGACCCCTTCCCCCTCACGCCGATTGGTCTAGACCACTGGTCTAGACCACAGTACGCTCGACGTCAATATGGCCAGTGAATCGACCGGAGCCGATGCCGTCATCGTCGAAGCCGCGACGCCGGCCGACGCCGATGCGATCGGCGCGTTGCACGCCCGTTCGTTCGCCGTCACCTACCCGACCGTCCCGGCGATCAGCGCCAAGCAGGAGCGCTCGGTGTGGCGACGACGCCTGCGCGGCACCGACGGCCGCGAGGTGATCGTTGCCCGGCTCGGTGAGCGTGTCGTCGGGTTCGCCTACGTCGGCCCGAGCGACGGCACCGCTGCTGATCCTGGCACCGGGCACGTCTACTCGCTGCACGTCGATCCGGACCTCCAGCGGCACGGCATCGGCCGCCGGTTGCTGGACGAGACGATGCACCGGTTCGCCGCCGCCGGCAACACGGCGGCCACCCTGTGGGTGGTCACCGACAACCACACGGCGCGGCGCTTCTACGAACGGCTCGGGTGGGCTCCCGATGGCACGGTGGAGCGCCAGTCGCTTGCCCTCGAGGGCGACGAGCCGGCTGCCGAGGTCGTCCGCTACCACCGCGCCGTCGACGTGGTCACGCCGGTCGTCGCGCCGAAGTACTACGAGCTGCGCCAGTGGCTGCGCGCCCAGGTCGACGGGATGCCGCCGGGCACTCCGGTGGCGCCGGAACGGGCGCTCAGCCAACAGTTCAATGTCTCACGGACGACGGTGCGCCAGGCCCTCCACGACCTCGCCGTCGAGGGGCGGATCGTCCGCCGCCAGGGACGCGGGACGTTCGTCGCCCCACCGAAGGTGACCCAACCGATGCAGCTGTCGTCATACACCCAGGCGATGTCGTCGCAGGGTCGCCGGCCCGGCTCGCAGATCGTCGACACCGCCGTGATCGACGCCGAGCCGGAGGTCGCCGAGCAGCTCGGCCTCGCACCGGGGTCGCCGGTGGTCCGCGTCGAACGCCTGCGCTACGCCGACGACGAGCCGATGGCGGTCGAGACGGTGTACCTCGACCACGCCAGGTTCGCCGACGTCGGTACCGAGCTGACCGCCGACGCCTCGCTGTACGCGCTGCTCGAGTCGCGCTACGGCGTCGTCCCGGCCCGTGCTGACGAGACGATCGAGACCGTCCTCGCCCCACCGGCCGCTGCCCGCCTCCTCGGAACGGACGCGGCGACCCCGATGCTGTTGTTGACCCGCAGCACACGGGACGGATCCGGGCGACCGGTCGAGTACGTGCGCTCGCTCTACCGCGGCGACCGCTTCCGCTTCAGCACGCACCTCACCCGCCGCTGACCCCGTCTGTGTCAGCGTGCGTGACCGCAGCGGGCTTACACGCTGACACAGACGCATGACGGCTGCCGACCGATCGCGATTTGGACCGCACGCCGCCAGTTCAACTTCGTGTCAACGGCCATCCGCGGTTGGTGGCGACGTCGAACCCGGGGTGACAACGCGGATTCCGGAGTGGCCGGACCGCCCGACAACCACCGAGGTGAACCATGAACACCAACCCTTCGAAGGCACGGGCCATCGTCGCGGGCTCGCCCTCGCCGCCATCGGGGCGGGGACGCCTACGGCCTTACCGCCACCGCCGTTGACCTGTCTCCGAGGACGGAGCCGGAGCAGGCTGGCATCACCGCCACCGCCATCGACCTCACCCCCGCCCCACCCCGGACGCCGAACTGTTCGGCATCAGCGCTCGCGGCGCCGACTGATCCGTTGCGGCTGCCGTCGTCCGAGCGGCGCGCCTGCGTGATTTCGGCCGTAGGCCCCCAGTTCAACTTCGTGGCAACGGCCATCCGCGGTTGGTGGCGACGTCGAACCCGGGTGACCAAGCGTTCCGGAGCAGCCGGACCACCCACAACAACCGAGGTAAGCATGAACACCCATTAGGTCCGCACCGTGGGCGCACTCCTTACCAACGACTTGGCCGCAGTTCGTACCCTGGCCGGCTGGTCATGATCGGGGCGGACGTTCAGTACAGGCCAGATACCTGGGACGGCAGCGGTCCGCGACTATCCGACTCCGGGCTCCTCCGCGTTCTGACGCGTAACCGCCGCCGAGGCCTGGCGCGTAACGGCTGATCGGAGGGTGTCCAGCGTGATCAGCAGAGTTGGTGGTGGTGCTCCGTACCGGGCGATCCGCGCTCCGTCGATCCGCGATCTCGCTGTTGGTGAGTGTTGCCCGCGCTCCGGTGCTGGTGCCCAGGGGAGAACTCGGTCGAACGGCGGTCGCTCAGGTCGCCTCGGTCAGCGACCGGGCTCGTCGCTCGGCGACGATCGTGTCGAAGTCGGGGATCCGCTCGGCGATCGGGTCGCCGGTGAACTCGGCGACCCAGCCCTCCTGATCGCGGAAGAAGCGGACCGCGGTGAAGTCCGGCCGAGTCCCCATGTCGAACCAGTGGGTCGTGCCCTTGGGGACGCTCAGCAGATCGCCGCGCTCGCCGAGTACCGCACACACCTCGTTGTCGATGTGCAGGTAGAAGATGCCGCTGCCTGAGGCGAAGAAGCGCACCTCGTCGTCGGCGTGGGTGTGCTCGGCCAAGAACTTCTGTCGAGCGGCGGACGCTGTCGCAGCCCACTCGGAGTCGGCAGTTGGGTGCAGCGCAGCGACGTCGACGAGCACATACCCCTGGTCGGACGAGAGCCGGGCGATCGGCTCGGCATAGGCCGCCAGCACTGCGTCGGCCGGCGCGTCGTCGGCCAACTCGTCGGCCAGCGGCCAGCGCGCGTACGTCACCCCCGCGCGGCGAGTGTCTCGCGGATCTCGCCTTCGTCGCCAGTTGCCAGGGTTTCGGCCGGCTCGGCCTCATCGGTGTAGATCGTCAGGTACGCCATCAGCCAGGATGATAATCTCGACAAACGCAGTCGGCTATTCCCACGGTCGGGTTCGCCGGCGTCCGCTCGACTCTGAGGGCCGCCCGGTACTTGCTGCTCGACGCCGGCGCCCGCGGCGGCGAGACGGCGGCCGGCTTCGACCGGGTGGGCGACCTGCTGAGCAGACCGCGGTCAGCCAGCCCGGAGGGCGGCGCCGAGCAGCCAGTCCAGCGCTTCGGTGCGCCACCGGGCCTGCAGGGTGTCGGCGCCCCACACGTAGCTGCCGTGACCGGCGACCAGCGTCGCCGGGACGCCGGCGTCGTGGACGTTGTCGAAGCGCGTGGCGAGCTCCCGCATGTCCTGGCTATTGGCGATCACCGGCACGCGCACCACGTCACCGTGGGCGCCACGGTCGAGCGCCTTGAGCATCTCCAAGTCCTGCAAGACGACGCCGTCCGGCCAACGATGGGCAGCCTCGACGGCGTTCAGCGTGTGCACGTGGACCACCGACCGCGCCCCGGTGACCTCCGCCACGTGGGCGTGCAGGCCGGCTTCGGCCGACGGCCGCACCGGCTCGATCCCCGGCACGGGCACCGCCTCGCCTCGGCCGTCGACGACAGCAACGTCGTCGGGCCGCAACTCGCCCTTGTCGCGCCCGCTGGCCGTCACAGCGAGCACCAGCGGCTCGCGGCGCAGCACTTCGGACAGGTTGCCCGACGTTGCCCGCATCCAGCCCAGCGCGCTGAAACGGGCCGCCTCGGCCGCCAGACGCGCCCCGACGGCGAGCAGCTCCTCGCGGTCCGGCACCGTCACGGCTCGACCTCGGCGAAGGAGCCCACCACCGAGTGCGGGCCGAAGTCCCATGCCTCGGCAGGCTCGCCGGCGCGCCGCACGCCGATCGCCCGCCATCCCGCCGCGACGGCCGCGTCGAGCTCAGCGGGCACGTCCGACAGGAACAACGCCGTGGCCGGCGCGACGCCGAGCGACGCGGCGATCTTGGCGTAGGAGCCGCTGTCGCGCTTGGCGCCGGCGTTCGTCGTGTCGAAGTAGGCGACGATCAGCCCACTCAGATCTCCCGCATCTGTGTGCGCGAACCACGCTCGCTGGCTGGCGACCGACCCGGAGGAATAGACGCCGATGGCGACACCATCGGCATGCCAGGAGCGGAGCCGAGGAGCGACGTCGGCGAAGATGTGGGCGGCTAGCTCGCCAGCGGCGAAGCCGGCCGCCCAGATCTGACCCTGCAAAGTCTTGAGCGGGGTGGCCTTGAGGTCGGCGTCCATCCAGGAGTGCAGCACGGCGACGACGTCGGCGGTCGCGGCGCCGGGTGCGAGCTCCGCGTCGGCGATCGTCGCGGCGACGGCCGCGGCCACCTCCTCGTCGCCGGCGTGCGCCTCGATCCACGGCTCGAGCCGGGGCCGGGCGTAGTCGTAGAGGCCGACGTGGACCGAGGCAGTCGAACTCGTGGTGCCTTCGATGTCGACGACGACCGCTCGGGCCGTCACGCGAAGTATCTCCCGACCTCGGCCGGCTCGAATGCACCGCGGTCGGTCACGATCCTGGTCACCAACTCCGGCGGGGTGGCGTCGAAGGCTGGATAACGTCCGACCACGCCCTCGGCGGTGGTGCGCTGCCCAGCGAACACCAGCACCTCGTCGCCGTCGCGCTCTTCGATCTGGACGTCGCCGATCGTCGGCGCGTGCCGGTCGGGATGGTCGACCATGGCGTAGTACGGCACGCCGAAGTGGCTGGCGGCGAGCGCCGCGGCGAGCGTTCCGACCTTGTTGACGACGTGACCGTCGAGGGTGACCCGGTCGGCGGCGGTGAGCAGCACGTCGACATTGCCGGAGGCGAGCACGGTGGCGACCATGCCGTCGGTGATCAGCGTCGGGGTGTAGCCCATCTCCACAAGGGTGGCCGCGGTGAGCCGGGCACCCTGCAGGTACGGACGGGTCTCGGTGCAGACGAACTCGAGGGTCTTGCCGGCCCGCTGCGCGGCCGTCACCGCACCGATGAGGAACTGATCCGCCCAGCAGTGGGTCAGCACCCGGGCGCCATCAGGGATCAACTCGGCGGTGTGCCGCCCCAGCGCCGCCGCCGAGTCGCGGTAGCTGCGCGTCGACTCGGCGGCCGAGGCCGTGACCGCGGCAACGAGCCGGTCGCCGCCGGCGGCCGCGGCCGGCTGCTCGAGCACCGCCAGCACCGTCGCCACGACGTCGCGGACGTGGTTGTTCGTCGGGCGGGTGGCCGCCAGCAGCGCCCCCGCCTCGCGGAGTGAGTCTGAAGCCGCTCCGGCAGGCAGGTCGCGCGCCGCCCGCGCGGCGAGCACGAGGCCGGCGCTCGCGGCGAACACCGGTCCGGAGCTCTGCGTGACCATGTCGCGGATCGCGGTCGCCACGTCGACGACGGTGCGGCAGTGCACCCAGCTGATCTGGTGCGGGTAGACGCGGCGATCGAGGATGTCGACGCCGCCGCCATCGGCCTCGTCGCGCAGTCGCACCGAGTCAGCCAGCAGCGGGACCGCGGTCGTCGTCACGTCCGCGACGCTACTGGCAGTGCACCGACCGCTGCGGGGTCTCTCCTACCGTTCGGCGTGGTCGGCGACCCACTCGCCGAGCACACGGGCGGGCGCTCGCACGGTGTTCGCCCTCACCGATTGTTATCACCGAGGCGGGCGCTGAGTACGGCTCACGGGCCCTTGACAACGCAAGGAGTGAACCGATCGCTGCTGCACTGGCGGTCAGTTCATGACGCGGTGCGCTCGCCGTGAGCGGATGACGAATACCAACCTCCTGCCGACTGCAATTATCGGGCGGGTACCAGTGCCGTCCACCCGGCGGTACCGGACATTCGGTTGACGGGATATCCGGACGCGGATATCGGACAGGATCGCTCCGACGCGGGATGGGACGTTCACGGACGGCGACCCACGGCGGACGTGCAGTCGAGCTGCGTTCCCTTGTCGCGGCGGGGGTCTGCTGGCTGGGTCGATCGTCACCGCCCGCCGGTGTCCCCGTGTGCCGACCGAATCTCGAGCACCTGCACGTCAGTGGGCAACTCGATCAGGAACTCCGGGTCGCGGTCGAGGTGATGGATCCGCCGGGGGTCGTCACCGGCGAAACGCGACATCGCCGCCACGTCCTCCCAGTACGAGATCGTGACGAACTCGACCTCGTCGCCGCGATCCTCCCGGAGTGCCTGCACGCCGAGGGCGGCCTCGATCAGGGGTGAGATGCCTGCGGTCATGTCAGGGCGCGGCCGGTGCAGCCACGTGAGTTCACGCTGGTGCTCCCGAGCAATCTGGGCGTCCTCAGTCTCATTGGTCGATCACCGGCCACCAACGTCATCACCGCAACCAAAGAGTTCGGGACCGGCGCCGAACCGCCGATCTGGGCACCGATTCTTGCGATTTCCGCAACGATCGGTGCCCAGAAGCACCACGACCGATTCGGCAGGCGCAGCATGGAAGCGTCCGCCTCGGCACAATCCGTGGGCAGACCGACGCCGAACCTCCCGTGACCAATCGCGGGATCCGGGAGCAACCGGACTGCCCGGACCAAACACCCGAGGTAACGATGAACACCAACCGCTCCAAGACCCGCGCCGTCCTCGCCGGACTCGCCCTCGCCGCGCTCGCTTCGGCGGGCGCCTATGGCATCAGCGCCCTCCCCGCCGACGTCGCCCCGACACCGGAGGACGAAAGCGCCGCCATGCCCACCGCCGTCGAGTACGCCGTCATGCTCGGCTTCTAGGTTCTCAGTATCACCGCTCAACGGCATCGACTGATCAGTTGCGGGCGTTGTAGTCGATGATCAACAGGTTGGCCTGGTCGGCGGCGGCGGTGAGCGCCTCCTCGACCGCCGTACCGGTGTAGATGTCGGCCATCATCTGGGCGGTCGCCTGGCGCACCTGGCGCATCGGGCCGAGCACCGGGCCGACCGCACTGAAGTCGTCGGCGGTGAAGTTGACCTGGTCATAGGCGACCTGGAAGCGCGGGTCGTCGGCATAGGTCTGCGCCAGCGGGTCGACCGCGGTGGCGTCATCGCGGACCGGGGCGTAGCCGCTCTCGTTCGCCCACAGCGACTGCGCCTCGGCGCTGACGAGGTACTTGATGTAGTCCCATGCCGCGGCCGCCTCGGCGTCGCCCTTGTCGCGCATGATGTACAGCGCCGCCCCGCCGATGATCGCGCTCGGGGTGTCAGTGGGCCCGGGCATCGGACCGACCCCGATGTCTTCCGACGTGAGCCCGGCGATGGCGCCGCCCTCGACGAAGTCGAGAACACCTCCGAGGGCGCCTGAGGTGGCGATCGCCATCGCCGCCGGCTGCTGGGGATCGGCGATCCGCAGCAGCCCGTCGAGCCCTCGGGGGTCTTCGCCGACGTAGACGGCGAGCTCGTCCTCGACGAGGTCCTGGGCGAACGTCAGCATCTCCGCCGCCTCGGGCGAGTTGAACAGCACCTGGGTGGCGCGGGCGGTGCGGCCGTTGTCGTTGTCGGCGTAGGGCAGGCCGGCACGAGCGAGCCACTGCTCGAGGAACCAGCCGCCACCGGAGTTGACTCCCGAGTCGAGAGCCAGGCCGTAGGTCGCCGCGCCGGAGTCGACGATCTGCTGCGAATACGCACGGAGGTCGTCGAGGGTGATCGGCGGCTGCTCGGGATCGAGCCCAGCTTCCTCGAAGACGGCCTTGTTGTAGTACAGCACCGGGCTGGAGATGTTGAACGGCATCGCCCACTGCACGCCACCGGTCTGATAGGCGAACATCGCTCGGGGCAGGAACGGGGCGATGTCGAACCCTTCGGTCTGGATGCACGCCGTGGTGGTGACCACCGTGTTGGTGTCGGCCATCTGCTGCAGCATGTACTCGGGGAGTTGGGCGAGGTGCGGGCGGTCGCCCGCGCTCGACTGGAAGTACTTCTCGATCAGCTCCTCGTAGCCGTTCTGGTTCTGCAGCTCGACCACGACGCGGTCCTGGCTGGCGTTGTACTCGTCGGTGAGCGCCGCCAAGGCGTCGCCCGCCGCCGACTGCATCGTGTGCCAGAACGTGATGCGCACCGGCTCGCCGGCGTCGTCGAGGGCGTCGACGGGGCATGCCGCGAAGTCGGGGTTGGCGGCGACCTGGACGGTGACGCCCGGCGCCCCGGAGAAGCCCCCCGGGCGCTCCTCGGTCGCCGGCGTCGCCAACTGGATCGTCGTCGGCAACCCCCCGCTCGTCGCGGCCGGACCCGTCGGGCAGGGCTGGACGAGACAGATCGTCGTCGGCGGACCAACGGTGGCGCCCGGCGCCGTCGACCCCGGCGGTTTCGTCGTCGTCGTGGCGGCGTCGCCCGCCTGCAGGATCGATTGTCCCGACGCGCAAGCGGCGAGCGTGACGCACGCGCCGACGCCGATGATCCGAATCGTCCGACGCCTTGAATTGTTCATCCTTTGACTGCTCCTGCTGTGAGGCCGCGGATCAGTTGTCGCTGGAAGACCAGCAGGACAACGGCGATCGGGATCGCGGCGATGATCGTCCCTGCCATCAGCAGGTTCGGGGTGTCGAGGGCCTGGGCCTTGAGCTGGCGCAGACCCGCTTGCACGGTGTTCCAATCCTCGTCCGTGGTGATCAGGGTCGGCCACAGGTAAGCGTTCCACGTGCCGAGGAAGGCGAACAGGGCGAGGGCTCCGAGCGTCGGCCGCAACAGCGGGACGGCGACGTGGCGGAGGAACCCGGCGTGGCCGACACCGTCGATGAGGGCGGCATCGCGCAGGTCCTTCGGGAGCGACATCAGCGCCTGACGGAGGAGGAACACGCCGAAGGCGCTGGCGAGGAACGGCACGACGAGACCTTGGTACGAGTTCAGCCAGCCGAGCGAATCGATGGTCTGGCGATTGACGACGACCGTCGCTTCGAGCGGGATCAGCAACGTGGCGAGGAACAACACGAACAGCACGTTGCGGCCCGGGAACCGCAGCATCGCGAAGGCGTACGCCGCCATCAGCGACGTGACGACCTGGCCGATCGTCACGAGCGTGGCGACGACCATGGAGTTGAGCAGGTAGCGCCCGAGGCGGCCCTCGGTCCAGGCGTCACGGAGGACGTCGAGGGTGAACGAGTCGGGTACGAGCGGGTTGACGAGTACACGATTGCCCGGCTTGAGGGCGGCGACCACCGCGGAGTAGATCGGGAACAGCACGATGATGGCGACGACGGCGAGCACGCCGTAGCGGCCGACTCTCCCCCAGGGCGAGCTGCGCTCCCAGGGTGCCGCCACGGGCACGACCTCAGCCATAGTGCACCCGCCGGCCGATGCCGCGGAGCTGGATCGCCGAGAGCACGAGCAGCATCACGAACAGCAGCACGGCCACGGTCGCCTTCAACCCGGCATCGTTGTTGATCGGCGAGAGGCTTCCATACGTGAGGTACGTCAACACTGTGGTCGAGTCGTTGGGGCCGCCGTTGGTGAGCAGGTCGATCTCTCCGTAGGCCTGGAACGCCCTGGTGGTGAGGATGATGACGACAAAGAGCAACGTCGGACCGAGCAGCGGGATCGTGATGCTCCAGAATCGCCGCATGCCGCTGGCGCCGTCGATCGCCGCCGCCTCGTGGAGATCGCGTGGGATCGCCTGCAGACCGGCGGTGACGAGGATGAACGTGAAGCCGAGGCTGGCCCAGATGCTCGACGCGGCGACGGACGGGAGGGCTGTCCCTTGGTCGTTGAGCAGCCCGGGCTGCTTGATCACCGGGAACAGGTCGCTCAACCAGCCGACATTGGACAGCACGCCGAGACTCGGCTGCAGCAGGAAGAACCACATCAGGCTGGCGACAGCGACCGACGTGGCGACCGTGGAGGAGAAGATCGCCCGGAAGGCGCCGACGCCGCGCACGTACTTGTCGGCGAGGGCGGCGAGGCCGACCCCGAGGGCCAGCCCGATCGGCACGGTGATGACGGCGAACTTGAACGTCACGACGACGGCATCGCGGAACTCGTTGCTGCGGATCACGTCGATGTACTGGCCCCACCCGCTCGACGTGCAGTTGTTGCCCTGGGCGTCGCAGCGCTGCTGGCCGAGCCACACCGCCCGCACGAGCGGATAGAGGACGAACACCGACAGCAGGATCAGCGACGGCGCCAGCATCACGATGGCGGCCGGGAGGTCCCGCCAGCGCCCAGTCCGTCGGTGCGGCGGTTCATCATGTAGTCCCTTGCGAGCGAGTGAGCGCCAGCGAACGAGCGGCCATCAGCGGCCTGCGTGGCCGGGGAACGCCATGATAGGGCAGCGCCCGGATCGGCGCGCGCCAGCCACGGTAGATTCCGGAGCGATGGACCAGGCAGCCACTCCAGATCCGCCGGCCCCCGACGAGCTGGAACCGGAGCCGTCACTGGACGAGCTGGCCGACGGGTTGGCGGGCGTCGAGCGTGCACTCGAGCGGCTCGAGGACGGCACCTACTGGACCGACGAAGTCACCGGTGACCCGCTTCCCGACGAGTTGCTCGCCGCTGACCCGACCGCCCGGCGCACCGTCCCACCCCCGGACGATTCGTCGCCTTGATGAAGCGCACCCAGGTCGCCGCGATCATCACCGGCGGTCTCGGTGCCGGCGCGGCCGCGGCCATCCTGCGGCGCAAGGTCGCCGCAGTCACCAGTTGGCGGTCACGGCGGATGTGGAAGCTGACCGCCCGCAACGCCGGTCGCTTCGCCACGACGCGGGCGAAGCGGATGATCACCCCAGCCGAGCGCCGAGCCGAGCTCGACGCCCAATTCGCCATCCGCACGGCCGAGGACGTCGCCAGCGAGCTGGGCGAGATGAAGGGCGTGCTGATGAAGGTCGGCCAGATCGTCAGCTTCATCGCCGAGGGTCTGCCCGACGAGGCCCAGCAGGCGCTCGCCGCCCTGCAGGCCGACGCCGCCCCGATGTCTCCCACGCTCGCGGCGTCCGTGATCGAGTCCGAGTTCGGCGCCGCGCCCGAGCGTGTCTTCGCCGAGTGGGAGGACATGCCGGAAGCGGCGGCGAGCATCGGCCAGGTCCACCGGGCCCGCGACGCCGCCGGCCGCGAGCTGGCCGTCAAGGTCCAGTTCCCCGGCGTCGCCGAGGCGATCGAGGAGGATCTCGACGCCGCCGAGGTGATGTACACGGTGTTCTCGGCGCTGGCCCTCAACGGGCTCGACGCCCGCGCCCTCGTCGACGAGTTGCGGCTGCGCATGCGCGAGGAGCTCGACTACCGCCGGGAGGCCGCCAACATCGCCGAGTTCGCCGGGCGCTTCGCCGGCCACCCGTGGGTGCGCATCCCGACCCTTGCGCCGGAGTTCTCGACGTCGAAGGTGCTGACCACGGAGTGGATCGACGGGCTGTCATGGGACCAGTTCGTGGCGACGGCCTCGGTGCCGACGAAGCAACGGGCGGCGGAGGTGATCTGGCGCTTCGCCCAGCACTCGATCCACCGCGTCGGCGTGTTCAACGGCGATCCGCACCCCGGCAACTACCGGTTCCACCGCGACGGCAGCGTCACGTTCCTCGACTTCGGGCTCGTCAAGCGCTGGGACCACGGCGAGTGGCAGCGCCTCGAACCGACGCTCGACGCCGTCGTCGTCGACCGCGATCCGGAGGCGCTCGTGGCGGCGATGGAGACGGCCGGCTTCCTCACGCCCGACCACGATCTCGATCCGCAGCGTGTCTACGACTACGTGTCGACGCCGTACCGCCCGTATCTCGAGGACGAGTTCACGTTCACCCGCGACTGGATGCGGCGGACACTCGGCCGTGTCGACCGACATCGCCGGTCCCTACGCCGACGTCATCGCCAAGCTGAACATGCCGCCGAGCTACGTCATTCTCGATCGCGTGGTGTGGGGGGTCAGCGCGATCCTCGGCAAGCTCGAGGCCCACGGCCCGTGGCGCGAGATGCTGCTGGAGTACCGGCGCGGCTCGGCACCGGCGACGGAGCTCGGCGCCGCCGAGCTGAGCTGGCGCTCGTGAGTGAGCGGCTACGACACGATCGATGACGCTCGGCCGGCCGGGTCGCAGGCGGTGGATCTGCCGTCGAGAGCTGCTGTTCGAGACGCTGGGACGGTGGGCGCGGGAACTACCGGATCCCGCTGTCAAGCGGGTGATGGCGACGTGGTGCCATCGCCATGCGTGGCACGCCGAGTTGTGGCGGGACCGGCTGCCGGCCGTCGACGCGGCTCGACGGCGACGACGACGATGTCGAGGCGTGGATCGCACCGCTGCGAGAGGCGTTGAACGACGTCAGCACATCCGCGGAGGCGATCGCCGCGCTGCGCGAGTCGGTGTTGCCTGCTCTGGAAGCGGCCGTCGACCGAGCATCGCGACGCCATCGATCCCCTGCTCGACGGGCCCACCGCCCGCGTGCTCGACCTCGTCGGTGCCGATCTCGCCGCCGAGCGCGCCGCCCTCACCCATCCGAGTGTTTCCGGCTAACCGAGTGCTACGTGCCGAGTTTCCCGGCACGAAACACTCGGATGGGCCGGCGCCAGGTCAGGTCGGCGATCGCCGCCCGTGGCGGCCACCGGCCTTCCCGGCTGTACGCCCACCACTCGAACGGGTTGGAGTAGTACGCCGTCGTATCGATCACCTTCCAGAGCCGCTCGTCGCGTCCACGCACCCCCCACGCCACGACGCCGACCACCGCCCCGAGCACGGTCCAGGCGCCGTACAGCAACGGATACAGCGGGCCGAACCAGCGGGCCTGCCACACGTGGACGTGCTCGTGCCGGTCGATGACGCGACGGCGCGACGTCGACTTGGGGAGACCGGCGCCGCTGACAACGTTGCCGACCGTCGTCAGGAAGCCACGGCGCAGCGTGAACCCCTTGACGTAGACATGGCGATCGCGCCGCTCGCTGAGTGATGCCACGTAGTTGCCCGGCACCCGCTGGGTGAGGGCCAGGGCGTGGACGACGAGGGCACCGGCCGTCGTGATCAACGCCCATGTCGAGTCGAGCACGAACGCCAGCACACCGGAGACCGATCGCCAGCGATGGATGCGACGCCCTCCGGCGATCGCTCCGTTGAGACCGCCGACGATGGCCGCGACCACGGCGAGGTCGACCAGCGACCACGCCGCCGCGGCGAGGGCGGCTCCGACGGCCGCGCAGGCGGCGGCCTCGGCGAGTTTGCTCAGTCGCGACCTTGCAGCAGAGCGAACAGGCGGAGCAGCTCGAGGTACAGCCACACGATCGTGACCAGCAATCCGAACCCGGCGTACCACTCGAAGTCCTTGGCGAGGCCCGCCCTCGTCCCCCGCTCGATGAAGTCGAAGTCGAGGGTGAGGTTGAGTGCCGCCAGTCCGGCCACGAGGATGCTGAACCCGATGCCGATGAGGTTCGGCTCACGCAGGAACGTGATCTCGGCGCCGAACAAGGCGAACACGAACGACACGAGGTAGAACGCCATCACCCCGAGGGTGGCGAGCACGACGACCCGGCGGAACTTCTCGGTGACCTTGATGATGCGTGTCTGGTAGAGCAGCAACATCACGGCGAACACGCCGAGCGTCGCGCCGGCCGCCTGGAGCACGATGCCGCTCCAAAGCTGCTCGTAGTAGGCGGAGATGGCGCCGACGGCGAACCCCTGCCCGACGGCGTAGACCGGGGCGACGTACTTGGCCAGGTGCGGCCTGAACATCAGGGCGATCACGGCGATGAAGCCGATGGCGACGCCGACGAGGGCGATGCCGGGGAATCCGTACTGGATCGAGCCGTCGGGGAGCACATCCGGCTCAGGCACGGCGTTCCAGCCGGCGACGGCCGCAGCGAGCAGGATGACGAACAGCAGGCTCGTCTTCTTGATCGTGCCGCCGACCGTCATCGCCCCGGGCCATGTCGACACCGGGCCGTCGGTGATCGGCGCCGCCGGAGCGCCCGCCGCCGTGGTCGGCGGTGCCCAGACCTGACCGCCGGGGCTCGGCGGGGTCGGTGCCGCCCAGCCGGACTGCGCCTCGGCGAGCCGCCGTTCGTTCAGAATCGCGTTTTGCATCGGGGATCGTCCTCCAACGTGGCGCCACCCTCTGGTGTCGACCGCCGCACAATCGTACTGCCCAAGCCAGTCGACGGCGCGAACGCCAACGCCGTTCGGTTCCCGGGTTGGCCCGCACCGCTCTGTCGGTATCGTGACGCCACTCAGCCCGTGGGGACGGGAGAAAACCTCGACACACCAGCTGCCGGTTGGTAGGACAAGGAGCCGTGGTGGCCAAAGATCGCGTTGACCGCGATGACGAAGATCTCGTTCGGCTGTATCTCACCGACATTGGCCAGTACACCTTGTTGACCAAGGACGACGAGGTCCGCCTCGCCAAGGCGATCGAGGCAGGCAAGCAGGCCATCGAGGCGCTCGACAACGGTGGCAAGGACGCGTCGGCGCCGCGGCGCCGTGAGTTGCGCCGAACGGCCCGCCACGGCGAGGAGGCCGAGCGCCAGTTCGTGCAGTCGAACCTGCGCCTCGTCGTCTCGATCGCCAAGAAGTACCAGGCATCCGGGCTGCCGCTGCTCGACCTCATCCAGGAGGGCAACCTCGGCCTGATGCATGCGGTCGAGAAGTTCGACTGGCGCAAGGGGTTCAAGTTCTCGACCTATGCCACGTGGTGGATCCGCCAGGCGATCACCCGCGGCATCGCCAACACCGGTCGCACGATCCGCCTCCCGGTCCATGCCGGCGACACCCTCGCCCGCTTGCAGAAGGCTCGCTCGCGCCTCGAGTTGAAGTACGGCCGCCCGGCGACGCTCGCCGAGCTCGCCCGCGAGGTCGAGATGCCCGAGGACAAGGTCACCGAGGCGCTGCGCTTCGCCGCCGAGCCGTTGTCGTTGTCCGAGCCGCTGCGCGAGGACGGCGACGCCGAGCTCGGCGACGTCGTCGAGGACCGCTCCGCCGAGTCACCGTTCGAGGTCGCCGCCACCGCGCTGCTGCCCGAGGAGATCGCCCGCCTGTTGGCGCCGCTCGACGACCGCGAGCGGGAGATCCTCAAGCTCCGTTTCGGCCTCGATCGGGGCGAGCCGCGCACGCTCGAGGAGGTCGGCGAGCACTTCAACCTCACCCGCGAGCGCATCCGTCAGATCGAGGCGCGGGCGATGAGCAAGCTGCGCCACCCGTCGAGCGACACCGGCGCCCGCGACCTCCTCGCCGTCTAGTCCGTCAGGCGGGGCAGGCGTCGCGCTCGTCGACGATCGGCTCGACGTCGGTGCCGGGCGGGGCGAAGCGCGTGGCGAACGTGAACGCCGCGTCGGTCGGTCCATGGGCCTCGAGCTCGTCGAGGCGTTCGAGCGCCTCGTCGATCGACGGGATGTGGCCGGCGGGTACCCACCACAGCACGAGGTACGACTTGCCGTAGCGCTCGAACCACTCCCGCCGGCGACGCAGGAACGCCGTGTGGTCGGAGCGGTAGACGTAGTCGGCGAGCGCCTCGATCGACTCCCACACCGACATGTTGATGGCGATCAACTCGTCGTCGTCGATGGGGTGCAGCGACGTGGCGTTGCCCTCCTCCGTCTGTAGCCGCCACACGAATCCGGACGTCCGATCCGCCAAGGCGTTGATGCGGTCGAGGGCGCCCTTGAACTCGGCGATGATCGGATCGTCGATCGGGGCTCGTAGCCGGCCGACGTTGAGTTGAGCAAGGTGCCAGTCCACGACGCTGATGCTCGCGCACGCGAAACCGAACCGTCGGGTCGGTTCCGATCATGCGACGATGCGGTGATGGACGGCATCGAGATCCGCGTCACCGCGCCCGAGGAGTACCGCCTCGCCAGCGCCACGGTGTCAAGCGCGTTGATGCAAGCGCCGGTCAGCGACGATGACTGGGGCAAGCCCGAACGGATCCCGTCCTGGGAGGGCTCCGATTCGCTGTCCGCATGGGATGGCGAGCCGGTGCGTCGCCCACGTCGCCGGTTTCCGCTTCGACACGCTCGTCCCCGGTGGGGCGTGGCTGCCCACCAGCGGCGTCACACGCGTCGGGGTGCTCAGCACTCACCGTCGTCGCGGGTTGATGCGCGAGTTGATGACTCGCCTGCTCACCGACGCGGTCGATCGCGGCCAGGTCCTCGCCAGCCTGCGCGCCAGCGAGACGCGCATCTACCAACGCTTCGGCTTCGGGCTCGCCGGTCGCAGCGCCGAGGCGACGATCACACCTCGGGACGCCCTTCCGATCACCGGGGCGGCGACCGGAGGGACGATGCGCCTGCTCCGTCCCGACGAGATTCTCCCGACGGTCGTCGACGTGTACGACCGGGCTGCCCGGCGCCCCGGGGTGCTCAAGCGCCCGGAGTGGATGTGGCGGCGCTACCTCGAGAAGGCGATGGAGCTCGGCGGTGACGCCGAGTTCGTCGCCGTGCACACCTCCGCCGACGGCGTCGACGACGGATGGGTCCACTACAGCGTGAAGTGGGTCGAAGCGCGCTCGACGCCACCCCGCGGTGCCGGCGAGGTCTACGACCTGTGGGGCGCTGACGCCAGCGGTCGAGCTCGCCCTGTGGGACTACCTCTGCAACGTCGATCTGGTCGACGAGTGGTACGCCGAGGAGCGTCCCGTCGACGACGTCATCCAGTTCGCCGTCGCCGACACTCGTGCCTACCGCCAGAAGTGGCTCTTCGACGAGCAATGGCTCCGCCTGCTCGACGTCGACGCGGCGTTCACGGCGCGGCGCTTCGCCGACGTCGACGGTTCCGTGGCGATCGGTGTCGAGGACACGCTGCTGCCGCACAACAACGGGAGTGTGGAGCGTGTCGGCGGCCGGCGCCAAGCGTCTCGGTGACGAGGCCCACCCCGACCTCCTCGTCGACATCGCTCAACTGTCGGCGGCCTACCTCGGCGGCACGTCGTGGAGCTCGCTTGCCGCCGCCGGTCGGGTCGAGGTGCGCAACCACTCGATGGTGCCGGTCGCCGATGCGCTGTTCGCCGTGCCCGAGGCGCCGTACTGCTGCAGCGGCTTCTAGCCCGGCGCCCGCTGCAAGCCTGATCTGCGGAGCGACGCGGACCGAATCGGTGCAGGCCGCTCCGCGGAACACCTTTTGATGACCGGCGTTGGCGATCGCCCACGCCGGCCGTAGCGTCGCCGCCACCGACATTCCCCCGGACGACGTCGCCGTTGAGGCGCGCACCCGGGAGGTCACGATGACGCTCACCGTCTGTTGGTCGGCGAAAGGAGGCAGCGGGACCACCGTCGTCGCCGCCGCCCTCGCCCTCGGTTCATCGATCGACTCGCTGTTGATCGATCTCGACGGCGAGCTGCCCGCCGCCCTCGGCGTGCCCGAGCCGTGCGGTCAGGGTCTCAGTGACTGGTTCGCCTCCGACGCCCCGGAACGCTCGGTCCTCGACCTCGCATCCACCATCGGCCGCACCACCCGCCTCGTCCCTCGCGGACCGGCGACGATCCCCCGGGAGTCGGCGCGCTGGCCGGCGCTGCGCACCTTCCTCGCCACCTCGCCGCTCGAGGTCATCGTCGACGCCGGCTGTGGAGCGCCGCCAGCAGCCCTGCTCGCCGAGCCGGCCCGTGGTCTGCTCGTCACGAGGGCGTGCTACCTGTCGCTGTTGCGCGCCAGCCGGCTGCCACGACCCGACGGAGTCGTGCTCGTCGAAGAACCGGGGCGCAGCCTGACGGCGTCGGATGTCTCCCGCGCCATTGGCGCACCCGTCGTCGCCGAGGTCGCCGTCGACCCGGCGATCGCCCGCGCCGTCGACGCCGGTCTCCTCGCCGCCCGCCTGCCCAAGGCCATGGTCAAGTCGCTGCAGACGCTGCAGGCCGCGGCATGAACGCCACCTCCGCCGTCGCCGGCAGCGACGTCGATGAGCGGCTCGTGAACGCGTTGTGCCGGGCGGCGCAGGGCGTGCCGGGCAGCGCCGAGGCAGCCGTGCGCGAACACGTTCGCCGGCTCGCACCGCTCGCTGGAGCCGGACGAGCGGGAACGGCTCGTCGGTGCCGCCGTTGCCCGGCTCGACGGTCTCGGCCCGCTCGACGCGTTGATCCGCGACGTCGCCGTCGACGAGGTCCTCGTCAACGGAGGCGGCGAGGTCTGGGTCGAGCGGGCGGGCGAGCTGGAACGACGGGGATGGATCGCCGCCACTGACCTCGCCGTCGTGATCGAGCGAATCCTGGCGCCCCTCGGCCGGCGATTCGATCGCACGACTCCGATCGTCGATGCCCGCCTCGAAGACGGCACACGAGTGTGTGCCGTCGTGCCGCCGATCAGCGTTGACGGGACGATCCTTTCGCTCCGCCGCTTTCGCACCGAACCGCTTCCGCTCACGGCGTTCGGCGACAGTGCGGTCACCGACGCCCTCGGCGAGCTCGTCGAGCAGCGCTGCAACACCGTGATCTCAGGCGCCACCTCGTCTGGCAAGACGTCACTGATGTCGAGCCTGCTCGGCCTCACCCGCCCCGGCGAGCGCATCGTGTTGCTGGAGGACACCGCCGAGCTGGCGCCGCTGGCGGATCACGTCGTGCGCCTGGAGGCCCGCCCGGCGAGCAACGACGGCCTGGCGGCGATCTCCGTCGAGCAGCTCCTGCACACGGCCCTCCGCCTGCGACCCGACCGTCTCGTCGTCGGCGAAGTCCGCGGCCGAGAAGTGCTCGGGCTCGTCCAGGCGCTCAACACCGGTCACGACGGATCGTGGTCGACGTGTCACGCCAACAGCGCCGTCGACGCCCTGCATCGCCTCGAGACCCTCGTGGTCCAGGCCGCTCCGGCGTGGCCGCTGCGCGCCGTTCGCGATCACCTCGTGCGCTGCATCGATGCCGTCGTCCACGTCGAGCGAACTACCGGCGGGGCTCGACGGGTCAGCGAGATCGCCGAGGTGATCGATCGCGACGGCGAGCCGGCGACGCGGCCGATCGTCGCCGGCGGCTGAGCGCGTCGGCGCGCTTCGCCGGTCGCGAGTGCCGGAGCAGCGATGAGTGCCGACACCATGGGCGCGGCCACGGTCACCGCGCTCGCCGTCGCCATGTTGGCAGCGAGGATGGCGACTCGCGTGCCGGCGGCGCGCGTCCCCGGTGCTGACGGGGCCGATACCGGGCGCCGGCGGCTGACGTTCCAGCTCGTCCGGCGGTCGACCCAACCCGGAGCCGACGAGGTCGCCGACTGGTGCGATGCCGTCGCCAGATCGCTGCGCAGTGGCAGCTCGTTGACGGCCGCCGTGGTTGCCGGCGCAGCGATGGATTCGGCGATGGCTGATGTGGTCGCGCCCGTGGTCCAACAGGTCGGCCGCGGCGAGTCGCTCGTCGACGCCCTCGACCGTGCCGGTGTCGACCCGGTCAGTGCCGCCGGTCTGGCGTTGACCGTGCTGCGCTCGTGTGCGCGCTTCGGCGGGCCGGCCGCGGCACCACTCGAACGCGCCGCGGCAACCCTGCGCGCCCGCGCTGCCGTCGCCGCCGAGCAACAGGCGCAGAGCGCCCAGGCGCGACTATCCGCCCGAGTCCTCACGTTCGTGCCGGTCGCCCTGCTCGTGCTGCTCGCCGCCACCGACCACAAGGTGCGCTCCGCCATCACCACCCCGGCGGGTGTCGCTGTCGTGTCGCTCGGAGGCCTGCTCAACGCCACCGGTGCGCTGTGGATGCGGCGCATCATCGGGCGTCCACGATGAGCACGGCCGGCGTGTTGGCAGGTTCCGCCGGGGCGGCGGCGGTCTTCGTGGCGGCGTCCCGACCTCGCCCGCGAATTCGTCCGCAGGTTGCCGCGTCGCGACGGCCGTGGACGACGGCCCGAACGAACGCCCGCGCCACCGTCGCCGGCTCGCGCTGGCCGTCGCCGTCGTTGCAGCCGCCGTCGTCGCCGTCCTCGAACCGGGGCTCGCAGTCGTCGGGGGCGTTGGCGCCGCAGCTGTAGTGGTCGTTCGTCGGCGCAACGCAGCACGCGCGTCCCGCCAGGCGATCGACGCGGCGATGCCGGACGCCATCGAGCTGATGGTGATGTGCCTGCACGCCGGACTGACACCGACCCAAGCGGTCGGCGAGCTCGCCCGACTGGCGCCCCCATCGGTGCGGCCGGGATTCGCCGCCACCGAGCAGCGGCTGCACCGCGGCGCCGGCTTCGCCGACGCCCTGGTCGAGCTGAGCGGGCACTGCGGGCGGAGCGCCGCTGGCACTCGTGTCGGCGCTCGGGACGGCGGTCCGCGACGGGCTGCCGCTCGCTCCCGTGCTCGACCGGCTCACCGATGAAGCCAACGCCGGGCGGCGACGCGCCGGCGAGGCAGCGGCTCGCCGCCTCCCCGTGCGCCTGTCGTTCCCGTTGGTCGTGTGCACGCTGCCATCGTTCGTCCTGCTCGCCATCGCGCCGGCTGTGCTCGGCGCCCTCTCGACGGTGCGCGGCTCGGCGCTCTGATCCGTCCCCACACCTGAACGGCCGGCCCGGCCACAACCCGAAGGAGACGTCATGTACCAGCTTCTTGCCCGACTTCAGTTGCCCTGCTGCTGCTCACCGATCCGCGCACCACCGCCACATTGCGAGCGCGCTGGCGCGACGACCGCGGCCAAGCAACCACCGAGTACGCCCTCGTGTTGCTCGCCGCCGCGCTTGTCGCCCTGCTCGTCGTCGCCTGGGCGACCGCGGGAGGCGGAGGCGCCAAGGTCGCCCGCCTGTTCAACCGCGTGATCGACTCGGTGATCGAGAAGGTGTGAGCTTGCGAACACTTCCTGGCGAGCGAGCGCCAGCGAGCCGCCAGGCGATGGGGTTCCGGGGGCGCAGCCCCCGAGAGTGCACGGTGTGAAGGTCCGCCGCGACGATCGCGGCCAAGCCGTCGTCGAGCTCGCGCTCGTCCTGCCGCTGGTCGTGCTGTTCGTCCTCGGTGCCCTTCAGGTTGCCCTCGTCGCCCGAGATCAGCTGGCGATCGAGTACGTCGCCCGCGAAGCCGCCCGCGCTGCGGCAGTATCAGCCGATCCGGGCGGGGCCGCCACCGCCGCGGCCCGGCGCGTGGCGAACCTCACGCCGATCGACGTGTCCGTCAGCGTCGCCGGCGACGTCGTCCGCGTCCGCGTCCGCTACGTCAACGCCACCGACGTGGCGCTCGTCGGCGCGGCGATCAGCGATGTGACGCTCGAGGCGACCGCTGCGATGGCATGGGAGCCGCCGTGACGGCACGGCGACCGGCACTACCGTGACGCGATGCCGTTGGGGGTGTCGTCCAGCCTCGTCGCCGGCCGGCCCGTGGTCGCCCTCAGTGGCTCAGTCGACTTGGCGACCGTACCGTCGTTGCACAACGCCCTCTCGACGGCGATCGTCGATCATCCGGCGGCCACCATCGCCGTCGACCTGCAAGGCGTCGAAGCCCTCGACGACGTCGCTCTCGGCGTGCTCCTCGGCGCGGCCGGCAGGGCGCGCCGAGCTGGCGGCGACCTCGTCGTCGTGACCACCGACGAAGCGCTGCGCCAGCGCCTGGCCCTCACCGGCTTCGATCGGGCGATCACGGTCAGCGAACTCACTCTCGGCGTAACGAGCGGCTACATCGACTCGGATGCCTCCGGCGGTGGGCGCCGGCGTCGGTCGGCCAACTTCTCGTTGGCACGCTGCTCCTCCTCGAGGGCAGCCTCCTCGGCGACGAGGCGTTCGAGGTTGTGGAAGCGCTCGGGGTCGAGGCGGCCCTCCTCGATCGCCAGGCGGACGGCGCAGCCCGGCTCCTGGTCGTGTTTGCAGTCACGGAAGCGGCACTGGTCCATCAATTCGAAGACGTCGGCAAACGCTTCTTCGATGCCTCGACCGGACAACCACAGCGACAGTGCCCGGACTCCGGGCGTGTCGATCAACCAGCCGCCATCATGCGGGACGCGCAGCAGCTCGGCGGCCACGGTCGTGTGCCGGCCGCGGTGGTCGCCGCGGACCTCGGTGGTCGCCTGCCGCTGCTCCCCGAGCAGGGCGTTGACGAGCGTCGACTTACCCACCCCACTGGCGCCGAGGAACGCCACGGTGCGTCCCGGTCCCAACACGCCGAGTAGCTCGTCGAGCCCGTCCGCGCGACGACCGCTGGACACGAGCACGGGCACGCCGAGGGCGACCTCTTGCAGCTCCCGCCTGGCCGGCTCCGGGTCGTCGACGAGGTCGCTCTTGGTGAGCAGGACGATCGGGTCGGCTCCGCTGTCGAAGGCCAGCACCAGCTCGCGCTCGAGGCGGCGCTGGTTCGGCGCCACGGCAAACGAATGACAGAGGAACACGACGTCGATGTTGGCGGCGAGCGTGTGGGCGACCGCGCGGGCCCCCTCGAACGATGCCCGGCGTACGAACGCCGAACGCCGCTCGAGCACGTGCTCGACGCGCTCGCCGTCGCCGGACGCCACGACCCAGTCCCCCACGGCGACGTCGGCACCGATGTTGCGGACCCGTTCGGGACCGCCCACACCGTCGCCGGCGAGCAGTGTGCTCCACCCGCGGTCGATGCGGCCCACGCGGGCGGGCGACCCGGGCGAACCGAGCGCCTCCCACGACGACTGAAGATCGTCGCCCCAACCCAGCGCCTGCAGCGCCGCTGCCGTCACGACGGCGACGGTAATCCGCGTGTCAGGGACGCGCAGGATGAGGTGCCAACAGTCACAGCAGAAATCTCTTAGTTCGTAAGAAACCTACTAGACATGCGGTGACACCCCCGGCGTAGCATCGCGACATGCTCGTTCGCCTTGCTCGCGCCTGCCTGCGCCACCGCTGGATCGTCATCGGAGCGTGGGTCGCCGCCCTTGTCATCATCAACGGCCTCGCGTCGAGCGTCGGGCCGGACTGGAAGACGGAGTTCGTCCTCCCGAGCGGTGAGGCGCGTGACGTTCAGGACCGGTTGGAGGCCGACCTGCCGGATCGTGCCGCCTTCTCGGGTTCGATCGTGATCAAGGCGGAGCAGGGCATCGACGACCCGGAGGTTCAAGAGCGGTTCGAGCAGCTGATGGCGCTTGCCGCCGAGACCGAGGGGATCACCGTCACCAGCCCGTACGACGAGCCGAACCAGATCTCCCAAGACAGGACGATTGCCTTCGCCCAGCTCGACGTCGCCGATCGGCCGTTCGAGGAGCTCGTCGACGACGGTAAGGAGATACGCGACGCCGGTGACGAGCTACCACCGATCGAGGGTGCCCAGATCGAGTACGGCGGCGACCTGTTCTCCGAGTTCGAGCTTCCCGAGAGCGAGGTGTACGGCGTCCTCGCCGCCGTCGTCATTCTGATCATCGCCTTCGGTTCGGTGCTGGCGATGGGCCTGCCGATCGGCACCGCGCTGCTGGGCCTCGGGATTTCGACGGCCGCTCGTCACCCTGCTCAGCAACGTCATCGCCATCCCCGACTTCACGACGGCGATGGTGGCGATGATCGGCATCGGCGTGGGCATCGACTACGCCCTGTTCATCGTCACGCGCTATCGCGAGGCGTTACACGCCGGGCTTTCCGTCGAGGACTCGGTAGCTGAGGCGATCGACACGAGCGGCCGGGCGGTGATCTTCGCCGGGACGACGGTCGTCATCTCGTTGCTGGGGCTCACGTTGATCGGGCTCGAGTTCGTCACCGCCATCGGCGTCGTCTGCCGCCATCGGCGTGGTGATGATGGTTCTCGTCTCGTTGACGCTGCTACCAGCCCTGCTCGGGTGGGTCGGCGATCGCATCGACGTCACCACGAGGGCGGCGCTGATCGCTGTCGGCCTCGTCGTCGTCGGCGTGTTCGCGGGAGTCGCGTTCGGTGCCGCGGTCATCGCCGGGGCTGCGATCATCCTCGCCGTCCTGGTAGTCGCCGGCAGCTTCATCCTCAAGGGCTCCCTCCGCCAGCACGTGCCCCACCGGAAGGAGCCGCCGAAGGAGCAACGGTTCTGGTACCGCTGGAGCCGCGTCGTCCAGCACCATCCGTGGCGTAGCGCGCTCGGTGCGGTGGCCTTCCTCATCATCCTGGCCATCCCGTTGCTCTCCCTGCGCCTCGGCTTCGGCGACTATGGCAACTATCCCGAGAGCCAGACCGTCCGCCGGGCCTACGACCTCCTGGCCGAGGGCTTCGGTCCGGGCAGCAACGGTCCCTTCTACATCACCGTCGAGGGTGAGACGGCAACCGATCCCGAGGCCGTGGAGGCCTTCGTCGGCACGCTGGAGGAGACCGAGGGCGTCGCGTTCGTCAACACCGCTCCGGAGGACGTCGACGACCTCGCCCTCGTCCTGCTCTTCCCGGACGGCGCACCGCAGGACGCCGAGACGGACGACCTCGTCGACACGCTCCGTGATGACGTGATCCCGGCGACAGGAGTCGACGCCAAAGTCGGCGGAGCGACCGCCGGATCCTCGGACTTCGCGGCGTACATGGGTGAGCGCATGCCGTGGTTGCTCGCCGTCGTGCTCGGGCTCAGCTTCTTGTTGCTGATGGCCGTGTTCCGCAGCCTCCTCGTCCCGCTCAAGGCCGTGATCATGAACCTGCTGTCCGTCGCTGCGGCCTACGGCGTGCTCGTCGCCGATCTTCCAGTGGGGTTGGGTGACCGGGGCTGATCGGCGTCGACCGCAGCGGGCCGATCGACGCCTGGATCCCGATGTTCCTGTTTGCCATCGTGTTCGGCCTGTCGATGGACTACGAGGTCTTCCTCCTGTCACGCATCAAGGAGGAATACGACCGCAGCGTCCGCCGCGGCCGCCCCGACAACAACACGGCGGTGGCCGACGGCCTCGCCCTGACTGCCCGAGTGATCACGGCCGCCGCGCTGATCATGTTCTGCGTGTTCGGCGCCTTCGTCCTCGGCGACGACCGCTCGCTGAAGCTGTTCGGCCTCGGCCTCGCCGTCGCCGTGCTCATCGACGCCACGATCGTCCGCCTCCTCCTCGTGCCCGCCACGATGGAGCTGCTCGGCGACCGAACTGGTGGATCCCCAAGTGGCTCGATCGCATCCTGCCCAAGATCGACGTCGAGGGCCACCACCGCGAGCACCACGAGGTGCCAGGAACGGCGGCCGACGCGGGCGACGAACAGGAGCGTCAACCGACTCCGGTGTAACCGTCACGCCTGGTTGGGGCGGCGCTGGATATCCTCCGCGTTCCAGTGACACCCATTGCGTTCCCCGGCCACGCAGGCCGTTACTCCGGCCGCTCGCTCGCTGGCGCTCACTCGCTCGCATCGGCGCAGACGCTTCCAGTGGCTAGACCGCTGGTCGTCGTCGAATCACCGGCGAAGGCCAAGACGATCTCCAAGTTCCTCGGCGACACGTTCGATGTGCGCGCCTCGGTCGGCCACGTCGCCGATCTGCCGTCGAAGGGGCTCGCCGTCGACGTCGACAACGGGTTCAAGCCGACCTACGAGCTCACCGACCGGGGTGCCCAGGTCGTCAAGGAGCTGCGCACGGCACTGAAGGGCGCCACCGAGCTGTACCTCGCGACGGACGAGGATCGTGAAGGGGAGGCGATCAGCTGGCACCTCCTCGAGCACCTCAAGCCGAAGGTACCGGTGAAGCGGATGGTCTTCCACGAGATCACCGCGGCGGCGATCGATCAAGCGGTGAACAACCCACGGGGCATCGACTATGGCCTCGTCGACGCGGCCGAGACGAGACGCATCCTCGATCGCCTGTATGGCTACGAGGTCTCTCCCGTGCTGTGGCGGCGAGTCAACCGGGGGCTCTCGGCGGGGCGGGTACAGAGCCCTGCCGTGCGGCTGGTCGTCGAGCGTGAGCGCGAACGCATCGTCTTCGTGGCGGCCAGTTACTGGGACATCGAACTGACGACGGCGACGACGCCGTCGTTCACCGCCACCCTCGTCGCCGTCGACGGACGCCGAGTCGCCACCGGCAAGGACTTCGACTCGTCGGGCAACCTCGCCGGTGACGCGGTCGCCCTCGACGAGCCGACAGCGCGTTCGCTCGCTACGGCCCTCGAGCCCGCCACGTTTGCCGTCCGGAGTGTCGACGACAAGCCGTACCGCTCGCAGCCGAAGGCGCCGTTCATGACGTCGACATTGCAGCAGGAGGGCGGCCGGCAGCTGCGCTGGTCGTCGTCGCAGGTCATGCGCGTGGCCCAGGGCCTGTACGAGCGCGGCTACATCACCTACATGCGCACCGACGCCGTCGTGCTCTCCGACGAGGCGCTGCAGGCCGTGCGGGCGACGATCACCAGCGAGTACGGCGCGTCGTTCCTGTCGCCATCGCCGCGGCGCTACACGTCGCGGGTGAAGAACGCCCAGGAGGCCCACGAGGCGATCCGCCCGACCACCCCGCTGCGCTCACCACAGCAGGTCGGCAGCGAGCTCAACGGGCACGAGCTGGCGTTGTACCGCCTGATCTGGCAGCGCACGCTGGCCAGCCAGATGGCCGACGCCACCGGCCACACCGTCACCGTGCGCGTCGGCGCCACCGCCGAGGACGGGCGGGACGCCGAGTTCTCCGCCTCTGGAACGACGATCACTTTCCCGGGCTACCGGCAGGTGTACGTCGAGGCTCGCGACGAGGGCGACGACCCCACGACCGTCATCGAGCGCGAGGAGCTGTTGCCGCACCTGGCGGCAGGCGACGTCGTCGACGTCGACTCGCTGGAGCCGCGTGGCCACGCCACCACCGCGCCGCCCCGCTACACCGAGGCGTCCCTCGTCAAGCGGTTGGAAGAGCTCGGCATCGGCCGACCGTCGACGTGGGCGTCGATCATCCAGACGATCCAGGACCGCGGCTACGTGTGGAAGAAGGGCCAGGCGCTCGTGCCGACGTGGACGGCGTTCGCGGTCGTCGGCCTGCTCGAACAGCACTTCGACGAGCTCGTCGACTACGCCTTCACCGCCAAGGTGGAGACCGATCTCGACGCGATTGCCGCCGGCCAGCAGAAGAAGAACGAGTGGCTGCACGAGTTCTACTTCGGCGCGGATCCCGCCAGCGACGATGCCCTCCCGGGCCTCAAGCGGCTCGTCGAAGAGAACCTCGACAGCATCGACGCGGCGGCGATCAACACGTTCCCCATCGGCCACGACGCCGACGGCAACCTCGTCGTCGTCAAGCCGGGCCGCTTCGGCCCGTACGTCAAGCGCGGCGACGACACGGCCGGCGTACCCGACGATCTCCCGCCCGACGAGCTGACCATCGACGTCGCCCTCTCCCTGCTCGCCGCACCGAAGGCGGACGAGCCGATCGGCGAGCTCGACGGGCTGCCGGTGTTCGCCAAGAACGGTCGCTACGGCCCGTACGTGCAGCTCGGCACCCCGGAGGCTCCGCCGCCGGGGCTCGACAAGCCGAAGATGGCGAGCCTGTTCAAGTCGATGTCGCTCGAGCACCTGACGCTGGCCGACGCCGAAGCGCTGCTCAGCCTGCCCCGCACGCTCGGCACCGACCCGGCCGACGGCGAACCGGTGCTCGCTCGCAACGGTCCGCACGGCCCGTATGTGCAGAAGGGCAAGGAGTTCCGCTCGCTCGACAACGAGGAGCGCCTCCTCACGGTCACCCTCGCCGAGGCCTTGGAGCTGTTGGCCGCGCCGAAGGTGTACAAGCGCGGCGCCCGCAGCATGGCCGCCCGCGGCCCGCTGCGCGAGTTCGGTGACGATCCGGTGAGTGGCCGAGCCGTCGTCGCCAGGGACGGACGATTCGGGGTGTACGTCACCGACGGCGAGACCAACGCGTCGATCGGGCGCGGCGACCGCATCGAGGAGATGACGGCCGAGCGGGCGTTCGAACTGCTCGCCGTCCGCCGCGAGCAGGTCGTCGCCAAGGGCGGCACGCCGAAGAAGAGCACCCGCGCCAGGAAGGCACCCGGCAAGAAGTCGGCGGCCAGGAAGGCGCCACGCAAGCAGTGACGACGCTGCCGCCCTACATCGCTCTGGAGGGTGCCGAGGGAAGCGGCAAGAGCACCCAGGCGGCGTTGCTGGCCGAGTCGCTGGGCGCCGTACTCACCCAGGAGACCGGCGGCACGGCGATCGGCACACGGTTGCGCCAGATCCTTCACGACAACGACGTCATCGAGCTCGATGCTCGCGCCGAGGCACTGATCGCCGCCGCCGACCGCGCCCAGCACATCGCCGAGGTCGTCCTTCCGGCGTTGCGTGCCGGTCGATCCGTCGTCAGCGATCGCAGCGTGTACTCGACGCTCGCCTACCAGGGCTACGGCCGCCAGCTCGACCTCGCCGAGCTGCGCCGCATCAACGACTGGGCGGTGCAGGGCGTGTGGCCGTCGCTCGTGGTGTTCATCGAGGCCCACCCCGACGTCGTCGCCGACCGCCTCAACGGGCGCCAGCTCGACCGCTTCGAGCGCGCCGGCGATGCGTTCCACGAACGTGTCCTCGACGGTTACCGCCAGCTGGCCGCCAGCGATCCACGAAACTGGATCGTCGTCTCCTCGGAGGGCACCAAGGATGAGGTCGCCGCGTTGGTGCTCGATGCCGTGCGGCAGCGGATCACCATTGATGACGTCCGTGCCTGACCGAGGTTCGATCTGGGCCGACGTTGTCGGACAGGACCGTGCCGTCGATGCGCTCCGGCGTGCCGCCGCGTCGCCGGTGCACGCCTACCTGTTCGTCGGGCCGCCCGGCTCGACGAAGGACGAGGCGGCCCGGGCGTTCGCCGCCCTGTTGCTCACCGGCGGTGAGGAGTCGGGCACGCGCGACGCGAGGTTGGCGCTGGCCGGTGAGCACCCCGACGTCCGCGAGGTGGTCCGCGTCGGTCCGGCGATCTCTGCCGAGCAGGCCGCCGAGATCGTCCGCCAAGCCGCCCTCTCGCCGGTCGAGGGCGATCGCAAGGTGCTGATCCTCCACGAGTTCCACCTGCTCAACGCCGTCGGTGCTGGACGCCTGTTGAAGACGATCGAGGAGCCGCCGGCGTCGACCCACTTCATCGTCGTCGCCGACTTCGTGCCCGTCGACCTCGTGACGATCGCGTCGCGGTGTGTTCGTGTCGAGTTCGGACCGATCGCCGTTCCGGCACTCGAGGCACGGCTCGTCGCCGAGGGTACGGATCCCGACCAGGCTGAGCAGGCGGCGGTCGCTGCTGGCGGCGACCTCACCCGGGCTCGGTTGCTCGCCGCCGATCCGCAGTTCGCCGAACGGCGCCGGGCCTTCGCCGAGCTGCCGCGCACACTCGACGGGACCGGAGCGACGGTCGTCGCCGCGACCAGCGACCTGCTGGCGCGCATCGAGGCGGCGGCAGCACCGCTGGCCGACCGTCAGGCCCGGGAGATCGCCGAGCTCGAGGAGCGCGAGCAGCGCCTCGGCAGTCGCGGCAGCGGCCGCGCGGCCATCGAGGCGAGACACAAGCGTGAGCTCCGCCGGCACCGCACCGACGAGCTACGCAGCGGTTTGGCGGCGATCGCCGCCAGCTACCGCGACGCTCTGGTCGACGGGACGGCGGCGCACGACGACGCCGTCATCGCCGCGGTCCATCGCATCCACGCCACGATCGAGTCGTTCGAGCACAACCCCAACGAGACGTTGATGCTGCAGTCGTTGCTGTGGTCGCTGCCGGCGCTCCCACCCCGCTGACGCCCAAACACGTCGCCATCTCGCACGATTTCACGCACAAAGCTCTCCAGCGTGCAGAAACTGCCTCTCCTCACTCATCCGTGGGTTCAATCGCGTCGCTGCGTCAGAGTTGTCGAGCTCTGGAAGCAGCACGAACAGCCGTCGCGACGGTCGCGAGGATGGTCGTGCTGGCCATTGGAGTGTCAGCTGCACACACGGTCCGCGGAACATCCGAGCCGCCGACGCCACGACGCGATGCGAGTCGCGTCGATAGCACGCACAACCGCATCTCGTCGTCGACCGGCAGCGACGGCACGATCCGCCCCGCCTTCTGGAGCAACACAACCATGGCACAGCGAGCGGTCGGACCCACGGAACCGTGAGGAGAGCTCAGGTCTGTGCTGTTTGCGCTCGCAGTTCCGGCGTCGACGACCAGAACCGCCGCTTCCGGAGCCGACACGCCTGACCGGCGCCTGCAGTGGACCCACGGAAGGGTGAGGAGCGCCAGAAAACTGCACGCCAGGGCGTACAGAGTGGATTTGGCGCGGGATTCGAGGTTCACGTCGATCCGGCCGGGGTGGCTGCCACCGCCAGAGCGATGGCGACGACGGCCGCCCGAGCGGCGATCACTCCGTCGGCGCGTCGGGGACGGCGATGGCGTCGACGTCGACGGCCGGAGGCATGTCCGTGGCCGGCGCGGCCGGTGCCGCCGCGGCGTCTGGCATGTTCTCGAATTCCTCCAGCTCGGGAAGCTCGGCGATCTCGTAGTCGACGCTCGGCGGGACGTCCTCGGCGGCGGCGACCAGAGGCACCGAGGTCGAGGGCGCCGGCAGTCCAGTCGCCCTCACCCTCGCCGTCGCACGGCGCCAACGTCTCGAGATCGGTCGGCGCAGACGTGGTAAACGTGTTGCCGGCGAAGCAGTTGCCGAGGCTCGTGCCGGCGTCGGACACGGATCGGCCGACGGCGATGTCGGCGAGCCGGCTGTCCTCGACGACATTGTCGGTGACGACGTTCTCGTATGCGATCCCACAGCAGCAGCTCGGGCGGCGCCGAGCTCACCGGGTCGTCCTTCGTCTCGGCGCACGGAGTGTCCCACTCCTCGCTGGCTCGGCTGGTCGTCGAGGGCCTGCTCCTCGGGGAACGGCACGAGGCCGATGCCAGTCACGTCGTGGTCCCACACGCGGTTGCGCGAGATCGTGTTGCCGACGCCTCCGGAGACGAGCGATGCCGTTGCCCATCGCCAGGATGGCGTCGTCGATGGCCGGCGTGTCCGGTTGGTTGTTGGAGTACACGAGGTTGCCGACGATCGTCGTCTCACGCTGCGGGTAGCACAGCTCGTAGCTGCCGGAGTTGGGCACGATCCCGGCGCGGTTGTTGTTGAAGCGCGAGTTGACGATCAGCAGGTTGCCGCCGGAGTTGGTACCCGAGTAGCCGAGACCGTTGTGCTCGGCGTGGACGTCGTCGATCACGGCGTCGCACGGGTAGCACTGCCCGATGTAGAAGCCGGCGTCGGGGCTGCCGGCGGCGTAGGAGTGCTCGAACAGGCCGTTCACCGAGTCGAAGGCGTAGATCCCGTAGTCGCCGTTGCGGTAGGCGGTGAGGTACGAGCCGCGATACCCGTCGACCCCGGTCCAGAAGAAGCCGTTGAACGTGTAGTTGCGGGCCGTCATGTTCTCGATCGCCACGCCACCGGCACCGAGCACGCGGATTCCGTTGTCGAGCTGGAACTCACCGTCGAGGATCACCTCGTTGCGATCGAGGCCGCGGATCGTCAGCTCGGGAGTCACCACGTTGACGGCCTCGTGGTACACGCCGGGCGAGATGAGGATGAGGTCGCCGGGTGCCGCGGCGTCGACAGCATCCTGGATCGTCTCGTGGTCGCCCGGCACCTCGATCGTGTCACCGCCTGCGCTGCCCGGACGGTCGCCGGGCACGGTCGCTGTCGGCCGCCGAGGCGACGGTGAATGGTGCGACGGTGGCCAGCACTCCGGCGAGGGCCACGAGATTCCGGGTGCGAGGGCTCACGGATGTCGAGACTCTAGGCGGCGGCGATCGTCACGCCGTGTCCGTGACCACGACGGTGCCGATCATGCCGACGTCGGGGGTTCCATGGATCGTGCAGTAGTACGGGTACTCGCCCGGCTCCGTGAACACGTGCCTGTACTCGTCGCCGGGCTTGAACTCGGCGGCCGTGACACCGAAGCCGAGATCGGCGAAGAGATCATGATCGTTGCGGCCCCGGTTGACCCACACGACCTCGGTGCCCGGAGCGACCTCGATGCGATCAGGTCGAAACGTGTTGTCGATCGCCTGCACGGTGACCGTCTGCGTCGGCGCAACGGAATCCTCGACCGATCCCGTCGATCCCGCCGATCGCGACGTCGAAGCGGTCGATTCGGACGGTTGACCGGCCTGCACTGAAGTGGGTCCATCGTTGGCACATCCGGTCGCAACGACGCACCCGGCGGCAACGACGACTGCGATGCGGCGCGCTGGCTTCACCACCGGCGAGACTAGGGCTCGGGTTGGAAACGGCGAACTCCTCGTCGCGGCTCGCCCCATAGACATCCAGCGCGGCGAGTCCGATCGCCGCGAGGGCGACGGCACACGCCGCGGCGCCGACGCCATACAGGTCGAAGGCAACGAGGGCGACGACGAGCGCCACCGTCGTGCCGACCCGCACCGAACGTGAGTCGACGAAGGGTCGCACGACGAGCACCTCGACGGCCTGCAACGTGACGAGCAGGGCGAGCACGGTGACGCCGACCGGCCACGTGCTCGAGCCGAACGCCAGCAGCAGGGCGGGAACGCCACCGATGATCGTTCCGATCAGCGGGATCGCCGTCATCACCGCGACGGCGAACCCGAGACTGACCGGAGCGGGAAGGTCGAGCAGCCAGCACGCGATGCCGAAGATCAGCCCGTTGATCAACGAGTGGGCCAGCGTGAACAGGATGTAGGTACGGCCACGGCGAGCCCCGAGGAACAGGACGCGGCGGACGACCCGCCGGCGCTCGAGGTCGTCGAACAGGCCGAGCATGCCGAGCACGTAGCGCCGGCCGAAGGCGAGCAGGAACAGCATCAGCACGCCCGTCACGAGGAACGTCGGCAGCCTGCCGAAGGCACGGTCGATCGTCTCACTGCGCACCGCCTCGTTGATCCGCTCGACGAGGTCGGCGACTCGCGTCGTGACATCGACGTCGGCGGCCCAGTCGTAGCGCTCCTCGAGCCCGCGCGCCGCGCTGGGGTGCAGCCTCCTCGAGGTCGTCGAGCGATGCGAGCAGCTCACGTGCGAGTCCGGCGACGATGCCGACGACGACGGCGATCATCGTGACGACCACCACGACGACGCTCAGCACCCGCGGGAGACGACGGTCGAGCAGGTTGACCACGGGATCGATGAGCAGGGCGACGAGCGCGCACGCAACGATCCATCCGACGATCTGGTGGGCGGCGACGAAGGCGTTGCGAAGCACGAAGGCGATGAACACCCCCGCCGTGACGAGCAGTGCCGCGCTCGGCGTGAAGCGGACGAGGCGGGCAGGGGGACGTGCCGTGGTGCCAGTGGAGCCGTCACTCATCGACGCCCTCCGACCGGCGGGCACAGGCCATGGACGCACGGTAGTGATGGCTTCGCCGGCGTTCGTGGATGGCGAGCATCCCGCAGACGCCGGCAGGACGCATGGCATCATCGCCGTGTGAGCAGCGCTGCCGACAGCGGTGATTCGCCGCTGGCGATCGAGCGGTCGCCCCTCGCCCGATTCGCGCCGCGCTTCCGGCTCGACGGCTCGACGATGCTCGCCGTGATCGCCGCCGTGCTGATCGTCCTCGCCGTTCTCTCCGTGCTGCGCAACTCGTCGGTGATGCTGACGCGGATCGGCCTCGGTGTGCTGATCGCCCTCGCCCTCGATGCGGTCGTCACCGCCCTGGTCCGCACGAACACACCTCCGCCGTGGCGTGGTCGTCGTCGGCGTCGGCGCGGCCGTGGCGGCGATCGCCGTCGTCGTCGTCACGGTCCTCGCTCCACGCGCCGTCGCCGAGGTCCAGCAGTTCTCCGAGCGGTTCCCCGAGACGGTCGGCGAACTCGAGCGGCTGCCCCTGGTCGGCGGGTGGATTCGCGACCAGGACCTCGTGCAACGAGCCGAGGAATGGGTCGCCGACCTCCCCGAACAGTTCACCGACGAACGAATCGAGGAGACGGCGCGATCGCTGCTCAGCGGTGTCGTCAGCGTCGCCATCGTGGCCATCGTCGCCGTGGCCGTGCTCATCGACGGCGAGAACCTCGCCGGTCGCTTCCGCCGCCTGCTCGGCCCTCAGCGCCGGGCGCAGGCCGACGAGGTCGGACGGGTGGTCTACGACACGCTCGGCCGCTACGTCGGCGGCTCGCTGACCGTCGCCGGGATGATGGGGTTGTTCGTGCTCGCCGTCGGGCTCGTCCTCGGTGTGCCCCTGGCGCCGCTCGCCGCGGTGTGGGCGATGCTGACGGATCTCATCCCGCAGGTCGGCGGCGCCCTCGGGGGCGTCGTTTTCGTCGCCCTGGCCCTCACCGAGAGCGTCCCGACGGCGATCATCGCCGGCGCCCTGTTCGTGGCCTACATGACGATCGAGAACCATGTCATCCAGCCGGCCGTCGATCGGAAGATCGGTCGATCTGACGGCGCCGACGACGATGGTCGCCGCCCTGATCGGTGGCGCCGTGGCCGGCATTCCCGGCGCTCTCGTTGCCACGCCGCTCGTGGGGGCCGCCAAGCATCTGATCCTCGAGGCCCGCGGCAGGCGCCCACCGTTGAATGCCCAGGAGTGATTGACTCGGCCGCCGTGTTGCGCATCGCCGAGAGCCCGTGCCGGCGCCGTCCTTACCGTTGCCGTCGCCGTCGTGCTGATGGTTGGCGCCTTCGACGCCGCGGCGTCGACGCCACCTCCGTCGACGACGGTGCCGCTGCCGCCCGAGTGGCATCTTCACCCTGCCGGGCGGCGGCTCTCGAAGTGCGGTTCACGGCTGCACCGGTCGTCGTCACTGATCCCGACGGAGTATCCAAGAGCTACCTCACCGGCGTCGAGGAGGACACCGAGACGCTGAGTGTCCTGGCGCCGACGGCGTTCGGCGCTGCGGCTGGGGCAACCCCCGCCGAACGAGTGCTGCTGTTCCTCGACGCATCCGGCGACGAGATCGAAGTCCTCGCCAACACGCAGACTCGCCTCGGACCGTTCCCCGCCGCCTACTTCATCGCCCGCATCACGCTCGCCGACGGGAGGCGTGCCGTGCTCTATGGCGCCGCCGTCGTCCGCCCCAACGACGTGAGCTACGTCTTCTACACCGACGTCGGCGGCGACGACGGCGATCGCGGACGATCGTTCGTCGAGTCGTACGCCGTGATGATCGACCCGTTCCCGGCGCCGACGACCACCACGACCGACGACGACCACGACGTCGACGCACTACCGACGGCAGTCGACGACAGCGACCACGACGACGTCGCCGACCACAACGACGCCGGCAGCCACCACCACGATCGCCGGCCGACGACGACGACCGTCCCTGCGGGGGCCACGGTGTCGTTCGACGGCCGCTGGTTGGTTCGCTTTCCCGACGGAGCCGATGTCTCGTTGCGGGCCTCGTCAGAGGATGGGTTCGCCTACGCCGAGTACCTCAGCGTCGTCGGCGACGACACGCTGAGCGTGCGCGTCACCGAGTTGCCCACGGCGTTCGAGTGGTCACCGGCCGGCGCCGCGGCGCTCGATGCCGAGCGCGGTGGCGGCACCGTGCTGCAGTCGACGTTGACGTCGGTCGACGGCGCGCCGGGTGCTCGGTTCACCCTGGCCGATGCCGACAGCGACACATCGGGCGACACCACCGAGGTGCTACTCGTCCGCGCCGGCGGCCAGCTGTACCGCATCGCCTACGCCGATGGCGGCGAGTCGTCCCCCGACGCCGCCGCCGAGTTCATCGACTCGTTCCACCTCCGGTGACCGGTACACGCTCTGTGTCAGCGTGCGTGACCTCGAGGGCTGGCGCTGAACATGCTCGGTAACACTCGGTCGTCACGCCGAAGCAGCTCAGATCGGTAGAGCATTTCACTCGAGAGAAACGGTGTCCGTGGCTCACCAATCCCGGCATCGGCACACGGCGCCTCGTTGCAGAACGCAGGCGGTACACTCGGTCGCCCGCCGGAGTAGCTCAGTCGGCAGAGCATCTCACTCGTAATGAGAAGGTCCGGGGTTCGATTCCCCGCTCCGGCTCCATTGCTCGCTCAGGCCCACCTTCGCCCTGATGTGACAGGTGGTCGTTAGGGTCGAGTCGATGCCGCCCTCCGCCGCCCGTGTCGTCGCCTCCTGGCAGCGCGACGCGGTGCACATCTGGGGGTGGGACGGGGTGCAGACGATGGCGCCGTTCTGGCTCTCCGTCGGATTCCCGGCAGCGGGACGTGCTCGGCTCACCGTCGCGCTACGGCTTCCACTCCTCGCTCGACGTCGTGGCCCCGTCTGGCGAGCGGCTACGCCCGGTGTCCGTGCGCCTCGACGCTGTCGCCGGGCTCGACTGGCTGCGCGCCATGCCCGTCGAGAGCGACTCAGTGCGCTGGTTCGGCAGCGCTCGCCAAGCTGGCCGAGCGGGTGATCGAGGCCGGCGCCGTGGTCCCGGCGATCACGACGCGGCCTGATGCGACGCTCGGCGATGTCCCGAACGTCGTCGCCGAAGTGCACTGGACAGCTGCCACCGGCCCGACGGTCGACGCCTACCTCGATTCGTTGGCCGAGTCGATGCCACCGATCTGCCTGCCGGACGTGCCCGGCGACGACCAGGTCGCCCGCCGCCAGGTCGTCGGCACGATCTTCGAACGCTTCGTCGACAACACGGCCCGCGCCCGCCTGCAACGCGCCGGCTGGGAGCCGATCGTCCCGCGGAATCGCTCGCCGGCGACCGCCGTCGTTCGGCTCCTGTTCCGGGCCCTCACCGGGCAGGACCCCCGCGTCCAGACGACACGCGCCGTCCAGGCCGATGCCCTCGGCCCGGTCACCGAGATCCTCCGCCGGCTGGCCCACCGGGCTACGTCGGCGAGCCGGTGCTCGTTCGGCGGCTGCGCCTCGTCGTCCCCGACGACCGCCTCGACCCGTGGCGTGTCGATCTCGAGCTCGTCGACGAGTCCGATCCCGGCCGGTGGTGCAGCGCCGCCGACGTCTGGGCTGGCAACCCGCTGGCGGTCGAGGTCGCCGGCGGACCGGAACAGCTCCCCCTGCTCGAATCGATGGTGCAGCGAGCTGGCGGCGATCTGCCGCGGCCAGCGTCGACGTGCTCGCCCCACTCGGCGAGGTCGACCGCCCCGCAGCCGTCGAGCTCGACGTCGACGCGGCGGACGAGTTCCTCGAGCAGGCCCCTGCCGCGCTGGAGCGCCAGGGCATCGAGCTGATCGGCCCCGAGCACCTCGTGCGCGCCACCGTTGCCGTTCGCGGCCGGGCGGCGCCGTCGCCGCGGAGCGACCGATCGGCCGGCTTCAACCGCGACACGATCGTGCAGTGGACGTTCACCGCCGCAGGCGACGACGGGCCGGCGGCGATCTCGGCGGCGGAGCTGGCCCGGGCCGAACAGACCGGGGCGTCGCTGCTGCACGTCGGCCATCGCTGGGTCCGCATCGATCCGGCAGCGCTGCGCAAGGTCCGCGCCCGTCACGACGCCTATCTCCGCCAGGTCGAGGAACTCGAGGCGGCCCGACGCGACGGTGGCGTGAGCGCACTGGCGCTGCTGCAACTCGCCGCCGAGGCGGCCGCTGCTGGCGACGAGCTCGGACTGGCCGACGACGCCGACGTCGACATCGCCGGCGGCGACCTCGTCTCCGAGGCGTGGTCGGGGCTGCTGCTCGGCGGCCTGCCCGACACACGCGTTACGGGAGGAGAACGAGTCAGCGGCGTTCACCGGTGAGCTGCGGCCGTACCAGCGCCGCGGCCTCAGCTGGTTGCGGTTCCTCGACCGCCTCGGCCTCGGCGGCTGCCTCGCCGACGACATGGGCCTCGGCAAGACGGCGACGACGCTCGCCCACCTCGTCGACCGACCCGGGCCACACCTCGTCGTCTGCCCGCTCTCGGTCGTCCACAACTGGGAGACGGAGAGCGCGCCGCTTCACGCCTTCGATGACGGTCACCGTCCACCACGGCGCCCAACGGCACGGCGCCAACGGCGACACCGGCGGCGAGCCGGCGTCCGTCCTCGCCGCCAGCGACCTCGTCGTCACCACGTACGGCCTGCTCACCCGCGACCTCGATGTCCTCGCCGACGTCGCCTGGTCGACGGTCGTGCTCGACGAGGCGCAGTTCGTCAAGAACCCGGCCACCCGGTCGGCCCGCGCCGTGCGCAAGCTGCGCGCCGGACAGCGCATCGCCCTCACCGGAACGCCCGTGGAGAACCGCCTGTCGGAGCTGTGGGCGATCCTCGACTGGGTGAACCCGGGCATGCTCGGCTCGCGGGAGAGGTTCCGCCATCGCTATTCCAAGCCGATCGAGCGAGGCGACGACGGCGCCGTCGCCGCCGAGGCCGCGGCGGCGCTCAAGGCGCTCACTCGGCCGTTCGTGCTGCGGCGCTCGAAGTCCGATCGCCAGCTCGTGCCCGAGCTGCCCGACAAGATCGAGCAGATCGCCTGGGCCGGACTCACCCGCGAACAGGCGGTGCTCTACCAGAAGGTCGTCGACGAACTGCTCGAGGAGGCCAACCAGCACGAAGGCATGAAGCGGCGATCGATCGTGCTCGCCGCCCTGACGAAGCTCAAGCAGATCTGCAACCACCCGGCGCACGCCCTCGGCGACGGCTCCCGCCTGCACGGCCGCTCGGGCAAGCTGGCCCGCTTCGACGAGCTCGTCGACGAGCTGGTCGACGTCGGCGAGCGGGCGCTCGTGTTCACCCAGTTCGTCGAGATGGGCGCTCCTCCTGCGACGACACGTCGCCGAGCGATTCGGCTGGAACGTGCCGTTCCTGCGCGGCGCGACGTCGAAGACCGGGCGCGACCGTGTCGTTGCCGAGTTCCAAGCCGGTGCCGGACCACCGCTGCTGCTGGTGTCGCTGAAGGCCGGCGGCACCGGGCTCAACCTCACGGCGGCGAGCCAGGTGATCCACTACGACCGGTGGTGGAACCCAGCCGTCGAGAACCAGGCCACCGACCGTGCCTGGCGGATCGGCCAGGGGCAGACCGTGCTCGTCCACAAGCTCGTGTGCGAGGGCACCGTCGAGGAGCGCATCGCCAAGATGATCGACGACAAGCAGGCCCTCGCCGACCTCGTCGTCGGCCACGGCGAGGCCTGGCTGTCCGAGTTGTCGACGTCCGAACTGCGCGAGCTCGTCCGCCTCGACGCGTCCGCGTTGTCGGGAGCGGTGCACGCCATGAGCAGGCCGCGGCGCAGCTTCGGGAATCAGCCCGGCCGGCTCGTGGCGACGATGCTGCGGGCGCTGGCGGCCGAGCTGTCCGATCCCGGCCGCTACTCGCGGGCGAAGGCGTACGCCCGCGACGGGGCCGTCATCGAGATCGACATCCGTCCCGAGGTCGTCTCCGGTCTCGTGCTCGGGAGCCGGCGAGATCCGTACGAGGTGCTCCTCGCCGTCGATCCCGCACCGGCTGACGAAATCGCCCGCGCCGATACCGCTGTGACCGCGACGATGACGATGCTGATCCCCGGACGTGACGAGCTGGCCGTGTCGTGCACGTGCCCCGACGCCGGCGGCGCTCCAGGCGTCCTGTGCAAGCACGCCGTCGCCGTGCTGCTCGTGCTCGCCGACGAGACGAGCGTCGAACCCGAGCTGCTCATCCGCTGGCGCACCACTGTCGGTCGGGACAGGCGCGACTCGGCCCGCCGATGTCGCCCGCCTGCCCCGCCGTGGGCGCGCCATTGCCGGGCCGCCGGCTCGCATCGACCCCCTCGCGGGGATGCTCGACGCCCCGTCACCGGTCCCGCCCCTGCCGGCGATCGAGGCTCGGCCAGTTCCGGCACCACCGACGGCAGCGCTCGAGGATCCAGCGCACCGACTGGTGCACGATCTCTACGCTGACGCCGTCGCCACGATGGCGGGTCGACGCTGACCCTGCTGCCGCGTATCCCAACCGGCCGCAACGACGCCGGCAGCTACCGTCGCCGTCGTGGCCGATCCCGCGACGTTCGAACGCGACGCCATGGAGTTCGCCCCTCAGCTGTACGCCGCGGCGTTGCGAATGACCCGCAACGAGGCCGACGCCGCCGACCTCGTCCAAGAGACCTACCTGCGCGGCTACCGCGGCTACGGCAACTTCACCGCCGGAACGAACCTGCGGGCATGGCTGTTCCGCATCCTGACGAACACGTACATCAACCTCTACCGGTCGCGCCAACGGCGGCCGCAGGAGACCGATCTCGCCGACGTCGAGGATCTCTACCTGTACCGCCGCATCGGGGCGATCGAGTCGGCGGCAGCGAGCCGGTCGGCCGAGGACCAGCTGTTCGACCTGATCGCCGACGACGACGTCAAGCAGGCGCTCGACGACCTCCCAGAGTCGTTCCGCCTGCCCGTGCTGCTCGCCGATGTCCAGGGCTTTTCCTACAAGGAGATCGCAGAGATGCTCGACATCCCGATCGGTACCGTGATGTCCCGCCTCCATCGGGGAAGAAAGGCGATGCAGAAATCGTTGTACGAGTACGCCGAGGCCCACGGGTTCGCACCACCGCCGCCGGCTGCTGACACGAGTCGTACCTGAAACACCATGCAAGAAGACTGCCGACAGACCCTCACAGAGTTGCAGATGTTCCTCGACGGCGAGTTGCCCGAGGAGCAACAGCAGCAGGTCCTCGACCATCTGCACGAGTGCCTGGAGTGCTACCACGCCTACGACTTCCAGGCGGAGCTGAAGCAGATCATCGCCGCCAAGTGCGCCAACGAGCCCCTACCGCCTGGCCTCCTGGACCGGATCAAGCAGTCGTTTCGAGCGTAAGGCGCGAGCCGTCTGCCCGCCCGAGCCCACCGCGCCAAGTGCCTCCGGCTCGGTACGCTGCCGGGCGTGGTTGCCGCGAACATCTGGTTCTGGTGGATCGCCGTCATCCTCACGATCGTCAGCGTGCTGACCGTCATCGCCCTGGTCGTCGGCTACCTCAAGAACGTCACGGCGTTGAAGTACCCGAGCCGCAAGCACCAGCAGTTGGAGTGATGCCCGCCGGCGGCCGGCTCCTCGACGACCTGCTCCTGCGCTGCACGTTCCCGCCAGCCGGCTCGACCGTCAGCTGCGCCTTCTCCGGAGGCGCCGATTCGTCGGCGCTGCTCGTCCTCGCCGTGCAGGCCGGCTGCCGCGTCACCGCGATCCACGTCGACCACGGGCTGCGCCCCACGTCGAGCGCCGAAGCGGACCACGCCGAGCGGCTCGCTGTCCGCGTCGGCGTGGCGTTCGAACGCCGGACGGTCGAGGTCGAGCCCGGCCCCAACCTCGAGGCACGGGCCCGCGCCGCTCGGTCGGCGGTGCTGCCTGGCGACGTCCTCACCGGGCACACCGCTGACGACCAGGCCGAAACCGTCCTGATCAACCTGCTGCGCGGCGCCGGGGCGAACGGGCTGGCGGCGATGCAGCCGGGCCCGACCAAGCCGTTGCTGGGTCTGCGTCACGCCGAGACGGTGGCGCTGTGCGCCGTCGTCGGGCTCGATCCCGTCGACGACCCGAGCAACGCCGACCGCCGGTTCCTCCGCAACCGGGTGCGCCACGAAGTGCTGCCGCTGCTCTCCGACGTCGCCAAGCGCGACATCGTCCCCCTGTTGGTGCGCACTGCGTCCGTCCTGCGGGACGACGATCAACTGCTCGACCTCCTCGTCGGTGCGCTCGATCCGACCGACGCCCGGGCCGTCGCCGCGGCCGAGCCGGCGTTCGCCCGTCGCGCCCTGCGGGCGTGGATCTCCGCCGATGGGTATCCACCGGACCTCGCCACGCTCGACAGGGCACTGGACGTGGCGCGCGGCGTCACCAAGGCCTGTGAGCTCGGCGGTGGCAGGCGTCTGCAACGCCACCGGCAGCGTCTCGAAATCGTCGCCGGCGACCCCCGAGCAACCTCGCCAACGGCGCAGTAACCTCGGCAAACGGTATGGGCAGTCCGTGGGATGAGATCGGGACGCTCGTCGGCGTCACCGACCCGCTGACGATGGCCACCCGACTACGTGGCCGTTGGGCCCTCGGCATCAAGCCGCGCCACTTCACCTGGATCCTCACGGACAAGCTGGCGATCTGTGAACGGCCCGGCGGCTACGGCGAGAACCATCGTCGGGTTCGTCGCCAGGAGGAGATCATCTGGATCCGCGAGAACGGGTTCGGGTGCGTGATCTCGTTGATCCCGGCACCGCACAACCTGCACAACTACGACGAGCTGGGCGTCGCCTCGCGGCACCGGCCGTTCAACGTCGACGACGTCGACACGTGGCTGCGGGGTTTCTACCGTGAGCTGCACGAACTTCTCCGTGGCGGCACCAAGGTCATCGTCCACGGCGAGGAGGTCGGCGACCGCATCATCGGCGTGATGGGCGGCTACATCCGCTGGGCCGGGCTCGTCGACGACGACACCAAGGCGATCACGATCACCGAGCGCATCGCCTCCCGCCAGCTCGACCCGTTCGCCCGCAGCATCATCCTCAACGCCACGAAGCTGCGCTAACAGCCATCGACATCGCTCGGCGGTGGCGCCTCGTCGGTCCATCTGTCCGATACCGTGCGGGGATGGCGGTCGGTTCCCGGGGGGAACGGAGTGAGCTGGGCCGGCGCGTCCTCGTGAGCGGGATGGGTGGCGACCTCGGGTCGCGCGTCGCCGTCCACCTCGAGCGCGAAGCGTGGGTTGGCGACCTGCTCGGGATCGACACCGACCCGCCACGTCGCCGCCTCAAGCGCGCCGAGTTCCATCTCGCGTCACCTCACGACCACGACCGCATCCTGACCCTCGTCAGTCGCTTCAACCCGCACGTCATCGTCCACATGTCCGTGTGGGAGCCGTTCAGTCGGGCCAACCCGAAGACGGCGCGCACGCTGACGTCGGAGGCGGCGATCTCGACCCTCGGCGCGGCGGCGGAGAGCCGGGCCCTCGAGTCGATCGTCGTCCGCAGCGGGATCGAGGTCTACGGGCGGGCGCATGGCGCGCCGACCCGTCCCGACGAATCGGCTGCCGTGGCGCCGACGTGCGAGTTCGGCCGCACGCTCGCCGAGATCGAGGACACCGCCCGCGACATCGGCCGGCGCATCGGCGTGCCGGTCGCCGCGGTGCGCCTCGGCAGCGTGCTCGGACCACACGTGCCGAGCCCGCTCGGCCGTCTCTTGCGGATGCCGTTCGTGCCGTTCAGCGTCCTCGCCGACCCGCCGTTCGCCGTGGTCGAGGACGTCGAGTGCGCCAAGGCGTTCGTCGCCGCGGCAGAGCGTCGTCTCGACGAACCGGTCAACGTGCTGGCCAACGGGGCGATCACGGCGCTGCAGGCGATCCGGCTGGGCGGGCGGATCCCGATTCCGCTCGTCGGCCCGGACTGGCGCGTCGCCAAGCTGGTGAGCGGCCTCGCCGGCGCCCCGATCCCCGATCACGTCCTCGAGACGTTGCATCGCGGCCGCCTCGCCGACAACGGGCGGATGAAGGAGCTCGTCGGCTTCTCGTCCGTTGTCACGACCGTCGACGTCATCGACAAGCTCTACGCCTGGCCATCGGTGATTCGACAGCCGGCAGCCCGGCAGGTGGCCTGATGGGTGACGTGATCGAGCTGCCGCGGCGCGGTCTGCCGACGCCGGTCTCGGCGTTGCAGTCGCTCTCGCGGACAGCGACGAATCGCTTGCTGTCGACGTGGGACATCGACGACTGGGGCCGCGACGACTCCCTCGTCCGGGTCGCCGATCACCTGACGCGCGTGCGTTGGACGACGACCACCGGTGGGCTCGAGCTGCTCCCGGTCGATGGACCGGCGGTGGTCGTCGTCAACACGCGCCGGTTCCGTCTCACCCAGTGGTGGGTGGCCGTGACGCTGAGTGCCGACATCGGTCGTCCGGTTCGCTTCGTCGGCCGTTCCGACACCGCTCCGTTCGGAGCTCTGCGCCCGCCGTCTCGGCGGGCTGCTGGCCCGGCCGGATGAGGTCGCCGGGGCGTTGCGCGACGGTCAGGTCCTCGTGCTCGGCCTGAGTGGGACGCTCGACCCGCGTCGAGATCGGCAGCTGCGAACCGCGGCTGCTCGGACCGGCAGTCGAACAGCGGGTGCCCGTGCTACCCGGCAGCGGTGGCGGCGTCCGAATCGTCGCGCACGGCGCGCATCGAGATCGCCCCGGCGATCGCCCCCTCACGTCGACGACGTGGCCCGCTCGGCGAGCTCGAGCTGGCGCGCCGCATCGAGGCGCGGGTCGGTGAGTTGCTGGAGGCCTTCGGCGGCGCCCACACGGGCACGCCGCTGGACCTGCTGCCGTGGCCGTCGGGAGGCAACTGAGGTGTCGTACGTCCGCACGTCTGACGGCTGCCGCATCCACTACCGGGTGACGGGGCGTTCGTCGGCGCCGCCCGTGCTGATGATCCAGGGACTCGGCATGGACAAGCACGGATGGGACATCCAGCGTCTCGTCTTCTCGCTGCGCTACCGCGTCATCGCCCTCGACAACCGCGGCTCGGGTCGCAGCGACAAGCCGATCGGCGACTACGACCTCCGCCAGATGGCGGCGGATGCGGTGGCCGTGCTCGACGACGTCGGTGTCGAGCGAGCCCATGTCGTGGGCGCGTCGATGGGTGGCGCCGTCGCCCAACTGCTCGCCGTTCTGTGGCCCGAACGGGTCCGCTCGCTGACCCTGGTCTGCACGTCGTGTCGCAACCAGACCTGGCGCAAGGAGTTGCTGCAGTCGTGGGCGTGGGACGCCCAGCGCCACGGCATGGGGGCGATGGCCGGGCATGCCGCTCGGTGGGTGATCGGTCCCCGGTCGTTCCGGCGCATCGTGCCGGTGATCGGCTGGCTCGGTCCGCTCGGATTCGGTCGGTCCAGCGAAGCGTTCGCCGGCCAGGTCAAGGCGATCCTTGCCGCCGACGACTCGCTCGCCGAGCTGCTGCCGACGATCTCCGTGCCGACGCTCGTCGTCGTCGGCAACCAGGACATCCTCACGCCGCGTGGCGACAGCGAGGAGCTCGCCGAGCTCATCCCGACCGCCGAGCTGGTCGTCATCAGCGGGGCGGCGCACGGCCTGATGATCGAGCACGCCACCACGTTCAACCGCATCCTCGGCGACTTCCTGTCGCGGGCCGAGCGGGCCTACCAGGCGAAGGCAGGGGTGCGGGGGCAGAGGCTCTGCCGGAGCCCCCGCTTCTGGCCGATCCGGCTCTGCCGGTCGGCCAGGGATAGTTTCGGTGCCGGCCGACAGACCGGCTCATGCGCTCGATCGGAAGGCTCGCCATCCGGATCGAAATCAGCAGTCGACGGCGACGATCGCCTGTTCGCTGAGGTCGTAGATCGACACGAACTCGGTGCCGTGCGCGTCGAGGAACTCGGCGAACGAGGCGGCGTCGGGGTCGCACTCGCTGCGGTCGATGACCTGGGCGTAGGGCACCTCCCAGCCGTTGACGAGCCGGGCGAAGCCGTCCTCGAGCTCGACGATCGCCGGCAGTTCGAAGCGAAACTCGGCGCCGCGCATCGGCATCAGGGCGAACCACACGATGGTGTCGCCCAGCGACTGACCGAGCACCGCGCACTGGTAGGAGCTCGGTGAGGTTGTCGCATTGCACGACGCCGGGCGTGCCCGGGAACACCGTGACGTTCTGCCCGTTCGGCATCACGAGCGTCAGGTCGCCGCTCACGGTGTCGTTGGCGGTCATCGCGAACCCCTCGGCGCGGATCGAGGCGACGAGAGAGATGAAGTCCATCCGCCGCACGTCTCCGTCGTCGGCGTCAGCGACGCCCGATTCACTCTGCCGCGATCCGAGGATGTAGACGACGAGGGCGAAGCCGGCGATAGCGACAAGGGCGGCGACGAAGCGCCACGAGAGGACCTGCCGCATTCAGCCCAGGGTACCGGCGGTCGCCACGGCCGTCCGGGCAGCCCGGGCGGCGGCGTCGCCGATCTCGTCGATCACGGCGTCGTCGTGGCCGAGCCCGACGAAGATCGCCTCGTAGGCGCCCGGTGCCATCGCCACCCCCTCGGCGAGCATCGCCTGGAACAGCGCCGCGTACGCCCGCTCGTCGGTTCGGCGGGCACCGTCGAAGTCGACCGGCTGCGGGATGTCGCCGCACACGACGCCGACGAGCGTGCCGACGACCGGGAACGAGGCGGCGAAGCCGGCGGCAGCGCAGGCGTCCCGCAGCAGCGCCGCCAGGCGGCGAGCCCGGGCGGAGATCTCGATGTAGACGTCGGGGCCGAGCTCGCCGAGGGCGGCGAGTCCGGCAGCCGTGGCGATCGGGTTGCCGGCCAGTGTGCCGGCGTGGAACACCGTGCCGAGGGGCGTGAGCGTCTCCATCACCTCGCGCCGGCCACCGATCGCCCCGATCGGCAGACCACCGCCGATCACCTTGCCGAATGCCGTGAGATCGGGAGCCACGTCGTACTTCGCCTGGGCACCGCCCGTGTCCAGACGGAACCCGGTGATCACCTCGTCGAAGATGAGCAGCGCCCCAACCCGGTCGCACTCGGCGCGCAGGCCGTCGAGGAACCCCGGCTGCGGAGCGACGACGCCCATGTTGGCAGCGACCGGCTCGACGATGACCGCAGCGACCGACTCGTCGAGCTCCGGCACCTGGTTGTACGGCACGACGAGCGTCTCGGCAACCGCACCTTTGGGCACCCCGGCCGTTCCGGGGATGCCCAACGTGGCGACGCCGCTGCCACCGGCCGCCAGCAGGGCATCGGTGGCCCCGTGGAAGTTGCCGTGGAACGCCACGATGCGATCGCGACCGGTGAACCCGCGGGCGAGCCTGACGGCAGTGCTCGTGGCTTCCGTTCCGGAGTTCATCAGCCGCGCCTGCTCGCAGCTGGCGACCCGTGCCGTGATCTCCTCGGCCAGCTTCATCTCCCGTGGCGTCGGAGCGCCGTACGACGTGCCGTCGGCCGCGGCTGCCCGGATGGCCGCGGTGACCGCCGGGTGGGCGTGACCGAGGATCACCGCGCCATAACTCTGCACCAGGTCGATGTAGCGCCGACCCTCGACGTCGAACACGTACGGCCCCTCGGCTCGGGCGACGACGTACGGCTCCCCACCGACGGCCTTGAAGGCGCGGATCGACGAGTTGACGCCGCCCGGGATCGCTGCCGCCGACCGGGCGAACAACGTGTGGTTGGACGGCACCCCGCGTCCGGTGCAGACGACCGGGTCGCATCCGGCGGCAGGACAGGTGCTTGGGTCGCAGTAAGGAATGCTCGTCACTCGAGGACTACCGACCAGGGCCCTCGGCGAACCACCTCGCGAAGTACGTAAGGATCATGTCGGCACCGGCCCGCTTGATCGCCGTGAGGTGTTCGAGGGCGACCGTGTCGTGGTCGATCCAGCCGTTGGCGGCGGCGGCCTTGATCATCGCGTACTCGCCGCTGACGTGATAGGCGGCCAGCGGCACGGTGACCCGTTGGCGGGCGGCGGCGATGATGTCGAGGTAGGCGAGCGCCGGCTTGACCATCACGATGTCGGCGCCCTCGGCGATGTCGGCGTCGATCTCTCGGAGCGCCTCGCGACCGTTGCGCCAGTCCTGCTGGTGAGCCCTTGCGATCGCCGCCACCGACGATCGTCACGTCGACCGCCTCGCGGAACGGCCCGTACAGGGCGCTGGCGAACTTCGCGGCGTAGGCGAGGATCGCCACGTCGGTGAACCCCTCGCCGTCGAGGGCGCTACGGATGCGGGCGACCTGCCCGTCCATCATCCCGCTGGGAGCGACGACTGCGGCCCCGGCGCGAGCCTGGGCCAGCGCCGCCTTGGCGTAGATGTCGAGGGTGGCGTCGTTGTCGACCCGGCCCTGCGCGTCGAGCACGCCACAGTGGCCGTGATCGGTGTACTCGTCGATGCAGAGGTCGGCGATCAGCACGACCTCGTCGCCGACGTCGCCGCGGAGGTCGGCGAGGGCGAGTTGGGCGATCCCGTTGGGGTCGAAGGCGCCCGAACCGAGAGGGTCCTTCGGCGCCGGCACGCCGAACAGCACGATGCCCTTGACGCCGAGGCCGGCGAGCTCGGCCACCTCCTTGCGCAGACTCTCCCGCGTGTGCTGCACGACCCCGGGCAGCGACGCGATCGGAACCGCCTCGTCGATCCCCTCGCGAACGAAGAGCGGGGCGATCAGGTCGGCGGTGCGAACCGTCGTCTCGGCGACGAGGTCGCGCAGTGCCGGCGTCGTGCGCAGACCGGCGCAGGCGCGAGACCGGGAACTCAGCCATCGACGTCATCGTACGGCCAGCGCCGCCACCACGGCAGCGACGATCGCATCGTCGTCTGGAGCAGTGGCGACGGCTGTGACGGCAAGTCCGTGCGCTTCGGCGACCGCGGCGGTGCGTCGTCCGATCGTGACGATCGCCGCCGTCACGTCCGCCAACCGACGCCCCGGTGCCTTTCCGACCGAACGCGACCACGCCTCGACTGCCGAACCGCTCGCCAGCACGACCGCATCGGCGTGACCGAGGACGTGGAGTTGGGCGGTGTCGGGCGTCAGAGGGCGGGTGGTGTAGGCCTCGACGGCGACGACGTCGTGGCCGGCGGCGCGCAGCCCGGTTGCGAGGTTGTCGCCGGCGCGATCGGCCTGGGCGAGGAGGACGCGGCACGGAGACGGTGGGAAGGCCGCCAGGAGACCGTCGCTGTTGGCGTCCGCCGGAACGAGGTCGACAGCTCTGCCCGATCGCGCCTCGAGCGCCTTGGCGGTCGCCGGGCCGACGGCGGCCAGCCGAACCTCGCGGGCGCCGGCGACGGCATCGCCGACAGCTGCGGCCCCGTTGGCCGAAGTCACGACGACCCAGTCGAACGTGGCGATGTCGTGCAGCGCGGCACGCAGCGCGGCACCTCCGTCAGCCGGAGGACCGATGGCGATCAACGGGATGTGGGTCGACCTTCGCGCCAGCGTCGTTCAGCCGCGCCTGCGAGCGTTCCCGGCGATGGCCGGGTGAGCACGATCGTGCGCCCGGCGAGGCGCAGACTCCCTCAACTCTCACGCCCCGACGGTCGTTCGTGCCCGGCGCGCCAGGGTGGCGGCGAGAGCGGCGGCGCCTTCATCGTCACCCGGCACGTCAATCGTCTCCCGGAAGACCACCGCGCCGTCGCCTGGATCGTCCGTAGAGGCGAGGTAGGCGTGCAGCCTGGCTGCCGGTGCAGTAGGCACCGAGCGGCAACGTGCACCCGGCGCCGAGCTCGGCGAGGAAGGCCCGCTCCGTTGCCACGGCGAAGCGGGTGGGTGGATCATCGATGCCGGCCAGCAGGGCCGCCGTCGACGGAGTCGTCGGCGCGGCACTCCACGGCGACACATCCCTGCCCGACGGCTGGGACGAAGACGGTTGGGTCGAGCCGTTCGGCAACGCGATCGGTCATGCCGAGCACCTCGAGAGCCGCCACCGCCATCACGATCGCGCCTCCCGGTGGGATCTGCTCGAGGCGACGGGCGATGTTGCCGCGCAGCTCGACGAATTCGAGATCAGGGCGGATCCCGGCGAGCTGAGCGCGGCGTCGCACGGAGCCAGTCGCAACGACCGCTCCGTCGGCGAGCGCTGCCAGGGTGCACCCGATCAGGGCGTCGGCGGCGTCGCGCCTGGTGCGGAACGCGGCCAAGCGCAACTCGGCAGGTGTCTCGCTCGGGAGGTCCTTGGCCGAGTGCACCGCGGCGTCGGCGCGACCATCGAGGACCGCCTGCTGGACCTCCTTGACGAACACGCCCTGGCCGCCGATCGTGTGCAGCGGCACGGTCTGCTTGCGGTCGCCGGTCGTTTCCACGAGGACGAGTTCGGTCGGCCGGCCGGTCACGGCCGTGATCGCGTCGGCAACGATCTGCGCCTGCGTTCGTGCCTGCGGACTCCCCCGGGTGGCGAGCCGAAGCGATGCGGCGCGGGTCACTCGTCAGGGTGAGCCGAGGTCGAAGAGCTCACTGACCGCGGCGGCGTTGCGTTCGCCCTGCGGCGTGCCGGCATCGTGACGGAGGCGCACCGACGGGTGGTGGAGCAGTTTGGCGACGATCGATCTGGTCAATGCTTCGACCGCGTCGTGCTCGTCGCCGTCGAGCTCGCCGAGGCGCGACGCGAAGCGCTCCACCTCGGCGCTGCGGATCTGTTCGGCGTGGTCGTGGAGACGTGCCACTAGTGGCGCGGCCTGCCGAGATGTCGAGTCGAGGAGGAAGTGCTCGAGCTGGTCGGCGATGATCTCGCGCACCCGGGCGGCCTCGGCGGCGCGGGCAGCGCGGCCTCGTTGGGCCCACGCGCTGACGTCGTCGAGGTCGAGCACGGTGACCCCGTCGAGGGCGGCGACGGCGCGGTCGACGTTGCGGGGCAGGGCAATGTCGACGATCAGCAACTCGCCACGCCGCCGCGATGCGAGCGTGTCCGTCGTGATCAGGCCTTCACTGCCGGCGACGCACGTGACGACGACGTCGCTGTCGGCGAGTGCCGTCGCTGAGCTCGTCGAAGGCGACGACGCCGCCGGCGATCTTGGCGGCGAGCGTGCGGCCACGGTCGGGGGTGCGGTTGGCGACGGTGATGTCTGTCGCTCCCGCCTTGCGCAACGACGTTGCCACACCGGCACCCATGTCGCCGGCGCCGACCACGAGCACGCGTAGTCCGGCGAGCGTCCCGAGCCGATCGGCAGCGAGCTCGACTGCCGCGTGGCTGATCGATGCCGTGCCCCGCCCGATCGCAGTCTCGGTGCGGGCTCGCTTGCCAGTGCGAAGGGCATGGCGGAACAGCAGGTCGAGTGCCGACCGGACGCCGCCGACGTCGACGGCGGTCTGCCACGCCGAACGCACCTGGCCGAGGATCTCGCTCTCTCCGAGGACGAACGAGTCGAGACCAGCGGCGACTTCGAAGAGGTGGGTCGCCGCGGCATCGTCGTGAAGGGCGAGGAGGTAGGGATGCAATTCGTCGAGCGACATTCCGGCGAGGGCGGCGAGGAACTCGGTGACATCGCCGTAGGCACCGTGGAAACGCTCGGCGACGATGTACACCTCGGTGCGACCACACGTGGACAGCACGGCGACCTCACGGATGGTGTCTCGCTGGGCCAGCGCGGCCACCGACTTGGCGACGTCGTCGGGAGCGATGGCCAGCCGTTCGAGCACGGCGAGCGGCGCGGTGCGATGGTTCACACCGATGACGACGATCGACATGTGCAGGCGAGCCTACCCGCCGTGGGCGAGGTGGCCCCGCGGCGTTGCGACGGCCGAGGCGGCGACCCGACGCTGCTCGTAGTAGCTGAGGATCTGCAGTTCGACGGCGAGGTCGACCTTGCGCACGCTGACCGACGGAGGAACGGTGAGCAGCACAGCGGCGAAGTTGAGGATGCTCGTCACCCCGGCGGCGACGAGGCGGTCGGCGGCGGCCTGCGCCGCTGACGCCGGAGTGGCGATGACACCGATCGAGACGTCGCCGCGCCGCACGATCGCGGCGAGCTCGCTGACGGGTCGGACCTCGATCCCGCCGATCCTCACCCCGACCTTGTCCGGGTCGACATCGACGATCCCGGCGACGGGGTAGCCGCGCTCGCGGAAGCCGCCGTAGCCGGCGAGGGCCTGCCCGAGGTTGCCGGCGCCGACGATGACGACGGGCCAATCGTGGTCGAGCCCGAGCTCCCTGCGGAACTGGTAGATGAGGTATTCGACGTCGTAGCCGACGCCGCGAACCCCGTAGGTCCCGAGGTAGCTGAGGTCCTTGCGCACCTTGGCGGCATTGACCCCGGCGAGATCGGCGAGCTCCTCCGAGGACAGGTTGACGACCCCCGCGTCGAGTGACTCCGTGAGCAGGCGCAGGTACTCCGGGAGCCGGGCAACTGTCGCCTCCGGAATGCGCCGTCCGATCGCACCCATTGCCCTGAACATAGGCCGCTCGTGCGAGAATTCACAAGCCAGCACGTCCCAATCCAGCATCCGATGGGTGTTTAGGGGACGGAACGGTCCCCTAAGCACCCATCGGTTGGTTGAGGACGTCGTCAAGGGAGCGGCGGAGCAGCTTGCCGGCTGCGTTGCGGGGAAGCTCGTCGACGATGACGATCTTGCTCGGGCACTTGTAGCGGGCGAGGTGATCGCGGGTGTAGTCGATCAGCGTCTCTTCGTCGATGTCCTCGCCCTCGGCCGGGACGACGAACGCCTTCACGGCTTCGCCCGTGTGGGGGTGTGGTACGCCGATGACCCCCGCCTCGGCGACGCCCGGGTGGCCGAGCAGGACGTCTTCGACCTCGGCCGGGAAGACGTTGAAGCCCGACACGATGATCAGGTCCTTGGCACGGTCGACGAGGTACACGAAGCCGTCGTCGTCGCAGTAGCCGATGTCGCCTGTGCGCAGCCAACCGTCGGGGGTGAGGACCCGGTTGGTCGCTTCGGGGTCGTCGAGGTAGCCGGCGAACACGTTCGGCCCACGGACCCACAGCTCCCCGGCGTCACCGACGAGAACGTCGTCGCCGGCGTCGTCGACGATGCGCAGGTCGATGCCGTCGAGCACGGCGCCGACCGAGCCATAGTGCGTCGTCAGGCCGGCCGACGACGTGACGACTGGCGACGCCTCGGTGAGGCCGTAGCCCTCGGAGACGACGAGCCCGAACCGACGCTCCATCGTCTCGGCGACTGTCACCGGCAGCTTCGCCGCCCCGGAGTAGGCGAGGCGGATCGTGGCGAAGGAGTCGGCCGGCGCTTCTTCGAACTGGCTGAATGGCACCCACATCGACGGCGCACCGAACAGCACGGTGACGCCGCGTTGGCGGATCGACTCGATCGCCGTCGCCGGGTCGAAGCGCTGCACGAGCAGGAGCGTCGCCCCGGACAGCAGGGTCTGGCCGAGCACGACGTTGAGGCCGTACACGTGGTACAGCGGGATCACGCCGTAGGCGACGTCGCCAGGCGAGACGTGCTCGCGGCCCGAGCGCGCCTGGTCGAGATTGGCGCGCAGGCTGCCGTGGGTGAGCATCGCCGCCCTCGGGGCGCCGGCCGTGCCGCTCGTGAACAGCAGCGCAGCGAGCTGATCGGGATCGACGTCGACCACCGGCGCCGGGGCCGCGGCCAGGATCGCGGCGGCATCGACGGCGCCCGGGATGCGGGCGGTGTCGGCGGCGATGACCGTCCGCAGCGACGGAATCGATGCCCGGTCGACGTCCCGCCAGGGTGCCGACCCGGTGCGATCGACCACGGCAGCGACGGCCCCCACGGTTGCGACCTGGTGGGCCAGCTCACTCGCCGGGCTCGTCGGGTTGAGCGGAACGGCGACGGCGCCGATGCCGAGGAGGGCCAGGTAGGCGACGACGAACGGCACTCCGTTGCTGCACACGATGGCGACGCGATCGCCTTCGGTGATCCCGTTGGCGAGGAAGCCGCCGCGTGCCCGGGCGACCATGTCGGCGAGCTCGGCGTACGTCGTCGTGCGGTTGCGGCTGATGATCGCGACGTGTTCGCCCTCGTGCCCGTCGATGATCTCGGCCAGGTTCACGGCGCCCCCCGCTGTCGTCCGTTATCGGACCGCCGACGATATCGGCCCCCAAAATTTGATTGTGACACTTTTCGCATGCTCAATCGCGGCGTAGGCTCCCACTCGTTGAGACGCGCCGGGTTCGCCTGGCAGCGCCGACCAGGGCTGGTGCCATCGGGGGGTTGGCATCAGCCCTTGTCGCGTCCGGGGACGGGCGCGGGAAGCCGCCAGTAGGTTGCTGGCCGTGGGGCGCCGCTACGAGACCGTCAGCCTGCTCACCGACTACGGGCTCGACGACGAGTTCGCCGGAGTCGTCAAGTCGGTGATCCGAGAGCTCGCCCCGCATGTGACGACCATCGACCTCACCCACGGGATTCGGCCCTTCGACGTGCGCGCTGGGTCGCTGGCGCTGGCCCGGGCGATCCCGTACGTCGCCGAGGGTGTCGTCCTGGCAGTCGTCGATCCCGGGGTGGGCACGAGCCGCAAGGCCATCGCCGTCGAGGTCGGCGATGGTGCCGGTGTCCTCGTCGGACCCGACAACGGGCTGCTCGCCCCGGCCGTCGCCCTCGCCGGTGGAGCGACGCGGGCGGTCGAGCTCGACAACCCCACCTACCAGCTGGAAGCTCCGGGAGCGACGTTCGCCGGCCGCGACGTGTTCGCTCCGGCGGCCGCCCACCTGTGCAACGGCGTCGACCTCGGCGAGCTCGGCGCTCCGCTCGACAGCGCCCTCCTCGTCCCCGGAGTCATCGCCTTGCCGCGGACGGAGGCCGACGGAATTCACGCCGAAGTGCTGTGGGTCGACCGCTTCGGCAACTGCCAGCTCAACGTCGGGCCCGACGAGCTCGCCGCCCTGGCGGCCGGCACCGACCAGCGCGACGGCGACGTGGTCACCGTCGTCTGCGGCGAAGAGCGGCGAAGCGCTCGGCTCGCCACGACGTTCGGCGAGCTGCCGGCGGGCACCGTCGGTCTCGTGCTCGACAGCCAGGGGATGTACGCGCTCGCCCTCGATCGCCGGTCTGCCGCCGCCGAGCTGTCCCTCGGCCCGGGCGACGCCGTGGTGTTGAGGGCCGCCGGCGACGAGACCGACCGCCGTCGCAACACCCGTCGATCTGACCCAGCGCCAGTAGCGTCGACCCGGTGCGACCTGCGACGACGCTGACCATCGCTCTCCTTCTCGCCCTGATCCTCGTCGCCGGCGTGATCACGCTGATGCGGATCTGACGCCGGCCGGCGCGCCGCCGTCACCGATCGGGCGAGAGCTCGCGGCTGCGCCGCGTCGCCGCCTGGACCGCCTCGCTGAACGCGGCGCGCACGCCCCGCTCCTCGAGCACCCGAAGTCCGGCCGCGGTGGTACCACCGGGCGACGTGACCATCGCCCGCAGGGCTGCCGGGTCGCCTCGTTCAGCGAGCAACCTTGCCGAGCCGACGAGCAGCTGTGTCGTCAACGTCGACGCCAGCTCGGGCGACAGCCCGGCGTCGACGGCCGCGTCGACCAGCGACTCGGCGACGAGGAACACGTAGGCGGGCCCCGATCCGCTGAGGCCGGTGACGGCGTCGAGGTCTCCTTCGGCGACGCGCACGACCAGACCGACGCCGCCGAGGATCGCCTCGGCCCAGTCGAGGTCGTCGTCGGTTGCCGCCGAACCGCCGCTGATCGCCGAGGCACCCTCGCCGACGAGCGCCGGGGTGTTCGGCATCGCCCGGATCACCGCCACCGTGTCGGCGGTGACGCCGGCTACTGCGTGTTCGATCTGGCGAGTCGCTACGCCGGCGGCGATCGACAGCAGGCGGCGGGCGCCGGCCGTGACCGCGGCGGCTGCGGCGTCGGGCACGTCGGGTGGCTTGACCGCCAACACGGCGGCGGTGCACGGCGGGACGGCTTCGAAGACTTGTACGCCCGGCAGGAGATCGGCGAGTTGTTCCCGTCGGGCCGAGAGCGCCTCGGAGACGGCGAGGTGATCCGCCGGCACGATCCCGGCGGCGAGCAGGCCACCGGCGAGGGCCGTCCCCATGTTGCCGCCGCCGACGATGACGAGGTCGAACGTCGTCGCAACCATCCACGCAACGTACCCGGGCGTGGTGTCCGGGTCGCCGCAAGAGAACCGACATCCCCGATTGGCGAGCGACCCGGACACCTCCCCTGGGCGTCACGCGTCTCCCGAAAGGGAAATCAGATTCCGGTGCGTCAGGGCTTCGGCGGGGCCGCGGGAGCTTGCAAACGACTGGCGAAGCCGATCTTCAAGAGGCCGCGAAAGACCTGCTCGACGGTGGCGTAGAGGGTGCCGATCGCCCGGTCCAGCTCGTCGGCGGTGACCGCCGGCAACGGCAGTTCGCCGCGGAGGAAGACCGCATCCTCGACGCCGATCGAGAAGTGGGCGCCGACGAGGCGCTCGTTGCGTCGCAGCAGGTGTTCGTACAACACGGCGGCGTTCTCCTCCGGCGCCGGCATCACGTATGTCTCGTAGCGCAGCGTGCGCTGGCCGAGGGTGATCCACACCGTCGTGACGTCCTTCTCCTCCCCCTCCATCCGCACGAACCACCGGCGCTCGTCGCCGTCGGCACGATCGACGGCGCGCACGGCTGGGTTCGAACCGGCGAACGTCGCCAACCATCGGTCGATGTCGGCCTCCAGGTCGGCGAGCGCGGCGGCGTCGTAGAGGTCGCTCACCGGCGCCGATCGTAGGTCGGCAGGTCGGAGGCGGGGGTTCAACAGAGCGACGAGCGGCGTTCGCTGTTCGACGAGGTCGGCGTAGAGGCGGCGCAGACGAGCTCGGCGGTGAAGCTCCAGGTGAACCGCCGGGCGCGAACGGATGCCGCGGCACCCATCGCCGCCGCGCCGGCGGGATCGTCGATCAGCTGCGACAGGGCGCGGGCGAAGCGTTCGGGCTGGCGACCATCGACGAGCAGTCCGGTGACGCCGTCGTGGACGACGTTGAGCAGCCCGCCGACCGCGCTGGCCACGACGGGGATGCCGCAGGCGGCCGCCTCGAGGGCGACCAGCCCGAAGCTCTCGCTGCGGCTCGGAACGATCACGACGTCGGCCGCGCGGTAGTAGCTCGACAGCAGGTGGTGCGGCTTCGGCTCGACGAACACCACCCGGTCGGCGACGTCCGAGCTCGGCTGCCAGGGCACGCGTCGCCGCCAGCTCGGCGGCACCATCGGCTCCGCTGGCGCCACCGACGAGCACGAGGATGGCGTCGCTGCGGTGGAGCCCGGCGAGGGCCCGGACCGCCACATCAGGTCCCTTCAACGGCTGGATCCGCCCGACGAACAGAATGATCGGCCGGTCCGCTGGCAGGCCGACGGCACGACGCGCGCCACGCCGATCGCCGGGGGCGAAGAAGGCGTGCTCGACGGCCGGCGGCACCGTCTCGATCACGCCGTGAGGGTCGCCGTACAGACGGCGGAACTGGCGCTCCTCCTCCGGACAGCTGACGCAGATCGCGTCACTGCAACCGATCACGTCGGCCTCGGCGCGGTCGCGCCACTCCGGCTCGAGGTCGCCGCCCTCGGCCTTGACCCTGGCCAGGGTGTGGAACGTCGAAACCAACGGCACGTCGAAGCGGTGCTTGAGGCGATGGCCGGCGACACCGCTCAGCCAGTAGTTGCCGTGGATCACGTCGACACCGCCCGTGGCCGCGATGTGGTCGCCGACGCCGTCGGCGAAGCACGTCGACCTGCTCGGGGAGCGCCTCCTTGGGAAGGTCGAATGGGCCGGCGGGGATGTGCACCACCGAGTGCCCCGGCTCGACGACCAGCTCGGCAGGCAGACCTGGCCGGTCGGCCCGCGTGTACGTCGTGCACTCGACGCCGGCCTGGGCGAGCGCCGAGGCGACCTCGCGCACGTACACGTTCATCCCTCCGCTGTCGCCGGAGCCTGGCTGGACGAGCGGGGACGTGTGAAGGGAGATCAGGGCGACCCGCGGCACGACAAGGTCAAACATTACCGATCCGCTCAACATTCCCGGCCCGCCGCGGCTGACGTGCTACCTGAGGAAACTCTCGTAGACGTTGAGGAGGGCTTGTTTCTGTTCGGGGGTCAGGTCGGGGTCGCGGCCGATCGCCTCGCGCACGCTGGGGGCGTCGTCGGCGACGTCGCCGAGCAGTCCGGCGCGGACGTACAGCGCTTCGACACTGATCTTCAGGGCGCGGGCCAGCTGCTGGAGGATCTCCGCCGACGGACGCCGCAACCCCCGCTCGATCTGCGAGAGGTACGGGTTGGAGACGTCGGCGAGTTCGGCCAGGCGACGCACCGACATGCTGGCGATCTCGCGCTGAGACTTGATGAATTCGCCGAGGTCGGACAACGGGGACTTCCGCGGTTGTGTCATTCGTCGTCCAACTGCTCGGCCTGTTCGGCGCGGTAGCGGACGACGAGTTCCTCGGTGAGGGCGTCGAGCTCGTCGTAGACCGCTTTGCGCTGCGTCGAGACCCGCTGTTCGAACGTGTCGAGCGCAGCGACGAGCTGTTCCAGCTCACCGCGGGTCAGGCGGTCGAGGCGGCTGAACCCGTTGGCTGCGCAGATCTCGTCGAGCTCGACGGCGAGTGGATGCTCGCTGAAGTCCTCGGCCGGCCGTGGCGGCCGGGCCTCGTCGCCGAGGAGCCGATCGGCAAGCACCTCGCGAAGCTCGCCGTGCAGATCGCGGCGGGCGTAGACGGGAGTCGGATCGCTGTCGTCGCTGGATCGGCTGATTGCGTCACGGGCGAGATCGGCGCGGCCGTGGGCGACGCGGCGCACGTAGGAGACGGCGTCGTCCAGCGACTGCAGCTCGGCGCGTCGGCGGCGTAGTTCATCGACGGACATCAAGGCGGGGTCGAATGCTTCCTGACCGGACATCAGGTTCCCCCGGACACCGGCGGAAGGACGGCTATCTCGTCGTTACCGGAGACCGTCGTGGTGGGCGCTGCCGGCTCCCCATTGACCCAGATACGGCACGTTTCGAGGACGTCGGTGAACGCCGCGCCGTAGCGATGCCGTGCGGCGTCCAGCACTTCGGCAACGGTATTGCCGGGCAGGTCGTCGCGGGACCGGCCGGCCGCCGTCCGCGCCGACGCGAACATCCTCACGATCGCCATGATCGCAGCGTATCGATGCCGCCTCGTCAGGCCGGAGCAGGCGGTTCGACCAGTAGTGTTCCCCCGCCGTGGGAACCGAACGTCGCGAGCGTCAAAAGGCCAACCGCCAGCTTCGTCAGGACGAGCTGGCCAAGCAGGAGCGGAAGCGCTCGATGACTCGTCGCGGCGTCATCATCGGTGCTGCCGTTGCCGCCGTCCTGGTCATCGCCGTGGTGCTCGCCGTCATCTCGGGTGGCGACGATGGCGACGACGACGATGCACCGGCCTCGACCGTCCCCGCTGCCGTCGTCGATTCGACCGACCCGGCGGCGGGCACGGGGCCCGCGGCGACCGCCACGACCGGGCCGGACGGCACCGAGTCGGTCGACACGACAGGACCTACGTCGACATCCTGATCGACCGCAAGTCGTCGGTACCGCGGCAAGAAGGGCCCTAGTGGCTCTTGTTGTATGCCGTGAGTCCGTTCCAGTCGCCCTTGATCGCGAACGCCGCCTGGGTCGGCCATGTCGCGAGGCTCGAGGGCGGCAGTGCCCCGCCGCGGGCCACAATCGTGCGCAGATCGTCGGCCGACGCCTGACGCAGTGCCGCATAGGTCGTCACGCCCTCGGCATTGAGCAACATCTCCATCCGTGGCCCGATACCGCTGATCTGGGTCAGATCGTCTGTTTCGTCTGCAACTGGGGCGGCCTTCGACTTCGCGGTTGTCGCCCTCGCCTGACCGGATCGGCGCTGGTTGTACTTCGCCAGTCCCTGCCAGTCTCCCTTGGCGGCGTAGCTCGCTTGCATCGGCCACGTCGACACGTTCGAACGAGCGACGATGTCGGACGCGTGGAGCGCCTCGCGGATGGCAGGCTCGTTCGCCTCGGCCAGTGCCGCGTACGTGGTCATCCCGGCTGCGTTGAGGGCCTCGGCTGACTTCGAGCCGACACCGGCGAGCTGGGTGAGATCATCGGGCTTGGCTGCCGCCTTGTCGGATGCGCGAGGCGCTGCGGGTGCCTCCGTCGCCGGAGCCGGTTCACCCGGTTCTGCCGGTTGCTCGGATGGTGTCGCCCCGGCCTCGGACGCGATTTCGACCTCGTAGTCCGCCACAGTCTCCTCACCCCCGAGGTCGTCGACGGCGGGTGCGACGAGGGCCTGCAGTGCCGCCGCCTTGTCGGCAGGGAGCGTGCTGTGGATCAACTCACCATGCTCGGCTCGGATGACATCGCTGACGGCTCCGATCGACGCGCTCCAGTCGCCTTCGTACTGGACAAAGACGGCGCTCCTGCCCCGATCGATGTCATGGGCGACCTTGCGCATGAACTTGTCGTCGATACCAACGTCGCGGAATCGCGAATACAGGCCCGACAGGGTCGCGCCGACGGCACCGCCGACCGCAGCCCCGGGCGGACCGAGCATCACGGCCCCGGCGATCACTCCGATCGATCCGCCGCGGAACCCGCCCTTGCGTCCGCTGACGTCGTGTGTCTGCTTGACCGTCACCCGTCCGCGCTTGTGGTGATCGGCGATCGCGGCGTCGACGATCTTGACGCTCTTGTCGCCCTTGTCGATCCTCTCGACCGTTTTCAACAGTCGTCGGGCCGAGTCTCCGCTGTCGAGCAGAAACACGGCGAGGGTCTGATCCGCCTTCTCGCTCATTGATACGTTCCTTTCCTGTCACCGACGGATGTGTTGTGAGCGGGCAGGATTCGCACGAACCGATCGATTGCCGCACGTGGCAATCGATCGTCGATCTGGTCCAGCGTCGGCTTCGCCCACGTACCCGCACCACTACGCTTCGTCACCTCCCCGCTATTGCATGCGAGCAGCACAACACCCTAGGTCGTGCGTACTGGTCGCCGAGCCCGGCTGCCTCCACATATCCACCGGAGGCGTGGAGTCGGTCAGTAAGGTTCGGCGACGTTGGATCCACGGTACGGCAACTCACTGATGGGAGGAGGCTCCGATGACTGATCCGCTTGCTGTGGGTGCGAGCGGCCCACCACCTGTCGCCACCGGCGACAAGCCCGGCGTCAAATTGGGCGGTGGGGCCATCGCGGCATTCACCGGGGGCGCTCTGCTCGTCATCTTCATGGTGCAGAACACCGAGGACGTCACGCTCCAGCTCTTCTTCTGGGAATTCACGTGGCCGCTGTGGTTGGTGGTTCTTTTGTCCGCGACTCTGGGTGCGCTGGTCTGGCTCGGACTCGGCGTCATTCGTCGCCATCGGCGTCGGGCGGAACGGCGCGACGCACGCCGGGATTGAAGGCCTGACGGCTAGACCGACGCGGCGCTGGGCGCCTCTGTTGGATAGCCGCTACGACGCCGACTTCCCGTCAGTGGGATCGAAGCTGACGTCGGCGGTGTCGACGACACCGGCCGTGCGACCGGGCGCCGACTGCCACGACCAGTACAGGTTGGTGTGGGAGATGACCTTGTCGGGCGGGGGGGCGCCCCACTCGGAGAGGTCCTCCGTGGTGTGGGCGTCGCCAACGAGAACCGCGTCGTAGCCGCGGGTGAACGCGCCGTGCAATGTCGAACGGATGCAGGCATCGGTCTGCGCACCAGCGACGACGAGGCGGCCGACGCCCCGCGCCGCGAGCTCAGACTCGAGGTCGGTGTCCTCGAACGAGTCGCCGTAGTGCTTGTGGACCAGCGGCTCCGACTCCGTCCGGTGGAGCTCCTCGACGTACTGCCACTGATCGCTGCCCTGGGGCAGTTCGTCGTCGGAGTGCTGGACCCAGATCACGGGAACGTCCCGAGCCCGAGCCTTGTCGACGAGGGTGCTGATGTTGCCGATCACCTCGTCGCGCTGGTGGGCGTTGGCGACGACGCCGTTCTGCACGTCGATCACCACAAGGGCGGTGTTCGGCCGGTTCGACAAGCTGGTCATGCGGGCCTCCTCGGGTCTGCCGATCCACCCTAAGCCTCACTGGCCGTCAGCAAGAACCCCGCGACTTCCTTACACGTCACGCCGGCGGGTGACTGCGACGCCGATGGCGAGTGCGCCGAAGGCGTACGCCGTGAGGACGGCGAGACCGGTCCACGGTGCGGTGTAGTAGTCGTCCCGGTCGACGGTGTGCTGGATCGAGAAGCCGGCGAACGGGCTCCAGCCCTGCACCTTGCGGGCCACGTTCTCGTCGACGGCGAGCAGGGCGGGCACGAGGAGGAGTCCGATCACGATCGGGATCGTGATAGCAGTGCGCTTGACAACCATCCCGACGCCGAGGGCGAGCAGGCCGATCAGGCCGAACAGCGCCCCGGTTCCGAGAATCGCCCGCAGCACCGGCTCGCTCGTGAGATCGGGATCGGGATAGCCGGGAGCGAAAAATCCGTTGCCGCGCTGGATCGGTCGGGTGGCGAAGAACGCCACGAAGGCAGCGGCCAGGCCGACCGCGGTGGTGCACACCCCGACGATGATCGCCTTAGCAGCGAGCACCCGAGAGCGGCGTGGTTGGGCCGCGAACGTACTCGCGATCAGGCCCGAGACGTACTCGTTGCCGATTGCGATGGCACCGATCACGGCGGCGACGATTGCGCCGATCAACGCCCCGGACAGGGCATCGGCCACGATGTCGTTGTCACCGCCGCCCGGGTACGGTCCGGCATCGGTGGTCGAGCCAGCGGCGAGGAACAGCGAGAAGCCGATCGTGAATGCGAGCAGCAGTGTGTAGGCGATCCAGATCCCTCGAGTGGCGAACGTCTTGCGCAGCTCGGCGCGCAGGGTGCGGGGTGCGACATTCATCGGGTCAGCTCCAGGTAGATCGATTCGAGCGAGGCGTGACCGGTGGCGAGGCCGTGGAATCCGACTCCGGCCCCGGCGAGCAGCCCGGCGACCCGCTCAGGCGGAGACGCCGTCAACTTCGATCGCGTCGCGTCCGGTCGACGTGACGCGGGCGCCGTTGTTGGCGAGCACCGCCATTGCGTCAGCGGCGTGGTCGGTGCGCACGGTCACCGTGCCGCGGCTCGAGCCCCGCAGTAACTCGGCGACCGTCGTGTCCGTGATGAGCCGTCCGCCTTTGATGATGACGAGCCGGTCGGCGATCCCTTCCAGCTCGCTCATCAGGTGGCTCGACAGCAGCACGATCCGGCCCTCCCGGGCACGGTCGCGCAGGAAGCCGCGCAGCCACACGATTCCTTCGGGATCGAGGCCGTTCATCGGCTCGTCGAAGACGAGGATCGGTGGGTCGCCGAGCAGGGCGGCGGCGATGCCGAGGCGTTGTCTCATGCCGAGCGAGTAGCCGCCGATCCGCCGGCGGGCTGCACCATTGAGGCCGACGAGGTCGAGCAGCTCATCGGCGCGGCGGTCGCCGATCGCGTTCGACGTTGCCAGCCAGCGCAGGTGGCGACGGCCGGTCATCGCGCCGTTGACGGCGTCCGCGTCGAGCACCGCTCCCACCTGCGTGAGCGGTCGCTCGAGAGCGCGGTAGGAAATGCCGTCGACCAGCACCCGGCCGGAGGTCGGCGCGATGAGGCCGAGGGCAGCGCGCATCGTCGTCGACTTGCCCGAACCGTTCGGCCCGACCAGCCCGGTGACGAGTCCCTGTCGGACCGTGAACGACAAGTTGTCGACAGCGGTGACGGGCCCGAAGCGCTTGGTCAGACGCTCGACGATCAGTGAAGTCATGGCTTCGACGGTACGGATCACGACGCGAGCCCGAATCCCCCTTCGGAGCCACCGCACCGGTCCCCCGTGGGAGTGACGTCGTTTCGGCGACGTTCGGCGACAATGGCCGCCATGCCGGCGACCGACCGCGTGAAGGCTCTCGTGACGGGGCGAGATGTCGGCTACCCGTTCGGCACCCGCGAACTTTGGGTGGGAGCGGCGGTGGTGCTGCTGGTACTGGCGGTCGGCGAGTCGATTCTCCGCGAGAGCGGTGAGCTGGCCGACGATCTGTTGCCTGCAGCCCTTGCGACGACTGCCCCGGTGGCATTCGTCAACCGATTGCCTCGACTCGCCGCGGCGCTCTGCGCATTCGCCATGATCGTCTTACAGGCAGACCAGAACCGACCCACGCTCGTGGTGTGTGTGATCGCGCTCGCGCTCGTGCTGTGCGCGGCGGCGTTCCATCTCCACGTCTGGTACTCGGCGCTGTTCGCCTTTCCGTTCCTGATCAACGCCGTCACTCCGTTCAACGGTGACGACGCTGGCGCTCGAAGCTTCCTCGTGTTCGTGGTGGCGATCGCCGCCCTTGGTTTCGGCCTCGCGCTGCGCAGTCGAGGCATGCTGATCGAGGAACGCGATGCCAGCGTCGCCGCCCACGCAGCGACCCTGCGTGAGCAGTCGCTGCTCGCCGAGCGCACGCGAATCGCCCGCGAGTTGCACGACGTCGTCGCCCACCACATCTCGGCGATCGCCATCCAGGCGGAGAGCGCTCGCTTCACCACGCCCGGCCTGCCGGAACTGGGTGCCGACCGGTTCGCGGCGATCGGCGACTCGGCCCGGTCCGCGCTCGACGAGATGCGCCGGCTGCTCGGCGTGATGCGCGCCCCGGTGGAGGCCGCCGAGCTCGCCCCGCAACCGGGGTTCGACCAGCTCAACGCCCTGATCGAGCAGCACCGCGCGCTCGGTGGTGAGGTGCGCTTCAGTGTCCGTGGCCCGGTGGCCGAGCTGCCAGTGGCGGTCGAGTTGATCGCCTATCGAGTCGTGCAGGAGGCGCTCACGAACGTCCGCCGCCATGCCAACGGGGCAGCGGTCGAGGTGTCGCTCGACTACACGCCGACGTTGCTTCGTGTCTCCGTGCGAGATCACGGGCCCGGCGTCTCCGCTGAGGTGGGCGACGACGCTGAAGCTGGGTTTGGCCTGGTGGGCATGCGCGAGCGGGTCGAGGCGATCGGAGGCACGTTCACAGCTGGCGACCACGCCGACGGCGGGTTCGAGATCGTCGCCGATCTCCCGGTAGAGAGCGTGCCGTGACGGCACCGATCCGGGTGATGATCGCCGACGACCAGGAGATCGTGCGCTCCGGCTTCGCCGCCCTGCTCGACACCCGTGACGACATCACCGTCGTCGGCACCGCCCGCGACGGCGAGGACGCCGTCACCGTCGCCACCGCCCACCGGCCCGACGTGATCCTGATGGACGTGCGCATGCCCGTCGTCAACGGGATCGACGCGACCCGCACGATCACCCGCACGCTGCACCCGCCGCCACGCGTGATCGTGCTGACCACGTTCGACCTCGACGAATACGTCTACGACGCCCTCTCCGCCGGCGCCAGCGGGTTCCTCCTCAAGGACGTCACCGCCGAAACGCTGTTCGACGCCGTCCGCGTCGTAGCTGCCGGCGACGCCCTACTGACCCCCAACATCACCCGTCGCCTGATCGACGAGTTCGTCCGCATCCGGCCCCGACACACGATCGATGGGATCGCCGACCTCACCGCTCGCGAGATCGACGTCCTGCGACTGATCGCGACCGGACGCTCCAACGCCGAGATCGCCACGGAGCTGTTCGTCAGCAACGAGACCGTCAAGACCCACGTCAGCCGGATCCTCGCCAAGCTCGACGCCCGCGACCGCACCCAAGCCGTGATCGCCGCCTACCAGTCCGGCCTCGTCCAAAGCTGATCGCCGCCCAACAATGGTCGCTGTGAGGACGCTAACGGCAGGTAATCGACCAAGGTTCACGAATCAGTCCGAGATCAGGGGGCATTGAGCTCGCCGCTGGCGACGGCGTCGCCGAGCAGCTCCCAGTTGCCACCGACGGGAGACGGCGGCGGCCCCGGTCGGTAGCTCGATGATCGGTGTCGTCGCCAGCGAACGCGTTCGAGCGAGGGCTTCGTCGCTCCACTTCTCGCTCTCCGGAATGATGGCGACGCCAGTCTCCAGGCCGAGCCCGAGCGTGAAAGCGCCGCCGCGAACGTCGAACATCGGGTCGCTGAGTGCTGCTGCCGACGGTCCGATGGCGACGACCAGGCCGCCACGCTCGAGCACGCGCCGCAGGGCGGCGAACACGGCCGTGTCCTTGAGCACGCTGCGCAGGTGCATCGACGAGTCGCCGGCGAGGTACACGGCCGATGCCGTGTCGATGACTCCGGCCGCCCCATCGTCCTCGGCGTCGTGACGCTGCATCACCATCAGCGCCTCGATCTCGACGCCGAGTCGCTCCGCCCACGTCATCGCCGTGGAGACGAGAGCGCCAGGCTCCTCGAACGCATCGGCCGTCGGGAGCATCACCACACGATCGGCCCCGACCTCGGCGAGCAGCCGGCGGTCGAGCTCGTCGTTGCCGACGAACGCTCCCCCGCCACAGAACGACAACACTCCCGGCCCGGTCATCGCCGGCACGGTAGCCGCCCGGGCTCCGGTCGTTGCTCGGGCCGCTCGGACGATTTGCGCTCGACAGGTTACCGACGGGTAACTAAGCTCTCCGCATGGCCGAGGTCAACGCCGTCGGAATCGTCGGGTCCGGCGTAATGGGTGCCGGGCTCGTCGAAGTCGTCGCCACATCGGGGTATCACGTCGTCGCCCGCTCGCGGACGCGGACAGGCGCCGACGCTGTCGTCGCCGCCGTCGCCGCCAGTCTCCAACGGCAGGTCACCAAGGACACGCTGCTCGCCAGCGAACGCGACGAGGTTCTCGGGCGGATCACGGTCACCGATCATCTCGGCGAGCTGGCGGCGTGCGATCTCGTCATCGAGAGCATCGTCGAGGACCTCCCCACGAAGCGGGAGTTGTTCGCCGAGCTCGAGCAGATCGTCAAGCCGTCGGGCATCCTGGCGACGAACACTTCGACGCTCCCGGTGGTCGAGTTGGCGATGGCGACGCAACGTCCCGACCAGGTGTGCGGCATCCACTTCTTCAACCCGGCGACGCACATGCGCCTCGTCGAGGTCGTCCGCCCGATCACGGCGAGCGACGACACGATCAAGACGGCGATGGCCTTCGCCACGACTTGCGGCAAGGACGCCATCGAGGTCGTCGACCGGGCAGGTTTCGTCGTCAACGCTCTGTTGTTCCCGTACCTCAACAACGCCGTCCGCATGTACGAGCACGGAACGGCGTCGATCGAGGACATCGACACGGCGATGTGCGGAGGCTGCAACTTCCCGATGGGTCCGTTCGCCCTGCTCGACCTCGTCGGCCTCGACACGTCGGTCGCCATCCTCGACGCGCTCTACGACGAGTTTCGTGACCCGAACTTCGCGCCGGCGCCGACGCTGCGGCGCAAGGTCGCCGCGGGCCAGCTCGGCCGCAAGACCGGAGCCGGCTTCTATCAGCTACTGAGCCGCGTGCAACTGTGGTCGACCGGCGACATGCTGATCGGGCATGCAGCAGCCGGAGCGACGCCATCCCGTCGAACCGCCGACAACACGATGGGAGCTGCCGTCGCCGCGGGCGGCCGACCGTGACGGGATTGCCGGCGTCGGCGGTGACCTCGAGCCGGGGACGCTGCTGGAGGCGTACCGCCGCGGTCTGTTCCCGATGCCGTTCGGCCGCCGTCGGTTGGCGTGGTTCTCGCCGGACCCGCGGGCCATCATCCCGCTCGACGGCCTCGCCGTCTCCCGATCGCTGCGCCGCAGCATGCGCCGCTACGACGTCAAGCGGGACACCGCGTTCGGCGACGTCATGCTCCAGTGCGCCGACCCCGGCCGTCCCGGATCGTGGATCACCCCGGCGTTCGTCGCCGCATACCGGCGATTGCATCAGCTCGGCTGGGCCCATTCGTTCGAGTCGTTCGACGAGCAGGGCACGCTCGTCGGCGGCCTCTACGGCGTCCGCATCGGTGGCTTGTTTGCCGGCGAAGCGATGTTCCACCACGCCCGCGACGCCTCCAAGGTGGCCCTCGTCGAGCTCGTCGACTGGCTCACGGTGACGGGCGCGAGGTTGCTCGACGTGCAGTGGCTGACACCGCACCTCGCATCGCTGGGAGCGATCGCGGTGAGCCGCGACGAGTACCTTCGGCGTCTTGCCGATGCCGTCGGAGAGGCGAGGTAGGACGACGATGACCGAGCGCGATCCGAGCGCCCATCCGCGCGATCAGCCGTGGATCATGCGCACCTACTCCGGGCACTCCACGGCGGCGGCGTCCAACGAGCTGTACCGCACGAACCTGGCCAAGGGGCAGACCGGCCTGTCCGTCGCCTTCGACCTGCCGACGCAAACCGGCTACGACCCGGATTCGCCGATGGCTCGTGGCGAGGTCGGCAAGGTCGGCGTGCCGATCAGCCATCTCGGCGACATGCGCACCCTGCTCGACGGCATCCCGCCGGCGCAGATGAACACGTCGATGACGATCAATGCCACGGCGGCGTGGCTGCTCGCCCTGTACGTCGCCAACGCCGAGGAGCAGGGCGTCGGTCCCGCCGAGCTGCGCGGCACAACACAGAACGACATCGTCAAGGAGTACCTCTCGCCGCGGCACGTACATCTTTCCGCCCGGTCCGTCGCGGCGGCTGACCGTCGACGTCGTCGCCTGGTGCGCGGCCAACGCGCCGATGTGGAACCCGATCAACGTGTGCTCCTACCACCTGCAGGAGGCAGGCGCCACGCCAGTGCAGGAGCTGGCGTATGCACTGGCGACCGCGGTCGGGGTACTCGACGCCGTGCGCGAGTCCGGCCAGGTCGCCGCCGGAGCGCTTCGCTCCGCTGTTCGGATCGATCTCCTTCTTCGTCAACGCCGGAATCCGCTTCGTCGAGGAGATCTGCAAGCTGCGCGCCTTCGGCGTGCTCTGGGAACGCATCGGACGCGAGCGCTACGGCGTGACCGACCCGAAGGCCCTGCGATTCCGCTACGGCGTGCAGGTCAACAGCCTCGGACTCACCGAGGCGCAGCCGGAGAACAACGTGCAGCGGATCGTGCTCGAGATGCTTGCGGTCACGCTGTCCAAGTCGGCGCGGGCGCGCAGCATCCAGCTCCCGGCATGGAACGAGGCGCTTGGACTGCCCCGACCCTGGGACCAGCAGTGGTCATTGCGAATGCAACAGGTGCTCGCCTACGAGAGCGACCTTCTCGAGTACGACGACATCTTCGACGGCTCTGCAGTCATCGACGCGCGCACGTCGGAGCTGTGCGACAGGGCCTGGGTGGAGCTCGACGAGATCCTGGCGATGGGTGGCGCGTTCGACGCCGTCGAGACGTTGAAGTCGCGACTCGTCTCGTCGATGGCGGAGCGCACCCGCCGGATCGAGTCCGGTGAACAAGTGGTCGTGGGGGTCAATCGGTTCACGGAGACGGAACCGTCCCCGCTCGGCGGCGCGGGGGCGATCCTGCGCGTCGATTCGCAGGTCGAGGCGGAGGCGATCGCCGGCGTCCAGCGGTGGCGGGCGGAGCGTGATGCCGACGCCGTCGAGGCTGCCCTCGCCGGGCTCCGGCGGGCAGCTGAGAGCGGCGAGAACATCATGCCGGCGACGATCGCCCTCGCCCGCGCCGGCGGGACCACCGGTGAGTGGGGAGACGTCATGCGCGAGGAGTTCGGCGAGTACCGCGCGCCAACCGGGGTGGCCGGCGCCCGCGGCGGGCGCCGGCAGTGGCCTGCAGCAGGTCGCCGAGTGGGTGCGCTCGCTGCCGGGCGGCCCGCCCCGGCTGCTCGTGGCCAAGCCTGGCCTCGACGGCCATTCCAACGGCGCCGAGCAGATCGCCGTCGCCGCCCGCGATGCCGGGATGGAGGTGATCTATGCGGGCATTCGGCTGACGACCGAGCAGATCGCCGCCTCGGCACGTGACGAGGACGCCGAGGTGATTGGCCTGTCGATCCTGTCTGGATCGCACCTCGACCTCGTTCCCGACGTGATCGATCGGCTCACCGCATGCGGTGTCGACGCCCCGGTGGTGGTCGGCGGCATCATTCCCGAGGACGACCGTTCCCGTCTGATCAACGCCGGCGTGGCGAGGGTGTACACGCCGACCGACTTCGACCTCACCCGGATCGTGCGGGAGATCGCCGAGCTCGCCGTGGCCCATCGCGACCGGCAGGTCGTCGACTGAGCGCCCGAGCGGTACTCGCCGCGGCGCTGTGCGCCCTGACCGGGTGCGGTGACGACGGCGAGGGGCCATCGTCGAGCATCGCTCCGGAGACGGTCGAGACCGTCGTACCCGTCGGGTTCGACCTCGACGAGGTGACGATCACCACCGCCGACGGCGAGGACCGGACCGTCTCCGTGTGGCTCGCCGAGTCACCTGAGGACCGCGGGCGTGGCCTGATGGACGTCACGGATCTCGGCGATGCCGACGGCATGCTGTTCGTCTTCGAGTCCGAGGGACTCCACCGCTTCTACATGTGGCAGACACCGATGCCGCTCGACATCGCCTTCTTCGCGGCGGACGGCACGCTCGTGGGGAGCGCGGCGATGGAGCCGTGCCTCGAACCTTCCGCGGCCGACTGCGAGCGATACGCGCCGGACGTGCCGTACCTCATGGCACTCGAGGTGCCCGCCGGCACCGCTCGACGATCTCGGCGTCGGGCCCGGTGCTCGACTCAGCCGCGACTAGCGCGGCCATCGGCGTCTGCGACTGTCGACGCCGATCGCAGCTCGAACGATTGCGCCGACGTTGCCCAGATGGATCGGCGCCAAACGCCAAGTGGCCCCCGAGTCCGAAGACTCGGGGGCCACTCGCTCGTGAGGGTCACCACCGCCGTAGCGGCCCTCCGATCAGTGTGCCGCGGTCGAGCGACGTGTCGCGATCAGCGCCACGCCTCCAGCCATCAGCAGGGCCGTTGCGACGATCGCCAGGACACCGGTCGAGCTACCGGTCTGCGGCAGCTGCCCTTGCGGCGTCGCCGGGTCGGCAATCGTCGGCGGGTTGGCACACGCCGCCGTCGCCGGCGGGTAGCTCACGGTCGCAGTCGCCGTCGGGTTGACTTCGATGACCACGGTGAGCCCGTCACGGAGGCGAGCGTCGGACGGGTCGATCACCCACTCGTCGCCGTCGAACATCCAGCCCGGCCAGTCCACCGCGTTGCCGGCGGCATCCACGGACGCACCGGGGTAGACGAACCGCACGGTGGTGCCGGCCTGGTAGGTGGCCGTCTCGGTGCCCACGGCGTTGCCGTCGACGTCGACGAACGTCACCGTGGCCGGTTGACCGTTGAACTGCGGCTGATTGCCGAACGTCACCTCGATGTACGGCGCGTCCCTGAGGCACACCGGACCGATCGCCGAGATGTCCAGGCCAGCCGGCTCGGTCGTCGTCGGCGGCTCGTCGTCGGTCGTCGGCGGCTGCGTCGTCGTCGGCGGCTGCGTCGTCGTCGGCGGCTGCGTCGTCGCCGGCGGCTCGTATGTGCAATCGCCGTTGCCGGAGAATGGGCCCGAGTACCCATTGGTCCACTTCAGGGTGATTGTCGCGGAGTCTCCGATGTGGTTGAAGACATCCGAGGCCCCAGGAGCGAGGTCGAGCACCTTGTTGCCACCGAAGAAGACCTCGACCGAGAACTCGGAGCTCTTGTTGCTGACGCGCCACGCTCCGAAGTCGGGACCCGACGATGTGCAGACAATCTCAGCGCTCTGCGCCACGGGGGGCAAGGTCGGTGGTGTCTCGCATGCTTCACCGGTCAACTGTTCGATCGGGAACGGGCCGATCGGACTTGGGTCATCAACCAACACGTAGTCGTCGGCCGCAACCGCCGTGTACCTGCCATCGGCATTGAGGACCCAGCTGTAGCCGGTCCCGCCACTCACATCGAGCACGCCGTTGGCGTCACACGTCGGAGCGTCGTAGTGGTACTGCGGGGGAACTTCCTGCGGTTGCTCTGGCGACGGGCAGTCGTCGATCGTCGGCTCGTCGGACTGACCGCCCCCCTGCTGTTCCGACCAGGCAATCACGATCGACCGCCCGTGCTGGTCGGCGAACTCCATGCCGATTGGGTTAACGCCCTCCTGATAGCCAGGAATCGAGTTGACACTCACCTCGATCGGGTTGTTCCCCGACTGGAGCTGCTCGTCAACGCCGGGAGTACCAACGTACTTACAGACGAACACCTTCTTCGGGGTCGGTGGTGTCTCGCATGCTTCACCGGTCAACTGTTCGATCGGGAACGGGCCGATCGGACTTGGGTCGATCAACCAACACGTAGTCGTCGGCCGCAACCGCCGTGTACCTGCCATCGGCATTGAGGACCCAGCTGTAGCCGGTCCCGCCACTCACATCGAGCACGCCGTTGGCGTCACACGTCGGAGCGTCGTAGTGGTACTGCGGGGGAACTTCCTGCGGTTGCTCTGGCGACGGGCAGTCGTCGATCGTCGGCTCGTCGGACTGACCGCCCCCCCGCTGTTCCGACCAGGCAATCACGATCGACCGCCCGTGCTGGTCGGCGAACTCCATGCCGATTGGGTTAACGCCCTCCTGATAGCCAGGAATCGAGTTGACACTCACCGTCGATCGGGTTGTTCCCGCGACTGGAGCTGCTCGTCAACGCCGGGAGTACCAACGTACTTACAGACGAACACCTTCTTCGGGGTCTCGGGCTCGGGCTTCGCCGTCGCCGACGAGGCGTCCATCCCGTTCCCGCACTCCGGGATGTCGATCTTGATGTTGCCCGGATCTGCTCTGTACGTGCCGGCAGCGAGGCCAGTGACCTCGACGTAGCCCTGCCCGCCCGGGATGGTCCAACCGCCACCGCCGTTGGTGAGCGCGAACGTGGTGCCCGATGGGCCGTAGAGGGTGACGCTGCCATTGCCAGAGCCATCGTCACAGAGGGGGCCGGACGTGATGCCGACCCCGCCGCCGTCGCCCGCAGGCCACGAGTTGTGCGCCGACACCAGGTTGGGCGCCACCAGGGCAACACCAGCCATTGTGAGAAGCGCGGCCGCGCCGAGGCGCAGCCGCTTACCCGCCAGCTTCATGAAGTTTCCGCCTTTGTGAGCTCGCCGCCGGACTCGACATCGAGTCCTGTTACCGCCGCAACGAGTCGGCGCACTCTAGCGACATTGCGACTGCTCGCAACCTACTGGTGAGAATTTCTCGGCGGCTCAGACACGGCGCAGTGTCGGGCCCGGGAGTCGACTCCCGGGCCCGTTCGCTTGTCGTTCCGTGCGGCGGTCGCGCAGACCGACACTCGACAACACTGACTCCTCACGACGGGACTCGCACCGCGACGCCGCCACGCGGTTGATCACTCCATCGCCGTGCCGCCTCGATGCTCCGTTTCGACTCCGCCGAGCCGAATGCCGCCAAGCGAGGAGCGGCGACAAGATAGCGCCGCCGCGCCGAACTACACGCGGGTGTCCGCGGATTCTTTCGCTGAGAGAGTTCAGGCCGCGGGGACGGGCGAGCGCTGTGTCTCGACCCAGCGCTCGAGCGTCGGGCCGGACTCGAAGCTGGTGATCAGCGCGTACGCGGGGAGCGTCGCCGTTGTGCACGACGACGTGCCAGAGGCGCTGCGTGTCGACGAGGAAGCGGGCGCCCTTGTGCAGCGGGACGCGGATCTCGGTGTCGCGATCGGGAAGTCCGTCAGGACCGTTGTCCATCAGCAGCATGTAGCTGTCCGGGTTGTCGGTGAGCTCGACCCACGAGCGCACCACCCATCCCTCGTCGACAGGGTTGAAGCGATTGTTGTCGTCGCGGTGGATCGATCGAATCGCCTCGTCGCGGGTCTGCGGCTCGAGCTTGATGATCCGGACCCGACCGAAGTTGGCACCGACCGACTCGACGTAGTCGCGGACGCCGGGGACGACTTCGGCGTTGGAGGTCCAGATGGCGTCCTTGTCGGTCTTGCCCTTGTCCCAGAAACCCCGACAGTCGAGCTGGCCGTCGGCCGAGGCGATCGGGGCGAAGTTGGTGTCCCCGCCGCTCTTCCAGTCCATGTACTCGAGGGCGAGGTACTGCTCGGGTGGAACCTCGAAGTCGGCGTCGGTCAACGCGACGAACCCGGACGCGTCGAGGGCGGCGAGGCGCGGATGCGGGGTCGCCAGCGGGATCTGGGTGCTCCAGTGGTCAGCCGTGGGCCAGAACGAGCTCATGGGCCGCCAGCCTAGGGGCCGGGTCCTCCGCAATCGGAGCACCCTAGGGAGCAGTAGTCGTCAGGGGGACGGTCGTCGCGCCGGCGAGCGTGGGCATGGGCGGTGGGGTCTGGCCCGGCACGGTCGGCGGCAACGACACGGCGACGATGTCTTCTCGTCGGGGGATGATGAGGAACTGCCCGGCGGCGATGTCGTCGGGGTTGGTGAGCTGGTTGGCGTCCATCAACGCCTTCACCGGGATCGAGTAGGCGGCAGCGATCAGGGTCAGCGTGTCGCCGCGGCGCACCTCGTAGTACTGCGGGAGCGTCGTCGCCGTCACCGCGGTCGTCGATGTCGTCGACGACGTGGCGATCGGCGGGAGCGTCGGCCCACCTTCTGGATCGTCATCCTTCGAGCACCCGCCGATGGCGACGGCTGCGGCGACCACAACCAGGGTCGGCAACGACCAGTGCGATCGCATGGGCCGAAATCGTAGGGCACTATCCGGCGCGACCGACGACGTAGTGGGCGAGTTCAGCGAGCTCGCGGCGGGCGACATCGGTGATGTCGATCGTCACGAGCGACTCGATGGCCTCGTCGCTCAGGCGCTCGATGGCCGCCTCCAGCTCGTCCAGAGCGCCGGTGTCGACGATCACCTGCTGGATCGCGGCGACGTCGTCTGCGTCGAGGTCGGCGGCGCCGACCCGATCGAGCACGGCGAGCTGCGCTGGCGTCGCTCCGGCGACGGCGCGAGCCAGCAACGGCGTCGGCTTGCCTTCGAGGAGATCGCCACCAACGGGCTTGCCAGTCACTGCCGAGTCGCCGAACACGCCCATCACGTCGTCGCGCATCTGGAACGCGTCGCCGAGGGGCAGCCCGTAGCGCGACAGCTGTGGCAGCAGCTCATTGGCTCGATCGGGCGCGGCGAGCAGGGCACCGAGATGCAACGGACGCTCGATCGTGTACTTGCCGCTCTTGTAGCGGGCGATCCGTTCGGCCTTGTCGATCCGCCGCTCGCTCCGCACCGAGCCGACGATGTCGAGGAACTGGCCGATGTTGAGCTCGGTGCGCAGCTCGTTCCACATCCGCCACACCGGATCGGAGGCGCCAACCAGCAGCTCGTCGGCCAGCACGAGCGCCAGGTCGCCGACGAGGATCGCCGCCCCCTCGCCGAACCGGCGGGACTCCCCCGACCAGCCGGCCAGGCGATGGGTGTCGGCGTACACGGCGTGCGTCGTCGGCTCGCCCCGGCGGCTCGACGCGTCGTCCATCACGTCGTCGTGGAACAGAGCGAAGGCGTGCATCAGCTCGAACGCTGCTCCGGCATCGACGACGCGTTGGTCGTCGGGGTCGCCACCGGCGCCGACGAACCCCCACTGGCAGAACGCCGGGCGCAGGCGTTTGCCGCCGGCCTCGACCATCCTGCGGATCTCGTTGAAGGGGCCGGCAAGGTCGCCGTCGAGGGCTGTCCAGCGCTCCCCTGCGGCGGTGACGAAACTGACAACTCGCTCGGTGACCCGCGATGCGATGGCGGCGAGGCTGGCAGGCGGCTGCGTCGCAATCATGTGTCGGTCGTGGCGGGCGGTCCGTCGAGGTCGGCGATGACCTCGTCGATGCGCGTGCGGGCCGAACCGATGCGCTGCCGGCACACGGCGATCAGCGCTGTCGCCCTGGCCACGCGGTCGGCGAGCTGGTCGACGTCGACGTCGCTCGCTTCCAGCTCGCCGAGGATCCGTTCCAGCTCGGCGAGGGCGCTGGCGTAGCCGAGCTCGCTGGTGGGCGTTGCCTCATCGGGTCGATCGGTCATCGTGAAGTCTCCTCGGTGCGACCGGTCGCGGTGCTGAGCAACCGGCCGTCGGCGAACTGCGTCTCGATCGGATCGCCCGTTTCGACCTCGGCGGACGATCGCACGATCGTTCCGTCCGCCAGGCGGGTGATCGTCCAGCCGCGATCGAGCATGGCCACGGGGTCGAGCGTTCTCGCTCTGGCGGCGAGGGCGTCGAGGTGGCGCTGCTCGGCGGCGAGCAGCTGCTGTGGTCGCACGAGCAGCTGCGACGACGCCAGCGTGAGACGACGATCGGCCGCGGCGAGCTGGCGAGCAGCGCCGCGGCGCAGCGTTGCGGCCCGTGACATCAACCCCTCATCGGCGCGACCGACGGCGGCGTGGGTGCGTCGGGCGATGCGATGGGCGCGATCCCCGAGGCGCTGCTCGGCGCCGTCGAGACGCTCGCGGGCCCGCTCGGTCGCCGCCCCGTACGCCCGCTCGGCGCGGCCGAGGTAGTCGCGGGCGGACTGCACGAGGAACTGGGCGCACGCCGTCGGAGTCTTGAACGAGCTGTGGGCGACCTCGTCGGCGATGCTGCGATCGACTTCGTGCCCGAGTCCGGTGAGCACCGGCAGTCCCGCCGTGGCGATGGCCATGGCGATCGCTTCGGCGTCGAACACGGCCAGCTCGTTGCGCGCTCCCCCACCGCGGATGACGACGACGGCGTCGAGCGGCCGGCCGGCCAACAGCTCGATGCCGCGAGCGACCATCGCCACGGCACGATCGCCCTGGACGCGGACGTCGCACACGGTGAGTCGGAATCCGATGCCGCTGCTCTTCAGCTCATTCTCGAAGTCGTGCCAGGCCGCGCTGCCGACACTCGTGACGACGCCGACGCGGAGTGGCACCGGGCTCAGCGGATGACGCTTGTTGCGGTCGAGGTGCCGGCCGGCGAGGAGCCGGCGGAGCACCTGGTCGCGCTGTTGGGCGAGGTCACCCAGCGTGAAGCGTGGGTCGATCCCGCCCATCTTCAGGCTCAGTCGTCCCGTGGGGGCGTAGAAGTCGAGGTATCCGTGGATGCGCACCTTCATGCCGTCGCCGAGGACGAGCTGGTGGCGCTCGAGGAGACGGCGCAGCCGCTCGCGTTGCGGCGCGAAGAAGGCCACCTGGATCACGGCCTTCGAGTCGGCCTGGTCGTCGGCGAGGGTGAAGTAGGCGTGCGGGCCCCGCGAGCTCCAGCCCTGGATCTCGCCGCGCACCCAGACCCCGTCGTCGTAGCCGGCCCGCAGGCGCGTGTTGATGAGGTCGGCGAGCTGGCTGACGGTGAACGTGCCCTCGGGCTGGAGGTCGCCGGGCGCGCCGTCGGATCCGGTCGGATGCCCAGAGATAAAGTCGAGCTCTGGCTGCGACATGACAGCTGGAGTCTTACCGGGATGGCATGGCGGCGCTACCCGCCGTCGCCGACGGCGCGCAGTGGCGGCACGTCGTCGGACGGCAGCTCGCGCTGCTCGCGTAGACCTTCGATCTGGCGAACCGAGCGGTCGAGCGCCCGTTCGCGAGTGGTGGTGAGCTCGTCGAACTCGTTGTGGAGGGAGACGAAGTGCCGCTTCAGCTTGTCGGCGGAGGCCGTGTACTTGCGCCACTGCACGCCGAACTGGCCGACCAACTCGAGGATCTCGACGCTGCGCTGCTCGACGACGAAGTTGTCGAAGGCCTGGCGGATCACGCCCAGGAAGGCGAACAGCGTGAGCGGCGAGCACATCACGACGCGCTGGCCGAGAGCGTCGTCGAGCAGCGCCGGATCGTGCTCGTGGATGAACCCGGTGAGCTGCTCGTTGGGGAGGAACAGCAAGACGTAGTCGACCGAGCGCTGCTCGCCCTCGTGGTAGTTGCGCCGGGCGAGGTCCTTGACCTTGGCCCGCACGTCGCGCAGGAACGCCTTGAGGTGCTCGGCGCGCTCGGTGTCGGTGGTGGCGGCGAGGTAGCGCAGGTAGGCGGCGAGCGGGAACTTGACGTCCATGTGCAGGACGTGGCCCTTGGGCAGGTCGAACGTGAAGTCCGGACGTCCGGAGGCACCGTCGCCAGCCGGCGCTGCGCAGTTGGGACTGCTTGCGATAGTTGACGTTCTCGACGAAGCCGGCGAGGCGCAACACGTCTTCGGCCATCCGCTCGCCCCATTGCCCTCGTGCCTGCGGGTTGGCCAGCGCTTCGTGCAGCGACCTCGTGGTGTTGGCCAGGGTGGCGGCGACCTCGGCGTGGCTGCGCAATGAGGCGTCGACCTGGCCGAACCGCTGGGCGCTGGCATCGCCGAGGGCAGCGACCAACTCGCCGAGGCGATTGAGCTCGCCGCGCATCTCCGCCCGGACGGCCTCCAGGTTGGCGCCGATGACGTCCTTGCTGGCATCGAGGCCGGCCTGCAGACGCCCCGAGGCCTGATCGAGATGGCTGCGGTTGAGCACGTCGACCTGGCGCAGGGCGGCGGCGACGGCGGCATCGCGCTCTTCGAGATGGCGCCGTTGGAGATCGCCCGTGGCGACGGCGAACGACCGCCGTGCCGACGCCGTGACGGCGAGAGAGATGCCGACAACGGCCAGGAGGGCCACGGCCACGATGGCTGTGACAGCGATCACGTTCATGCCAAGAGCATGACAAGGGGGTGTAACGGTGTCGCGGATCCCCGGTGCGTCAGCGGTAGGGGATCAGCAGGCAGCGGTCCTCGAGGCGGCCGAGGGCGTACACCGTGTAGTCGACGCCGAAGTCGGCGTACAGGGCGCGGCACTGCTCGCTCCAGGCCAGCGCTTCGGGGGACGAGATGCGGTGGACGATCTGCAGGATCCCGCCGTCGTAGACCTGGTACTCCGCCCACGTGCCCGGGAAGTCCTTCACGCATCCGACCTCGATGCTCGGCACGCCGCCACCCGCCCGCTGGACGCGGTGGCGGTGGGTGTGGCCGGCGGTGTAGGCGACGATCGCCGGGCGCCGGGCGAACACCTCGTCGAGGGCGGCACTCGAGTCAGGGGTGAGCGAGAAGGCCGGGTCGTCGGGTTCGGCGCCGAGGTACTGGGGGTGGTGTCCCATCACGACTACCGGGTCGGTCGACTCATCGGCCATGGTGTCGAGCCACTCCACTTGCTCGGTGCTCACGGCGCCGTGGGCGTGACCCGGGATCGCCGTGTCGACGAGGGCGATGGCGAGCCCGTCCAGCTCGATCCACTGGTCCTCCGAATACTGCTCCTGGCCGGCGGCGCAGTCGTGGTTGCCGCGCACGGCGTACAGCCGCTCGGCGAAGGGCGTGCGGTAGCACTCCTCGAAGGTGGCGAACTCCTCGGGCAGGCCGTCCGCGGTCAGGTCGCCTTTGGCGATCACGGCAGCGAACGGTTGGACATCGTCGGCGACGAGCAGCTCGGCGACGGCCGCCCGGTTCATCAACTCCGGATAGGGCGACGAACCCGGCGGTACTCGCATGATCGGGCCGCGCTCGTCGGGGCCGATGCGGCCGGCCTCGGTCTCGCCGAAGTGGACGTCGTTGACCGTGGCCACTCGAGCAGCGCAGGGCCCCGGCGGGCTGCGGCAGCGTCGAGTAGGCGATGCCGTGGTGCTCGTAGGGCGTCGCCGGTTCGAGCCCCTCGACGACCGTGACCTCGGTCCCACGGTGGAACGTCGCGCTGACCGTCGACACCGTCGTCAGCTCGGTGCGGTCCGCCTCGGCGGCCACGGGAGTGCCCTGACCTAGGTCCACGGGCGGGCGCGCCGCAGGGGGATCGGCTGGGTCCACCAACGCCCGCTGAACTTCCACGCCGACTGCCGGCGCGACGTGTCGTCGCCCGTGTCCGCCCGCGGCCACAACTGGTCGATGGCGGCGGCGATCGCCGCCGCCTCCTCGTCGGTCGGCGTCGGCCTGACGGCGGCGACTGCAGGGCGTGGCACCGACGCCACGCTACTTGTCAGTCGCCGCCGCCCGCTCAGACCGAGTCGCTCGTCACGAGGTCCTCGAGACGGTCGAACGACACTTGCATGCCGCCTTCCATGCCGGACTCGATGTGGCCGTCGCGATGCTCCTTGGTGACGTGCTGGACGAGCGTCGACATCGTCGTGACGCCGTCGACCTCCTCGAGAGTCACCGTGTTGACCGACGCCACCGAGTCGGGATCGTCGGTGATGCCCATCGCCGCGAGCCCTTCGAAGGCCTCGGTCGACACGATCCGGCGCGGTGCGTCGATCTCGCGGTAGACGCCGTGGAAGCCGACTTCCATCTCGTCGTCCTGGATGACGTACCGCCACGATCCACCGACCCGCAGGTCGATGTCGCAGACCTTCCAGACAGACGTGTCGAACCCCCACCAGCGCTTGACGAGCTCGGGGGTGGTGAGGGCCTTGAAGATCAGCGCCGAGGAGGCGTCGAACTTGCGGGTGATGAGGATCTCGGTGTCGGACGGGAGGGTGACGACGGCCGAGCCGTGGCGGTTTCCGGTACTGGTGGTCATGGTTGGTGCTCCGTTTCTGAGGAATCGTTGTCGGGGGGTTGTGGGTGCCCGGACCGGAGCTCGGCGAGGAGGTCGTCGAGTTGATCGAGCCGGACGTTCCAGGTGCGCTCGAACGAGCGCGCCCAGTCGTGGATGGGCTTGAGGGCGGCACCGTTGACCCGGTACCACCGACGTCGCCCATCGGCGCGGACGAGCACGAGGCCGACCGCCCGCAGCACGCCGAGGTGCTTGGACACCTGCGGCTGGCTGAGGCCGAGCCGGTCGACGAGCTCGCCCACCGTGACCTCCCCGTCGCCGATGGCGTCGAGCAGCTCACGCCGGCTCGCCTCAGCGACGGCGCTGAACGCATCCGTCGTCGTCGCTGACCGAGCCACACCGCCATAATATGCCGATATCGGAATATGTCAATCCCAGCTCGCTGTGACTTCGGGCTGAGCGACGACGTCGCCGACCGTCCTATCCTTGACTGCGATGCAGTCCACAACGGTCGTCCAGGCGCCGCACGCCCAGCCCCCCGAGGTGCTGCCCCACGCCAACGACCCGTGCTGGTGCGGGAGCGGCCGCAAGTACAAGCGCTGCCACCGGCGCAGCGAGGGCCACGTGCTGCAGGGCATCGTCAGCCCGATGCGTCCAGTGCCGGAGCACATCGCCAGGCCCCCGTACGCCGACACGGGCGAGGTCCACGACCTCGGCGAGCCGCGGATCAAGTCCGCCGAGACGATCGATCGGATGCGCGTCACCGGCAAGCTCGCCGCCGAGATCCTCCGCCTCGCCGGCGAGAAGGTCGCAGCCAGGCGTGACGACAGAAGAGATCGACGCCTACGTCCACCAGCTGTACATCGAGCGGGACAGCTATCCGTCGCCGCTCAACTACAACGGCTACCCCAAGAGCGTCTGCACTTCGGTCAACGAGGTGATCTGCCACGGCATCCCCGACTCGCGGCCGTTGCAGGACGGTGACATCGTCAACCTCGACGTCACCGCCTATCACGGTGGCGTCCACGGCGACACCAACGCCACGTTCCTCGTCGGCGACGTCGACCCGGCGAGCCGGCAGCTCGTCCGCGTCACCGAGGAGGCGATGTGGCTCGGCATCGAGGCGGTCAAGCCGGGCCGCCCGCTCAGCGACATCGGCAAGGCGATCGAGACGCACGCCAAGAAGTACCGCTACGGCGTCATCAGGGCGTTCGTCGGGCACGGCATCGGCGAGCAGTTCCACGGCGACATCCAGGTGCTCCACTACTTCGACGCCCGCAGCTCGCTGACGATGCGCCCGGGGATGACGTTCACGATCGAACCGATGATCAGCATCGGCTCGTGGCACTTCCGCATGTGGGACGACGACTGGACGGCGGTCACCGCCGACGGCAAGCGCACGGCCCAGTTCGAGCACACGATCCTCGTCACCGACGACGGCTTCGAGGTGCTCACCGGCGGAGACGGCGCCGTGTCGCCGACCGCCCCGTGGAACCGCTGAAGCGGGCGCGATTTGTGTCTCTGGTCGATTCCCGGCCAGTAACAACCTCACAGCGACCAAAGAGTTGGAAGGGTCCTCCGCTCTGGCGAACCCTCGCGGTAGTCCTTTTGGTCGCCGCCTGCGGCGGCGACGGCGCCCAAGCGCTTCCTGCCATCGTGATGCCGGCGGCGCCCGACTTCCCGCAGCAGGCGGCCGAGCTCGACACCGGCGAGCTCGACGGGACCGGCCGTCCTCAACTTCTGGGCGACGTGGTGCGGGCCTTGCCGGACCGAGCTGCCCGAGTTCCAGCGAGCGAGCGAGGAGCATCCGGCGGTGCGCTTCGTGGGCCTCGACGAGGGCTTCGAGCCTGGCGAGTCAGTTGCCTTCCTCGACGAACTCGGTGTCACCTACGAGCAGTTCATCGATACTGGAGGGGCGTTCGCCGGCGGAGTTGGAGATCGCCGAGCTGCCATCGACGGTGATCGTCGACGCCGACGGCGCGGTCGCACTGCACCACACCGGCGCGCTGAGCTACGACGACCTGATCGCGGCGATCACCGACCTCCGCTGAACCCGATCTGCGGAGCCACGCGCACCAAATCGGTGCGGCTCGCTCTGCGGAACGCCCGCGGGCGGCGCTAATTCGTGCGGTCGCGGGCGCGGCGAACGTCGCGGGCGGCGACGATGCGGCTGTGGCGGTCGTACGTGACGTAGTTCCACGCCCAGTTGAGCAGCACGTTGGCCCGGTTGCGGAAGCCGATGAGGTAGACGAGGTGGAGCCCGAGCCAGGCGAGCCAGCCGGGCAGCCCCGACAGACGCACGCCGTTGGGTAGCTCGGTCACGGCGTCGTTGCGGCCGATCGTCGCCATCGTGCCCTTGTCGCGGTAGCGGAACGGCTCGCTCGGCGCACCGGCGAGCCGGCGGATGATCTGTCTGGCAGCGTGGTGGCCACCCTGGATCGCCACCTGGGCGACCTGCGGCAGGAGCGCCGTCCCCTCAGTCCCGCCGACGACCGTGACGGGCGAGGCGGCGATGTCGCCGATGGCGAACACGTCGGGGTGCCCGGGCACCGTGAGGTCGGCGTCGACGACGATGCGCCCGCCCTTGGTGAGCTCGACACCGAGCTGTTCGGCGAGCGGGCTGGCGCGCACGCCCGCCGCCCACACGACGACACCGGCGGGAAGCACGGTGCCGTCGGCGAGATGGACGAGGCGCCGGTTTCCGTCGGTGCTGATCCGGTCGACGCCCACACCCGTCTTGACCTCGACGCCGCGCCGGGAAAGCGTACGTCTCGCCCGGTCGCTCGACTTGGTGGACATCGCCCCGAGCAAGCGCGGCGCCGCCTCGACGAGCACGACCCGGGCTGATCGCACGTCGATGTTCGGGAAGTCCTTGGCGAGCACCCGGGTGAACAGCTCCATCATCGCCCCGGCGGTTTCGACGCCGGTCGGTCCGCCGCCGCAGAGCACGACGTTGAGCTCGCCGCGGGCGACGCTGGCGGGGTCGGCCGCGGCCCGCTCGAAGCGCTCCAGCACGGCGAGGCGGAGGTCGAGGGCGTCGTCGAGGTCCTTCAGCGGGATCGTGTGCTCGTCGACCCCGTCGATCCCGTACGACGTCGAGACGGCCCCGGCGGCGACGACCAGCGTGTCGTAGCGCAACTCGTCGACGAGGCCGTCGCCGCGGTCGAGCGTCACCGTCCGGGTGTCGAGGTCGATGCCGGTGACCGTCGCCATGTGCACGGTGACGTTGCGCTGGCCACGGAACACGCCACGCACGGCGTAGGCGACGTCGTCGGCGTCGAGTCCGGCGGTGGCGACCTGGTACAGCAGCGGTTGGAACAGGTGGAAGTTGTTGGCGTCGACGATCTCGACGTCGACCGGCGCCTTGGCAAGCCCCTTGGCGACCGCCAATCCGCCGAACCCGGCGCCGATGATGACGACCCGGTGGCGGTGGGTCAACACCTCGCTCCAACACCGTTCACGGTACGGTCGCCATCCACCGCCGCATCCATGACATCGGCCACGTTGACGATCCGCTCACCGATGCGAGCGACCGAGCGCCAGCGAGGGAGCGGCCACAACCGACCTGCCCTCCGTGGGTATGGTCGTCGCGCCGGTCGGGCGTCTTGGCTCTGGAAGCAGGTGATCGCTGGCTGCGGCTCGCCGCCGGGGACTCTGATGTCCGCTTGGCACGGAAAGAGTCCGAAGTGCCGACAGACAGGACCGTTTCCAGGCTGTTGCGAATTTGACAGGGCCGTGCATGAACATGCGGCCACAAGCCGGTCGTCTTCCGGAATCGACAACCGATGGGTGTTTACCTGACTGTTCCGTCCCCTGTACACCCATCGGTTGCGGCCGGCAGTGCATGGACATGCGAGTCGATGCATGAAGATGCGAACACCGGCCATTTCGCAACAGCCTGTTTCGTGACCTCTGCGTCGGCACTTGTCGCCGTCCGCCCAGTCGACGCCGCGAACTGTGAGCGCAAACAGCACAAACCTGCTGCGACAGCTCAGAGTCCCCGTGCCGGCGCGAACGCCGCCACGACGCCACCACGCCACGGTTTCCGGAGCCTGCGACTGCCACCGCGCATCGGCCGAACCCGTTCATCGACAGGACGGACCCACGGATCAGTTTGGAGAGCCCGCAAGCGGCCTGCGTGGCCGGGGAACGCAATGAACGGCCACCGGCCCTAGCCCTCGGCGGCAGGCAGGCGGAGCATGCCGAGCACGCCGGCGGCGATCCCGGCGACGCCCACCGACCGCCGCCGCCGCGGTGACGCCACGGTCGAGCCAGAACGGGGCGTCGGTCGGCAGCAGCGCCTTGACGAGTCCGTCGCGACGTATGAACGCCCACAACGCCAGCTGCAGTCCCGACAGGACGACGAGAGCGTGCGACACGAGCGAGCGGCCGAGCGTCACGGCGACGAGCGCCACCGCCGCGGCGATCGCCGGCAACAACCACGAGATCGACGACGGACCGGTCTCCGGCGGTACCGAGACGACCTGCCACCAGCCGATGCCTGCTGCCGCCGCTCCGGTGATGGCCAGCACCCAGGCGATGCGATGACGGGCGGACAGCACGATCATCACGGCGAACCCGGCGATCACGGCGCCCGCCACCAACGGGACGCGGGACGGCGCCGGCTCCCAGATCACGGCCACCGAGACCTCCACGTCGTCGCCGTTGACCTGCAGCGGGATCACCCCGCTGAGCACCTGGTCGCCGCGCCCGCCCGGGGGCGGGTCGGGGCTCATCCAGTGGGCGCGGTGGTCGTGCCAGGCGTAACTGCCGTCCGTGGCGACCTCGGCCCATTCCGACTCACCGGCGGAATCGGCGACTCCGGTCGACGACGACCCGCCGTAGCGGCTCTCGTTCTCGGCAACGGTCGGCGAACGGCGGTTCTCCTCGACGGTGCCGTCGCTGTTGAACCGGAGGTACGGCTCGCCCCAGTAGCCGAGCACGACGACGTCGGTGCCCCGCTCGACGGTCAGCTCGACGAACGAGTCGCCGCCGATCACCCCGACGTCGATCGATGGTGTCGCCGGTTCGATGGCGACGATCTCGGTGGCGTAGTCCGTCGGCACGGCTGGGTCGGCGTGGGCGACGCCGGCCGGCAGGACTGCCGCCATCGCGCCGATGGCGACGGCGGCGGACCTCCTCATGCGCGGTCGGCGAGCAGCTGTTCGAGGTCCCCGGCGATGTCGTCGCTGCTCGAACCGTACGGCCAGGTGATCACCAACGTCCCGGTGTCGTCGACGGCGAACAGCCCGGTGTCGGAGTGGGAGACGTCGACGTCGCCGTTGGGGCGGGTCGTCACCTGGTAGCTGACGCCGAAGGCGAGGGTGATCTGCTGCAACAGGGCCTCGTCGTCGGTGGCGACGGCGTGGGCCTGGGGGACGAAACTGTCGACGTACTCGGCGAGGAGATCACGGTCGCGGGCGGGGTCGATGCTGACCATGACCGTGTCGATCCGCTCGGCGTCCTCGGCGTCGAGCTCATCGATGCCGCGGCGCAACTCGGCGAGGGTCGTCGGGCAGACGTCGGGACAGTTGGTGTAGCCGAAGAACACGACGAGCAGCCCGTCCTCGGCGGCGACGAACCGGAACGATTCGCCGTCACGGCTGACGTCCGGAACGGTGGCCACGTCGACCACCGGCTCGGGATCACGGGTGAGGCCGACGAGTTCGCGCTCGCCGCCGCACCCCGCCGCGGACACCGCCAGCGTGACAGCAACCAGCGCCGAGACTGGCAGACGTCGCGTCACGCTGCGCGGTCCCGCGACGATCGAGACGGCAACCACGCCGTCCACCACCGCAGCAGACGCTCGCCGTCGCCCTCGGCGATTCCGTACGCACGGTGCACGGCGATGGCGCTACCGGTCAGGTCGCCGGCGTCGTAAGCCGCGATCGCCGGCTCCAGCGCACGCTCCGGCCACGGCACGGCGGCGACCAGGGCAGGGCGCAGCCGGACCGTTCGGGCCGACAGCCCGGTGCCGGCGGCAGCGTGCCACAGCCACGCCGAGGCGAGTGGCGACGACAGCACCGCGGCGAGCGCCGACAGCTCCGCGTCGCCGGACGTGATCGGGCGGGCGGTGAGGACGGGAACGGCGGGCAGCATCGTCCCGCGGCGATCCGCCACGCACTCGAGGACGCGTGTCTGGTTGGCGATCAACAGCTTCGGCACGGCCATCCGGCGCGCCCACCGGCGCATCCGCTCGTCGAGCCGAGTCACGTCCACCCGGGGCCGTTCGAAGCGTCGCCGGTTGAACGTCACGGGCCGCTCGCCCCAGCGACAGCGGTTGGGATCGATCGCCCCGCTCGTGACGAACCGGGGACCGAACGGGTGATCGCCGACGGCTGGGATCAGGCCGTAGTACTCGTCGCGAAAGTTGGCAGTGATCGCCGCGTGGTCGCCGACGCGTCCGACTGCCGCGACAGGTGGTTTGTCGGGGATTCCCATCGCGCGGGTGACGATGCCGGTCCACACGGTCTCGCGGTCGTCGCCCACAGTCCTCCGGTTCCCAGAGCAAACATGTCCGTTGCGCCGGAAGCCGACGGCACAGACGAACACCGAGGCGTCGAAGTGCAGTCGCGGGGACCACCATGACCAGATCGGCTCGGCCAGCTGCTCGATGCGGGTGCGCACCGGTCCGGCGTCGCGGGAGCCGAGGATCGACTGCGGGAGCAGCAGACCAACTCGGCCACTGCCCGGCCTGGCGAGGCCGACGGCGAGGACGAGGAACTCGGCGGCGGCGTCGGCGTAGGGGCCGCCGCCCCGAGTGCTTGCCCGGCCGCGGGTCGTGGCGGCGGCGAGCTGGGAAAGGTACGGAGGGTTGCCGACGACGACGTCGTACGTCGAGTTGCCCCAATCCCGCGTGAGGGCGTCGCCGACCTCGACGCGGACCTCGCCACGTCCGGAGAGCAACGTGCGCGCCGCGTCGACGGCGGCGGCGTCGACGTCGACGCCGTGGAGCACCGCCGTCCCGCCGGCTCCGACGACGTGGTCGGCGGCGGCGGCCAGGAAGCGACCATCGCCGCACGCCGGGTCGAGAACGCTGACGCGTTGACCGGGGTCGATCGGAGGCATCACGGCGTCGACGACGCGGTCGAACGAGATCCATCGGCGTCGCAAAATCACCACGCCGCCGTCGCCGTTGCCGGGCGTCGTCACTCGTCGATGACGGTTGCGCCGTGGCCACGGCTGCAGCGTATGGTCGGTGACGATGTCAGGCGCGGAGAGCCGCTACGTCACGATCGACCGCGACGACTGGGCGGCGCTGCGGGCGGCGACACCGCTGACGTTGCGGCAGGAGGACCTCGACAAGCTCCGCGGCATCAACGAGCAGATCGACCTCGAGGAGGTCACAGCCATCTACCTCCCGCTGTCGCGCCTGCTCAACCTGCGCGTCAGCGCGTCGCAGGAGCTGGCACGCGTGTCCTCGACGTTCCTCGGGCAGATGGCGCCGCGTGTTCCGTACGTGATCGGTGTGGCCGGCAGCGTTGCCGTCGGCAAGAGCACGTTCGCCCGCATCCTGCAGGCGCTGCTGTCGCGCTGGCCAGATCATCCCCATGTCGACCTCGTCACCACCGATGGTTTCCTCCACCCCAACGCGGTCCTCGAAGAACGTGGCCTGATGGCCCGCAAGGGGTTCCCTGAGAGCTACGACACGCGCCGGTTGCTGGCGTTCCTGCGCGACGTCAAGAGCGGGGCCGGCGAGGTGCGCGCCCCCGTGTACAGCCACGTCGTCTACGACGTGCTCGAGGACGAGGAGACGTTCGTCCGCCAGCCGGACATCCTCATCCTCGAGGGGCTCAACGTCCTCCAGGTCGGCAGTCGCGCCACCGAGTTCGTGAGCGACTACTTCGACTTCTCGATCTACATCGATGCCGAGGAGTCCGACATCCTCGCCTGGTTCATCGCCCGCTTCATGGCCCTGCGCGAGACGGTGTTCAAGGATCCCAACAGCTTCTTCCGTCACTTCGCCGCGCTGACCGACGAGGAGGCCCGCGACACGGCGACGACCATCTGGCACGACATCAACGGTCTCAACCTGCGCGACAACATCTTGCCGACGCGGGAGCGGGCCTCGCTGATCCTGCACAAGGCCGCCGACCACCGCGTGACGAGCGTGCAACTGCACAAGCTCTGAGCAGCGGTCGGAGTCAGTCGTTGGATGGACGGTTGACGAACGCCGTCGCCAGGTCGGCGTCGCCGAACACGGTCACGCTGTCGAGCGGCGAGCGTCGCCACAGCACCATGAGCAGGTCGTGGGCCTCGCCGCGCAACGCTGCGTCGGCCTTGGCGTGGTCACGGGCAACCGTCTGGCCGCCGTCCGCGCTGGGTCGCACAGTCCACTCGCCGTCGGCGTCCGTGCAGTGCAGGTGCACGCTGCCGGCGAGCGGCGGCGTCTCGGCGGCGGTGAGCGGGAAGAAGAACTCGAGGAACTCGTCGACCCCATCGGCGGCCAGCTCCGGAGCGAGGCGGTGCTCGCCGCCGGCGGCGTGCTCGGCGTCGACGCGGTGCACCGCCGTCTCGTGGGCCATCCGCCGTATCACCCAGGCGACGTCGTGCTGCGGCGTCCATGTCCACACCTCCGTGGACGGATCAGTGTCGGTCGAGGACGCGGTGCAATTCGGCGGCGCGCTCGCTGGCGAACGTGGCGACGGCGGCGAACGCCTCGTCGACGGGCAGGGCGGAGCCCGGCCGCGTCGGGTCCTCGTAGGCATCGGGTTCGAGCGCCCGCTCGCGGACGATCCATCCCCAGAAGTCGTGAACCTCACCGATGTGCCACACCAAGTCGGCCGGCGTCCACTCCGGGCAGCCTGGCACCGCAGCTCGGGGATCGGCGTGGCGCGACGCCGCCAGCAGGGCGGTCGACTCGTCGTGCAGCGCGGCCAGAAAGTCGTCACGGTCCATCGCCCGGTGAACGTAGCGGCACAGTCTTCAGCGGAGAAGGGCGGGAACGTCGCGCAACGTCTCGGCGGCGACGATCGACCCGTCGTGGTCGACCATCTCGTGCTCCCACGTGACGTGGTAGGCGACGTGGACGGCGGCACCGCCGATGGCCAGCACGGGAAGGACGTCGCTGCGCACCGAGTTGCCGATCATGCAGAAGCGCGCCGGCTCGACGCCGAGGTCGGCGAGGATCCGCCGGTAGGTGGCCTCGTCCTTCTCCATCACGATGTCGATGTGGCTGAAGTGGTGGGCGAGGCCCGACGATTCGAGCTTGCGCGACTGGTGGACGAGATCGCCCTTGGTGATGAGTACCAGACGGTGGTCGCGACCGAGGTCGGCAAGCACCTCGGCGACACCGTCGAGGAGCCGCACCGGCTCGATCAGCATGCCCATGCCGAGGGCGAGCACATCGCCGATCACGTTCGCCGGAACATTGCCCTGGGTCACGGTGACGGCACACTCGACCAGCGACAACGTGAACGCCTTGACGCCATACCCGGAGATCGGCAGGTGCCGCTGCTCGGTGGCGCGTAGCGCGCCACGGATGTCGACGCCATCGGCGACGTAAGGCGTGAGCAGATCGACGTAACGGCGCTCGACCTCGTGGAACGAGTCCTCGCTGTGCCACAACGTGTCGTCGGCGTCGAGGCCGATGAGGTCGAAGGGCCTCATCGGGTGATCGCGTTGAGGTAGTTGTAGACCGTGATGCGGCTCACGTGCATGCGGTCGGCGATGTCGTCGACTGCCTTGCGCAGGACGAAGGCGCCGCGTTCGTGAAGGAGGCGGACGGCGTGCTGCTTGTCCTCGCGGCGTAGCTCGCCGAGGCGCCCGCCGAGATCTGATTCGACGGATTCGATGAGCCGGTCGAGAGCGCCGTGCAGCGGAGCTGTCCGCACGGCGGCGACGACAACGCCCTCCCACACGATGGGAATGTCGGACGACAGCCGTTGGTCCGGGCGCACGAGCGTGGCACCGACGGCGTCGAGCACCGGCTTGATGGCGTCGAGCACCTGGTCAGCGCTCACTCCGCGGTCCCGTCGTCGGTGGCCGAGACGTGCAGCGACACGTGGGTGGCGCCGTTGGCGAACGCCTCCTTGACGACGGCGGCGACGATGTCGGGCATCGCCGCCCCCGGCGCCTGGCACGTCGAACCGAACGGGCCGAACTCGACGGTGGCTCCGAACGACTCGACCGCGGCCACGGCGGCGCGGACGTGCGGCCCAGGATTGCCCTCGACGAACGGCTCGATCGTGAACTCGAGCTGTTTCACGCCGCCAGCGTAGGGGCGATGTTGATCGCGACGGGTCCAGGCGTCGCGACCTCACGTCTGCCTGCTCTTGAAGTCGGTGCGGCACCGGCCTTGCGTCGGAATCGACAACCGATGGGTGTTTACATGACTGTTCCGTCCCCTGTACACCCATCGGTTGCTCCAGCCGGGCAGCATCCGCTTCAAGAGCACTACCGACGAGAGGTCGCGGGCGCCGGACCCGACGCCTCTGCTAGCGCGCCTACGCCACGCCCATGACTTGGGTGAGCGACGCCGCCCGTTGGGTGCATTCGTTGCCAGCCGCCGTGAAGGCGTCCTTGAGGGCGTTGAGGGCGGGGTTGAACTGGTCGTTCCACTCCGTCTCGAACTTGTCGCGGGCGGGACCCTGCCACGTCGTCCCGGCGAGCGTCGTGAACACGACCGACTGGATCTGGGCGATCGGTTCGTTCTGGCCGACGAGCTTGCTGCCGAGGGCGCTCAGTTGCTCGGGATCGGCTCCGTACATTCCTGCGGGCATCCATCGTCTCCTTGTGTCGGCCGGCGCGTGATGCACCGTGCTGCCTCCCCTGGGCGTCGGCGCACACCGGAAAGGGAAATGCTTCGTACGATCGGGTGGCATGAGTGGCGACCACCAGCACGAGCGGGCCGCGCCCATCGACGTCGAGGGGTTGCGCGACGAGGCGGCGGGGGCGCTGGCGGAGGCGGTGAAGCTGCGCCGGACGCTGCATCGCTGGCCAGAGGTCGGCAACGACCTGCCGATCACCCAGGAGCAGGTGCTTTCCGCCATCGAGCCGCTCCCCCTCGACGTCACCGTGCACGAGACCACGAGCGGCGTCGCCGCCCTGCTCACCGGCGGCAAGCCGGGGCCGACCGTGCTGCTGCGCGGCGACATGGACGCCCTGCCGCTGGCCGAGGACACCGGCCTGGAGTTCTCGTCGAAGAACGACAACCAGATGCACGCATGCGGTCACGACACGCACACGGCGATGCTCGTCGGTGCGGCCCGCCTCCTCGCCGAGCACGCCGGCGATCTGGCGGGTCGGGTGCTGTTCATGTTCCAACCCGGCGAGGAGGGCGAGCACGGGGCGCGGTTCATGCTCGACGAGGGCCTCCTCGACGTCCCGCCGCTGGCCGACGGCACGCCGTCACCGGTGACCGGAGCGTTCGCCCTGCACATCACGTCGATGCTGCCCGACGGGCTGGCTGACCTGCCGCGGCGGGCCGACGATGGCGTCCGCCGACACGCTGTTGATCACGATCAAGGGCGAGGGCGGGCACGCCAGCGAGCCGTTCCGCGCCGTCGACCCGATCCCCGTCGCCTGCGAGATCGTCCAGGCCCTGCAGACGATGGTGACCCGCACGATCGACGTGTTCGATCCCTGCGTCGTGACGGTCGGGCGCATCTCCGCCGGCACGACCGACAACATCATCCCCGAGACGGCCCACATCGAGGGGACGATCAGGGCGGTCAGCGAAGCGACGAGGACGCGGGTCCACGGCAACATCAGCCGCGTCGCCGAGGGGATCGCCGCCGCCCACGGTGTGACGGCGACGGTCGAGATCGACTCCGGATACCCGGTGACGGTGAACGATGACGGCTTCGCCGGCCACGCCCTGGAGCTGGCCCAACTGGTGGCCGGAACGGAGAACGTGATCGAGCTCCCCCACCCGATCATGGGCGCCGAGGACTTCAGCTACGTGCTCCAGCGCGTGCCCGGCTCGATGATGTTCCTCGGTGGGACTTCTCCAGACGTCGACCTGTCCAAGGCGGCGCCGAACCACTCCAACCACGTCGTGTTCGACGAGCAGGCGATGGCCACCGGTATTGCCATGTACGCGGCCGTCGCCCTCGACCACCTCACGCCCTGAGCGGCAGGCCGGGAGCCTCCACAGGAACGCGGAGCAGACGGTGAGCGAACGTGCCGTCGCCGCGGAACGTGAACTCGACGGCGCCCAGACTCGAGTCGCTCCACTCGTCGCGCTCCTCACCGGGGATCGTGGTCGACGGAGCCCACACGTGGCGGCCCCGGTCGGCGTAGCGGTGGCGGTGGCCTGAGGCAACGAGTCGAACGTCGGCACCGTCGATGGCCTTGTCGAAGGCAGCGGACACCACCGGCGGCATCTCCCACCCGTCGCGGCGGTCGTCGACCACCGGCTGGTGGATGAACACGCCGACGGGCCGGTCGACCGCCACGGCTTCACGCAGCCAGCCGTCGTGCTCTGGCTCACCCAGGAGATAGGCGTTGGCGCCGACGAGGCGCCATCCGGCGGCGTCGACCGAGAAACGGTCGCTGCCCCACGCCTCGACGAACGCGGCGAGCCGGCCGGGACGTTGCTCGTCCTCGCCGTAGAAGCCGATGTCGTGGTTGCCCGGGATCGTCAGCAGCGGGCTCGGCAGGTCGGCGAAAACGGCCTGGGCGAATTCTCGATCGTCGACGTCGTCGGGATCCTCGAAGACGATGTCACCGGTGAGGGCGACGAGGTCGGGCGGATCAGCCGCAACCTGGCCGAGCAGCCAGCGCACCGATGCCGGCAGGCCGGCGACGGCTGACAGATGTGTGTCCGTGATTTGCAGGACGGTGACGGCGTCAGCGCCGTCGAGACCGGGCGGGGGCATGCCGTGATCGTCGCACGTTCGGACGCCACGCGCGTCGCCAGTTCATCGCGTCCGGCGAGCGCCTATCCTCCTACCCATGGCAACCACGCTGATGGTCTGGATCGACCAGGATCTCTGCACCGGTGACGGGATCTGCTCGGAGATCTGCCCGGATGTCTTCGTCGGCCGTGACGACGGCTTGTGGGTCGTGAAGGAGGAGGCGAGTCACTTCGGCGCGACGATCGTGTTCGACGGTGTCGACGGCGCCGGGCACGGGCCGGACGGCGGCAAGGGCGTCGCCCAAATCCCCGACTCGCTGATCGACTCGGCGGTCGAGGCGGCCGAGGAGTGCCCCGGCGAGTGCATCATGATCGAGCCTTACGACCAGGCCGCCATCGACGGGCGAGGCGCGTAGCGCTCAAAGATCACGGGCGGCGGTCCGGGGTCAGGCGCAGGGTCATCAGCTGGAACGGGCGCAGGGTCAGGGCGCAGATGCCGTCGGAGACCTCGAAGTGACGCTGCGGCTCCTCCATCAGGTCGCACGCTGCGGCGGCGGCGATCCGTCTGGAGGTTGCGACCGTGGCGGCCACGCGGTTGCCGGTCGCCTCGTGCAGACGGACGACGAGGTCGCCACTCCCGTCGTCGGCGACCTTCACGGCATCGACCTCGACGCCACGGCCGGTCACCGTCACCACCGGCGCCGGCAACTCGCTGCCGGGCCCACCACGCGGTCCCTCGCCGACGATACGTAGCGGCAGGTCGAGCCGCTCCGCCTCGGCGACGACGTCGGCGAGCCCGGGTCCGTGCGGGAGCAACGCCAGCGTCACGGCGTGCTGACCGCGGTCGGCCGCGGGGTCCGGGTACTTCGCCGCCCTGGCGAGGCTGACTCGGATCTGTGTCCCCTGGGCACCGCCCAGACCCGCGCCTCCGAACAGACCGTGTCCGTAGCGCCCGTTGTTGAGCACGGCGACGCCGAAGTCGGGTTCGGAAACGTCGACGTAGCGATGGGCACACACCTCGAACTTGGCGGCATCCCACGTCGTCGAGGCGTGCGTCGGGCGGCGCACGGCCCCGAACTGGATGCCGCAGCTGGCGGTGTCGGAGTGCACGTCGATCGGGAAGCGCATCGACAGGAGGTGCTCGTCGTGCTGCCAATCGAGGTCGATCTGGACGTCGAGACGCGGTGACCCGGCGCGCAGGACGTAGCGGACGATCGCCGACGACGGCCCGAACGCTCGCTTCACCGCGACGATCCCGACGAGTGGGCCGGCGGCCTCGACGTCGATCGAGTCGGCTGGTCCGACGGGCGCCGACGCGTCGATCGTCCACGACTCGAGGTCCCAGGCGTCGTACTGCACCGGGTGATCGGGAGCGAGCAGCAGCTCGGCAGCGACCGCCCCAGCGGGGATCAGCTCGCGCCCGCGGGCGACGTCGATGACCGACGTGAGCGTGCCGTCGAGGGCCCAGCTGACTGCAAGCTGGCCGTTGGACATCGAGCGGTCGGTGACTACGACCTGGGGAGCACGGCCGCCGGTTCCGGGCGCCAGGGCGGCGGCCGCGAGCGGCGCCAGTCCGAGACCGGGAGCGATGACGAATGCCGCGGTGCGTCCGTCCGGGAGCTGCTGCGTGGGACCCTCACCCGATGGCGTGGCCGCGGTGGAGAGGACCTCGGCACGGTCGAGCGTCGCCGAGTTGGCCACCACCGCGCCGGTCGGAGCCAATGCGGCCAGGCGGTCGGTGATGCGTTCTTCGAGGTCGCCGGCGATGCGGTCGAAAACCTCCTCGGCGTCGGCGTGGACCCAGGCGATCGACGAGCCGGGGAGGATGTCGTGGAATTGCTGGGTGAGCACCTCTCGCCAGGCTGCGTCCAGCTCGTGGGAGTCGACGTCGCCGCCACCAGCAGCCGCAGTCGCCGCCCACAGCTCGGCCTCGCGCAACAGCCGCTCGCACCGGCGGTTGCCGAGCTTGGTCCGCAGCTGGCTCGTGAGCGTTCCCCGATGGGTCTCGAAGTACAGCTCACCGCGCCACACCGGCACCGGCGCCCCGGCCGCCGCCTCCGCCTCGACGTGCTCGAAGAACTGCGCCGCCGATCCGAGCTCGACGTGCGGCATCGGGTCGAGGTCGGCGAGCCGGGCGGCCCGCGCCAGCATCTCGCGCGTCGGCCCGCCCCCGCCGTCGCCGTAGCCGTAGGGGAGCAGCGAGACGTTGCTCCAGGCGTGCTCGGCGAAGCGCTCCATCGACTCGCTCAGCTCGCCGGGCGTCATCTCAGCGTTGTACGTGTCGACCGGTGGGAAGTGGGTGAGCACGCGGCTGCCGTCGATGCCCTCCCACCAGAACGTCTGGTGGGGGAATCGGTTGGTCTTGTTCCACGACAGCTTCTGCGTCACGAAGCGGCGCATCCCGCCGGCGGCGAAGATCTGCGGGAGGCTGCCGGGATAGCCGAACACGTCGGGGATCCACACCTCCGTGCACGTGACGCCGAAGTGCTCGGCGAACCAGCGCTGCCCGTGGACGATCTGGCGGGCGATGCTCTCTCCCGACGGGAGGTTCATGTCGGCCTCGACCCACATCCCCCCGACCGGTACCCACTGGCCGGCCGCGACCTTGGCGGCGATGCGCTCGAACAGCTCGGGTTCGCGCTCGCGCACCCACTCGTACTGCTGCGCCTGCGAGCAGGAGAACACGAAGTCGGGCTCGCCGTCCATCAACGCCACCGCCGAGGCGAACGTGCGCACACACTTGCGCACCGTCTCGCGGATCGGCCACAGCCACGCCGTGTCGATGTGGGCGTGCCCGGTGGCGATGGCGCGGTGGGCCGACGGGCCGGTGGGTGTCGCCAGCGCGGGGGCCAGAATCGACCGCACCTCGGCCGGTGTGGCCCCGGCGGCGACGGCGTCGAGCCCGTCGGCGAGCAGGCGAAGGAGCCTTGGCCGGCGACGGTCGGTGACGGCCAGGGTGCGCATCACGCCGTCGAGGACGTTGAAGTCGTGGAGCAGCGCCTCGGCGTCCTCGTCGACGACCACGAGGTCGGCACGGGTGAACTCGTAGAGCGGGGACTCGCCCGCAGTCGACGGCGAACCGAGCGGAGACGGCTGGAAGTGCGGGAACGTCGGGTTCGACGCCGCTTCGATGACGACCTCCACCGGACCCGGGCCGGCGGCGACGGGTACGGCCGTACGCCGCGGGTGGATGCCCTGCAGCGGTTCGCCGTGTGGTCCACGCACGAGGCCCTCGCACTGGAATCCCGGGCTGTCAGCGGCGAAGCCGAGATCGATGATCGCCTCGACCCGCTGCGACGCCCACTCGGTGGGCACGTCGGCCCGGCAGCGGAACCATGTCGTGCCCCACGGCGGTCCCCACGGCGACGGCACGGGGAACGGTCGCATGGCATCGAGCGAAGGCCCGGCCTCGACGCTCATCGCCTGCCGGCGCGGGTGGACGAGCGGCAGCACGCGTTCGAACAGCTCGCGGTCGATGCGCTCCTCGATCAGGCGCCGGTTGTCGTGCACCTGTGGAACGGTAGCGACACCGAAATATGCTTGACAGACACCATGTCGCGAGCTTTGGCGGGGCCGCCGCCCGCGTTCGGGCAACTGGCGATGCGTCACCGTCTGACGCTCGTCGTGGCCGGCGCCGGGTGGGGGAAGTCGGCGATGCTGCGCGGCCTGACAGCCACCGCCCCGAGCATCGAGGTGCGCCGTCCGGCATCCGGCTGGACGCCGTTCTCCCTCGCCCACGCCCTCGTCGACGGCATCGCCGAACACACCCACCACGCCCTCTCCGACGATCTACCGGCCTACCCGACCGCCGAATCGCCCGATCGTCGCGACCAGATCACTGCGCTGGCGACGAACGTGTGCGCCGTCGCCACGTCCACCCTCGACAGCGACACGCTGATGGTCCTCGACGACGTCGACGTCACCGACGACGACCCACTCGTGATGTTCCTCGAGCTGCTGATCCTCGGGCTTCCCCCGAGGCTGCACCTGGTCCTGGCGTGCCGCACCCAGCCGAACCTCCGCATCGCCCGTCTGCGCGCCGCCGGCGACGTCGCCCGCATCGGCGCCGAGGATCTCGCCGTTGCCCCCGACGATGTCACCAACTTCGGGCTCGACCCAGCCGGGCGGGCGGCCGTGCTCGAAATCGTTCACGCCACGGGCGGCTGGCCGCTCGCGGTGCACCTCGCCGTAGAGGTCTCGCGGCGGGGCGGACCACTCGACCGCGCCGAGCTGATCGAACATCTGCTCAGTCCCGACGCGATCCTGTTCGACTATCTCGCCGAGGACGTCCTGACGAGCCTCAGTGATCCCGAACGTGAGTTGCTCGTGCTCGCGGCCAGCGTGCCAGAGCTCTCGGCTGCACTGCTCGACGACATCGGATGTGGCGACCTCGCCATCCATCTCGCCAGGCTGACATCACAGCGCATCTTCCTCGAGCCGGTGCTCGGCCACGCCGACCACGTCCGCATCACCGCGGTCGGCGGCGCCTTCCTCCGCCGGGCACTGCCCCCGCCGCCGGCGATGAAGCTCGACGCGGCGATCCGCGCCCTGCTGAGCGCCGGCGACGTGGAGCATGCCCTCGTGCTCAGCGCCAGGGTCGGCGATCCGGCACGGGCACGCGAGGTGCTGCTGGCAATCGGTCATCCCGACTGGCTGGGCGCCCCCGATGCCCTCGACGAGGCACTGGACACCGCCGAGCGGGGCGATCCGCATCCCCAGCTCACCGAGCTCCGCGGGGACCTCGCCTATCAGCGCGGGCAGTGGGACGACGCCCTCCGGCGATACGACGAGGCGGCGCGACAGCACGGCACGCCGGCCACGGCGCTGGCCCGCAAGCGCGCCGGCCTGTTGTACCTGCGCGGGCGACTCGATGAGGCGGACGAGTTGTGCGCCGCAGTCACTCTCGACGGCGTCGATCCCGCCGAGGAGGCCCGGCTGCTCGCCCAGCGGGCCGTCATCAGTTGGGCGCGCGGTGACGCCGACGGTTGCGAGGGCTTCGTCGACCCTGCGCTCGAGCTCGCCGGGCGCAGCGGTGACCACGGTGCGCTTGCCGCGGCTTACACGGCGCGGGCGATGCTCGCCGCCCTGCGCGGCGACCTCCCGGCGAACGCCCGGTTCTACGAGCTCGCCCTCGATCACGCCGAACGAGCCGGTGACGTGGCCCAGATCGTGCGCATCCGCACCAACCGGGGCAGCCGGCTCAACGAACTGGGGCAGTACGCCCAGGCCATCACCGAGCTCGACCTCGCCATCACGACCGCCGAGCTGGCCGGATCCGACACGTTCTCGGCACTCGCCTACACCAACCGGGGCGAGGCCTACCTCGCCCTCGGCCAGCTCGATCTGGCGCTCGCCGACCTCCGCAGAGCGCACGACATCTGGACCCGGTTGGCGTCCAACCGCATCCTCTATGCGCTCAACAACCTGGGCTTCGTCCAGCTCCTGCGCGGCCAGCGCAGCGAGGCGATCGCCTTGTTCAACGAGGCGATCCGCATCGCCACCAGCCAGCGTGACGCCCAGGGGCTCGTGCCGGCGTACCTCGGCCTGGCCAACGCCCTCGATCGGGACGATCCAGAAGCCGCTGCCGACGCGGCCCGCAAGGCGATCGAGGCGAACCATGCCATGTGGATGCCGCAGGCCTACCTGGCTGCGGGCAACGTCGCCCTGCACTCCGACGACCTCACCGCCGCCACCGACTGGGCAGCCAAGGCGACCCAACTCGCCCGGCAGCGCCACGACCGTCCAGCCCTCGCCGAAGCCTTGTTGCTCAGCGCCAACCTCGGCAGCGGCGATTCTGCGGCGCTCGCTCAGCAGGCGAGCCGGTTGTGGCAGGACCTTGGGAACCCGATCGGCGAGGCGCGCGCCGATCTCGTGCTCGCCCGGGCGAGAACCGGCCGCCACCGCGAGGAGCTCGTCGCCCGCGCCGAACGGATGCTCCAGGACGCCGGCGCCTGGGGTCCGCTCGCCGAGGCACGTCGCGAGCTCGGCGAGGGCGTCACCTCGTCGATCGCCATCGCCACGCTCGGCGGCTTTCGTGTCACTCGCGATGGCGAGCCGGTCGAGGTCGGCGAGTGGGGGTCGCGCAAAGCGCGCGACCTCGTCAAGTTGCTCGTCGCCCGGCGCGGCGCACCGGTCGTGCGCGACGAGGTTACCGAGCTGCTCTGGCCGGACGAACCGGACCGCTCGGCACGTCGGCTGTCGGTGCTGTTGAGCACTGTCCGGACGGTGTTCGATCCGATCAAGGCGCGAAGTCCGGACCACTTCGTGGCCGCCGACCACGACACGGTGTGGCTGGTGCGTGACCACATCGACATCGACGTCGAACAGTTCCTCACGCGAAGCCGCCGAGGGTCGAAGGATGCTCGCCAGCGGCGATCGCGAGAAGGGACAGGCCCTGCTCGCTGATGCTGCGGCCCGCTACCTCGGTGAGTTTTGCGCCGACGATCCCTACGCCGATTGGGCAGCGGGGCTGCGCGCCCTCGCCAAGCACACCTTCGTCGATACCTGCTCGGAGCTGGCCCTCTTCGCCGACGACGCCAACGAGTACAGCGAGGCGATCCGCTACTGGCTACGCACCCTCGACGTCGATCCCTACGACGAAGTGGCTCACCTCGGCCTGATCAACTCGCTGCGCGCCCAGCGCCGTCATGGCGAGGCCCGCCGGGCCTACCGCCTGTACAGCACGAAGATGCTCGAGCTCGATCTGGAACCGGCTCCCTTCCCTGCCTGAGCTGGGGATTTCCAGGGGCTCTGGACGTCCCTTAACAAAACCTAAACCTGATCGAAACGCCGGCAGGGATGATGCCCGCAATGGAGGCGTACCCGCTGCCGGCTCGTCCGTTGCCGACCGGCACGGATGTTGCCCCGATCGTCGACTTGCGCGGCACAGCTGTCGACGTCGCCGGCCTGACCGGGTTGTCGCCGTGGCTGTGGTGCGTGGAGTACGTCCGCCGGTTCGTCGCCGACGCCAGCGGGCAACCCTCGGAACAGCTCGTGGAGGAGGCGATCAAGGCGTTCGACTCCACGTCCGGCACCGACCAGCCGCAACTCGCCCGTGTCCTCGACGCCCTCGACGGCGGGCGCGCCGTGGCGTTCTACGGATGGTGGCCGACGGCCGAGCTGGCGGCCGTGTCGGACATCCTCGGCGTCGACGCGATGGACGTGCCGCCACCGGATCGCAAGGGAGCGGGGCTGTCCGATGGACACGCCGTCGTGGCGCTCGGCTACGGCCGCCACGCCGCCTTCCCGGGCGGCGGCTACCTGATCGTGCGCAACCCATGGACCGACGTCGGCTGGGGACATGGCGGCGACGGCTACCTGCCATTCACCTACCTGCGCGCCTACGCGACTGCCCTGCGAACGTTCCGCCTCGACGGCAACGGGGCCACCCGCAGTGAGCCGTCGGGTCGGCGCCATCGGCCGGAGGCCAGCAGGGCCCGGCCGGCGCACTTGTCGCGGCGACTCGACGCCGCGTACCTGGGCGCCAGCCTGGCCAGCGAACCGATCGACCGGCTGATCTCGCAGCGAGCCCGATGCTCCGACCCGCGCTCGACGTACACCGAGCTGTTCTTCTCCGAGAACCCCCTGGACAGCATCCGGGCGGCGGCGATCTGCGCCAAGTGCACGGTGCGCGAGCTGTGCCTGAGCAGGGCATTGGAACGCGGCGAGCCGTACGGGGTGTGGGGCGGCGAGTTCATCTATGAGGGCAGCATCGTCGCCCACAAGCGGGGCCGGGGGCGCCCCCGCAAGGTACCCCTGCCCACCAACGTCGACGAAGTGACCGGCATGCCGGTCGTCGCCTAGGTCTCTGACGGGAACCACTGTCGGTGTCGGCGGTGCGAGCGCTGCTCCACCGCCGACACGGACGGGTGACGATGCGCCAGCACTAGCTTGCGACCCGATGAGCCAGCCGCTCACAGGGATTCGCGTCCTCGACTTCACACGGGTGCTGTCCGGCCCGCACGCCACGCGGATGCTCTGCGACCTCGGGGCCGACGTGATCAAGGTCGAACCGCCCAATGGCGATCTCACTCGCTTCGCCACACCGAAGGTCGACAGCCTTGCCACCTACTTCGTCCAGCAGAATGCCGGCAAGCGCAACGTCAGCATCGATCTCGCCACCGCCGCCGGGGCGGCCTTGGCAGCCGAGCTCGCCGAGCGGTGCGATGTCGTCGTCGAGAACTACCGGCCCGGCGTGATGGACCGCCTCGGACTGGATCACGTCACGTTGCGCGCTCGCCAGCCGCGCCTTGTCTATGCGTCGATCACGGGGTACGGGTCGAGCGGGCCGTGGACGAAGCGCCGCGCCTATGCACCGGTCGTCGGCGCCGAGGCCGGGATCACCAAGGCCCAAGGCGACGCCCGCGGCAGCGCCTACACCAATGACCCATTCAGCCACGCCGACGTGTACACCGCCCTGGAGGCGGCGGTGGCGATCCTCGCCGCCCTGTACCGCCGCGAGCAGACCGGCGAGGGATGCTGGATCGACGTCTCGATGGCGCAGACGATGCTGTACGTCAACGAGCACCTTCACGACCAACTCTTCGACGGTGACGTCGACCCGGGCTGGATCCGCAGCTTCGCACCCGGCGACCACCTCGTCGTCGCCACGGCGAACGGTGAGCACGTGGCGATCAGCGGACACCCGGCCGAGCGTGGGACGTTCGAGCTGTTCGTCGCCGCCTTCGGACTCGACGAACTGGCGACGTCGGAGCGCTTCGCCAGCGTTCCGGCGCGGATGGAGAACTTCGCCGAGCTGCGGCGAGCACATCGCCCGCGCCGCGGCGACGTTCGCAGACGCCACCGCGCTCGAGGAGCGACTCGGCCAGCACGGGCTCGCCGCGGGCAAGGTGCGGGCGGCACGCGAGCTGGCCGAGTCAGCGTGGGCGGGTGATCGGCGAGCGATCGCCTCCGTGAGCGATCGCCGCGGCGGGGTCGTCCGCATCCCCAATCCGCCGTGGCGGTTCGACGACGTCCCCGGGCAGATCACCGGCGAACCGCGCTACCGCGGCGAGGACAATCGAGCCGTGCTCGCCGAGCTGGTCGGCTACGACGACGCGGCGATCGACGAGCTCGAGGCGGCGGGTGTCCTGTCCAGCCGCCCACCGCGGGGCCTGACTGAACCCTGATCCTCAATCTGGGCGTCGATGTTTCCGGATTCCGGGAATGGCCACACCCAGATCGAGGGGTGCGGGCTCAGCAGGGGACGCTGGAGCCTGGCGCGCTTGTCATCGGCGTGCTGCTCTCCGGTGCGCTACTCCCCGGCACGCTGCTGCCGCCGGGGCAGGCGGTATCGTCGACCGGCTGGAGGACGTGGTCGATGATGTGGATCGTGGCGTTGGCCGTCACGATGTCCGGACACACGACCGTTGCCTCGCCGCCGTTGATCACCACGGTGTCGCCCTCCACGGCGATGGTCAACACCCCGTTCAGCGTCTCGAGGTCGCCGGACAGCATGTCCGACGGCAGCGCCTCGCCGACAACGACGTGGTAAGTGAGGATCGAGTCGAGCAGGGCGGGGTCGGCGAGCATCGAGTCGAGGACGTTGGTGGGGATCTCGCTGATGGCTGCGTTGGACGGAGCGAAGATCGTGAACGGCCCCTCGGCGGCGAGCTGATCGTCGAGCGAGGACGCGGCGACCGCTGCCGTGAGCATCGACAGATCCTCGATTTCGGCTGCCGCCTCGTGGACGGGGAGGGCGGCGATCGCAGCGGGGTCGACACCCGCGCAATCCCCGGCGGCCGCATCGTCCGGTGGAACGGTGGTCGCCGACGTGTGCGCGGCGGCGAACGCAAGCGACATCAGCGCGACGGCGAGCGTTGCCACGGCGGTACGGCGCATCGTCTGTCTTGCGATCATGGGCCGCGACGGTAGTGCAGTTCGCCGAATGTCGCTCGCGACGTCGCCACGCGGCCGGATAGAAAGTGAACCCGATGCCGTTGATCGTCCAGAAGTACGGGGGCACGTCCGTCGCCGATCCTGATCGGATGCGCGCCGTTGCCGACAACGTGGCGTTCACCCGGCGGCACGGCAACGACGTCGTTGTCGTCGCTTCGGCGATGGGCAAGTCCACCGACAACCTGATCGCCTTGGCCGCCCAGGTCTCGGAGACCCGCAACGGCCGGGAGATGGACATGCTGCTGACCACCGGCGAACGCGTGGCCGCGGCACTGCTGACGATGGCGCTGCACGACCTCGGCGTCGACGCAGTCAGCTTCACCGGCAGTCAGGTCGGGATCATCACCGACACCAGCCACGGCAAGGCCAAGATCGTCGCCGTCCAGGGCGACCGTGTGCGTCACGCCCTGGCCGCTGGCAAGGTCGCCGTCGTCGCCGGGTTCCAAGGTGTGAGCACCGACAAGGAGATCACCACGATGGGGCGGGGCGCTTCCGACCTCACGGCCACCGCCCTGGCCAGCGCTCTCGGCGCCGATGCCTGCGAGATCTACACCGACGTCACCGGTGTGTTCTCGGCCGACCCACGCATCGTCCCGCAGGCGCGCAAGCTGAGCCGGGTCAGCTTCGACGAGATGCTCGAGATGGCCGGCTCAGGCTCCAGGGTGTTGGCCCTGCGTTCCGTCGAGTTCGCCCGCAACCACGGCGTCGACTTGCACGTGCGGTCGAGCTTCACGTGGGAGCAGGGCACGTGGATCGTCAACAGCGACGAGAAGGAGACTGGTGTGGAAGATCCGATCATCTCGGGAGTCGTGACCGACGTGACCGAGTCGAAGGTGACGGTGCTCGGGGTGCCCGACCGGCCTGGTATCTCGGCGGCGCTGTTCGAGCCGCTCGCCGCCGCCAACGTCAACGTCGACATGATCGTCCAGAACACGTCGACGGAGGGCAAGACCGACATCAGCTTCACGATGCCGTCGGCCGACATGGTCGTGGCCGAGGACATCGTGAGCAAGGTCGCCAACGAGATTGACGCCGCGGGTGTCAACCACGACCAGGACATCGCCAAGGTCTCGCTCGTCGGCGCCGGGATGAAGTCGTCGCCGGGCATCGCCGCCAAGATGTTTCGCACGCTCGCCGACGAGAGCATCAACATCGAGATGATCTCCACGTCGACGATCCGCATCTCCGTCGTCGTCGCCAGTCGCGACCTCGAGCGGGCCGCCCGTTCCTTGCACACCGCGTTCGGTCTCGACAGCGGCCTCGACTACGCCGCGCCGTTGCCCGAACGGCGCTGAGCCTGCCGGGACTTCCGCTGATCGACTTCGGCGCGCCTCTGCAACAATTACGTGGTGGCGCGCCGTTCTCAGTTCCTTCCCTGGCGGGTTGCCGGGCAGGTGACTGACCGGCAACAGAGCGCCGACGATGTCGTCCAGGCGACGGGTTGGGTGTTCAACAGCGACAGCGGGGACACGCAAACGCTCGCCGAGTTCGTCGAGTCGGGCGACGCCGAGGTGGGTCTGTTCCTCGATGGCTTCGGTCTGACTGGCGAGAACTCAGAGCGCCGGGTGCTCGTCGAGATCGGCGCCGGGATCGGACGAATGACGTGCGCCTTCACCCGACGATTCGGTGTCGTGTACGCCTGCGACCTCGACTCCGGGTTCCTCGAGCGTTGCCGCGAGGCGGTCGCCCGGTTCGGCCGCGTCGATCGGCTGCGCACGATCCATGTCTACGACGGCCGCACGCTCGATATCGCCGACGGCGTCGCCGACCTGACGTTCAGCTACATCACTCTCCAGCACTGTTCGCGCAGCGATGCCCTCGCCCTCGTCGACGAGTCGGTGCGGGTGCTCCGTGAGGGTGGGACGATCGCCCTCAACTTCCGCCAGCGAGTGTGGGCCGACGTTGCCATCCTGCCCCTCGGCAAGATCGTGCGGGTGCTGTTCACGGTGCCCGGCCTCGGACCATGGCTGTCCAAACACCGGTCAGTGACGCGACTGGCCTGGCAGGTCAACCGGCTCGACCCGCATCACGTCCTCGAACCGATCCACGACCGCGTCGGCGACGTGGTGATCTGGCGCCACCCGCGACGCAAGGCGCCGATCTGGGGGGCGCCGGGTGCCGAGCTGCGCTACTTCGAGTCGATCAACCCGGCGCACTGGTGGCTCGTGGCCAAGCGCCGCTGACCCGGGTCGCGACACCGCTGTCCACCGCGCTGGTGCGAACGGGGCGGGGACGGCCGGGGCCGCGGCAATAACCTTGCGCCCATGCGTGTCGGAGTCGTCGGAGCAACGGGTCAGGTCGGGACGGTCATGCGGCGGGTGCTCGCCGAGCGGGCGTTCCCGGTCGACGAGATGCGCTACTTCGCCTCGTCGCGATCAGCCGGAACGCCGCTTCCCTGGGGCGACGCAGAGATCACCGTCGAGGACGCGGCGATCGCCGACCCGTCCGGCCTCGACGTCGCCCTGTTCTCCGCCGGCGCCACGGGATCGCGCGAGCTCGCCCCGCGGTTCGCCGCCGCGGGAGCCACGGTCATCGACAACTCTTCCGCATTCCGCATGGACCCCGACGTGCCGCTCATCGTGTCCGAGGTCAATCCCGAAGCGATCCACGACGCCAGCAAGGGCATCATCGCCAATCCCAACTGCACGACGATGGCGGCGATGCCGGTGCTCAAGCCGCTGCACGACTCTGCCGGGCTGCGCCGCCTGATCATCAGCACCTACCAGGCGGTGTCGGGTTCCGGCCTCGTCGGCGTCGACGAGCTCGACAAGCAGGTCCGCCAGGTCGTCGACAACGCCCGGGCGCTCACCCACGACGGGTCCGCCGTCGAGTTCCCGGTGCCGGAGAAGTTCGTCAAGACGATCGCCTTCAACGTGTTGCCGTTCGCCGGCAAGCTCGTCGATGACGGGTCCTTCGAGACCGACGAGGAACAGAAGCTGCGCAACGAGAGCCGCAAGATCCTCGGCATCCCCGATCTCGTCGTGTCCGGCACGTGCGTGCGGGTGCCGGTGTTCACCGGGCACTCGCTGTCGATCAACGCCGCCTTCGCCGAGCCGATCTCCGTTGCCACAGCGATCGAGGTGCTGGCGGGCGCGCCGGGGTCGTCCTCGAGGACGTGCCGACCCCGTTGGAGGCGGCGGGTCGCGACGCCAGCTACGTCGGGCGCATCCGCGTCGACCCCACTGTCGAGGATGGGCGCGGCCTCGCCCTCTTCGTCAGCAGCGACAACTTGCGCAAGGGCGCCGCGCTCAACGCCGTGCAGATCGCCGAGCTCTTGCTCGGCTGATGTTCGTCCTCGCCGAGGAGGTCGAGCTGCGCCTCCCGCACGCCCACTCGCTCAAGGACAAGCGCCAGGTCGTCAAGTCGCTCGTCGAGGGCAGCCGGCGACGGTTCGGCGTCTCGGCCTCCGAGGTCGGTCGCCAGGACTCCTGGCAGCGAGCGGTGATCGGCTTCGCCGTCGTGGCGTCCAGCGCCGGTCAGGCCGAGTCGGTATTGGACGACGTCGACCGCTTCGTCTGGTCACGCAACGAGATCGAGGTCCTCAGCACCGAGCGCGTCTGGCTGGACTAACCCGTCCCGCCGCGCGCCGTACCCACTCTTTGGTCGCTGTGATGACGTTGCTGGCCGGCAATCGACCAATGAGTCGTGAACCTCCTCAGTCGGAGGCACTCCCATGCGCGTGGTCGCAGAGATGCTCCTCGCCGGCCGGGACCTGGCCGGCGGCGACGCCCTCGAGGGCGGCGAACGGACCGCACTCGTGGGGCACGATCCACACGTGGATCATCGGCGACTCAGCAAGGCGCACCAGCGGTGCTGTGCACCCACCGGCGGCGTCGGTGAGCCCTCCCACCCGGGGCGCCTCGGGATCGCTGACGTCGAAGCACAGGTCCCCGTGGACGTGCCACTGCATCAGCGCCCCGCCGTCGTCGGGCGCCTCGTCGAGGGCCGTCGAGTTGGGCAGCATGTACATCGCCGACGCCAGCGTGCGTGAGCCATCGGGCTCGACGCGGTACACGAGGCTCTCCGGGTGGTCGGGATCGAGCCACACGTCGTCGTCGATCCACTCCCACTGGATGTAGTGCTCGTACCCCGTCGCCTCGTCGCCGATCGACTGGAAGCCGGCGGCTTCGGCGTCGGCGGTGTCGGCCCACTGCGGCAGGTCACGGATCGTCGACGACACCAGGTTCTCGGCGAACGCCTGCTGCTCCGCCGTCACCCCGGGCGTCCCGGACAGGTCGATCGGGAGCTCGGGATCGAAGGGCACGGGCGCCGCTGCGCGGTGCCGCCGCCTGGTCGGCGCCGGCCGCGGCGTCGACGCCGGAGGCGGTCGCGGTGTCGTGGCTGTGGCCGTCGTCGTGGGCGCACAAGTCGGTGCGGGCTCCGTCGGCCGCCGCCGCCTGCCCGGCACCGTGGCCCTCCAGGGCGGCGAACGGACCGCATTCGTGGGCGGCGATCCACACGTGGACCATCGGGTTGTCGCCGCCGGAGTGCACCGTGCCCTCGGGGCAGTTGCCGTTGGCGTCGGTGACTGCGGCGACCTGCGGGCCGTTCGGGCCGCCGCGCCAGCACAGGTTCTCGTGGACGTGCCACTGCATCAGCCGGCCGCCGTAGTCGACCAGCTCGGGATCGTCGATGGCGCGCTGCCCGACGATGAACATCGCCGACACGAGGTTGCGGTCCTCGCCGTCGACCCGGAACACGAGCGACTCCGGCTGGGTCGGGTCGAGGATCACGTCATCGTTGATCAGCGAGTAGTTGATGTAGTGCTCGTAGCCCGTGCGGCCGTCGCCGATCGAGCGGTAGCCGAGCTCGTCGAGCGACTCGACATCGGCGAACGCCGGCAGCTCCTCCAGCGTGCGGCGGACGAGGGCGGTCGCCCGCAACTCCTGTTCGGGGGTGACGCCGTCGACGCCGCTGAGGTCGACCGGCTGAGTCGGGTCGAACGGACGCGGCCAGTCAGTCGGTGCGGCAGCGGCGACCGGTGCCCCGGCGCCGGAAGCCGTCGCCTCCTCGTCGTGGCTGTGGGCGTGGCCATCGGCGGCGACCGGTGCCCCGGCACCCGATGCGACCGCCTCCTGCTCGGCGTGACTGTGCGAGTGGTTGACCCCCACCAGCATGGCGGCCAGCGTGACGACGCCGACGGCAAAGGCTGGCAGCCCGAGCCGCAACGTGGAGACTTTCGTGCGGCCCCGGGCGAAGGCGACGATCGCGGCGACGGCGGCGATGGCGCCGAGGACGGCACAGGCAGTGTCGGTGAACTGAGGGTCCTCGGCCGCTTCCAGCCCGTCGATCCAGCTGATGCCCCACAAGCGCGTGGCACCCCAGGCGGCGACGGCGCCGAGGTTGACGAGGGCCGTGCCGGCGGCGGCGAGCCGGCCGCCCTTGACGAGGGCGAGCAGGCCGACGCCGATCTGGGCGACGGCGACGGCGACGAACAGGCGGGCGAGCGTCGGGTGTCTCGGCGTGCAGGCCGGCGGCCCCGGCATGGATCGCCCCGGCGCCGATCGAAGCGAGGCCGGCGAGTTGCATGATGCCGATCGCCACGGACATCGTCCACTCGCTCGAACGCGGCGGGGGTGGCGGCAGCGGGTCGGCGACCGCGGCGTCGGCCGGCACCACTGTCTCGTCGCTCATCACCCTCGTCCTCCTCGCGCCGCAACCATGCGACACGCCGGTCAGACCCGCAATGTTACCGACGGTTGCGTCTCGAGGTCGACGTCAGGAGATGAAGATCTGGTCGGCGGCCGTCACCGCACCGTTCTGCACGGTCACGACGAACGGGTACATCCCGAACTGGTAGCCGTCGGGCGCATCATCCGCAGGCGACTGCCCAGCAAGCAGCCGCGCCAGTTCATCGGTGGAGATCCGGTACGTCTTGATGTCGACGCCGTCGAGGTGCAGCACGCTCGCGGTCCCCGAGCCGACGCGCATCGAGGCCGTTCCGGTGACGGTTTCGAACTCGATGTCGTTGAGGCAGCTGTCGGGCGCTGTTCCGAAGTGCTCCAGACACTCATCGCCGCTGAACTGCTGGACGACCTCGAACGTGATCGTCGAGCCGTCGCCGCTGACGGTCGGCCCGAACGACCAGTACACGCCATCGGCCAAGGGATCGGTGATCGGGTCCGTCGATCCGCCGAATGCCGGCCCGGCGTAGGACTCGCCTGTCGCCGTGTAGCCGCCACTCGTGGCTGCCGCGGTCGTCGTTGCACTCGAACCCGCCGTGGTCGACGTGTTGCGGTCATCGTCGTCGTTGGCCGCCGGGCGGGTGGTCGAGACAGCGACGGCGTCGTCCGGTAGGGCGATCACGTCGCCGGGAAAGATTGCGTGGTTCGAGCCATCGGTCCATTCGTTGACCTCGACGAGCTCGCTGAGCGACACGCCGTAACTGGCGGCGATGCCGCTCAATGTGTCGCCCGCATCGACGACATACGTGTTGGCCGGCCCCGCCGAAGACCCTTCGGAGGGTTGCGACGAGGCGGCTGCTGCCGCGTCGCCGCCGCGGCCCGAGTCACAACCGGTCAGCGTCAGCCCGACGGCGACGGCACCGGCCAGGAGCGCAAAACGGCACGCGTCCCCAGGGTCAGCTGACTACTCAACACTTGTTCACTCCAGTCGCTCGTCAACTGCTCGAGCTGGCAGACCGCCGCCGAACCGTTCGAGTCGCCTGACGAGGTGGCGCTCGAACCGCGGCACTCTACCTGTGTGAGCAGCCGTGCCCTCAGCGTGGCGGAACGTCGACCAGGCCCAGCGCCACAGCGGCGAGCGCGGCGATAAGTTCGAGTCTGCCAAGCGATCCTGCCGAACTGCGGAGCCAAATGCACCACATCGGTGGGCAATCGGCTCCACGGTTCCCGACCCAGGCCGTCCGGCACGCTGTGGCGAATCGATGCAGAAGGCGCTACAGATGCCGGACGGAGTCGGGGTGAGAGGATTTGAACCTCCGGCCTCCACGTCCCGAACGTGGCGCGCTAACCAAGCTGCGCTACACCCCGTAGCGGCTTGCCACGCTATCTGGGCACCGCCCAGACCCGGGCTATCCGGCGGGAGCAGGTTCCGAACCGGCGTGGAGGCCCTCGGTGTAGCGGCTGCCGGCGGCGACGGCCCGCGCTGCGCGGCGCAGGCGCAGCGGATCGAGCGGCTTGATCAGCCACCCGTCGGCCCCGCAGCGCTTGGCGAGATGGACGTCGGCGACACGGTCGAGGAGCAACAGCACCGGCACGGCAGGCAGCCGGCCGGAGGAGGCGTCGAGACGCAGCGCCATCGTCACGGCGACGCCACCCATCGACCCGATCTGCAAATCGACGATGGCGAGGTCGTAGGCGCCACCGTCCTTGGCCACGGCGGCGACCTGGTCGCTGACGAGGCGGCCTTCGCTGCAGACGGTGAACGACGTGTCGCCGTCACCGAGGGCGGCGACCACCTCGTCGACCAGCCAGTCGGCATCCATCGCCAGCAGCACACGCACGCCGGGGAATGTAGTTGAGCGATGGTTGCTAGTCAGCCTCGCCGAAGAGGTGGCGGCCGACGTGGACCAAGCCGTCGCGATCATGGACGTCGGAGGCCAGCTGGGGCACCTCGACGCACACGGCATCGGCGAACAGGGCGACGAACTCGTCGAGCGTCGCCAGCTCGGACTCGCGCCGCGCCCGTAGCTCGGCGAGGTTCTGCCACAACGCCCGCTGCTCGCCCGCCGGCGCGACGGCGGCCTCGTCGGTGACGGCAATGCAGCCGTCACCGAATTGCGGGTGCACCCGGTTGGCCACGCCGGCGACGTGGTCGATGCCCTGGTCGGCGAGTTGACCGGCGAACCACGCCGCCTCGGCGACCGCCTCCCGGCGCGGCGCGGCGACGAGGAGGAACACCGTGGACGGCACCCGGAGCAGGGCGATCACGTCGTCGGCGCGCTGGCGGAACCCCGCCTCCATCCCGGCGAACGCCTGGAAGAAGGCGATGGCGTCGGCGAGCACGTCCGATCCGACGACCCTGCCGATCGCCCGCAGCACGGGCTGTGTCGCCACGTTGAACATGCGCATGCCCGGCCGCGCCGGAAGCATCAGCAACTTGAACAAGCGGTGGTCGAGGAAGCGGGCGAGCACCCCCGGGGCGGCGAGGAAGTCGAGGGCGCTGCGCGTCGGCGGCGTGTCGACGACAACGAGGTCGAACCGCTCGTCGCGAGCGAGGAGGTGCAGCGTCTCCGCCGCCATGTACTCCTGGGTGCCGCTCAGTGACCCGGCCATGTTGCGGAAGAACGTGTTGGCGACGATGCGGTCGGCCTGCTCCGTGTCGGCGGCGTAGCGACGCACGACGGCGGTGAACGCCGCCGCGGTGTCGAGCATCATCGCCCACAGCTCTCCGCTGGCGTCGTCGACGACAGCTCCGAGGTCGATCCGGCTCGGCTCGGGCCCCAACTCGTCGACACCAAGGGCGTCGGCGAGACGCTTCGCCGGGTCGATGGTGAGGACGACGACGCGCCGGCCGCGGCGCGCCGCCTCGACGCCGAAGGCGGCGGCCACCGTCGTCTTGCCGACGCCTCCGGACCCGCAGCACACGACGACGGACGCATCGTCGAGCACTGGCCGCAACGTCTTCGCCGGACCGTCGACAGCTGTCATCGATCCACCGCCGGAACCACGCCGGCGACCGTGTGACCTCGGCGCACGTCCCGGCTGAGTCGCAGCAATGCCGCGCCGTCGAGCCGGCCGGAGACGAACGGAACGTGCAGCTGGTCGAGCGGCAACGAGTGGGAGAGCTGATCGATCGCCGCCTGCTGGACGCGCCGCCGCTCGCCACGGAACAGCGCCGCGTCGCGCAGCGCCGTCGGCGGTCGCTCCGTCGACGTCGAGGTCGGCGATCGCCGCGTCGAGGCGGTCGTCCGAAGCGGGCAGGGCGGCGTCCTCGGTGAGGGCGTCGACGTCGACAGCGTTGACGAACACCGGTGCCAGCTTGACGCCGACGCGATCCTCGATCGTGAACGCCGTGGCGATCGTCTCGTTGACCGGCGTCGTCTCCGGCAGCGTGACGAGGGCAGACCTGGCAACGGCTGGCGTCGGCGAGCATCGCCAGCACGTCGTCGGCCTGCGCCCGTACCGGGCCGCTGCTCACGGCGTCGCGGAGTCCGGCCGGCGACGTCAGCATCGTCACGGCGTGACCGGCGGCCGGGCCGTCGACGACGATCGTGTCCCAGTCACCGCTGCGTTCGAGCTGCTTGATCTTGCCGAGCACGACGAGGTCGTCGATGCCCGGGGGCCGCGGTGGACACGACGTCGATGACCCCAGAGGCGGCGAGGCGCTTGGCGATCCGGCCGAAGCCGTGCTCGCGGAGGTACTCCTCGAGCGCCAGCGGCGCCGACAAGGCGAGCAGCGGCAAGTCGCCGATGAGCTCGGCGAGTGTCGGCTTGCCGTCGAGCTCGACGGTGATGACGCGGCGGCCGGCCTCGGCGGCCGCGCGGGCGAGAAGCGCCGTTACCGTGGTCTTGCCGACTCCCCCTTTCCCGGCGACGACGGTGACCTTCGCCGCGGAGAGCAGCGGCACGACGTCCACGGGCTCCGGAGGCATCTTTGCGCAGACTAGCGATCGGCTTGCTGATCACCGCGGTGGTGCTCGGCGTGTTCGCCGCGCCGGCCGGTGCCGGCGACGGCGAGGGCGCTAGTGGCGCCGACCCCGAGCTCGGCCGGGTCGACGTGCTGCTGGTCAGTGGGCTGTTCGATCGGATCGTCGTCGAGGCGATCGAGGGCGCCATCGACGACGCTGTCGCCGCCGACGCCCAGGCGCTGATCATCCAGGTCAACAGCCGCGGCGCAGTGGTCGGTGACGAACGGATGGAGGAGTTGCTCGGCACGGTCGCCGAGTCACCCGTGCCGATCGCCGTGTGGGTCGGGCCGTCGCGCGCCCGGCTGTACGGCACCCCGGCCCAACTCCTCAGCGTCGCCGACGTCACCGGGATGGCGCCGGGGGCGCGGGTCGGCCACACCGGCGAACTGCTCAGCCCGCCCGGCGTCGACATCGACTTTGGCGACGCCGCCACGCGGCTGCGGACCGGCTCGGTCGGCCTGAGCGACGCTCGCGACCTCGGGGTGCTGCGCCAGCGGGTCAGCGACGAGGGGATCCCGACGTTGACGAGCATGGTCAACGCCCTCGACGGCTACGCCGAGGGCGGGCGGGTGCTGCAGACGACCGAGGACGAGGTGCTCGACGACGACGGCACCGTGCGGCGGACGACGATCGCCCCCGTGCGGCAGTCGAGCCTGCCGTTCGTCGATCGCCTGTTCCACACCGTCGCCAGCCCGGCGATCACCTACCTGCTGTTGCTCGTCGGTCTCGCCCTCCTCGTGTTCGAGTTCTTCACGGCCGGAGTCGGTGTCGCCGGCGTCGTCGGCGCCGGGGCCCTGGTGCTGGCGTGCACCGGGCTCGCCGCCCTCCCGGCGCGGGGCTGGGCGGTCGGTCTGATCGTCGCCTCGATGCTCGCCTTCGCCATCGACGTCCAGGTGGGGATCCCCCGGTTCTGGACGGCGGTGGGGATCGTCGGCACGGTGATCGGCAGCGTGTGGTTGTTCGAGTCGCTCCCCGGGGCGACGCTGCGACCGTCGTGGATCACCCTGCTCGCCGGTATCGGCGGCACGGTGCTGGCGTTCGTCGTCGGGATGCCGTCGATGGTGCGGACGCGGTTCGCCACGCCGACGATCGGTCGGGAGTGGTTGCTCGGCGAGCTCGGCGAGGTCGTCGTCGCCGTCGACCCCGACGGCGTCGTCAAGGTCGGCGATGGCACGTGGCGGGCGCGGACGAACCGGGCGACTCCGGTGGCCGTCGGCGCCCCGGTGCGTGTCGTCGCCATCGACGGAGTCACGCTCGAGGTCGAGCCGCTCGAAGGGGCGGCCCGCGATCATCGTGAACGGCGCCGATCGCACGAGGACCCACCGACCAACGACGCCTAACGGGATGTTCCCGGGCGGTGAACCCTGCGTGAACACCGTCGTGAGGTCGTTGCCCTGCCGCGGCAGCGTTTCTACGGTTTGCCGCGTGGTGAGCGGAAACCTCGAATGGCAGCGATTGGCGAGGTGTCGGGGCGACGCCGGGCGCGACTTCTACCCACCGTTCGGCGGCGAGCGCAAGCGTGACCGCAAGGCGCGTGAGCTACGCGCCAAGGCGGTGTGCGAGTCGTGCCCGGTGCGGGTCGAGTGCCTCGACCACGCCGTCAGCTCCGGCGAGCGCTACGGCGTCTGGGGCGGCCTCACCTCCGACGAACGCCTCACCTGGCGCCGCTCGGCCTAACCCCATCGGAGTGTTTGCGGCTGATCGGAGTGTCAGCGTGCCGACAGTTTCCCGGCATGTGACACTCCAATGGCGGACTCGGATCAGGCGAGGTGGTGGGTGCGGCGGAGGACGATCAGCCACGTCAGCGCGGCTGAGGCGGCGACGAGGGCGATCGCCCCGAAGCCGGCTTCGGCGAGGAAGCCGTCCTCGAACGCGCCCCACACCCGGGTCGTGAGCGTCTCGTAGCCGATCGGGGCGAGCAGCAGCGTCGCCGGCAGCTCCTTGAGCACCGACAGCATCACCAGCCCGCCGCCGGCGAGCAGGCCGGGCAGCATCAGCGGGAGGTGGACCGTGACGGCCCGCCGCCACGACGACGCCCCGAGCAGCAGCGCCGACTCGTCGAGTGCCCGCGGCACCGAACCGACGGCCAGCTCCGAGGAGCGCAGCGCCTGGGCGCCGAAGTGCACGACGTAGGCGACGATCAGCAACGGGACCGTCTGGTACAGCGCCGACGCACCCGGGGCGCGCAGCGCCCAGAACGTCAGGCTGAGGGCGATGACGAGGCCGGGCACGGCGAACCCGGCGGTGATCGACGTCGTGACGGCAGCCGAGATGCGCGTGCGGTGGCGCACCGCCAGCACCGCCACCGGGACGACGACGGCGATGGCGACGACGCTGGCGACGACGCCGAGCCACGCCGTCGTCCACGCCGGTGTGGCCAGCGACCCGAGCTGGTGGCGCAGCGCCTCCGGACGCGGCTCGTCGGCGTTGGCGACGGCCCGCCACGCCCACTGCCCCAGCGAGACCACCGGGACGGCGAGGGCGAGGCCGAGGACGACCACGACGAACGCCATCGCCGGCGCCTTCCAGCGTCCGAGCGGGACGGCTCGGCCGCGCCGTGCCGCGGCGCCGGTGCGGTGATCGAGCGGCCCACGCAGCCGGCGTTCGATGACGATGGCGGCGAGGGCCATCACGACGAGGATCGCCGCCGCGGTGAACGACGTCGCCCGGTCGGCGAGCCGCGTGGCGTAGACGACGCGCGTCAGCGTGTCGAAGCCGAGCAGCTGCACGGCGCCGAACTCGCTGAGGCAGTAGAGCAGGACGATGAGGGCGCCGCCGGCGATCGCCCCGCGGACGAGCGGCAGGATGACGCGCCGGAACGTGCGCGCCGGTCGATCACCGAGCAGCCGGCTGCTCTCCTCGAGCTGCGGCGGCAGCGTGGCGAGGCGGGCGGCGACGGGCAGGTAGACGAGCGGATAGGTGAACAGCGTGAGCACCAGCACCGACGGACCGAGGCCGCGGAAGCGGCGCGGCGGGTGGTAGCCGACGAGCTCGAGGACGTCGCGCAGGATGCCGTCGGGACCGAGCCCGGCGATGAAGGCGGCGGCGCCGATGAACGACGGGAACACCAGCGGCAGCGGGGCGAGGACGCGCCACAACGGCGCCATCGGCAGGTCGGTGCGGGTGAGCAGCCAGGCCAGCGACACGCCGATCGACACGGTCGCGGTCGTGACGAGGACGGCGAGCTGCACGGTTCGCCACGCCGGCGCGAGCGACTCGGCGAGCACCTCGCCGCGGTCCCCACCGAGGGTGAGCGCCCGCCAGGCGACGTAGAGCACCGGGGCGGCGAACGCCACGGCGACGGCGATGCCGGCGACGTGGAGGGCGATCGACGCGTCGCGGTTACCGCCTGGAGCGAGCGCCGGCTCGATGGCCGGCACCGGCTCGAAGGCCGCGGCGGCGTCGAGCTCGGCCGGCGCGGCGGTGGCGAGGTCGTGCACTCAGCCCTCGAGTCCGGCGTCGCGGATCATGTCCCGTGTCGTCTCGAGGTCGCCGCCGAAGTCGTCGAAGTCGAGGTCGATGTCGCTCGCCGCGGCGAGGTCGACGTCCGGCAGCACGTCGGCCGGCTCGACGCCGGCGGCGAGCGGGTACTCGAACGTCTCGTCGGAGAAGTAGCGCTGAGCCTCCTCGGACAGGAGGAACTCGACGAACTCGTCGGCCTCGTCGGGGTGATCGGCGCCGGCCAGCACGGACGCCGCGGTGACGATGACGAGGCTGCCGATGTCGTCGGCGGCGAAGTTGTGGTTGCGCCCGGGGAAGTCGGGGTCCTCGGCGAGCGCCTGGTACACGTAGTAGTGGTTGACCAGGCCGACGTCGACCTCGCCGCGGCCGATGGCGGCGACGATGGCGCCGTTGTTGGCGAACGTCACGGGGTCGTTGGCGGCGATCCCCTGCAGCCACTCGCTCGTCGCCTCGTCGCCGAGCTCGAGGCGCATCGCCGTGACGAAGTCCTGGAACGAGGCGTTCGACGGGGCGATGCCGATGCGCCCCGACCACTCCTCGCCGGTCAGGTCGAGGACGCTCGCCGGCAGCTCCTCCTCCGCGACGATCTCGGGGTTGAAGGCGAGGACCCGCTGGCGCCCGGAGAAGCCGACCCAACTGCCGTCGGCGGCGTGGAACTGCTCGGGAACGAGGTCGAGGACGTCGTCGCCGAGGGTGCCGAGCAGGCCGCGCTGATCGAGGTAGGCGACGGCGCCCGGCGACTGCGAGAGGAAGACATCGGCGGGCGCCTGGTCGCCCTCCTCCTCGATCAACAGGGCGAGGTCGGACGTGTTGCCGTAGCGCACCTCGACGTCGATGCCGGTCTCCTCGGCGAAGCGGTCGAGGATCGGCTGCGACGAGTTCCTCGGTGCGTCCGGAGTAGACGACGACGGTGCCGCCGCATCGTCGCTGGCGCCGACCGGAGCCACCGCTCCAAACGTCGCCGCCGCGGAGACCAGCGCTGTCGCGACGAGTCTGCACGTCTCACGGCCGTCACGGTAGGCCGTCAATTGCCGTGACTTCAAGGCCTCCTATGAAGTTGTGGATAGGCAACCCTAATAGCCGGCGGCTGGCCAGGCGTGGGCGAGCGTCGGCGGCGAAGCGCACGGTGACGGCGTCGCCGGGCTCGTGTTCAGGCGGCCCTGCGGTGCGCACGACCACCGTCCCGGCCCCGGGGACCTCGACCTCGTAGCGGGTGTCGCGGCCGAAGTAGCTGGTGACGGTCACCGTCGCCGGGCCCGAGGGGACGAGGCGCAGCTGCTCGGGGCGACACAGCACCTGCCCGGAGCCGGTCGTCGGCGTCGACGGCACCCGGCCGATCGCCGTGTCGGCGCCATCGTCGCCGAAGCGGGCGTCGAGGATGTTGGCCTCGCCGACGAACGTCGCCACCCACGGCGAGACCGGATGGCGGTAGATGTCCGGCGGGGACCCGACCTGCTCGATCGTCCCGGCGCGCATCACGGCGACGCGGTCGCCGAACGTCAGCGCCTCGTCCTGGTCGTGGGTGACGAGGATCGTCGTCACGCCGATCCCCTTGAGCAGCCGGCGGACGTCGCTGCGCAGCTGCCAGCGCAGCCCGGCGTCGAGGCTGGAGAACGGCTCGTCGAGGAGGATCACTCCGGGTTCCGGGGCCAGCGCCCGAGCCAGGGCGACTCGTTGCTGCTCGCCTCCCGACAGCGTGCCGGGCATCCGCCCGGCCTTGTCGGTGAGCCCGACGAGATCGAGCGAAGCGGTGCTGCGCTCGTCACGCCCCTCGCCGCGGGGCACGCCGTAGCCGACGTTGCCGGCGACGGTCTTGTGGGGGAACAGCGCTCCTTCCTGGAACACCATCCCGACGCGGCGCTTCTCGGCTGGCACGCCGCGCCCGGAGGTGACGTCGCGGTCGCCGATGACGACCCGCCCGGCCGTCGGCGTCTCCAGCCCGGCGATGCAACGCAGCAGCGTCGTCTTGCCACATCCGGAGGGACCGAGGAGGGCGAGGATCTCGCCGGCGACGACGCCCAGCGAGACGCTGTGGAGCACGGCCGTCGACCCGTAGGCGGCACCGAGGCCTTCGACGGAGACGCCCAACCCGGCCGGCATGGTCGGCGACGCTACCGGCGAGCAAGAATCGGAAGATGCTCGACCACGTCTCCATCCAGTGCGCCGACCTCGCCGCGGCCGCCGCCTTCTACGACGCCGTGCTCGCCCCGCTCGGCGGCAAGCGGGTCCTCGACTTCGGTCAGGCCATCGGCTACGGCACCGAGTTCCCGGACTTCTGGATCGGCGCCCAGCAGACCGGCGACGGCTTCCGCGAGTCACACATCGCCTTCACCGCGCCCGACCGGGCCGCCGTGCAGGCGTTCTTCGACACCGCCGTCGCCAACGGTGCCGAGGTGCTCCACGAGCCACGCCTGTGGCCCGAGTACCACGAGCACTACTTCGGTGCCTTCGTCCGCGACCCCGACGGCAACAACGTCGAGGCCGTCTGCCACACGCCCGAGCCGGCATCCGGCTGAGGCACCCACATCTGGGGAAGATCCGTGTCAACCAAGCGTCTGGGGAAGATTCGTGTCAGGCCCTGACTCACAACTTCCCCAGATCGGCGGATCGGTGACTCGTTAGTTCTCGGCGAGGGTGTAGAGGACGTCGGGCAGGAGTCCGACGAGCATGTCGTCGACCACGGACTGCTCGATCGGGGACGTCGTCGTCGAGGACCATCAGGCCGACGGCCAGCCCGCCGGAGTGCCACACCGCGATGCACCCGAACGTTTCGGGCTTCGTCGACGCACTCGCTGACCAGTTCGCCACCGGCGACCGGCGTAGAGCCGGAGAACTCGCCCGACGGCATGCCCCAGGCGGCGAGATCGGGGAACGTCACGGGTGAGACGAGGTCGACGGCGAACACCCCAGCGAGCGGTGCCGATTGGCTCGTCGTCGACGTTGCCGTCGGAGTCACCGAGGCAGGTGACGCCGACCATCGCCGGGTTGAGCTGCTCGTACTCGTCCCAGCGGATCTCCGTCCCCCAGGCCGGGAGTCGATCCTCGAAACCGCCGTCGTGCAGTCCGCCCTCGAACGCCTTGCGCTCGATGATCGGACATCCGTCCAGCGTCGTCGTCGTCTGGAGATCGGCCGGGCGGTGCGCATCGACGATGCGGGCGAGGCCGGCCTGCGCCTCGCCGACCGGAGCCGGCGTAGCCAGTCGCGGGGTCGTCGGGTGGGGTTGCGTGCGCCGCCGACGCCGAACCAGCGCCAGCGGTCGCCGCGCCGACGGCGATCGCGGTCGCGGCGGCGAGGACGGAGATGAGCACCGGCGTCGGCGCGGCACGTGCCGGGTGGAAAAGGTTCACGTCGGGTGGGACGTTCCGCGGCTGCGATCGGTTCGCTACAGCGGCATGTTGCCGTGCTTGCGGCGGGGCAGCTCCTCGCGCTTGGTCCGCAGCATCGCCAGCCCGGCGACGAGCTTCTGGCGGGTCTCCGCCGGGGTGATCACGTCGTCGACGTAGCCGCGTTCGGCGGCGGCGTAGGGGTTGGCGTACTTCTCGGTGTACTCGGCGACGAGCTCGGCGCGGCGGGCGGCGGGGTCGGCGGCCTGCTGCAGCTCGCGGCGGTAGACGATCTCGACGGCGCCCTGCGGCCCCATCACGGCCAGCTCCGCCGACGGCCAGGCGAAGGCGAGGTCGGCGCCGATCGACTTCGAGTTCATCACGACGTAGGCACCGCCGTAGGCCTTGCGGGTGATCACCTGGATGCGCGGCACGGTCGCCTCGCAGTAGGCGTACAGCAACTTGGCGCCGTGGCGGATGATCCCGCCGTACTCCTGGTCGACGCCGGGGAGGAAGCCGGGGACGTCGACGAACGTGACGAGGGGGATGTTGAAGGCGTCGCACGTACGCACGAAGCGGGCTGCCTTCTCCGACGATTCGATGTCGAGCACGCCGGCGAGGACCATCGGCTGGTTGCCGACGACGCCGACGGTGCGCCCGTCGATGCGCGAGAAGCCGCAGATGATCGAGCGGGCCCAGTGCGGGAAGTACTCGAAGAACTCGCCGTCGTCGACCACGGCGCCGATCACCTTGTGCATGTCGTAGGGCATGTTCGGGCTCGCCGGGAGGATCTCGTCGAGCTCCGGGCAGAGCCGCTCCGGGTCGTCGCCGGTGTCGACGAGTGGCGGCTCCTCCATGTTGTTCTGCGGGAGGAACCCGAGCAGGAAGCGCACCTCGTCGAGGCAGGCCTTCTCGTCGGCGGAGACGAACGTCGCCACCCCCGACTTGGAGGCGTGGCTCATCGCCCCGCCGAGCTCCTCGAGGGTGACCTCCTCGCCGGTCACCGTCTTCACCACGTCCGGACCGGTGATGAACATGTGCGACGACTCGCGGACCATGAAGATGAAGTCGGTCATCGCCGGCGAGTACACGGCGCCGCCGGCGCACGGCCCGAGGATGACCGAGATCTGCGGGACGACGCCCGACGACAGGACGTTGCGGTAGAAGATCCCGCCGTAGCTCGCCAGCGACACGACCCCCTCTTGGATGCGGGCGCCAGCACCGTCGTTGAGCCCGACGACCGGTGCCCCGACCTTGAGGGCGAGGTCCATCATCTTGTGGATCTTCTCGGCGAAGACCTCGCCGAGGGCGCCGCCGAACACGGTGAAGTCCTGGGAGAAGACGAACACCTTGCGCCCTTCGACGGTGCCCCAACCGGTGATCACGCCATCGGTGTACGGGCGTTCCTCGAGGCCGGCGGCGGGGGCGCGGTGGCGGGCGAGGAGGTCGAGCTCGTTGAACGAGCCGGGGTCGAGGAGGTACTCGATGCGTTCGCGGGCGAGCAGCTTGCCCTTGGCGTGCTGGCGCTCGACGGCGTGCGGCGACCCGGCGTTGAACGCCTGCTCCCGCCGCTTGCGGAGGTCCTCGATCTTGTCCTGCATCGGACTGCTCATCGGGTTCGACGCTACCGCGCGGGTCGGTTCCGGACTCTTCCCGCGCACAGCGGCGATCACGCGATGAGCGATACGCGTGCCGTGTGGGGGCTGGTTCCGTCGACCGCCGGCCGCAACGCCTACTCTCGGGCGGCGTGCCGTCGCTCGGCCCCGTCCTGCTCACCGGCGCCGCCGGTCACATCGGCTCCCATCTCCGCGGGCCGCTGGGCGAGGTGACGAGCGAGTTGCGCCTGACCGACATTGCCCCGCTCCGCGCCGAGGCGCCCAACGAGACCGTCCACCAGGCCGACCTCACCGACTTCGATGCCTTGCGGACTGCCGCCGACGGCGTCGAGGCCGTCGTCCACCTCGGTGCGGTCTCGGTGGAGGCGCCGTTCGAGGAGCTCGCCCCGGCCAACCTGGTCGGCTGCTACCACGTCTTCGAGGCGGCCCGGTTGGGTGGTGCCGAGCGCTTCGTGTTCGCCTCGTCCAACCACGCCACCGGGTACTACCCCGCCGGTCACCGGCTCGCCGGCACGGAGCCGGTGCGCCCGGACACGTTGTACGGCGTCACCAAGGTCTACGGCGAGGCCCTCGGCCGGCTGTACCACGAGAAGTTCGGGATGCGCGTCGCCTGCCTGCGGATCGGTTCGTTCCAGGAGCGCCCGATCGACGCGCGGATGCTGCACACCTGGCTCAGCGTGCCTGACGGGGTGCGACTCGTGCTCGCCTGCCTGACGTCGCCCGAACTCGGCTTCGCGGTGCTCTACGGCGTCTCGGACAACAAGCGCTCGTGGTGGTCGACGGAGCCAGCCAAGCGGCTCGGTTACATCCCGCACGACGACGCCGAGGTGTTCGCCGCCGAGCTCGGCGAGCCCGACGCTGCCCAACCCCAGGGTGGCAGCTTCCCCGAGCGGCACGGCACCCGCTAGCGGATCGTCACGCTGATGGAGTTCCAACTGCGGCCGATCGGCACGGTGCGCTCGTCGCTCACGGACCCCCGGCAGGCGCCCAAACAGGGAGCGGAAGGAGCGCCGGCGGCGTGGCTCGACATCGACGACCGTTACGCCGACGCCCTGGCGGAAGTCACGGTGGGCGACGAGTTGATCGTCCTGACCTGGCTGCACCTCGCCGACCGCGACACGCTCGTCACCCACCCCCGCGACGACACGACATTGGCGCCGGTCGGGGTGTTCAGCCTGCGCAGCGAGGACCGCCCCAACCCGATCGGATTGCATCGGGTCAGCGTGGTCGAGATCGCCGGCGGCAGCCTGCGCGTCGAGCCGCTGGAGGCCGTCGACGGCACGCCCGTCATCGATCTCAAGCCGGTCCTCGACGCCACCGATCGCTGATTCACGAATTGGGCGGCGGTCGAGCGCACGGACGAGGATGGGGAACCGATGACGACGGTTGATGTTCAGCAGCTGCACCAGTCGGCGATCGTCGCCGACACCCACAACGACCTGTTGATGGCCGTGGTCGCGCGCGACCCGGACCAGTGGGCCGGCTACTTCCGCGACAGCTGGCTGCCCCAGCTGCGCGACGGTGGCGTCGACGTGCAGGTCCTGCCGGTGTTCATCGACGACGCCTACCGGCCCGAGGGCGCCCTGCGCCAGACCCTGCGGATGATCGAGGCGGGCCACCGGATCGCCGAGGCCAATGCCGATGAGGTGGCGCTGTGCCTCGACGGCGCCGAACTCGACGCGACGCTCGCCTCCGGCCGCATCGCCATGGTGCTGGCGCTGGAGAGTTGTCCCGGCATCGACGCCGACGTCGAACTGTTCGAGACGATGCACCGCCTCGGGATCCGGATCGCCTCGCTGACCCACTTCGGTCGCACCGCCCTCGCCGACGGCAGTGGCGAGGACGCCACGGGTGGGCGACTGACGCGGGCCGGCGTGGCCGCCCTTGCCGAGATGGAGCGCCTCGGCATCCTCTTCGACGTCTCCCACCTCGGGGAAGCCGGCGTCGACCACGTGCTCGAGCTCGCCACGCGGCCGGTGATCGCCACCCACTCCAGCGCTAGGGCGTTGCGTGACCATCACCGCAACCTCGCCGACTCCCATCTCAAAGAGATCGCCGCTGGTGGCGGGGTTGTCTGCGTCAACTTCTTCGCCCGCTTCCTCGACGAGACCGAGCACACCGTCGATCGTCTCGTCGACCACCTCGAACACGTCGCCGCCGTCGCCGGCATCGATCACGTCGGGCTCGGTCCGGACTTCCTCGAGGAGATCCGGGACCTGGTCTGGCCGGCCTGGCGCGACGATTACGTCGTCGAGGGCATCGACGTGCGCGGCTGCATCCCCGGTCTGGAAGGGCCGCGCGGGTTGCCGCTGGTCACGGAGGCGCTGTTGCGTCGTGGCTTCGCCGAGGACGACGTTGTCAAGGTGCTCGGAGGGAACGTCGTGCGATTGTTCCGCGCCGAGCTCGGGCGGCGGACCGGCTGACCCGCGTCGAGCTATGTCGCGGCGATGAGGGCGACGACTCCGATCACTCCGATGGAGGCGACGACGATGGCGATGATTCGGGAGCGGGCGCCGTGTCGACGCCACGGATCCGTGGAGAACGGGTGGAGGGCCTCGGCCCGTCGGTCGTGGAGCTGGTGCTCCATGGCGGGGCGGGTTCCGACCTTCGGGAGGTGACTTCGCCCTTTGCGCTTCATGCCTGACGAGCCCATCCGGAGATCGTATGCCTCAATGACCATCGCCGAGCCTTCTGTCCCAACGCGGCCAGTTTCCGGTGGTCAACGGCTGGCGTCCTCGGCCTCCTTGACACCGCCCCAGAAGTCGTCACGGTCGCGGCGCCGCTCGTTGCGCCCCTTGCCCCGCCATTCGGTGACGGTGCGGTTGAGGCCGGCGTAGGTCGCCTGCACGCCGTACGGCGAGGCGTCGAAGTTGCTGACGTTGCCGGCGTGCACGCTGAGTCCGTCACCGGCGGCGTAGCTGTCCTGGTTGGCACCGAGGAACACGAACGTCCAGCCGCGGTCACGCAGACCACCGATGCGCCGGAACAGCGAGGGCTGGTCCCAGCGCCGGCTGGCGTTCTCCATCCCGTCGGTCATGATGACGACGAGCTGGTCGGCACCATCCCCGCCGTGCTGCTCGGCGCGGTCGAGCAGGAGGCCGACGGCGTCGTACAGCGGCGTGCACCCACGGGGCTGGAACCGACCGCGGATCGAGCGCACAGCGGCGATCGGCCGAGCGTCGACGACGACGTCGTGGGGATCCTGGTCGTCGAACTGGACGACCGTGACCGTGGCCTCGCCACCAACCCCGCGCTGTTCGGTGAAGAAGCACTCGAACCCGTCGACGACGTCACCGGCGATGGACTGCATCGAACCCGACCGGTCGAGGAGGAACCAGATGTCGGCGCCCGCCGTGTCGACGTTGGGACTGCGTCCCGTCGTCGCCCCGGCGTTGGGCCGAGCGGCGATGCGGCGAGCGAGCTCGCGGTAAGCGGCGGCGCCTTCGACGTCGCTCCACCGGGCCGGCAAGGCGCCGAAGCCGTGGACAGCGCCGGCCAGGGCGCCGGTGAGGGCGACCACCGTCCGCTCGCCGCCGCCGTGCATGACCGCCGCGACCAGCGCCTCGACGGGGTCGGCGGCCGCCGACGTGAACCGCAGGGCGGCGGCGAGGACATCGGGAGCGTGCGGCGGGATGTCGTCGTCCCACCCGTCCGCAGCGCCGTCACGGGCGAGGGCTGCCTGCAGCAGCGAGCGCACCGTCCGGTGGTCGAGCGACTCCGACGACGCGGCCGACGAGGGCCCACGGATCCGCATCGTCCGGCCGCGAGACCAGCGTGGCGACGGTGCCGGCGAGGGCGACCGACGACGCCACCGCTCGGCGCGAGGCGTGACTGACGACCGCGTCGAGCGACGCCGCCAGCCCGACCGCGGCGGGATCGACGGCATGCACGGCGCCAACCGCCACGGCGCGGGCAAGCCCGGCGTCGCCGAACGACTCACCGGCGGATTCGAACCACGGCACCCCGGCCAGTCGCCGCTCAACCGCGCGACGGACGGCGGCGCCCGGCGACCGCATTGTGTCGGCTCGCCGATCGAGCTCGTCCGCCAACGACTCGGGTGCCCTCCAGCCGTCGGCCAACCAGGCCTCGGCGGACAACACGAGTGACTGCGTCAGCGCCGATACCTCGTCGGGATCGGTGGTGCGTTCACCGAGGAATCGGCGCACGACGTCGTCCGTCACCGGCCGGCACCCCGAGACCGAGCCCACGCCGCCAGCGCGTCGCCGAGCGCCAGACCCGCCAGTGCCCCGGCGAGGCGGTCCGCCGACACCGCCGCCGCCGGGACGTCCACGTCGAGGAGCAGCCGGCGCCGCCGGAGTGCCTCGATCGCCACACCGCCGAGCGCCCGCTCAGCCGCTTCAACTCCCGCCATCTCGTTCATGACCATCCAATCTGTTCTTGTCCGAACGACTCTTTGTCAGTTCGACCTTATCGGTCGAGCGAAGAAATTGTCAACCTGACTCTTACCTCGCTACGATCACCGCCGTGGCCGCCGCATCTGGCACGAGCAAGCCGTCACGGCGACGAGCTGCGACCAGTGTGACGGAGGGGTGTCACAGCGAGCAGTACCCCTCGTTCGCCGTGACCGTCGACGTCGTCATCCTCAGCGTGATCGACGAAACGCTCCAGGTGCTCCTCGTTCGGCGTGGCGGCGAGCCGTTCGAGGGGATGTGGGCGATCCCCGGCGGGTTCAAGCGTCCCGACGAGACCCTCGACGAGGCCGCCAAGCGTGAGTTGCTCGAAGAGACCGGCGTCCGGGCGCCCCGCCACCTCGCCCAGTTCGGCACCTACGGCGACCCCGGGCGCGACCCACGGGCAACGTCGTCTCGGTCGGCTACCTCGCCGTCACGCCCGAGGTCGGGACGCTGGTGGCCGGCACCGATGCGGCCGAGGCCCGCCTGTGGCCGGTCGCCGACGTGCTCGCCGGCGAGCCCGAGCTCGCCTTCGACCACCGCCGCATCCTCACCGACGCCGTCAACCGTGCCGGCGCCGACCTCGAGGACAGCGACCTGGCCACCGCCTTCGTCGGGCCGACGTTCACCCTCGGCGAGCTGCAGAGCGTCTACGAGGCGATCTGGGGTGAACCGCTCGACGCCGCCAACTTCCGCCGCAGCATGGCCCTCGACGCCGCCCTCCCGTACGTCGAACCGACCGGCGAACGGGCCGAGTCCGGCCCCAAGGGCGGCCGCCGCCCCGAGTTGTTCCGGCCTCGCGAGGCGTGGACCGAGGGCTCACCGGTCAAACGCCCACGGCGGCGGAAGGCGACCTGACCGCCCGACAGCCAGGTCGCCGACAAACTGGGCGCCCTCGTTCCCGGAATCCGGAACTCACGACGCCCAGATCGGCGAGGCGTCAATCCCCGCTGAACTGGGTGTCCACGGTCCCGGCGCGCGGGCGCCCAGCTCATCGGTACAGCGCGGCCAGCGCCGCCTCTGGCACGTATCGCCAGCGCGGCAGAACCGTCGCGGCGTACACGAACTCGTGCAGCTCCTGAATCGCCCGCAGTGGGTGGAGCAGCCGCGTGTCGACCGGGGCGATCTCGCCGTAGGCGTCGACAACAGCGTCCGTCGCCGCAGCAACGAAGTCGTCGAGCGGTCCGGCGAGGTCGGGGCGGCGCTTGGCGACGATGCGGGCGACGTGGTCGACGGACTGGACCAGCGAGGCGAGGTCGACCATCGCCGAACGGCGCTCGACACCGTCGACGGGGTCGTACCCACCTGGCGGCATCGACACGGGATCGCCATCGAAGTCGGTGACGACGATGTCGTCGCCAGTGCGCAGCATCTGGCCGACGTGGAGATCGCCGTGTACCGGCTGGAGCGACACGTCGCCGCCGGTACCGAGCACTGCGATGTCAGCGGCAACCCGGTCGGCAACGGCCGTCAATCGCTCGCCCGCCTCACCCGTCACCAAGCGCCGAGACTCGCCGAGCAACCGCGTGCCACGGGCGAACTCACCACCGACGTCGCCGCGCCGACCAGGATTTGGGATGAACGGCGACGGCGCGGCCAGGGCCACGTGCAGCCGGCCGGCGATCGACCCGAGCCGCCGTGCCGTGGTGATCGATCGCTCGGCGTCGCCGGAATCGAGATCGGCGGTGAGGTCGTCGACGTACCACTCCCAGCCGTCCCGGGAGTCGGCCACGTAGCCGGTGACGACCGCGACGATGCGGCCATCAACCTCCTCGACCCCATAGAACAGCGGCATCTCGGTGAACCCGACACTGGCGAGATGGCTCAGCAGCTGGGCGCCGCGATGTGGTGGCGGTCTCGGGGCGCGCAGCCACTTCACGACAACTGCCTCGCCGACGACCACGCTGTGATTCGTCTGGTCGACGGTGATCGGCCGTTCGATTGCGTCGTCAGCAACCAGTGCGGGCGCGAGACGCCGGGCGACGGCGACCGACTCGCCTGCGGCCGCCGACCCCGCGTTCACGCCGGCCGGAAGCCGCTGCGCGGGGCCGGCTCGGCGTGCTTGACCATCACGTGGTGGGCGACCGTGAAGTCGAGAACAGAATCGTGGCCCATGTCCTTACCGAAGCCCGACGATCGCCGACCGCCGTGGGGCATCTCACTGGCGATCGGTAGGTGGTCGTTGATCCACGTCACGCCGGCCTCGATGCGGTGCGCAACGCGTAGGGCACGATCGACCTGGGGTGTCCACACCGACGACGCCAGACCGTAGGCGGAGTCGTTGGCGAGGGCGACGGCCTGGTCCTCGGTTGCGAACGGCAACACCGTGAGCACCGGCCCGAAGACCTCGTCCTGGACGATCTCACTCGACTGGTCGGCCGCCGTCACCAGCGTCGGCTCGTAGAACCAGCCCGGGCGGTCGACAGCGGCGCCACCGCGAATGATCTGCGCGCCAGCGGCGCGTGCCCGCTCGACGATGCCGCCCACGCGGTCGCGATGCGCCGAGGAGATCAGCGGACCGATGTCGGCGCCGTCGTAGGGGCCGCCGAGCGAGATCCCGTCCATCGTGCTGCGAACGGCGGCGAGGAGGTCATCGACGATCGAGGCCTCGGCGTACACCCGCGTCGCGGCCGTGCAGTCCTGGCCGGTGTTGTAGGTGGCGGCCAGCGCCGCGGCAGCAGCGACGGCCTCGACGTCTGCGTCACCGAACACGACGAACGGAGCCTTGCCGCCGAGCTCGAGGTGCACTCGCGCCGGCCGCGCCGCGGCGATGGCCATCACACGACGACCTGTCGCCGTCGAGCCGGTGACGGTGACCATGTCGACGCGCCGGTCGGCGACAAGCGCCTCGCCAACGGCGGCGTCGCCGGTGACGACGGTGAACACGTCAGGCGGCACCCCCGCTTCCACCGCAAGCTCGGCAAGGCGGATCGACGTCGACGGTGTGGCCGGCGCCGGCTTGAGCACGACGCTGCAGCCTGCGGCGAGGGCGGCGCCGACCTTCCACGCCGCCATCACCAGCGGAAAGTTCCACGGCGTGATCGCCGCCACCACACCCACCGGTCGGCGCACCAGCATCGACGTGTACCCGGCGCTGAACACGCCTGCGGCCGTGCCGTCGACCGACCGTGCAGCCGAGGCGAAGAAGCGCAGGTTGTCGACGGCGAAAGGCAGCTCGCCGTCGCGCATCACCGTCCACGGCTTGCCCGTCTCGGCGACCTCGGTCCGGCTCAACTCGTCGGCGTCGCGCTCGACCAGGTCGGCGAGACGGAACAGGGCGAGCGAGCGCTCGGAAGGCGAGCGCGGTGCCCCACGCCCGTTGCGCGGCGGTGCAACGGGCGATCGTCGCGGAGACTTCCTGCAGCGGCGTGTCGGCGACCTCCTTGACCGGATCGCCGGTCGCCGGGTCGACCAGTACGCGTGCGCTCACGTCAGTGCTCATGCTCTCCATCCTCAGTCATCATCCCGTCGACGACGACAAGGTCGCTCGGCCGCCACGACAGGGCGACATCTTCCCCGGGACGGCGGGGCGTCGGTCCGACGCTCGTGGCGACGAGAGGGCGGGTGAAGCCGTCGACGTCGACGAGCACGTGGCTCGTGCCGCCGAAGAACTGCACGTCGCGGATCGTCCCCGACACCGACGTCGCACTGCCGATCGTGTCGTCGCCTGGTGCGCCGAAGCGGATCAGCTCGGGGCGCAATGACGCCGAGACGCTCGATCGTGCCGGCCGGCCCGAGACGTCGGCGTCGACGTGGCGGCCGGAGGCGAGCTCGATGCCACCGTCGGCGACGACACCGTCGAGGAGGTTGGTCGAGCCGATGAAGTCGGCGACGAAGCGGCTGGCCGGATGCTCGTAGAGCGCTGTCGGCGACGCCAGCTGCTCGACGCGCCCGTCGTTCATCACGGCGACGCGGTCGGCCATCGACATCGCCTCGTCCTGGTCGTGGGTGACGACGACGAACGTGATCCCGACGTCGTGCTGCAGGCGCTTCAGCTCGGTCTGCATCTGGCCGCGGATCTTGCGGTCGAGGGCGGCGAGCGGTTCGTCGAGGAGTAGCAGCTTCGGACGTTTGACGATCGCTCGGGCGAGAGCGACGCGCTGACGCTGGCCGCCGGAGAGCTGCGCCGGGCGGCGCGAGGCGAACGGTCCGAGGCCGACGACATCGAGCACCTCAGCTGACGCGCTGGCGGATCTCCGCCTTCGGCCGGCGCTCACGCTCGAGCCCGTAGGCGACGTTCTTGGCGACGCTGAGGTGCGGAAACAGGGCGTACGACTGGAACATCAGGTTGACGGGACGGCGGTGCACGGGCATCGCCAGCAGGTCGGCGCCGTCGAGCGTGATCGCCCCGGCGTCGGTCTGCTCGAGGCCGGCGATGATGCGCAACAGCGTCGTCTTGCCGCAACCGCTCGGCCCGAGGAGGGCGAAGAACTCGTTTTCCATGATGTCGAACGTCACGGCGTCGACGGCGGTGACGTTGCCGAAGGCGCGGGTCACGCCGTCGAGGGTCACCAGCGGTCGGGTCATCGCCTCATTGCTCGATCGCGGCGGTGAGGCGGGTGAGCCGCTGGGCCGTCAGCACGGCGATCATCGACACGAGCAGCAGCACGGTGGCCAGGGCGTTGACATCGGGCTTCACGCCGAAGCGCACGTTGGAGTAGATCACCTGCGGCAGCGTCGGCGTCGTCGGCCCGTTGGTGAAGAAGGCGATGACGAACTCGTCGAGCGACAGCGTGAACGCCAGCAGGGCGCCGGCGATGATGCCCGGCAGCAGCGTCGGCAGGGTGATCCGCACGAACGACCCGACTCGGCTCGAGCCGAGGTCGCGAGCCGCCTCCTCCAGCGACGAGTCGACGCTCTGCAGTCGCGCCCGTACGACGGCGGTGACGAACGCCATGCAGAACAAGGCGTGGGAGAGCAGCACGCTGCGCAACCCGAGTGTCGTGTCGAGGAACGTGTAGAACGTCAGCAGTCCGACGGCGAGGACGATGTCGGGCAGCACGGCGGGAGCGAGGATGAGCACCTCGACGGATCGGCTGCGGACGTAGCGCTGCATGCCGACGGCGAGCAGGGTGCCGAGCACAGTGGCGACGAGGGTGGCACCGACAGCGACGATCAGCGTGTTGCGCAGCCCCTCGCGCATGTCGGCGTTGCGCCACATCTCGCCGTACCACGATGTGGTGAACCCGCCCCATGACGTGGGCAGCCCGGAACGGTTGAACGAGAGGACGACGAGCACGGCGATGGGCAGGAACAGGAAGGCGTAGACGATACCAGGTGGATGCGCAGGTACCGCTCATTGCGTTCCCCGGCCACGCAGGCCGCTTGGCGCTCCTCGCTCGCTCATCGCTGCGATACCTGCAACGACTCAGCGTGCGCTCCATCGCTTCACGAGCGCATTCTGGGCGACGACGATGATCACGACGAAGGCGAGGACGACGAGGGCGACGGTCGAGCCGAAGGGCCAGTTCTGGGCCCGCAGATACTGGTCGCGCGCCAGCGTGCCCAGTGTCGCCGTCTTGCCGCCGCCGAGCAGCTCGGGGATGACGAAGTTGCCGAGGCTGGGGATGAACACGAACAGCGACCCCGTGATCGCTCCTTGGGCCGTCAGCGGGAAGACCACGGTGCGGAAGCGCGTGAAGGCGTTGGCGCCGAGGTTGGTGGCGGCTTCGGTGAGCTGTGGGTCGAGCCGCTCGATCGCCGCGTACAACGGGAGGATCATCAGCGGCAGGTAGGCGTAGACGAGGCCGAGGACGATCGCCGGCTGGTTGTTCATCAGCGTCAGCGGCGAGTCGACGAGGCCGACGCTGCGGGCCAGCTTGTTGATCAGCCCCTCGTTGTTGAGCAGGACGATCCAGGCGTACGTGCGGATCAGGAAGTTCGTCCAGAACGGCAGCACGACGGCGATCAGGGCGATCGTCCGCCACCGCCGGGACAGACGGCTGATCGCATACGCCGCCGGGTAGCCGATCAGCAGGGCCAGCAACGTAGCGATCAGCGCCGAGGCGCACCGACGTGAAGATGACACTGCGGTAGACAGGCTCGCCGAGCTTGGCGAAGTTCTCTGTGGTGAACGGGCGGCCGACGTCGCCGAAGCGCTTCGCCGTCAGCGTCGAGTAGACGACGAGGAGGACGAGCGGGACAGCGACGAAGGCGGCCGTGTAGAGCAATCCCGGACCGAGCAGCACCACACGCTCGACCCAGCCGGGGCGACGATCGCGCCGGCGCACGACGGCCTTCCCTCGTGGCGCCTCGGCCGACGACTCAGTCACCGCGCTCCCCGGCCCGGTGATTCAGCTCGACGTGACCTCGGCGACGATGTCGGTGTAATCGAGGGTGGCCTCGCCGAGGTCGACGAGCTGCTCCTGCTCGAGCAGCTCCGCGGGCGTCATCGCCAGGTTCGGGAACTGTTCGAGCAGCGCAGGGTCGAGCAGCGCCATGGCGTCGGGGTTGGGCACCTTGTAGAGCACGAGCTCGGCCACCTGGGCGTGGTTGGCCGGGTCGAGCACCCAGTTGATGAAGGCGTGGGCGGCTTCCGGGCTGTCCGTGGTGTTGAGGATCACCATCGTGTCGACCCACAGGTCGCTGCCCTCCTCGGGGATGACGAACTCGATGTCCGGATTCTCGGCGATGCCGTAGTTGCACCAGCCGTCCCAGGCCTCGACGAGGTCGGCCTCGCCGCTGACGAGGCGGCTGTAGAACGTCGTGTCGTCATAGGCGAGGAGGTGGTCCTTGGCCTCGACCAGCAGCTCGGTGACCTGCTCGAGTTCGGCTTCGTCCGTCGTGTTGGCCGAGAAGCCGAGCGCCTTCTGGGCGGGCAGGAGCAGCCAGCGATCGGTCGCCATCATCGTCACCCGCCCGGAGAGCTCCTCGCTCGGCGCCAGGAGGTCCATCCAGCTCGTCGGCGCCTCGGGGAGGACGTCGCTGCGGTAGCACAGCCCGGTGGTGCCCCAGGTGTACGGGACGGAGAACGTCAGCCCGGGGTCGGAGTCGAGCTCGAACGCCTCGGGGGCGACGTGCGACAGGTTGGGGACCAGCTCGGGGTCGATGTCGAGGAGCAGCCCGGCAGCGTCGAGCTGCTGGGCGAATTGCGCCGACACGAAGACGATGTCGTAGCCCTCGCCGCCGCCTTGCAGCACCTTGGCGACGATCTCCTCGTTGGTGGCGTGCGTCGTCAGCTCGACGGAGGCGCCGGACGCCTCCTCGAATCCGGGGATCAGCCCCTCGGGCGTGTAGGCGTCCCAGTTGGAGATCGTCAGCGACTGCCCGGACAGGTCGGGCACCTCGGTCGCCACTTCGGCGGCGGTGCCGTCGCTCGCCGGTTCGGTGGTGTCGCTCGATGCGCCGGCGACGAGCGCCGGCAGCACACCGACCGTCAGCCCGGCAACGCCGACTGCGCCAGCCATCCGAGTAGCAGTTCGAATCCCGCCCATTTTCCCCTCCGTTCGTCGTCGAGCCCCTTGACCTCGATTGCTCGACGCGCTACGCATCGTAGTCATGGTGACGAATTCCGCAAGTAGCGAAGGTGTAGTTTTGCGAAATCGGCATGATGCCGAGACCGCGCTGGCGTCGCTGGACCACATCGACCGGCAGGTCGTCGCCGCCCTGCAAGCCGACGGTCGCCGCGCCTTCTCGTCGATCGCCGACGAGCTCGGCATCGCCGAATCGGTGGTCCGCTACCGCGCCCAGCGGATGGAGCGGGCCGGAATCCTCCAGGTGGTCGGCATCGCCGACCCGCTCAAGCTCGGCTTCGACCTGATGGCACTCGTCGGCTTGAGGGTGACGCCGGGCATGCTCGGCGAGGTCTGCAAGGCGGTGGCGACGCTGCCCGAGACGAGCTACGTGGCGGCGGTCGCCGGCCGCTACGACGTGTTCGTCGAGCTGGTCTGCCGCGACTCGGCGCACTTCCAGGAGGTCCTTGTCGGCTCGCTGCAATCGGTCGCCGGCGTGCAGTCGACGGAGTCGTTCCTCATCCTCGAGATCCACAAGATGGCGTACGGCTGGGGTGCCGGCGAGTCCGGCGTCCCGGTGGCCGATCGTGTGGTGCCGGCCGCGGCGCCGGCGGATCGAAGGTCGGGCGGCAAGCGCGCCCGCGCCACGCGGGCGGGAGGGAGACGAGGTTGACCGCCAAGACGTTCCTGTTCATGCCCGAGAGCGCCTACGGGCCGACGAACAACTGCATCGGCATCGGCCACGTGCTTCAGCAAACGGGCCACCGCGTGGTGTTCGCGGCCGAGGCGTCGTGGGCCGGGCGGCTGGAGCCGTTCGGCTTCGTCGAGGACCTCGTCGATCTCTCGGCGCCACCCGAGACCGCCGGGTCCGACGATGCCGAGCAGGACGCCGGGCAGTTCTGGACCGACTACATCCGCGAGACGGCACCGGAGTTCCGCAAGCCGACGATCGAGCAGCTCGACTCGTTCATCCGCCCGACCTGGCAGGCGCTGATCGACGGCGCCCGGTACAGCCACGACCAACTCGGCGAGATCATCGAGCGCAACCGTCCCGACGTCGTGGTCGAGGACAACGTCTGTTGCTTCCCCGCCCTGCTCACCGCCGGCGTGCCGTTCGTGCGGATCATGTCGTGCAACCCGCTGGAGGTACGCGGCGCCGACGTCCCGCCGGTGTTCAGCGGCTACCCCAGCGACGACCGGCAGCGGGTGGGACGAGTTCCGCGCCGAGTACGACCGCACGCACCGGCCGATGTGGACGGAGTTCGACGACTGGGTACGCAGCTGCGGCGCCCCGCCGCTGCCCGACCTCGACTTCATCCACGCCAGCGAGCAGCTCAACCTGTACCTCTACCCGGAACCGCTCGACTACGCCGCCCGCCGCCCGCTCGACGCGACCTGGCAACGCCTCGACTCGTCGGTGCGCACGACCGACGCCGAGTTCGAGATCCCGGCGCAGATCCAGTGCCGGCCGACGACGCAGACAGCGCGCTCGTGTATCTGTCGCTCGGCTCGCTCGGCTCCGCCGACATCGAGCTGATGCGCCGCCTCGTCGACGTGCTCGGACGAATCCCGGCACCGCTACATCGTCAGCAAGGGGCCGCTCGCCGACCAGCTCGAGCTGCCGGCGAACATGTGGGGCGAGGCGCAGGTGCCGCAGACCTCGGTGCTGCCCCACGTCGACGTCGTCATCAGCCACGGCGGCAACAACACGACGACGGAGAGCATCCACTTCGGCAAGCCGATGGTCGTCCTGCCGCTGTTCTGGGACCAGTACGACAACGCCCAGCGCGTCGACGAGCTCGGCGCCGGCATCCGCCTGCCGACGTACGAGTTCGACGACGACGAGCTGACCGGCGCCGTCGACCGCCTGCTCGCCGACACGGCGCTGCGTTCCCGGCTGGCCGACATCGGCAACGCCGTTCGCGCCCGCAACGGAGTCGTGCTGGCGGCTGATCGCATCGAGCGCGTCGCCGGCTGATCGCAACGGCCGGACTCGTGACGACCCCATCGGTGATCGCCGCGGCCAGCCCGCAGCCGTACTGGCTCGACCGTTCCGACGTGCCGGCGCCGCCGCCGCGCCCGCCGGTCGAGGGCGTCACCGACGTCGAGGTGCTCGTTGTCGGCGGCGGTCTGACCGGCCTGTGGGCGGCGTTCGAGGCCGGACGCGACGGCCACGACGTGCTCGTCGTCGACAGCGGGGCGATCGCCTCCGGCGCGTCGGGACGGTGCGGCGGTTTCATCAACGCCTCGATCACGCACGGCATCCCCAACGGCCATGCCCGCTGGCCGGACGAGATGGCGACGATCCTGCGGATTCAGCGGGCGCTGTGGGACGACACGCTCCGCCTCGTCGGCGCCGCGGACGTGATCGAGCCGGTCGGCAAGTTCACCGTCGCCACTCGGCACCATCACGTCGGGGCGATCGCCCGCGCTGTCGAGTTGCTGCGCGACGTATGGCGAGGACGTCGTCTCCTACGACCGCCAGCGAGATCCGCGATCGGCTCGGATCCGATTCGTACCTCGCCGGCTACCACTTGCGTTCGGCGAACGGGATGTGCGACCCGGCCCGCCTGGTGTGGCGTGTCGCCGAGCTCGCCGAATCGGCCGGGACACGGATCGCCGAGCATTCGCACGTATCGAGACTGCATCGTCGCGGCCCGAGTGTGCACGCGGCGTTCGCCAACGGCGCTGAGGTACGCGCCCGCAAGGTGCTGTTGTGCACCAACGCCTCGCCGCCGCTGCTGCGTCGCCTGCGCTCGTACGTCGCCCCGGTGTACGACCACGTGATCGTCACCGAGCCGCTGTCCGACGCGCAGTGGCAGGAGATCGGCTGGCACCAGCGAGTCGGGATCACCGACGCCGGCAACCAGTTCCACTACTACCGGCCGACCGACGGGCGGATCCTGTTCGGTGGGTGGGAGGCGACGTACCACTTCGGCGGGCGGGTCGAAGAGCGCCACGAGCGCGACGGCGCCGTCCACGCCACGCTGTACCGCCACCTCGTCGAGACCTTCCCGGCCCTCGACGGCGTGGGGGTGAGTCACGCGTGGGGCGGAGCCATCGACTCGACCAGCCGCTTCACGCCGACGATGCACACGGCCGCCGGTGGCCGCGTCGGCTGGGCGGTCGGCTTCACCGGCCTCGGCGTCGGTGCCAGCCGCTTCGGCGCCCTCGCGGCCCTCGACCTCCTGCTCGGCCGCCAGACCGAGCGCACGGGACTCGCCCTTGTGCGCCGGCAACCGATCCCCTTTCCGCCCGAGCCGCTGCGCTGGGCGGTGATCCAGCTCACCAAGCGCGCCCTTGTTCGCGAAGACGCCACCGGCCGCCGCGGCTCGTGGCTGCGCGTACTCGACCGCATCGGCGTCGGCTTCGACACTTGACGCATTCTGCCGACCGCATGGGTGTTGACGCTGTTGACAAGCAGCTAGACTGTTGACAGTGTTGACGCGAAAGGTGGACCGAGATGAGTGTGCCGTTGCGCAGCGATGACCGCGAATTCGTCGCCGAGGCGACCCGGGAGTTCGAGCTCGCGCTCGCACGAGTGGTTGCCGACCACGAGGTCAATGGGCATCGAGCGCGCTCGGTGCTCGGTGACCCCCGGTCGTTCGCGGTTCGGGCGGTGCAGGCCAGCGCGCCGGTGGCGTCACCCTGGGACGAGTTGGTCGGACCATTCCTGCGCAGCGACGGGGTCCAGGCGCGGCTCGGCATCAGTCGCCAAGCGGTGGCGGCCAAGGCCGCCCGACGCCGTCTCCTGCGCACCGTCACCGCCGACGGTGAGCACCTCTATCCGCTGTGGCAGTTCGATGGCGATCGACTCGTGCCGGGTCTGGCCGAGGTCATCTCGATGTTCCCGGAACAGGCCGTGGATGGATGGACGCTGGCCGCCTGGCTACGCACCACCGATCCTGAGCTCGGCGAGCCACCTCTCGACGTCCTCGCCAGCGGTGACGTCGCGAGAGTCCGGGCTGCCGCCCGTGGCGCCGCTCGTGCTCTGGCGGCGTGAGCCCGAAGCTGACCCTCGGCGAACCGGGCGATCTCACCGGCTTTCCCCATGCCGCGCCACCGCGGCGACTCGTACGGGTCTGTCGAGCGTCGCGAGGAACGTGGTGGTTCTCCGCCGACGGCTCCGGTCGGTTCGATCTCGTCGCGCCGGAAGGGACGTGTTACCTCGCCAGCGACGCGTATGCAGCGATTCGCGAGGCCACCCGGCTCGGACCGGTGTCCACGCAGTGGGTGCGAGATCGCGAGCTGCGCGAGGTGGCTCCACCCAGCCCCCACGCGCGGCTCGCCGCGACGACCCGCCTGGCGGCCGGTCGCTACGGCGTGACCGCGGAGCTGGCGACGGTCGTCCCCTACGAGCTGCCCCGCAGGTGGGCGGCGGCGTTCCGGGCGCACGGGTTCGACGGCATCCGCTATCAGCTCCGCCACGATCAACGCGCCCGCCCGTCTGGCGTTGCGTTGTTCGGCAAAGCGGGGGAACGCCACGGCGACGACGGCAAACGGACGGCCCTCACCGCCGACGCAGTCGAAGCGACCGGGGTGCGCGTGCTGCCGCCACCGACTTCGGCCGTCCTGACCGTGTTGCGTTGACGGTCGAGCTGTGTGAGCTGCCGCGTCAGGCGTCCGCTGGGTCTCAGAGTGCGAGGTGGAGCCGGATCGCCTCGTCGACTTCCTCGATGAGGTCGGGCGGCAATCTGCCGATGACCTCGCCAATTCGTTCAACCGACACGGAGCGGATCTGTTCGGCTTGTGCTTTCGACTCATGTGGGAGGCCACACCGCTCGGCCGCCAGCAGAACCTGGAACGGGTACACCCGGGCGACGTTGGTTGTCAGCGGGACAACCGTGACCACACCGCGCCCGAGACGCATCGCCGTCGCATTCGCCCCCTCGTTGCTCACGATCACGGCGGGTCGACGCTTGTTGGACTCCGTGCCGCGCACCGGGTCGAGATCGACCCAAACAACGTCGCCGCGGCGCATCAACGTCGGTCGCTGCCGAGCCCGTCAGCGACAGTCGCATCCCACGCGTCCTCGCCGGCATCTGTCCACTCCTGCCATGCCGCCGCGTAGAAGTCGCCGAGTTCGTTCGCACGGAGGAGCGACACGGCGCGCTGGATAACCCCAGAACGTGACTCGAGCCCGTGTTCGTTGACGTAGCGGTCGATGAACTCGATGTCGTCGTCCGGAATGCTTACGCTCAACTTCACGTTGCGATCCTACCCGGGTAGGAGCCTCGCCGCTACCATGGTGCTACCCGATCTCCTGTTGTCTGCCGTTCGTCCATGCGGCCACTCCGGGTTCGCTCCCGGTCGGAAATCTATGGTAAAAAGGCCAGACCATTCATGGACGGCGTCCTCGACTTCGACCGCTTCGACGCGCTGATCGACTCGCACGCCGAGGAGGCGTTCCGGTTCCTCGAGGACCTCGTGCGCGTCGACTCCACGATCGGCCGCGAGCAAGCGGCGCTCGACATGTTGGCGAGCCAATTCGCGGCCTGCGGCTTCGAGATCGATCGCGTCGACGTCCCCGCTGACATCGGGGCCGACCCCGCTGCCGGGATACCGCAGGTGCCGTACGACGGCCGATACGACGTGATCGCCAGCCTCCCCCGGCGCGGCGGACCGTCGCTGCTCTTCAACGGGCACATCGACGTGGTGCCACCCGGAGACCTCACCCAGTGGACGTCCCCTCCGTTCGAACCGGTGCGGCGCGACGGCTGGCTGTTCGGCCGCGGGAGCGGCGACATGAAAGCCGGTTTCGCCATGGGCTGGTTGGCGCTGAACGCAGTGCAGCAGGTCGACCCCGGGCTGATCCGCGGAGACCTCGCGCTGCTCGCCGTGATCGAGGAGGAGTGCACCGGCAACGGCACACTCGCCGCCTGTCGTGCCGGCCACCTCGCCGACGCTGTCGTTCTGCTCGAACCCACCGACCTCGACGTACTCGTCGCGGGCGTCGGCGTGCTGTGGTTCGAGATCGTCGTGCGCGGCAGCGCCGGCCACGCCTACGCTGCCGACCGCTCGGCCAGCGCACTCGACGCCGCCCTGGAACTCGTCGCCGGGCTGAAGGACCTCGAGCGCCGGATCAACGCCGACGTCGACGACCACGCCGTTGTCGGTGTGAGCCAGCCGTACAACCTCAACATCGGCGAGGTCCGCGCCGGTGACTGGCAATCGAGTGTGCCGTCCTCGGCGACGCTGGGTGTCCGCTTCGGCTTCCCGCGAGCGTGGACGATCGACGACGCGGTCGAGTGCGTTCAACACGGCGATCGCCGAGATCGCCTCGACGTCCGTGGCGCTGACTGCGCGCCCCCCGACCGTGCGCACGAACGGCTTTCGAGCCGCCGGCTACGCGATCGATGCAGAGCACCCGCTCGTGCGAGGCGATCGCCGCCGCCCACCTGGAAACGCACGGCAAGGCGGCAGCACCGTACGGCCTCGGGTCGACGACCGACGCCCGCTACTACCTCAACGAGTACGCCATCCCCGCCGTGTGCTACGGCCCTCGCGCCGTCGACATCCACGGCATCGACGAGCGTGTCGAATTGCAATCGATCGTCGACGGGGCGAGGACGCTGATCCGTTTCCTCGCCCACTACTACGAGCCATCGGAACGATGAACGACGAGCCGCGGGCGCTGACCGAGCTCGGTGGGCGGATCGCCCCGCTCGACCGCCGCAACGCCGCCCAGCAGATCGCCGATCGACTGGTGACGGCGATCGCCCTCGGCGAGTTCGTCGAGGGGCAGCGCCTTCCGGCCGAGCGCGAGCTGGCGCTGATGCTCGGCGCCGGTCGGCCGACGATCCGCGAGGCGCTACAGCGGCTCGCCAGCCTCGGACTGGTCGAGATCCTCCGCGGCCGTAGCGGTGGTGCCTACGTGCTGCCGTTCGACTGGTCCGCCGCCCAGGACGCCGTACGGCGCACGTTGCTGCCGGCGTGGCCCGAGTTCGAGGTGTTGTTCGACTTCCGCACGCTCGTCGAGGGACTCGTCGCCTCGACCGCCGCGCAGCGCCGGACGCCTGACGATGTGGCGGCGATCAGGGAAGCGCTCGACGCCTACCGCTCGGCGGGTTCCTCCCGTGAAGCGTCGCGAGCTGCCGACGAGTCGCTGCACCGGGCGATTGCCGCGGCGACGCACAACACCTACCTGCTCGAGCTCTCCGCCGAGCTCCGGCTCAAGGTCTCGCTGGGCTTCCAGGCGGAGCCCTACACGCCGGCCCTCCGCGAGCGAGCCCTCGAGCAGCACCCGGCACTCGTCGACGCCGTGATCGCCGGCGACGCCGAACTCGCTGCACGTCTCGCCGCCGAGCACTTCAGCCTCACCGAGACGATGTTCCGCGAGGTGTACGCCACCGTCGACGACGGAGCGCCGCCGAGATGAGTGGCCGGCTGTTGTTCGTCGGCCGCCGGGTGCTCGTCACGATCCCGGTGCTGCTCACGCTCAGTGTGTTCGTGTTCCTGCTGATCCGTCTCGTTCCCGGCGATCCGGTGCGAACGATGTTGGGATTCCGCGCCACGCCGGAGAACGTCGCGGCCATCCGCGACGAGCTCGGTCTCGACGAGCCGCTCCCCGCCCAGTACGCCAGCTGGCTCTCCGACCTCATCCGCGGCGACTTCGGCAACGACTACGTCTCCGGCGCCGAGCTCTCCTCGCTGCTCGCCACGTCACTGCCGGTGACGATCGAGCTCACCGTGTTGGCGATGGCGTTGGCGACGCTCGTGGGCGTCCCGCTCGGTGTGCTGGCGGCAAGCCGCGGCGCCGGTTGGCGCGGTGGGACCGAGGCGTTCGTCATCGCCGGGATCAGCATTCCCGACTTCTGGCTGGGCATCATGCTCGTGCTGCTGTTCGCCGGCACGCTGGGCTGGCTCCCGCCGTCGGGCTACGTGCCGATCACCGAGGACTTCGTCGGAAACCTGCGCTACATGGTGCTCCCCGTCGCGACGCTGGCGATCGGCGAGGCCGCCTACATCGCCCGCACCACGCGGAGCACGATCGAGGACGCCCTCGCTCAGCCGTTCGCCGGCTACCTCCGCGCCAAGGGCGTCGCGGAACGCAACATCGTGTTCCGCCACGCTCTGCGCAACGCCGGCGTCCCCATCCTCACCGTCATCGGCATCCAATTTGGCGTGCTGCTCGGCGGATCGATCGTGATCGAGTACGCCTTCGGGCTGCCTGGCCTCGGCAGGTTGACCGTGGTCGCCATCAACCAACGCAACTACACGGTCGTGCAGGGCGGGATCCTCGTCCTGGCGGTGATGTTCATCGCCGTCAACCTGCTCGTCGATGTGCTCGTCGGTGTCATCGACCCGCGAGTTGCCGACGGAGCGATGGCATGACGGCGCCGGTGATCGCTGCTGCTGTCGGCCCGCCGCGGGTGACGGTACGGCGGGCAGATCGCCGGCTGATCGCTGGTGCGGCGATCCTCGGCGTGCTCGTCATCGCCGCCCTCCTCGCTCCCTGGATCGCCCCGCACGATCCCGAATCGATCGACAGCGGGAGGCTGCTCGTCGGCCCGACACTCCGTCATCCGTTCGGGACCGACGCCCTCGGCCGCGACGTGCTGTCGCGGGTGCTCTACGCCTTCCGCATCTCGCTGCTCGTCTCGGCCGGCTCGATCGGGCTGGCCGCGCTCGTCGGTGTCCCCCTCGGATTGCTCGCCGGTTACTCGGGCGGACGAGTCGACCTGTGGCTGATGCGCCCGGTCGACATGGTCCTCGTTCTCCCTGCCCTGCTGCTCGCCATCAGCCTGATCTCGATCCTCGGCACGGGCACCCACGTCACGCTGATCGCCATCGCCGTGATCTTCTTCCCGATCCTGGCCCGGGTCATGCGCTCCTCGGCGCAGGTCGTGTCCACGCTCCCGTTCGTCGACGGCTCGCGGGCGCGCGGGATGGGTGACTTCGGCATCGCCATCCGTCACGTCCTGCCGAACTCAGTCGGACCTGTGGTGGTGCAGGCAGCTGTGTTGATGGGCTTCTCGATGCAGATCGAGGCCGCCCTGTCGTTCCTCGGACTCGGGACGCAGCCGCCAACACCGAGCCTCGGCCTGATGCTCTACGAAGGGCGCGAGACGCTGGTGCGAGCACCGTGGGCGGAGATCTTCCCCGGGCTCGCCATCGCCGTCACGGTGCTCGCCTTCAACTTCGTCGGCGACGGGATCCGCCGGCGGATCGCCCGCAGCGGCGGTGTGGCGTGAAGGTCGAGGCCGCCCCCACACTGGTCGCCGGAGCCGTCGCCGGTGGCGCACTGCTCGAGATCGACGGCCTGTCGGTGCGCTACCGCTCGGACCACGGACCCGTCTCCGCCGTCGACGACATCACCTTCTCCGTGCGCCGCTCCGAGGTGCTCGGCCTGGTCGGTGAGTCCGGATGCGGCAAGTCGACGGTGGCATCGGCCGTTCTCGGGCTGCTGCCGGCAGGCGCCGAGGTCGACGGCTCGATCCGCTACGACGGGGAGCAACTCATCGGGGCCGACCCGGAGCGGCTGCGCCAACTCCGCGGCAACCGGATCGCCACCATCGTCCAGGACCCGATGACGTCGCTCGACCCGACGTATCCGGTCGGCAAGCAGGTCGCCGAGGCCGTCCGGGCCCACGCCAAGGTGTCGCGGTCGGTCGCCCGCCGGCGAGCCCTCGACGCGCTCGGTGAGGTTGGCATCCCCGATCCGCGGGCACGCTACGGCGATCCCCCGCACCGCCTCAGCGGCGGCATGCGCCAGCGCGTCGTGATCGCCGCAGCGCTCGTGAACGACCCGTCGCTGATCATCGCCGACGAGCCGACGACGGCGCTGGACGTGACGATCCAGGCGCAGATCCTCCACCTCTTGCTGCGGCTCCTCGACCGGCGCGGCACGGCGGTCGTGCTGATCACCCACGACCTCGGTGTCGTCGCCACGGTGTGCGACCGCGTCGTCGCCATGTACGCCGGGCAGATCGCCGAGCGGGCACCGACCGCCGCGCTGTTCGAGCGGCCCGGACACCCGTACACAACCGCCCTTCTCGAGGCGATGCCGACCGTCGGTCACCGACCCGGGTCGCTGCAGGTGATCGCCGGGACGGTTCCCGACCTCACGGGAGAGCTTCCCGGATGCCGGTTCATGCCCCGCTGCGCCCACGCCGGCCCTCGGTGCGAGCGGCGACCGCCGACCTCGATGCTCGCCGCCGACCACGACGTGGCGTGCTGGCTCCATGCCGGAGGTGTGGAGTGACCAGCGACGTGGTGGTCGAGCTACGCGGCGTGTCCAAGGAGTTCCGCGTCCACGGACAGCGGCGGCGTTCGCTCCACGCGGTCGACGAGGTCGACCTCGAAATTCGGGCGGGCGAGATCCTCGGCATCGTCGGAGAGTCAGGCTCGGGCAAGACCACCCTCGGACGGTGCGTCCTCGGGCTGACCGCGCCGACGGCCGGCTCGATCCTGCTCGACGGCCAGCCGTTCGATCCCGATGACGCACGGTTGCGCCGCGCCGTGCAACCGGTCTTCCAGGACTCCTTCGGCTCGCTCGACCCCCGGTGGACCGTGCGGCGCAGCGTGCGCGAAGGGCTCGACGCGATGCACATCGGCACGCGCGAGGAACGAGATGTCCGCGTCGCGCGACGTGCTCGCCGAGGTCGGGATCGGGTCGGTTCTCGCCGACCGACGCCCGGGCACGCTGTCGGGCGGTCAGCGTCAGCGGGCCGGCATCGCCGCGGCGCTGGCGCCACAGCCGCGGCTCCTCGTCGCCGACGAGCCGGTCTCGGCACTTGACGTGTCCGTCCAGGCGCAGATCCTCAACCTGTTCGCGACCCTGCGCGACGAGCACGGGCTGACTGTGGTGTTCATCACCCATGACCTGTCGGTCGTCGAGCATCTCGCCGACCGCGTCGCAGTGATGTACCTCGGGCGGATCATCGAGATCGCCCCGACCACCGAGCTGTTCACTGCCCCGGCCCATCCGTACACGCGGGCACTGCTCGCCGCCGCACCGATACCTGATCCCGCCCGCCGCGTCGCGCCGCAGCTCGCCGGCGAGATCCCGAGCGCCATCGACGTCCCGAGCGGGTGTGCGTTCCACCCGAGGTGTCCGATGGCGATCGACCGTTGCACCGCCGAGCGGCCCATCGATCGGGAGCTGAGCCCGACCCGTCGCACTGCCTGCCACCTTGCCGTTCTCCCCGTCCCGAGCCCGACCTAAGGAGCATCCATGCCCACCGCCTCCGTCAACGGCATCGACATCAACTACTCGCTCGAGGGCGACGGCGCCAGCACGATCGTGCTCGTCAACGGTCTCGCCGACGACCTCAACACGTGGGACTTCCAGATGGCCGACTTCCTCGCCGCCGGCCATCGAGTTCTGCGCTACGACAATCGCGGCGTCGGGTTGTCCTCGACGCCACCGGGCCCGTACACGAGCCGCCTGCTGGCCGACGACGCCAAGGCGCTCGTCGACCACCTCGGCCTCAGTGGCTTCCACCTGATGGGTGTGTCGATGGGCGGCATGATCGCCCAGGAGTACGCCCTCGCCTACCCGGACGACCTCGCCAGCGTGACGTTCGCCTGCACGTATGCGGCGCCAGGCCCGTTCTGCTCGCGGATGTTCTCGATGTGGCACGACATGGCCCCGGTCAACGGGGTGCCGTTCATCATGCGCGACGTCTTGCTCTGGGCGTTCACGGTGCCGTTCTTCGAGGACCATCCGGAGGATGCCGCGGCGTTCGAGGCCGAGATGGCGGCGATGACGATGTCAGTCGACGCCTACCTCGCCCAGCTCGGGGTCATCCGCACCCACGACACCACCGACCGGCTCGGCTCGCTCTCCGTCCCGACGCTCGTGCTCGCCGGCGAGGTGGACATCCTGATCCCTGTCCGGCTGTCGCAGCAATTGCACGCCCTCGTCCCCGGCGCCGAGTTTGCGACCACGACGGGTGGCCACGCCTGCATGTGGGAGCACCCGGCGGCGTTCAACAAGACCTACCTCGACTACCTGTCCCGACACTGACCAACTGACCAATTGCGAAAGGCATTACCAATGAACAAGGTCAACACTCCGAACCCCGACGGCGGCGGCACGTCGCGGCGCACCTTCATCCAGCGGGCCGGTCTCGGACTGGTGGGGGTCGGCAGCCTTCCCGCCCTCCTCGCATCCGGCACCGTCGACGCGGGAGCAGCGAGGAGCGCGGCGCGCCGTGTCGCCGGTCGGCCGGGGACGATCGTGCCGGGAGGAACGCTCGTCGGAGCGCTGACCGGAGAACCCGACACGCTCGACCCGGCGACCTCGGTGATCTACACCGGCGCCCAGGTCTACGACAACATCTTCTCCAAGCTCATCGACATCGACACGGACGGCTCGTTCTACGGCGTCCTCGCAACCGAGTGGGCGGCGACCGACGACACCACCTGGGTGTTCGACCTCGTGACGAACGCGACGTTCCACAACGGTGAGCCGTTCACGCCCGACGACGTCGTGTACACGTTCGAGCGCATCCTCGATCCGGCCACGGCCAGCGCCTACTCGACCCTGTTCGACTCGATCGACTCGGTGGCCAGGACCGGCGACGCCCAGGTGACGTTCACCCTGAAGACCCCGTTCGGCCCGTTCCTGACCAACCTGGCGAACAACGGCCAGATCGTCAACCAGGTGGCGATCGAGGCGGGCGACCCGTCACGCGACCCGATCGGCACGGGTCCGTTCAAGTTCGTCGAGTGGGTTCAGGGTCAGCTCGTCACGCTGGAGAAGAATGCCGGAGTACTTCATCGAGGGGAAGCCGGCCTTTGACGGCGTCGAGCTGCGCTTCCTGCTCGTCGACCAGGGGCGCATCGACGGTCTGCGGTCGGGCGAGCTGCAGTGGGTCGACGCCGTCCCCCTCTCGCAGCTGGAAACGCTCAGCACCGACGAGGCGTTCAACTACGTGACCTCGCCGACCGCCGGCATCCCCGACTTCCTGGCGATGAACGTGACCGCCGCGCCCTTTGATCAGGTCGAGGTGCGTCAGGCGGTCGCCTGGGCGCTCGATCGCACCGCCATCCGCGACGTCGCCTACTTCGGCGCCGGCGAGGTCGGCCTCGCCGAGGTGCCGAGCGGGTCGACGTGGTTCGACGACGCCGACGTGTACGCCGGTGGACCCGACATCGAGCGGGCCAGGGAGCTGCTCGCCGCCGCCGGGATCACCGAAGAGCTGACGGTCACCTATCTCGGCCTGCCGCAGTATCCGGAGCTGCTCAAGACCGGCGAGGTCGTTCGTGACCAGCTCAGGGAGATCGGCATCAACATGGAGATCGAACAGGTCGACGTGTCCGTGTGGTTCGACCGCTACAGCTCCGGCGACTACCAGATCACCTCGGCGTACCAAGAGCGCAGCGTCGATCCGGACAACTTCTACTCACTCGTCGTCAAGTCCGGCGCCGGCGCAAACGCAATGCAGTACTCGAACCCCGACCTCGACGCGATGATCGACGCCGCCCGCCAGTCGACCGACGACGCCGAGCGCAAGGCGATGTACACCGAGATCCGCCAGATCGTGCAGGAAGAGGCGCCGTTGATCTTCGTGCACTACGAGACGATCAACTACCTGATGCGAAATGACGTGGTTGGAGCAAGCGTGAACCCGACGCTCGGCTTGCGCCTCGAGAACCTCGGATTCACCGGCTGACACTCGGCCATCTGGGGAAGAACCGTGTCATTCGGACCGGGCCGCATCATCGATGACCGTCGAGCATGGCTCGGGCGAGGTCTACCCGAGGAGGAACTTCTCGACGAGAGCCGGCCAGCGGCGGATCGCGGCGATGTCGGAGGCGACGTGGAGCTCGGCGGCCGGCAGTGTGTCGGCGAGGGTCTCCGCCGTCGAAAACGGGTGTCCGGCATCGTCGACCCACGCGAGCACGAGGGTCGGTTGCTCGATCGCCGCCAACACGTCGGGCGGTGGCAGGTCGGAGACCGCCGCACCCCGGAGAATGGCGGCGAGCACATCAGGGTCCATCGCGCCGACCTGTTCGAGTCCGGCTCGATGGGCGAGCGCACCGGCGTCGCCAAGCACCGCCGGTGGTGTCTCGCCGCCACTCGACTCGATCAGCGCCGGCGTTCCACCGCGGTCGACGAGCCGGGCGGCCTCCTCGTAGACGACGCGCTGCGCCGCGCGGCTCTTCCAAGCCGTCGGCGGAGTCACGAGGACGAGACGATCGATCCGTTGCGGGACGATCAACGTGGCGCCGAGCGCCGTGACGCATCCCATCGAGGCCCCGCCGATGGCACAACGGCCGAGACCGGTCGCGTCGAGAACGGCAACCATGTCCAGGGCGAGCGCCGGCCACTCATACGCAGCGGGATCGGCTGGCCCGGGTGAGGCGCCGTGGCCGCGGGCGTCGTAGCGGATCACTCGGAGACCGTCGATTTCCCACCACGGGAACAAACCGGTGGCGTCCTCAGCGGCGCGGCTCGACGTCAGTCCGTGCGCCCACACGAACGGACGGCCATCACCCCCAGGGTCGTCGACGGCAAGTCCGGCGGCACGATGGACGGTGCTCAATCGTGGCTCACTTGACCGCGCCGGCGAGCAGGCCGCCGACGAAGTAGCGCTGGAGGGCGAAAAGATCACCATCGGCAGGGCCATGGCGATGAACGCCGCGGCGGCGAGCAGCTGCGTGCCCTCACCGGTCGTGGCGTTGACGAGGTTGGCGATGGTGACGGTGAGCGGGGCCACGTCCGGGTCGCCGCCGAGGAAGATGAGGGCGATGAGGAGGTCGTTCCAGACCCAGATGAACTGAAAGATCGCGACGGAGGCGAGCGCCGGGCGTGAAAGCGGCAGGGCGATGCGCACGAAGGCGACGAGCGTGTCGGCGCCGTCGAGCTCGGCGGCCTGGAACAGCTCGTCGGGCAGGGCGGCGAAGAAGCTGCGCAGCAGGAAGATGCAGAACGGCAGGCTGAGCCCGACGTGGACGAGCCAGATCCCGGTGAACGTGCCACCGAGGCCGGTTCGGTCGTAGATCCGGAGCACCGGCACGAGGACCACCTGGATCGGCACGACGGCGAGCACGAGGGCGGCGGCGGCGATGGCACCTCGACCCCGGAAGGGCATCCGCGCCAGCCCGTAGGCGGCAACCGAGCCGACGGTCATCATCATCACGACGGCCGGGACGGTGACGACGAGGCTGTTGACGATGGCTTCGCCGAGCCCGTTGGTGTCGAGTACCTCGCGGTAGTTGCCGAGCGTCAACGAGCCGGGGTTGCCGAAGGCGTCCCACCAGCCGGTGCGGGCGGCGTCGAACGGCGTGCGGAACGAGCTGACGAGGAGCCCGAGGATCGGCACGGCCCACAGGGCGCAGAGCAGCACCAGCGTCGGGTGACCGAGCATGCCGCGCCCGTCGCGCCGGCTCATCAGCGGCGCCGGCTTTCGGCGCGCGCCGTGCGTACGTTGAGGTAGATGATCGGGGCGGCGATCAACGTGAGCAGAATCGCGACCGCACTGGCCCGGCCCTGGTGGCGGGCGACGAAGAGTTGCTGGTACAGCACGTTGGCGATGACGTTGGTGTCGAACGCTCCGTTGGTCATCACGTAGACGACGTCGAAGGCCTTCAGCGCGGTGATCGCCAGCGCCGTGGTGACGACGACGAGCGCCGGGCGCAGCTGCGGCAGGGTGATGTGGCGGAAAGCCTGCCAGCGCGACGCGCCGTCGACCTGGGCCGCCTCGATCAGCTCGCTGGGCAGGCCCTTGAGCGCGGCGGACAGCACGATCGTGGCGAAGCCGGCGGTCATCCACACGCCGACGGTGATCAATGCTGCGTTGTTGACGCGGGTGTTGATGAGCCAGGCGACTGGCTCGCCGCCGAACCAGTCGAGTACGGCGTTGACGGTGCTCGTCTGCGGCTGCCCGGCCGGCTGGTAGGCGAACATCGCCCGCCAGATGATCGCCCCGGCGACGAAGGAGATGGCGATCGGGGCGACGACAACCGCCTTGGCGGCGGACTCGAAGCGGACGCGGTCGGCGAGGACGGCGATCGCCAGTCCGACGAGCGTCGGCACGACGACGAGCCCGACGACCCACAGCACGTTGTTGCGCAGGGCGGAGCGGACGCCGTCGTCGTCGGCGAGGAAGCGATAGTTGGTCAGCCCGCTCCAGCCGTGCCCAGCGGCGTCGCGCAGGCTGAGCACGGCCGTGTAGACCAACGGCCACAGCAGGAACACGGCGATGAACGCGCCGGCCGGCAGCAGCCACAGGGCCGCTCGCACACCGCCGACGCATCCGCCTGGGGAGGTGGGCGACGACCCGCTCGGCCAGCCACAGCCAGCAGAGCACGACAAGTGGCGTCCCGATCGTCAACGCCAGTGCGACTGGCGGCATTCAGCCTCCTGCGTACGCAGTCTCCTGGACCTCGTCCAGATTCGCCAGGATGGCATCCAGCGAGCCGGGGTCGGCAACGTAGGACATCACCGCCTCGTGGAAGGCCGTCGACATCGCCGCCGGCATGCCGTCCTGGGCACCGAAGACGACCGTGTCGGCGTTGAGGTAGGCCTCGGCCGCCTTGCGCGACAGTTCCGAGTTGTAGGCGTCGAGTGGCGTCTGCCGGTTCGGCCCGATCCACAGACCGGTGCCGGCGACGAGCTCGCTGAACTGTGGGCTGGCGACATACTGCAGGAAGGCACGCGTCTGGGGCGTGTCGTTGAAGGCCCCGAACGTCTCCCCAGACGTGACGATCCCGGGCTCGGCGTCGGGGCTGGCGGCTGGGAACAGGAAGAAGTCGACGTCGGTGATCGGCTCGATGTCGGGCACGGTCGCCACCATCGCGTTGCCGAGCCAGTCGCCTTGGACATGCAAGTAACACGACGGCGGGTCGTCGAACAGGCCGACCCCGGCGGTGGCGAAGTTCGTGGTGAGCGCCGCTGTCGGCCCGCCGGCGACCTGCGTGTCGTCGGTGGCAACAGCGCCGAACGACTCGAAGGCCTGGCGCACCTCCGGAGATGTCCACGCCAGCTCGCCCTGCCACCACTGGTTGTAGGCGTCGGCACCTGACTGCTGGAGCATGAACTGCTGGATGAACGAGGCACCCGGCCAGCCGCTTGCGGGACCGGACTCGAGTCCGATGCAGAACGGCGTGCGGCCCGCGGCTGCGGCTTCGGTCGTCCAGTCAGCGAGGTCGGTGAGCGTGCCGTCGGTCGGTCCCGTCGTACTGCGTCGGGTTGTACCAGACGAGGCCGGCGACCGCCGTCGTGCCGGGGATCCCGAAGTGGTCGTCTCCGACGGTCGACAGCTCGACGAGCGACGCCGGGAAGTCCGCCTCGACGGCGGCGACGTCGACGATGTCGTCGAGGGCCAGCAGCTCGCCGTCGTTCGCCAGCGTCTGCATCTGCCCGGCGCTCGGGTTGGACACGATGTCGGGCGGGTTGCCCCCGTCGAGTCGCGTCTGCAGGACAGCGAGCAGATCGAACGTCCCCTCGTACTCGATCGAGATACCGGTCTCCTCCTCGAACGGCGCGAAGGCGCTGAGAAACGCTTCCAGGTTGTCGCCGCTGAGCACCCCGAGAACGCTGATCGAGCCGCCGATCTCGGTCTCCGCCGCCACCGATGATGCGTGACGACTACGTGCGAAGCCGACGGCGGTGACGCCGACGGCGAGCACCACGCTGACGGCGATTCGACCTGGCTTGCGACGGTTGTCCATCTCGACCCTCCGAAGCGCTCGGCCCACCATCGCGTGGCGGGCTTTGATGTTGAGTCAACCGCAGCGCAGCCGCGTTGTCAAGAACTTCTGTTGAAGCACTTTACATGATATGGTCTCGACGATGGCCGTCACGATCTACGACGTCGCCGAGCGAGCCGGTGTGAGCATCTCGACGGTCTCGAACGTGCTCAACTCACCCGGACGGGTGAACGTGGCAACCCGTGAGCGGGTCCTCGGCGTCATCGACGAACTCGGCTTCGTGCCCCGCTCCGAGGCCTACGCGCGGGCCCGCAGGGGCGTCGGTCGGATCGGTGTCGTCGCCCCGCTGACGACGTATCCGTCCTACGAGGTGCGCCTCCGCGGCGTCCTCGATGCGCTCCGGGAGCACTCCTTTGAGGTCGTCCTGTTCGACCAGGCCTCGTTGACGGTACGGAGCAACTATCTGGCGTCTCTGCCGATCGCCAACCGCCTCGACGGAGTGATCGTGATGTCGCTGCAGTTCGACGACGACGTCAGCGACCGACTGCTCAACCGCGAGATCCCGGCCGTTCTCGTCGAGTTCTCCCGCCGCGGGTTCTCCAGCGTCCACGTCGACGACGCCGAAGGTGGCCGCCTCGCCGCCGAACACTTCGTCGCCGCCGGGCACGAGCGCTGCGCGTTCGTCGGTGAGGCTCGGCTCGCCTCGTCGATGGAGATCGACGCGGCGCATCGCGTCGATGGCTTCCGCACCGGCCTCGCCGCGGCCGGCATCGACCTCCCCGACAGCTACGTGCATCGCGGCCCATACGGCGTCGAGGAAGCACGCCGGGCAGCGCACGCCCTCTTTGATCTTCCCGATCCACCGACGGCCGTGTTCTCCCACAGCGATGTGCAAGCCGTCGGCGTGCTCAAAGCGATCGCCGACCGCGGTTGGCGCTGCCCCGATGACGTCGCCGTGATCGGCTTCGACGACCTCGACTTCGCTGACTACGTCGGCTTGACCACGATCGCCCAACCGCTACGCGAGTCGGGTCGCGTCGCCGCCGGGCTCTTGCTAACACGCATCAACGATCCGACGGCGCCGACTCAGCACGTCGAGCTTCCCCTCCAGTTGATCCGCCGCAAGACGACGTGAGCTGATCCGAAGTGTGAACGAGGGGCGAGATCCTGGCCGTCATCGGCCGATGCTGTGGGATCGTTACCATGATCCCGAAGTCCTTGGGAGGCGTGTCGAGCATGGAGTCCATCAACCCGTCGCGTGAGTTGGTGACACCCCCGATCCTTCCGCCATGACGCGAGTCACGCTGATTCGAGATCCCACGGATCACGTCGCCGCATCGGTGCCCGTGAGCCGGGCTGCCGGGCGCCTGCGGCAGGCGCTGATGGCGCGTGGTGTGGGCGTCGCCGAAGCCACGACGACCCCGGCGCTGGACGAGTCGACGATCGTTGTTCTCGCGGGTCCGAGCATGCAGGCACCGCTGATGGCGCTCTCGCAGGCGGGTGCCTCGTTGGCTGGAGTACCCGAGGCGTTCACGATTGCCTCGGGCGACCCTGATCGGGTGACGGCGTGCGGGACCGACCAGCGTGGGCTCGTGTACGCCGTTCTCGAGCTCGCGGACCGGGTCGAGCACGACGGCGATCCCGTGGCCGCGCTCCGGCCAGAACGACCGCTGATCGGCGCGGCGAGCAACACTGTACGCAGCGTCACCCGGCTGTTCTGCAGTGACGTCGAGGATCTCGGCTGGTATCGCGATGAGGCGTTCTGGCGACGCTACCTCTCGATGCTCGTCTCCCAGCGCTTCAACCGGTTCAGCCTCACGTTCGGCCTTGGTTACAACTTCCACCGGGGGGTGACCGACGCATATCTGTACTTCGCCTACCCGTTCCTCGTCTCCGTCCCGGGCTATGACGTCCGTGTGCCTCAGCTGCCCGACGACGAGCGCCAACGGAACCTTGCCGCCCTCCGTTTCGTCTCGGACGAAGCGGTCGCCGTCGGGTTGGACTTCCAGCTCGGCCTGTGGACGCACGCGTACCAATGGATCGACAGCCCAGACGCCCACCACACGATCGACGGCCTCACCCCTGACACTCACGCTGGGTATTGCCGCGACGCCGTCCGCACTCTCCTCGAGGCCTGCCCGTCGATCGGCGGCGTGACATTGCGCATTCACGGTGAGAGCGGGGTACCTGAGGAGAGCTGGGAATTCTGGCGCGCGGTCTTCGGCGGTGTCGCCGACTGCGGCCGGCCGGTCGGCATCGATCTGCACGCCAAGGGCCTCGATGGCGTCACCCTGGGGCATGCCCTCGACACCGGACTGCCGGTTACGGTCTCGCCCAAGTTCTGGGCCGAGCACATGGGGTTGCCGTACCACCAGGCCGCGATCCGCGAGAGCGAGCGGGTTGGGCGAGAGGATCCGAGCCAACGCAGCGAGTGGCATCGCTACATGCGCGTGAGCGAGGGAAGTCGTCCGTGGACGTGCTACGGCTACGGCGACTTCCTACGCGAGGAGCGGCCGTACTCCGTCGTCTTCCGTCTGTGGCCGGGTACTCAGCGCTTCCTGTTGTGGGGCGATCCGGCGACGGCCGCGGGTTACGGACGGGTCGCCGGCCTCGCTGGTAGCCAGGGCCTCGAATGGTGCGAGCCACTGACGTTCAAGGGGCGTGAGGGCTCCGGAGTCGAGGGGTCGCGAACGGGTACTGCGACGCGTCGTTGGTGCCGCGGGACGACTGGGAGAAGTTCGTCTACGCGTACCGCCTGTTCGGGCGACTGAGCTACGACCCGGGGGCGCCGGCCGAGACATGGCAGCGTCCCCTCCGGGCGCAGTTCGGCGCCGGGGCACTCGACGCTGAGCTGGCGCTGGCTTGCGCCAGCCGCATCCTCCCGCTCGTCACCGTCGCTCATCACCCCTCGGCGTCGAACAACTACTACTGGCCCGAGCTCTACACCGACATGCCGATCGTCTGGTCGGACGAGGGCACCCGCCCACATCCGTACTTCGACATGCCAGAGCCACGACGGTTCGGCACGGTGAGCGCACTCGACCCCGAAGTGTTTGCGAGCGCGGCCGACTTCGTCGACGAACTGCTGGCCGGGACACCCAGTGGCCGGGTCTCCCCCTTCGACGTCGCCGAGCATCTCGATCGTCTCGCCGGCGACGCCGACCGGCACCTCGTCGAGTTCGCCGGTCAAGTGTCCGGCTCGGACCCCGAATTCCGGCGGTGGAGTGCCGACATTGCGATCCTCGCGGCACTCGGACGGTTCTTCGCCGGGAAGCTGCGCGCCGCGATCTGGTACGAGCTGCACACCCGCACCCGGAGCACTGAGGCGCTGCGGTCAGCCGTCGAGCAGTACCAGGCCGCCCGGAGGTCATGGATGAGCGCTTCCGAGCGCGCCGATGGCGTCTATGCGACGGACCTCACGTTCGGTCCGCAGGAACGTCTGCGCGGCAATTGGGCCGATCGCATCGCTGCCATCGACGCGGACCTCCGGGACATGGAGTCGCAGTGGCGGGGAGCGCGTGGCGTCCCTGAGGGAGGCGATCACGTCACTCGCCTGCTCGACACGGCGGCGAGTCGCCCCTTCGACTACGAGGTCCGGCACGTCCCGCGGAAGCGTTTCCGACCCAACGCGGATCTTTGGCTGGAGGTCCAAGTCCGCGGTCCTGACGCTGTCCGCCGTTCGCCAGGTGACCGTCCGCCACCGGCCGATGAACCAAGCACTCCCGTACGCGGCGCTCGAGATGGATCGTGCCGGTGAACGCTTCACGGCGAGGATCCCTGCCGAGGAGCTCGACGGCGAGTATCCGCTCGCCTACGCGTTCGTGGTGTTCGACCACAGCGGGCACGCACGGCGACACCCCGGACTTGGCGACGACCTCACGTCGCAGCCGTACTTCGTCGTGCGGCCGGAGCGATGACCGTGGCTGGGCGGCCGGCTAGTCGCCGGTCCCGCTCGCTCAGAGGTGACTGCCCGGGAAGGAGCGAAACGACGTGATCTCCCTCCACGAGGGTCGCCCCCGGCACAGTCTGGACGGCGTCTGGCAGTACAAGGTCGAGGACGCCGAACCCGGCGAATCGCTCGGCTACCCGACCCGCCACCTGGACACCGCGTCATGGCGGGACATGCGGTTGCCGGTGAACTGGTACCTCACCGAGGTCGGCGACTTCTTCGGCACGATCTGGTTCCGCCACACGTTCGATGTGCCCGCCGAGATGCGCGGGCAGCGGCTGTTCCTGCGGTTCGGGGCGGTCGACTACTTCGCCGACGTCTGGCTCAACGGCGAGTACCTCGGGGCCCACGAGGGCATGTTCAACCCGTTCGAGTTCGACGTCACCGACCGCGTGGACTACGACGGAGGAAACGTCGTCGCCGTCAAGGACGGTGCTCCGCGCGACCCGACCGAGTACATCCAGGTCGACTTCTCCGACAATCCCCTGTCGAACCCCTACAAGCGCCACCAGGCGCGGGCGATCACGCAGATCAAGGGCCACATGATCGACGCCATGCACCGGCCCGGTTCGATGACGTCGTTCCGGTCAGACGGCAACTCGGGCGGCATCTGGGACAGCGTCGAGCTGATTGCCCGGCCGCCCGTGTACGTCGACTACGTCAAGGTGTTCTCCAGGATCGGCGTCGCCAAGGACTGGCTCGGAGACCTGCTCGACAAGCCCGACGGCAGCGCCCTCGTGAGCGTCGACGTCACGGTGGAGAACACCACCGGCACGGTCGTCGAGGCCGACGCCGGCCTGACCGTCGATCCGTACAACTTCGCCGCCACCGCGCACTACGAACGCACCCGGCGGGTCGTTCTCCAGCCGGGACGCAACACCTTCAAACTGGTGCTGACCGTGGCCGACGCCACGTTGTGGTGGACGTGGGATCACGGCAGACCCAACTTGTACAGGGCGACGATCACGGTCGAGGGGGACTCCGTGTCGTTGAACTTCGGCATCAAGGAGGTGGTCCACGACGAGGAGACCGGCCAGTGGTCGCTCAACGGCACGCCGATCTTCCTTCGGGGCATGCGCTACATCTCCAGCCAGTGGATGAGCGAGGCGAACGAGCAGATGTGGGCCGACGACCTCTCCAAGATGCTCGACATGGAGATCAACTCGATCCGCATCGGCAGCCACGTCGAGAAGGACGGCTTCTACACGATGTGCGACGAGCTGGGGCTGCTCGTCTGGCAGGTCTTCCCGCTGCACTACTGCGTCAGCGATAGCGACGACCTCATCGAGCGGGCCGGCGAGATGATCAAGGACATGGGCCTGATGCTGTGCAACCACGCGTGCATCGGGATGTGGTCGGTGTTCAAGGAGCCGGAGATCTACGGACTCCCCGACAAGCCGAACAACGTGCATCGCCTGTGTCCGATCCTCAAGGAGGCGCTCGGCACCGTCGATCCGGTGCGGTGGATCCACATCGGTGACTACCGCGAGGGCGTGCAGAACCTGATGATCGGGTACTGCTGGGACGGCGACACGGACCTCAGCACCGTGACGTTGGAGCCGAACATCGTCGAGTTCGGAGCCGGCTCGATTCCGGTGCTCGAGACGCTGAAGACCTTCGTCCCCGAGGACAAGCTGTGGCCGCCGGATTGGGACACCTGGGAGTACCACGGCTTCTTCTACGACCTCGCCTTCAAGTTCGCCAAGGTGCAGCTGCGCGACTCACTGGAGGAGCTCATCGACGACTACCAGCGCTACGAGGCGCTCGTCGTCAAGGAGCAGATCGAGTTCATCCGCCAGCGCAAGTACCGCCCGGTCGCCTCGATGTACCTGTACTACTGGAGCGACTCCTGCCCGATCATGGGCTCCGGGCTCCTCGACTACTACCGCCGCCCGTACCAGGTTTACGACTCGATGAAGCGCGTCTACACGCGGGTGCTGATCAGCCTGGAACGCGACGTCGCCCCGTACGTCATCGGCCGCGAGAAGATCCTCCAGCGGGGTACCTCGTTGGCGGCGAGAGTCTGGGTCACCAACGACTACCCCCACGCCATCGACGGGGCTGCGATCTCGTGGGCGCTGGTCTGCGTCGACACCGCCGAAGTCGTGGCGAAGAACAGCTTCACCACCACACTCCCCGCCGACTCGGTCGAGCAGGTCGACAGCATCGAGTGCCCACTCCCCGTGACGGCCCGGCCCGGTGCGTATCAGGTGAGGATGGAGGTGGTCGGTGGCGACGGCGAGACGCTGTCGGCGAACTCCACCGACTTCACCGTGCGTTGACCCGATGATCGCTCAGTGTCGCACGCCTGCTTCGTGCATCCGTCGGTGGATCGCGTCGCGAGCTTGCAGAAACGGTCGTTCGAGATAGGCGAGGTGGTCGTCTTCGCCGTGATGGTGGGTGACGGTGCCGGGCGGGTGGTGGGCGGCGGTGTGGCGAACGTAGGCCATCGTGCCTTCGACGAGAGTGAGCATGTACTGCGCCGTCGCCGGGTCGTAGAGCGACCACTCCCCGCCGCAGGCGACGTAGATCGGCGACGTGTGGGCGAAGACTCCTCGCCCCCAGACGTCGTGGTGCCGCAGCGGCGTGTCGGGCGGGCCGCCACAGCGCGCCGCGAGCCAGGTGTCGCCGTCGACGCGGAGGGTTGCCTTCAGTGACAGTCGCCGCGCCGATTCCGTCTCGCTCGCCGTGGCGACGACACGGCCTTGCTGGACGACCTCGAGGGTCTTCATCGGGATGATCGACTCGGCGTCCGCGTGCGACCTCGACGGTGCCGCCGTTGCCCGGGAGTTGCAGCGTGTCGCCGATCTGAGCGCCGTCGACGGTGAATCGCAGCAGCGGCCCGCCGCTGAGGAAGGTGCGGCCGGCGCGCACGGCGGCGCACCACGTTTCGTAGTCGAACGGCAGGTCGTCGGGAATTCGGGCGTAGGTGCGGTACATGCCAACCGGTACCTCGCTGCTCATCTTGTCGGTGCCGCCGACGAGTGGCAGGCGGTAGCCGCCGTTGAGGTAGCGGTAGTACTCGAGGTGGTTGAAGGCGCTCTGCCAGAGCATCTCCACGGCGTCGGCGCGGCCGGTGGCGATCAGCGCCGCCGGCTCGCCGTTGGGATCCGGCAGGTGGGGGATGACGACGGTGCCGCCTTGGGCATGGGCGGCGTCGGCCCAGTGGGCCATCGCCTCTTCCAGCGTGCCTCCCAGCTCGGCCTCGTCGGGTCCGTCGGTGCACCACGGCATCACCGGCTGCTGCAAGCCCCAGAGGATGAGATGCCCGAGGAAGTGCTGGCGGTTCTCCTGGGAGCAGTAGACGATCGTGTTGCCGTCGTCGCTGGCCGTCGGTCGGCCGAGCCAGTCCTCGCTGTTGGTGAACAGGTGCCCCCATTGTGACTGCAGCAGGTTGACGACGTTGAGATCCTCGGCTTGCGCCTCGCGGTGGGCCCCCTGGGTGCCGAGGAAGTGGACGTGCGAATCGCCACTGAACCAGCGGCTGGCGTTCATGTCCGTCCAACGCCGGAGGCGCAGCGTGAGCTGGCGCTGCCCGGGGGCGATGGTCACGCGTGTGCGCAACGGCTCGTACTCGAACCCCCGCGCCACGTCGACGAGGACCTCGCCACGCGGCAGCCAGCCCTGGCAGCTGCCGTCGATGTACGCATAGGTGATCTGTCCGAGGCGCAGATCGCCGCCGATGTCGGCATGCCAGCTGCCGAGGTTCGAGTACACGTGATCGTGGAAGCCGTGCGGCTGGTACGGGATCCCCTCCGGCGAGCGGAAGTGCACCCGGCACGGGATCGGCCGATCCGTTTCGTCGTCGACGACGGTGACGTGCACCCAGTTCTTGCCACGATCGACGAGCTCCAGCCGTACGCGTGGCGTCTCGACCACTCGCGTCTGCTGAAGCTCTCCCCAGTTGGCCCGTCCCAACTCCTCGTCGCCGTTGTTGACGGTGAGCGTGGCGGACGGGATCGCCGCGACTTCGACGTAGGCCGGGCTCGCGTGCGGGTTCGGTGTCTCGCCCCACCCCTTGAAGTCGTCCGTGATGAACGCCTCGGCGTCCGCTTCCGGCAACGGGTAGGGATACGTCGCCACGCCTCTATCGACGTGCACGTCGAGCCGGAACGGCTTCTGCCCGTCGTCCGCGTGCGGCAGGACGATCTTCACCGCTTGGCGGCCGGTGCGGTAGAACGGCGACTCGTCGGCGTGTCCCAGGGTGATCGCCGCGACGAGGAACTTGCGGCCGGCGGGCTCGATGACGATCGAGTCGATGACGCGATCTGGATGCGGGTTCTCCCAGGCCCACAGGGAATAGCTCCGGGTGCCGGCCCGTGACGCCTCGGTCTGGCGCCACCCGGCCGCCTCCCACTGCCCTTCGTAGCGCGGCATCAACGATTCCGCCTGACCCTGCAGGGCGAGGAACGGTCGCCCACCGCCCTGCGCCGGCGGCGCCACCCCGATCTCGAACCGCTCGCGTACGGGCACGCGAACGTCGTCGCCGCCCGCGTAGCGGAAGCAGTACTGGGCGACGACGTCGCCGACGATGCCGCCCTCGATGACCGCCGATTCGAGGACGGCGTGGGCGAACAGCACGCGCCGGGCGGGCTGCCCGACGGGCACCGTCACGGCGTCGCCGTGACGATCGCCGTCGAAGCCGATGAAACAGCGCGCCGCGTCGTCAGCGATGACGAACGGCAAGCCGTGAAACGACTGCGCGCCGATCGGTGCCGGCGGATCTCGATCGATCAGCTCGACGCCTGCATTGCAGAGATTGCTGAGATCGATCGGTTCGTAATCCTGCATGAGTGGACCCCCAGAACCGCTACGCCGACGCCCGAGCGACGAGGTGCGTTGGGATGATCAACGACTTGCGTTCGTCGTGCCCTTCGATCGCCGCGACGGTCAGGCGGGCGAGCTCGCTGCCCTGCAAGACGGTCTGCTGCGCCACCGTCGTCAGCGGGGGGTCATAGCTCGCTGCCGCGTCGCCTTCGTCGCCGAATCCGATGACGGCGACGTCATCGGGCACCGGACGCCCGGCCTCCTTGAGCGCACGCAGGACACCCGCGGCGACGACGTCGGAGGCGGCGACGACGGCGTCGAACGGCGTTCCACGGGTGAGCAGCTGCTGCGTCGCCGCGTACCCGCCGGCCTCGGTGTAGTCGGTCTCGAGGACGAGATCGCGGTCGGCCGCGACGCCGACGCTGGCCAGCCCTTTCTTGTAGCCGCGCAGGCGGTCGGTCGCCGAACGCATCGCCGAGACACCGTTGACCATGGCGATGCGCCGCCGGCCGGTCTCATGGAGATAGCGCACCGCCTGCGCCGCTCCGCCGGCGTTGTCGGCATCGACGAAGGTGCAGTCGGTGGCCTCGAACGGGCGGCCGATGTAGACCATCGGAACCCCGAGCCGGTACAGCGTGGCACCGAGCGGATCACCCTTCGGTGGGGCGATCACCATCACCCCGTCGAGGTGCCCACCGGCGACGTAGTGCTCGAGCCACACCCGATCGTGCGCCGAGCGGGCGACGACGACGACGACGTGGAAGCGGGTCGCCGTCAGCGTCTCGACGACACCGTGCATCAGCGCGCCGAAATACGGCTCACCGAACACCCGCCGCTGCTCCTCGGCGACGATCAACCCGACCGTGTCGGATCTGGTGGTGACGAGCTGGCGGGCGGCCAGGTTGGGAACGTACCCGGTGACGGCGATCGCTTCCAGGACGGCTTGTTCGAGCTCGGGGCTCACTGGCGTGGCGCTGCGCACGACCCGCGAGACCGTCGACGGCGACACGCCGGCGTAGGCGGCGACGTCGGCCAGCGTCGCCCGCCCGCCACGGCCCGACTTCCTCGGCCCATCCGTCATCTCGCCATCACACCTACCCGATCCCGTTCGCCGCGGCGACGCCGGCCAGCCACCGTCCGCTGTCCTTGATCGTGCGTCGTTGCGTGGCGAAGTCGACATGGACGACCCCGAAGCGCCGGTCGAAGCCCCACGACCACTCGAAGTTGTCGATCAGCGACCACACGAAGTAGCCGCGCAGGTCGACGCCGTCGTCGATGGCCTGCTTGGCGGCGCTGATGTGGGCGTCGAGGTAGGCGACCCGGTCGGCGTCGTGCACCTTGCCATCGGACGTCACCTCGTCGACGAAGGCGGCGCCGTTCTCGGTGACGTACAGCGGCGGGGCGTCGTACTCGTCGGTGACTCGGCGGAGCACGTCGTAGAGGCCGGTCGCATCGATCTCCCAGCCCATCCGCGTCTTCGGTCTGCCGGTGTCGAGCTTCTCGACGTCGCTCGCCCCGACCCAGGCCGGCTCGCGCCGAGCGCCGTCGCTGGCACGGTCCGCCCGCGCGGCTCGTACGACGTGGCGGCTGTAGTAGTTGACGCCGAGGAAGTCGATCGGCGTCGCGATCGCCGCGGCGTCGTCGTCGGCAATGAACTCGCTGCCGGCAATCGGCTCGAGGTCGGCGAGCAGGTCGTCGGGATACTGGCCACGAAGCACTGGGTCGAGGAACAGCCGGTTGGACAGCCCGTCGACACGGCGGGCTGCATCCCGGTCGTCGGCGTCGTCGGAGATCGTCGTGACCGGGTAGAGGTTGAGGGTGATCCCGTAGCGCTGCTCCGGCCGCGCCGAGCGCATCGCCGCGACCGCCCTCCCGTGACCGAGGAGCAGGTGGTGTGCGGCGGCGACGGAGGCGGCCGGCTCGGTGCGGCCCGGGGCGTGAACGCCCGAGGCGTAGCCGAGGAATGCCGAGCACCACGGTTCGTTCAGCGTCGTCCAGTCGGTGACGCGGTCGGCGAGTCGTTCGTGGACGGCGGCGGCGTAGTCGGCGAAGCGCAGCGCGGTGTCGCGGGCCGGCCAGCCACCGGCGTCCTCGAGCGCCTGCGGCAGGTCCCAGTGGTACAGCGTGATCCACGGGCGGATGCCGGCGCCGAGCAGCTCGTCGACGAGCCGTTCGTAGAACCCGAGGCCGTCGGCGGACAGTGGCCCGGAGCCGTCGGGCTGCAGCCGCGGCCAGGCCAGCGAGAAGCGGTAGGCGTTGAGTCCGAGCTCGCCCATCAGGGCGACGTCCTCGCGATAGCGGTGGTAGTGGTCGGAGGCGACGTCGCCGGTGTCGCCGTTGAGGACGCGTCCGGGCGTGTGGGCGAAGCGGTCCCAGATCGACTCGCCGCGTCCGCCCTCGTCGACAGCCACCCTCGATCTGGTAACTGGCCGTGGCGGTCCCCCAGAGGAAGCCGCTCGGGAAGGCGTGCGTCGCCGAGTGCTCGGCGGAGGTGATCGTCATCGGTCAAGCCTTTCTGTCGGGGGTGGTGTGAGGGGTCGCTACCAGAGCCAGTTGTTTGGCGCCGGCACGTGGCGCTCGACTTCGGTCCACAGCTCGTCGGGGATCGGCCACTCGGCGAGACGGATGGTCTCGTCGACGCGCTCCGGCCTGGAGAAACCGACGAGCGTCGAGCTGATCCGCTCGTCGCGCTGCGAGAACTGCATCGCCGCGGCGCCGAGCGGGACGTCGTGGGCGCGGCACACATCCTCGATCGCGGCGATCGCCGCCAATGTGTCCGGAGGTGCCTCGCGGTAGCCGTAGCGCGTCGACCGCGACGCACCGACGGCGAGGATGCCGCCGCCGAGAACGGCGGCGTTGACGACGGCGACGCCTCGCTCCCGGGCACTCGTGATCGTCTCGTCGGCGGACCGATCGACGAGGGAGTAGCGGCTGTGCGTGAGCAACACGTCGAACGCCCCGGTCTCGACGAACTGACGCATCATGCCGACGTCGCCGCCGGCGACGCCGATGATGCCGGCGAGGCCTTCGTCCTTGAGCCGCACGAGCTCGCCGACTGCGCCGCCCTGCGGAGCCATCGCCTCCTCGAACGTGATGGCGAACTCGGGGTCGTGGAGGAACAGCAGCTGGATGCGGTCGAGGCCGAGCCGCTGCATGCTCTCCTCGAACGACCGCCGCACGCGAGCGGCATCGAACGAGCCGTCGGTGCCGGCATCGACCTTCGTCGCCAGTACGAAGCCGGCCGGCAGGCCGCCGGCGCCGGCGAGGGCCCTGCCGATGCGCCGTTCACTCTCGCCGCCGCTGTAGGCGTTCGACGTGTCGAGGAACGTGATCGGCCCGGCGAGGACGCGCCGCACGGTGGCGACGCCCTCGTCGGCGTCGACGTCTCGGCCGAAGTTCTCGGGCATGCTGCCGAGCGGCCCGCCGCCGGCACCGATCGCCGACACGACGAGTCCGGTCTCGCCGAGCGGGCGCAGCCAATTCATTGCGTTCCCCGGCCACGCAGGCCGCGGTTGACCGCTCCCTCGCTGGCGCTCGGTCGCTCGCATCCGAGAACGCGTCGCAACTCGCTGTTCATCAGTCTCCGATCCTCAGCGGGAAGCCGTCGCGGTCGAGCATCAGCGGGCACGGCGAGTCGGCGACGGGGGTCGCACCCTGCTCGGCCAGCCGGCCGGCGACGTCGCCGACCGTCGCGCCACTCGATTGGTCGACGTCGAAGCCGACGTGGCGAAAGCCGATCGTCGTCTCGTCCGCGCTCCACGGCGACGCCGACTTGTCGGCGGCGAACGTGAACAGCTCGATCACCGTCTCACCGGCGTGGAGGTACGTGATCTCGAAGCCGCGCGGGTCGTCTTCGAGGAACAGCTGGCCGCCGACGTCGAAGCCGAGCGTGCTGCGGTAGAAGTCGACGGTGGCGTCGTGGTCCCGCGCCGTCATCGCCACGTGGTCGAACGTCGGACGCTGCGGGGCGGGGCGGGCGTGAACCTCTTCGACGATGTCGGCGTTCCACACCTTGTGGTGGTCGAGGTGGCCCTGGATGAACTCGAGCAGGACGCCGTCGGGATCGAAGAAGAAGGTGATCCGCACGTTGCCGGTGGCGTCGAGCGGTTCGAGGTGGAAGCGCACGCCGGCCTCGTGGAGCAGCTCGGCGCGTTCGTCGAGGCCGGTGACGGAGAACCCGAAGTGGCGGAACCCGAGCTGCAGGTCGTCGGCGATCCAGCGCGACGGCTTCCCGTCCACGCGGTGCAGGCGGATGACGACGGGGCCGCCGTCGAGCCACGCCTCGTCGGCGTCGAGCTGCGGGGTTTCGATGACGGGCAGCTCGAGGTGGCGGGTGTAGAAGTCGACGGAGCGGTCGAGGTCGGTGACGTTGACGTCGACGAAGCGGATCGGGACTGGCACTTGGGGTACCTCCGCGGTGGAGTTGGGGGTTGGCGGCGGCGTCATTTGATGGCGCCGAGGGTGAGGCCGGCGACGAACTTCTTCTGCATCCGCACGTAGACGATGACGACGGGCACGATGGCCATCGTCAGCGCGGCAGTGAGCAGGTTCCACGGCGTGTTGAACTGCCCGACGAGGTTGAAGACGACGGGTTGCAGCGGGTGCTTGTCGGGGTCTCTGGAGCAGCACGTTGGCGTAGAGGAACTCGTTCCACAGGGCGAGGAACTGGAGGATGACGACGGTGCCGACGCCGGCCTTGGCGAGCGGGAGCATCACCTTGCGGAAGATCTTCAGCTCACTGGCGCCGTCGAGGCGGGCGGCCTCGATCAGGTCGTCGGGCAGCGTGGCGAAGAACGAGCGCATCAGGAAGATCGAGAACGGTGACATCGAGCCGACGTAGACGAGGATCAGCCCGAGCGTCGTGTCGAGCAAGCCGAGGCGTTTGACCTGGAGATACAGCGGGATGACGAGCGACGTCGCCGGCATCGCCATCGTGCTGAGCAGCAGGATGTAGATCGTCCGCTTGAACGGGAAGCGCAGCTTGGCGAAGGCGTAGCCGGCGGTGGTCGACAGCACCATGATCCCGGTCAGCGACAGACCGGCGATGACGAGCGTGTTGCGCAGGTGGTGGCCGAAGTTCAGTCTCCCGCCAGGCCTCGGGGTAGGCGCCGAACTTGAAGTCCTCGGGGATGAACGGCCCGGTGAACACCGTGTTGCGGTCGCGCAGCGACGTCAGCACCATCCACACGAACGGGTAGATGCTGATCACGGCGAGCACCGTCAGCGTGCTGAACCCGCCGATGCGGCTCGGCGCGAAGCGCTTCGGGCGCAGCCCGGTCGCGAACGCCGAGCTAGACATTGGAGCGCCGGTTGAGGCGGATCTGGAACATCACTGCGGCGAGGCAGAGGACGAGGATCACCGTGCTCAGCGCCGAGCCGTAGCCGAAGTCGGGCAACCCGGGGTTGGCGAAGGCGACGCGGTACATGTACGTGCCGAGCACCTGCGAGGCGTTGACCGGGCCGCCTTCGGTCATCACCCAGATGACGTCGAACAGCTTGATGCCGTTGAGCAGGTTGAGGGTGATGACCAGCAGCGTCACCGGCCGCAGCATCGGCACCGTGATCGAGCGCAGCTGCTGCAGGCCGTTGGCGCCGTCGACGCGGGCGGCCTCGTACAGCGTCGGGTCGATGGTCTGCATCCCGGCGTAGAAGATGACCGCGTAGAGGCCGAGCTGCTGCCACACGGCGACGACGACGATCACGTAGAGCACGAACCGGTCGTCGCCGAGCCAGTTGTGCCGCAACTCCTCGAGCCCGAAGCGGCCGAGCAGCGTGTTGAGGCTGCCGAGGTTGGGTTCGAGGATCAGCTTCCACAGCCCGCCGGTGACGACCCAGGAGATCACCGCCGGGATGAACAGGATCGTGCGGTACAGCGTGCCCAAGCGCCCCCAGCCCTGGGCGAAGAGGGAGGCGACGAGCATCGGTAGCACCGTGAGCAGCACCGTCAGCGTGGCCGTGAGGACGAACGTGACGAACAGGGCATGGCGGAACACCGGATCGTCGAGCATCCGCCGGTAGTTCTCCAGGCCGATCCACGCGGGGGCGCTGATCGCGTTCCAACGCTGGAAGCCGAGGAGGATGGTCTGGGTGATCGGGAAGCCGACGAACACGGCGAAGAAGGCGAGCGCCGGCAGCGTCATCGCCAGGCCGGTGATTCGTTCGGCGCGCAGGCTCGGCCCGCCGAGCGAGGCGGGCGCCGGGCCCCGAGGGCGCCGGCGCCGTCGTCGTCACGACCGGGCCCCGCACCACCGACGTGGTGGTCGACCTGCTCAGTCGCCGTAGTCAAGCGTCGCCGCCACCGATTCGATCGCCTCGGCTGCCTCGGCCGCGTCGATGTTGCCGGCGGTCAGCTCCATCGCCGTGTCGGCGACGATCTGCCCCGCAGGGCCGACGAGCCAGTGGCGACAGCCGTCGGGCAGCCACGACGCCATCGTCGTGATCAGTGGGTCGGTGACCTGCTCGGCGGCGGCCTGCGTTGCCGGCATCGACGACGAATCGATCATCACCTTGGTGTAGACCTCCGGCGAGTAGAGGTACTCGATGAACGTCAGGGCGGCGTCCTTGTTCGGGCTGTGTTCGGAAACGGAGTAGGCGGCGCCGGCGGAGTTGCCGGTCCAGTGCCGTCCGCCGGTTTCGAGCGTCGGGGTCTTCATCACCCGCAGCCGCTCGATGAGCTCGGGCGGGGCGTTGGCGTAGAACGTCGGCGGGTTCCATGAACCGGAGTAGTAGGCCGCCCCGGCGCCGGCGTACATCGCGTTCGAGACACGCGTCGTTGTTCATCCCCGTCATGTTCTCCTGCCAGAGGCCCTCGTCGATCGTCCGCTGGTACAGCGTCAGGGAGTCGACCACCGCTTGGTCGGTCCACGTCGCCCCGTCGCGCTCGTCGAGCTGGCGGAGGGTGTCGGGGTCGTCGCTGTAGAGGGTGATCATCGGGAACCAGGTGTCACAGACGCTGAAGCCGTTGTCGGCCTGCTGCATGACGCCGAGGTTTCCGGACAGGTTGCTCTTGATCAGATTCGCCGCCTCGATCATCTCGTCCCACGTCTCCGGCTCGCCGTCGATACCGGCGGCGGCGAACATCTCGGAGTCGTAGTAGATGCCCATCGTCTGGGCCATCCAGCCGATCGCGTACTGGGCGTCGCCGAGGACGAACATGCTGTTGCACGACGGGAAGAATTCGGCGATGAAGTCGGCGCCGAGCTCGGCGTTGAGGTCGGCGGCGAGGCCCTGGCGTCCGAACTCGACCGAGTGCACGTGCGGGGCGTAGATCTCCGGCAGGTCGTCGCCGGCGGCGGCGGCGAGCAGCGCCGGCAGGTAAGCACCCTCGACGTCGGTGATCAGCCGCATCTCGACCGTGATGTTCGGGTTGGCCTCCTCGAAGTCGGCGATGACCTGCGGCATCTGGTCCTCCTGCTCCAAGTACCAGGTCCAGAAGCGCACCGTGGCCGGGCTACCACTGGCCCGGCGCGACCGCGTCCGCCGTGTCGGCGCCGGTGCTGGGCGGGCGGCGCTCGCCGTGGCGGTGATCAGCGACGGCAGCGCCAGCCCGGCGGCCGCGCCGGCGGCGCCCTTCTTGATCACATCGCGGCGAGAGATGCCTCCGCTGCTGGCGTTCTCGTGGTTGTCAGGCTCGTGTGACATGAGGTCGGAGTCCCCTTCCCTCTGACCGACGCCGGGTGCCGGCGTGGCGATTTCCATGGCGGTGCCCGGCCGAGCGACGGTGCGCCGCGCCCAGGCTGTGGCGGCGCGCTGCCGGTCCGATCCCCCTTTGCTGACAGCGCTGGAACCAGACAAACATGTTGCTGACAGCGCTGTCAAGAGGCCCTATAGTCGCCTCATCGGCACCGACTTGCGCGAGCGTTTCGAGACCGACGGGTACGTGATCTGCGACGTCCTCGGTGATGACGAGATCGCCGCGTTCCTCGGCGTGATGGAGAACCTCCTCGCCACCGGCGTGCAACCGCAGGACAACAAGGTCCACAACGCCGCCTACCAGCACTTCGGCGACGAGCTCAGCGACTTCGGCCGAGAGTCACGGCAGTACTACTTCCATCTGCTCACCAGACCAGGCACCGAGCCGATCCACTCCGCCTTCTACCACCCGGTGGTGCTCGGCATCGTCGAGCAGTTGCTCGGGCCGCAGCCGATCGTCAACAACGCCTCGATCCTCGTGTTCAACCCCGGCGTCACGTACGTACAGGGCTGGCACCGCGACGTCATCCAGATCCCCGAGGACGAGATCGAGGACTGGCTGTTCTCGCCGGAGCGGCACCACAACTCGGTGCAGATCAACCTGCCGCTCGTCGACGAGGAGTGCCTGTGGGTCGTGCCCGGCAGCCACCGGCGACCGAACACCGACGAGGAGAACGCCGTCTTCGCCGGCAGCAAGCACTACTCCGCCATCGACGTCGAGATGCCGGGCTCGGTGTCGGTGCCGCTGCGCGCCGGGCAGGCCGTGTTCTACAACAACAACCTGATCCACCGCGGACATTCCACCGACGCCACAGCCGCCCGGCGGACGCTGCACATGGGCTACCACAGCGCCACCCGCCCGCCGACGTGGCACTTCTACCTGCTCGACGCCGATCGACTGACCGACGAGTATCTCGCCCGCCTCGACCCGACGATGCGCCAGATGATGGACGACTACCTCGCCTGCCGCGCCGAGTACCCCGAGATGTCAGCCACCTGGCAGCGCGACTTCGGCGCCGTGGCCACCTAGCACGGCCGACACTTTGCTGCGGTCAGTCCCACACGGCGACGGCGAGGTGTTGCCGCAGGCCGCGGTCGGCTGTGGCGAGTGTGGCGCCGGCGACGATCGCCTGGGCACCGATCATCCGATCGAACGGGTCGCGGGTGAACGACAGCGACTCGGCGGCGTTGACGACGTCTGCGAATGACGAAGCGTCGATTCCGAGACCGATCGCCCTGGCGAGCTCGTCGAGGATCCGTCCGGGTGGATCGGCGAGCCGGCCGATCTCGCGGAGCAACCCGAGTTCCAGCCGCACCATCGGTGAAACGGCCAGGGCATCGGACTCGAGTCGAGCACGAACACCTGCGGGGATCCGCTCGGCATCGGCCTTGGCGTAGAGCCAGGCGACGACATGCGTGTCGAGATGGATCACGACTCGAATGCCCCTGCGGTCCACTCTCGGGACCAGTCGATCGACACGAGCTCGTCGGGGTCCCCGATGATCGCCTCGGAGTTGCCGACGATTCGGTCCAACCGACGCGTCGGCGAGTCGGGGATCAGTCGCAACCGTCGTCCCTTGCGCACGATCTCCAAGGGCTCACCGGACTCCAGCACCTGGTCGAGGAGACGATAGATGTCCTGGCGCAGTTGCGACGCGGTGACTGTCATGGTGTGGCCTCTCGAAGTGTGCTTGGTTGTACGTACGAGTCTATCTCATACGTACGTCCGTCGATCGACGCATGACCGCCTCAGCAGTCGGTGGTCTCGGCGTCGGTGGTGACGCGCAGCCGCGGTCCGTCACCGGAAGCCACCGTGAGCAGCCGCACACCGAGCGTGTCGAGGATGACGCCACCGTCGTCGTCTGGTACCACGGCCACCGCCGTGCCACCGTCGTTGCGGTACAGCTCGAACCGGCGCGTGGCCGGGTCGACGATCAGCATCTCGGTGACGCCTCGTGCGGCGTACCACGGCAGCTTCTCGTACGACTCGTCGTTCGGTGACCGCAACTCGACCACCAACTCGGCCGTGTCGTCGACACCACGGTGGGTGCAGTTGAGCGGAAGCGAGGCGATGAGGTCGGGCACGCGGTAATCGTCATCAGCTGCGAACAGACCCGTTTCGTGCGATGCGACCAATCCACGCTGCTTGGCAGCGACCAGAATGACAGCGATCAGCTCCGACCCCAAGCGCTGATGCTCTCCAGAGGGTGGCGGCACCATGTGCAGCACCCCTTCCCAGACTTCGTCGAAGACGTCCAACCCCAGGCGCCGACGTTCGTCGAGCAGCGATTCCGGGACGTCGAGCATCACGGCCCTCATGTTCGCATCGTACCGACGGGGTGTCAGGCGCTACTGCTGATAGCCCTCGACGACGTCCGGCGGCCGCACCTTGGCATCATCGGCGTCGAGGCCGGCGTTGCGCCGCGCCCGGCGCTGGCGCAGCAGGTCCCAGCACTGGTCGAGGGCAACTTCCAGCGAGCGCATGCGCTCGAGCTCGTCCGGTCCGAGCGGCTCATCGGCGTGGCCCTGCTCGAGCTGGTGCTCCTCCTCCGTGAGCTCGCCGATCCGCTTGACGATCTCCGCATCATCCATGCCGCGACCTCCTGTGGGCGGGGTCCCATCGTCGCGCAGACTCCGGAGTCAGACGTCCGCCTGATGTCCGACGGCGTCGAGCAGCAGCGACACGGCACGGCCCGCCCGCCAAAGGTGGTCCTCGGGCGACCCGCCATAGCCCTTGTGCTCGCGTCGCCAGCTGTCGTTCCAGTACTGGTCGAGCACGGATCGCAGATGGCGGCGGGCTGCGTCGAGTTCCACGCCGAGCTGCTCGACCAGCTCAGCGGGCGACGGCTCGACGACGGCCATGTCGTCGAAATGCTGTGACCGCAGCGCCTCGATGACTGCCTGGTCGAGCCCATCGGCCGCGGTCCAGAACCTGGCGAGGCGCCGATGCTCCTGGTTCCACGCCGGCCACACCGAGGGCCGGTACCACCACAAGAACGGCCGCTTACCCAGTCGTAGCTGCTCGCCGACCCACTCACCTACTGGGTGCATGGCCAGCCACGGCAGCTCGTCGGGGGGCACATCGAGGAGCAACACCACCTCACCGCTCTCGATCGGATCCGCCGAGCCGAGAAGGTCGCCGGTGACCCACATTTCCTCGAGCGGCCAGCCGATGTCGGTGTCTCGCAACCTCATGTTGTCGCCGGCCACGTCGGCCATCTCGACGAGGTGCCTGATGGCGCTGGCTCTCTTCACACCACCACTGTTGCCGACGATTGGGTCACCCGGAGAACTCCGCCCCATCTCCTTGCGGAGTGCCCGGAGATGGCGGCGTCGTCCCGCTATCTGGGGAAGATCCGTGTCACTCGGCCAACTGGGGAAGATTCGTGTCGACACCTGACACGGATTCTCCCCAGAAGCCCATTCGGGTTCCGCTGCCGGCCGCGCTACGGCGCGTGGCTGGCGAACCAGGCGACGATCCCCGGCATCTCCTCCTCGAACCCGCCGGGCACGTAGACGTTGAGCAGGCGGACGGGCTCGTCGGTGTCGTTGCGGTAGTCGTGCATCACCCCCGGCGGGACCCGCACGAACGAGCCCGGGCCGGCGTCGATGTCGTTGCCGTCGAGGACGAACGTCGCCGTACCCGAGAGCACGTAGAACACGTCGTCGTTGGCATCGTGGCTGTGCTCGCCAGGCCCAGTCGAGCGCGGTTCCAGCCACCACTCGGAGATCGAGTACCGGTCGCCGGTCTCGGGGCCGTCGGCCTTGAACACGGCGCGCATCGTGCCGCATGGGTAGTCCCGCCCGGCGCCGTCGCCGAGCACGATCACAGAGGTCGTCGGTTCCATACCCCCATCGTCGCTCGGCGCCGCACGTTTCCGACACGGTCAAGCCCGATAGCCACGGGCCTCGATCGGCACCTTGCACCAATTGGTGCGAACGGGGGCTCCGGCGCCTCGATCCATCCTGAGATCGACGGCGGGCAGCGACAAGACTGGGACGATGCCCGTGCTTGCCGACCTGATCAGTGCACTCTCGTCCGGATCCGTCGAGGTGGTCGACCTCACCGCCCCGCTGTCGGACCGGACGCCCCTGCTCGAGCTGCCGCCGGAGTTCGGCCAGACCGCCCGCTTCGAGCTCGAGGAGATCAGCCGCTACGACGAGCGCGGACCGGCCTGGTACTGGAACAACTTCCACACCGGAGAGCACACCGGCACCCACTTCGACGCCCCGATCCACTGGATCACCGGACAGGACAAGGCCGACGTCGCGACGGTGCCGGTGTCGGCGTTCGTCGCCCCGGCGGTCGTCATCGACATCGCCGACCGTGTGGTCGAGGACCCGAACTTCCTCATCGAGGTCGAGCACCTCGAGGCCTTCGCCGCCGAGCACGGGGCGTTCCCCGACGGTGGGTGGCTGCTCTGCCGCACCGGGTGGTCGTCACGGGCGACGCAGCAGGAGATGATCAACAACACCGAGTCCGGCCCGACGAGCCCGGGGATGTCCGCGCAGTGCGCCCGCTGGGTGGCCGAGCAATCTCCGTTGCAGGGCATCGGCGTCGAGACGATCGGTACCGACGCCGGGGCGGCGCACTCCTTCGACCCGCCCTTCCCGTGCCACTCGTTCCTCCTCGGCAACGGCAAGTACGGCCTCGCCCAGCTGCAGAACCTGCACCTGCTGCCGCCGACCGGGGCGGTGGTCATCGCTGCCCCGCTGCGGATCGTCGGTGGCTCGGGGTCGCCGGTGCGGGTGCTGGCACTCGTCGAGCGGTGATGAACGTCGCCGAAGCCGTTGGCGCGACGCTCGCCGCGGCGGGGGTCGACCGGGTCTTCGGCGTCGTCGGTTCCGGCAACTTCCACATCACCAACGCGCTCGTCGATGGCGGCGCCACGTTCGTCGCCGCACGGCACGAGAACGGCGCGGCGACGATGGCCGACGCCTACGCCAGGATGAGCGGAAAGGTGTCGGCGGTGACCGTCCACCAGGGCTGCGGTCTGACCAACGCGATGACCGGGATCACCGAGGCCGCCAAGAGCCGCACGCCGATGGTGGTCGTCGCTGCCGAGGTGACCCAGCCACGGTCGAACTTCTACGTCGACCAGCAGGCCCTCGCCACCGCCGTGACTGCCGTGCCGGCGAGAGTCACCTCTGCCGCGACGGCAGTCGCCGAGACCCGCGCCGCCGTCGACCTCGCCCGCCACCGGCGTCGCACGGTCGTGCTCAACGTCCCACTCCAGCTCCAGGCCGAGCCGGTGCCGACGTCGGTGCCGGCACCAGAGGGAGGCCATTCCGAACACCAGCCGGTCGCACCCAGCGCCTCCGACCTGACCATCCTCCTCGAGGCGCTCGACCGAGCACAGCGCCCAGTGTTCGTCGCCGGCCGCGGCGCGCGCGGTGCGGGCAGCCGGGACGCCCTCGAGCGGCTCGCCGAGGCGACCGGGGCGCTCGTCGCCACGTCTGCGGTCGCCAAAGGCCTGTTCAACGGCAACCCGTGGTCGCTGGACGTGTCCGGCGGGTTCGCCTCGCCGCTCGCCGCCGAGCTGATCCACGGCGCCGACCTGATCGTCGGGTGGGGCTGCGCTCTGAACATGTGGACGATGCGGCACGGTCGGCTGATCGCCGACGGCGCGACAGTCATCCAGGTCGACGACGAGCGAGCGGCGATCGGCGCACATCGCGACGGTGCGCTCGGGGTCGTCGGCGACGTTCACGAGACCGCTGTCGGCGCGACGGCACTCGTCGACGGCACGCGAACGGGCTACCGCACCGCCGAAGTGCGAACACGCATCGCCGGCGAGATCCGTTGGCGCGACGTGCCGTACACCGACACCGGCACGAACGACCGGATCGACCCGCGCACGCTGACGATCGCCCTCGACGACCTGTTGCCTGTCGAACGCGTCGTCAGCATCGACTCCGGCAACTTCATGGGATACCCGAGCATGTACCTGTCGGTGCCCGACGAGTGGGGGTTCTGCTTCACCCAGGCGTTCCAGTCGATCGGCCTCGGTCTCGCCACCGCCATCGGCGCGGCGCTCGCCCAGCCAGATCGGCTGCCAGTCGCCGCCCTCGGCGACGGCGGCGGGCTGATGGGAGTCGCCGAGCTCGACACCGTCGTCCGGCTCGGCCTGCCGATGGTCGTGGTGGTCTACAACGACGACGCCTACGGCGCCGAGGTCCACCACTTCGGTCCACACGGGCACCGACTCGACACGGTCGAGTTCCCGCCCACGGACATCGCCGCGATCGCCCGCGGGTTCGGGTTCGAAGGAGCGACTGTCCGCACGCCGGCCGACCTCGGAGCAGTCGCCGACTGGGTCGACGGCGACCGCCGCGCACCGCTACTGATCGACGCCAAGATCACCCGCGCACCGTCCTGGTGGCTGGAAGAGGCGTTCGCCGGCCACTAGCGCGGGCTGCTCCAGGAAGTGCGGCCCGAGGCTCACGTCTTGATCGGGGTGAGCGCGGCGTTGATCTCGGCGATGTCGCATCGATCCGGGTCGAAGTCACCGCCCGACCACTCGATCAGGTGCTCGTGCTCGGCGTCGGATGGGTCGGCGATCACCCGCAGGAACTCGGCGTATCCCGGCGGACCCCCGACGTCCTCCGGTGGCCGTGAACGCTTGCCGGCGAGACAGCGTGGATACGTCGTGCCGGGCTCCAGCGCGACCACGTCCTCGACCTCGATGAGGTGGTGCCAGTCGTCGCCGAAGTCGTAGACGTAGCGGAACCGGCTCCCGGCGGCCACGACCGCGCCGAGCCGCGTCCTGCGCTCGTCGACGGGCGGGTCGCCCCAGCCCTCACCGTCGTCGATGCCGTAGCTCACGCCGTCGATCTCGAACTCGTGCAGGTGGTAGTTCCACCAGCCGAACAGTTCCTGGATCACTTGGTGCAGCTGGGCGAGAGTCGCCGTGCTGGGAACCAGCACACGTCGCCAGATCGGCGGGCGAATCTCGTTGATCGTGATCTTCAACCGATGAGCGGTTCTCGATGTGGCAGGCATCCACCGCACCGTAGCGATCACGCAGGCGACGGCGACCGAGCCGGAAGTGGCTCAGCCAGCGCCCTACGGCGCGTGGCTGGCGAACCAGGCGACGATCCCCGGCATCTCCTCCTCGAACCCGCCGGGCACGTAGACATTGAGCAGGCGGACCGGCTCGTCGGTGTCGTTGCGGTAGTCGTGCATCACCCCCGGTGGAACCCGCACGAACGAGCCCGGGCCGGCGTCGATGTCGTTGCCGTCGAGGACGAACGTCGCCCTACCCGAGAGCACGTAGAACACGTCGTCGTTGGCATCGTGGCTGTGCTCGCCAGGCCCGGTCGAGCGCGGTTCCAGCCACCACTCGGAGATCGACTACCGGTCTCGAGGCCGCCGACCTGAAAGAAGATCGGGATTTGCTTTAGAGTCGCTGGCTGTCCTGAAAGGTTGCGCAACAGTCGCGTGGAGCCCGCGCCGCGTGCTGGCGGATCTTCACCGGTGCCTTCGTCACCGCAGTGGTCGCCGCACGACCAAATCGGGACCAAAGCGAATTGAGTTGCACGGTCGCCGTCCAGAAAACCGTGCCAGTCAGAACAGCGTCGGCGGGTGCTGCGACGTCGACCGCCGGGACGTTGCGGGCGACTCAGCCATCGGACGAATCCTCGTTCGAGGAGGGTCGCGGCCCACCGGCGTACGCGCCCGTTCGGATCGTGCTGAGCGATGTCGAACGCCGCGGCCGGTCCGTCGCGTTCGGCGAGGCGGCCGAGCGCCAACAGCCGGACGGCATGGTCGGACCAGGTGATGCCGTCATCGATCAGCAGCGTTTGCGCCGGCGGCGGAAGCACGTCGGCTGCGTCGAGGGCGCCACACATCACAGCGGCGCCGGGCCGTGCGCTGAGTTCCTTGGCGCGGGCACGCAACGCAGCCCAGGAGTCCGGTGCTCTGGACAGCGCTCTCGCCGCGGCCCAGCGGCGCAAGGGAGCGAACACATCCCGCCGGGCGACCGCCGGCTGGGGCGTCGATTCGTCCGGGTCGGCGGCGGCGTTGGTGGCACCCTCCTGCGGGCCGGGACCGAACTCGATCTCGATGCCGTCGTCGCTGAACCACTCGTCGGGCACGTGCCAGTAGACGGCGTCGCCGGCGGCGAGGAACGTCTGGGCCAGCAGGTCGAGCTCGTCCTCGCTGAGGATCCCCGACTCGGCGATACGGCGCACGAGCTGGCCGGCGCCGTCGCGCCAGCGCTGGTCGGTAAGCAGCAGGGTGGCGGTGACGACCGAGGTCGCCGGCTCGGTTTCGTGGTGCTTCGACAGCAGGGCGAGCGGCTCGAACGTGTCGGCGCTGCGTCGGACCGGCGGATAGAGGGCCAACACCTCATGGAGGGCGTCGGCGTTGGGCGCCGTCCACAGCTGGGCGACCTCCCACGCCCCGTCCTCGGGATCGACGATCGGGCGCATCATCTCGCTTCCCGGCTGACCGTAATCGGTCCCCCGGCGAAATGCCGACGGCCTCGCTCGCCTCGCGCCACTAATCGCCCGGCCAGGTGCTGCCGTAGCTCGATACCATCAGCGGTCGCCGACATCCCCTTCGCCGAACCATCAGCCGGAGGGGAACCGTGTACCGCTATCGCTACGTCGACGTCCATTGGCCCGACTGGGCACCGCTAGAGCGTGTCGCCGAGCTGACGGCCCAGTCCGCCGACCTGCCGACCATCGAACCCGGCCCGTTCATGTACATGGGCCGGTTGGAAAGTGCTGGCCGCCCGGCCCTCCACCTGTACAAGCACGGCATCACCCGCTGCTACCTGAACCTCGACGATCAGGGCCACACGTACGTGTACGTGTGGGGCGACACCGATCTCGACAAGCCGTTCACCGAGTGCGACGTCTACTACGAGGCGCTGCCCGACCTCCGCACGGCCCTCGACCGTCTCGATCTCCACCTCGACGACTGGTCACCTCAGGTGGACGGCTACGCCGCCGAGTCGCCGCCGCGCGACGACGTCGTCGTGCCGCTCCACCCGCGGCGAAGCCGGCGGCGACCTCGGCCCGATTGTGCCTGAGCCTCAGCAGTCGGTGTTCTCGGTGTCGGCGGTGACCCGCAACCGAGGGCCCTCGCCGGACGCCACGGTGAGCAGTCGGAACCCGAGCGTGTCCAGCGTGACGCCGCCATCGTCGTCTGGCGCCACGGGCACCGCCGCGCCGCTGTGGTTGCGGTACAGCTCGAACCGGCGCGTGGCCGGGTCGACGATGAGCATCTCGGTGACGCCTCGTGCCGCGTACCACGGCAACTTCTCGTACGACTCGTCGCCGGCCGAGCGCAGCTCGACGACCAGCTCGGCGGTGTCGTCGACACCACGGTGGCTGCGGTTGGCCGGCCGAGAGACGACGATGTCGGGAACCCGGTAGTCGTCGTCCGCCGCGAACAGTCCCGTCTCGTAGGACACGATCAATCCACGTCGCTTGGCCGCGCCCACGAATACGGCGATCAACTCCGATCCGAGGCACTGATGCTCTCCCGAGGGTGGCGGCACCATGTGCAGCACCCCTTCCCACATCTCGTCGAAGACGTCCAACCCCAGGCGCCGACGTTCGTCGAGCAGCGATTCCGGGACGTCGAGCATCACGGCCCTCATGAGCGCATGGTACCGACGGGGTGTCAGCACCTCTGGTCACCTCGCTGCCTTGACGGCCCAGCACTGCACCTGCGGGTATTTGCCGAGATTTCTCCATCCGACATTCTGCTGGGTTGTACGGCGGCGTTCTGCTGGCTATTCGAGTGGGCGATTTGATGAATAGCCTGACGGCGTTTTGCGGGTCATTGCTACGCCGCGGCCCGCGACGATCCGGGTTTGTTCCTCGACTCCCTCGGTATCCCGGCAGTCATCGATGAGGTCCAACGTGCTGCCGACCCGTTGGTGCTGGCGATCAAGCAACGGCTCGACCGCAGCCGCCGGCCCGGCCAGTACGTGCTCACCGGGTCGACGAACTTCCTGACAACGCCAACCCTGTCGGAGAGCCTCGCCGGACGTATCGACCTCATCACCCTCTGGCCGCTGTCGGTCGGTGAGCTCCGCGGCGGCGACGACAGATTCGTCGACCGTTCGTTTGAGGGGACCTCGGCGCTGATCGACCACCGCGGCCGCACGCCGACACGAACCGATTACCTGGAACTGATCTGCCGCGGCGGGTACCCGGAGGTGCAACGCTTCGACGACCGGTCGCGGCGTCGTTGGTTCGCCCAGTACCTGGAGACCGTGCTTCGCCGGGAGGTGGAGACGGCTGCCGATCTGCGCCGTTTCGACGCACTGACCGGCATGGCCCGCCTGCTGATCGCCCGCAGCGGATCGGAGCTCGTCATCAGTCGGCTGGCCGCAGACCTCGGCATCGACCGGGCGACTGCTGAGGGCTACGAGCCGTGGATCGAGACGACGTTCCTCGTTCACCGCCTGCCGGCGTGGGGTCGCAATGTCGGCTCGAGGATGATCCGGCGGCCGAAGCTCCACGTCTGCGACACGGCGCTGGCTGCCGCCATCGTCGGCAAGAGTCCGGAAAGCCTCGCCCGCCTCAACGACCCTTCGGTGGGACCGCTCGTCGAGTCGTTCGTGATCGCTGAGATCGCCAAACAACTCACCTGGTCGACGACGTCAGCCCGGCTCCACCATCTTCGCGACCGCCACGGCCTGGAGGTCGACGCCGTCATCGAGGCGACAGACGGCCGCGTCGTTGCCGTCGAAGCCAAGTCGACGACGGTGCCACGGCCGGGCGACGCGGCCGCGATGGCAACCCTGCGGGATCGGCTCGACCGCGTCGGCACCGACTTCGTCGCTGGGGTCGTGTTCCACACCGGCCAACGGCGGCTCGCCCTCGGCGACAGGCTCGTCGGCCTGCCCATCGCCGACCTCTGGACCTGACCGCGGCTCGCCATCACCCCGCCGCGGTCAGCCGGCGCCCATCTCCGCACGGAACGCCGGGAGGTGGCGGCGCTGGGCGTCGATCATCCGCTCGCGGTACACGGCGTAGACCCGGTCGGTGTCGCCGAGCGTGACGCCGGGGACCGTCGGCGAGGCGAACGTCGGCAGCTCGACGCCGCGGGCGGCGAGGGCGACGGCCGTGCGGGCGATCAGCTCGTGGGTGAGGATCATCGCCAGCACCGTCGACGCCCCGGCCACCGGCCGGCTCCAGCCCTCGACCGGGACGATGGCGTCCTCCACCGGCGCCCCGGTGTCGATCAGCACGTCGGCGACGTCGGCGAGGCGCTTGCCGGAGCGAGTGCTTGGACTCGGCTGGTCGAGCATCGCCGCACGACGACACGGCGACGACGAACAGGCCGCGCTGCTTGGCGTACAGGGCGGCGTCGATGCCGGCGGCGTTGCGCCCGGAGTGGCTGTAGACGACGAGGCAGTCGCCCTCGTTGAGCGGCTGGTGGGCGAGGAACTTGTCGACGTAGCCCTCGGTGCGCTCCAGCCACAGCAGCTCGCGCACGCCGCCGGCGCCGAGCACGTTGTGCCACATCGTGCGCGGGTCGGTCAGCGGGTTGAAGCCGACGTAGCTGCCGTAGCGGGGGAACGCCTCCTGGCACGGCAGCACCGAGTGCCCGGAGCCGTAGAGGTGGACGAGCCCGCCGTCGGCGAGCGTGCCGGCGAAGCGCTCGGCGACCTCGTCGAGGGCGGCGTCGTTGGTCGTGCCGGCGCGCTCGATCAGCTCGACGAGGCGGTGCAGGTAGTGGTCGGCCATCGGGGTGGCTCCTTGGTCTTCTGGTGGTGGTGGTGATCAGGTGGCGCGCAGCGTGGAGCGGATCTCGTAGCGGTCGCCGCGCATCGTCGACACCGTGTACTCGAACGGGCCGCGCTCGTCGCTGGTGATCCGCTCGACGAAGAACACGGCGTCGCCGCGGTGCGATGCCGAGCAGCTCGGCGTCGCGGCGCCCGGCGCCGGCGACGCGGTAGACCTCCTCGGCGAGGGCCGGGTGGATGCCGTAGCGCTCGCGCAGCAACGTGTACAGCGAGCCGTCGTCGAGGTCGGCGGCGGTGAGGCCGTCGACGCGGTCGCCGCGCAGGTGGGCGGCCTGCACGCCGATCGGCTGGCCGCCGCCGAAGCGCAGCCGCCTGAGCCGCACGACCGGGCTGCCCTCGTCGATCTCCAACGCCTCGGCGACGTGGCCGGTGGCGGCGATGCGGCGGACGTCGAGCACGCGGGTGGCGACGTCGAGGCCGAGGACGGCCATCTCCTCGCTGAAGCTGGTCAGGGCCCGGGTGCCGGCGACGAGGCGGGCCGAGCGGACGAACGTGCCGCGGCCGTGCTCGCGGCGCAGGATGCCTGCCGACTCGAGGTTGGCGAGGGCGTGGCGCACGGTGATCCGGCTGACCCCGAGGAGGTCGGTGAGCTGGTCCTCGCCGGGGATGCGCGCCCCGGCTGTCCACGTGCCGCTGTCGATCGCCGCCCGGATCGACTGCTCGACCTGGTGCCACAGCGGCTCGGGGCGGCGCCGGTCGGGGCGGGTCATCGTCGCCATCAGCCGCTCACCTGCCACCAGTCGGGCCCGCGACGCGCCGCCACGAGGGCGCCGATCAGCCCCGCCGACGGCCCGAGTGCGCCGCCCACGACCTCGATGTCGCGCAGGTGCGGCGGCAGCTGGCGGGTCAGCGCGGCGTGCAGCGCCGGGGCGAGCGCGTCGACGGCGTCGGCGAGTCCGCCGCTGATGATCACCAGGCCGGGGTCGAGCAGGGCGACGGCGCCGGCGAGCGCCGTGCCGAGCGCCGTGCCGACGCCGATCGAGCGGCGGCCCGCGCAGCCGGCGTCACCGGCGACCGCGGCGGCGACGAGCCCGGCGACCGTCGACCGGCGGGTCCAGCGCCGCCCCGGCGGCGTCGAGCACCGGCCCGGCGGCGTGCCGTTCGAGCCAGCCGTGGCGGTCGTCGCCGGGGTCGTCGACGTCGGCGCACGCCCAGCCGAACGACGCCGCCGCCCCGTGGCTGCCGCGCAGGATCCGCCCGCCGCTGAGCACGGCCGAGCCGATGCCGGTGCCGATCGCCAGCAGCAGGGCGTCGGCCCGCTCGAACGCGGCACCCTCGGTCGCCTCGGCGAGCAGGGCGAAGTGGGCGTCGTTGCCGACGGCGCACGACGTGAGCGGTGATGGCGGCGAGGTCGACGCCGTCGAGGTAGGGCAGGTTGGGCACCCAGCGGCAGATCGATCCGGCGACGAGCCCGGGCACGGCGATCGCCATGCCCGCGCACCCGGCCGAGCGGGGCGGCGGCGACGAGCATGGCGTCGAGGGCGGCGCCGAGCTCGCTGAGCCGTCGCCGGCGCCGGGCGGTCGGCGAGCTGGGTCACGTTGCCGGCCACCGGCACCGACGGTCCGCCGGCGCCGCCCCGGCGCGCAGGCGCGTGCCGCCGAGGTCGACGCCGACGACGATCGCGTCCGCGCCGTTCATCCGGTCAACCCGCTGCGGGCGATCGTGCGCACGAAGTAGCGCTGCAGGAAGGCGAACACGACGAGCGGCGGGAGCACGGCGAGCGCCGCCCCGGCCATCACCAGGTTGGTGTTCTCCGCCGAGCGGGTGTAGCTGAGCAGGCGGCCGAGGCTGAGCACGATCGGGTACTCCGCCTCCCGGCCGCTGAGCACGGTGAGCGGCCAGAGGTAGGCGTTCCAGTAGTAGACGAAGGCGAACAGCGCCAGCGCCGCCAGCGCCGGGGTGACGAGCGGGGCGACGATGCGCACGAGGATGCGCGCCTCGCCGGCGCCGTCGATGCGGGCGGCGTCGATCAGCTCGTCGGGGACGCCCTGGATGAACTGGCGCATCAGGAAGATGCCGAAGGCGTTGACGAGGTTGGGGGCGATCACGCCGATCAGCCGGCCGTCGAAGCCGAGCTGGGTGACGATGCGGTACAGCGGGATCAGCGTGACGATCGGCGGCAGGAACATCGTGGCGATGAGCACGGCGAACAGGGCGTTGCGGCCGCGGAAGCGGTACTTGGCGAAGGCGTAGCCGGCCATCAGGCTGGTGGCGAGGATGCCGAGCGTCGTCACCCCGGCGATGACGACGGAGTTGCGCATCGAGCGGGGCACGTCGATGACGTCGGTGACCTCGCGGTAGGCGTCGAGCGACGGGTCGGCGGGGAACCACACCGGCGGCGACTGGATCGTCTCCTGCGGCGTCTTCAGGCTGGTCAGCACCATCCACACGAGCGGGAAGGCGGCGACGACGCAGCAGGCGATGACGAGGGCGCCGGCGAACGTCCGCTTCCAGTAGCGGCTGTTCATCGTCTCGACGTCCCGGCGGAGGAGGGCGAAGACGAGGCCGACGGCGACGACGAGGGCGAGCAGCAGCATCACGGCCATCGCCGAGCCGAGCCCGCCCTGGGTGCGCTCGATGCCGACGCGGCGGATGTGGTAGGTCAGCGTGTTCGTCGACCCGGCCGGCCCGCCCTGGGTGATCGCCGCCACCGGCTCGAACACCTGGACGGCGTTGATCAGGGCGATGACGACGACGAACAGCATCGTGCGGCGCAGCAGCGGCAGGGTGACCCGCCACAGCAGGCGCAGCCCGGTGGCGCCGTCGATGGCGGCGGCCTCGTAGACGACGTCGGGGATCTGCGTCAGCCCGGCGACCATCAGCACGGTGAAGTAGCCGACCTGCTGCCAGACGTTGAGGATGACGAGCGAGCGCAGCGCCGTGTCCGGCGACGACAGCCACGGCTGCGGGTCGAGGCCGGCCCATTCGAGCACCTGGTTGAGCGGGCCTTCGGTCGGCGAGTACAGCTTCGACCAGACGAGGGCGACGGCGATCATCGGCACCATGTAGGTCGAGAAGAGGATGCCGCGCAGCACCCCGCTGCCGCGGACGGCGACGCGGTGGATGAGCAGGCCGAAGCCGAGCGACAGCGGGACGATGAGGATGATCGAGCTGGCGGCGTAGACGACGGTGTTGCGGAAGGCGTTGCGGAAGTCGCGCCCGACCGGGCCGTCGTCGAACAGGGCGCGGTAGTTGTCGAGGCCGGCCGCCGTCGACGAGCCGAACGGGGTCTGCGACGACCAGTCGCGGAACGACAGCCAGATCGTCAGCGCCACCGGGAGGAGGACGAACACGGCGAGCAGCCCGACGGGCGGGGCGAGGTAGGCGAACGTCCATCCCCGCCGCGCCCCGAGGCGCGCCGGCCTGCGCGGCGCGGCGGTGATGGTCGTCGTGGTCGTCGTCACGTTGCGGGAGGATCCTGTCGTTGAAGGATCCGCCCGGTCAGCTCTCGGCGGCGGCGGTGAGGATCGCCTCGCCGTCGGACTGCGCCGTCTCGCTGGCGCCGGCGGCGTCGGTCTCGCCGAACTCCAGCGCCTCGATCTGGGCCTGCAGCGCCTCGGTGAACTCCTGCCCGCCGAGCACGATCGGGAACGGCGTGGCCGACTCCAGCTGGCTGACGTAGCCCTCGAGGAACGGCGTCGACAGGCGGTCGGAGAACGCCTCGACGTCGGAGTTGCGCGTCGGCAGGATGCCCATCGACATCAGGATGTTGCCCATCGCCGAGGAACCTTCGGGGCCGTCGGCGGGGGTCGAGTCGGGACCGTTGAGCCAGGCGAGGAAGTCCCAGGCGGCGGCCTGCTCGGCCTCCTCGGCGGCGGAGCTGACGACGGTCATCCACGAGTAGGAGATGCTCGACGCCGACTCGCCGCTCGGCCCGACCGGGATCGGGGCGGTGGCGATGTTGGCGAACTCCTCGTCGCCCATGCCCGTGCGCAGCGCCGACTCCCACCAGTTGGCCATGATGATCATCGCCGTGTTGCCGGCGACGAAGTTGTCGAGGAACGGGCCGGTGGTGTTGGCGTCGGCCGTGCCCATCGTCGGGTCGGTGACCTGCACGCCGGACACGAGGTTCTCGTAGAGCTCGAACGTCTCCAGCGCCTCGGGCGTGTTCAGCGCCGGCATCCCGTCCTCGCCGATCAGCGCGCCGCCGTTGGAGGCGAGCAGCGAGGCGAACGGGTGGACGACGCCGGCCGCCCACGAGTTGATCAGCCCGAAGCCCTGCTGGGTGATCGTGTCGCCGTCACGCACGGTGAGCGCCTCGGCGGCGGCGACCAGCTCGTCCCACGTCGCCGGCGGCGCCTCGATGCCGGCCTCCTCGAACAGCGCGGTGTTGTAGTTGAGGGCGTAGAGGTCGATCTCGTTGGGCACGCCGTACAGCGCGTCGTCGACGGTGGCGGCGGTGACGACGCCGGCCGGCCAGTTCTCCGTCACCTCGGTGGCGACCGCCTCCGGCGCCGGCACGACGAGCTCGTCGCGCACCAGCTCGGGCAGCCACAGGTCGTAGATCCCCGAGATCGTCGGGGCGTCGCCGCCCGCCTGCGCCCGGATCGTCGTCAGCAGGTCGCCGAACGGCACCGCCTGGATCTCCACGGTGACGTTGGGGTTCGCCTCGCTGTAGGCGGCTGGCCGCCGCCTCGAGCAGCGCGACCGTCTCCGGCGGCCAGTGGGTGAGGAACGAGATCGTCACGTCCTCGCCCGACGGTGTCGGTGGGTGGACTGGTTGCTGCGATCAGCCCCGGTGAGGCAGCGGTGACGGCCACGGCTGCGGCAGCTGCCGCGAGCACGGTGCGACGACGTACGGACATGAGGACTCCCCTGACTCTCCGCTCGCCAGATCGCGGAGTTGATAGGAGGTTATAACAACTTCGCGATGCATGCCAGCGCCGAACGCACAATGGGTCGCCGCCAGCCGCCGCGCTCGATGAGCCGTCTGGGCGTCGTCAGTCCCGAATGCGAGATCGTGGACGCCCAGATCACGTTGGGAACGCTCACTACTCCGTTTGCGCTCGGTGCCGTGCTGGGTACGAGCAGCGCACAAGACGAGCGATCGGAGTCGTGATGGAGCTGGGCAATTTCCTGTCGTCGGAGGAGCTCTTGATCGGACCAGCCCAGGACGAGTTCTTCGAGTTCCTCGCCAGCGATCTGGCACCGGCACTCGAGTCGATCGACATCCATCGCGGCGCACAGGCCCCAGCGAGGGCGCAGTCGTGAGAGCAGTGGTGTGGCACGGGCGACAAGACGTCCGAACCGAGATGGTGCCCGACCCGACGATCCAGGAGCCGACGGACGCCATCGTGCGGGTCACGAGCACCGGGCTGTGTGGTTCCGATCTGCATCTCTACACGGTGCTGGCGCCGTTCATGACGCCCGGCGACGTTCTCGGACACGAGCCGATGGGGATCGTCGAGGCGGTTGGTTCGGGTGTCGTCAACCTGGCCGTCGGCGACCGGGTCGTCGTGCCGTTCAACATCTCGTGCGGGCACTGTTTCATGTGCGAGCTGGGCCTCCAGTCGCAATGCGAGACGACGCAGGTGCACGAGCACGGAACCGGAGCCTCGCTGTTCGGCTACACGAAGCTGTACGGCCAGGTTCCCGGCGGTCAGGCCGAGCTGCTGCGAGTTCCGCACGCCGACTACGGCCCCATCGTGGTTCCCGATGGGCCTCCCGATGACCGCTTCCTCTTCCTGTCGGACGTGCTACCGACGGCGTGGCAGGCCGTGCAGTACGCCAACGTCGGCAAGGGCGATTCGCTCGTGGTACTCGGGCTCGGGCCGATCGGCGACATGTCGTGCCGGGTGGCGCGCCACCTCGACGCTGGACGCGTGATCGCGATCGACCTCGTGCCCGAGCGGCTGGAGCGGGCGCGAGCGCGCGGGATCGACGTGCTCGATCTCAACGAGTTCGATGGCGACGCCGACGTCGTCACCGCGGTGCGCGAGATGACCGAGGGACGCGGCCCCGATGCCGTGATCGACGCCGTCGGCATGGAGGCTCACGGTTCGCCCGCCGCGCAACTCGCCCACAAGCTGACGGCGCTGATGCCGAACGTGCTCACCGAGCGACTGATGAGAATTGCCGGCGTCGACCGGCTGGCGGCGCTCCACCTGGCGATCGACCTCGTGCGCCGGGGCGGCACGATCTCGTTGATCGGCGTCTACGGCGGCCAGACCGACCCGATGCCGATGATGACGCTGTTCGACAAGCAGATCACGATCCGCATGGGGCAGGCCAACGTCCGCAACTGGGTCGACGACATCCTCCCGGTGCTGACCGACGACGATCCACTCGGCGTCGACGAGTTCGCCACCCACCACCTCCCGTTGAGCGAGGCGGCCTCGGCGTACGCGATGTTCCAGGAGAAGCGCGACGGGGCGATCAAGGTCGTGTTCCACCCCGGTGCCGGCTGACCAGCGATGCATGTCGTCGTCGTCGGCGCAACCGGCAACGTGGGAACGGCGGTACTGCGTGCGCTGCGGTCCGACCACGAGGTGCGTTCGGTGCTGGGCGTCGCCCGGCGACCGCCGCTTCAGCCGCCAGCTCCCGACGACAAGGTGCGCTGGCACGCCGCCGACATCTCGCGTGACCCGCTCGGCTTCGTGGCCGGTGCTGATGCGGTCGTCCACCTGGCTTGGCTGATCCAGCCCTCCCGTCAGGAGAAGGTGATGCGGGCGACCAACGTCGGCGGAACACGACGACTCGTCGACGAGGTGGTCGCCCACGGTGTCCCTTCGCTCATCTACGCGTCGTCGGTCGGCGCCTACGCCCCGGCGCCCAAGGACACCCCGCTCGACGAATCGTGGCCAGCGACCGGCGTTCCGACCAGCACGTATTCGCGGCACAAGGCCGAGGTCGAATCGCTGCTCGACGGCGTCGAGCGTGAACACCCGGAGCTGCGCCTCGTGAGATTACGGACGAGCCTCGTGTTCCAGCGGTCCGCGGCGTCGGAGGTCCATCGCCTGTTCCTCGGGCGACTGATGCCCTGGCACCTACCGCGACCACTTCGACTCGTGCCAGGCGTGCGCCGGCTGGTGTTCCAGGCAACCCACGCCGACGACATCGCCGTTGCCTACGTGCGGGCGCTCACGCGGGACGTGTCAGGAGCTTTCAACATCGCCGCCGATCCACCACTCACCCCACGGCTGATCGCCGAGGCCGTCGGCGGACGTGTCATGCCAATGCCTGAACGGCTGCTCCGACTGGCGGTCAGCTCGGCATATGCGGCACGACTCGTACCCGCCGAGGCGGGATGGCTCGATATGGCGACCAACACACCGCTGATGGACACGACCAGGGCGCGCCACCAACTCGGATGGAAGGAGATCCACCACTCGGTCGCGGCCCTCACCGAACTGCTCGACGCGATCGGTGATGGAGCCGGCGGCGACACACCAGCGCTCGCCCCGCGCTGAACACTCGGTTTGGTCGCCGGTGTCAACGGTGCCGGAGGGTCAGCCGGTGCCGGCCTGGCTGATCAGCGCTGAGGTCGGTGGATGTCCGTCCCCTGCGACGTCGCCATCGCCCGCGGCAATCGTGATCACCGTTGGTTCGGCGGAGGGTGCGATGCCCTCGTTGACCGCCGTGTCGGTCTCGATGACGTTGCCGAGCCCGCAGATCTCGAGCAACCGGACGACCTGGACACTGGGATTACCCACGGCGAGCGTGCGGTCTGATTCGGCGAGCCGATCATGGGCCACGAGCAGGACGCGCAGTCCGGTCGAGTCGATGAAGGTGACGTTGGCGAGATCGACGACGACGTCGCCGTCGGTCGAGTCGACGACGCCATCGAGACACTCCTCGAGCCGTGGTGCGGTCACCAGATCGAGTTCACCGTTGACGACAACGCGTTGCGTGATCCCGAGAGCGACACGAACAGAGAATTCGGGCAGATCGACGGACATGGCCACCTCCAACGGACGCAACAAGGGCGACAGCCCTACTGGTTGAAGGCAACCCCCACGGTACTGCCACCCCGGCCAACCGGCAATCAGCGCAGGTAGCGAGGGGTCGGAGGTACCGTCACTCGACGGATTCGGCAGCGGCGACGCCGCTCGATGAGGCTGTTGCTCGGAGTTGCCGGGTTCATCGCCAGGTTCGCCGACGATGCCCTCCCCAGTGCGGACTTCTGCTTGACTCGCCCCTTGGGGAAGGGTCGATGATCGGCTCGTGCCGACCGAACGCTCGCCTGAACCGCTGCTCACGATCGGCGAGTTCGCCCGTCTGACCCAGCTCACCATCAAGGCCCTGCGGATCTACGACGAGTCCGGATTGCTCTGCCCGAAGCGGGTCGATCAGACGAGCGGCTACCGCTACTACAGCCTCGACCAAGCCCGTGTCGGCCGGCTCATCGGTCTCTGTCGGGCGACCGAGCTCGGACTCGCCGAGATCGCCCAGTTCCGCGCCGACCTCGACACCGACCCCGAACAGGCGGCAGAGCGTCTCGACGAACACCTGCGCCGCCTCGAAGCCCAGCACACGAGCCGCCGAGCACTCATCCGCCACATCCACGCCATCATCCGCAGAGAGGACCCGCCGTTGTTCCCGATCCAGACCCGCCACGTCACCGCCCACCGAGTGATGTCCATGCAGCGTCGAGTCCGCGCCGACGAGACCGACGGTTTCGTCGGCGAGGCGAAGGCTGCGTTTCGGCGACACCTCGACGGTCGGACGCCGACGGCACCGTTCACACTGATCTTCCACGGCATCGTCGACCACGACAGTGATGGTCCGTTGGAGGCGATCCTCGGCTGCCCTGACGATGTGAACTCGAGCTCGGTGATCGGTATCCGCACCGAGCCAGCGCACGACGAGGCATTCACCACGATCACCAAGGCGCAATGGGAGTATCCCGCCATCCTCGCCGCCTATGACGCCGTTGCCGCTTCCGCCGAGGTGACCGCTCGTCCGCGGAGTCGACTTTCGTGTCGCGAGGTGACCTCGCCGAACCCGACGACATCGGTGACGACGATCTCGTCTGCGACATCGCCTACCCGCTCGGTTGACCCCGAATCCGCCAGCGTCCGAACGACGGCTCAATGATGACGACGATCAAGCGGTCAGAAGTCCCTGCGGCCCTCGAGTTGCGCAGCCCGTTCGGGTCTCGTGCGCTCGTACACGGCAATGCGTTGCGGGCCAGGTACTTCCAGCTCCGTGGCATCGCCGTCGGGGAAGCCGAAGCGTGCGCTGAACCGGACACCTCGTCGGGCGAACTCGGCCTCAGCCGCGTCGAGATCCGAGACGCGGTAGATGAGCACAGGCTGCTCACCGTGCAAGTGCTCGGCGAGGAGCAGTTTCGGACCGGCATCGGTGAGCCGCAGCATCGCGACACGGGTCTCGAACGCTTCGATGGCGTACACCAACCTGGCCCCGAGGGCCTCGACGTAATACGTCGACTCGGCGGCGGCGTCAGAACTCGGGCAATAGATGAATTCCAACTCGTCGAACACCTCGACAGGCTCGCTCATCTTGGCCGTCACGGTGGAGTCGACGTGACCGTTGTCGTTCCGCGGGCAGATCGATCACCAAACCCCTAGGGTCACGGCGATGAGCGCTCAAGACTCCCCCGACACCATCGTTCTGATCCACGGGTTCTGGGTTACCCCGCGGAGCTGGGAAGACTGGATCGCCCACTACGAGAAGAAGGGGTTCACCGTGCTGGCGCCGGCGTACCCGGGCTTCGACGTGGAGGTGGAGGCGCTGAACGCCGACCCGACCCCGATCGAGCAGGTGACGGTGCCGCAGATCTTGGAGCGTCTCGAGGGAGTCATCGGAGATCTCGATCGCCCGCCGATCCTGATCGGGCACTCGGCTGGCGGGGTGTTCACGCAGATCCTGATGGATCGCGGCCACGGGGCGGCTGGCGTGGCCATCAACTCGGCGCCGACCGAAGGTGTGAAGCGAGTGCCGCTCGCCCAGGTCAAAGCGACGTTTCCGGTCCTGAAGAACCCGGCCAACCGGCACCGGGCGGTGGGCTTCACGTTCGAGCAGTGGCAGTACGCCTTCACGAACACGTTCGACGAGGAGCGTGGCCGGCAGCTCTACGAGCGCTACCACGTCCCGGCATCCGGACAGATCTTCTGGGCGAGCGCGCTGGCCAACATCCACCCCGGCAAGGACGCCACGCACGTCGACTACAAGAACCCGAATCGGGCCCCGCTGCTGTTCATCTCGGGCAGCGACGACCACCTCATGCCGCCGTCTCTCCAGCGATCGAACGCCAAGCACTACAAGGCCGAGGGCACGGTTACCGAGGTCAAGGAGTTCACCGGCCCGCACCTGCTGCCGTCGATCGACGGCTGGGAGCAAGTAGCCGATTACGCCCTCGACTGGGCCCTGACCCACGCCATGACCGGCAGTTCCGATCCCGCGTGACCGGGATCCTGATTGTGTCGAGCAAATTCACGTCCTGACCACGGACCGTCCAGTCGTGCATTGCGCCGCGATTCACGGCGAGTGACGCCGCTAGCGGATCATCCGAAGCGATCAGAGTCGGCGAAGACCTCCGCGACGCGAACAAGCTCTGCAGGACGCCTACCTCGAAGAGCGCCGGCGGGTTCGCCTCGATCTCCACGACGGATTGGCCCGACGTTGGCGCACATCCGTCTCCGACTGCTCTCGCTGAAGCGCCGACTTCCCGCCGGAATCGGCGCCCCAGCGGATTGACGTCACCCTCCGCCGAAGTTCTCGGCGACCTGGGTGAGGCGCACGCTGTTGCCGGACGGATCACGGAAGCCGGCGTCGATCCCGTAGGGGCGCACCTCAGGTGTCTCGACGAACTCGACGCCGCGGGCGCTCATCTCCTCGTAGGTCTTCTGGCAGTCGTCGGTCGTCAGGAACACCGTGCCAGCAAAACCCTTGGCCATCAGTTCTCGGATCTGACTGGCGCTCTCGTCGTCGATCACCGGTGGTCCCGGAATGGCCATCAGCACGATCGCCACGTCGGGCTGATCGGCCGGACCGACAGTCAGCCAGCGGAAGTCGCCCATCTCGGGCAACGTCACGTCGGCGCGAACCTCCATGCCGACCTTGTCGGTGTAGAAGGCGAGGGCTTCGTCCTGGTCGTGGACCCAGACTTGGGCGGTGGCAATGCGGATCATGGTTACTCCTACGAGTCGGAGCGAGACGGGGTTCTCGCTTCACGGTCGAACGTACTGATCGGCGTCGCGGCCGTCTTCTCGAATCGTGCGGTACTGCGGTCGCCCGTACACGCGGGTCACGCACATCGGAATGATTGCGTGGGCCATGGCGGGAACGTAGGCCGCCCGGTACTCCGTGGGTGTCTGACCGAAGTGGATGCGAAAGCTCGTCGTGAATGTCGGCTGGCTCTGGATCCCGACCGCTGTGCAGATGCGGGCGACCGTCCAGTCCGTCGTGCGCAACAACGCCGCCGCCCTCTCCAGCCGCCGGGTCAGCAGGTACTGGTGCGGTGATTCCCCGAACGCCCGGCGGAACTCACGGCTGAAGTGCGCCGATGACAGGTGGGCGGCGCGAGCCATGTCGGCGACGGTGACCGACTCGGCATACCGACGGTCGGCGAGATCGCGAGCTCGGAGCAGGTAACGGGCTGCGGGTAGCGAGGTCACCGCCGACCAGTGTGGCCGACCGACGTCAGTTCGTGGCCCTCGGCGACTCCCTCGCCACAGACAGCGCGCCGGGTTGGGCAATGTGGTGGTAGTGCTAGAGGCATGCGTCGCGACCTCGACGAGGCGATCGTCCGGCTGAGCGTGCTCGATGATCCGGCGCGGCGGGCGGCGTACCTCGCCGTGCGGACCGCCGACGCGCCGCTGAGCCGGGCCGAGGTGGCCGATGCGGTCGGTATCTCGGTTCGGCTGGCCACCTTCCATCTCGAGAAGTTGCTGTCCGAAGGTTTCCTCGAGGCGACCTACGCACGCGACGAAGGGGCGGGCGTCGTCGGCCATCCGGCGAAGCGCTACCGCCCGACGGCCCTCGAACTCTCGGTGGCCATCCCACCGCGCCGCTACGACCTCGCCGCCGAGATCCTCGCCGAGGCGTTGGATCGAGGCCCGGCCGATCCCCCGCGGGAAGCGCTCGCTGATGTGGCCACCGAGTACGGCCGCCAGGTCGGACGGCAGATGACGGCAGACACCGGCGACAGTCGCCTGCTCACGGCACTGCGCGTCCTCGGCTACGAGCCGGCGATCGACGGCGACGACGTGGTGCTGCGCAACTGCCCGTTCCGGCAGGTCGCCCAAGCACAGCCAGACGTCATCTGCGGGATGAACCTGGCCTTCGTCGCCGGCGTCGTGACCGGCACGCAGACACCGGCGCTGCGCGCCGTGCTGGCACCGTCACCGGAGCGCTGCTGCGTGGTCGTTGCCCCCTAGGACTTGCACGCGATAACACCAGTGACTACTGTTGTTATTGCCAACTACCGGGACTTACACTGCCGCACCGCGCCAGACGCCGCGGCGGTCGCCCATCGGGAGGACGAGATGGACAGACGCATGGATCGACGGACGGTGGCCAAGGGAGCCGGCGTGCTCGCCGGAGTGGCGGCGATCGGAGGGCTGCCGGCAGTCGCCGAAGGCACGGCCGAGACGTCCCGCCGAAGCGAGCCTGTACGAGCGACTGGGCGGCTACTTCGCGATCGCCGCCGTCGTCAACCGCTTCAGCGACGAGATCATCAAGAATCCGAAGCTCAACGAGAACCCGGCGCTCAAGGAGTGGAACGAAACACAGGCGGAATCACGGCTGCCGGGTCTCAAGTTCGGGCGGACCCTGTGGGTCGCGTCGGTGGCCGGAGGACCCTTCGAGTACACCGGACTGCCACTCAGCGAGGCTCATGCCGAACTCAACCTCAGCGCCGAGGAGTTCGCCGAGGTCGGCGCCGAGATCGTCCGGGCCCTCGACTTCTATGGCGTCCCGCAACGAGAACAGCAGGAGTTGGTCGAGGCCTACAGCGCCAGCATGACCGACGTCGTCACCGCAACCGAATAGGGGACTCCCTGGCGTTTCGGCTCACGCGAGCGGCCGGCCGGGTGACCGGTGTCGCGCCTCAGGATCCGGCCGTCAGCTCGGCCAGCATCTGCTCGAGTGCCGCCTGATCTGGTGCGGCGAATGGCTGCGCCGACGGGACGGCTCCGAGCGCGGCCAGCAACCGATCGAGCATGTCGCCCGGGGCCGCAGGTAGATGGCTGCTCAGGATCGTGGTCGGCTCGATCGCTCGGATGCCGTCGAGCTCTCTGGCGAACGCTGCGGTGTCGACCTTGTGCAGCCACGGCGCGTCGACGGTGGCCCAGAAGATCTGGCCCTCGCGTAGTTCGTCGCTGTTCAGGTCAGCGGCACTCTCCGGCACCGCCGACAGCAGTGCGCCGAAGCAGTCGGAGCTGAACAGGGCCCCGGACTTGCTGTCGTGAAAGCCGGTCGTCGACGGATTGTCGAACGCCGGTGGCCTGAACGCGGTGAGAGTCCGGTCACCGACGACCATCTGTTGGCCGGGGTTGAGAAGATGGACCCGGTTCATCGGCAGGGGCGCGCTGAGGCTCATGATGCCGACGCCGGCAAACGTGGTGATGATTCGCAGGTCGCGGTTCTCGTCGAGCAACTGGGGCAGTGCTCCGATGTGGTCGAAGTCCGTGTGCGTGAGCCAGATCCATTTCAGGTCGGCCGGATCGATGACGGAGCGCAGCGCGGTCATGAACTCCTCGCGCTCGACGACCGCGCCGGTGTCGACGAGGAGTGGCTCGGGACCGTGGAGGACGAAGGCGTTGATCGGGACGAATCCGAAGCCCGGGATCGGGAAGCTCGACGTCAGCACGTCGATGTCGGGTGCCGCCTTGTACGTGGTGATCATGATGGGTCCCCGTTTCCGCCGTGGTCCGCCGTGGTCCGCCGTGTGGTCCGCTGACCATAACAGCGCGCCCACCCCGCCGGGAAGTCCCGACCGAGCGGGCCGCAACGTGGTCGATGTGTCGGGACTTCGGCGTCGCGGAGAGAGATTGGCGCCGGCGTTGGTCCCGGGCGGTCCGGTTTGTAGCTTCTCGGCCCGTGCGGACAATTCAGGCGGGTGCAAGAGGCGTGATCGCCGCGTTGATCGGTGGCTTCACGGTGGGGGTCATGGCTCGCCTGCTGATGCGGGCCGTGACCGTGTCCGCCGACCACGAGGGCAAGTTCACCCTCGGCGGATCGGTGTTCATCGCCTTGATCTACGGAGTGGCGATGATCCCGTTCGGTGTTGTGGCGGCGTTGACGACTCGTTGGTGGCGTTGGCTCGTCGCTGCCGGCGGGTGCATCTTCTTGTGCCTTCCCGCGGTGGGGGTGGCGAGCGAGGAGATTGGCTCGACCGCCGGCCTGTCGGCGCCGAGGTGGGTGTTGCTCGCGATCACCTCGCTGGCCGTGTTCGCGACGATTGCCATCGCGCCTCTCGTGACGGTGATGCTCGTCGACAGGTGGAGGAGCCCGGCTCCCGCTCGTCGCACCGAGTTTGCTGAAGCCTGACGCGACTCCCCGTCCCGACAGCACCACGCCGGCCACCGCCTGAACGTCGAACATCGGCGTGTGCCAGAGTCACCGGGCGATGGGTGCTGTCGCCGCCGCCACCGAGCTCGTGCCGCTCCCACCCACTGGCCGGCGATACAGCGCCACCGGCCGGGTGCGTCTCGGCGACGCCGACCCGCATGGCCGCCTACGACTCGACGGGTTGGCACGTCACCTTCAGGACGTCGCCAACGACGACGCCGTCGACAGCGGGCTCACCAACGCCGTCGCCTGGGTCGTGCGGCGCACCCTCATCGCCATCGATCAGGTACCACTGCTCGGCGAGACGCTGACCCTGACGACGTTCTGCTCGGGCACGGGGCGCAGTTGGGCGGAACGGCGCACTTCGATCCGCGGCGACCGCGGCGGATCCGTCGAGGCCGCCAGCCTGTGGGTCCAGGTCGACGCGGCGACCGACCGGATCCGGGCTCTCGACGACGAGTTCCATCAGATCTATGGCGACGCCGCCGGCGGACGTCGCGTCTCGGCCCGGCTCTCGCTGCCGGGGCCGGCCACCGACGGCATCACGAGCCGACCGTGGCCGATCCGCACGGTCGATCTCGACGTCCTCGGTCACGTCAACAACGCTGCGCAGTGGGCGATCCTCGAGGAGTCGCTCGCCGGCGGCCCATCGGACCGGCACGGCATCGCCGAGATCGAGCACCTTGCACCGGTCGACGTCGCCGACTCGCCGGCAACGCTCCAGCTCGCGGCATCCGATGCGACGGCCTCAGCGTGGCTCGTCGCCCACGACGCGCTCTGCACCATTGCGCGATGGAGGCCGGCTGCGGAGACCTAGCGCGACGCGACGACGAAGTCCCGACAAATCGCGCTCACTCCGGCCCGCGTGGTCGGGACTTCCATCGGACGAGGTCTCGCTCTGATCACCCGTGACGAAGAACAGTGACGGCGAAGTCGGCGTCGTCGTGCCACGGCCGCAGATCCCAGGTAGCGAAGCGGTGCTCGACCCGCAGCCCCGCCTCGGCCACGCACTCGTCGAATCGGTCGACGGAGAGCTCTTCGCCCGGCCGGAAGCCGACGACGACGAACCCGTCGGGAACCACGTGGGCGGCGACCCGGCGCAGCACGTCGGTCTCCGTGGCGGGCGCCAGGAAGATCATCACGTTGCCGGCCAGCACTGCTGCGGCGAATGGCTCGGGCTCACCGATCGAGGGCAGGTCGAGTTCGCTGAGGTCGGCGACGAGCCATCGCGGGCCAGGGTGGTCAGTCATCGCCGCCTCGATCAGGCCGGGGTCGGCGTCGACCCCCACCACGGTGTGACCACGATCGTGCAGGACGGCGCCGATGCGTCCGGTTCCACAACCGGCGTCGAGCACACGCGACCGGGGCGGCACCATCGCGTCGACGAGACGGGCCTCGCCGCCGAGGTCAGCGCCGTCGGCGGCCAGCGTGCGGAACCGCTCGACGTACCACTGCGTGTGACCCTCCTTGGTGCCGGTCACCCAGCGAGTCGGCCTAGCCATCACCGCGAGGGTAGAGCCGGCACGCCCGCCCTGGCGTGAGCCGAACGGCGAACCCGTTGTGTCCATCGACCGGCAACTGAGCGATGATGGGGAGAGTTTGGGCGATGAGTTCGCTGGACGGAGGAGGTCCGAAACGCATGACCATGACTGCTTCACCAGGCGTTGGCCAAATGACGACCGACGCGACCGTCCTCGTCGGGACGACGAAGGGCCTGTTCGCGCTCAGTTCCGATGATGGACGTGACCACTTCGATCTGACCGGGCCGACATTCCCCGGCGAGGAGGTCTACGCCACCTGCATCGACAACCGCTCGGGCACGACACGACTGTTCACCGGATCGGTCAGCAACCACTGGGGACCCGTGCTGCGGCGTTCCGACGACCTCGGGGAAACGTGGACCGAGGACGAGGCCGCGGCGCTGGGGTTCCCCGACGGAACCGACGCGTCGCTGGCCAGGATCTGGCAGCTGGCGCCCGGGCCGGCCGATGCGCCCGATGTGCTGTACGCCGGCGTCGAGCCCGCCGCCCTGTTTCGCAGTGACGACGGTGGGCGCAGCTTCGCCCTGGTCCAGGGGCTGTGGGACCACCCCCATCGCACCCAGTGGCAGCCCGGCGGAGGCGGCCTGTGCCTGCACACCGTGCTCGTCCACCCTGACGATCCGCAACGCCTGTTGATCGCCATCTCAGCGGCCGGCGTCTACCTGTCGGACGACGGTGGCTCGTCGTGGCGGGCGAGCAACCGCGGGATCGTCGTCGGCTTCGTTCCCGATGGCGAGGACCTCGAGTTCGGCCAGTGCGTCCACAAGGTCGCCCGTGACTCCAGTGATCCCGAGCGGCTCTATCTCCAGCACCATGGCGGCATCTATCGCAGCGACAACGGCGGGGAGCAATGGACGGCGATGACGGGGATCGCCGGGATGGACTTCGGGTTCCCGGTCGTCGCCCATCCGTCGCGGCCGTCGACCGCCTACCTCCTGCCGCTGGAGAGCGACATGTTCCGCTGCACCCCGGACGGCCAGTGCATTGTGTGGAAGACGGCGGACGCCGGCGCGACGTGGGAGCCGCTGACGAAGGGACTCCCCCAACAGGACGCCTACCTGAGTGTGCTCCGTGACGGGTTCACCACCGACGGGCAGGATCCGGCCGGCCTGTACTTCGGCACGCGTACCGGCGAGGTCTTCGCCTCGACCGACGACGGCGACTCCTGGCGACTGATCGCTCAGCATCTGCCCCCGGTGCTGTCGGTCGCGCCGCGCCGACGTCGATCTGAGCGCGATGGACGTCCAAGTCCGCGTCCCCGCCCAGCTCCGTGACCTCGTCGGCGGCAGCGCCGTCGTCGAGTTGAGTGTCGGTGACGCGGCGGACCAGACGGCGACGGTGACGACGGTGCTCGATGCCCTCGCCGCCGAACATCCAGCGTTGGAACGCCGCATCCGCGACGAACAGGGACGCACCCGCCGTCACGTCAACCTGTTCGTCGGGGCCGAGAACGTCCGCGATCATGATGGGCCGGCCACGGCGATCCACGCCGGCCAGGATCTGTCGATCATCCCGGCCGTGTCCGGCGGCTGAGCGACGCCGACCGCGTTCCGACGCGGCACGAGCCGATCGGTAATCTGCCGCCCATGGCGCTACCTGCAACACCGAGTCGGGAGTTCGTCACCGGGCTGCCCAAGGCGGAGCTGCACGTGCACCTCGAGGGAACCCTCGAACCGGCGCTGAAATTGGCGCTCGCCGAACGCAACGGCGTGGAGATCGGTCAGCGCACGGTCGCCGAGGTCGAAGCGACGTACCACTTCGACTCGTTGACCAGCTTCCTCGCCATCTACTACCCGGCGATGGACGTGCTGCGCGACCGCGCGACTTCTACGACCTCGCCCGCGCCTACCTCGAGCGCGCCGTGGCCGACGGCGTCCGTCACGTGGAGATGTTCTTCGACCCCCAGGCCCACACGTCCCGCGGTGTGCCGTTCGAGAGCGTCGTCACCGGCTACCACCAGGCCGCCGCCGAAGGCGCCGAGCTCGGCATCGACGCCGACCTGATCATGTGCTTCCTCCGCGACCACAGCGCCGAGAGCGCCTCCGCGACGCTCGAAGCCTCGGTGCCCTTCAAGGAGATGATCGTCGGCGTCGGGCTCGACTCCGACGAACGGGGCAATCCTCCCGAGAAGTTCGCCAACGTTTCGCCCGGGCCCGCCAGCTCGGCTACCGACTGACGATGCACTGCGACATCGACCAGGTCGGCAGCATCGACAACATCCGCACGGTGCTCCAGGACATCCGCACCGATCGCATCGACCACGGCACGAACATCGTCGAGGATCCTTCACTGGTCGCGGAGTTGCGCGCCCGGGGCATCGGGCTGACCTGCTGCCGATCTCCAACGCTTCGTCACCGGGACCTGAAGGCCACCGAGATCGCCGGACTGTTGCGATCGGGCGTCCGGGTGACGGTCAACTCCGACGACCCGGCCTACTTCGGCGGCTACATCGTCGACAATTACCTGGCGTTGGCCGCGGCGGCCGAACTGAGCAGTGCGGAGGTCGTGACGCTGGCGGAGAACTCGTTCGCCGTGTCCTGGCTCGAAGATGATCGCCGAGCCGGCTACCTCGACGAGCTGCGTCGTTTCGTCGGCGACTTCGCTGACTGACCGCTTGATGACGACCCCGTGGCCGGCGGCGGCCATCGATCGAGCGGTCTGCGTGGTGGTCGCGTCAGCGGTTGGCGACGCCCTGGGGGCGCCCTACGAGTTCGCCGGTCCGAACCCCTCGGCGCCGTGCGACCTGGAAGGCGGCGGGCAGTTCCAATGGGAACCAGGTGAATGGACCGACGACACCCAGATGGCCCTCGCCCTGCTCACGGTCCTTGCCGACGGCAGCACCGACTTGGACCGCATCGACACAGCGATGCTCGACTGGTTTCGCAGCGGGCCGCGGGACGTCTCAAGAAACCCACAACCTGCCGTTCTCAGCACCGCCGCCCGATCCGGCGACAACGTCCGGACCGCCGCGGCCCGCTATCAGGAACGCCACGCGGACGCCGCCGGCAACGGGGCATTGATGCGCACCGGGCCGGTCGCCCTGGCCCACCTCGGTGACCGCGCCGCCGTCGCCGTGCTGGCCGTCGACGTGGCCGCGGCAACCCATCCGCACCGAGACAGCGTCGAAGCATGCGTGTTGTGGTCGCTGGCGATCGAGCGGGCGATCACGACCGCCAGGCCGAGCGAACGCTTCGACTTCGGCGCCGCGTTGCTCGCCGGGGCCTACCTGATCGATGGCCGGCGGCGCGCGACGCTCTGGCACCAGCGGATCACCGTGGCAGCCGAGCCGCTGACCCCGCCGACTTCCACTCCAGCAACGGCTGGGTCGTCGCCGCTCTCCAGGCCGCCGTGGCGGCGATCACCACCGCAGGGACTGGCGGCGTCGACAGCGACTGTCACCACATCGTCGCCACGCTGCAGCTGGCCGCGGCGGAGCGGTGGCGACACCGACACCGTGGCCGCGATCTGCGGAGCGCTGGTCGGGGCGCGGCTGGGGGGCGTCGGCGGTGCCTCCCGGGCGGCGCCGTGTGCTCGACGGCCGCCGGATCTACGGCGAGCCGGTACTGCGGTGCAGCGACCTCGAAACACTCGCCAGGCTGGCGGGCGACAAAGGCCTGCTGGATGCCCGGGGCTGGCCCGGCGGCGCCGAGATGGTCCCTGGTTACGTCGCGCGCTTTCGGCCTCTCGCCGATGGCGAGGGAGATCGACGGCGTGGCCTTCGGGAACGCCGTGGCCGTCCGATCAGCCGTCGACGGCGGAGCCACGGTCGTCGTGTCGCTGTGCCGCATGGGCACCGCCGACGTCCCCGACTCGGCCGAGCACCTCACCGTCCCCGCTGATCGACTCGACCGCCGACGACAACCCGAACCTGGCGTTCGTCCTCGCCGACACCGCCCGCACGGTGATGGCCCTGGCCGGTGCCGGACAGCGCGTGTTCGTGCACGGTGTGGCCAGCGAGACCCGCACCCCGACGATCGCCGCCGGGTACCTCATGGCCCGCGGCGCCGACAGGGCAACTGCCCTCGCCCGCATCGAAGAGGTGCTCGGCCGGCGGCCGATGCCGTTCCTCGTCGACGGCTTGGCGGCGGCCGAGCCATTGCTCGGCGGCGACGTGATCATCCGCTCAGTAGGTGCGCGAAACGGCGATTTTGCCTCGCCGGGTCCAGCAGGAAGACGGTGTCGCCACCGTTCTGTCCACACCGCCGAGCCGCGCGGCACCAGTAACGCTCCGTCGGGTTGTCGACGCCGCAACCGGTGAACAGCGTGACCACGCCGTCCGGCGGGAGCACGAGGCCGGCGAACGTGTAGCGGTGCGCCGACGGCTCGCCACGCACCACCCATCCGGCGAGACCGCAGCGGCGTCATCCCGGCGTCGACGAAGCGCACCCACTCGTCGTTGAGGTTGGCGTTGTCGTCGCCGGCGGCGTCGGGATGAATGTCGTATCTCACGGCACGCTGGTTGTGATGCCGGCCGCCGACTGCGAGCTGCCGGGCGGGGCGGCACCGCAGGCATCGGGAGCCCACAGCCCGCGACTGTCACGGCGCGCGGCTTCCTGGAGCAGTGCGTAGCGGTCGTCGTTGGCCGTATCCGGTGGGTAACTCCTGGCGATCGCCGCGCCCTGCTCGACGAGCAGACCGCCGACGTCGTCATGGTCGGCGTTCACGACGTAACGCAGTGCCCGATCGAACTGGTCGACATCGGTGGTGTCGACGTACAGCCACACCGGTCCGCTGCCGACGAGCTCGACCAGTGCTTCGGTCGCCTCGGCGTACCAGCACTCGCCGCGCTCGGGCGTGTTGATGCCGATCAGGCGAACCGTCATCCTCGTGTCGCCGCGGGCGACGTCGATGGTGTCGCCGTCGACGACGTCGGTGACGAGCCAGGGCTCCCCAGGCGGCGGGGCTGGCGCGGTCGCCGTCGCTGGCCCGGTGGCGACACCCGCGGCGACGGCGCTGGCCAGTGCTGCTGCCAGGGCGAGTCGCCACGCCGTTCGGCCGCGACGGCCGGCGGTACGATTTGGTCGATGGCCCTGTACGAGTTCCGCTGCCGGACGTGCGATCGGCGCTTCGAGGTCCGCCGGGCGATGAGCGACGCAGACACGAGGGCCACGTGTCCCGAAGGTCACGACGACACGGTACGGCTGTTGTCGACGTTCGCCGCGACGGGAATTACGTCAGCTCGCGCACCGTCGGCCGTCGCCAGCGGCTGCTGTGGCGGCGGCTGCGGCTGCGCCAATTGAACCGCCACGGAGTCTGCCGACGCCACTGACCGGGTATCGGGCTGTCATGTTTGATCTGCGCACGTTGATCCGCCCGCTCCTCGCCGCCCCGTTCATCGTCCGTGGCGTCCAAGCGCTCCGTGCGCCGGCGCCGACGCCTGCGCCGCTCGGCAGCAACGGCGGACTGACGGCGATGAGCCCCGAGACCCTGATGAAGGTCACCGCCGGGGCGCAGATCGGCGGGGCGGCGATGTTGATCCTCGGGTTCGTGCCGCGCCTCGCCTCACTGGTGTTGGGGGCGACGCTCGTCCCGGCAACGCTCACCAACAACCGCTTCTGGGAGGAGCGCGATGCCAGTCGGCGCAAGGGGCAGCTGCTCGACGTCGCCAGAGACGCCGGCCTGTTCGCTGGGGTGATGGCGGCGGCCCTCGACACCGGCGGCCGACCGTCGGTGTTCTGGTCGGGCCGCCGCGCTGCCGGCCGGGCGGCGCAGACTGTGGCCGAGGGCGTCAGCGGCGCCTACCACACCCTCCCCGGCGCCTGACGAACCCGCTCAGAAGTTGTCGGGGGGCGTCGGTTCGGGATCCGACGGGTCCGGCATTGTCGGGTCGGGGATGATCGGCGTCGGCGGCACAGGTTCCGGCCCGACGGGGTCGATCGGCCGGGGCGCCATCGGCTCTTGCGGATCGGGGTCTGACATTCGGGGTTCCTCTCGTTGTTGGTGGCCTTCGGATACCCAGCCGACTCCGGTGCGAACCACGGCGACGAGCATGACGGCCGGGCGATGACATGATGTCCGGCGTGGCCGAAGCTGACCCGAAGGGTGACCTCCGTCGATACCTGCAACGGGGGCGCAAGGCCCTGCTCTGGAAGCTCGATGGCCTCTCCGAGTACGACATCCGCCGCCCGATGACGCCGACCGGCACCAACCTGCTGGGTCTCGTCAAGCACGTCGCGGCCGTGGAAGCAGGCTACTTCGGCGTCACGTTCGGCCGTCCGTTCGAACCCGAACGTGCCTCTGGAAAGGCGACATGGACGCCGACCCCAACTCCGACTTGTGGGCGAGGGGCGGACGAGTCGCGCGAGTACATCGTCGACCTCTACCACCGGGTGTGGGCGCACTCCGACGTCACGATCGACACGCTCGATCTCGACAGTCCCGGGCGCGTGCCGTGGTGGCCCGACGACGTCAACGAGGTGACCCTGCACCGCATCCTCGTGCACATCATCGACGAAACCGAGTCGCCACGCCGGACACGCCGACATCGTCCGCGAGCTGATCGATGGAGCGGCCGGCGATCGCGCCGACAGCGACAACCTTCCGTCCGTCGACGCGGCGTGGTGGGAGAGCTACCGCGGCTCGCGTGGAGCAGGCGGCGATGAGTTCGGAGGTCGGCGGAGGTCGATAACGAGCATGACGACTCGTAACACCGAACCGACCGTCGAGCTCGATGCCCCCTACAGCGGACCTGACGCCAGATCGCCACCGGCTGGGATCGTGCCGAGTCCGTGTTCGCTCGCACGCGGCCATCTCTTGGCTGTCCACTGTGCGGGCCGACGGGAGGCCCCACGTCACACCGGTGATCGCCGTCTGGAAGGACGGCGCCGTGCACGTGACCACTCGGGCCCCGAGGAGCAAAAAGCAGAAAACCTCGCCACTAACGACCAACGTGATCGTGACGACCGGGAACCAACGGCTGGTCCGGGCTCGACGTAGATCGTCGAGGGAGAAGCGCAGCGGGTGAATGGCACCGACGACGACGCGCTGACGGTGACCTCGCCGCCGCCTGGGAAGCCCAAGTACGGCGGGGAGTGGCACTTCGACGTCGCCGATCGGCGCGTTCCGCCACGAGCCGGCGAGGCGCATGTGTTCTCCCATCGCTCCCTCGCAAGGCGTACGCATACGACGGGGAGGAACCCGGCGCGGCCACTCGCTACCGATTCTGATCCAGCAGTCCGATTGCGGCAGAGTGGTGCGTGGACGACGCCACCACGCCGCCGCCGTGGAGGTTGCTGCATCTGCTCGACGGGTTCGTCACCACGCAGTTGCTGTACGTCGCCGCCAAGCTCGACCTCGCCACGGTGCTCGCCGACGGGCCACGGTCGGGCACCGAGATCGCCAGCGCCGTGGGCGCCGATCGCGACGCGCTGGTGCGCGTGCTGCGCGGTCTGGTCATCGAAGGCGTCCTGTCCGAGGAGGATGACGGGCGGTTCGCCCTCACGCCGGTCGGCGAATCGCCTGACCGTCGTTGCGCGGTGCGGCGATCGTCCGTGGTGAGTTGTACTACGGCTCGGCCGCCGGGCTGCTCGACACCGTGCTCGGCCGGGGCACGGCCTTCGAACGGATCCACGGTGCAGCGGTTCTTCGATCACCTCGCGGACCACCCTGACCATGAGGCGGCGTTCCAGGCGTCGATGGCCGGACGCGCCGAGCAGGAAGCCAGCGCCGTGGTCGACACGTTCGACTTCTCCGGCATCGAACAACTCGTCGACGTCGGCGGTGGAGGCGGGATCCTGCTGGCGGCGATCCTCGCCGCGCCATCCCGCTGTTCGCGGCGTGTTGCTCGACCGCCCCGACGGCGATCGCCGGCGCCGAGACCGACCTGGAGTCCGCCGGTCTCGCCGATCGCGCCGATTGCGTCGACCGGCGACTTCTTCGACATCGTGCCGGCGGGCGCTGATGCCTACCTGCTGTCGCGTGTGCTCCACGACTGGAACGACGACGACGCCGGGCGCATCCTGACGACCTGCCGTCGAGCGATGCGACCGCGACAGCCGGTTGTTGATCGTCGAGGCGATCATGCCGGAGCGGGCCATCGATCGGCCGGCGGCGATCCGCATGGACGTGCACATGCTCCTCCTGCTCGGGGCCCGGGAGCGGACCGCCGCCGAGTTCGCCGGACTTCTCGGCCGGGCCGGGTTCGACGCTGACGCAGGTCGCGATGACGGCGTCGCCGGCCGGGCTCGGTGTCATCGAGGCCAGATTGCGTTGACGGCATCCGCCGCACCGTCGGCGCCGGCGCCGCTGCGCGCCTTCTTTGGTCGCTGTGAGGACGTTGGCGTCCGGAAATCGACCAACGAATCGGAGGCCGCCCAGATCGGGTGGGGCGGTGGCGCGGTT
>CAVSZO010000004.1:0-14071 GCA_963732335.1 Ilumatobacteraceae bacterium | reverse complement strand
CGGGACTGACAGCACTACCCCTGCGCTCGCCACACGCGTGTCCCATCCGCGATCATCACTGTAGGAGTGGATGAAAGAGACCGATCGATGACAGTTCTCAACGACGCCCCTGCTGGCGAGCCTCGACGACTCGATCACCGACGTCGCCAAGGCGTCGACGCTGCCCGCGGTGCTGTACACCTCTGAGGAGTTGCTCGACTTCGAGCTGGATGCTCGTGTTCGCCCACGAGTGGCTCTGCGTCGGCCGGGCCGAGCCGCAGCCCGAACCCGGGTGTCTGCCTCACCAGCGTTCGTCGACGAGCCGCTGATCATCATGCGGGGCAAGGCCGGGGAGATCACGTGCTCTCGGCGGTGTGCCGGCACCGGGCGATGCAGGTGTGCGACGGAACCGGCAACTCGACGACGCTGAAGTGCCCGTATCACCACTGGACGTACGCCCTCGACGGTCGTCTGCTCGGCGCCCCGGCGATGGAACGGACCGCCGTCTTCGAGAAGGCCGAGTTCGGCCTGCCTCGGTTGCAGGTCGAGGAGTGGCACGGGTTCGTGTTCGTCAACCTCGATCCCCACGCCCCACCACTCGTGCCGACGCTCGCCCGCTACGAGCCGTACCTCGCCAACTACGACCTCGCCGAGGCGGTGTGTCCCGGCACGTTCACCCTCGGCGGACTGCCGTGGAACTGGAAGGTGATGTTCGAGAACTTCAATGACGGCTACCACGCCAACCGCCTCCATCAGTACGTCCAGGACTTCTGCCCGTCGTCGATGACGGCGTTCCCGGTGCCCTGGGACGACGCCTCCAACGTCATCTTCCGCACGGCCGGCTACACCCACCGCGACGGCGGCTTCAACGCCACCCGCAAGGCGATCATGCCGGTGTTCCCCAAGCTCACCGACGAGGAACGCTGGCGATCGACGTTCGCCCTCGTACCCCCGACGCTCTGCTTCGGCACCGCCCCCGACCAGTGCTTCTTCTTCCTCGTCCGCCCGACCGGACCGGAGACGATCGACGTCGAGATCGGCTACCTCTTCCACCCGTCGGCGACGGAGGACCCGCTGTTCGAGCACAAGCTGCAGCTCTCCGACGTCGGCGTGCAGGTGTTCGTCCGCCAGGACCAGGACGCCACGACGAAGGTGCAGCGCGGATTGCGCTCCCGCTTCGCGCCACGGGGGCGATACTCGTGGCAGGAGGAGAGCCACGTGCAGTTCAACCGCTGGCTCGTGCAGCGTTACCGCCGGCATTGGCCGACCACGACCGCGGCATCGTACGATTGAAGCGAATGGTCTGACCATCAGTCCAGGCTCGCTCGAGGGGGAGACAGCGTGAAAATCATCCAGACCTTGACCCGCCAGCGTCGCATCGCGATGCTCGTCGCCGTGGCCGGCTTGGCGCCGGCGACCGGCCTCGCCGCGGCGACTGGTACCACTGAACCGCCCGCCGACACGGCGATGACCGGCGATACGACGGGCACCTCGGCGGCGGCCGAACCCGTTGAACCTCGACACCAACGGGGACGGTGTCGTTCAGATCGGCATCGCCACTCCGGGTCCGCGCGACGACGGTGGTTACTACCAGGCGATGGTCGACGGCATCACCCAGCTGTCGGAGGAGAACGGCTTCGAGGAGCCGATCATCGTCGACAACATCGACACAGCCCAGGCCGAGACAGAGCTGCGCAACCTGGCCCGCCAGAACGTCGACGTCATTGCCGTCGGGGCCGGCGAGCTGTCCGATCCACTGCCCGCGCTCAGCGAGGAGTTCGCCGACATCTTCTGGTACTGCAACTGTGGTGCCGGCCTCGCCGACGCCCCCGGGATTGCCCAGGCCGCGTGACGACTCGTCCCAGATCAGCTACACGGCCGGGTACGCCACTGGGTTACTGCTGCAGGACACCGACTCGACGTCGGCGGCCTTCCTCGGCTGCTGTGACCTCGACTTCGAGAAGGAGGCGTTCCTCGCGTTCCAAGCAGGCCTGCAGGCGGTCGACGACTCGTTCACGGCCACCTACATCCCGACGGGTGACTTCAACGACGTCGCCGGCGCCACGGAGGCGTACAACCAGGCCGTCGCAGATGGTGCCGGGGCGGTCTACCCGTTCCTCGGAGGCTCGCAGGAAGCCGTTGCCTCACTCGCCAACGAGGACGGCATCATCACGATGGCCCCGGGCCCGGCCGATGCGTGTGAGCGGGAGGAGGTCGACTACCAGATCGCCGTGGTGTTCGACGCGGGCATCTACGTCACCGAGAGCATCGCGCGACATCATCGCCGGGGAGCTGTCGGAGGGCGAAGCGAAGTTCTTCCTCGTCGGTGACTTCGACCCGGTCGGCGCCAAGTTCTGCGACGCCACGCCGGAGCAGGAGGAAGCGCTGCAGGCAGTCCGCGACCAGATCGCCGCCGGCGAGTTCGACGAGCTGTTCGGCGAGATCAAGGGCGAGGCCTACGGAGGAGGAGCACCCGTCACCACGGGGTGAGCCGATGACAGACCCTCTGGTTCGGCCGGTCACCGACGTTGACCGGCCGCATCCTGCGGTCGCCATCCGCAACGTCACCAAGCGCTACGGCGACGTCGTCGCGTGCGACGGCGTCGACCTCGACCTGCAGCGCGGCCAGGTGCACGGGATTCTCGGAGAGAACGGCGCCGGCAAGTCGACGCTGATGAGGATCCTCATCGGGCTCGTCATCCCGGACAGTGGCGAGATCGCCATCGACGGCCGGGTGCAACGGATCACCGATCCGCAAACCGCCGCGGCCCTAGGCATCGGCATGGTGCACCAGCATTTCAGTCTCGTCGACGAGTTGCTCGTGTGGGAGAACGTGGCCCTCGGCGAGGCCGGCCGACTCGACCGACGGGCCGCGCGCAACCTGGTCGGCGAGATCGGCGGGCGTTACGGGCTGGGGCTCGATCCCGACGCCCTGGTCGGCGACCTCGCGGCCGGGCTCCGCCAGCGCGTCGAGATCGTCAAGTGCCTGCGCCGTGACCCTGACATCGTCGTCTTCGACGAACCGACGTCGGTGCTCACGCCGCAGGAGTCCGAACAGTTGTTCGACGTTCTTCGTGTCGCCGTGGTCACCGAGCGCAAGGCGGTAGCCCTCGTCAGCCACAAGCTCGACGAGGTCCTCCATGCCACCGATGTCGTGACGATCCTGCGCCGTGGTCGAGTCGTCGAGGAGATGGCGACAGCCGACGCCGACGCCCGAACGCTGGCCCAGGCGATGGTCGGACGACCCGTCTCGTTGCGCCGCGAGGCGCTGGCTCTCGGGCTGGTTGACGAGCCCGTGGCAACAACTGCCGAAGCGGGTGCAACAGCATGGACCACGAGGGCACCTGTGCTGCGCATCAGCGACGCCGTGGCGTCCGTTAACGGTCGTGCCGTTCTCGACCACCTGTCCCTCGATGTGCATGCCGGCGAGATCGTCGGCGTCGCCGGCGTCGAGGGCAACGGCCAGGCCGAGCTCGCCGATGTCCTCGGCAGCCTGCTCACCCTCGACGCGGGAACTGTCGAAGTGAGCGGCGTCGCGGTGCCGACCGGGCGGGCCGGAGCGATGGGTGATGCTGGGATCGGGTTGATCCCCGAGGACCGCCACGACGCCGGCTCCGTGCTCGGGCTCAGTGTCGCCGCGAACCTGGCCCTCGGCGAGCTCGGGCGGGGCGGGGCGCTCGATCGCATCGACCGCGGTGCAAGACGGCAGCGAGCGCAGCAACTGATCGCCGAGTTCGCCATCGACTGCGCCGGTCCCGACGCCCCGTTCGCGTCGCTTTCGGGAGGAAATCAGCAGCGTGTCGTGCTCGCCCGGGAGCTGACGGCCGAGCCGACCGTGCTCGTCGCCGCTCAGCCCTGCCGCGGCCTCGACGTCGGGGCGATCGAGTTCATCGGCCAGCGCCTGCGCGCCGCCGCCGATCGCGGCATCGCCGTACTGCTGATCTCCAACGAGCTCGAGGAGATCTTCGCCCTCGCCGACCGCATCGTCGTCATCCACGCCGGGCGAGTCCGCGGCGAGACGGCACGTGCCGACGCCGACATCGAGCGCATCGGGCTGATGATGGGCGGTGTGGATGTTTGAGTCGCGGGCAGCGCGGACGGTGCTGCTCTATACGGCCTCCGTGCTCGGGGCACTCGCCCTGTCTGCGGTTCTCGTCTCGGCAACCGGAGGTTCCGCATCGGCGGTGTGGAGGGCGTTGCTCGACGGGAGCATCCGCTCGCCGGGCGCCTGGGGTCTGACGCTGACGACGATGGCACCACTGCTGATCGTGGCCGTCGGGGCGATTGGCGCTACCCGGGCGGGGCTGATCAACATCGGCCAGGAGGGGCAGCTGTTGATCGGCGCCTGCTTCGCCGCCTACGCGGCGGCGCGCCTGCCGGGGCCGGGACCGATCGTCCTCGTCGCGACCCTGATCGCCGCCGCCATCGGTGGCGGTCTGTGGGCGGGGATCGCCGCCGTGTTGAAGGTTTGGCGCAACGTCCCCGAGGTGCTCAGCACCCTGCTGCTCACGTTCATCGCTTTCCCGTTGCTGACGTACGGGCTGCGCCAGCAGTGGCTGCTCGGCGACCGCGAAAACCGCACCCGCCACATCAACTCGGGCGAGCAGATTCCGTTCGACACGCGCTTGCCCAATCTCGAGGTGTTCGGCAACCGGATCGACTCCGCAGTCCTCCTCGCCTTGGGAGCTGCCGTCATCGTCGCCTACATCGCCGGCCGGACGCGGCTCGGCGCCCGCATCGACGTGCTCGGCCTCAACCCTCGGGCGGCTCAGCGCTTCGGCGTGCCGAGGCGATCGCTGACCGCAGCGGTACTCGTGGCATCGGGATGCTTCGCCGGCGCCGCCGGCGCCGTGTTGCTGACCGGCGGGGCATCCGGCGACCGATTGTCCGTCGGGTATTCCGGGAACTACGGGTGGGATGGACTGCTCGTCGCCCTCGTCGCCCGCAACCGCGTCCTCGTGGCGATCCCGACGGCGTTCGTCTTCGCCGCCTTGCGCACGGGTTCGAGCTTCCTTGCCGCCACGGGCGTTGACCGGCGGATGACCGACGTGGTCCAGGCGCTGCTCGTGCTCGCGCTGCTCATTCCGCCGGCGATCGAGCACGCCGGCACGTTCCGCACGGCGCGCCGACAGGTGGTCGCACCGGAGACATCATTGCGTTCCCCGGCCACGCAGGCCGTGGATCGCCACTCCTCGGCTGGCGCCTCGTCGCTCCGATCGGTGGAGACGTCGTGAGTGGGTTCTTCGACGCCCTCGGCTCGATCTTCGGGGCGGACGCCCTGTACGTCAGTGCCTTCCAACTGTCGGTGGTGTTCCTCTTCGCCGCCACGGGCGAATGGGTGGCGGAGCGGGCCGGCACGCTGAACATCTCGGTCGAAGGCATGCTCCTCGCCGGCGCCTTCGGCGCCGCTCTCGGGAGCTACTGGTCGTCGTGGGGCGGCGCTGCCGGTGTCCTCGTCGGTTGCGTCGCTGGTTTCGCAGTGGCGTTCGCTCAGGCGAACCTCAGTCACCGCCTCACCGCCAACCAGTTCGTCGTCGGCCTCGCCCTCAACGTCCTCGTGCTCGGTCTCACCGCCTACCTCGACACGGTCATCGAGCTGCCACGGACGCGGGCGCCGGTATGGCGAATCCCGGTCCTCGCGGAGCTGCCGCTTGTCGGTGAGGCGCTGTTCGAACGCCCCTGGCCCGGATACTTCGTGTACGCCCTCGTCCCGGCGTTGTGGCTGCTGATGTACCGGACCCGATGGGGGCTCGAGGCGCGGGCTGTAGGCGAGCGACCCGGGGCTGCTGACGTGTCGGGCATCGACGTCAACGCCAGACGCCGGCAAGCGGTCTACCTGTGCGGGCTGACGTCCGGGTTCGGCGGAGCCTTCCTCGTTCTCGGCCAGGTCAACCAGTTCCAGCCCAACGTGGTCAACGGCCGCGGCTTCATCGCCATCGCCGCGGTGATCTTCGGTGGCTGGACGCTGCGCGGCACGGTCGTCGGCTGCATTCTGTTCGGGTTCGTCGAGGCATTGACGATCGCCATTCCGGTGCAGGGTTACGCGATCGATCCGTTGGTCCTCGACGCCGCACCGTACGTGGTCGCCCTTGCCGTGATGTTGCTGTTCGCCACCCGAGTGCGCCAACCACGCGCCCTCGCCCAACCGTTCGTGCGGGGGCTCACGTGAGTGTTGCGTACCGCACACTCGGCGGTACCGGGGTCCAGGTGAGCCGCTTCGGGCTGGGCACGATGGTGCTCGGGGTGTGGGGCAACCGCGACCTCGCCGAGTGTGCGCGGATCATCCAGCGAGCGCTGGATGCCGGGATCAACCTGATCGACACCGCCGACGTGTACGGCGCGGGCGAGAACGAGGTGATCGTGGGGCGGGCGATCGCCGGGCGGCGCGATGACGTCGTGCTGGCCACCAAGTTCCACGGGGCGATGGGCGACGACGTCAACCGGCGCGGCAACTCGCGGCGCTGGGTGATGCGGGCGATCGACGAGAGCTTGCGCCGGCTCGGCGTCGACCACGTCGACCTCTACCAGATCCACCGCCCGGATCCGTCGACACCGATCGAGGAGACTGTTGCGGCGCTTGACGACCTCGTGACCGCTGGCAAGATCCGCTACTGGGGGACGTCGACGTTCCCCGCCGAGCAACTGGTGGAGGCCCGCTGGGCGGCCGATCGTCGGCAGGCGGCCGGTCCACATAGCGAGCAGGCCCCGTACTCCATCCTGCACCGCCACGTCGAGCGGGACGTCCTGCCCGTGTGCCAGCGCCATGGCATCGGCGTGCTGGTGTGGAGCCCACTCTCGGGCGGCTGGTTGACCGGCAAGTACCGGGGCGCGGGCGATGCTCCCGAGGGATCGAGGGCGGCCACCAACCCGGAGCACTTCGATGGTGACAACGAGGCCAAGGCCGCCGCCGTCGATCGCCTCCGCCCGATCTCCGAGCAGGCCGGCCTCCCGCTCAGTCAACTTTCGCTGGCATGGGCGGCCGAGCACCCCGCTGTTTCGTCCGTGCTGATCGGACCGCGCACCGACGACCAGCTCACCGACCTCCTCGGGGCGATGGACGTCGAGCTCGACGCCGACACACTCGACGCCATCGACGGGGTCGTCGCCCCGGGCACCGACGTCAACCCGGAGGACGCCGGCTGGACGCCGCCGGGCCTCGATGCGTCGGCCCGTCGCCGATAGCGCCGCGCGCCCGATCTGCGGAGCGAGTTGCACCGATTCGGTGCACACCGCTCTGCAGATGGGGAATGTCGGGTCAGCGTGTGGGCCACCGTGGTCGGGGTTCGAGGCCGGCCGCGCCCAGCAGGCGCTGGCTCGCCTGGTGGGCCGCCTCGCGCAGGCCATCAAGGTCAACGGTCAGGCACCGTCGATCACGGACCACGACCCGCCCACTCGCCACGACGTCGCGCACGTCACGGCCACCCCCCGACCAGACGAGGCCGAGCACCGGATCGTCGCTCAGTGGGATCCATGCCGGGCCGGTCGTGTCGACGACCACCACGTCGGCGCGCTTGCCGACCTCCAGCGACCCGAGCTCACCGGCCATCCCGATCGCCTCGGCCCCGCCGATCGTCGCCAAGCCAAGCGCGGTGTGGGCACCGAACGACTCCGGGCGGCGACGCGTGTCCCGTGCCAGTCCAGCCGCGAGGGCGGCGGCGCGCAGCATGTCGACGGCGTCGCCGGCGTTCTCGGCGTCGCACCCGAGCGCCAGTCGACCGCCGCGCTCAGAGAAGTCAGCGTGACGCCCGGCGACCGTGACGCCCTGGCCGAGGCGCAGATATGCCCACGGGCAGTAGGCGACTGCTGTCCGGGTGCGTAGCAGGGTCTCCATCTCGGCATCGTCAACGTGGACGGCGTGGGCCACAACCACGTGAGGGCCGAGCACGCCGAGTTCGTCAAGATGCTCCACCGGTCGGCGCCCCGTGCGAGCCACGTAAGCCGCTGCATCGGCGTCCGTCGGAGAGAGGTGGAAGGTGAGGCCAGTGCCGGAGTCGGCGGCCAACTGGCTGGCGCCGACGGCAAGCTCGTCGGACATCAGGTCATGACCGACGAGCGTCACCCAGCCGCGCACACCGGGGTGGTCGGCCGTCAGTGCGAGCACCTCGCGTTGCCGATCGAGCACGGCGGCGACGTCACCGGCGAACGGCAGGCCCGCGGTGTCAGATCCCCAGCTGCCCAGCGTGCCGCCGACGGCGACCCGGTCGAAGGCAGTGAGGACGCGGTCGGGGTGGCCGACCGTCCCCGCCTCGACGGTGAACGTGATGCCGTTGGTGACGGCGTCGACGAGGGCGAGTGTCGCCGACAGCTCCTCGTCATCGGGGTTGTGAGCGGCGTGGAGGGGAACCGCCCAATCGAAGATCGCCTCGTGCGACGAGATCGTGTCGGGGATCGTCGAACGGGCCAGCCGATCGCCAGTCAGGTGCTGATGGGCATTGACGAACCCTGGGAGCACGAGAGTGCCCGGCCCTCCCAGCCGCTCGGCTGGTCGCCAGCGCGACTCCAGGTCGCCCGCCGGGCCGATGTCGACGATGCGGTCCCCGCTGACGACTACGGCGCCACCGCGGATCATCGTCCGCGACGCGTCCATCGTCAGTACCCATTCACCCGCGACCATCAGGTCGGCCCCGACCGAGTCTGCTGGGCACCGCCCAGACCCGCGCTCCCCGTCGGTCGGCTCGGGCATCGCTATATGGTAGGACCAACAGACCAATCGGAGGGATTCACCGTCGTGCTCGTCGACGCTCCAGCGCTGCGCCGTTTCTGGTACGTGGTCGCCGAGGTGGCCGACATCGACGACGCCCCGCTAGCCGTCCGCCTGCTCGGCGACGACGCCGTGATCTGGCGCGGACCCGGCGGCGCGCTGGTCGCCGCGCCCGATCGCTGCCCGCACCGCGAAGCGCCGCTCTCCCACGGCCATCTTGTGAACGGCTGCCTCGAGTGCTGCTACCACGGCTGGACGTTCGGCGCCGAAGGCCGGTGCGTGCGCGTCCCGTCTGCACCCGACAGCGTCCCGATCCCGCCGCGCAGTCACCTGCGAACCGTCCACGCCGTGGAGCGCTACGGTCTCGTGTGGCTGTGCCTCGACGACCCCGTGGCCGGCATCCCCGAGATCGCTGCCGAGCTCGACCCGACGTACCGCCGGATCAACACTGGGGTCGAGGTGTGGCGGACATCGGCGACGCGGATGACCGACAACTTCATGGACATCTCGCACTTCCCGTTCGTGCACGTCGGCACGTTCGGCATCCCTGAGAACACGGTCGTCCCGAAGATCTCGATGGAGCAACTCGACGACGACTTCTGCGGCTATCGGTACCAGGCCGAGGTGAGCAACGAGACCGGGAGGGCGTCGTCGGGTCTTGCCGCCAAGGTGATCACACGGACGATGACGACGGGTTTCAACCTGCCCTTCACGGTGCGCAGCACGATTCACTACGAGACTGGGCTCGACCACTTGATCCTGCTGTGCTCGACGCCGCTCGACGACGTGACGTCCTACTTCACGTTCGTCGTCTGGCGCAACGACGACTTCTCCGTCCCCGCCGAGGAGGTCATCGCCTTCGACCGGGCGATCGGCGCCGAGGACAAGGAGATGCTCGAACGCGTGGGCGGCGTGCTCCCCCTCGACCAGACCGCGACGGCCAGCGTGCAGGCCGACAAACCATCGGTGGAGTGGCGTCGACAGCTTGCCGTGCTGCTCCGCCCTGATTGATCGGAGTGTTTCCCGCCACCCTGTCGCGGCGCGTAGCACTCCGATGCTCGGAAACACTCGGATGGGCGCGGCTAGATCAGCGAGATCAGGTCGTCGACGTACGGGGTGGGGTCGGCGTCGACGGCTTCGCCGTAGATCTTCACCTTCGGCTCGGTGCCGCTCGGGCGGATCTGCACGCGCACGCCACCGGCGAGTTCGAAGCGCAACAGATCAGCCTCGGGAACCGCCACGACCTCCGCGACGCGTGCGCCGCCGATCTCCGTCGGCGGGCTCGCCTGCAGCCGCTCGACTGCCTTCGCCGCGGCCGCCTGGTCCATCCGTACCGACTTGTCGATCGTGACGTGGCGTCCGAAGCGGGCCGCGATGTCGTCGAGGCGCTGCTGGAGGGTTGTCCCCTCGGCGGCGGCGACCGCCGCCACCTCGGCGAGCAACAGCGCCGCCGAGATGCCGTCCTTGTCGAGTGGGCGGGGCGCCACGAGGTAGCCGAGGGCCTGTTCGTACCCCAGCACGAAGCGCAAGTCAGGATTGTCGAGGATCGTCCTGGCGATCCACTTGAACCCTGTGTAGGTCTCCTTGGCGTGCACGCCGTAGCTCTTGGCCATGTCGCCGAGCAGCGACGACGACACCAGCGTCGTGATCACCAAGCGGTCATCGCCGGTCGTGTTGGCGAGGATGTGGTCGGCCAGCAACCAGCCGATCTCGTCGCCGCCGAGTCGCCGCCACGAGCCATCGACTTGTGGAATCGCTGCGCCGAGGCGATCGGCGTCGGGGTCGTTGGCGATCGCCAGCTCGGCACCGGAATCGTCGGCGAGGGCGAGCAACAGGTCCATCGCCCCCGGCTCCTCCGGGTTCGGAAACGACACCGTCGGGAACGTCCCATCGGGCTCGAACTGTTCGACGACCACCATCGGACGATCGAAGCCGGCGAGCTCGAAGGCCGTACACGTCGTTTCCCCACCCACACCGTGCATCGGCGTGTAGGCCACCCGGACCCCCCCGACCTCCGGCCGCAGCCGAACTTGAGCAGTCGACGCCAGGTAGGCCGCCATCACGCCGTCGTCGAGGGTCGTGATCAGCGCGTCGTCGGGGTCGGCGAGGGCGACCTGGGTGGCGTCGACGAGGGCGATCTCGTCAGCGATCGCGCCGTCGTGGGGTGGCACGATCTGGGCGCCGTCACCGAGATACACCTTGTAACCGTTGTCGGCGGGCGGGTTGTGCGATGCCGTCACCATCACACCGGCGGCGGCGTCGAGCTCGGTGACGGACCATGCCAACACCGGTGTCGGCAGTGGGTCCGGCAGCATCATCGCCGGAAGTCCGGCGGCGGCCATCACCCTGGCCGTGTCGCGGGCGAACAGGTCGCTCTTGCGCCTGACGTCGTAGCCGATGACCACACCGCGCTGCGGTGGCGAGTGGGTCAAGTGCCTTGAGGTAGTTGGCCAGCCCAGCCGCGGCCTGGCGCACGACGAGGCGATTCATCCGCAACGGCCCGGCGCCGACGGTCGCCCGCAAGCCCGCGGTGCCGAAGGTCAGCCGACCGGCGAACCGTTCGGTCAACGCCGCCGGATCGCCATCGATCAACGCCTGCAGTTCACGGCGGATGTCGTCATCCGGCTCAGCGGCGAGCCAACGCGTCGCCAGTCGGGCAGCGTCGAAATCTTCGGTCAACGCACGACCTCCCGGGGGTTCGGTCACCCCACCAGCGTACGCAGCTCGATGAGCGGCCTCGGCCCGACGTGGCTGATCACCTCGGCCGCGGCGATCGATCCCAACCGAGCGCAGTCGTGCAACGACTCGCCGTTCGTCAGGCCGTGCAAGAACCCGGCGGCGTAGAGATCCCCGGCGCCGGTTGTATCGAGCACGCGATCGACGTGCTCGGCGGCGACGCGAACCGTGCCGTCCGGGGTGACCACGTACGACCCCGCGGCACCGGCAGTCACGGCGACGAGCGGGCACTCCCGGCGGACGCTGGCGATCGCCTCGTCGAGCGAACCCACCTCGTACAACGAGCACAACTCGTCCTCGTTGCCGAACAGGAGGTCGACCTGGTCGCGAACGAGGGCGCGGAAGTCGGCGCGGTGGCGGTCGACGCAAAACGAGTCAGACAGCGTGAGCGACACCCTTCTGCCGGCGCCGTGGGCGACGTTGGCAGCACGCCGGAAGGCGGCCTTGGCATCGTCGCGATCGAACAAGTAGCCCTCCATGTACAGCACCTCACCGTCGGCGATCGCCTGCTCGTCGAGGTCGGAGACGCACAACAGACTGGATGTGCCGAGGTACGTGTTCATCGTCCGTTGAGCGTCGGGCGTGACGACGATGATGGAGCGACCGGTCGGGACGGCGGCCGACGGGGATCCGGGCCGGAATGCCACACCGACGGCGTGGAGGTCGTGGCCGAACACGGCACCGAGGTCGTCACCGCTCACCTTGCCGATGTAGGCGGCGCGTCCACCGAAGCTGGCGACGCCGCACATCGTGTTGGCCGCCGAACCACCACTCATCTCGACCGCCCCACCGAGGGCGCGGTACAGCTCGACCGCCCGTTCCGTGTCGATCAGGGTCATCGATCCCTTGACGAGCCCGTGCTCTGCGAGGAAGTCGTCGGTGGCGTGAGCGATGACGTCGACGAGGGCGTTTCCGATCCCCACGACCTGATAGCGCGCACGGCGCATCGGCGGCGGGGCGGCGTCGGGCACGTCGCACAACGCTACCTGCGACGCAGCGACCCCACGAGGGTGACCGTCAGGGCCGCGGCGACGATCACAAATCCGGCAAGCCGGACGATCGACGACACGGCTGGGTCGTCCTCCAGCGATGACACTGCTCGGAATAGCTGGGCTTCGCTGGCTGCAGCGACGATTGACACCAAAGCGGCGGACGCCAGTGCCATCGGTGTGCGACGCCAAACGGCGAGCCCACAGATCGAGGTCGTGACGAGTAGCTCCCACCAGCGACCGGCTTGGGGCCAGCGCGGCAGCTGCCACAGGTGTGCCGCGCTCGACTCGGCGAGTTGGCCGACCACGGCCACGAGCAGGCCAATCGCGGCGATGGTGGCGCCGAGATCGGTCCGTTTGTCGGCTTCACCCGCCCTCGGCGGCTCAGCGAGCAGGGCCCGGATCACGACAACGAAGACGATGGCGCCGCCGACGATCCCGATGGCCGCAACCGCGAACCCGATGCGGAACTCGAATGGGGCACCCAGGCGTTCCGGATGCTCTCGCTGCCAAGCTGCTTCGGCGAGATGGTCGACCGGCGCGAGCGTGGCCATCACCGCTGCGGCGAGGGCAGCGACGTACGCGCACCCGCGCGACGGCCACCCAAACGCGAGGACGGCGACACCGAGGACGATCGGGAGGGCGACGGCAGCAAGAAACTGACCGCGCCCACCGAACGAGTCGATCATCGTGTACACGAAGCCCCCGACCTGGAAGATCGGGAGCCAGTAGGCGACGATGGTCGCCGCAACGGCAGCCACGGCGATGCAGCCGACCAGGTCGACCCTCCGGATCACAGGCGGTGAGTCAGCCGGCCGGCACGGCAACACGCGTCGTCCCGACGCGGCGACGCAGCAACAGCGTCACGGCGACCGCGAGGGCGAGGACGACGACGGCGTAGCCAATCACGGTGATCCTCATCGACGTGATCAGCAGATCGGCGGCATCGGGATGGTTGAGCTGCTGCCAGGCAGTTGCCAGCCCGACGACCGCTGCCGGTACCGCCGCGGCCAGGGCCGGCGTCGAGCGCCTCCAGACCGCTAGGGCGCACAGTGTCGTCGTCACGGCGAGCTGCCACCATCGACCGGCCTGCAGCCATCCGGGGAGCGACCAGAGATGGGCGGAGTCGGTGAGCCAGATCTGACCGGACGCTGCCACGAGCAGACCGAGAGCGACAACGACTGCAACGAATCCGCTCATCGATTCGGCCGTCTCGGGCCCGGGGGTGTCGAACGCAAGCGTGCCCACGACGGCGGCGAGGAGGACAGTCCCGAGCAGCACCACGACCACGGCGACGTAGAAACCGCCGCGGAACTCGACCCAACCACCCAGCAGCCGATTTCCAGGATTGTCGTGGCCCCACAGCGCCAGGGCGACCTGGTTGACGGGCGCCAGGGTGGCCATCGTCGCCGCCGACAGACAGGCAAGATGAGCCGGACGCGGCCGACGGCGAATGGCGAGAAGGGCGATCACGAGCATCGCGATCGGTAGCGCCACGGCGGCGACAAACTGGCCTCCCCCTCCGCGGGCATCTACCAGCGTGGACGCGACGCCGTTGAACGTGGCGAACGGCAACCAGTACATGACTACGGCCGTCAGGGCGGCGACACAGGCGACGCCGAGCACGACCACTTCTCCGGGTGTCAACGTCACCTCGGTGGGCTCC
>CAVSZO010000003.1:0-30334 GCA_963732335.1 Ilumatobacteraceae bacterium | reverse complement strand
GCGCGGTCGGTGTGTGCGACCTCCATCACCCTGTTAAAGGTCATGAACTCGCTCAACTCGCGACAACATCCTGGTAACAGGCCATTCCCAGTGGCGCGGCTCGGGTGGCGAACGATCCCCACGCCCATCTAAAGGGGTCCGGCCGCCGGGAAAACGGGACAACAACCATCACCCGGATACAGGCAGCTGTCGCCCCAGCGGGGCGACACGGCCTCCGACTTCATATTCGACCCACTCGTAAGCTTCGGCTGTGGGGATCGCCAAGCGAACGACCGCGGCCGGCGCTGTTCGCTACGAGGTGCGCCTGCGCGGTCCCGACGGGCGTGAACGCTCGCGGACGTTCCGGACCCGTAAGGCCGCCGAGACCTACGAGCGCGAGCTGCTCGCCCAGCGAGACCGAGGAGGATGGGTCGACCCCAAGGCCGGGCGCATCTCACTCGCACGACTGGGTGACCGAGTGGTCGGCGACGCTCGTCAACCTTCGGCCATCGTCGCGGCGGATCTACCTCGACAACCTTCGGCTCCACGTCCTGCCCGAGCTCGGTTCCGTGCAGCTCAGCAAGCTCGACAAGACGGTGCTTCGAGCGTGGCTGGCGCAACTCTCGGCCGGACCGCTGAAGCCGGCAACCGTCCATCAGGTGTATCGCGCGCTTCGCCGAGTGTTGGCGTCTGCGGTCGAGAACGACGTCATTGCGCGCAATCCGCTCGACGGGATCAAACCGCCGCGAGTCGAGTCGCAGGAGATGCGCTTCCTCACGCCGGACGAGGTCGCCACCCTCGCCGGCGCGATCGATGAGCGGTACCGGGCGTTCGTGCTCGTCGGCGCGTATTGCGGTCTGCGCCTCGGCGAGATGGCCGGGCTTCGACGTCACCGTGTCGATCTCCTCCACCGCCACGTTCAGGTCGTCGAGCAGCTCGGTCGAGACGATGCTGGCCGATGGGCGCTCCAGCCGTTGAAGACTCGCGCCAGCCTGCGCTCCATCGCCCTCCCGGCGGTGGTCGTCGACGAGCTCGACGAACACCTCCGCCGCTGGGCCGGCACCGGCCGCGAGGGGTTCGTGTTCACCGCACCCGACGGCCGAGGACACCTCGATCCCGACAACTTCCGCTCCCGAATCTGGACGCCCGCCGTCGCCGCCGCCGGTCTCGCGCCCTTGCGCATCCACGATCTGCGCCACACGACGGCGTCGCTGGCGATCGCTGCTGGCGCAGACGTGAAGACGCTGCAGACGATGCTCGGTCACGCCTCGGCGGTGATGACGCTCGACCGCTACGGCCATCTGATGCCGGGGCGTGCGCAGGATGTCGCCGACCGCCTCGACGTGCTGGCTCGTGCCGCTGTGTCCGAGCCGATTCCGGCCGCGGTGCGGCTGGACGCGCGGGATCGCCCCGCCGCCCGGTGACTCTGGATCGAGGCGGCGGTCAGTACGCTGAAGGCATGGCTGAGCAGGTCGAGCAGATCCCAGAGCTCGACATCGCGGCGATGGTCGCCGACATGCATCCGCCGACGGATGACGATGTGCCGATCGCGCTCGATGGCACGCCGTTGGACACGCCGGCCAAGCTGATCGCCTACCTCAAGGAGATCAACGCTCGGCGGGACGGCGCTGAACAGCGTGCCAGCTGACGAACCGGCCACCTTCGACCCCGAACGAATCATCGCGGTCCTCGACGCTCACGCGGTCGAGCTCGTGATCGTCGGAGGCTTTGGGGCCCAGGCCCACGGCGCCCGCCGACAGACGTTCGACATCGACGTGGTGCCACGAAACACCGACGAGAACTTCAGCCGCCTCGCGGCAGCCTTCCGCGAGCTCGGGGCCCGGCTGCGCGTGGGCGGCATGAGCGACGAAGAGGCGCGGCAGTTGCCGGTGAGTGTCGATGCAGCCACGCTTCGCAGCTTCGGCAGCTCAACCTGGACGACGGATGCTGGGCCGGTCGACGTGCTCGGAGAGCTGCCTACCGCCGGCGGTCGGCGGAGCTACAACGAGCTGATCCAACGGGCGGTCCCACGGCGTGTCCACGGCCTGGTGATCCATCTCGCCGCGCTCGACGACATCGTTGCGAGCAAGGAGTTCGCCAATCGGGACAAGGACCGTGACGCCCTCCCGGAACTGCGAGAGCTCCAACAGCGGCGGGCATCACCCTGACCTGGAGGCCACGCGGCGGTGAGATTTCGAAGCCGATTCCGGCCGCGGTGCGGCTGGACGCGCGGGATTTTCGCGGGATGGAGGTTGAGCCGACCTCGCGCAAGCAGACCGAAAAGCGCCGCTGAGCTGGCCTTTACGCGTGGTCGAGCCCGGCGTCGATCCGGGGACCTTCCGCTTTTCAGGCGGACGCTCTGCCGACTGAGCTACTCGACCGTCGCCTTCATCCGGGACCTTCCGCTTTTCAGGCGGACGCTCTGCCGACTGAGCTACTCGACCGCTTGCGCGCTGCCGCTGTGCTCTCGCACAGCGGTGGCGCTGCGGTCCCGACGGGACTTGAACCCGCGACCTCCGGCTTGACAGGCCGGCGTGAACTCCAGACTTCACCACGGGACCAGTGGTGTTTATGTGCACCCCCAACGGGATTCGAACCCGTGCCGCCACCTTGAAAGGGTGGTGTCCTAGGCCACTAGACGATGGGGGCCCATCGACTCCTCCAGTTGAGAGCAACGGAACACTACCAGCGGCCCTCAATCGTTCCACGAGCCATCGACTGTTCAGCTGGCGTTCGACGCTCGTACACGCCGACGTCCGACGGCGTTGGAGTATCAAGAAAGCACGAGGTCGGCGGCGGTGTACCGTCCGTCCATGACAGCTCATAGCACCCGTGCCCGTCGCCACGGACTCGGCGCTCTCGGCGTTGCCGCCACCCTCCTCGTGGCCATCGCGTCGACTGCGTCAGCGACGACTCCACCTGACTCCACGACACCGGCGGACGGCTCGGCGGCGCCCGCCGACACGGCCGGCGGCGAACCCAGCGCCGACTTGGAGGCGCTCTACGCGGCGGCCCAAGAGGAGGGCCAGGTCAACCTCATCGCCCTGCCGGACAGCTGGGCGAACTACGGCGGGATCCTGCAGTCGTTCCGCGACAAGTACCCCGGCATCGACAACCCGGTGCAGAACTCCGGACGCGTCATCTGCGGACGAGCTCACGGCGGTCGAGACGCAGCGCGGCTCGGACACGATGCCGGACTCGCTCGACGTCGGGCCGCAGTTCGCCTTGCAAGCCACCGAAGAGGGCATCTGGGACCCGTACATGCCGACGGTTTGGGACGAGATCCCCGAGACCCTGCGCGACCCGGACGGCAACTGGGTAGCCGCCTACTACGGGATCATGTCGATCGGCGTGAACACGACGATCGCCCCGAGCGGTGCCGACCTCGTTCGCCGAGCTCAACGACCCGCAATTCGCAGGCATGGTCTCTCTCAATGGTGATCCACGCGAGGCGGGCGCAGCGTTCGCAGGAGTCTGGGCCGCCGCGCTCGCCAACGGCGGCTCGTTCGACGACATCATGCCCGGCATCGAGTACTTCGCCGAGCTCAAGGCCAACGGGATCCTGTCGCCAGTCGCTGTCGACGCCCTCGACGATCCTGTCCGGCGAGACACCGATCGTGCTCGACTGGACGTACAACTTGCCTGGCCTGCTGCAGGACATCGCCGACGCCGGGTTCGAGTTCACGTCGGTGGTTCCGAGCGACGGCGTGTACGGCTCGTACTACGCCCAGGGTGTCGTCGCCGGCAGCCCACACCCCAACGCCGGCCGCCTGTGGATCGAGCACATCCTCTCTGACGAAGGCGCCCTCGGCTATCTCGAGGGCGGCGCCATCCCGGCCCGCTACGCGACGCTCGTCGAGAACGGGGTGATCACCGAGGACATGCTCGCCAACCTGCCCCCGGCCGAGCTGATCGAGCAGATCGCCTTCCCGACGGCTCGACCAGATCGCCGCCGCCCAGGAAGTGCTCGCCGAGAACTGGGGGCCGATGGTCGCCGACGCATGCAGTGGAACACCGTGACGTCGATGCTGCGATGACGCCCACCGCGCTCGTCGAAGCCGTTGAGTCGACCGTCGAGCCCACCCCGACGAGGGCGGGCTCGCGGGCGCTCCGGCTGCGCCAGGAAGCTGCTGGCGTGGGCCGGGCTGATCCCGTTCTTCGTCTTCCTCGGCCTGTTCCTCGTCGTGCCGACGGTGTCGGTGTTCGTCAAGGCGTTCGCGCAGACCGAGGACTCGGACGTCCCGGCGATGCGCGAGGCGGTGAGCGGCACGTTCCGCGGCTACTTCATGGAGTCGTTCCGACTGTCGGCGGTCACCGCCGTGCTCGGCGGCTTCGTCGGCACGTTGCTCGCCCTCGTGGTCGTCCGGCTGCAGCGGCCACGCTGGCTGCGCACCGCCATTACCGCCTTCTCCGGCGTCGCCGCCAACATGGGCGGGATCATCCTGGCGTTCGCTTTCATCGCCGCCCTCGGCACCCAGGGCCTGGCGACGAAGATCGATCAGAGACCGTCGGCATCGAGCTGCCGGTCGGGTTCATCACCGGCTTCTGGGGACTGGTGATCGTCTACGCGTTCTTCCAGATCCCGCTCATGTTCCTCGTCATGCTGCCCGCGGTCGACGGCCTCGAACCCGGCGTGGCGGGAAGCGGTCTCCAACCTCGGCGGCACGGCGGCGACGTACTGGCGGCGCATCGGCATCCCCGTGCTCGCCCCGGCAGCCCTCGGCGGAATGCTCCTGCTGTTCGCCAACGCCTTCGCCGCCTACGCCACCGCGTTCGCGCTCGTCGACCGGCGCCTCGAAGCTCGTCTCGGTGCAGATCCGCTTCTTCCTCCAGGGCAACACGATCACCGGCAAGGCCAACCTCGGCTATGCCCTGGCCGCCTGGATGATCGTGCTGATGCTGGTACCATCGGCGTCTACCTCCTGCTGCGGCGGCGGGCGGAGCGGTGGCGACGATGAACAAGCGGCTCAGTGGCACGGTGCTCTCGTGGCTGTTCCTGCTCGCCGTGCTGACGTACTTCCTGTTCCCGCTGCTGGCGATGGCCCGCTTCGCCTTCCAGCGCGTCCCGACGGTCCTCCTCGGCTGGTCGACGCTGTTCGACAACTGGACGTTCGACGCCTTGACGGAAGCGTTCGACGACCCGCAGTTCGGGGAGGCGCTGTGGCTGAGCGTGCGACTCGCACTCGGGGCGATCGCCCTCACGCTGGCGCTGATGCTGCCGACGGCGATGTGGGTGCACCTGCGCATCCCCAAGGCACGCGGGCTCGTCGAAACGCTGACGGTGCTGCCCTACGTCGTCCCCCCGATCGCCCTCGTCGTCGGCGTCATCGGCGCCTACCGGGGATCGGCACCGTGGTTCTTCACCAGCCGCTACTCGCTGATCCCGTTCTACGCCGTCCTCGCCATGCCGTTCACCTATCGCTCGCTCGACGCCGGGTCTGCGGGCGATCGACCTGCGCACGCTCGTCGACGCGTCGCGCTCGTGTGGCGCCGGGTGGTTCACGACGATGTTCCGTGTGCTCGTGCCCAACCTGCGCGTCTCGCTGCTCACGTCGGCGTTCCTCACTGCCACCGTCGTCATGGGTGAGTTCACGATGGCCGCGCTGATGGGCAGGCCGACCCTGCAGACGTTCACTCAGCAGTTCTCCCAACGCGAGCCACAGGGCGCCTTCGCCCTCGGACTGGTGACCCTCGTCGTCACGACGGCACTGCTCGCCCTCGTCACGTTCCTCACCCGCAAACGCGGCGCGGCGGCCGTCACGGCCGGCGTCTGAAAGGATCACCTCACTCGTGGCCTCGACGCTCACCTATCAGGCGATCCGCAAGACGTTCGCCGGCGTGGCGGCGATCGAGTCGTTCGACCTGGCGATGGAGCCCGGCGAGCTCGTCAGCCTGCTCGGGCCGTCCGGCTGCGGCAAGACGACGGCGCTGCGCATTGCCGCCGGCTTCGAACAGCCCGACTCGGGCGCGATCCTCGTCGACGATCGCAACGTCGTCGGTACTCCGCCTCATCGCCGGAACATGGGGATGGTGTTCCAGAGCTACAGCCTGTTCCCCAACCTCGACGTCAGCGGCAACGTGGCGTTCGGTTTACGGGTGCGCCGGGTTGCCAAGGCCGACCAGCATCGCCGGGTCGGTGAAGCGCTCGAACGCGTCCACCTCTCGCACTTGGCCACTCGCTACCCGCACCAACTCTCCGGCGGCCAGCAACAGCGCGTTGCCCTGGCCCGCGCCCTCGTGTTCGAGCCAGCCGTGCTGCTGCTCGACGAGCCGCTGTCCGCGCTCGACGCCAAGGTGCGAGTCAACCTCCGCGAAGAGATCCGCCGCCTGCAACTTCAACTCGGGATGACGACCCTGTTCGTCACCCACGACCAGGAGGAGGCGCTGTCGATCTCCGATCGTATGGGCGTCATGTCCAACGGCCGGCTCGAGCAATTGGGCACGCCCCGCGAGGTCTACGCCAACCCGGCGACGTCGTTCGTCGCCCGCTTCGTCGGACGGATCAACGAGCTGCCCGCCGAGGTCACCACCGACGGGATCACCGTCGCCGGGGTCCGCATCGGCGTCGCCGCCCCGAGCGCCGCCGCCGTGGGATCGGCGGTCACGGTGATGTCGCGTCCTGAGGATGTTCGCGTCCATCGACCCGAGGCCGCCGCTAACGGAGCGGCGTTGCCGGGCACGGTCGTGAGCGAGCACTTCGCCGGTTCGACGAGCCTGCTGCGCGTGCGCCTTGGACCGCCTCGACGTGCTCGTCGACGCCCAGCGCATCCAGGAGGCCGACACCGGAATGCCCGGCTACGACGCCGGCGATCGCGTCGAGATCGTGCTCACGCCCTCCAAAGTCCTCGTCGTCGACTGACGGCCCGCGCCCCAGCACGGCCGTGAGGCTGACGTAACGTCGACCGCGTGACGGTACGGCTGGCGTTCATCCGCGGCATCAACGTCGGTGGCAAGGCCCAGGTGCCGATGGCCGAGCTGCGACGGGCGCTGACCGAGCGCGGGTTCGGCAACGTGCGCACCTACATCCAGAGCGGCAACGTCGTCTACGACCCGCCGGCGCGAGCTGGTGACTCGAACCCCACGCTGCGCAAGGAGGCTGCCACGATCACGTCGACGATCGAATCGATGCGTGGCTTGGCGCCGGTGGTGATGGTGCGTACGGCCGAGGCAGTCGCTGCTGCTCTGGCCGCCTCGCCATACCGCGACGAGGACCCGTCGAAGACGTTCATGGTCTTCGTCGACAGCGACCCTGCCGACCTTGGCGACCTCGCCGGGCTGGCGGCGAACGGTGAGCGCGTTGCGATCGCGGATGGCGTGATCCACCTCCACTGCCCGGAGGGAATCGGGCGCAGCAAGCTCGGTGGCAAACTGGCCACTGCCACCAGAGTTCCGACCACTACGCGCAACCTGCGCACGATCACCAACTGCTCGCCCTCGCCGCCTCGTAGCGTGCCGCCAGTGGGGATGAGCTTCTTCGAGGCGCCGAGCACGCGCCAGATCGACGGTCGCACCGTCGAGTGGTTCACGCCAACCGATCACTGCCGCGGGCCGTGGGACGGCGACTCCTGCCACGCCGGCCCGCCGACTGGGCTGCTGGTGCGGGCAATCCAGCGAGCGCTGCCGGACATACGCCTCGCCCGGATCACGGTCGACCTCGCCAAGCCGATCCCGATGGCTGGGTTCTACATCGACGTCGTGGTGACCCGCCGGGGCAAGACGGTCGCCGGTACCAACGCAAACCTGTTCGACGGTGGGGGCATTGCCCGGGTTGCCGCCACCGGCCTGCACGTCATCGAGCTACAACCGCCGCTCCTCGACGCGACACTCGACAACTCCGGGGCGGAGACACCTCGGTTGGCCGACGCCCAGCCGGGCCCGATTCCCGATCGACGCCGGCCGCCACCACGGATTCCCCGGGTTCAGCGGCGACGCCGTGCGGATGCGCTACCCGCCCGGCGAGGGGCCGGGACCGGGCGCGACCACTGTGTGGATGAACACGGCGCCGCTGCTCCCGGGCGAGACGCCGTCGCCGTTCCAGGCGATCTGCCCGCTCGCCGACTGCGGCAATGCCTTCGGCCGGCATGCCGAACCGTGGGAGGTCGCCTTCGTCAACGCCGATCTCACCATCGCCCTCCACCGCGACCCTGTCGGGGCAGTGGCTCGGCTCCCGCGCCGTGTCGTGGTGGCAGCCCAGTGGTGTCGGCCTCGCCGACGCCCTGCTGTTCGACGACGCGGGACCCGTCGGCCGGGCCCTGCAGACGATGGTCCTGCGCCCCGTCACCTGACTCTCGGGCCAGTTCGGGTCTAGTCGCCGGGCTCGAAGCCGAGGTCGGCGGCCGTGAGCAGCGGCGCGTAGGGGATCCCGGCCTCCGCCGCCAGCGCCGCGCAGGTGCCCCCGCGGTCGACGATGACCGTGATCAGCACCGGCTCGGCCCCGAAGGCCCGGACAACATCCACGGCATCGAACAGCGACGTCCCCCGTGTCACCGTGTCCTCGGTGATGACGACCCGGTCATCGGGCTCCAGCGCCCCGGCGATACGGCCGACGATGCCGTGGTCCTTGGCTTCCTTGCGCACCGTGAAGCTGCGCAGCTGCCGGCCCCGTGTCGCCGCGACAGCGGCGACGCCGTAGGCGACCGGATCGGCGCCGACCGTCAGCCCGCCGATCGCCGTGGCGTCGTCGGGAACGACCTCGAGCACGGCGTTGGCGACGAGCACGATGCCATCAGGGCGACAGGCGGTCTGCTTGGCGTCGACGAACCAGCTGCTGTGCGCACCGGACTTCAACGTGAAGTCGCCGCGCTTGACGGAGTGCTCCAGCACGTGGTCGCGCAACGCGGCCCGTGCCGGCGGCAGCGGTGGGAGGACGGGCTCCGGCATGGCGACGACCGTACCCGTGCTCGTAGCCTCCGCTGACGTGTTCGACGTCAAACAGCTCCGCATCTTCACCGAGCCGCAGCAGGGGGCGACGTACGAGGATCTGCTCGGCGTCGCCGCGGCGGGCCGAGCAACTCGGCTTCGGCGCCTTCTTTCGCAGCGACCACTACCTGGCGATGGGCGAGGCCCTCACCGCCGGCGGGCTCCCCGGTCCGACGGATGCGTGGGTCACGTTGGCTGGGCTCGCCCGCGACACGTCGACGATTCGGCTCGGGACCCTCGTGACGGCCGCGACGTTCCGCCTCCCGGGCGTCTTGGCGATCTCTGTGGCCAACATTGACCAGATGTCCGGAGGTCGCGTTGAACTCGGGCTTGGGGCAGGTTGGTACGAGCAAGAACACACGTCGTACGGCATCCCATTTCCTGATCTCGGCGAGCGCTTCGAACGCCTCGAGGAACAGCTGGAGATCGTTACTGGCCTATGGTCGACACCGACCGGTGAGCGCTTCAGCTTTGCCGGCCGGCATTATCAGCTGAACGATTCGCCTGCACTGCCCAAGCCGGTGCAGGGCAGTGATCTTCCCATCATCATCGGTGGTGGCGGTCAACGCCGAACACCTCGTCTGGCGGCGCGATTTGCAGCCGAGTTCAACCTCCCGTTCCGCTCCCTCGCCGACTTCACCACCCAGCGCCAGCGGGTCATCGATGCCTGTGCAGCGGCTGGTCGTGACCCTGCATCGATGGCATTTTCCGCCGCCCTCGCCGTTGCCATTGGCCGTGATGAGCCCGAGTATGTTCGTCGAGCAGCAGCGATCGGACGCCAACCCGACGAATTGCGCGAGAACGGAATTGCCGGCGTTGCCGAAGAGGCTGCGGAGAAGATGGAAGAATGGCAGCAAGCCGGTGTCGATCGTCTCTACCTGCAAGTACTCGACCTTACCGATCTCGAGCACCTCGATGTGATTGCAGCCACGGCACGTCCATCAGGGGATTAAAGGAGTGGCCCGTGATGGTCTTATAATGCCTGCCATGGCAAAGCGTGGACCGAAGAGCCCGATGACCGATGAACACAAGGCCGCTCTCGCCCGTGGTCGTTCTGAAGGCCGTGCCGTCCGTGACTATCTCGAGTCGTTGCGCGCCAACAAACCTCGTCGTGGTCGCCGCCGCACGAAGGAATCGATTGCCAAGCGACTCACCGCAATCGAATCCGAGCTCGCCACCGCCGATGCCCTCAGCGAGCTGAAATTGCTCCAGGAACGGCGCGATCTGCAGGCCGAATTGGAATCGAAGTCGGCAGTCACCGACCACGCTGCGCTGGAAGATGCCTTCGTCAAGGTCGCCCGTTCATACAGCGAGCGCCAGGGCATCACCTACACGACCTGGCGGGAGATCGGCGTCGACGCGGCGGTACTCAGCAAAGCCGGCATCAGCCGCCGCGACTGAACTCTGTGTCAGCGTGTAAGCCCTCGGCGGGCATACATGCTTACACAGACGCTTCAATCGATGGCTGAGAGGGCCTCGAACACGGCGTCGATGTTGCGCAGTGAGCGAGCGAGGTCGAAGGCCTCGTCCAGCTCGGCATCGCCGAGGGTGACCTCCGGATCGTCCTCGAGCAGGGCGCGAAAGTCGGCGCCCTCTTCCCATGAGCGCAGGGCGTTGCGCTGGACGATTCGATAGGCGTCGTCGCGGGACATCCCCGAAGACACGAGAGCGAGCAACACCGGCTGGCTGAACACGAGGCCACGGCTCGACCACAGGTTCTGGCGCATCCGATCGGCGTCGATGTGCAGGTTGCGCAGCAGCCCGTCGAGGCGGTGCAGGCAGTAGTGCACGAGCAGGGTCGAGTCCGGAAGGACGACTCGCTCCACCGACGAGTGCGAGATGTCCCGCTCGTGCCACAGCGCCACGTCCTGGAGTCCCGCCTGCAGGTTGGCCCGCACGACCCGAGACAGGCCGCTGATCGTCTCGGCGGAGATCGGGTTGCGCTTGTGCGGCATCGCCGACGAGCCCTTCTGTCCCGGCTTGAACCCCTCGAGCACCTCGCCGACTTCGGTGCGCTGGAGATGGCGCAGCTCAACGGCGATCATCTCGCACGTCGAGGCCGTCGACGCACAGGCCCACAGCAGCTCGGCGTGGCGGTCCCGGGCGATCACCTGGGTCGCCGGCACGGGACGCAGACCGAGGGCGTCACCGACGTAGCGCTCGACCGCCGGGTCGATGTTCGAGTAGGTCCCGACTGCGCCCGACAGCTTGCAGACCGAGACGGTGTCGGTGGCCGTGCGCAGACGGGTGCGATCACGATCGAGCTGCAGGGCCCACAGCGCCGCCTTGGCGCCGAACGTCGTCGGTTCGGCGTGGATGCCGTGGGTCCGACCGATCATCACGGTGCCGCGGTGCCGGCGGGCGAGGGCGACGACCGTGGCGACGAGCTCGTCGGCAGCGGAGACGAGCAGGCGGCCGGCGTCACGCATCGACCAACACAGCGCCGTGTCGACGACGTCGGAGGACGTCAGCCCGTAATGGACCCACGAACCAGCGGGTGGCCCGATCGCCGCTTGGACGACGTCGACGAAGGCGGCCACGTCGTGGTCGGTGACTCGCTCCCGATCGGCGACGGTGGCGACGAACGCCTCGTCGACCACTGGGGCGCTCGCTCGGCAGGCTGCCGCCTCGTCGGGCGGGACGACCCCGAGCTTGGCCTGGGCCTCGGTGGCGAGCAGTTCGATCTCCAGCCACCGGCGCAACCGGGTCGTATCGGACCACACCTCGGCCATCTCCGGGAGCGAGTAGCGCGGGATCATTGCCAGATGAGGTAGTCGTCGCGCTCGGCACCGACACCGACTACGCGCACTGGAACGCCGACCTGCTCCTCGATCAGCTCGATCAGCTGCCGGGCACCTGCCGGCAACCCTGCCGCCTCGCGTACCTCGCCGAGGCCGACGCCCCACCCCGGCAACGTCTCGTAGACCGGCTCGACACCTGCGAGGACATCGACTCGATCGGGGTACGCCGGCAACGTCGCTCCCCCGAACCGGTAGCCGGTGCACACCTTGACCGTGTCGAACCCGTCGAGGACGTCGAGCTTGGTGACCGCCAGCTCGGTGAGGCTGTTGAGGCGGACGGCGTGACGCAGCATTACGCAGTCGAGCCAGCCGGCGCGCCGGCGCCGCCCGGTGACCGTCCCGAACTCGCGGCCGACGTCGACGAGGCGATCGCCGTCCGCATCGGTGAGCTCCGTGGGGAACGGTCCGGCCCCGACTCGCGTGGTGTACGCCTTGGTGATCCCGATGATGCGGTCGATGTCGCGGGGACCGAGCCCGGTGCCGGCACACGCTCCGCCAGCCGTCGGGTTCGACGACGTGACGTACGGGTACGTGCCGTGGTCGAGGTCGAGGAAGGTGGCTTGGGCGCCTTCGAGCAGGAGGTGCGCGCCGGTGGCGAGGGCGTCGTGGAGCAGGCTGACGGTGTCGGTGACGTACGGCAGCAAGCGCGCCCCGAGGGCGTCGAACGTGCTGACGATGTCGTCGACGTCGAGCGCCTCGGCACCGTCGTCGGTGAGCTGGCGGTTCTCGGCGATCGCCCGGGCGCGGACCTGTTCGCCGAACCGGCGGGGGTCGAGCACGTCCCCGGCGCGGATGCCGACACGGCGGGCCTTGTCGGCGTAGGCCGGCCCGATGCCCTTGAGTGTGGTGCCGATCTTGTCGTCACCGCGCAGCGTCTCGGCGATGGCGTCGTGGGCCTGGTGCCAGGGAAAGATGAGGTGCGCCCGGCTGGAGACCCGAAGTCGATCGCAGGAGATGCCGCGAGCGGTGAGCGTGTCGATCTCGGCGAACAGCGTTGGCAGGTCGACGACGACGCCGTTGGCGATCACCGGGATCACGTGGTCGTAGAGGATCCCGCTCGGCGTCAGCTGCAGGGCGTAGCGCTCGCCGCCGGCGACGACGGTGTGCCCGGCGTTGTGCCCACCCTGATAGCGCACGACGTAGCCGTGTTCCTTGGCGAGCAGGTCGATGACCTTGGCCTTGCCCTCGTCGCCCCACTGAGCCCCGACGACGACGGTGACCGGCACGACCCGGGACGCTAGCCGCCCGTTCCGCTTGGAGTGTTTGCTTCGTTGGAGTGTTTCGTGCGGGGCGTGTCGGCAGGTGACACTCCGATGCAGCAAACACTCCAATGAGAGGGCCGGTACCGTCTCGTTCCGTGACCTCCATCATGCGGACGGCGAGATGGGCCGACATGGACGAGGCCGATCGGGCCGCCTTGTACGGCCGCGGGCTCGACGCCATCTTCGATCCCGAGCTACGGGCGTCGATCGGGCGGTTGATCGACGACGTCCGAACGCGCGGCGACGCCGCCGTTTGTGATGCCCTCGCCCGCTTCGACGGTGTGACCGTGAAGCCGGGAGGACTGCGTGTGACATCCGACGAGATCGCTGCGGCCACCGTTGCCCCAGAAGTGGACGCGGCGATCGACGATGCCATCGCCCACGTCCGCGCCTTCAGCGAGCACCAGCTCGCCCGCCTCACCGACTGGAGCTTCGAAGCAGAGCCAGGACTGGTCGTCGGCGAGAAGCTGACCCCGGTCGCGTCGGCCGGCCTGTTCGTCCCATCCGGCAAGGCGAGCTATCCGAGCGTCGCCTATCAGCTGGCGACACCGGCCACGGTCGCTGGGGTGGAGCAGATCGTGCTCGTCGTCCCGCCTATTCCGGGACGCGACGACGCTGCTGTCGATCCGGCGGTCCTCGTCGTGTGTCGCAAGCTCGGGATCACCGATGTGTTCCGCGTCAATGGCCCAGCGGGCGTCGCCGCCATGGGGTTCGGCACGGAGTCGATCCCGCAGGTGCGGATGATCGTCGGTCCTGGGTCGCCGGCGGTGACGCTCGCCCAGATCGAGATGCAGCGCTACGGCGTGACGACGATGATGCTGCTCGGCCCGACCGAGAGCGCGGTGATCGCCGACGGCAGCGCCGACCCGACCCGCCTCGCCGCCGACCTGCTCATCGAAGCCGAACACGGCACCGACTCGACGGTCGTGCTGCTGACGCCCGAGGAAGCACTGGGGATCGCGGTCGACGCCGAGCTGGCCGCCCAGCTCGCCGACCTCCCCGAGGTGCGGGCCACCGCCGCCCGTGCCGCGCTCGGCGCCAACGGCGGGTGTGTCGTCACCGCCGACCTCGACGAGGCGGTCGCCATCGCCAATGGCTTCGCCCCCGAGCACCTCCAGGTCGCCGTCGACGAGGCGGTCGAAAGCAAGACGGTTGACGCTCTCCGCAACGCCGGCGAGATCCTCGTTGGACAGGACACACCGTTCAGCGCGGCCAACTTCGTCATCGGCTGCCCGGCATCGTTGCCGACGTCCGGCTTCGCCCACGTGTCGTCCGGGATCACGGCGATGACGTTCCTCAAGCGCACCGCCGTTGCCCGCGCCGACCCCGCCGCGTTGAAGCGGATGGCGCCTTCGATCCTCGCCCTCGCCGACCACGAGGGATTCCCGGCCCACGCCGCCGCCATCCGTCGCCGCGCAACGTGACGGCGATCAGGTCCAGGCCGTCGACAACGGGTAGCGGCGCACTGTGCGATCTGCGGAGAGCAGCGTCAAGCCTTCGGTCGTGCCCTGGGCGATGAGCATCCGATCGAACGGGTCAGTGTGCAGCGATGGAAGTCGCTGGACCGCCGCGACATGACGGAACTCGATCCCGAGCAGCTCGAAGCCCGAATGTTCATCGCCGTGGTGAACCAACCCGCCGGATCTTCCGTCCCGATCATCGGGTGGTTGGTGGTCTCCTTGAGGATGATCTCCCACAACGAGACCAGGCTGACGTGGACCGTCGACGCCTCCTCGACGGCTGAGGCCACGACGTCGGGCAGACGTCGAGATGCGGACATCCACCACACGAACACATGCGTGTCGAGAAGGAGGCGCGTCACCGGTCGAGGGCGAACAAGGCAGCAACTGCTCGATCGCCTGCCTCCACCTCTGACATCGGCAGATCCACAACCGTGCCCCGACCTCGCATGGCCCCGTATCCACGTGTCGCCGGCGTATCGGTTCGGACGAGCCGCGCAACAGGCCGGCCGCGGCGTGTGATGACAACCTCGCCTCCCGCCTCGACCTCGGCAACGAGCTCCGAGAGGCGAGTCTTCGCTTCGTGCATCCCGACCGATGTCATGTCAACAGACTAGCAACAGTTAGCTAGATGGCTGCCGCTGAACCCGCTAGACGGAGCGTCCGAGTTACTCGGCGGCCGGTACGATCCAATCCAGATTCGGAAAGCGGGCGAAGTCGCGATCGAACGACGCGAGCGACGACCCGTGCTCGGCGGCGATGGCGACGAGGTAGGCGTCGGCAACGAGGTCACCGGCCGCATCGCCTTCAGAGCAGGCCGATTCGAGCAGATCGAGATGTCGAACGCCGGGCTCGATCGGCACGTGCTCTGGCTGTGCGGCAATAGCGCGGATGAACGCGAACGCCTCTGCCGACGGAGTCGGCACCACGAAGATCCGCCGGCTTGTCGCGATCCGGAGGAACGACGTCCAAACCGATGACGGAACCCCGAACGACTCGGTGCCGGCCGTCAGGCGTTCGAGCCACGGACGCGCAACATTGTGATGAGGATGGTCCGTGCGGTGGGCCGCGAGCACGACGTTGACGTCGAGAAGAATCACCGAAGTTGCGTCAACATGAGATCCTCGTCGAGCAGCTCCTGGATCGCGCGGTTGGACGTCAGGTCGACCCCCGGCCTCACACCCGTGCCGACGAACACCGGAATCGCCGGCCGCTCGCCCTGATCTGCCCGCCGATTGAGATCACGCCGCAGGGCGTCGTCGACGACGGTTCCCAGCGAAACTCCCAGCTCTCGTGCCCGCTGCTTCGCTTGGGCCAGCAACTGGTCATCGATCGCCACGGTGGTGCGCATGATGCACATCATAGCGCATCGCGCGCATCAAAGCTCAGCTGCTGCGGCTCAGTGTCGACTCAGATTGCAGCCGCATCGACATCGGCCACCCGCAAGCGCGACCATCGTGTCCCATCGCCGTCGACGCTCCGACTGAGCGGATCTAGCGTCAGGGTCATGGAGATCACCGAGACGGTGGTGATGTTGATGGCCGAGGACATGGACCGCGCCGTGGCCTTCTGGCGTGACGGTGTCGGGCTCGGCGTCCGCAGCACGTCACCGTTCTGGAGCGAGTTGGTCGCCGGTTCGACCGTGATCGCCCTGCACGGAGGCCCGACATCGTCGCCGCCGGCGGCGCGGTGCGTTCCGGTCCCGAGGACCGCACGGACGAGGGCATCCGGCTGGCCGACGTCGTCGACACCGAGGGCAACGCCTTCATGGTGTCGGCGTCGATCAGCTGACGACCGTGAGCTGGCCGTCAGCGACGTCGACGGTGATCGTGCCGCCCTCGGCGACCTTGCCTTCGAGCAGCAGCATCGCCGCCGGGTCGCCGATCTCGCGCTGGATGATCCGCTTCAACGGGCGGGCACCGAACGCCGGGTCGAAGCCCTCGGTGGCGAGCAGTTGCATCGCCTCGTCGCTCACGACGAGGGTGATCCGGCGCTGCGCCAGGCGGTCACGCCAGATGCGCAACTGCATCTCCACGATGTGCGTGAGGTCCTCCGCGGTGAGCGATCGGAAGCGGATGATCTCGTCGACGCGGTTGATGAACTCCGGCTTGAAGAACTCCAGCGGGTCGCCCGGCAGGTTGCTGGTCATGATCAAGACAGAGTTGGTGAAGTCGACCGTGCGACCCTGTCCATCGGTGAGGCGACCGTCATCGAGCACCTGCAGCAGCACGTTGAACACGTCGGGGTGGGCCTTCTCGATCTCGTCGAGCAGCACCACCGAGTACGGCCGCCGGCGCACCGCTTCGGTGAGCTGGCCACCCTCGTCGTAGCCGACGTAGCCGGGAGGCGCCCCGATCAGGCGACTGACCGAGAACTTCTCCATGTACTCGCTCATGTCGATGCGCACCATCGCCTGCTCGTCGTCGAAGAGGAACTCGGCGAGTGCACGGGCGAGCTCGGTCTTGCCGACCCCGGTCGGGCCGAGGAACAGGAACGAGCCGATCGGTCGGTGCGGGTCGGACAGACCGGCGCGGCTGCGGCGGATGGCGTTGGCAACTGCGGTGACGGCGTCGTCCTGGCCGACGACCCGTTCGTGCAGATGGTCCTCGAGATGGATCAGCTTCGCCGCCTCGGCCTCCATCAGCCGGCTCACCGGCACCCCGGTCCACTTCGACACGACCTCGGCGATGTCTTCGGCGTCGACCTCCTCCTTGAGCATGCGGTTCTCGCGCTGCAGCTCGTCGAGGTGCTCGGTCGCCGCCGCGATGCGCTGCTCCAGTTCGGGGATCCGCCCATAGCGGATCTCGGCGGCGACGTTGAGGTCGGCCTCCCGCTCGAGCTGTGTACGCAGCTGCTCGAGCTCCTCCTTGAGGGTGCGGATCGCGGCGATCGCCTCCTTCTCCGACTCCCAGTGGCGCTTCATCGTGGCCACCTCGGCGTTGAGCTCGGCCAGCTCGTCGCGCAGTGCCTCCAATCGAGCCTTGCTCGCTTCGTCACTCTCCTTCTCGAGGGCGACCTGTTCGATCTCCAGCTGGAGGATGCGCCGCTCGACGACGTCGATCTCCGTCGGCATCGAGTCGATCTCGATGCGCAGCTTGCTCGCTGCCTCGTCGACGAGGTCGATCGCCTTGTCGGGTAGGAAGCGGTTGGTGAGGTAGCGGTGCGACAGCACGGCAGCGGCAACGAGCGCCGAGTCCTGGATGCGCACGCCGTGGTGCACCTCGTAGCGCTCCTTCAGGCCGCGCAGGATCCCGACGGTGTCCTCGACGCTCGGCTCGGACACGTAGACCTGTTGGAAGCGGCGCTCCAGCGCGGGGTCCTTCTCGACGTACTTGCGGTACTCGTCGAGCGTCGTGGCGCCGATCATCCGCAGCTCGCCGCGGGCGAGCATCGGCTTGATCATGTTGCCGGCGTCCATGGCTCCTTCGGCGGCGCCGGCCCCGACAATGGTGTGCAGCTCGTCGACGAACGTGATGATCTCGCCGGCCGCGTCGGTGATCTCCTTGAGCACGGCCTTGAGCCGCTCCTCGAACTCGCCGCGGTACTTGGCGCCGGCGACCATCGCCGAAAGGTCGAGGGCGACGATGCGCTTGTTCTTCAGTCCTTCGGGGACGTCGCCGTCGGCGATGCGCTGGGCGAGACCCTCGACGATCGCCGTCTTGCCGACGCCGGGCTCGCCGATCAGCACCGGGTTGTTCTTGGTCCGCCGGGACAGCACCTGGATCACTCGGCGGATCTCGTCGTCACGGCCGATGACCGGATCGATCTTGCCCTCGCGGGCGCGGGCGGTGAGGTCCTGGCCGTAACGCTCGAGGGCCTGGAACTGGTCTTCCGGGTTCTGCGAGGTGACCCGGTGCGAACCGCGAACCTCGGCGAGGGCGCGCAGCATCTCCTCGCGCTCGACCCCCAGCCGGTCGCTCATCGCCAGCAGCAGGTGTTCGACCGACAGGAAGTCGTCGCGCAGATCGGACTGGATGCGCTGTGCCTCGTCGAAGACGGTGTTCAGCGCACGGGACAGGCGCGGCTCGTCGCCGCCGTAGGCCTTCGGCAGCCGGGCGACCGCCTCGTCGGCGCGGTTGCGGACCATCAACGGGGCCTGGCCGAGGCGAGTGAGCACACCTGGGACGATCGTGTCGTCCTGGCGGGTGATGGCGGCCAGGAGGTGGTCGGGCGTCAACTCGGGGTTGGAGTTGCCCTTCGCCAGATCCACCGCCGAGTTGATCGCCTCTTGCGTCTTGAGCGTCCACTTCTTGGGGTCGAGGGCCATTGGTAGTCAGGGGCGCGGTGCCGTTGCCGGTCCGTTTCCCCATCCCCCTTTCAATCCGTGCGTGCGGTTTTCCCGCACACGGCTTACCGACGGTCGTCTGGACATCGTTACGCAGCTTTCGGGTAGCGGATAGTTCCGACGAGACGGTGCAGGCCCTGGTCGTGGAACCAGGCCGGGGTCCAACGGTCAACCTGACCGGCACGCAGGTTGCGGCCGCGCTTCTTGATCAAGAGGCGTTTGAGCCGCCACACGACGTGATCGTCCAGCGAGGCGAACTTGTAGGACGCGTTGCCGGTGCGGAAGTAGTTGCCCCATCCCCGCAGGAACAGGTTCAAGGCACCGATCACCTCTTTCAATTCCATCCCCACCCGGCTTCGACTGGTGAGCGCTTTGACTCGCTGTCGTGCCCGTTTCATCGACCGCTGCGACGGCCACCGATGCAGGTAGTAACGCACGCTGCGCTTCTGCTCCCACAAGCGACCCGACATGCGGGCATGAAGATGGCAGCCGAGAAAGTCGAAGCCCTCGCGGCCTTCCCGGAGGTCGACCACACGGGTCTTGTCCGGATGCAGTTCCAACCCGAGGTCGCCCAAGATGGCGGTGGCCCGCCGCTGGGCCTGCTCGGCTTGACTGCGGGACGAGCACAGCACCACGAAGTCATCCGCGTAGCGGACCAACTCCCCAGTGCCGGACTCGGCCCAGGCTCGGTCGAAGGCGTGCAGAAAGATGTTGGCCAACAACGGCGAGATCACCCCGCCTTGAGGTGTTCCCGTGACCGTCTCGGTCCGCACCCCATCGACCAACACCCCGGCACGCAGCCATTGGCGTAGCAGCTTGAGCACCCGCCGATCCGACACGCGACGCTCGACCATGGCCAACAAGCGGTCATGGTCGATCGAGCCAAAGAAGTCCCGGATGTCGGCCTCAAAGAGCAACACTCGCCCTTTCGGGAACGCCACCCGAATCGTCTCCAACGCGTCGGTGGCCGACCGCTTCGGGCGGAACCCGAAACTGCAAGGCAAGAAGTCCGCCTCGAAGATCGGTTCGAGGACGAGCTTGGCTGCCTGCTGGCACACCCGATCACGCACCGTCGGGATGCCCAACGGCCGCTTCTTGCCGTCAGGCTTGGGGATCTCCACCCGACGCACAGGCGCCGGACGGTAGATACCTGCACGAAGGTCCGCAGCCAACTCACCGAGCATGCGATGAATGCCGTAGTCCTCCACCGCCGCCAGAGTCACTGCATCAACCCCGGCGGCTCCACGATTGGCTCGCACACGCTCCCACGCCTCCCACAGCACGTCATCTCTGTGGATGCGGTCATACAGGGCGTGGAAACGGCGACCCGAAGACTGCTTGGCAGCAGCCCACAGCCGATTCTGCAGGCGTCGCACGTTGACCGGAACCTGACGGCCCCGAGGGTGATTGGGCCGGGCGGTCCCGGCCATGCCCTTGCACGTACCTGCCTCACCGGCATGACCGAAGTCGGGGCCCTTCCCTCCCGCCGCGTTGCTCACGGCGATCAGCGGTACTACGACCCCGTCGGACTCCCGCTGCGCTCCGTGCGGTTTCACCACCGGCTTATCCCCACGGTCTTTGCTGACGAGGCTGCGCAGACGGGCCTCTCCTGTTCCGAACGAAACCGTGCACACGTGCCGCTCCCCGTACCCCGGAGGGACCGACGGCGGACAACTCCGGACCACCAATACCGTCGGACATGGCCTTCACCGTGACATGAGCGGCTCGGCTCCCCCGTTGTAAGTCTGACGAGGCTGCAGGACTCGCGTCGAGTGACGCTACGGCCCGCATGCTTGCTCCCTCCAAAGAGGCTTTCGACACCCCGCTCAGCCCGCCGCCTCTCAACGACGAACCGGGGCCTGCTACCGGGCTCTCCGGCGATTACCCGGACGGGACTCACACCCGCTGGCTTCGTCCAGCTTTCAGGACGCAACATGAATCGAGTGTACCGATGAGTCCAGATGTTGAGTCGGTCTGTATCAACTTTTACGTCACGGGCAGTAGGCCACGACGGTTCCGTCGTCGACGAGCCACGCCGACTCGCCAACGGTGACGAGGTCGCACCCGTCGCCGTCGATCGGCACGAACTCGTCACCGTCGCGAATCAACACCGGACCGTCTGGCGAGGCGCTGATGGCGACGCGGCCGTGGCGCAGGGCGTCGAGGACAGCGTCGATGGAGCGGTCGGCGCACTCCAGCCACGTCGTCGGCGCGCCGGGCTCACCGTCGGAGCCCGGACGGTGAAAGTCGCTTCCGCCGATCGCCCGCTTGCCGAACGACCGCCAGTCGGTCAGGGCGGTCGAGTCGTGGCGGTCCCACGTCCAGTGCCACATCTCGACGAGATCGGCCGGCTCGGCCAACGCCATCCGCCAGGCGCAATCCCAGGCCCACGGATGGTTGACCGACATCACGCCTCCCCGCTCGGTCGCCTCGGCCTGCCAACGGTCGGGCGGGTCGCGGAAGTCGATCCACCCGACGGCGCCGAAGCAGTTGGCGTGACCCCTGTCGGTGGTGACCTCCTGGCCGGGAACGAGGAGGATCCCGACGTGATCGCCTGCGGCGCCGAGGTGGGCGTGATGACTGACGGTGTTGTGATCGGTGATCGCGAGCACGTCGAGACCCCGGGCGGCAGCGCGCGCCGCCAGTTCGACCACCTCCAACGAGCCGTCGGAGTGGACCGTGTGGCTGTGGAAGTCGCCGGCCAGCCACTCGTGGCCGGGCGCCGCGGGAAGGCGGCGAGCCGGCGGGCGTTCCGGACGGGGTGGCAGTGGGGGTGCGGCCGGGACGTCGGGTGGTCGCTCCGGCGTCGAGATGTGCACGGCGACGTCGACTCCGCCGGGGGCGACGCGGTGGAGACCGAGGATGACCTGCCACGGCCCGCCGACGACACCGGGCAGGTAACCCGGCGTCGCCCACCGTTCGGTGATGACGACGTTCGTGCGTTCTGCACCCGACCACCCGCGGAACTGATCCGGCCCGATCAACCCGAGGTCGAGAGTTGTCTCGCTGCGGTCGTACTCGAGGGTGACGGCCATCGCGCCGGCGCGGGCGGGTACGTCGACGACGAGGTATTGGTAGATGCTCTCGGCGCGGTCGCTGCGTGTGTAGTGGCGGGTCATTCTCACAACAGCGCTCCGGACTCCTTGTCATAGAGCAGCACGCGACGGGTCGACGGGGCGAGCGACACGGTGTCGCCGGGATCCGGTTCGTCGCCCTCCTCAACGGTCGCCTTGATCGTCACCCCGCCGACGTCCACCGTCACGAGGAAGTCGGTCCCGAGGTTCTCGGTGATCGACACCGTGCCCTTGACCGGCCCGGATCCGTCGATCGCGACGTACTCCGGCCGGATCCCGTAGAGCACCTCGCGGCCCGCCTCGGCAGCGGTCCCCTCGACCGGGAGCATCCCGCTACCGACGTCGACGCCGTTGCCCGTCACCATGCCGGGTATCAGGTTCATCGGCGTCGAGCCGATGAACCCGGCCACGAACACGTTGGCCGGACGGTGGAACAGCTCGGTCGGCGTGCCGACTTGACGGATCACGCCGGACTCCATCACGGCCATGCGGTCGGCGAGGGCGAGGGCCTCGCTCTGGTCGTGGGTGACGAAGATCGCCGTCGTCGCCAGCTCGCGCTGCAGCTGCTTGAGGAACGTGCGTGCCTCCAGGCGCAGCCGAGCGTCGAGGTTGGAGAGCGGCTCGTCGAACAGGAACGCGTCGGGCCGGGTGGCGATCGCCCGAGCCAGGGCGACCCGCTGTTGCTGCCCGCCGGAGAGCTGCGCCGGTCGACGGTCCATCAGGTGGCCGAGGGAGAGGTTGCCGCCTGCTGCCTCGGCCTCGGAGCTGCGCTGAGCGCGGCCGACGTGCTTGATCTTCAACGGGTAGGCGATGTTGTCGCGCACGGTCATATGCGGGTACAGGGCATAGTCCTGGAACACCATGGCGACGTTGCGGTCGCCGGGTTGTAGGCGCGTCACGTCGCGCTGGCCGATGTGGATCGTGCCGGACGTCGCCGCCTCGAGTCCGGCGATCGTGCGTAGCAATGTCGTCTTCCCGCATCCCGATGGACCGAGCAGGGCGAAGAACTCGCCGTCGTTGATCGTCAGATCGAGAGCGTCGAGAGCGGTGACCCCGTTCGGGAACACCTTGGTGAGCGTCGCAATCTCGATCCCCGGCATTACGAGACCCCTCGGTGGGGGGATGCTTCGTGCGGCCGCAGGCCGCCCCCTTCGAGCTCGCCCGAACGGAGAGAGCGAGCGCAGCGAGCGAACGAGTGAGGGCGAAAGCGCATCAGCGCTTGATACCGCCATGGAAGCGGAAGCCGTAGCGCTTGTTGACGAACCAGTAGAGCACGAGGATCGGGATCGTATAGACGAGGGCGAACGCCGCCAGGGGGCCGAGATCGGTACCGCCGCCTTCGTCCTGGAACGTGTACATCAACACGGCAGCGGGGCGTCGACCCGGGCCGCCGAAGAGGATGAACGGGACGAGGAAGCTACCCCAGACCTGCACCGCCGTCCAGACGCCGATGACGGCCAGCCCCGGACGGATGACGGGCACGACGATGTGGCGCAGCGCTTGGAACGACGAGGCCCCGAACACGCGGGCCGACTCCTCGTAGCTGCGCGGGATCGAGTCGGTGAAGTCCTTGAGGATGAACATCGCCGCCGGCAACAGCCCGCCGGCGAGCGCCAACCAGATTCCCTGATAGGTGTCGATCAGGTCGAGCTCGAACATCAGCAGGTACAGCGGCAAGATCGCCGCCGTGCCGGCGACGACCGACGACAGCAGCAACAGCAGGTAGAGGAATGTGTCGCGGCCGGGAAAGCGGATACGGCTGAGGGCGTAGGCCGCGGGCGCACCGACGAGGACGACGATCGTGACCGTTCCGAGCACGAGCAGCGCCGAGATCCCCAGGGACTTCGGCACATCGGTGCGCTCGACGAAGACCTCGTGGAAGTTGTCGAGTGTCGGCCGTGACGGCTTGGCGGCCAGCGTCGCGTCGCTGTTGAACGGGGCGAACACCAACCACAGCATCGGCAGGGCGAAGAACATCCCGAGCAAGGAGGCGAACCCGGCGAACGCCACCCGCGAGGCGAAGGACCGCGGGCTCACCCGCGCTTCCTTCCAGCCCGCAGATAGAAGCTGGCGATGACGAGGTTGATCGCCATGATGATGGCGGCGATCGCTGCGCCGTAGCCGAATCGAGTCTCGGCGCGGAACGCCTCGTAGTAGAGGTACACAGGCAACACCTCGGTGCGCCGGCCGAGGCCGCCGCCGATGAGCAGGAAGGGCCCGAAGTCGTTGAACGTCCACAAGCTGATCAGCAGCAGGTTGGTGAGGATGTAGCCCTTGATCGAGGGCAGCACGACACCGGTGAGCTGCTGCCACGTCGAGGCGCCGGCCAGCCGCGCCGTCTCGAGGTACGACGGCGGCAGTGAGTTGAGGGCGGCGCCGAAGAGCAGCATCGAGAAGGCGGTGCCGCGCCACGTGTTGGCGACGACGATCGACAGCAGCTCGTAGTCGATCAACCACTCCGGATTGAACGGCAGCAACAGGTTGAGCGTGCCCTCCTCGTCGAGGAAGGCTCGCCACAGGCGGGCGACGACGGTGCCGGGGATGATCCAGGCGAAGACGATGAGCAGTTCGAGGACTCGGCGCACCCAGCTGTGCCAGTTGCGGAACATCCATGCCAGCGTGAAGCCGAGCACCGCCTGACCGATGATCGCCGAGCCGACGACATATTGCAGCGTCGTCCGGAGCGACTGCCAGAACTGCTCGTCGCTGAGGGCGTCGCGATAGTTCTCCAGCCCGACGAACTCGGGATGGATGGCGGTGACCCCCGTCAGCGTGCGGTTGGTGAGCCCGAGGTAGAGCGTCCACACCGCCGGGACGACGAGGAAGATGGCGACGACGATCGCCGCCGGCCCCACGAACGCCATCGCTCCACGAGTACCGAACAGCTCGCCGCCGGAGTTGCTACCCCGGCGGCGACGCTGTGCGGGTTCAACGGCCGCGACGACTGGGGCGTCAGCCATTCACCGAGGTCGCATCAGGCCTCGGAGCCGGCGATGCGTCGGCACCGACGATCTCCTCGATGCGCCGTTTGGTACTGAGCGGCGGCGTCCTCGGGCGACGTGCCGGTGACCACCGACTCGACAGCTTCCTGCAGGGCAACCGACACCTGCGGGTACTCGGCGAGTCGCGGGCGGAAGTGGGTCAGCGGCAAGACCTCCTCGGCCATGAACGCCAGCATCGGGTCTTCGGTGAGCACCTCGGCGTTGACGTCCTCGCGGTTCGTGATGCGTGGCTGGCCACCGAGGCCGGCCGTGACCTGTTCGGCGGTGTTCATGAACGTGAGCAACGCCCACGCCTCGGCCGCGTGCTCGGTGTTCGGGTTCATCGTCCACACGCCGCCGCCGGACATCGACGCCCCGTCGAGCCCGCCGAGTGCACCACCGGCCTCGTAGGCGGGGATGATCGCCCAGCCGACGACCTCGTCGCGGTTCTCCATTGGAAACAGCGCTTGTTCGGGATCGGGGTGGACGACGGACCGCCAGAAGTAGTCACCCTCGATGAGCATGCCGACCTCGCCGTTGGCGAACGCCTCGAACGAGCGGTCACGGCCGTCCTGGAGCAGCTGCATGTCGGCGTCGCCGAGCTCCTCGTCGCCGTAGATCGTGGCATAGGTGCCGAGCATCTCGATCATGTCCTCGGTGCCGCCGGTCCACAAGCCGGCCTCTTCGTCGTAGACGGGCGAGCCGGCGGCAGCAAGCAGCGGCAGGGCGCCCTGCATCGTCGTCGCCTCGCCCATCGACACGCCACCGTTGAGCTGGATCGGGATGACGTCGGGGTTCGACTCCTTGATCGTCCGCGCCGCTTCGAGGACCTCCTCGACGGTCGCCGGTTGCCAGTCCTCGGGCAGACCGGCGGCAGCGAAGATCTCCTTGTTGAAGTAGATGACCCGTCCGTCGGTGCCCTGCGGGATCCCGTACCGGGCGCCCTCGAACATGCCGTTGGCCTGAACCGCTTCGTTGATCTGGGCCCAGCCTTCCCACTCCTCGACTTCCGGCCCGACGACGTCGGTGAGCGGTCGGATGTACTCGGCGGTGGCGAACTCGCCGACCCAAATGCCGTCGATCGACATCACGTCTGGACCCTCACCCGAGCCGAGATCGAGCGCCATCTGCGTCTTGTAGTCCTCGTCGTCGACGCCTTGACCTTCGAACGACACCTCGACGGGCGTCCCGGCCGCTTCCATCTCGGCCTCGAAGGCGGGGATCAGCTCGTCCTCGATCCAGATCGCGGCGCGCTCGTTCTTGCCGCCACGGATCGAGTTGTCGAGCAGCGACAGCTCGACGGTCTCGGACGACGAGTTCGGCGCGGCCGCCAGCACTGCCGACCCGGCGGCGAGGAACCCGATGACGCCGCCGGTGAGGGCGACCATGAGTCGTGGACCGTTTCTTCATCGGCAGTGTTCCCTTTCGAGGTCCGGCGCGAGCGGTGCGGCCCGACGAGGTGATGTTCAACGGCGGCACCTTATGGACCGGCGCGCGGCGGCGCAACGCTCACGGTGTCAAGCGAGTGTGTCGTCGGGCACCTGGAGCCCCACCGCCGCATCCCGGCCTCGACCCGCTCGTTGAGCCGCTCCAGCACGGCGACCCGAGCGAACCGCTTCTGCTCGGCGGCGATCAGGTCCCACGGCGCCAGCTCGTGATCGGTGCGGGCGAACACGTCCTCGGCGGCTTCGTCGTAGAGGCGGTTCTTCGCCCGGTTGCGCCAGTCCTCCTCGGTCAGCTTCCAGCGCTTCAGCGGGTCCGCCTGCCGCCCATCGAAGCGGGCGAGCTGCTGCGCCTCGCTGATGTGCAGCCAGAACTTGACGAGGATCAACCCCTCGAGCACCAATGTGCGCTCGAAGCCGACGATCTCCTCGAACGCCCGCGTCCACTGCTCCTTGGTGGCGAAGCCCTCGACCCGCTCGACGAGGACGCGGCCATACCAGCTGCGGTCGAACACGCACATCCCACCGCGACCCGGAATCTCCCGGAAGAAGCGGCGGAGGAAGTGATGGCGCTTCTCGTCGGACGTCGGCGCGGCGTACGACCTGACGGTGTAGTGGCGCGGATCGAGGTTCTCGACGATGCGCTTGATCGCCCCACCCTTGCCGCTGGCGTCGGGGCCCTCGAGCACGACCAGCAATCCGGGGCCGATCTCCCCCGACCCGAGTTGGCCGCCGAGGTGGAGCCGCAGCTGGAGCAACCGCCGCTGGGCAACCTCGACGCGCCGCTCGTACTCGCGGCGTCCCAGCCGCTGCGCGAGGTCGAGCTGGTCGAGTCTCTTCGGGGGGCCCACCAGCTGCGATGCTACGTGGATGGCGGCGCGGCTACGAGTGGGACTCATCGGCGGCGGACCGTGGGCGCGGCGTGTTCACGCGCCTGCCATCGTCGCTCATCCCGGGTTCGAACTCACCGGTGTCTGGACCCGACGGTCCGCCGTCGCCGGCGAACTCGCCGCCGACCACGGGGCCACCGCCTTCGAGGAGGTCGGCGCGTTGATCGACGCCGTCGACGTCGTGGCGATCTCCGTGCCCCCCTCGGTGCAGCCGGACATCGCCGTGGCGGCCGCCCGGGCGGGCCGCCATGTCATCCTCGAGAAGCCGATCGCCGACTCGCTCGACGGCGCCGCGCGCCTGGCCGATGCCATCACCGCTGCTGGTGTCGCCAGCCTCGTCGTCCTGACGACTCGCTTCGCACCGGAGACCCGACAATGGCTCGCCGACATCGACGCCGGCGGCCCGTGGAGCGGGGGCACTGCCCGCTGGCTGTCTGGCGCGCTGCTCGGCGGCGAGTTCGCCGGGTCGGCGTGGCGGCAGGAAAGCGGTGCCCTGCTCGACATCGGGCCGCACCTGTTCGACCTCCTCGACGCCGCCCTCGGGACGATCGTCGACATCCGCTCGGCGACGTTCAACGAGCCCGACCTGTGGCAGGTGGTCTGTGCGCACGATGGCGGAGCGACGAGCACGGCGTCACTGTCGATGCGACTACCGATCGATCCGTCGGTGCTCGAGTTCGACGTGTACGGCAGCGCCGGACGCCTCTCCCTGAGCGCACGCCGGGCACCGCCACTCGAGTGCTACGGAACGCTCCTCGACGAACTGGCGGGGATGATCCGCTCCGGCACCACCGTTCACCCGTGCGACGTCCGCCGCGGGCTCCACGTACAGCGGGTCATCGACCAGGTGCGGGCGGCCAATCGATCTGGGCGCCAGTTCGGACGGTGTGATGCCGAGCATGCTGAGCTCGAGCGGTTCGTAACGCAGGCGGCGGGCCGAGCACGATCGGTCCTCATCTCAGTGATGGTACCGATCGACCTGTCAGCCCGTGGCGAGGCCGATTAGCGGGCTGAGCCTGTTGGCAGCGCCACCTCGAGGGCGTCGCCCGTGTCGACCACCTCCGACCGACGTGCGCATCCGGTGACTCGAACACAAGGCGATGATGCCTCGCGGCGAAGCCAACCTTCGACCGCCGACAGGCTCACGACCGTGCAGCGCCGTGTTCGGTGCGCACGCGGTATCGGCGCAACGCGGACCCTCCCGCGCCGGTAGTCGAATGTCTCGCCGTCGTCGTCGTAGATGGAGCCGGCACCGTCGCCCGGGAACACGCGGAGGGTGAGCGAGCTCGTCGTCGGTCCTTCCTCTGTCGTCGACGGTGGCGAGTGGGACGACGGTTCCTCCTCGACCGAACAGCGGCGAGGCGCTCCAACGGGGCGGCGACCGATCCGTCCACGGGCCCCTCGTATGCCTCCCCGCTCCACCAGTCGTACCAGCGTCCGGCCGGGAGGTAGACGTCGCGCACACGTTGTCCGGCGTGGCAGACGGGTGCAGCCAGCATCGCATCGCCGAGCAACACCTCGTCCTCGATGAGCGCCGCACGCGGGTCGGCGAAGAACTCCCACAGCAACGGGCGCAGGATCGGCGACCCCTTCGTCGCCGCTTCGTGGAACAGCGTGTACAGGTACGGCCGCAGCTCGGCGCGCAGCCGGAGGGCCGCTCGGGCGACTGCTTCGACGTCAGCGCCGAACTCCCACGGTTCGTTGGGACGGTTCCGCACGTGCGAGTGACCGCGCATCAGCGGATACAGCACCCCGGCTTGGATCCAGCGGGCGAACAACTCCGGGGTGGCGTCGCCCCAGAATCCACCGATGTCGGCGCCGACAAACGGGACGCCGGACAGGCCGAGGTTGCACAACATCGGTAGCGACAGCTGCAGATGCTCCCACGACGACGTGTTGTCGCCGGTCCAGATCGCGGCGTAGCGCTGGATACCGGTGAACCCCGAGCGGGAGAGGGCGAACGCGCGGCGGTCTGGGCGCAGACGTGTCATCGCCTCGGCGGCCGCCCGGGCCATCGACAGCCCGTAGACGTTGTGCACGTCGGCGTGTCGGACAGGGCGGTCCGGCGGACCGTGCACGGCATCGCCGGGCATCTCGACGACCGAGGCGACGATCTCGGCGCCGACTGGTCCGTCGTAGATCGCCGGCTCGTTCATGTCGTTCCAGATTCCGGCGACACCGGGTCCGACGAGGGCCGCGTGCAGTTCCGCCCACCAGGTGCGGACGTCGGGGCGAAGGAAATCGGGGAACACGCAGCGCCCCGGCCACACGTAGCCGGTGACGTGCTCGCCGCCAGCATCACGCACGAACGCGTCGCGGCCGAGGCCGCCGTCGTACACCGGGTTGCCGGGCTCGAGCTTGACGCCGGGATCGACGATCGCCACGCACTGCATCCCGCGCTGCCCGAGCTCGGAGATCAAGCCTGCTGGATCGGGGAAGCGCTTGGTGTCCCAGGTGAACACCCGGTGGCCGTGCATGTAGGAGATGTCGAGGTGGATCGCGTCACAGGGCAGTCGCCGGCGGGCGAACTCGCCGGCGACATCACGCAGCCTTGCCGCTGAGTCGTACCCCCAGTGCGACTGGTGGTAGCCGATCGCCCATCGCGGCGGCAGCTCGATCTGGCCGATCAGGGCGGTCAGTCGTTCGAGCACCTGCGCCGGGTCATCGCCGTGGACGACGACGTAGTCGAGCTCGCGGCCGGCCACCTCCGCCGACCAGATCTCTGTGTCCGCGGTCGCCCGTGATCCACGCCCAGCCAGGTGTGTTGAGCACGAACCCGTAGACGACGCCCGGGCGGTGAGCGAGGCAGACGGGAACCGAGCAGTACATCTCGTCGGTGTGCGGTCCGTACTGGCGGGCGTTGACGTTCCAGAATGTCTTCGTGCCGGCCGTCTGATCGAGGGTCGGCGCGCTCGCCGAAACCCGAGTGACGCTCCTGCGGATGCCGCCGTTTGCACACCAGGACTCGTTCTTCGTTCCAGCTCACCGCCCCCGCGCCGGCGTCGCCGGCAATCTCGACACCCTCTGCTGTGACGAAGCGATTGACGCCGGTGGGACGGTCGATCTCCGCAGTCAGCGACCCGGACCCGACCACGACGCGGTCACCGTCCTCGCTGACCTTGACGCCGACCGCCGTGGCCCCGAGTATCAAGACGTCCCAGTCGGCCGTCTCCCGCCACACACCGTCAGGAGGCACCCAACGCGCACCACGCCATTGGCGAGTGCTTCGACTCGTTGAGCA
>CAVSZO010000002.1:0-126463 GCA_963732335.1 Ilumatobacteraceae bacterium | reverse complement strand
CTACGGTTGGATCATCCTGGCTCGCCCTCATCGTCGCCCGGATCACGAGCGGAAGGCCCAGGATTGACCCGTCGGAGCACCCGCGAGGAGAGCTGATGGAGACGATCGCCCTGCACACGGTCCTCAAGGCCGGCCGTGAGGCGGACTACGACCGCATCCACGCCACCATCCCCGCCGAGCTCGACGCCGCGCTGCCGCGCCGCCGGTGTCCACCAATGGCGGATCTGGCGGGACGGGCGCGACCTCTTCCACGTCGTCGATTGCGACGACTACAAGGCGATGCGCGCCGCCCTGCGCGACCACCCGGCGAACATCCCGTGGCAGGCGCGGATGGCGGAGCTGCTCGAGGTCGAGGACGACTACTCCGGCCGCGACTCCGGCATGCGGGCCGTGTGGTCGTTGGAATGACACCACCGCGCCGGCTCGGCGGTTCGGCGGTTACGGTGTCGCCGCTCGGACTCGGCACAGCGCCGCTGGGGAACCTCTACCGCACGATCAACGGCCACCGCCACCGCCACCGTCGCCACGGCGATCCGGCTCGGCATCGCCTACTTCGACACCGCCCCGCACTACGGCCTCGGACTCGCCGAACGGCGCCTCGGCGACGCCCTCGCCGCCGTCAAGCTGTCGGGGCTCGTCACCGAGGCGAGCTGGCCGTCGTGGACTCCAGCGGACCTCGTTCCCGTGGTCGACCACTTGCTCGACGCTCTCGGCGCCCGCCGCACGATGTTCGGCTCCGATTGGCCGGTGTGCGAGCTGGCCGCCGGCTACGAAACCGTGGTGGCCACCGCCGAGGCGCTGACGGCAGGACTCAGCGTCGTCGAACGCGATGACGTGTTCGCCGCCACGGCGAGCCAGGTCTACGCGTTGTCATTGCCCTGAGCGTCGCCGAGTGGCGCGTCGGCAGCGTGCTCGCGAAGGAACAACTCGAGCCCGGCGACATGCAGGAGGGCCGCCGCCCTGGCCATCTCCGGTTGGCGATGGCTGATCGCATCGGCGATGGCCTGGTGCTCGGCGAGCGTGCGTCCGACGGCGTCGCGCTGGGCCACGCCGCGCCACAGCCGGGCCCGCTGCGTCGGTCCGGTGAGACTCTCCAGCAGGGAGGCGAGCACCGGATTGCCGCTCCCGTAGACGATCCGGCGGTGGAACTCGATGTCGTTGACGACGAGGTCGTTCACCGTGGGCTGCGGTCCCAGGGCGGCGAGGTGTTGGTGCAGACCGCTCACCTCCTCGTCGCTCATTCCGGTCGCGGCGAGGGCCGTCGCTTCCGGTTCGAGCAGCCGGCGGACGTGGAAGAAGTGGAGGACGTTGTCAACCCGGTGGAGGTCGACGACGAAGGCGAACGACTCCAGCAGCATCGACGGATCGAGGCTGGTGACGAACGTGCCGTCGCCCTGACGGACGTCGAGGACCCGGACGAGCGTCAGGGCACGCACTGCTTCGCGCAGGCTCGACCGGGACAACCCGAGGCGCTCGGCGAGGTCTGCCTCCCGCGGCAGGCGGTCGCCAGGGAGCAGTTCGCCGTCGAGGATCATCTGCTTGACCCGAGCGATGGCGTCGTCGGTGCGGCTGGTCTTGGCGACCGGCGAAGGCTCGGCGACGATGCGAAGGACTTCATTCATCGGATGTCTGCAAGCGTACATCTGGCTGATGAGTGTCGCGGTCATCTATCGGCCGCCGAAGCCGGCGGTGGTGATGCCCCGGACGAGGTAGCGTGACAGTGCGACGACGAGCAACGTCGTCGGCACGATCGAGATTGTCGCGGCTGCCATGATGATGTTCCATTCGGCGCCGCCCTGGTCGATGAAGAAGCTCAGTCCGAGGGGAACGGTCGCCTTGTCCTGACCTTGCAGGATGACCAGCGGCCAGATGTAGAGGTTCCAGATGGCGATGAATTGGAAGATGGCCACTGTGGCGATGGCCGGCCGGGCAATCGGGATCATCACATAGCGCAGCGTCGCCAGTCGCCTGGCCCCGTCGATCGATGCCGCCTGTTCCAATTCGGTCGGTATCGACATGAAGAACTGGCGCAGTAGGAAGGTTCCGAACGCCGTGAACGCCCACGGGAGGATCAGCGCCTGGAACGTGTTGACCCAGCCGATCGTGCTCATCTCGATGTACAGCGGCACGACGAGAAGATCCTGCGGGATCATCAACGTCATCAGGAACACGAAGAACAAGGCGTCGCGTCCGTGGAACCTGAGTCGGGCGAAGGCGTAGCCGGCGAGGATCGACACGATCACCGTGATCAGCGTGGAGATGGTGGAGACCACCAGACCGTTGCGGATGAACGTGCCGAAGTGGCCGGTGGTCCACGCTTCGGTGAAATTGCGCCACCGGAACGACTGCGGCAGCAGACGCGGCGATGGGCGACGGGACTGCTCGCTCGTGTTCAACGAGTTGCACAGCATCCATACCAGCGGGAGGACGTAGATCCCGATGACCGCGTACACGACGACGTGGTGCAGGACTCGACGCGCCGTCCACGTGTCATCACGACTCATAGTGCACCCAGCGCTTCTGCAACCGGAATTGCAGCGCCGACACTGCCACGATGATCACGAACAGGACCATGCCGATCGACGCGGCGTAGCCGAGCTCGAAGCGATTCCTGAAGCCCATGTTGTAGAGGTGCATCACGAGTGTGGTGGTCGCGCCGCGGGGGCCGCCGTCGGTGAGGATCTTGGCTTGGGCGAACACCTGGAACGAGGTGATGAGCGTGAGTACGGTCGCGAAGAAGATCGACGGCGTGATGAGTGGAACCTGTATCCGCCAGAAGCGGCTCCACGAGCTGGCGCCGTCCATCGTCGCCGCGTCGAGCACCGAGTCGGGGATGGCGTCGAGCGCCGCCGAGTAGACGACGATGTTGTAGCCAACGGCGAGCCAGAGCGAGAGCACGACGACGGCGAACATCGCCCAACGCGGCTCGAGGGTCCAGTTCGGCCCGTCGATGCCGAACGTGCCGAGGATCTGGTTGGCGATGCCCCGGCGGTCGAAGATGAGCCTGAAGATGGCGGCGCTGGCGATGAGGGGGGCAACGACCGGCACGAACAGGACGGTGCGGAGTGCCGAGCGCCCCTTGATCTTTGGCGAAATCAACGCGGCAAGGGCGAGCGAGATCACGAAGTTCGCCGGCACGTACCACAGCACGAACACGAACGTGTTGCGGAAGACCTGCCAGAACAGCGGATCAGTATTGAAGAGCCGGCGGAAGTTGGCGAGCCCGACGTACCTGGCGTCGCCGATCAGCGGGTAGTTGAACAGGCTGAGGACGATCGCCGCGACGATCGGGATGACGGTGAAGACCGCGAGGCCGGCGGCCGCCGGGAGGATGAACCCGGCGGACGCGCGACCCTCGTGCCTCCGGACGGTCACCCGTTCATGCGCCGACGGCGTTTTGAACGTCTGCGATCATGTCCTCCACCGTGATGTCGCCGCTGACCGCCGACGGGAGGAACTGGATGACCTGGGTGTTCAGCTGGTCGTAGAGCTCGGCTCCGCGGAACGGCTCGGCCTGTTCCCACGATGTGGTGAGCGCCTCGGTGGCGACCGGGAAGTTGTCGTAATACAGCTGGGTCTGCGACTCGCGGGCCGGGTAGCCGCGGCCGGCCTCGCCGATCATGGCGAGTGCTTCGGGGCCGGTGAGAACCGACAGGGCCTGGAAGGCCTCGTCGGGATGGTCGCAGTCCTGGGTGATGCCGAACCCGGAACCCGCCGACAGTGTCCGGCCGCCCGGCACCACTGCCACGCCGATCTCGAAGTCGGCGTCTGCCAGGATGGGTTGGATGTCCCACGGGCCGCCCGTTGTCATCGCCGCCTCGCCACTGCTGAACAGGGCTGTCGGGTTGTAATTGGCGCCGCCCATCGGGGTTGCCGCGTCGGACGAGGCGAGATCGACGTACCACTCGAGCCCGGCGACCGTGTCAGGATTGTCGAGGGTGATCTGGTTGGCCTCGTCGACGAGCCGCGACCCGTTGTATCCGTAGATCATGGGCTCGACGAAGAAGATGTCGGACCACAGGGCCACACCGTCGATGTCGTCGCTGGCCACGCCCTCGGCTGCCGCCTGGAAGTCGTCGGCAGTCCAGTCGAGCGCTGGTTCGGCGACGCCGGCGTCGGCGAACGTGTCCTTGTTGTAGAAGACCAGAACGGGGCCGACGTCGTACGGCAGCGCGAGCACGTTGCCGTCGAGCGTCAGGCCGTCGAGGATCGTCGGGTTGAAGTCCTCGATGTCGAGACCGCTCGAGGCGACCATGTCGTCGAGCGGAACAAAGACGTCGCCGAACCCGAGCGTTCGCAGACTCTGTAGTCCGGCGAGACACGGGAGGTTGCCCGCCGCGGCGGCAGTGACCAATCCGGTGAAGTGGTCGGCGAACGTGGTCGGCTCGAACTCGACGTGAATGTTCGGGTACTGCTCGGTCACGAGATCGGCCATCGACTCGAAGAGCGGTTGGTCCTCGGGGCCGGTCCACATCTGCCAGCGGAGCGTTACGTCTTCACCCGTTGTTGGAGTCGTTCCGCTGGCGCTGGCGATCGCCGTCGTGCCGCCGGCGAGGACGGCGAGTAGTGCGGTCGCGGTCGCCAGCGCGTGTGCCCTACAACGGCGATCCGGACGCGCAACCTTGAGATTCGACATCGATGAAATCCCCCCTTGGCCGCAGGGACGGATCCCCGCTAGGCCGTTTACTGTAACAAACCTCCGATGTTTGTCAAGAACACACCTCCGATGTTTGCAACGAACTTCAGACAGGTTCGAGTGACGCCGGTCACCCTGCGTCAGTCGTCGAGGAACAGCTCGACGACGGGCACGAGGACATCGGGACGGACGACCGGCAGGCGAATGGTGACCGTATCGGGCGCCTGTCCGGGCGGATCGATCGGCGACGTGCCTTCTCCGGCATGGCGCTCGACGGCAACCTCGGCACCGTCGTTGAGCAGCTGAGCAAAGCGCACCTTGCCGGCCAGCCCGGGAAGATGCAGGTGATGCAAGGGCCACGCCAGCAGATGGACATACAACCGGTTGCCGCGCTTCGTGTACACACAGTTGGCCGGCGGTGCGAAGTCAGCGGGGCCGCAGTCGTGGATGGACCGGCCGTGCAGCCGCATCCAGTCGCCGACCGCCCGGAAGCCCGCCGCGTCGCGGGGATCGATCGAGCCCCGGCCGGTTGGGCCAACGTTGAGGATCATGTTGCCGCCGTTGGCGACCGACGTGATCAGCATCTGGACGAGCAGTTCCGGCGCCTTGTAGGCCAGATTGGCACGGTCGTAGCCCCACGACCCGTTGATGGTGTGGCAGACCTCCCACACGACGAGATTTCCGTCTCGATCGATCACTGGCGACGTCGGCTGGAACTGCTCTGGGGTGGTGTAGTCGGCCGAGATGCCGAGGCGGTCGTTGACGACGATGCCAGGCTGCAGCTCACGAGTCAGCGCCAGCAGGGACTCGGCGTCCCAGTCCTGCGGGCCCTTGCCAGGCAGTCCGTCCACCTCGCCGGGATAAGTGAAGTCGTAGAAGAGCACGTCGATCTTGCCGTACCCGGACAACAACTCACGGACCTGGCCGTGGAGATATGCGCGGTAGCGACTCATGTCGCGGCCGGCATTGAGGGCAGTGAGGTCGCCGCCGCGTAATGGGTGGAACCGGTCGACCGTGAAATCAGGGTGGTGCCAGTCGATGACCGAGTGGTAGAAGCCGACCTTGAGACCCTCGGCTCGCACCGCGGCGACGTACTCGGCCACGAGGTCGCGGCCCGTCGCAGCGACCGACGTGTAGTCGGTGAGGTTGGAGTCCCACAGGCAGAAGCCGTCGTGGTGCTTCGTCGTGAGCACGACGTAGCGCGCCCCGGCCTGCCGGGCCATCGCCGCGATCTCGCGAGCGTCGAAGAGATCGGGATCGAACCCCTCGAAGTACGGCTGGTACTGCTCGTCGGTGAGGCGCTCACGGTTCTTCACCCACTCGTGGCGCCCGGCGACGCTGTACAGGCCGAAATGGATGAACATCCCGAAGCGGTCGCTGGTGAAGCCGGCAATGTCGGCAACCGTGGATGACATCTGGGCGCCCCCTTTCTGTGTTCGAGATCACCCGCATCCTATTCAGACATCCGATGAATACGAGAACGTCAGGACCAAGCGTCACTCGCTGCCGCCACTCGCGGCTGTTCGACTTCGACTCTTCTTGCCCGCGCCATAACAGCGGCGACCGACTGGTCGTCGACGCTGTCATCGCGCGCTCGGGCAGATCTCCGGTCGGGCAGACGCCCCATACTTCGGCCTCCGCGCTCCCGCCCTCGGCCTGATGATGGCGGCCTCGGCGTCCATCGACGGGGGGCTGAACTCTTCCGCGCGTTACGGCTGTGCCGACCGATCATCGGCTGGCCGCGTTCTGTAGCCGACGTCGAATTGAAGTCGAGACGGCTCGACGACACGCCGTTGGGCGTGTGTGTCTACACCTCGACGCCCGACCCGTCTGATCTGCGCGGGTTCCGAGCTTCCGGCTGAATCGGTGACGACACGCGGATTACAGGCAGTTCTGGGTGCCGTGTCTGCGTCAGGCGCGACGAACCGGCCATACGCGCTGGCGAGTGGCGGATGCGAGCGCGGCCGTCGCGAACCACACTCGCCACTGGGTCGACGAGCCGAACGAATCACGACAGATTGAGAGGCAGACAGACATGAATCAACAGGTTGACGAGCAGGAGACCACGAGGGCTTCACACGAAGCGACTATCCGCAACCTGTACGAGGTCGCAGAGAAGGAACCCAAGAGATTTCGGTCACTGTTCACCGAGAACGGCTACTGGTGGGACGTCCCGGCCGGACTCAAATACGAGGGCGACGAAGTCGCTCGCGCGGCCGACATCTACTCGGTTGCATTTCCGGACATGCACCGTGAACTCAACGACCTCTACTTCGACGGTGACGTCGTCGTCGTTCAGCTGTCGCTGAACGGAACCCACCTCGGTGACCTTCCCACGGCCCTGGGAACGATCCCCGCTACCGGTAAGGAGTTTCACGTCCCATGCGTCGATGTCTGGCATCTTGAGGACGGGAAGGTGAGCGCGTTCGACTGCTACTACGCCGGAACCATCATGCTCGGCCAGCTCGGTGTGCTCGGCAACCTGGAGGCCTCGCTCAGGAAGTAGAGCTGCCTCCGTGCCTGGGCACGTTGGCGCGACGCCCGCCCGGAGCTCACGGCGAAGAGGGATGTCGCCGACTCGTTCTTCCACCTGACTCATGCCCCACATTGAAAGAGGACCCTGACATGACCAACAGTCCGAACGAACTGACCAATCCGAACGAACTGACCATCGAAAACTCGGTCCTGGTTCTGATCGATCACCAACCGGCGGTCGCCGTGAACGTGACGTCGATCGATCACGGCCTCCGAATCAACAACACCGCAGCGCTCGCACATGTGGCCAACTGGGCCTCGCCGGAACGAGCCCTGGTCAGCAGCATCGATTCGAAGCGCGGCGGCACCACCGCTTCGCTGATGTACGACTGGATCATGGCCCAAATCACAGCCGGCGTGGTGTCGCTACCTGACTCGCTCGCTGCTTCGATTACGGCCGGCCCTCGGTGATCTCCGAGGGCAGCAGGCCTCGCACGAGCCTCGGCTCCACCTGTCCGGGATTCCCGGAATGCAAGCTCCGTGAGGCTCGTTGGTTCAACTGGCCGGCGCCGACCGGGAAGGGTCGGCGGGTCCGAGACCTCGACACGGCCTTGGGATCGTCCCACACTGTGAGCGGAGGTATGCGCCCGTGACCACGTTGTACCGATACTCGTTCGACAAACGGCTGGTCGTCTTCTGGGGTGTGTTCGGCGTTCGGCCAGCGAAGGACGGAGTCACGCTCACCGACGACGGTCGGCTGCGGGCGACGTTCGGCCTCCTCAAGCTGGAGACCCCGCTGGAAAATGTCGATGGCGCTCACATCACCCGGAACTACCGCTGGTGGACTGCCGCCGGTGCCAGGGGCTCGTGGAAGGACGATGGGCTCACGTTCGGAACGAACGCGGACGCCGGCGTGTGCATCCACTTCCGCGAGAAGGTGCCTTCCCCGCTCAGACGCAAGGGCCACTCGGCGCTGACGGTCACCGTCGAGGACCTCGACGGGTTGACCAAGGCGCTTACCAGCCCGTGACGCCATGCGTCCGCTCGACGGGTTTCCCGCTGGCCTTTGGGGCTGCCGGCTCGACGGACATGACAGAGCGCGCGCCCGACCGCGAGCCAGCGAAGGCGCAGTGTCGAGCGCGGCGCGAGTTTGTGAACCTGGCCGTGACAGACAGGACCGATTCGCCGGTGGCCGTCGCGCAGCGGCCCGAGCCGTGGGGGCGCGGGGCCAATGAGGTCGCAGCCGAACGCCGCACCCACCGACACCATCAACGCGATGACCATCGACAGGAGGACGAGACCGAAGGCGGAGTTATGTGCTGGCCGTTGTGGTGGTTCAGTCGCCATCCGATGTCAGCGAGCGGGCAGCGTGACCGTGATCATGATCGTGCCGTGGCTGTTGATCGTGCGGCGCGCCTGGGTTCCGGCCTGGAGGACTTCCACGCATCCCATCCGGTCACTGCGGTGAGCACCGATACGCCGGCGCCGCCGATGAAGACGTACGTGCCGGTATGCAAAGACTCCTCCGCCCACGTGTGATCGTCGCCGCCGATGAACGAGATCACGTAGAACACCGCGGCGAGCACATAGCGGCGATCGGGAAGTCGGTGAGCGGCGGGTGCAGTGGCTTGCCCGACCAAACCCGCAATCCTTTGAACGTGCGACCTCGGACGGTGAACGTCGGCCGGACCGAGAAGCGCCTCACCTTCCCCCCTTAGCGCGGCTGTGGGGAGGCTTCGGCGGATCGCAGTGTGTTCGTTAGCTTGTCACGCGGATCCTTCGTCGGTACAAGGACGTTCACGCCAGCAGTTCACGAACGAGCGGGGCGACCTGTGTGCCGTAGAGCTCGATGGCCGTCATGAGCTTCGAGTGGGCGAGTCCGCCCATCCCGTACTTGAGGTCGAATCGTGTCGCCTGCAGCGCCGTGAGAGTGTTGGCGATCTTTCGCGCCACGGTCTCGGGCGAACCGACGTGATAGGCGCCGTTGGGCCCGACCTCTCGGTCGAAGGTCTCCCGGGTCGGAGCGCTCCACCCGCGTTCCTTGCCGACGCGCCCGACGAGGTCGGCATAAAAGGGCCACAACTCCTCGCGGGCCTGCTGGTCGGTCGCAGCGATGTGCCCGGGACAGTGCACGCCGACTGGCTGCTCCGAGAAGTCGAATTTGCCGAGCGCCTCGCGGAACAGGCCGGCGAACGGGGCGAATCGCTCTGGGGGGCCGCCGATAATTGCCAGCATCAGCGAAAACCCGTAGCGAGCGGCGCGTACGACCGACTCCGGACTGCCGCCGACACCGATCCACGTCGGTATCGATCCGGACTCGGTGTGGGGATACACCGAGAGCCCGTCGAGTGCCGGGCGAGTTTTTCCGTTCCACGTCACCGGTTGCTCCTTGAGCAGTTCGGCGAAGAGATTGACCTTCTCCTCGAAGAGCTCCTCGTAGTCGCGCAGGTCGTAGCCGAATAGTGGGAACGATTCGATGCTCGACCCGCGACCGAGGATGACTTCGGCGCGGCCGTTCGACAGCGCGTCGAGCGTCGCATAGCGCTGAAACACCCGCACCGGGTCGTCCGAGCTGATCACCGTGACGGCCGAGCCGAGATGGATTTGGGACGTGCGCGAGGCGATCGCACCGAGTACCACGTCGCCAGCAGACAGCGGGAAGTAGTCGGTGTGGTGCTCGCCGATTCCGAAGTAGCCGACGCCCACCTGGTCGGCGAGGATTCCTTGGTCGACGAGGTTGCGAATCGTCTGGGCGTGCGTCAGTGGCCGGCCGTCGTCGCCGTTGGTGAGATCGCCGAACGTGTCCAATCCCAGCGTGATGCCGTCAGCCGTCGACGTGGCTTCGATGGCGGGCTCCTCGCCGGTGCTCACGCCGAGTTGCGGCCGGTGTAGCCGTCCGAGGTGATCGCACGTCGCTTGGTGAACGTCACAGTCGGGATGGCGATGGTTTGTGAGCCGATCTGGATCGACCCGGTGTCGCCGCCGAACGTCAGCGTGCCGTCGTAGAGGTTCATCGAAAGGGGCCCGATGAAGGCGCCGACGAACACGTTGGTGGGCAGGTCGTGGCGATAGCGATGTTGTCGAACACCGTCATGTGCGGGTACAGCGCATAGTTCTGGAAGACCATGGCGATGTCGCGGTCCTTCGGCTGGACGTCGTTGACGACCTTGTCGCCGATACGTATCTCACCGCTGGTGATCGACTCCAGCCCGGCGACCATCCGCAAGGCGGTGGACTTGCCGCTGCCCGACGGCCCGACGAGCACGAGGAACTCGCTCTCGGCGATGTCCAGGCTGAGGTCGTGGATGACGTGGACGCCGTTGTCGAAGACCTGCTGACATCGACCAGCGTGACAGTGGCCATGGTCGGTTCCCTTCCGTTCAGTGCCGACAGGGTCGTTTCGACGGGTCGTCCATCAGATGCTCGCTCGGGTTGTTTGGTTCTCGCGGAGCTTGGTGTTGATCGGTGTGCCGCCGCGCACGGCGAGGGTCACGGGGGTTCGTTCGGCGATGTCGGCGAGACGATGGCGTTGCTCGGCGGAAAGGTCGACGGGGACGGTGATCATGCGCTCGATGGCGCCTCGCCCATCGTCGTCGAGGTCGTAGCGGACGCCGACGTCGATGGAGGTGAGTGCCCAGCCGTGACGGTCGGCGTACATGCGCAAGGTCGTCGCCGTGCAGGCCGCCAGTGCGCTGAGGAGGAGCCCGAACGGGGTGGGGCCGAGGTCGCCACCACCGGTGGCGGCGGGTTCGTCGGCGACGAGTTGGTGGGTCGCCGACGCGGACGTCGACCCGGTAGGCGGGTCTGGTCGAGCCAGTCGAGGCGACGGCGTGGGCGACGTGACGCACGCCGGTCATGGGGTCGGTCCTCCTGTGGGTGTCGGGACGGGAAGGTCGTCGTGGCGCAGCGCCCACGCCGGGGTCGCGGGGAGTGCGGGGATGTGTCCGACGTCGATGGCGGGGAAGCCGTCGATGTCGGTGCCGGCGGCGAAGCGGGAGCGTTGCTTGACGACCGCTCCGGCACGCACGACAGAGCCGGCGCCGAGCACACTGCCGTCACAGACGATGGCGCCGGGTTCGATCACGGAGCCGGCGCCGATGCGACAGCCGTGGATCATCGCCCCGGGACCGACGATCACGCCGTCGTCGATGATCAGGTCGTTGTCCGGGAGCAGGTGCAGGACAGTGTTCTCGAGGATCTGGACGTCGCTGCCGATGCGCACCGGGCCGTGGGAGTCGCCGATGATCTTGACGCCGGCGCCGATGATCGTGCGTTCGCCGACGACGACGTCGCCGGTGATCTCGGCGGTCGGGAACAGGGCCGCCGACGCCGCGATGGTCGGCACGATGCCTCGATACTCGTAGAGCTGGCCCATGGTGATCGTCTCCTGGGTGTCTTCGACGGTGATGGCGGTCGGCGGCGGGATCGTCAGGTCCCCGTCGCGCAAGGCGACGAGGCGGGCGAGGTCGTCGGCCGACGCCGTGCGGATGACCCGGGCGGGCCGTCCGACGGCGACGACGTCACTCGGCAAGGTCATCCCCGTCGGCACGACGGTGCCCTCGCCGAGGAAGACACGGTCGCCGAGGCGGGCGCCGGGCATCAGTTTGGAGGCGTTGCCGATCTCGCACAGGTCGCCCACCGTTGCCCCGATCACGATGCAGCGATGGCCGAAGGTGGTGCGCCGCCCGATCGTCGTCGGGATCGTGCGGTTGCCGACGACGACGGAGTTCTCGAGCACGGCCGACCCGGTGCCTACCTCCACGGCGTCGTCGTCGGAGCGGATCACGGCGCCCTCGGCGAGCAGCTGATCCCTCACCCAGCCGTGCCGCACCGATCACGACGGCCGAGCTGGCGATCTGCGGCGAGCCGAACTGGGCGTGCCGCCCAGCGCGGTGGCGGGTCCGGCGCTCATCGGTGGGCGAACGACGGTGCGCCGTCGACGGCGAAGGCGAGGTCGTCGACGTAGCAGTACCACCAGTCCTCGCCCGGCTCGAAGGACTGGATGATCGGGTGGCTGCTGCGAGCGGAAGTGGGCGGTGGCGTGCCGGTTCGGCGAGTTGTCGCAGCAACCGACGTGGCCGCACGACATGCACATCCGCAGATGCACCCACCGGCCACCGATGCGCAGACAGTCCTCGCAGCCTTCGCTGCTCGGCGTCACATCTCTGACTTGGTCGAGGTGACCACACGATGGGTTCATGGCGCGCCCGAGGCGTTGCCGTCAGACGACGTCGACAACGTGGATCATGCCTTTCATGAAATGCTGCTGACCGTCGTCGGGGTCGGGGAGGTAGCAGACCAATACGTACCGGCCCGGTGGTACGTCGATCGCCAACGTCTGCCGTGTGCCCGGACTGAGCAGCCCGGTGCCGCTGAGATCGGTGAACGGTGGAGGGGCACCTGCCGGTGCTTCACCGGACAGGAACGCCAGCACGTCGTCACGGGTGGCGCCGCTCGCCAACGAGGCCATGCCGATCTCGTGTACCTGTGTGCCCGAGTTGACGACGGTGTAGACCTCGCCGGCGCGCAGCGTGTCGGGGGCGGCGAACGCCCAGTTGATCAGTTCGATCGTGCCGGCCGACGGGACTGCGTCGAGGATCGGCGCGTCGAGGCCTGCTCGGTCTTCGACCGTCAGCTCAGTCCACATGCCGTGGGCCAGATGTGACTCGCCGGGTCCCGGACCCGGCAGTCCGCACCAAAGCAGGTAGCGTCCCGGTTCGAGCTGCACCGTCACGTCCTGGCCGTGTCCGGGTCGGACGAACTGCAGCCCACCGCGAAGATCCGTCGCGTCCAAGGTGGCGGCTGGGTCCTGCAGGAACGTCGATACGTACTCGTTGGCCGTGACCCCGTCGGGCAACTCGGCGAAGACCGCCTGGTGCGTCTCGTCGCCGTCATTGAGTCCGTGCACCTCGACGAGCCCGGCGGGCACGACGTCTGGAGCCTCGATGGCGAAGTCGTCCAACGAGATGGTGATCGCCGCGGCACGGGGTATCGGCCCGTCGTTGGCGCAGCCGGTCAACAACGCGACCGTCAGAATTGCCGCCGGGCCGCCCTGGATCAGTCGGGTGAGGCGCGCTCGACGGGCCAGCCCCACACTCCCCGAAATCGCCGTACTCGCTGGCATCGACAGGCTCTCAGAATCCGACCGATCGGCGGATGAGGACGACGTGGATGCGGCCGGGCAACTCTTGGTGGATCTCCAGAATCTTTCCGACGAAGCTGTTCTGCCCGTAGGCGGCGTAGGCCCGCGCGTCCTCCAGTTTCAGGCTGTGTTCGAGGATCCGTTGGCGTGCCGCTTCCGCCGTGGGGACGAGCTTCTGGGCCCCGACAACGAAGATGACGGTGGCGGCGCCCCAGGCGTACGAGGCGAGCTGGCTCCCTGAGGCCGAGGCGATGAACAGAGCTCCGTCGCGAGTGACCGCGTGGACGCTGCCGAGGGCGAAATCGGCCTGGCCGCCGATCGCTTTCATCTCCTGCGCCTGCGTCGCGAAGTCGAGCGCCAGCATCTTGTTGCGCGCCGACTCGTACGGTCCGCCATTGTTGATCGCGTCGGCGATGCCGGTGTCCTGCAGCGTCACCGAGGTGTTGGTCATCACCGAGGAGCCCTCCGGGATGAGGGCGAGGACCGCGTCGCGGGCGTCGTCGAAGTCATCGACGACGTCGACGTTGAATCCATGCTCTTCGAGTGCAGTGACGGTCGCCGCGAGCGTCTGGTCGTCGGGCAGCGCAGTGAAGCGGCTAGTTGACTGGGTCAGGCTCATTCGCGGGTCCACCTTGTGTGTGTCATACCTCGAGGGTGACGGCGGGCGGGGCACGCTCGCATCCGCCAGTGGCTAGTCGTCGCGGCCGGTACGCCGGTTAGCGTCGGTGCCGGGCTGATGGCGACACATTCCCCGATCCCAGGGCGCGCAGCATTGCTAACGGGCCGGCGCCGCGAATGCGACGTGCTCGACGGGCTGATCGAGGCTGTCCGCGCTGGTGAGAGCCGGACGTTGGTGGTGCGTGGCGATCCGGGCGTGGGCAAGACGGCGTTGTTGGAGTACGTCGTCGAGCAGGCGTCGGGCTGCCGTGTGGTGCGGGCCGCTGGTGTTCAATCGGAGCTGGAGCTCGCCTTCGCCGGGTTGCACCAGTTGTTGGCGTCGGTTCTTGATCGCGTCGAGCGATTACCGGTGCCGCAGCGGGATGCGCTGCGAACCGCTTTCGGCGTCAGTCCGGGGTCGGCGCCGGATCGCTTCTTTGTCGGCCTGGCGGTGCTGAGCTTGCTCTCCGAGGTGGCCGAGGAGCGGCCGCTGGTCTGTCTGGTGGATGACGAGCAGTGGCTCGATAGCGCCTCGGCGCAGGTCCTCGCCTTCGTGGCGCGCCGTCTAGGAGCAGAATCGGTCGGCTTGGTCTTCGCGGCTCGCGTGGCGAGCGATGAGTTGGCGGGATTGTCGATGCTGCTCGTCGAGGGTTTACGCGAGGACGACGCGCGGGCGTTGCTGGACTCGGTGTTGACCGGGCCGCTGGATGCGCGGGTCCGCGACCAGATCGTCAGCGAGACGCGCGGCAACCCGTTGGCGTTGTTGGAGTTGGTACGGGGGGTGACGCCTGCTGAGCTGGCGGGCGGGTTCGGGCTGCCAGGCGGGGTCCGGCTCTCGGGGCGAATCGAGGAGAGCTTCCGGCGACGGCTCGACGCACTTCCGGCCGACACCCGGCACCTGCTGCAGCTCGCGGCGGCGGATCCGGTGGGCGAGCCGTCGCTGGTGTGGCGAGCTGCCGAGCGGCTCGCGATCGGGACTGAGGCTGCGACGCCGGCGGTCGAGGCCGGGCTCATCGAGTTCGGCGGCCGGGTTCGGTTTCGTCATCCGTTGGTGCGCTCGGCGGCCTACCGGTCGGCGTCAGTTGAGGAGCGGCAGGACGTGCACCGCGCCCTGGCCGAGGTCACCGATCCGGAGGTCGACCCCGACCGTCGCGCCTGGCACCGGTCCCACGCCGCGCCGGGCGCCGACGAAGATGTCGCCGAGGATCTCGAGCGCTCGGCCGGTCGGGCGCAGCGCGCGGGGGCTTGGCAGCAGCGGCCGCGTTCCTCGAGCGCGCAGCGATGCTGACGCCCGAACCCGGTCGCCGTGCCCAGCGCCTGCTCGCGACGGCCCGGGTGAGGCGCGACGCCGGCGCGCTCGACGCGGCACTGGGACTGTTGGTCGCGGTCGAGGCTGGCCCGCTTGACGCGCTGCGGACCGCTGAGGTGGAGCACCTGCGCGGGCAGATCGCGTTTGATCAGGAACACGTCAGCGACGCTGCTCGGCTGCTCCTCAGCGCAGCCAGACGCCTCGAGCCACTCGACGCCGACTCCGCGCGTGAGACGCACCTGGAGGCGCTCGTGGCCGCGATGTGGGCCGCCGACCTGCACAGCCCCGGCGGCGTGCTGGAGGCGGCCGAGGCCGCGCGCGCCGCGCCCCCCGGCCCCGACCCGCCGCGGGTGGTGGACGTCCTGCTCGACGCGTTCGCGCTGCGCTTGACGGAGGGATACGAAGCGGCCGCACCGACGCTGACCCGAGCACTCGAGCCGTTTCTCGCTCTGAGCGTCGCCAGCGACGACGTCGGGCGCTGGCGCTGGAGCGCCACGGTCGCCCTGGAGGTGTGGGACTACGACTCCTGGCATGCCCTGGCCGCTCGCCAGGTTCAGTTCGCTCGCGACACGGGCGCGCTCGTGCAGTTGCAGTTTGCGCTCGACCTCCTCGCCTGGACCCACCATGTCGCCGGCGAGTCGACCGCGGCGGCGCAGCTGATCGCAGAAGAGCGCCTGATCGCTGAGGCGACCGGGAACCCGCCGCTTGTGTTTACCGAGATGATGCTCGCGGCATGGCGCGGCCGGGAGGCGCAAGCGTCCGAGCTGATCGAGGCCACCTTGCAGGAGGCGAGGGCAGGCGGTCTGGGCGCCAACCTCGCGACCTACGCGAGCTCGGTGCTCGACAACGGCCTCGGTCGCCACGATGCCGCGCGCGAGGCCGCTTGGCGAGTCTTCGAACGCGATCTGGTGGCGTACGGGCCCTTTGTCGTCCCCGAGCTGGCGGAGGCGGCGTCCAGGACCGGTGACATGGCGCTTGTCAGGGCGGCACTGGAATGGCTGTCCGAGCGCACGCGGGTGACACCGACTGAGTGGGCGCTGGGGATCGAAGCCCGCGTCCGCGCCCTGCTCAGCCAAGGCGACGCCGCTGAGAGTCTCTACCGCGAGTCCATCGACCGCCTTGGCCAGACGAGCATCCGCGTAGAGCTCGCCCGCGCCCATCTGCTCTACGGCGAGTGGCTGCGACGCGAGAACCGGCGGGTCGACGCGCGCGAGGAGCTGCGCGCCGCCCACGAGATGCTGGCGACGATGGGCATCGAGGCGTTCGCCGAGCGGGCGCGGCGCGAGCTGTTGGCCACGGGCGAGACTGTCCGCAAACGCACGGTGGAAACGCGCGACGAGCTCACGGCACAGGAGCGGCAGATCGCCCGGCTCGCCCGCGACGGACTCTCGAACCCGGAGATCGGCACCCGGATGTTCATCAGTCCGCGCACCGTCCAGTACCACTTGCACAAGGTCTTCACCAAGCTCGACATCAGCTCGCGCAACCAGCTCGACCGCGTCCTGCCCAGCGACCCGACCACCGTCCTGCCGCTCTAGCCTCGCTGGCTGGCTCCGGTGTCGGCGCGCTGCCAGGCCAAGACTGGCCACTCGCGCTGTCCACTGGCGGATGCCAGCGCGGCCCGGGCGGACGACACTTGGGCGGGATGAACTCGTCGAGCGAGTGCAACCTCGAGCACTTGGGAGCTGCACGGTGAGCATCTGGATGAACCCGTCGTTCGAGATGCGGTTCCGAACGATCGACGGGTTGTCCATCCGTTTCGCCCAGAGCGAAGACCGCGACGATCACGCCCTTCTGCTGAGCCCGTGGCCGGAGAGCCTGCTCGCCTTCGAGCCGACCTGGGCGCGACTCGCCGAAAACACGCATCTGGTGGCGATCGACTTGCCCGGCTTCGGCCACTCCCAGCGTCGCGATGAACTGCTCTCGCCGCGGACGATGGGCGACTTCCTTGTTCGCGTCGCCGACACGTTCGGTCTCGAGGAGCCGCACCTCGTCGGTCCCGACGTTGGCACCGCGGCCTCACTCTTCGCCGCGGCCTTATTTCCTCGCCGTTTTCGCAGCCTTGTCGTCGGGAGTGGATGCTCGGTGTTTCCACTTCAGCTGGGTGGGGTGCTCAAGGACTGGGTCGAAGCGCCCGATCTCGACGGGTACCGCAGCGCCGACCCGCGGCAGATCGTCGCCGGCGCGCTGACCGACATCGAGCGGCACGCGCTCCCCGACTTCGTCCGCGACGACTACCTCGCGTCCTACGAGGGCGACCGCTTCGTCGAGTCGATGCGCTACGTGCGCTCCTACCCAACAGAGCTCCCACTCCTTTGCGATCTGCTGCCGCAGATACAGACCCCGGTGCAGATCATCGCCGGCGGGCGAGACCGGGCGGTGCCGCCGGTCAACGCCAGGTTTCTCCATGGGCGGCTGCCCACCAGCAAGCTCGACATCATCGACGCCGGACACTTCACGTGGGAGGACGCCGCCGACGAGTACGCCGCGCTCGTCACGGCCTGGTGGAGCGGAACCTACGCAACCATCGGATCTGCGGCAGCACGCTGACCGAGACCGCAAGCAGATCGTTCGCGTCATCTGGCGCCGGATTGTCACCGGAGCGACTGGACTGGCCGACGTGGGTGGCTGCCGTGGCTGTGGCGACGTCTGTCACGCGGTGGAATGGGTTGCTGGCTGGGCACCAGCATGGTGGGCAGTGGCACGCCAGCAGCAACCGTTGACGGCGCAGACTCGTCGCCTGCCGCGGCTGACGGGGTCTGTCCGAGAGTTCATCGCGACCCAGAACTCGAGTGCGGTTGTTCTGCTCGCGGCGACAGTCGCGGCGCTCGTGTGGGCGAACTCGCCGTGGTCGTCGAGCTACGAGGACCTGTGGGACACCACGCTCGCGATCCGCGTCGGCGGCAGCGAGCTGTCGCTCGACTTTCGACAGTGGGTCAACGACGGGCTGATGGCGTTCTTCTTCTTCGTCGTCGGTCTCGAGCTCCGCCGCGAGTTCGACATGGGCGAGCTGCGCGAACGCCGCCGGGTTGCGACACCGGTCGTCGCTGCACTCGGTGGGATTGTCGCGCCAGCGTTGATCTACCTCGCGTTCAACGCCGGCGAGTCGACTGCGCGGGGCTGGGGGATCGCCATAGGGACCGACACGGCGTTCGCCCTCGGGGTCCTAGCGCTGGTCGGTGGACGGTGGGCGCCGAGCATCCGAACATTCCTGCTGACACTGGTCATCGTCGACGACGTCGCGGCGCTCACCGTCGTCGCCCTGGCGTACACCGAGGACGTGTCGGTCAGCGCGCTGCTGGCGGCCCTGGCGCTGTTCGGTGTTGTGCTCATCATGCGGCGGGCGGGTGTCCGGCATGGGGTCGCGTACTTCCTCGTGGCCTTTGGTTTGTGGATCGCGATGATCTCGTCCGGGGTGCATGCCACGATCGCCGGCATCGCATTGGGCGTGCTGGGCACGGCTCAGCCACCAGCACGTCGGGATCTCGAACGCGCCGGTGCGCTGTGGCGCCTCTTCCGTGAGGAGCCGACACCGGAGTACGCGCGATCGGCCAGCCGGGGTGTTGCACTGGCGATCTCGCCGAACGAACGGCTCCAGCATCTCTTCACCCCGTGGACGAGCTACGTGATCGTACCGATCTTCGCGCTGGCGAATGCGGGCGTGGAGCTGAACGGCGACGTCCTGCGGCAAGCGAGCACGTCGCCGGTGACACTGGGCATCATCGTCGGCCTGGTCGGCGGCAAGCTCGTTGGGATCACGGCGGCGACGTGGCTCTTCACCCGGCGGGGACTCGGCGGCTTACCGCTGACCTTGCCGTGGCCATCGCTCGTCGGCGCGGCGACGGTGGCGGGGATCGGCTTCACCGTGGCGCTCCTCATCGCCGACATTTCCTTCGACGGTGACGACCTCAACGACGCCAAGCTCGGCATCCTCGCCGCGTCGGTGCTCGCGTCGTGTCTCGCCTGGGTCGTCTTCCGAGCGATCGACCACCTGCCGCGGCGGCTTGCCCTCGCTGGCAGAGCCCGTGTTGCGCCGCCACTGTTGGACCTGGTCGAGGCGGTCGATCCTGACGTTGACCACGTGCGTGGTCCCGCCGACGGTCACGTCACGCTCGTCGAATACGGCGACTTCGAGTGCCCGCACTGCGGGCGGGCCGAACCGGTGATCCGACAGCTCGTCCAGACGTTCGGTCAGGACCTTCGCTTTGTATTCCGCCATCTGCCTCTCGAGGAAGTTCACGAGCACGCCGCTCTCGCGGCCGAGGCCGCCGAGGCGGCCGGTGCCCAGGAAAGGTTCTGGGAGATGCATGACATGCTTCTTGCGCACCAGGACGCGTTGACCGTCGAAGACCTGCTCGCCTATGCGCGCCAGCTCGGGCTGGACCAGGCCCGGTTCTCCGACGACATCGAGTCGCGACGCTTCGCGCTGCGCGTGGCTCGGGACGTGCAGAGTGCCGATGAGAGCGGAGTGGCCGGAACCCCGACGTTCTTCATCAACGGACGTCGCCACTACGGCGCCTACGACCTGGACTCCCTCACCGCCGCATTCCGCGCCGCACAGCAGGAGGTCAAGATCGCCGGGACAGGATGACTCTTCGCCTCGTCGTCACCACCAGCGGCGGCTGATCCACTTCTCGAGCTCGACGGCGCTCAGGTAGGCGAGTGCGACGGCAACGACGAGCGCCCACTGCCACGGCTGCAGCGGCTCCAACTCCAAGACGTCCCGCAGGAATGGCGTGACAACGAGGAGCACCTGGAGTGCGACGGTGAGCGCGACGGCTCCAACGAGGGAGCGGTTCGTAAAGAATCCGAGCCGCCGCAGCGACGTGCGCTCGGAGCGCATGGCGAAACCGCCGGCCAGTTCGGCAAACGCGCAGCTCAGCAGCGTCTTCCCAGCGTTGGCGTGCCCCGTCGGCATTGGTGTGGGCGAGCTCGTCGACCAGCACAACGTCCGGTTGCCGAGCGATGACCGCGGCGACGTCGAGCTCCTCGAATCGGCTCGCGTGACGGTCTGAACCCGGAGATCGTGCCGGCTGTTCATCAGCCCGCGACGGTCCAGTACCACCTGCGCAAAGTCTTCACCAAGCTCGACATCATCTCCCGCAACCAGCTCGACCGCGTCGTGCCCAGCGACCCGACGAGCGTCCGTCCGCTCTAGCCGCCCCGGGCCTGTCGCCGGGCTCGCGGCCAGGCGACGACTGGCCACTCGCGCTGTGCACTGGCGGATGCGAGCGCACCCGGCGCGGATGACACTCGCAACCATGACCAACCCGCTCGGCCCGGTCGTCGTGAGCAGACTCGCGACGCAGCCCGCGCGTGCCAGCGGCGAGTTCGCTATCGGCGGCGACCTGACGAGTGTGCGGCTGGGATCCGGCGCCATGCAGATCCCCGGCTCCGGTGTGTGGGGCGAGCCACGCGACCACGACGAGGTGATCCGTGTGCTCCGCCGCGCACTGGAGCCTGAGGTGACGTTGATCGACACTGCCGATTCGTACGGCCCCGAGGTGAGCGAACGGCTGATCCGCGAGGCGCTGCACCCCTACCCCGACGACCTCGTCCTCGCGACCAAGGCCGGCCGCATCGATCCGAACGTCCCGCTCGTCGACCAGCTGGGCGCGCTGGTCGAGCTGCAAGCCGAAGGAAAGCTCGGACGCATCGGACTCTCTGAGGTCTCGGTGCCCGAGATCCAAGCCGCGAGGGCCATCACGTCGATCGCCACCGTCCAGGACCGCTACAACCTCGCGGACCGCCGCGCCGAGCCCGTCCTGGATCACTGTGAACGCGAGAGCATCGGCTTCATCATGGTTCCCGATGGCCGCCGGCCGCCGGGCCCGACCCGGCGGACCGCTGCAACGGATCGTCGACGAGCACGCCGTCACGCCCGCTCAACTCGCGCTGGCGTGGCTGCTGCAGCGCTCACCCGTTCTGCTGTCGATCCCCGGCCCTTCAACGGTCGCCCACCTCGAAGAAAACGTGGGTGCCGCCCTGATCAAGCTCACCCGCGAACAGGTCAACCAACTCGAGACAGCGATCTGATGGCACGCAACGCCGACCGCCAGGCGCGCACCGAGCCCTCACCGTCTCGATCGATCTCAGCGAGATCGCATCCACCCGACACACAACGACACCCGATCAATCGACCGGCAAGGACATCGGCGAAATGACTTCTTTCCTCTACCGGCTCGGGCGCACCGCGGTGCGCCACCGTCGCTTCGTCGTCGTCGCCTGGCTGCTGGTCGCCATCGCCACCTTCGGGGCCAGCACCACGATCGGCGGCGAGACCAGCGACACGTTCAACGTCCCCGGTGTGGAGGCCCAGAGAGCTCTCGACGTGCTCGAGGAGCGCTTTCCGTCGGTCGCTGGGACGTCGGCCCAACTGGTGTTCGCCGTTGATTCCGGCACGCTGTCCGACCCCACCGCGGCCACGGCCGTCGAGGCGGCGCTTACCGATGTCGCGGCTCAGCCCGATGTCGGATCGGTCGGCGAGCTGCAACGCTCCGTCGACGGCCGCATCGCCTTTGCCGACGTGCAGTACAGCCAGCCGTCGAGCGAGATCGGTGACGACGCGTTCCAACGCTTGGAGGCAACTGCCGACGCAGCAAACGCCAGCGGTGCCGTGCAGATGGAACTGGGCGGCGACCTTCCCTCCGATGCCGCCAACACGCCGCCCGTGGGCCAGGAGCTCATCGGCCTGCTGGCGGCCGTCATCGTGCTCCTGCTGGCGTTCGGATCGGTGATCGCGATGGGCCTGCCCATCGGCACCGCCCTGCTGGGCCTGGCCACCAGCATCGGACTCATCACGCTCATCGCGACGGTCGTCGACGTGCCGTCTGCGGCGCCCACCTTGGCGACGATGATCGGGTTGGGAGTCGGCATCGACTACGCGCTGTTCATCGTCACCCGGCATCGGGAGAACCTGAAGCTGGGCATGACCGTGGAGGAGGCCGCCGGCCGATCCAACGCCACCTCCGGCTCGGCGGTGCTGTTTGCCGGGATGACCGTCATCATCGCGATCTCCGGACTCGCCATCGCGGGCATCCCACTGGTGACCGTGATGGGACTCATGTCCGGCCTCACGGTCGCCGTCATGGTGGCCATCTCGCTGACGTTGCTGCCCGCCCTGCTCGGCTTCGCCGGGCACAACATCGACGCCCTCCGCCTCCCCGGCATGCGGCCGTCGACCGGCCAGGAGGCGGCCAAGGAGACGATCTGGCACCGCTGGGGTCGCCAGGTGGCGTCCCGGCCGTGGACCTATCTGATCGGCGGGATTGTGGCGCTCGGCCTGCTGGCGGCCCCGCTGTTCAGCTTGCGCCTGGGCATGACCGACAACGGCACTGCGTCAGACACGCTCACCACCCGCCGGGCATACGACCTGCTCGGCGAAGGTTTCGGCCCTGGGTTCAACGGGCCCCTGCTGCTGTCGATCGAGCTCGACAACGGCACCCCCGCCACCGCCCTCGCTCCACTCGAGGCGGCAATCGCCGACGATCCCGGTGTGCAATCGGTGTCGCCCGCCCAGTCCAATGCCAACGGAACCGCCGCCACCATCCAGGTGATCCCCACGTCGTCTCCGCAGGACAACGCCACCAGCGACCTCGTGCACCGCCTGCGCGACAACGTGATCCCGTCGGCCACCGACAACGTCGACGGCGCCCAGGTGTACGTGGGCGGTCAGACCGCCACGTTCATCGACCTGTCCGACAAAATCTCCGGCCGACTACCGTTGTTCATCGGCGCGGTCATCGGGCTGTCGGTGCTGTTGCTGACGATGGTGTTCCGCTCGATCGCGGTACCACTGACGGCGGCAGCCATGAACCTGCTGTCGACCGCAGCCGCCTACGGCATCGTGGTCGCCATCTTCCAATGGGGCTGGCTGAAAGGACTGTTCGGCATCGAGGAGACAGTGCCCATCATCTCGTTCCTGCCGATGATGATGTTCGCCATCCTGTTCGGCCTGTCGATGGACTACGAGGTGTTCCTGCTGTCACGAATGCGGGAGGAATACCTGAACCGGCGCAACAACAACGCCGCCGTCATCGAGGGCATCGCAGCCACCGCCCGGGTCATCACCTCGGCCGCCCTCATCATGATCAGCGTGTTCGCCGCCTTCGTGCTCGGCGACGACGTGACCATCAAGATGTTCGGCCTCGGCTTGGCCGCCGCCGTCTTCATCGACGCCACCATCGTGCGCATGGTGCTGGTGCCCGCCACCATGAAGCTGCTCGGCGACTGGAACTGGTGGCTACCCAGGTGGCTCGACCGCATCCTGCCCAACATCGAGGTCGAAGGCAGCACCGGGCTCCCGGCCCCAGAATACGAGCCCGGCCGCGAGCCGGCGCCCTCGCCCCTCGAGCCGGCACTGGTCCGCTGAACCGATCGCGTACTTCGTGGGCAGGTCGATGTGGACCTACCTGAAGCCGCCGATGTCCCAGCGGTACCGCAGTGGAGATGCCGTGGCCGGACACCGACACGTTGAGAAGAGGAGATGAGCAATGAGAGGACTCAAGGACAAGGTCGCCATCGTCGCCGGCGCGGCACCTGGCAACATCGGCGGGGCGACGGCCGTCCGCCTCGTCGAGGAGGGCATGGCCGCATGAACGGCACCGTGCACCGCCTCCGTCGCCTCGCCGCCCTCAGCCGGCGTTGGCGCGCCAGCCGCATGAACACCGGGCGCCGCGACCACTTCGTGGTCTTCCCGCCCAGGGCAATCCCGTTACCGGTGCCCACCGGCACGGCGGCGCGCTGCCGCTCAGGGCTCACCCCAGGAAAGGGAACCACCACATGAACATCGTCACGATCGGCAGAGGAAACATTGGCAACGGCCTCGCCACACTCTGGACAGCCGCCGGCCACAACGTCACCATGCTCGGCCGCGACGGCGGTGACGCCAGCAACGCAGACGTCCTACTCGTCGCCGTCCCCGGCACTGCCATCGCCGATGCGCTGGGAAAGGTCGACGGGCTCACCGGCAAGATCGCCATCGACGCCACCAACATCTACGCCGAGCGAAACGACCGATTCGCCTCCCTCAGCGAAGAGATCCAGTCGTTCACCCACGGCCCCGTTGCGAAGAGCTTCAACCTGAACTACGCCTCACTCCTCGACCAGGTGGCTGCCCAACGCGTCCGACCATCAAGCCTGTACGCCGCAGACGACGACGCCCGCGCGGCAACCGAAGCGCTCATCACCGACGCCGGGTACGACCCTGTCTTCGTCGGAGGGATCGACCGCGCCCGTGCCCTGGAGGAGCTCGGGTGGCTCCCCCGCGCAGCGAAGGGCGACGCCCCCGTCTTCTACCGGTTTGCGGTCCCAGGCGACCTCTAAGCCGCGAGCGCCCGAGCGCTTCACGCGCGCCAAACTCCTTCACACACCAGATCAAGCCATTCTCGAACGCGGCCCTGCGCCCTCGTCGCAAGGTTCACGAGCGCGCGCCCGAGGAAGCGATCGCGTCGAACACCCGCCGCGCTGAGTTCAAATGTGGCGTCTCGGTGCGACTTGGATCCACGCGACTGCAGCCGGTCAGCCGACCCGCACGACGCAGTCGGGCACGATCACGAGCACGTCCACAACGATGCCCACCACGACCACGAGCACCCAGATCGAGAGCCGGCCGGGCGCCATGGTCATCGGCACCGCCACGACGCCGTCGTCCACGCTCATCCCCGCCGCGAAGGCGGCGTAGCAGTGTTCTGATCTGAGTTCGTCCTGAGCTACGCGACCGGTGATGGTCGGGTTACGAACCCAAAGGTCAAACGGCGCACCGATGGCGTGACGATGAGGGCGCCACCCGAAGAGCACGACTGCAAGCCGTCGCCGTCGGCGGACCTTCGGGTTGGCAGCTGAAGTCATCACGCCGACTTTGGCTCCGAGGCAGCGCTGGTCTGGCCACCGATCGAGGTCGAGCAGATCGACCCCGAGGTCCTTCATGCCACCAGGAATACGCACGCTGGGTTCGCTACTCACCACCAGCGCCCGGCTCTCACCCGCGCGAACGGCTTCTATGACCCGATCGAGCACGTCGCGCTCGCCGCGCCGGCCCATGAGCCCTGTCGCTGGTCGGCGGGGGCGGGACGGCGTCGTCAGCTGCGTCGCATGACCGTACTGGCCGCGCAACTCGCTGCGATGACTGGCCAGTGGCGGATGCGAGCCTTCCTCGTCGGCCTCAGCATGAAGGAGACACAGGGCCGAGCGTCGCCGAGCTCGATGGCCAACCAGAGGAGGCGTCGTGGGTGCGATGACCAACCACGAACGGAGGGCGTTCCTCTTGACCGGCACGCGCACCGCGAAGGTCGCGACGGTTCGCCCCGACGGGCGGCCGCACGTAGCGCCGGTGGGGTTCGTCCTCGACGGCGACGACCTCGTGTTCACGACCGAAGAACGATCGGTCAAGGGTCGGAACCTGATCGCCAACCCCCGACTGACGGTCTGCGTCGACGTTGAGACGCCCCCGTTCGCCTACGTCATTGTCGAGGGCGTCGCACAGCTCAGCCGCGACTCCGAGGAGTTGCGGCTGTGGGCGGGACGGATCGGTGCCCGCTACGTGGGCGCCGATCAAGCGGACCACTTGGCGGAGCTGAACGGCGGCCCAGGCAATCTCCTCGTACGGCTCACGCCGGCTCATGTCGCCTCGGAGAGCGGAATCGCCGAATAGGACGACGCGCCGGCCACACGATGGGGAGGTGAGCTCGTTGATGCAGCTAGCCCCGATCGTTTATGAGATGACTTGACTGGGTCGGGACTGCCTTGTGGTGATGGCAGCGGTCGGTGGTCCCGCGATTCTGGGTCCAATTCGGTTCGCGGCGTGCCTGCGCACCGGAGAACCGGCGAGTCGACGCGAGCGCGTCACGAGATGTTGGCGTCGATGGGATGGAAGTTCCAGGCGGCGTGCCACGAACGCCAGGACCTGCGCCGAGGCGCGATCGAGCCACTGTTCGTCATCCACCCGGCACATCAACGGCTGCTCCTCGGCCACGTCAGAGATCAAGCTCAGGACGGCCAGGCCGATCAGAAAGCGATTCGGCGCCGGCCCGGCGCTGACGCCGATCGCGGTCCGCAACGCTCTGGGGAACCGGCATGTGTTCGAGGCGATCCATCATCGGCGCCAGCAACTGGTGAAGGCCGGCGAAGGCGAGCTCCATCTCCGATTGGACACCCGAGGCGCGCACCACACGGCAGCCCGACCCTCGCTCGGCGATGTAATCCAACAGGCCGTCTTCCCCACGCCCGGTTCGCCGAGCACCACCAGCGCCCGGCTCTCACCAGAGCGAACAGCCTCGATGAGCCGCCCGAGCACGTTGCGTTCCTTGTGTCGGCCCGTGAGCCCGGGCGCGCGCGTCCTGTGAGCGGGGAACTCATCGGCATCCGCCGCGCACGCTACTGGTCGGCCAATCGCTGAGGACTGGCGAGTGGCGGATGCGAAGGGCGTCCCAGCGGCCCCACCATGACGGCATGCACCTGGATCGCAGTCCCGGGGCGGGGGACCGTCCGGCCGTGCTGGCTGAGGGGCTGGTCAAAAACTTCGGCAAGGTCCGCGCCCTCGACGGTGTGGACCTCGAGGTGCCGACGGGCACGGTGCTGGGCCTTCTCGGCCCCAACGGGGCGGGCAAGACCACCGCCGTCCGCATCCTCACCACCTTGCTGCCGCCCGACGGCGGGCGGGCCGAGGTGGCCGGCTACGACGTGGTCCGCGAGGCCGCCGCCGTGCGCACGGTGATCGGGCTGGCGGGCCAGAACGCGGCGGTCGACGAGAACCTCACCGGCCGCGAGAACCTCGAGCTGGTGGGCCGCCTGTACCACCTGGGCCGGGCCGTGGCCCGCAGACGGGCCGCCGAGCTGATCGAGCGCTTCGCCCTCACCGACGCCGCCGACCGCACGGCCAAGACGTACTCGGGTGGCATGCGCCGCCGCCTCGACCTCGGCGCGAGCCTCGTCGGCGGCCCGCAGGTGCTGTTCCTCGACGAGCCAACGACCGGTCTCGATCCCAAAGGCCGCCTCGACTTGTGGGAGGTCATCGAGCAGCTGCTCAGCGGGGGCACCACCATCCTGCTCACCACCCAGTACCTCGAGGAGGCCGACCGGCTGGCCGACTCCATCGCCGTCATCGACCAGGGCAAGGTGATCGCCACGGGCACCGCCGACGAGCTGAAGGCCAAGGCGGGCGGGAGCGTCCTCGAGCTCACCGTCGCCAGCCCAGGCCGGATCCCAGCAGCGATCCTGGCGCTGCGCCCGCTGACCGTCGGTGAGCCCCGCGCCGATCGTCAGGCCGGACGCATCACCGTGCCAGTGCAGGGCGACACGTCCGTCCTGGTCGACGCCGTTCGCCTGCTCGACACCGCCCAGGTGAGCATCACCGACCTGTCGCTGCACCGCCCGAGCCTCGACGACGTGTTCCTGGCCCTCACCGGCCGGGGCGCCGAGGAGGCCGCCGAGGAGGTCGGCGCCGCATGACGACGTTGGTTCGGGCGACTCGCACGGCGACCACCGGCACCTCGGCCCGCTGGGCGGTTGCCGACGCACTGACCATGACGTGGCGCAACCTGCTCAAGTACGTCCGCCTGCCCACCCTGCTGGTGTTCTCCACCATCCAGCCGGTGATGTTCGTGCTGCTGTTCGTCTACGTCTTCGGCGGGGCCATCGAGGGGGCGCTCCCGCCCGGCGTCGAGTACATCGACTTCTTGATGGCCGGCATCTTCGTGCAGACGGTGATCTTCGGGTCGACCCAGACCGGTGTCGGCTTGGCCGACGACCTGTCGCGCGGCATGGTCGAACGCTTCCGGTCGCTGCCGATGGCCCGCTCGGCCGTGCTGGCGGGCCGCACACTGTCGGACACCGTGCGCAACGTCTTCGTCGTGCTGCTGATGACCGCCGTCGGCTTCGCCATCGGCTTCCGATTCCACGGCGGCTTCATCCCGGCGTTGGCCGGTCTGGGACTGGCCGTGTTCTTCGGGCTCGCCTTCTCCTGGATCTCGGCCCTGATCGGGATGAGCGTGCGCGACCCCGAAGCCGCCCAGGCGGCCGGTTTCATCTGGATCTTCCCGCTGGTGTTCGCCAGCTCCGTCTTCGTGCCCGTGGAGACGATGCCGGAGTGGCTGCAGGCCTTCTCCCGCAACAACCCGATCACCCACACCGCCAACGCCATCCGCAGCCTCACCCAAGGCGGCCCCGTCTGGCACTCGCTGTGGCTCTCGGTCGTGTGGATCGTCGCCATCCTCGCCGTGTTCGTCCCACTCTCGGTCAACCGCTACCGGCGCTCGACCTGATCGCCGGGCCGCGCGCAGCCGGACTGGCCACTCGCACTGTGCGCTGGCGGATGCGAGCCCGGCCCCGCGCGAAGACACTCGTCTGGAGGGCTCGCCGAACGAGCATGACGACAAGCCCCACCCCTCTCCCGCCGCAGACAAAGGACTCCTGATGACAGCAATCGAAACAACGCTCGGTCACGTCAGCAATCCCGGAGCCGCTCGCTCGGTAGCAGTCCGGTCGAAAGGCCACCGCCAAGGACCGGTCATCCGACTGATCAGCCCAGGTGATCTCGGAGAGCTGGTCAAGCCGTTCGTGTTCCTCGGCTACTTCGCCGTACATACCGGCCGCCTTCACACCGCCGGCACGGTCCTGCACACCGAGGTGGCGGTCCTCGAAGACGGCAGCACGCCCATCGAGCTGCGAGCCGAAGGCGACACCGAGTTCGTCATCGGATCGGCGACGCGTCACGCGCACCCCCCGTCCTCGGCCCTTCATCGGTCCACACCAGCACCGACGCCCTCCGCCAAGGCCACGAACATGATCAGCCGTCTGGCAGGCACCCCCATCGTGCAAGCGGCTCGCGCCCGATGACCGACATGCCCGATCGCGACTACTCCCTCGTCGGCGACGAGCACGTCCGCCGGTATGTCGAAACCGACGGTGAAGTCGGGCATCTCTGGAACGGCGTGCCGGCCCTCGTGCTGTGGACGACGGGCCGGAGGTCGGGCGAGCAGCGGGCCACCCCGCTGATCTACGGCACCTCAGGCGACGACGTGGTGGTCGTGGCCTCCAAGGGCGGCGCCCCTGAGCACCCGGGCTGGTACCGCAACCTCGACGCCGATCCGGCCGTCGAGGTGCAGGTCGGCGCCGACCGCTACGCCGGCCGGGCACGCACAGCCGCCGGCGACGAGCGGGCCGACCTCTGGCGGACGATGACCGACATCTGGCCCGACTACGACAGCTACCAGGCCAGAACCGACCGCCAGTTCCCCGTTGTCGTCATCGAACGCCGAGATGACGAACCAGGGGACGGCGAGGGCACGTTGTCGTGACGTCGTGTTCGTCAACGCGAGGTCTCGAAGGCGACGACATCGACCCTGAGGTGATCGATCGTCCAGTCCTCGATGCACCCTCGTAGGTGGCGGCGATTCGTTCTGTCGAGGGTCGGCTCGAGCGGGCATGCTCATGCTCGCCATCATCGGCGGTTCCACGCGGCGGTTCGCCCCGTTCGCCGGCCTGTCCGCGTCGAGCGACATGAGTCGTTCGATCGCTCGGACCTCCTCACTGGCAGACGGCGATGCTCGAAGGTGGAGCTCATCAGCTGTTCGTCGGAGAGCCCTGCTCAAGACGCCGAGTCCATTCGCTTCGCCATGTACAGGGGCTCGCTGAGGCGCTCAGTAGAGGTCGACCTCCGTCTGGAGCCAGTTCAGGTGCGCCTCCTCGTCGGCCAGGACCTGCTCGGGAGGATCCGGGTCGTGGCATCGTGGTGGGCCGCGGCGAACTCCGCAGCCGACGACTGAGAGGCGCGCCTCGCCTCGACGAGGCTCGCGCGCTACATGACCCGAGTGTCATCGGACGCGGGCCGCGCTCGCCTCCGCCACTGCACAGTGCGGGTGGCCAGTCGCCGCCAAGCGGCGTCCCGCCGGCGAGAGCGCCGGCCGCGACTCGAGCGGCCGGACGATGGTCGAGTCGCAGACGGGCGCGGGCGACCTCCACGAGGACGCGGGAACGGCCGTGAACCCCCTCGCCCCGGGAGAGGGGTAAGTGTCTCGGCTCCACGGGACGCAACCGGCCTGCCCCCGAGGCCGAGTTGATGTCGAGGTTGGCGTTGAACGCTCTGTCGGATCGCGTCGCCCCGGTCGCTCGCCTGGCGCCGCCTCACCCGGGCGGAATGGGCAGCGGGCTCATCAACGGGTGGGGAAGCGTCGTCATCTGCCTCGCCCGACGCTACGGGCCCGGCAACCCGCCGAGACGACTGGCCAGTGGCGGATGCGAACCCCGCCCCACCGGCCCCACCATGACTGGCATGACCATGAAGAGTGCCAACGGCGAGCAGGCATCTGACCACTACGGCGCGCTGCCTGACGAGGGGACGCTCGTTGAGACCGTCGCGCGCAGGAGCCGTTCAAGGATCGGGAGCTGTTCGTCGACACGTTCGCGGCTCCGCCCTGGATCCTTTGATCGAGTCAGGCCAGACGCCCAGAGCGGCTCGCGCACTGAGAGTCGCGCATCACGCGCAGAGTAGGAGGCTCACCGAATCATGTCCGACCATCTCTCAGGCCCGCGCGCCGTGGCCGATCCCGCCACCGACATCACGGACTTCTACGCTTTCCCCAGCCCGTCCCGGCCGGGTCAGCTGGTCCTCGTCATGGACGTCTTTGCCTTCGCTCGGCCGGGGGCGCTGTTCTCGGACGCCGCCAACTATCGGTTCCGCGTCCGAACCGTGACCATCCCGCCGAGCGGCCCCGGCGCGCGCTTCGCCGTCGGCATGGATGAGTACGCGATCACCTGCACGTTCGCGGCGCCGGACGGCCCCGGGCAGGCTGTGCAGGAGGGCGCGTGCACGCTTCCCAATGGTGCGTCGGTCTCCTTTGGCGTGAACGACGAGGAGGGGGGCCAGGCCCACGGCGTGCGCGTCTTCGCCGGGTTACGGATGGACCCGAACTTCGCAGACACTCAGGGGTATACGGAAACGGCGGCGACCCGGCGGCTCGCCTTCCGGGCGAAGGGCGTCAACCAGACGGCTGACGCCAACATCCTGAGCATCGTCGTCGAGCTTGACGTCGCCACGGTGCTGGGGTCCGCGCCGGGAACGCTGTTCGCCGTCGCCGCGGAAACGATCACGGCCGGCAAGCCCCCTCTGCGCCTGGAACGGTTCGGGCGTGCGTCCATCAAGAACGGGTACCTGGCGGAGTACGGAGTCGACACGGTCAACCGCGACCTCGATCTTCGTGATCTCTACAACCAGGAAGATCCATTCCAGCTTGCGCCGTACTACCTGGGCGCCTACCGCGCGCGGCTAAACGCCAACCTGCACTTCTTCGACGGCCTCGACGGAAAGATCGACTGGCCCCTACAACCGGATGGGACTCACCCGCTGACCGAGCTGTTGCTCGCCGACTTCCAGGTCGTAGACGTCGCCAAGCCGTTCGCCGAGGATGGCTATCTCGAAATCGAGCGGGCGCTTCTGGAGGGCCGTGCGCACGCCACCTGCGGTGGTCGGTCGCTCAACAACGACGCGCAGGACACGACGGCCACGCTCATCTATACGGGGGGCAACGGCCCGCGCATCAACGACGGCGTCGACCAAGCGACCGTGCCGGCGTCGCCGAGCTTCCCTTACCTGGGGCCGCCGAACCTCAACCCGCCCGACGTCAACCCCGCAATGGCCCCCTCCAAGGTCGCCGACCTGCTCGGCGTGACGAAAGCCCGGGGAATTGCTCCCCCGGGCTAAACAGAAACGGGCTGCCAATGAACCCTGACCGCGGGCCCGCGACAACGGCGGGCAGCATCGCCCTGGGAAATCTCGAGGCGCGGATCGACGGTCACGCGTGGCAGGCGACGCGGGGGCAGTTGACGGTAGGCGATCGCGCCGATCTCGTGGAGCTGATCGCCTTCCGCGGGCACGTGCTGGGCCGGGTTGCCGACGCCGAGCGGGCGGCGGAGCTCGCGGAGGAGCTCGTCGGCCAGGCGCCGGGCGAGGCCCGGTCCTTCATCGCGCGCGCCAGGATGGCGGCCATCTTCCACCGGTTCGCGTCGGCCCTGACCGACCTCGATACCGCGGCCGCGCTGGGGGCCGATCGCGTGACCCTGGACGCAGAGCGGGCCGCGATCTATCAGGCGCTCGGACGCTACGACGAGGCGCTCGCGATCCGTCGACAGGCCGTGGAGAGTCGTGCCGACTTCAGCGCCCTGGGCGCGCTCGCCGGACTCTACGCCGAGCGCGGGCAGATGGTCGAGGCGGACCGCTTGTTCGTCGCGGCGTGCCGCCACTACCACAGCGTCTCGCCGTTGCCGCTGGCGGTACTGGACTTCCAATGCGGCCGGCTGTGGATGGAGCACGACGATCTCCGCCGTGCCCGAGCCTGGTGCGATGCGGCGGTCCGCCGGGTCCCGGCCTACGTCCCCGCGCAGGGCCACCTCGCCGAACTCGACGCGGCCCAGGGGGAAACGGCGGGCGCCATCGCCCGCCTTCGGCCGCTGGCGCTCGCCTCCGACGATCCCGACTATGCGACACAACTCGCCCGCATCCTGGGCGACGCCGGCCACACGGTGGAGGCGCAGACCTGGCGTGGCAGAGCCGAAACCCGATATGAGGAACTGCTCGCACGTCACCCGGATGCGTTCGCCGATCATGCCGCCGAGTTCTGGCTCACGATCGGAGGCGATCCCGACCGAGCGCTGCGGCTCGCACGGCAGAACCTCGCACTCCGCCAGACCCCGCGTGCCCGCGCGCTCGTGCGCCGATCGAGCGCCCACCCGCCGGGCTAGCCGCAATGTTCGGTCTCGATGAGTGGATTGCGCGGAGTTCCGACGGCACGACGCTGCTGATCGTGGTGGCCGTCGCCGCCGCGCTCGGCCTGCGCCACGCGACCGACCCCGATCACCTCGCCGCCGTGACCGCTCTCATCGCCTCCGGTGACGACCGCTCGGGCCGGGCGGCTCGCCGGCTCGGCTTCGTCTGGGGTCTGGGCCACGCGACGACCCTGTTTGCCTTCGGGCTGCCGATCGTGTTCTTCTCCGCCTACCTCCCCGAGCCCATCCAGCAGGGAGCCGAGACCGCGGTCGGGGTGATGATCGCCGCGCTCGCCGTCTTGCTGCTCCTGCGCTGGCGGCGAGGAACGTTCCACTCTCACGCTCACACCCATGTCCACGAGCACCGCGACGGTGGCCACGGACACGGGCACCCACCCGGCCGACGCACGCCGCTCGGCGCCTACGCCGTCGGCCTCGTGCACGGGATGGGCGGCTCGGCCGGCGTCGGCCTGCTGCTGCTGGCAGAGATCGAGAACCGGGTCGTCGCGGTGACAGCCCTGGCGGTCCTCGCGCTTTTCACAGCGGTGTCGATGGCGACCGTCTCGGCCGGCTGGGGGCTCGCGCTAGACCGCCCGTCCGTCAAGCGCTCGCTCGACCGCGTCACGCCCGCACTCGGCATGGCCAGCCTGGCCTTCGGCGTCTGGTACGCGCTCGGCGCGCTGACGCTCGTTCCCTACGCCCTCTGATCCCACGTCCCCCCGATGCGCTGCGCTCCCTGTCCCGCCCTGCCGGGCCCTGTTGAACCGTCCCTCGTGAAAGTGCTGTCATGACAAACGCCCTTGACGTCTCGTCACCCACCCCACCTGCTGCTGACCTGATCGTCGGTGACCGACGCCGGCAGCGTCAGATCCTCGTCGCGATGTGCACCGCGCTCGTCGCGGTGATTGCATCGGTCTCTGGTCTCAACGTCGCCCAGCAGGAGCTGGCCGCCGATCTCGGTGCCTCACAGAGCGACCTGTTGTGGGTGATCAACGGCTACACCGTCGCTCTCGCTGCCTTGTTGCTATCGATCGGAGCGATCGGCGATCGCTACGGGCGCAAGCACGTGCATCATTGGCGGCGACCCCCGCGCTTCGCACCGCTCGTCGACCTCGAAGTCGACCCGGAGCGTGACGGTCGCTGACGTCGCGGACCGTCAGGTTGCCGGTCACCGCCCAGGTGCCTGAGGAACCGGCTTGGACCTTGGTCGACCGGAAGCTGATCGTCGGGTAGTTGTCCGCATCAAAGAAGTCTGCGCTTCGGAGATGGGCGTCGCGGGTGTACACGCCGGGGACGGGGATCTCGCGATCGTCGTACGTGCGAAGAATGCTCAGCGTTCGTTGTGTCATGGGGATCGCTCCTCTTTCGGTCGTGACCACGCGTGCGTGATTGCAAGGTGGTTCTGAGGGGTCGGCTGCCCCGATCGCGAAGGTGACCGCTCGTTCGACGAGCGCATCCCAGCGAGTGTCGTTCGCGCCGGGGTTGCGCTCGCATCCGCCAATGCACAGCGTGGGGTGGCCAGTCGTCGCCCGACAACGGGCCGAACGGGACAGGGGCGCGGCTACAGCGGAGGGGCGGTGGCCGGTTCGCTGGGTAGGACGCGGTCGAGTTGGGTGCGCGAGCTGATGCCGAGCTTGGTGAAGACCTTGCTCAGGTGGTACTGGACCGTTCGTGGACTGATGAACAGCCGGGCGCCGATCTCCGGGTTCGAGAGCCCGTCGCGGGCGAGCCTGGCGATCTGGGTTTCCTGGGCGGTGAGGTCGTCGCGCGTCTCCACCGTGCGCTTGCGGACGGTCTCGCCCGTCGCGAGCAGCTCGCGGCGGGCACGGTCGGCGAAGGCTTCAGCCCCCATCCCGGCGAGCATCTCGTGGGCGGTGCGCAGGTGCGTGCGGGCGTCAGTTCGTCGGTTTTCGCGGCGCAGCCATTCCCCGTAGAGGAGATGGGAGCGGGCAAGTTCCACCCGCACGGAGGTATGAGCGAGATGCGCGATCGACTCGCGGTAGAGGCTGTCGGCGGCGTCGCCGTCGCTGAGCAGGGCGCGGACGCGGGCTTCGATCCCCAGCGCCCACGCGGTTGGCGTCACACGCGTGCGCTCGCCCAGCCACTCGAGTGCGGCCCTGAGCAACGCAACGTCACCGGTCCTGCACGCAGCCTCGGCCAACTCGGGCACGACCAAGGGCCCGTACCCCACCTGATCACGCTCGAGGACTTGCCGGGCCGCTTCGCGCGCGGCGTCGTGGCGACCGAGGCTGTTGTAGAGCACCGAGCTTCCATAGATCGCGAAGTCGACCACCCTGCCCAGACCGCCTGCGGTTCCCTCCTGCACGGTGGCCTCGATCAGCTCAGACGCCTGTCGCTCCCCGCCCCTCCATGCCGCGAGCAACAGTTCGATGTAGGCAACCGGCGGATTCCCGGTCGCGTCCGCGATCACGCGCTGTTCTTCGAGCAGGAGCGCGGCGGTGGTCATCTCGCCGGCGAGAAGGTGGGTCCAGGCCATGAAGTTGAGCGCGAATTGCAAGCGCACGAGCGCGCCCGTGTCGCGCCCGAACTGGACCTGGCGAGCGGCAAGGGCGTGCCAGGACTCGGCGTCCCACAGCTCGAGGGCGATGAAGTCGCTGACGGGAATCGGCGAGAAGAGCCAGCGACTGGTTTGGTCGGCGAGGTTCAGAGCGAGAATCGGCTCGAGCGCTCGGGTCAGCAACGGCGCGGCCGCCGCGAATCCCTCGGCCTGCCGGATCGCGATTGCGTCGAGCAGGAGGTCAACCGCACGCGGCGGGTCGGGGCCGGGGGCGCGGCGCGCGCTGCCTCGGCCGCCTCCCGCACGGCACCGGGGCGCTCCAGATCGCCGACCCACATCGCCGCCCCGAGCGCCTCCAGGTGTGTCTCGCGCGCCAAGTCCGCGTCGAGCGGCTCGAGGCGCCTGGCCGCGCCGAGGAGAAGTGGAGCAGCGACGCCGGCGCGGCGCTGGTCAAAGGCGATCTGTCCCCGCAGACGCTCCACCTCGGCGGCCTGCCGCTCGTCAAGTGCTCCGGCCTCGACCGTCACCAGCAGCCCGAGCGCCGCGTCGAGCGCGCCGGCGTCGCGCTTGACCTTGGCCGCCGCTAGCAGGCGCTGGACACGGCGAGCAGGTTCGGGCGTCAGCATCGCCGCACGCTCGAGGAACGCAGCCGCTGCAGCCAGACCCCCGCGCGCCTGCGCGCGGCCGGCCGAGCGCTCGAGCTCCTCGGCCACCGCCTCATCGGGCCCAGGCGCGGCCTGGGCGCGGTGCCAGGCGCGGCGGTCGGGATCGATCTCCGGATCGGTGACCTCGGCCAGGGCGCCGTGCACGTCCTGTCGCTCCTGAAGCGATGCCGACCGGTAGGCCGCCGAGCGCACCAGCGGATGACGGAACTGCACGCGGGCGCCGAACTCGATGAGTCCGGCCTCGACCGCGGGCGTCGCGTCCTCGGTCCCGATCGCGAGCCGCTCGGCTGCTCGCCAAAGCAGCGACGGCTCGCCCACCGGATCTGCTGCGGCGAGCTGCAGCAGGCGTCGGGTCTTGGCCGGAAGTGCGTCGAGTCGCCGCCGGAAGCTCTCCTCGATCTGCCCCGAAAGCGGCATCGCACCGGGGAGGGCGAACCCGCCCGCCAGCTCAGCAGGCGTCAACCCCCGTGGCAGCTCCAACAGCGCCAAGGGGTTGCCGCCGCGTCTCGGCGACGATCTGGTCGCGGACCCGAGCGTCCAGCGGCCCTGTCAGCACCGAGTCCAGCAGCAACCCGGCATCGCGTTCAGCCAGGCCCTCGACGACCAGTTCCGGTAACCCCACCAGCTCATCGCTCGTTCCGCGAGCCGCGAACACCAAGCCGACCGATTCTGCTTCTAGACGGCGCGCCACGAAGGCGAGGACCTGCGCCGAGGCCCGATCGAGCCACTGCTCGTCATCCACCAGGCAGATCAGCGGCCGCTGCCCGGCCACCTCGGAGAGCAAGCTCAGCACCGCCAGGCCGACAAAGAAGCGATCCGGCGCCGACCCTGGACTTACCCCGAACGCCGTCTGCAACGCATCGCGCTGCGGGTCCGGGAGTCGCTCGAGGTGATCAAGCATCGGCGCCACCAACTGGTGCAACCCGGCGAAGGCGAGCTCCATCTCCGACTGAACACCAGCGGCCCGCACTACACGGCAGCCCGACGCCTGCTCAACCATGTACTCCAACAACGCCGTCTTGCCCACGCCCGGTTCGCCCCGCACCACCAATGCCCGGCTCTCACCCGCCCGAACAGCTGCGATCAGCCCGTCGAGGACGTCGCACTCGCGGCGCCGGCCCGTCAGCTGTGCTGCGCGCCCTCGGATCGGGGAATGTGTCGCCATCAGCCCGGCAGCGACGCTACAAGGCATACCGACCGGCCGCGACGGCTAGCCACTGGCGGATGCGAGCATGCCCGGCCAGCCGTCATCCTCAGGGCATGCGCGCAAAGGCGGTCCTCGTCTTCATCGCGGAGGGCTCCTCCGTGATGACCAACACCCCGCGTTGAAGCTCGATGGTTGGCCCGGTGATGGGTAGGGCGACGACCGTGACCGAGTCCGATGTCGCCGCGCACGCCTGCAGCCGAGCCCGGCGAGGTCGCGTTCATCCCGTCGTCGAATCCGCCGCCGCGTACGCGTGGCGCCTGCTGGTCATCGCCGCGCTGGTAGTCGCCGGGCTGTGGCTGACCGATCAACTTCGCGTCGTCGTGATCCCAGTTGTCGTGGCGTTCCTCCTCACCCGGGCACTCGCTCCGGTGGCGTCGAGGCTCCGCGTCCGGGGGCTGCGTCCCGGGCTGGCGGCGATCGCCACGCTGCTCGCCTTTCTGCTGCTCCTCCTCGCGGCGCTGGCGTTCGCCGGGGCGACCTTCAGCACGCACGCGGTACGGTTTTTTTGGCGCAATCCCGCGGACGGTTTGCTCCCGGCGTGCTTACGCAGGTTTTCGATCGCCGTTCGTTGTCACGGCGCCCCGATGTTTTGCGGTCCCCGTACCGCCGGGCGGGCTCCTGTTGAGCTGTCCCTCGCTGACAGTGCTGTCTTGGCAGATTTTCCAGTGGTCGCGTTAGCCACCCCACCAGCTGGTGACCTGATCGTCGGTACCTACTCCGTCAGCGTCAGATCCTCGTCGTGATGTGCACCGCGCTCGTCGCGATGATTGCATCGGTCTCTGGTCTCAGCGTCGCCCAGCAGGAGCTGGCCTACCGATCTCGGTGCCTCACGAAGCGATCCTGTTGTGGGTGATCAGCGGGTACACCGTAGCTCTCGCTGCTGTGTTGCTATCGATCTGCGCGATCGGCGATCGCTACGAGCGCAAGCACGTGCTCCTGGCCGGACTCATGGTCGCCTGACGTCGCGGACCGTCAGGTTGCCGGTCACCGCCCAGGTGCCTGAGGAACCGGCTTGGACCTTGGTCGACCGGAAGCTGATCGTCGGGTAGTTGTCCGCATCAAAGAAGTCTGCGCTTCGGAGATGGGCGTCGCGCTCGGGGTTGCCGGTGATCGATGCTGCGGCGACCTCGAGCTCAACGACGAAGCGGGATCGCTCCTCTTGTCGGTCGTGACAACGCGTGCGTGATTGCAAGGTGGTTCTGAGGGGTCGGCTGCCCCGATCGCGAAGGTGACCGCTCGTTCGACGAGCGCATCCCAGCGAGTGTCGTTCGCGCGGGGTTGCGCTCGCATCCGCCAATGCACAGCGTGGGGTGGCCAGTCGTCGCCCGACAGCGGGCCGAACGGGACAGGGGCGCGGCTACAGCGGAGGGGCGGTGGCCGGTTCGCTGGGTAGGACGCGGTCGAGTTGGGTGCGCGAGCTGATGCCGAGCTTGGTGAAGACCTTGCTCAGGTGGTACTGGACCGTTCGTGGACTGATGAACAGCCGGGCGCCGATCTCCGGGTTCGAGAGCCCGTCGCGGGCGAGCCTGGCGATCTGGGTTTCCTGGGCGGTGAGGTCGTCGCGCGTCTCCACCGTGCGCTTGCGGACGGTCTCGCCCGTCGCGAGCAGCTCGCGGCGGGCACGGTCGGCGAAGGCTTCAGCCCCCATCCCGGCGAGCATCTCGTGGGCGGTGCGCAGCTGCGTGCGGGCGTCAGTTCGTCGGTTTTCGCGGCGCAGCCATTCCCCGTAGAGGAGATGGGAGCGGGCAAGTTCCACCCGCACGCGAGGTATGAGCGAGATGCGCGATCGACTCGCGGTAGAGGCTGTCGGCGGCGTCGCCGTCGCTCAGCAGGGCGCGGACGCGGGCTTCGATCCCCAGCGCCCACGCGGTTGGCGTCACACGCGTGCGCTCGCCCAGCCACTCGAGTGCGGCCCTGAGCAACGCAACGTCACCGGTCCTGCACGCAGCCTCGGCCATCTCGGGCACGACCAAGGGCCCGTACCCCACCTGATCACGCTCGAGTGACTTGCCGGGCCGCTTCGCGCGCGGCGTCGTGGCGACCGAGGCTGTTGTAGAGCACCGAGCTTCGCATAGACCGCGAAGTCGACCACCCTGCCCAGACCGCCTGCGGTTCGCCTCCTGCACGGTGGCCTCGATCAGCTCAGACGCCTGTCGCTCCCCGCCCCTCCATGCCGCGAGCAACAGTCTCGATGTAGGCAACCGGCGGATTCCCGGTCGCGTCCGCGATCACGCGCTCGTTCTTCGAGCAGGAGCGCGGCGGTGGTCATCTCGCCGGCGAGAAGGTGGGTCCAGGCCATGAAGTTGAGCGCGAATTGCAAGCGCACGAGCGCGCCCGTGTCGCGCCCGAACTGGACCTGGCGAGCGGCAAGGGCGTGCCAGGACTCGGCGTCCCACAGCTCGAGGGCGATGAAGTCGCTGACGGGAATCGGCGAGCAAGAGCCAGTGACTGCGTCTTGGTCGGCGAGGTTCAGAGCGAGAATCGGCTCGAGCGCTCGGGTCAGCAACGGCGCGGCCGCCGCGAATCCCTCGGCCTGCCGGATCGCGATTGCGTCGAGCAGGAGGTCAACCGCACGCGGCGGGTCGGGACCGGGGGCGCGGCGCGCGCTGCCTCGGCCGCCTCCCGCACGGCACCGGGGCTGCTCCAGATCGCCGACCCACATCGCCGCCCCGAGCGCCTCCAGGTGTGTCTCGCGCGCCAAGTCCGCGTCGAGCGGCTCGAGGCGCCTGGCCGCGCCGAGGAGAAGTGGAGCAGCGACGCCGGCGCGGCGCTGGTCAAAGGCGATCTGTCCCCGCAGACGCTCCACCTCGGCGGCCTGCCGCTCGTCAAGTGGCTCCGGCCTCGACCGTCACCAGCAGCCCGAGCGCCGCGTCGAGCGCGCCGGCGTCGCGCTTGACCTTGGCCGCCGCCAGCAGGCGCTGGACACGGCGAGCAGGTTCGGGCGTCAGCATCGCCGCACGCTCGAGGAACGCAGCCGCTGCAGCCAGACCCCCGCGCGCCTGCGCGCGGCCGGCCGAGCGCTCGAGCTCCTCGGCCACCGCCTCATCGGGCCCAGGCGCGGCCTGGGCGCGGTGCCAGGCGCGGCGGTCGGGATCGATCTCCGGATCGGTGACCTCGGCCAGGGCGCCGTGCACGTCCTGTCGCTCCTGAAGCGATGCCGACCGGTAGGCCGCCGAGCGCACCAGCGGATGACGAAACAGCACCCGGGCGCCGAACTCGATGAGTCCGGCCTCGACCGCGGGCGTCGCCGTCCTCGGTCCCGATCGCGAGCCGCTCGGCTGCTCGCCAAAGCAGCAACGGCTCACCCACCGGATCTGCTGCGGCGAGCTGCAGCAGGCGTCGGGTCTTGGCCGGAAGGGCGTCGAGTCGCCGCCGGAAGCTCTCCTCGATCTGCCCCGAAAGCGGCATCGCACCGGGGAGGGCGAACCCGCCCGCCAGCTCCGCCGGCGTCAACCCCCGTGGCAGCTCCAACAGCGCCAAGGGGTTGCCGCCCGTCTCGGCGACGATCTGGTCGCGGACCCGCGCATCCAACGGCCCGGTCAGCACCGAATCCAGCAACGCCCGCGCATCGTCCTCCGCGCAAACCCTCGACCACCAGTTCCGGCAACCCCGCCAGCTCATCGCTCGCAACGCGAGCCGCGAACACCACACCCACCGATTCCGCCTCCAGACGGCGCGCCACGAAGGCGAGGACCTGCGCCGAGGCCCGATCGAGCCACTGCTCGTCATCCACTAGGCAGATCAGCGGCCGCTGCCCGGCCACCTCGGAGAGCAAGCTCAGCACCGCCAGGCCGACAAAGAAGCGATCCGGCGCCGACCCTGGACTGACCCCGAACGCCGTCTGCAACGCATCGCGCTGCGGGTCCGGGAGTCGCTCGAGGCGATCCAGCATCGGCGCCACCAACTGATGCAACCCGGCGAACGCCAGCTCCATCTCCGACTGAACACCAGCGGCCCGCACTACACGGCAGCCCGACGCCTGCTCGACCACGTACGCCAACAGCGCCGTCTTGCCCACGCCCGGTTCCCCCCGCACCACCAATGCCCGGCTCTCACCCGCCCGAACAGCTGCGATCAGCCCGTCGAGGACGTTGCACTCGCGGCGCCGGCCCGTCAGCTGTGCTGCGCGCCCTCGGATCGGGGAATGTGTGGCCATCAGCCCGCAGCGACGCTACAAGGCGTACCGACCGGCCGCGACGGCTAGCCACTGGCGGATGCGAGCATGCCCGGCCAACCGTCACCCTCAGGGCATGCGCGCCAGGCGGTCCTCGCCTTCATCGCGGAGGGCTCCTCCGTGATGACCAACACCCCGTGTCGCGGAACTGTCGACGTCGACGCGAACGCTGCTGTTGCGCAGTGTTGGACGACACCGATGAGCTCGACGTGCTCCGCAGCCTCCACCCACCGCGTGAGCGAACCAGACCAACTGACAGCCGCGGTCCACCGGCCCGTTGAAGCTCGATGGTTGGCCCGGTGATGGGTAGGGCGACGACCGTGACCGAGTCCGATGTCGCCGCGCACGCCCGCAGCCGAGCCCGGCGAGGTCGCGTTCATCCCGTCGTCGAATCCGCCGCCGCGTACGTGTGGCGTCTGTTGGTCATCGCCGCGCTGGTGGTCGCCGGGCTGTGGCTGACCGATCAACTTCGCGTCGTCGTGATCCCAGTTGTCGTGGCGTTCCTCCTCACCCGGGCACTCGCTCCGGTGGCGTCGAGGCTCCGCGCCCGGGGGCTGCGTCCCGGGCTGGCGGCGATCGCCACGCTGCTCGCCTTTCTGCTGCTCCTCCTCGCGGCGCTGACGTTCGCCGGGGCGACCTTCGTTTCCCAACTCGACGAGCTGAGTGCAACCCTCAGCGAGGGTTTCGACGACGTCGAGGACTGGCTGGTCGACAGCAGCCCGGTCGACATCGAGCGAGCCGACGTGGAACGGTTGCGGGAACAAGCGGGCAACACCGTCGAGGACTTCTTTCGGTCCGGCGACGAGTCCCTCCTGTCCGGTGCGCTCGTCGCCTTCGACGTCGTCGTCGGCGCCCTCCTGACGATCATCATCACCTTCTTCTTCGTCAAGGACGGCCGGCGAATGAAGCAACGCTTCATCGGCGCCCTCCCCCAGCGTCACCGTGACCTCGCCGACCGGGTCGCCGCGCGGTCCTGGGACGTGCTGGGCGGCTTCCTCCGCGGGGCCGCGCTCATGGGCCTCGTCGAAGCGATCGCAATCGGGATCACCCTCGTCGCGGTCGGGGCCGGACTCGTCGCCCCTGTGATGCTGCTCACCTTCATCGCCGCCTTCATTCCCATCGTCGGTGCCGTCGCCGCCGGCAGCATCGCCGTCCTCGTCGCCCTCGCGACCGACGGCACCGCCGGCGCCATCATCGTCGCCGCCGTCGCCATCATCATCCAGCAACTCGACAGTGACCTCCTGGCACCACTGATCTACGGCCGGGTACTCCGACTGCACCCCCTCGTCGTGCTCCTCGGGATCGCCGCCGCAGGATCGCTGTTCGGGTTCGTCGGCACCGCCCTAGCCGTCCCGTTCCTGGCCGTCACCATCAACGCCGTCGACGAGATCCGACGTTCAACATCGAACTCGACACCAAACCGCCCGCCACTGACCCGGCTGCCCACCTGAGTGGTCGGCGCGGATAGGTCGGCGTGCTGCCGCGATCAGCTCCCCGCCTCGAGTTATGAGCTCAGCGGGCGGACACCCGGACCGCCCTCCTGCAGCTCCCACTTCAGACAGGTCGGCGCGTCGAGGCCTTACTCGAACTCGTCGACGAGCTGCAGCGGGCCGTGGAGCTCACTGATCGGTCCTCTCACAGATCATCTGCGACGCTGCCAGCGTGGCCAGAGCGTTCAGGTATCGCGGCAGCTCGGCGGTGCCTACTCCGGCGGCGACGCACGCACGACGGGCGCTCGACGCGGTCGCCGGGCCGTTGACCGCCGTGAGCAGCCTCGACGAGCAGCTCGACGTCGGGTTCGTCTCGCAATCCTGGCCGCGTCTCGTCGGGACGCCGGCTCTGTGATGACCCGCTCTGTGATGACGCGACGGCGCTGGCCGTTGCGGAGGAGCATGGGACTGCGTTCATAGATGCAGCCGACCAACTCCCGGCTTCGACGAAGGGCTGCACGTCCGGAGGACGTCGACCTCCTGTGGCGGCTCGACCGGGTCGGACGGGGACCCGCCGGTACCCGCTCGCGACAGCAAGCACGCCGGGTGTGCGCCATCTCACGTGGCCGCGACCGATCGATCGGATCCGGCGCGCGACGCGGTGGCCTGCAGCGAGGCCGGCGCGTCCGCTATCGCCGGCTCGCTCGTGCTACGCCCCGGACCAAGAGGCTCACGTGCTTGCTTTCGCGAGCGTTCCGACTCGGCATCGTTATCGCGTGCGGATGCGGCCTCGCCGTGCGCGGAGGCGACGCGGTGCTCGTCGTGCTCGGGCCTTAGCTGCTTGCTGAGTGCAGGCGCCAGAACGTCGCTCGAGGAATTTAGGTTCGCCGCCGAAGCTTCGTCGCTCGGTTGGTTCGGCCGGAGGGCCGAATTCGGGCTGATGCTCCGCACCCTGATACCACCCCGGCCGAGTTCGTGCCTCTGAGGCGATCTGTGGGGCCCGGTTCGGTGGCCATCCACCCGGGCGTCGATGCGATCCCGGGGATCGGCTACCGTTGCCAGTCGAGGGCGACGGCACGACGAGTGGCCCGTCGGCCGTCGTCATAGTCCGAGTTCGGGGCCGGCTCGTTGGAGGGTTCGGCTATGCCGTGTGGCGGTGGGCAGGTCGATGCCGGCGTCGCCGGCCCAGTCGCGTACCGTCTGGCCGAGCGTCTCGAACTGGTCAGCCTGTTCGTTTCGGCGGCTGATGTTGGTGAGTTGTTCGACGATGTCACCGAGTCGCTGGACGTTGACGGTGTCGCCGCCAGCCCAGCGACCCCACAGGTCGAGCGATTCGACCTGTCGTCGCAGGGCAGCGACGTGGTCGACGGTGTGGGTGAGCAGCTGGCGCATGTCGTGGCGATGCAGCGCCGTGGAAGTGTCGTCGACGCGTGTTCGCGCCCGGTGGTAGGGCGCGACGTCTGCGGCGGTCTGTCGTCGGGTGCGTTCGAGGTGTTCGGTCGCTGCTTCGAGCTGTGTGGCAGCGGTGTAATGGTCGTGGCGGGCGGCCCGTCGGCCGCGGATGCCGCTGTGGTCGAGGTGGTGTTGGGCGCGGGCGTGGCGTCGCCACGCCTCCTCGTAGAGGTCCGTCGCTCCCGCCAGCGCCGGCTGACGACGCAAACCGCGACATCGCCGGGGGCGCAGGTGTCGACGAGTGGGGGCCGGTGAGTGGTTGCTGCATCTGCATGCCCTGTTAAAGCGTGGGCAGTAACACAAACCGCGACATGACGGGCGTTTGGTCGTCCGCCCTCGATCGACGCACCGCGACGCTCGTGCTTGATTCGGCGTCGCGGCCGGGGCACGAGGAAATCAACCGGTCGAGGACATCGACCTGCTTGTGCTCGGTGAGCCTGATCTAGATCAGCTCGATGCCGCGATCGAGGCGGTACAGCCGCGGGTCCGCCGACGCGTCGGCCGATGGTTCCAGATCCCGCTGGACGATTCCAGCCGCTCGACGCGGGTACAGAGCACTCAACGTGGGGTGCGGCCGCTCCAGTAGCGCGGTCGACGGCGCTCGTGTGCGACCGCCAGAACGTGGATCGCGTCGGCGGTGACGAGATACGCCAGGTAGTACGGGAACCGGTTCACTGGGACACGGCGCACGGGTAGGTCTGCCGGCAGTCCCTCGACGAGCGGACCGGAATCGGGCCATCTGACGATCATCTCGATGGAGCGATCGACTGCCGTTAGGAACGCGGGCCCAAGTTCGCCGCGCCGCGCTTCGTACCAGCGCGCCGCTTCTTCGAGCTCGGCCGCCGCCTCGAGCGCGAACCGAACTGGCGGGCTCACCCGCCGGCGAGCTCGTTAGTGATCCGCGTTCGGAGGTCGTTCCAATCCTGGCCGTCGTGCTCGCCCGCGACTACCCGACGTGCACGCCGCTCGATCTCGCGAGTCCACAGCTCACGCGCTATTGCGGGATCCTCCACAGCGGCGTCGTCAAGGCTCGCCAGCAATTCGGCCGCGATGTCGGCGCGCTCCTCGTCCGGCAGCGACATCGCCTCTCGGAGCAGGGCCTGCGCATCAGTGCTCACGGAGTCACGGTAGCGGACTGCGCACGAACGACTCTCGGCCAAACTCCGACCGGTGCTGTTTCGTCGCCGCCAACGCCAGGAGGCCGGGATGGCCGCGCCGCGAGAGGTCGCCGAACGCTGATCTGTCCCATGACTTGTCCCACTAGTTGCGTCCGGAACGGGTCGATACGGCGTGATACGGGGCGGATGCTGGCGGACGCATCAACACGAAATGTAGTCGTTGACCTGGGACAATACGGCACATGGCGGGCGCAAGCGACACCCGGCGGACGGTCTCCTTCGGTTTCCTAAACCGTGTGCGCAGGTTCGAATCCTGCCGGGGGCACTATCGATGACTCGGTCGATGTCTCATCTATCGACGCGACACGGCGGCCAGCGGAGGTCTCGTGCCGATCACCGCTGACCATCGCCAACTGGGCCGCACCCACGACAGGGCGAGGCCCCGAGGCAGCTACCCGTGGCCCGCACGCCGTTCATCCCCAGTGGGTAACGGCTGGGTAACGCGCCGTTCGTATGGTCGACGCCTGCGGCGGCACCGGGTCGCGGGCTATCAGAGTTGGAGGTACACAGGATGTCAACATGGCGTGCTGATACGCCGCAGGTGATTGTCTAGGTGCGCGAGAGTGGCGCACTGTTCGCGAGAGGCGCGTGCAATCAGCGGCAGTTGGCACAGATCATGCCATCGTCGCCAGTGGAACGACAGACGCGGCGCATCGAGTGGCCAACCGTCGCCGTCGCCGTCGCCGTGTTTGGGGCTTGGCTAGCGCTGACGTTGGCCTGGTCGGTGCTGCCCGACTTCGTGGCGGTCGCCGCCGCCGGTTTCGTCCTGGCGTGGTTCGGCTCGCTCCAACACGAGGCCGTCCACGGCCATCCGTTCCCCAGCCGCCGCTGGGGCGATCGGCTGGCGACGGCACCCCTGCGCTGTGGCTGCCGTACCCCGTGTACCGGGCGACGCACCTGGCCCACCATCGCACCGGACGGCTCACCGATCCGTACGACGACCCGGAGAGCTGGTACGTCGCCGGCGCCCGCTGGCAGGAGCTCGGTCCTGGTCGCCGGACGTTGCTGATGGTCAACCGGACACTTGCCGGCCGCCTGGTCGTCGGACCGATGATGATCGGCGCCCGTTTCGCTGGGGATGAAATCGGTCGGCTTCGGCGCGGCGATCGAGCCGCCGTCGGGGTGTGGGCGCGCCACGTCGTCGCGGTCGCGGTGATCGTGGCATGGCTCGTGACGCTCCGGGTCCCGCTGTGGCAGTACCTCCTGGCCTGCTACCTGAGCGTGTCCGTGACGCTCCTTCGTTCGTATCCCGAGCACCGCGCCGTGGGCGACGACGACAGTCCGAGCGCGGTGATCGAAGCAGGACCGCTGATGGCCTTGTTGTTTCTCAACAACAACCTCCATCACACGCACCACGCTCGTCCGGCCGCGGCCTGGTACCGGCTGCCGTCGCTGGCCCGCTCGCTCCACTCGGCCGAGGACGCTGCCGGTGGAGCCGGCCGTTACCGCGGCTATGTCGACGTGGTGCGACGGCACCTCCTTCGCCCGCTGGACGGGCCCGTCCACCCGTCGCGCTGATGCTGGCCCCGACCGGCGCCAGCACGGTCCTGTTGCGCCACGTCGGCCGGAAGATCGGCCGCCCGTGACTCAACGCTTCACCAGCCTGCCGATGTGCGGACTGTGATCACGCTCAACGGCATCGGGTTGACCGTGTCCGACGTGGCGCGTATCGCCGCCGGGGAGCCTGTCGAGCTCGACCCCGCCGCCGTGGCCCGCGTCGATCGGGGATGGCAGGTCGCGACCGAGGCGGCGGCTCGTCAGCCCGTGTACGGGCGTACCACCGGTGTCGGCGCGAATCGTGAGATCGACGTGCCGCTGCACGGTCGCGCCGGCCATGGGCGACGGTTGTTGGCCAGTCATGCGGCGGCCGCCGGCGACGTGCTGCCGGCCCCGCTCGTGCGCGCCATGGTCGCCGTTCGTGTCAATCAGCTCGCCGTCGGGTCGTCGGGCATCAGATCTGACGTGTTGACGGCGCTCACCGCCCTTACTCGGTTCCGACTCGCTGCCGACTGTCCGTGATGGTGGATCGATCGGCACCGGCGATATCACCGCGCTCGGCCAGGTCGGCCTCAGCCTGCCCGTCACGCTTGACGGGGGTGACGCCCTCGCCCTGATGAGCTCGAACGCTCTCACCCTCGCCCGGCTGCGCTCGCCGTCGCCGAGCTGGAGCGGCTGGCTCGCGCTGGGCTGGTCGTCACGGCGCTCACCGTGCGCGCAGTCGACGGCGCCATCAACGCGTTCAGCGAGACCGTCCACGCAGCGAGACCGCACCCGGGCCAACGGCGCGCTGCCGGGGCGCTGCGCGAGCTTCTGGGCGAGTCGGGTAGCTGGGAGCCGGCACGGGTGCAAGACGACTACGGCGTGCGGGCGGCGGCCCAGGTGGCCGGGCCGCTGTTCGACGCCATCGATCGTGCCAGCACAACGATCACCCTTGATGTCAATGCCGGCACCGAGAACCCGATGATCGACATCGCCGGAAAGCGGATGTTTCACCACGCCAACTTCCATCTCGCCGCCCTGTCCGTCGATCTCGATGCCGTTCGCCTGGCGCTGTACCAGGCGACCGGGTTGTCGGCGGCGCGGTGTCGATGCTGATGGATCCGAAGGCGACCGGGTTGACGTCGTTCCTCGCCAGTGATCCGCCCGGGAGCTCTGGTGCGCTCGTGTTGGAGTACGCCGCGCAGGGTGCCTTGGCGACAGTCCGGCACGCCGCCGCGCCGGCGACGCTGGGGACGGCGACCGTGTCGCGTGGGGTCGAGGATCACTCACCGTTCGCGCCGGAGGCGGCGCGTCGATTGGGCGCCGCCATCGCCGCGGCCCGCGAAGTCGTCGCCTGTGAGGTCGTCGCCGCCGTTCGCGCCCTGCGGTTGAGAGGTATGGCAGTGAGCGGCCCGCTGGGCACAGCGATCGACGAACTCGCACCGAGCCTCGACGCCGAGATGGCCGACCGCGACCTCGGGCCCGACCTGCGCGCCGTCTTCACGCAGCTCGACTCGCTGTCGCGCCACGTCACACCGGTCGAGGGGGCGCGTTCGCATGGTGATCAGCAACAGGCAGGTCGTGCGCGGCCAGGCTGACACTGGGCCGTAGTCGGCGGCGTCGAGGGCCACGAAACCGTCGATGAGCGCAGCTCGATCCCACCGTCGCCAGCACACGTCCAGCCCGACGGAACCCGCGTCAGTGGTGGTGGCCCTGGCGGCCGAGGGTCTCCACGGGGGTCGCGCCGGGGCGGGTCCACTGCGGCACGGGCCGGCTGGTCGGGCCCCAGGTGGCGACGCCGTCGGCGTCCGAGCGCCAGTACCAGCAGATCGGCGCGCCATGCCCACCGACCGGCGAGCCGGCCTGAGGGGCCTCGGGCCAGCCCTCGGGGTTGTCCTCCCACGCCTCGCGGCGGCCGTAGGGCGTCATGTCGAGCAGGCCCAAGGACCCGTCGGCCGGCTCGTTGCCCCGGCCGGTCGTGGAGTAGGTGAGGAACACGCGGTCGCCGTCGCGCAGGTAACAGATGATGTGCCCCTCTTCTGCGAAGAGCGGCGCCTCCACGCCCCGCACCGAGTACCAGGGCTGGGTGTAGCCCATGAACTCGACGTAGGGAGCCACCTCGTCCCACGGGCCCGAGGTCAGGACGGCGAACGAGACGCCCCGGGCGTTGAGGTAGACGGCGTCCTTCATGTGCCAGAGGTTGAAGGTGCAGCCCTCGCACTGCCCCTGGTGCGGCGCGCCGTCGTACCACATGGAGTGGTAGACCACGAGCTCGTCGCGACCCTGGAACAGGTCGAGGAACGGGACCGGCCCGTCAACGCCGGTGACCTCGACCGCGCCGTCGAGCTCGACCATCGGCAGCCGCCGCCGGGCCGCGGCGATCGCGTCGCCCTCACGGGTGTGCGCCTTCTCGCGGACCAGCAGCTCCTCGCGCGCCGCCTGCCAGGTGGCCAGGTCGACGACGGGCGGCTTGCCGGGGAGGTTGCTGCTCGCGTTGCCGGGCGTGGTCGTCATGGTGTCCTCCGCTGTCTCGTCTCGTGCGCTCGCGGGCTCCCTGGGGAGCCTGTCAGCTGAGACGACTCACGGTGCCGAGACTCATCGATCCGAGTGCCAGGTTACGTTCCGCGACACAGGCCGCGAAACGTGTCGAGCGTGGGCAGGTGGACGATGCGGCGGCCGGACACGAACGTGGGCGTGATCCTGACGATTGCGCCACGCGGCCCATCGGCGTAGGACTCGAGGCCGGCCTCCAACACGGCGAACGTCACGTCCAGGTCGTGGACGACCTCGGAACGTCCGACCGCCAGCACGCTCCACCCCGATCGGTCGGCGGCGTGGTAGTCGTCGACCTCGAACGCGACCACGGCACCGCTCGCCGCTGCCGACAGCTTCGATCCGGGTGAGGATCGGAACACGATGCAGCCATCGACCATGCGGTAGTTCACCGGGATGATCGCCGGCACCGCCCCGATCGTCAGCCCGACCCGGCCGACCTCGCCGTGGGCGAGCAGCCGCATCGCCTCGCTCTCCTCGAGCAGTTCGAGGCCTTCGTTGATCAGCACCCTTCGAGGGTGACAGCCGGCGGGGCCGCGACCCAGGGACCAACGTCCCGTGCTGGCCGCTGATCGGCCCGCCGCCTCGGGTTCCAAGCGGGATGAGTGCTGACTGGTTCGGAGGCTGTCACGTCAGGCTCGGATTCCGGGACGCCGCGTGACAGCCTCGGTACTGGGCATGAGAATTCCCGGCCCGCCGCCGAGCCGAACTGCCTCCGATTCGCACAGCGCTACGGTTCGGTTGCCATGGCCGGGCCGTCCTACGCCGCCTTCGACGTCGACGTCTCTGGCGGCCGCCTCCACGTCGCGCGTTGGGGATCGGGCGACGCGGTGGTCGTCGCCGCCCACGGCATCACCGCCACCCACCGCTCGTTCCGCGGCCTGGCCGAGCAGCTCGGCGAGGAGGTCACCCTGCTCGCGCCCGACCTGCGCGGCCGGGGGCGGTCCAACGGCATCACCGGTCCGTTCTCGATGGCGACACACACCGACGATCTCGTCGCTGTGCTCGATCACGCCGGTGTCGAGAGGGCCACCGTCGTCGGCCACTCGATGGGCGCCTTCGTCGCCGTGGTGGCCGCCCACCGTCATGCCGGCCGGGTGAGTCGCCTCGTGCTCGTCGACGGTGGTCTGCCACTCGACCTCGGCCCGCTGGCCGGCCAACCGATCGACTCGATCGTCGCCGCGATCATCGGCCCGGCCCTCGAACGGCTGCGGCTCACGTTCCCGTCCGTCGACGCCTACCTCGACTACTGGCGCGAGCACCCGGCATTGGCCACGGACTGGAACGCGTGGATCGAGGACGCCTACACCTATGACCTCGAAGGCGACGTGGCGGGCGATCCGCCCGAGTTGCGCTCAGGGGTCCGCGAAGCGGCGGTGCTGGCCGACGCCGAGACCCAGCTCGTCGAGGACCACGTCGCCCGCGGCCTCGACGAACTCCGCCACCCAGCTGTTCTTGTGCGCGCCCCGGCCGGGGTGATGGGCCAGCCACCAGGCCTGTACCCCGACGGGTGGCTCGCGTCGTGGAAGCGGCGGCTGCCGACGCTCCGCGATGTGCTGGTTCCCGACGTCAACCACTACACGATCCTGCTCAGCGAGCGCGGCGCGGCAGCCGTCGCCGCAGTCGTGCGAGACGAGCTGGGTGCGTGAGCACGTCGGCGTCGTCGTCGCAATCGCCACGGCCGGACGTCCCGACCGACACGGCCTCGCGGCCCTACCATCGGGCCGGCGCCGCGGTCCAGGCTGGGGCCATGAGCAAGACGATCGTTGGTTCGTTGCCGATCTCGACGCTGGCGTCCGATTCGGTGTTGCGCGTGGACGCGACCGCCGACCTGTGGTCCGTGGCGTCGGCGCTGGCCGCTGCCGATGTCGGCATCCTGGTTGTCGGGGACGGGGACGACGTTGTCGAAGGCGTCGTGTCCGAACGTGACGTGGTGCGGGCACTGGCCGCCCATCGCGGTGCGGACGAGACCACGGCGGCCGACATCGCCAATCGCGACCTCGTCTGGTGCGACGAGCAATGCCGACGTCGCCGACGTCGCCGAGGAGATGATGGAGCACTACGTCCGCCATGTCCTCGTCGAAGCGAGCGGCCACCTCGTCGGCATCGTGTCGGCCCGCGACCTCCTCGGCGCCTACGCATCGGGGGATTCGCCGACCCCGACGACGAAGCCTGAGCGGGGGATGCGTGAAGAGCGTCCCGATCGAGCGTCGCGGCGACTACATCGTCAAGATGTACGAGCTCGACGAGGACGTGTGCCGGCAGATGCTGGCGCGCTGCAGCTTCGGCCGCGTCGCCTTTGGCGACGCCGAGCAGGGGTTGACCATCCTGCCGGTCAACTACGTGTTCTCGCATGATGCCGTGCTGTTCCGTGCCCAGGCCGGTGCGGCACTCGACCGCCTGGGCCGCGGCCGCGTCGTCGCCTTCGAGGCCGACCGGATCGACCCGATCGCCGAATCGGGTTGGAGTGTGCTCGTCCGCGGCACGGCGACACACGTGAGGGGTGCTGCTCGAATCGCCGCCTACGCCGAGGCCGCGACGCACCCATGGGCGCCGGGTCCGCGTGACCGTTGGATCGAGATCCACGCCGAGCAGATCACTGGGCGGATCATCAGGCGCCACCGCCTCGTGAGCGAGGGCGAGCGAGCCTCCTCCATGCCGCCCGACTGAGTCGGCCATCCTTGGGGCTCAAGCGCGGCGGATGCAACGGAAGCCGATGTGGCTCATCCCGGTGTCGACCATCTGCGGCCGGCGGGCGGCGGGGCGGTAGCGCTGGCAGTAGCTGTCGGCGCACAGGTACGAGCCGCCCTTGATCACCTTGCGGGGGACGCGGAACTGCGGCTGGGCCGGGTCGTAGCTGCCCTCCCTCATCGGGCGCGGCCGTTCGGTCGGCACGCAGCACGACGCCTCCGAGTCCTCAGGGTGGCGCGGCGACCACCAGTCCGCTGTCCACTCCCACACGTTGCCGGCCATGTCGTGCAGGCCGTAGCCGTTGGCGGGATACGAGCCGACCGGCGCGGTCGAGCCGTACCCAGCGTCATGACGCCACGGGAAGTCGCCGTGCCAGTAGTTCGCCAACCGCTGGTCCGGTCCCTCGGGTGCGTCGCCCCACACGAACGCCGTGCCATCGAGTCCGCCACGCGCAGCCCGCTCCCACTCCGCCTCGGTCGGCAGCGACTTGCCCGCCCACGCCGCGTACGCCTCGGCGTCCTCGTAGGCGACGTGCACGACAGGGTGGTCGGCCCGGCCGTCGAGCGCGCTGCCGGGGCCTTCGGGATGGCGCCAGGATGCGCCCGGCGTCCAGTTCCACCAGTGGCTGAGGTGGCGAAGATCGACAGGCCCAGGCGTCATCGAGAACACCATCGAGCCGGGCACGAGGTTCTCTGGCGGTGCGCCGGGGAAGTCCTCCGAATCGAGCGGTCGCTCGGCGACCGTGAGGTAACCGGTCGCCGACACGAACTCGTCGAACTGGCGGTTGGTGACCTGGAAGCGGTCGATCGTGAAGCCCTCGACGAACGCCGAGTGGGCCGGCGCCTCTTCGGGATAGTGCGCGTCGGAACCCATGGTGAAGGGGCCCGACGGGGCCGACACCATGTCGGTGGGTTCCGTCAGCCGTGTGCCCCGCTGACCGCGTCGGCCATCTTCTCGAGGGCCTGGTCGATCGTGAACGTCGCCGCCTTCTGCCGTGGCGGAAAGTCCTTGAACGTGGCGAGGAAATCGGCGACCAAGGCCTGGGCGGCCATGATCATGTAGGCCTTGTTCGCGTACCAGTCCCAGTAGGTGTTCGACGTCGTGTCCGCCCGCTCGAAGGGATCGGTGCGCAGGTTGAACAGCTTCGGTATACGGAGGGGAGTGAACGGCTCGGCCCACAATGCCAGTGTCCCGACGCAGCGTTGCTCCATGAAGACCAACTTCCAGTTGTCGAAGCGCAGCCCCACGAGGTCGCCGTCGTCGCTGAAGTAGATGAGCCCCTTGCGCGGGCTCTCGTCGACCTCGCCGGTGAGGTACGGGAGCAGGTTGTAGCCGTCGATGTGCACCTTGAACGTCTTGCCGGCGGCCTCGTGGCCCTCCTTCAGCTTGTCGACGACGTCGGGTTCCCCGGCAGCAGCGAGGAACGTCGGCAGCCAGTCGTGGTGCTGGACGATCTCGTTGGAGACGACGCCGGCGGGGATCCTGCCGGGCCAGCGGATCATCAGCGGGACGCGGAAGGCGCCCTCCCAGTTGGTGTTCTTCTCGCTGCGGAACGGCGTCATCGCCCCGTCCGGCCATGTGTTCATGTGCGGGCCGTTGTCCGTGCCGTACATCACGATGGTGTCGTCGGCGATCTCGAGCTTGTCGAGCAGGTTGAGCAGCTGGCCGACGTTCTTGTCGTGGTCGACCATCGTGTCGTGGTAGGGCGACTGCCAGCGCCCGGCCTGTCCCAGGCTGCGCCGCTTGGTGTGGGTGCGGAGGTGCATGTGGGTCGTGTTCACCCAGCAGAAGAACGGCTTGTTCTTCTCGCTCTGGCGCTTGATGAAGTCGCTGGCGGCGGCGACGAAGTCGTCGTCGCATGTCTCCATCCGCTTGCGGGTCAACGGACCGGTGTCCTCGATCGACTGCTTGCCGACGCGCCCCCAGCGGGGATGCTCGGTCTTGTCGTCCTTCCTCGTGGCCGTGCAGCGCAGCACTCCACGCGGTCCGAAGCGCTCCTTGAACCCGTCGAAGCCGTAGTTGCTCGGGTAGTCGGGATCCTCCGGATCCTCCTCGGCGTTGAGGTGGTAGAGGTTGCCGAAGAACTCGTCGAAGCCGTGGACCGTCGGCAGGAACTCGTTCTTGTCGCCGAGGTGGTTCTTGCCGAACTGGCCGGTGGCGTAGCCGTGGTTCTTCAACAGCTCGGCGATCGTCGGGTCCTCGGCCTGTAGCCCGATGGGCGATCCCGGCAACCCGACCTTGCTCAGCCCTGTGCGGAACACGCTCTGTCCGGTGATGAACGACGAGCGCCCGGCCGTACAGCTCTGCTCGCCGTAGGCATCGGTGAAGCGCATCCCCTCGTCGGCGATGCGATCGATGTTCGGAGTGCGGTAGCCCATCAACCCGTCGCTGTAGCAGCTGAGGTTGGTGATCCCGATGTCGTCGCCCCAGATGACGAGGATGTTCGGCTTGTCCTTGGGCACGGCGGTGCTCCTTTCAATCCGACCCAGCGACGGTAACACTCCGTGCTGGAGTGGCTTCGCGGACGTCCTCAGTCCAACCCGACGCCGGTGACCACCGGTTCCGGCGCTGCTGCGGTGCGGTCCGGAGGGGCCGAGCGTCGCGACGAGACATAGGCGGCGACGAGCAGGCCGAGGGCGGCGAGCGGCGGCGATGTCGGCGAGGACGTGGTAGCCGACGGCGCGACGGATGAACCCCGACGAGAACCCGGCGACCGCTCCGCACAGGCTCATCGTCAGGTCGGCGGTGCCCTGCACGCCGACGCGCTCCGACGATGCGACCGATTCGATCAGCAGCGCCGACCCGCCGAGGAGGCCGAAGTTCCACCCGAGCCCGAGCGCCCACAGCGCCGGGAACAGCAGCCACTCGGAGATCCCCGCCGTCGACGCCAGCAACGTCGCCGCCAGGAGGATCGCCGCCCCGGCTTGCACTGTGGCGAGCGAGCCGCGCCGGTCGACGTAGCGCCCGACCAACGGGCTGAAGGCGAACATCCCGCCGATGTGGGCGGAGATGACGTACGGGCTCATCGTCTCGTGGCCGTGCAGCTTCATGTGCACGGGGGTCATCGTCATCACCGCGACCATCGCCGCCTGCGAGATGGCCATCGACGTGAGGGCGAGCCGGGCTCGCGGGGCTGCCCCGATCACGTGCACGGCGTGGCGGATCGGCGGGCTGGTCGCCCCGGCGGCCATTGCGCCGCCACCGGCGACGACCAGTGGGTCGGGGCGCAGCCGCACGGCCGTGTTGACCATCGCCAGCAGGAAGCACACGCCGCCGAACAGCCACGGTCCGGTGTAGCGCTCGAAGCCGAACCACTCCTCGCCGGCGTGTTGGGCCGGGCCGATGAGCAGGGGGCCGAACACGGCGCCGAACGTCGAGGCGAAGACGACGTGGCTCATCGCCCGACCACGTTGCTCCGGCTCGGCGAGGTCGGTGGCGGCGTAGCGGGCGAGCAGGTTGGAGGCCTGCCCGCTGCCGAACAGGAACAGCCCGATGATGAACACGGCGAGCAGGCCGCGCTCGGCCCCGACCGCCGCGACCCCGCCGCCGACGGCTGCGAGGCCGTAGCCGAGCTGCAACCCGGGGCGTCTTCCGCGGCGCCACATCAGACGGGAGAGCGCCTGGGCCGCCACTGCCGTGCCGGTGGTCACCGTGGCCGTGGCGATGCCGCCCCACGGCGTCTCGTCGCCGAGGATGTCCTGGACGACGAACGCCCCGACCGTCACAGCGGCGCCGAGCGCCGCTGCTCCGACGATCTGCCCGCCGGTCAGGACGCGGAGGACACGCCGCTGGAGGTCGGCCCGCGCAACGTCGTCGATCCGCCGACCGTAGCGATGCCGTTTCGCCTCAGCGCAGCTGGATAGTTGAATGCAACGTCGTGAGCCCGCCCGCCGACGGACATCGAGCACTGACCGTCGGGTTGGTGGCGATGGTGACGTTGGTCGCCTTCGAGACCCTGGCGGTGATCACGATCCTGCCGGACATCTCCGACGACCTCGGGGGTATCGCCTGGTACGGCTGGGTGTCGACGGCGTTCTTCCTCGGGACGATGGTCGGGATCGTCTTCGCCGGCGAACAAGCCGATCGGCATGGCGCCGGCCGGCCGTATGTCTACGGACTCGTGCTGTTCGCTATCGGGTTGGTCGTCGGTGGGCTGGCGCCGTCGATGCCCGTCCTCGTCGTCGGCCGGTTCGTCCAAGGGCTCGGCGCTGGAGTCGTGCCGGCGATCGGCTACGTAGCGATCGGCCGGGTGTACAGCGTCGAGAAGCGGGCGCGGATGTTCGCCGTGCTCTCGACGGCGTGGGTCGTTCCCGGCTTGATCGGACCGGCGCTGGCAGAGCGGATCTCGTCGTGGGTCGGTTGGCGGTGGGTGTTCCTCGGATTGCTGCCGTTCGTCGCCATCGCCGGATCGCTGATCGTGCCGGAGATGATGCGCCTGACGGCGCTGCGGTCGGGCGAGCCGACGTCGCAACGCTTCCTTCGCCGCCGGCTCGTCGAGGCGGCCAGAGTGGCCGGCGGGGCGGCACTCGCCGTCGCCGGCTTCACAGCGTCGCGCTGGTTGCTGGTCCCAGCGCTCGCCGGTGGCGCCCTCCTCGGCGTCGGGCCACTGCGCCGGTTGACGCCTCCGGGCACGCTTCGCGGCGCTGCCGGACTGCCGGCAGTGGTGTTGTCACGCGGGCTGTTGACGTTCGCCTTCTTCGGGACGGACACGTTCGTCCCGCACGCGTTGACAGCCGGGAGGAACAGGTCGACGTTCGCCGGCAGCATTGCCGTGACGGTGGCGACGCTCGCCTGGACGTCGGGTGCCTGGGTGCAGGAGCGGTGGATCGTCAGGACCGGTGAGGCGTTCTTCGTTCGCACCGGCTACCTCGTCCTCGCCCCGGGGATCGCTGTCGTCGCAGTGGCGGCGATGCCCGATGTCGTGCCGTTCTGGGTGATCCACGTCGGCTGGGCCGTGGCCGGGCTCGGGATGGGCTTGGCCTACTCCGCTCACGCCCAAGCCGTGCTGCGCTGCTCGCCGGCCGAGCGTTACGGCGCGGCGACCGCGTCGATGCAGCTGCTCGACAACCTCGGTGTCGCCCTCGGAACGGGTGCCGTCGGTGTCATCGTCACGACCGGCGACGACCTCGGGTGGGACCCTGGCCGGACGGTCGCTTTGGCGCTCATCGGCCCGATCACCGTCGCCTTGATTGGAGCAGCCATGTCCCGGCGCTTCCCACCCCGCATCGACCGGGAACGTTCGGAGCGTGAGATCCGTCACGACACGCCGGGTTCGCTCACGACGCCGCCAACGTCCAGCGAAACGCCCGCGTCGCCAGCTCCCCGGACAATCGGCCGATGACGTCGTCGGCGATCGGCAACGGGGGCGGGAGATACAGCATCAGTCGGGCCCAACCCGGCAGCATGGACACCGCGGCAGCCGAGATCAGCGCGTAGGCGGGGCGGGCGAGCAGCGGGATCGGCGGGTAGAGGAGCAGGAACCGGGCGGTGTCGCGAGCCTCCGGGGTGCCGCGCAGCTCCGGCCGGTAGGACGCCAGCGCCTCGCGCAGCTCGGCGACCGACTGTGGTGGATCGAGCACGCCGAGCTTCGCCGACACGAACCCGACCTGGGCGACGTACTCGTCGCGCTGCTGCTCGGTCAGGGGATGCTGGCCGAAGCGGCGGTGGGCGCGGAGGAAGCTGTCGACCTCGGCGACGTGGACCCATCGCAACAGGTGTGGGTCGTCGGCACGGTACGTCCGGCCGTCCGGGGCGGTGCCGTGGACGGTGCGATGGACCGCGCCGCACCTTGGCGATACTGCGCTCGGCGACGTCGACCGGACCGAACGTGGTGGCGGCGAGGAACCGGCTCGTTCGCTGGAGGCGACCCCACGGGTCGCCGCGGTAGCCAGAGTGCCCGGCGACCCCGGCCATCGCCAACGGGTGCAACGCCTGGAGGACGAGGGCGCGCAGGCCACCGACGAACATCGCCGCGTCGGCGTGAACCGTTCGGATCGCCGCGTCAGCTGGGAACCACCGTGGCCCGGGGGCGGTGAAGATGCGTGTGTCGGACGGGTCGCTGGCGACCCGAGAACGAACCGCGCCGGCGAGCGCCGTCCGCAACGACTCGACCGGCGCATTCGGGGTCAGCACTGCTGACAGTTTCTCACCGGCAGACGGCGAGGTGATCATCCGCTGCGTTCGGCAAAAACGGCGGGATGCCGGCAGGAGGTGGGTATCGTGCCCGGGTGCTCCACGGCGGTGGGGCTGCCAAACCTGAAGGCGGACGGCATGAGCGGCTGGCGAGCAAGCGCTGCCCAGGAGATGGGTGGATGATCGGCACACTCGCCACCGCGCCGGTGACCACGGCAGCGACGTCTCACGAAGGCGATCTCGAATCGCGCCTGTCGCCAAACCGTGCGTTGGCGCCGCTTGTCGCCGTGATCGCCTCGGTCGCCGGCGTCGCCGCAGCGCTGGCGCCACCGTCGCCGACTGGCAGGCCCGGGGTCGATTCCGTGATGGTCGGTATCGCCGCTGGCGTCGTCACCGTGGCCGGCGCTCGCGCCCCGATGTGGACCTTGGTCCTGGCCGCCGTCGCGGCGATCACCATCGCCGGCAACCCGATGGCGATCGCTGCCGGCGTCGTGGCGCTGGTGCTGGCCGTCGTGTCCCGGGGTCGCCGCGTCGAAAGTCGCATCGCCGGGGCCCTCGTCCGCCGGGCTCGCGGTCAACGCGATGGCCAGGGCGGAGCTCGACGTCGCCTTCGGGCTGCTGTCCCTCGTCTCCATCACCGTCTGCACGGTGGTCTTCTTCGCCGGAATTCGGCTGTACTCGCGCGTTGTTCGGCGGTCGGTGTACCTCGCCACCGCGGCGGTGGTCGTCTTCGCCGTGGCGTCGACCGTGGCGTTCGGGCTCGCCGCCCTCCGTGCCCGCCACACGTTCATCGAGGGCGTGCGACTGGCCGAGAAGGCGGTCGCCTCGCTGGAGTACGGCGACTACGACACCGCCGCAGCCGAGTTCGACCAGGCCGCAGCCGCCCTCGAGCGGGCCCACGCCGACGTCTCGTCGCCATGGGCACGCGGCGCTGGTCTCGTCCCGGTCGTGGCCCAGCACTACGACGCCGCTGTCGACCTGAGTGCTGCCGGCGCCGGCGGGTCCGCCATCGTTGCCGAGGCCCTCGAGGACATCGATCCGGAGTCGCTTCGCGTCGAACGCGGGCACATCGACCTCGCCGCGGTGTCCGCACTCGAGGACCCGCTCGTCGTGTCGAGGCCGCCCTCCAGGACCTCCACGCGATCGTCGAGCAATCCGACTCGCCATGGCTGATCGGTCCCGCCGACTACGAGATCACCGACTTCCAGGAGAGCATCGCCGCCCACTTTCCCCAGTTGGAGACCGCCCTCGACGCCATCGATCTGGCCCCGCGCCTGCTCGGTGCCGGGGAACCGCGCACGTACCTCGTCCTGTTCACCAGCCCGGTCGAAGCGCGCGGCCTCGGAGGATCGGTCGCCGGGTATGCCGAGTTGCGGGTCGAGGACGGGCAGCTGACCCTCGGCGATGTAGGCGGTACGGCTGGCGACACGACGTTCCGCGATCTGACGATGACTGCGGACTTCCCGCAGGTCGCTGAGGATGCGCGGGACGCCTACGCCGTGACGACAGGGCGAACGGTCGACAGCGTCATCGCCCTCGACCCGCGTGCCCTCGCCGCCTTGATCGGCTACTCCGGGCCGATCCACCTACCGGCGTACGACGTCGGGCTGGACCAGTGGTACGCGGCACAGTTCCTGCTTCGCGACCAGTACGTCGGTGACTTCGGTGAGCAGGGCATCGATGCGATCGACGAGGCGATCGTGCGCACGCTGGACTCGTTGCTGTCCGGAACGCTGCCTGATCCGACCACGTTCGCCCGTGACCTCGGGCCGCTCGCCGCCGAACGGCGACTTCTGATGTGGAGCGCCGATCCGGACGTTCAGGAGCTGCTCGGGCGGGTCGGACTCGAGGGCTCGATCCCGTCGCTCGACGGCCGCGAAGGGTGGGCCGTCACAGTGAGCAACGCGGGTGGCAACAAGATCGACAGCTTCCTGTCGCCGGCATTGTGGTACGAGTCGTCGGTCGATCCGGCGAACGGCCGGACATCGGCGGTCATCCGTGTCGAGCTGACGAACACGGCGCCAGCGAGCGGGTTGCCGCCGGAGGTGATCGGCAACGACGTCGGGTTGCCCGATGGTACGAGCCGGTTGTCGGTGTCGGCCTACAGCTCCCTCGTGCTCGCCGCAGCGACGGTCGACGGCGCGCCGCTCGGGGTCGAGTCTGGCACCGAGGCCGGTTGGAACGTCTACTCCGGGCTCGTCGACATCCCTGCCGGCGAGGTCGTGACGCTGGAGTTCCAGCTCGAGGGTGTCGTTGCTCGCCCGGGCGACGTCGTGTCCTGGCAGCAGCCGCTGGCGTTCGATGTGATCACGGGCGAAGGCGGCTGACGCCGCGCCATGCCAACATGACGGGATGGGTAAGGCGAGCGTGGTGTTGCCGTCGGCGCCGATCGCGACGATCGATGAGTACCTCGCGGCCGGAGGGGGAGAGGCGCTCCGCGCTGCCCGTGCCCTCGGGCCGGAGGCGACGATCGAGGAGGTGACGGCGAGCGGGCTGCGCGGCAGGGGAGGCGCCGGCTTCCCGACGGGCGCCAAGTGGGCGTCGGTGCGTTCGGCTGGTGGGGGCACGCACTACGCAGTCGCCAACGGCGCCGAGGGCGAGCCGGCGACGTTCAAGGACCGCACGCTGATGCGCGTCGATCCGTATCGCGTCATCGAAGGGCTCGCCGTCGCAGCGTTCTGCGTCGACGCCCCGGCCGCCTACGTCGGCGTCAAACGGTCGTTCTCGGTCGAAGCCGCCAACCTGCGCCGCGCCGCCGTCGAGCTCAGCGACGCCGGCCTGCTCGGCGACCTGGCGATCTCCATCGTCGAGGGACCCGACGAGTACCTGTTCGGTGAGGAGAAGGCGCTGCTCGAGGTGATCGAAGGGCGCGATCCGCTGCCGCGGCTGCTGCCGCCGTGGCAGCACGGCCTGTTCGCCACCGTGACGATGGGTTGGGAGGCGGGCACGCCGGCGCGGGCCGGCCAGGCGAGCAACCCCACCCTCGTCAACAACGTCGAGACGCTGGCCGCGGCTGCGCACATCCTCGCCCGCGGGGCCACGTGGTACCGCTCGTTGGGGACCGCCGATTCGGCCGGCACCGTCATCGTCACGATCGTTGGCGACGTCCGCGTCCCCGGTGTCCACGAGGTCGAGCTCGGCACGCCGCTCGCCGAGGTCATCGCCTGGTGCGGCGGCGCCGAACCGAACCGGACGTTGAAGGCGGCGTTCTCCGGCGTCTCCAACCCGGTCCTGCCCGCCAACGCCTTCGACATCCCGCTCACGTACGAGTCGTTCGAGGCGCGTGGCAGTGGCCTCGGTGCCGCCGGGTTCGTCGTCTACGACGACACCGCCGACATGGTCACCGTCGCAGCCGAGCTGACCCGCTTCCTCGCCGTCGAGTCGTGCGGGCAGTGCCCGCCGTGCAAGCGCGGGTCGATGGAGCTCACCGAGATCCTGACCCGCATCGCCCACGGCGGCGGCAGCGACGGCGACCTCGGCGAGATCGAGGCATTGCTCGGCTCGGTGACCGACTCCAATCGTTGCTACCTCGGGACCGAGGTGCAGCGTCTCGTCGCCAGCGTGCTGCGCGAGTTCCCCGAGGACGTGGCGGCCCACCTCGAGGGGCGCCCACCGCTCGAGCGCGACGTCGTCGTCCCCAAGGTGGTCGAGATCGACGCCGACGGCGCCGTCGTCTACGACGAACGCCACCGCCTCAAGCTGCCGGACTGGACGTACGCGGACGGGTAGCGGCCGCGGCCCGAACTCACTCCTCGCGCAGGTAGATGGAGCGCTTGGGCGCGCCGAAGAACTGCTGGAGGAGCGGGGTGAACTCCTCGAGCGACATCGTCGGGTAGTCGGGGTCGAACGCCGGGCCGTCGAAGTCGGCCGTGAACTCGGCGGTGACGTCGTAGTACGGATGGCCGGCGAACTGATCGCGCATGTCGCGATCGAGGCCGAGGAAGTGGAAGAAGTAGTAGCCCTGGAAGATGGCGTGCTTCTCGACCATCCAGTGCAACTCGTCACTGACGAACGGTTTGACGATCGCCGCGGCGATGTCGGCGTGGTTGAACGAGCCGAGTGTGTCGCCGATGTCGTGGAGCAGGGCGCAGGCGACGTAGTCGTCGTCGCGGTTGGCCCGGTAGGCGCGGGTCGCCGTCTGCAGGGAATGCGTGAGGCGATCGACGCGGAAGCCACCGAAGTCGCCGTCGAGGAGGCGCAGGTGGGTGATCACGCGATCGGCGAGGCGGGGATAGAACTCCAACGCCGAGGCGACGATGTGACCCCAATCCTCCTGGGTGCCCTCCGTCATTGCCCTGAAGGCGGCGCGTTCGGGGGCGGGCGGCGAGTCTGCGTGACAGGTGCGCTCATGGGCCAAGGGTACCCGTCGTGTTCGGGAGCGTCGCCGCTGTGGTTCAATGCCAGCCATGACGAGGCGCCCGCCGGCCCAGGTGCCGCGTCCGTCCCTGACCGAGCGCCGCCAGGTGCGCCGGCGCGAGCTGCTCGACGCGGCGATCGACGTCATCCGCCGCGAGGGTGCCGACGTGACGATGGAGGCGATGGCGAGCGCCGGCGGGATCAGCAAGCCGATCCTGTACCGCCACTTCGTCGACCGCGATGGCCTCGTCGCGGCGATCACAGAGACGGCGCTGGTGGAGCTCGGAGCGATGCTCGACGACGAAGATCGCCGAAGCGCGCGCCGACCGGCCGCCACACTCGATCCGGGCGACGATCGACGCCTTCTTCGAGTACATCGAGCGGGAGCCGCAGCTCTATCGGTTCATCGTCGACAGCGACTCCAAGGGCGGCACTCGGGCGACGATGGCGTTCACCGAACAGATCGCCCAGCGCGTCGCCGAGACGTTGGCGCACGGCCTCGTCGATCACGGGCGCGATCCCGCGCCGGCGGCGATCTGGGGCCGGGCGATCGTCGGCATGGTCCAGAACACGGCAGCGTGGTGGATCAGCGGTGCCGACATCTCCCGGCGTGAGGCGGTCGACGCCCTGACCGACCTCGCCTGGGTGGGTATGGCCGGGTCTCCGACTGGAGCGGTCCGTGACTGAGGATCCGCTCGAACGCCTCCGGGCCACGTGCCTCGCCTTCCCGGAGGTGACGGAGCGGCTCAGCCATGGCGAGCCGACGTGGTTCGTCGGCGGGCGCAAGGTGTTCGTCACGTATGCCGACCACCATCACGACGACCGGCTCGGCTTCTGGTGCGCGGCACCGCCGGGTTCACAGCACGAGCTCGTGGCGGCGGATCCGCAGCGCTTCTTCGTGCCGCCCTACGTCGGCGGACGAGGCTGGATCGGGGTGCGCCTCGACGTCGGCGACGTCGACTGGGACGAGATCGGCGAGGTCGTCGAGGACGCCTACCGGATGATCGCCACGAAGCGGCTGATCGCCGCCCTCGACGCCCGCGGCGACGGGTGAGCCGATGCCGGAGGACCCGACGTATCTGTTCGTCTACGGAACGCTGATGCCGGGGCGGCTGCGCTGGCCGATCCTCGCCCCGTTCGCCCGCCGTCACCGACCCGCCGAGGTCGGCGGAAGGCTGTACGACTCCGGCAACGGCTGGCCGGTCGCCGTGTTCGGCGGCGAAGGCGTGATCCCCGGCGTGCTCGTCGAGCTCGAGCCGATCGGGTCGACGAGGCGCTGCCAGTCCTCGACGAGGTCGAGGACACGGCGACGGACACGCTGCGGCGCATCGAGGTCACGACCGTTGACGGCGTGCAGACGTGGGCCTACCACTACGCCCACGCGGTCGACGGGTTCACGCCGATCGAGCGGTGGGCCGAGCAAGCCGAGCGTTGAACCGGTGACACCGGCCACAGTCGGGCAATTGGCCCGTCCGCGGCCGCGCTTCGCTGGCAGACTCGAACGATGAGCGATGTTGTCGTCCCCGCTGTCGCCCCCGTCCACCTCGACACCGCGTCGCTCGAGGCCGGGCTCGACGAGATCCGCAACTCGCCGCGAGACGGCGGAACGCTCGACCTGATCGTCCGCCGGCCCGAGATCGACGGCCGGGAGATTCTCGACGAGGCGGAGCTGTCGACCACCGAGGGGGTCGTCGGCGACACGTGGATCGTGCGCGGGAGCGGGCGCACCGAGGACGGCAGCTCCCACCCGGACATGCAGCTCAACGTCATCAACGCCCGGCTGTCCCGGCTCGTCGGCGGTGACGACGACGAGGTCCGCGCCCTCGCCGGCGACCAGCTCCACGTCGACCTCGACATCAGCCACGACAACCTTCCCGCTGGCACACGGCTGGCAATTGGCGAGGCGGTCATCGAGATCACCGAGCAGCCGCACACCGGCTGCGCCAAGTTCGCCGCCCGCTTCGGCAAGGAGGCGCTGCGCTTCGTCAACGTCGGCGTGGGCAAGCAGCTGCGCCTGCGCGGCCTCAACGCCAAGGTCGTCCGTGCCCGGCACGATCCGCCGCGGCGACGCCATCACCAAGCTCTGAGTCGTCCCGATTCCGTAGAGTTGGGGCCGATGGCACTGACGGTCGCGGCGATCCAGATGGCGATGGTCGACGAGGTCGACGCCAACGTCGCCACCGCCGAGCGGCTCGTGCGCAAGGCCGCCGCCGAGGGCGCCCAGCTCGTGCTCATCCCCGAGCTGTTCGAGGGTCCCTACTTCTGCAAGGACATGCTGCCCGAGCACTTCGACCGGGCGCAGCCGGTCGACGGCCATCCGACCGTCGAGCACTTCCGCGGCATCGCCGCCGAGCTCGGCGTCGTGCTGCCCTTGAGCATCTACGAGCGGGCCAACCACGCCACCTACAACAGCGTCGTGGTCGTCGACGCCGACGGCTCCGTGCTCGGCACCTACCGCAAGAGCCACATCCCCGACGGGCCCGGCTACACCGAGAAGTACTACTTCAACCCCGGTGACACCGGCTTCCGGGTCTGGCGCACCCAGCACGCCGTCGTCGGGGTCGGCATCTGCTGGGACCAATGGTTCCCCGAGTCGGCGCGGTGCATGGCCCTGCTCGGCGCCGAGGTGCTGTGCTACCCGACGGCCATCGGCTCCGAGCCGCCGGACCCGCAGTGGGACTCCAGTGGTCACTGGCAGCGGGTGATGCAGGGTCACGCCGGCGCCAACCTGACGCCGCTGATCGCCGCCAACCGCACCGGCCACGAGCGCGGGGCGACGACCGAGATCACGTTCTACGGCTCGTCGTTCATCGCCGACGCCACCGGAGACAAGGTCGCCGAAGCCGGCCGCGACGGCGAGGCCGTGCTGACGGCGACGTTCGAGCTCGACGAGGGGCAACGCCTCCGTCACTCCTGGGGACTGTTTCGTGATCGCCGCCCCGACCTCTACGGCCCACTGCTGACGCTCGACGGCACCACCACACCATGATGCGGATGCCGGCAGAGTCGGCGCCGCACGATCGAACGGTGATGTGTTGGCCGGCTCGCGAGTCCCTCTACGGCGAGCTGCTGCCGGCGGCCGAGGATGCCCACGCCCTCGTCGCCACCACGATCGCCCGCTTCGAGCCGGTCACGATGATCGCCGACGTCGGCGCGGGGAGCGCGCCGCGGCGGCGTGCGGTGACGGCGTCGACGTCATCGAGCTGCCGATCGACGACTCATGGTTCCGGGACTCGGGGCCGATCTACGTCACCGAGGGCGATCATCGGGTCGCCCTCGACTGGACGTTCAACGCGTGGGGTGGCAAGTTCGAGCCGTACGCCGACGATGCCGCCCTGGCGCGCCGCTATGCCGAGTCGGTCGGCGACGAGGTGCGGACGATTCCCGTCGTCCTCGAAGGTGGGGCGATCGCCGTCGATGGCGCCGGCACACTCGTCACCACCGAGCAGTGCCTGCTCCATCCCAACCGCAACCCGAACCTGGCACGGATCGAGATCGAGGCGGTGCTCCAGGCCGAGCTCGGCGTCACGAACGATCGTCTGGCTGCCCCACGGCCTCGCCCTCGACGACGACACCGATGGTCACGTCGACAACGTCGCTGCCTTCGCCCGCCCTGGCACCCTGCTCGTCCAGGGCTGCAACGACGAGTCCGAGCGCGACTGGCTGCTCGCCAACGTCAATGTGCGCAGCGCTCGTGGGGCGATCGACGCCCTCGGCGAAGCGATCGAGGTTGTCGAGATCCCGGTGCTGCCCTTCACCGAGATCGGTGGCGAGCGGGTGGCCGTGCCGTATCTCAACTACTACGTCGCCAACGGCGTCGTCGTCGTCCCGGTGTGCGGCCATCCCGCCGACGCCGACATGCTGGCGCTCATCGCCGAGCACTACCCCGACCGTGAGGCGATCGGCCTCGATGTCGGCGCCGTGCTCGCCTACGGCGGCGGCGGCATTCACTGCATCACCCAGCAGGTGCCGCAGCGTCGACTGACCGCGTTCCCGCTTCTGGGGAAGATCCGTGTCAGTCATTGTTCTGGGGAACTTCCGTGCCAGCGTCTGACACGGATGCTCCCCAGATCGCCGAGAGGTCGAGGCGGGCGAGGCGATCCGGGTCGGCGAGGGCGTTGATCGCGGCGATCTTGCCGTCGACGACGGTGAACGCCATCACCGCGAACGGCCGCCCCCGGGCGCCGGTCACCACCACGCCCGCCGCACCGTTGACCAGCACCGGCCACAATGCCAGCGACGGCAGGGCGAAGCTGAGCGCTGAGGCGGCCACCTCCTCAGCGCCACGGAGGAATCTCGTTGCCCTCGGGCGGCCGAGTCCGCCGTCGGAGCGGATCTCGACGTCCGGGTCGAGCACGGCGACGAGGGCGTCGAAGTCGCCGTTGCGGGCGGCGGCGAAGAAGGCGTCGACCACCTCGCGCTGACGCTTCATGTCGCCGTCGGGAACCGTCGGCGCTCCCTGGACGCGGCGCCGGGCACGGCTGGCGAGCTGTCGGACCGCCTCTGGTGAACGCCCGGCGATCGTCGCCACCTCCTCGAACGGCACGGCGAACATGTCGTGCAGCACGAACGCCAGGCGTTCGGCGGGAGTCAGCGTGTCGAGCACGACGAGCAGGGCGAGCCCTACGGAGTCGGCGAGCAGGGCCTCGTGCTCGGGATCGGCCGTTCCCTCGCGGCTGATGATCGGATCCGGCAGGTGGACGGGGAGCGGCTCCTCAGGATGTGAGCGCCGCGAGCGCAGCACGTTGAGGCAGATCCGGGCGACGACTGTCGTGAGCCAGCCGCCGAGGTTGTCGATCGCCGCGGCGTCGCTGCGGCTGAGCCGCAACCAGGCTTCCTGCACGGCGTCGTCGGCCTCGCCGAACGAGCCGAGCATCCGGTAGGCGACCGCCCGCAGGTGGGTGCGGTGGGCTTCGAACAGCGCCGCCAGCGAGTCGTTCTCGTCCATCTGTCACATTCCTCGTTCGTGTCGTGTCAGCACAGTTGACCGACGAAACCGGGCCGATGTGACAGCACCCGGACGGTCGGTCCAACGATTCAACGCCTGACGATCTCGGAGGAATCTGGACGACGCGGTCAAGCACGTCACGCACGGGCCGACCAGGCGTCGGCGGCCGCCACGGCCACGGCGATGGCGTTGCCGACCGCGGCGTCGATGGCGCCGACGTCGGGTGACTCGGCCTCGTTGCGCTGGGCGATGATGGCGACGACGGCGCCGGCGGCGAACCCGTACACGGCGCCCATCTTGAACAGCGTCCCGGCCTCCATCTCGAAGTTGATGACACCGAGGTCGTGGTACTCGTCGATCATCCCGCGCAGGCGGCGCAGCAAGTGCGGGTTGGCCGACGATGCCGTGCGCTCCTGACCCTCGTAGAACGTGTCCGTCGACGCCATCACGCCGACGTGGTGGTCGACGCCGAGGCGCTCGGCGGCCTCGGCGAGTGTGACGGTGAGGAACGGGTCGGCGACGGCGGGAAACTGCACCGGAGCGATGTCGAGGGCGGCGCCCTGGTTCGTCAGCGCCCCGGACCCGATGACCACCGAGCCGATGCGCACGTGCTCCTGGATCGACCCGCTCGTCCCGACGCGGATCACCGTGCGGATGCCGACCTGCACGAGCTCGTTGACGATGATGCTCAGCGACGGCGCGCCCATCCCGCTCGTCGCGCACACGACCGGAGCGCCACCAGGCAGGGTGGCGGCGAACGCGTCGAGGCCACGATGGCGAGACAGCACACGCATCCCGTCGAGGTGCTCGGTGGCGATGCGCTCCGACCGGGACGGGTCGCCGCTGAGCAAGGCGATCGTCGTGCCGTCGTCGAGGTCGCCCGCCCCGAACCCGAGGTGATACAGCGCGCCCCCGGTCGTCACCAGCGCGAGGTTGTCACGCGAGATGGCGGAGAGAGCAATCTGCCGAGGTGTCGCTCCGGCAGTGATCAGCGGATCTGCACGACGCGCCCGTCCTCGCCCCAACGGCGGTCGGCCGTGAGCACATCGCGGCCGAGACGCTCCGCGACGGCCAGGCACAGCCGATCGCCGAGCGACAAGCCCTCCCCGGACCGCCATCGTTCCGCGGCCCACTCCGCGTCGTCGGCCGTCACCGGTTCGATCGTCAGGTCGTAGCTGTGCAGCAGCAATCTCGCGAGCGGCCAGTCGCGATCTCGGGCACGGACGGCCTGAGCGGTCTCGGACCAGTTGGCCGCACCAACCACGCCGCCGGCCGAGAGCGCCCGTTCGACTACGTCGGCTCCTGCCTCACCCTGGACGAAGGCGAGCAGCGCGGAGGCGTCAAACACTGTCAACGACGGTCCTCCGTGGCTGACGAACGAGCTCGGTCGGCTAGCAGATCGCCCACCAGGTCGAGCCCGGCGAGATCGCCGCGAACACGGGCCTTGAGCTGTTCACGAGTCAGAAGCACGATCCCGTTGTCGGACTCGACCAGGACAAGCGGTTGCCCCGGGTCGAGACCAGCGCGGGCACGTAGCTCAGCCGGTACGACGAGCCGTCCCCGGTCGCCCATTGTGACGGCATACATCCCACGCATGTGATCAGAGTACCACGCCGTGCTCTAATGTGGGAACCTAGCGCAGGCGGTTGCAGAGCTTGGGTTCAGGGCCGGGGACAGTCTCGATGCGCACGCCGATGTGTTCGGCGTGCTCGGCGCCGCTCAAGGCGACAGCCGGGACGACCGGGACACTGCGGAACTGGTGGTTCCACTCGGTCATCGGCGCCGTCACGGTGGACCGTCGGTCGCTGCCGGCCAACGCTGCCGTGGCGACGAAGCGATTCGCTTCCGTATCACCGTCGATCATCACGTCGATCGTGTCGCCGGGGCCGGCGTCGAGCCAGTGACCCGACGTGTCCGGAGACGCCCCGATCATCACGAGTCGGACCTGCCCGTACAGGTTCACCTGGACGTGCAGGCGGCGCACGGTGTGCCCGCTGAACCACATCAGGCTGGTCGACCCGGGATGCAACCCGGAGTCGCCGACATCGATGCGGAAGTGCTGGTCGCGATGCTCGACGGGGATCCACGACCCGTGGATCTCACCGGTGCCGAAGTACAGGGCGTCGCAGTCGCCGACGACGGCGAGCTCGTCGGCGCCGCCATGTTCGGGTAGCGCGGCGACGAATCGGACTCGGTCGCCGACGTCGCTACCCGTCGCATCGGCGACGGCGAGCTGCATTGCGACGAGGTTCTCGAGGCGTTCGCCGCGCCACTGCTGTCTGGCGCTGACCAACCCGATCGCCGCGTGGGCGACGATGCCGAAGAGGGCCAGCGCCCAGACGGCGATGAGCACGACGCGTTTGACTGCGGCGCCGGCGGACCACAGGCGTCGGGCGATGTCGACGAACCCGATCGTCGCGCCGAGGGCGAGCAGCGGGATGAACTCGCTGGTGTAGCGCTGGGCGACGTGCCCGAAGGCGATCACGCCTCCCGTCATCGCCACACAGCGCGAGCAACGGGATCCGCAGCGCCGCCGCCGCGGCGTTGCGCACGGCGACGACGGCCCCCCACAGCGTGAGGAGGAACAGCAGCGGCATCAGCGCCGGCACGCTGCCCGTGCGCCACGACTCGTCGAGGAGAACGTCGCCGACCGCTGCCGGCGGATCGGCCGGCGGGGAGATGAACGGGAACACCGACGTGAAGCGCACGCCGTCGGGTCGGAGGTAGGCGGTCAGTGTCGTTCTGACGAACTGCAGACCCTCCAGACCCCCGCCGTTGGCGGCGAGCACGAGCCGGCGGTGGGCGCTGTGCTGGGTCCAGACCTGATCCTCGATCGGGAACAGGTACGGGTGGCGGAACTTCGCCCAGTTGACGAGCGAGCCGATCAGCACGACCACAGCGCCACCGGCGACGAGGCCCCAGCCGCCGGCGCGGTCTGGTCGATCGCGCCGACGCCGCGCGACGAGGATCCACACACCCGTCAACAAGAGGGCCAGCGCCATCGCCCAGCCGGCTGTGATCCGTGTGAGCATCGTGGCCAACGCCAGTGCCGTGGTGACGACGATGCGCCGCCCACTCGGGTCGTCCCATGCGGCGATCAGGCTTGCCACCGTCGCCACCGTCAGCGCCGTGCTCCAGATGTAGACCTCGTGGTACACCCACGGCTGCGAGGCGAGGTATACCACCGTCGAGCCGCCAGTGACCGTGGCCACGACCGCCGCCAGCCCGACCGCCTCGAAGCGCCCGACCGGCGCGTCGCCGCGTAGCCGCTGGCGCACCCTGCGCACCAACAGGGTCACCGCGGCGGCGAGAACGAACCAGCCCACCAGCATCGACAACGCCGTGAGCCGGCCGTCGAGGCGATCGGTGACGAGCAGCACCGGCATCCGCAGCAGCGCCAGGAACGGCCCGAAGTACATGTAGTGCCGCCCGTCGACGACGAACGCCTCGATCCCCAGGCTCCCAGGCGGGACGTCGAGGTTGCCCTGGAACAGTGCCCGCGCCTGGACGTCGAAGAAGTCGGCGTTGACCCCGGCGGCAGTCATCCGCCGCAGCGGCCGCACGCCGAAGTCCCACAGCAGCAGCAGGTAGGGAACGAAGCCGATCGCGGCACCGGCGACGCAGGCGAGTGTCACCCGGTCGGTCTTGGCGGCGACGACCGCCCGTGACGTGACGCGCGCCGGCGCCGTGCCGAGCGTCAGCTGGTCAGTCACGGAGGTCATTCAGCAGCTCCACGCCGTTCCGTGAGTCTTCAACCAACGTCGTCGAGGAGACGATTGCAAAGCTCCAACGGGGGTCCTAACGAGTGTGTGACCTCAACGCCAATTGCTCGTTGACTCTCCGTGGATGCGAACACGAACTCCGGCGTCGCCACCCGCCGCACCTGCTGAGCGTCGGCGTCGGTGGCGTTGACAGACCAGTCGGACTCGGGGATGCCCTCGAAGACGAGGTTGAAACGGTCGAGCGTTGTGTCGATGCTCGCGGTGACCTCGATCCGCTCTGCTGGTTCGAGCTCGTACCAGTCGGTGGCGAAGAAGGCGTATGACTCGCCGACGCGGAAGCGCACGCGGCCATCTTCGTCGATCTCCAGGCTGAGGTTTCGGGTCGTCGGTCCTTCGAACTTGGATCAGCGGGAGGAGCCCAGCGTTCAGACTCCTCAAGCCCGGCTTCGACGGAGATAACCAGGTCGCGCGCCTCAACGGTGACCCAAGGCTCGTACTGGTCACCCGTTGCGAGGTAGAGCGCCTGGCAGTCACCGATGATCACCAACCGGTCGGCAGGGGCATCGGCCGGAAGGGTCGACGACTGCACGACGAGCCTGCCAGCACGGTGGAGGACGTCGCCTGGGCCGTGTCGGAAGGAAAGGTATTGCTCGAGCCGCTGGCCACGCCCTGTCAGGCGCGCTGCGGCCACGCCGGCGGCGCCGTTGGTGAGCGTCCCGAAGACCGCGGCCATAGCCACGGTCACGACGGCCAATCGACGCACCGAAGGGCGGCACCGTTCGAGTTGGCGGACGAGCGTTACGACAGCGACGGCGCCGCAAATGATCAGGCCGGGGAGGAAGTCTGCTGTGTAACGGTGGGCGATGTAGCCGTAGAGCATCACGCCACTGCCAGCAGCGAGCGCGCCAATCACAGGGATGATCAACCCGCGAACCTTCTCGACGGCGCGCACACGGATCGTGCTGATGAAGCCGACGACGCCAAGAACGAACAACAGTGGCGCGAACGCCGGGACGCTCCCAGTGCGGTACGCCTGGTCGACAACGGCGCCTCCGTATCCGCGCGCAGGCTCGGCCGGAAGCGAGACGAACGGGAAGTACGACGTGAAGCGGATTCCCTCGGGACGGAAGTAGTTCACCAGCGAGGAAAGAAAGAACCTCGGGCCGGTGATCGTGCCGCCGTTCATCATCAGGGCGAGTCGCCGACGACTGCTGACGCGCGTCCACTGCTGATGCTCGAGCGGAAACATGTAGGGGTGGCGGAATTTCACCCAATTGACCGCCGAGCCCACGACGATCGCGATGGCTCCTCCGGCGACGAGCACCAAGGCGCCGCGGGTGTTGCTTCGACGCACGGCACCGATTGCGCCCACCACGATCACGGTGATGGCGATCGCCCAGCCCGACGTCGTTCGCGTGAGGATCGTGGCCACGGCGAAGATGGCCGTTGACACGGCGACGGCCATCGTCGGACGACGGGCAAACACGACAAGGCCGGCGAGCGTCGCCACGGCACAGGCGGTCGCCCAGAGATAGGCCTCGTGGTAGACCCATGGCAGCGCGGCGAGAAAGACGATCACTGATCCACCAGTGACCGCTGCCAGGAACATCGCGGCGACCAAGGATTCGACCTTGGAAACCGCCGCGATCCCGCGAATCAGGAGCCGGGTGTTCCACAGCAATGTCGCCGTCGCAGCAGCGAGCAGGAACCAGGCGAGGAGCATCATCGGCGCCGACAAGCGACCATCGAATCGATCGGTCAGCAGCAGGACTGGGACGCGCAGGAGGGCCGGGAGCGGCGGAAAGTACATGTAGGTGTGGCCGTCAACAACGAACCCCTCGACGCCGAGCGACTGATCGGGCACCCAAAAGTGCCCATCGAGCAGGGCGCGGGCCTGTAGGTCGTAGAAGTTCGAGGCAAACCCGTGGGCCCCGGCCCGGCGCAACGGGTTCCATCGGAAGTCCCACAGAACGCACACGTACGGCAAGAAACCAGCCACCGCCCCACCGATGATCGACCGCCGGATGCGCATGCGGTCCGCCGTGCTCAGCGAGTCCGATGGAACCTCGTCGATGTCCTGTTGCGGCTCAGGTGAGCCTTGCTCCGCGAAGTTCTCAACGCTTGGGAGAACGCTCAGCATGGCCCGCCTGCGCCGCCGTACTTCTCAGGCTCGGCGCAGCTCGTACAGGAACTGGTAGCCGAACATCGTCGGCCAGGCACGGGTCGCCAGGCGGTCGACGTTGCCGGCGGCGCGAGCGAGCCGGGCGATCATCGACGATCCGTCGCGTTCCAGGAGTTCGATCGGCGAGCCGACGACGGCTCGTCGCACGATCGTGAGGTTGTGCTCGGCAAGAAGCCGTTCGATGCTTCGTCGGGTGAAGAAGCGAAGGTGACCGCGGTCGAGGATTCCACGGGCGTCATAGTCGAAGCGTCCGACGGCGACGCGGCCGCGGGGATACCAGTGGGCGAAGTTCGGAACGCTGACGAGGATCGACCCATCGGGCGCAAGGCGGCGCACCATGTCGGCGAGGAGGGCGGCCGGATCGATCGTGTGCTCGAGCACATCGGCTGCGACGATCACGTCGAATCCATCACCCGTTTCCACGGGCAGCCCATCGTTGAGGTTCGCCTCGATGAAGCCGTCGAGGCGTTCACCGACGCCTTCGTGCTTGGCGACGTCGACGCCGATCACGCGGTGCCCATGACCCCGGACGAGCGCACCGAAGCGGCCATCGGAGCAGCCAATGTCCAAGACAAGCCCGGGCGGCGTCGTCGACAGCCACGACAGCAACACACCGTGGGAGGAATAGGGCGATGCCTTGAGTTCGTAGGGTTTCGTCGGCTGGGCATCCTTTCCTGTCCCGAAGCCGATCTTGCCGAGGCGATGTCTGACGACGTCGAGCGTGACATCGCGGGCGTAGCGCACTCCGTTCACGTAGCAGATCTCATCGCCGTAGTACGTCGGGATCGGTACCTCCACGATGCGCTTTCCCGCATCGTGCAGCCCGACGATGATCTCGGTATCGAAGTCGAAGCCGTCGGAGTAGGTGTCGAACGGGACGTCTGCAAGCGCGTCAACCCGGTATGCGCGGTAGCCGCTGTGCCACTCGGACAGACGCAGGCCCACGAGTGAGTTCTGCACCTTGGTGAGAATTCGGTTGCCGACGAACTTGTACAGCGGCATGCCTCCGGCGCGTGCGGCACCCTTTATCAGCATCCGCGAGCCGAACACGGCGTCGGCGTTGCCCTCGGCGAGCGGGGCGACGAGATCTTCGATGACCTCGGGCGCGTACTGACCGTCTCCGTGCAGCAACACGACCACGTCGAGGCCATGGTCGATCGCCCAGTGGTACCCGCTCTTCTGGTTCCCGCCGTAGCCGAGGTTGCGTGGCTGGCGCACGATCGTCAACGGCAGGTCGGTCGCTTCCTGGTAGGCGAGGCCGACCTCGTGGGTGCCGTCGGTGCTGGCGTCATCACACACCAGGATCTGTTCGACCCTCGACCGAAAGTTCGGCGGCAGCCGGTCCAGCACCGAGGTCAACGTGTGTCGCGCGTTGTACGCGACGACGAGGACGCCCACGCGAAGCTTGGCCACCGCGCCAGACGATAGTGACTTCGAGTTCACGAGATTGCCCGTGTACGTCCTTCGCCGCCGTTGTAGTGCAATGGTCTGTGCCGGTACTCGCCGTGGACCGCGGTCCGTTCCGAGAGGGTAACGTCCGCACACGTGGGGGGAGCGAGCGAGTGCTGATCGGGGGGCGCGACATCCCGACTGTGGGAATGACTAAGCGCCATTACATCGACCTCACCGGGTTCGATCGATTGCGTGATGAAGCGGACCGCCTGAGCCTTCAGTACGCCGCGGCCGAGCCGTTTCCGCACCTCGTGCTCGATGACGTTCTGCCGACCGAAGTGTTTAACGAAGCAGTTGCAGAGTTTCCGGCCGCTGACGATCCAGCGTGGATTGGGTACCTGCACGTCAACGAGAGGAAGTACGGGAACTCGCAAGTACGAACGTGGGGTCAATCGCTGCAGCAGATTGCCAACGCCCTCTGGAGCGATGAGTTTGTCGAGCTGCTCGGCACGCTGACGGGATTCGACGGTCTCATCGCCGACACAGGCATGGACGGCGGAGGCCTTCACCAGACGCTGAGGGGCGGATACCTCAATGTTCACGCCGACTTCACGACGAATCACCGCATGCGCTCCTGGCGACGCAGGGTAAATGTTCTTCTCTATCTCAACCCGTCGTGGAAAGTGGAGTGGGGTGGATCACTCGAGCTCTGGGATTCCTCGGTCACTCGTTGCATACGTTCGATTGAGCCGCTGGGCAACCGGATGGTGATCTTCACCACATCAGACGACGCATATCACGGGCACCCCGAGCGATTGTGTTGTCCCGACGCAGCCGCTCGTCGGTCACTCGCTCTGTACTACTTCACCCACGAGCCCAGGACCCGTCGACGCTCGACGTACTATCGGCCGCGTCCGGGAGACGGATTGAAGCGTCTAGTGATCTGGATGGATCGGCATGCGCTGAGGGCGTATGACGCAGCCAAGACTCGCTTCGGACTCACGGATCGAGCGGCGAATGGAGCGATGCGACGGACGTATCGCACGGTTCAACGAATGCGTGGGTCCGATTGAGCCGACGAACGGAGGCGGTCACGACATCTGAGTCGCAGTTCGCGAGCCACCGCTTCGAGCATCCCTCGGTGGCGCTAGTGGTGGCAGATCGGCGCGCAGTTTGACTGCCACGAAACTCGACGCCAGGAGCAACAACCAGAAGGGAGATTGGAGCAGCCACATCGACTCGGCAAGATTCTCGACCAAAGCGAAGGCGCCGACCCCGCACCACCACGTGCACTCCCACCCACCACGGGTGATCGCGTACCACCATAGGCGGCCGAGTCCGATGAGGACCTCGGCGACGAGCAAGGCGAGCCCAACTACGCCGAGCCAGAGCAGTGTGTCGACGAACGTGCTGTGAGAACTAGCGACCCAGTCCAGACTTGAGTACGCCATGTAGCTCTGCTGGTTCACCGGATCGTCCCAGAAGGCCGCAAATCCGAACCCGTTCATCCAGCGGCCGTCGAGGACGCTGAGTACATAACTCCAGACCACTCGGCGTCCACCGAAGGTCGCATCCTTGCCGACTGCCCGAGCGACCAGTGGCATCAGTGCCCCGACCGCGAGAATCGCCGTGACCGCCACGCCGAACCCAATGACCATCGATCGACGTGTCGACACCCGAGCGGCGTTGTGTTGCCGAACGACGGTCGCCGCGGCGATCGCTCCGCTACCGACGATAAGGGAGAGCCACGCCGTCACGCTCGTGGCCTTGACGGCGACGACAAGGTCGAGCACGACTAGAACTCCGAGGAGACGGCGCCACTGCCAGCTGACGAGCGGCCATGCTCCGACAACGCCCAACAGAGCTGCGGTCGCGACCGGGCCGAGCAAGTTGGGGTTGCCGAACAGACCAATCCACGAGCGGTCGCCGATGTACTCCGAGAATCGGGCCGACGGAGCCACGATCACGGCCACGAGGGAGCCGATGGTGAGTGCCTGCATCGATAGGAGGACGGCGCCAACCTGCTGCGGAAACGAAAGGGCGAGTCCGAACCAAGCCGCTGACGCGACGACGAAACCAGCGAGGACCACTTGCTTGGGCGTGATCGACGGCGAGGTTGTCCACCACGCCGACGCAACGGCCCAGACCAAGAGGATCATTGGAATTGCGAGACCCCGCACAAGGGGCTGAAATGCACGAGCCGACCTGTCGAGCAAGTGCTTCCCGACATCGGCAACGAACCAACCGGCTCCGACGGACGCCGGGACCCAGATCGTGAGCACGTAGGGCCAAGTGTCCGTCGACAACGGCAAGTTCGCGACCCAACGCCAGAGTGAGATGTACGGCCCCTGCGATAGGCCCGCGAGCAGGACCGCCGCGACCGCGGTTCTAACGGTCCACCAAGATCGGACACTGTCGAGGCGCGTTCGTTCCCATCGTCGATCGAGGAGGACATCCGCTGGTCCGATCAGAATCACGCTGAACCGCCCGCTCGTCTCTATTGGGAGTGCTCGAGGATCGACCGACACGTCTCCGACGTTTCGGGTCGTGCGTACCCAACAGTGATCGTCCCGGCAGCCGCATTTGGTTTGGCGATGGCCGGCATGGTGGCCTCCGTACGGCCACTATCCACGGAGAGCATCGTCAGATCGCTCAGCTTGAACCACTCCACGGCCAGTTCCCACCTCTGGCTCGGGATGTCGGGGGTCAGCGCCACGCGGACATCACCACTCTCAGGGATCCGAGTCCAGGTCTGCATGATCGGCAAGAACCAATCAATGTCGAGCCGGATTCGATAGTTGCCGTGACCGTCGGTCTCCACGAGGACCACGGCCTTGCTCGTGCCGATGGGGCTCAAAACCCACAGAGGAGCGAGCCGAGGGACACGATCCCTGGGGTCGAAGCGCACGGTCGCCGCGAAGGTAGCGCCGTCGAATGCTCGCCACTCGGCTTCCCGGTCGTCAACCCTGACGAACACCGCGGCGCAGTCGTCGATCACGACGAGGTCTTCGGAGGTTGCATCCTGCGGTAGCTGGCTTGTGAGGGCGGCGCCACTACGGAATGCCGTGACCGCACTCGGGATGGCGTCCGCGGCAGTGTTCGTCGAATGCCTGTTGCGGATCCCGGTCCAGTCGGAGAGCCGTGTTCGGGACCGACCACCAGAGATTCGAAACGAATCTGGTCGCCGTAAGGGGCTCCGTTGAGGCGTCTCGAAGTCGGTCAATTGGTTTGCACTCCAAAGCCGCCCGCGCCCAAGCCACCTGGTCGAGGAAGTCAAGAGGCTCCGGCTCGGACCAGAAGTCCGCTCCGATCGAAAGCTCATTCGACGCGACTTCGCCCGGCTCGTTCGCGAGCGCGGCGACCAGCCAAGGCGCAGCGGCGAGCTTCTCATGGCCTGGAAGCGCGCGAAACTCGAGCCGTTGATGGGCGGTCAATGGATCAGCGAGTCCATGGAGGTCCACGATGAGTGCGTCTGGACCGAGCGCATACCCCATCGCTCCGATAGCACGGGTAGCAACTACGAAGTCCTCGGAGTCGGCCAGAGCGATCCCAGTCGCCCAGCCTTCCGCCGTGAAGGTCGACCCGAGATACAGACCTGGGCCGTCGATCCACGGCTGGTTCAATCCTCGTTGAGCAAATCCGCGATCCTCCGTGGTGAGGTTGCGACCGAAGTGCCCGAGCGTGAAGGATGACGACGGCCCATCAGCTCGGAGCACGAATGCGCAGAGCAACGACCAGGCCACCGTCACGACAATTCCTTCCAAGTAGCGCGCAGTGGCGGCGACGACGAACAGCGGCGCGAGGAACGCGAACAGTGCAGGCATGAGGAGCCGAGCGTGGACATAGTCGCCTCCCACAAGCACCACATAGCTACCCATCGCAACGCCGCTGCCCGACACCACGGCCATGACGGCGAGAACACGGTGCTCCTCACGCGCCAACAGGTTGCGCACCATCGGTCCGCCGATGGCAAAGACGAGCGCAAGTAGAGGAACGATCGAGCAGGTACGGTCCAACGAAGTTCGTTAGGTACGACCACCCGTATCCCGGGACGCAGACCGCGATCCTTCCTTGGCGATCGCTGGCGTGGCCACCATCACGCCGTAGTAGCCCATTCGGAAGATCTGATACAGCACGGGAACTGCCGCAGCGACGAGAACCGACTGAACTCGGTGTCGGCCTCGAAGTGGCGACACGGTCACCGCCAGGCCGACGAAGAGGGTGCTCGCCACGAGCAGCTCAGGACGGACGAGCCACCCGAGCCCGAGGAGAACGAGCACCGGCCAGCCGAGTTTGGCTGTCTTGGTGCGGTCTTCTGTCGCCCACTTCGCCAGCACGAGGAAGCACCCGCCGATCCAGAGATAGGTGAGTCCTACCTCCATGCCGCTTGTTGCCCATACCCAGGTGGGCCAGAGTGCGACAAGAACGAGAAGTCCCAGCGGGACGCGGATGCCACGTTCCTGGTCCCGACGAGACAGCCGAGCGGATGCCCGGGTTGCCAGGGCCAGGCCGAGGACCGTGCAGCCGATCGACAACCACAAGGCCGTGTACTCGAGCCGCAACGGGCTGACGATGTCGCCTAGTGTAAGAGTGGCCAGCCAGAGCGGGCTGGTGAACGACTCGACTCGTTCGCCTGCGTTGAAGACGGGACCATTTCCAGCCAGGATCTGATCGACCGAGCGGAAGTAGATGAATCCGTCGTCGAACGTCCAGCGGAACCGGTAGGCCAGCACCACCAGGCCGAGAATCGGTACGCACCAGAGTGCTCTTCTCGATCCTCGAAGCCGTCACCCAGGCTTGCAGTGGAACCAGCGGGCGCGCCATTGCACCTGTCGAGACCCCACACTCGTCGAGCGACGGTGTGTCAACTACGGCATCGTCGGCCATGTCGGGTCGATGCAGATCCTCAAGGAGTCGGTGGTCGTGACGTTAGTTGGGGGTGGGTCTGTCCCGGTCGGCCGCGCCATTGCGTCGGCGCTGGCTCTGATGATCTGTCGTTGTGGACGTCACTCGCGATCGGCGAGGCTTACGTTCGTCGGATCAGGTCGTCGAGTCGGCGGCGGGCGAGGAGGACGAGCGGGTCGTCGTCGTTGATCGTGTCGTTGTCGGGTCCGAGGTCGTGGAGCGCGCTGTCGCGGTTGTGACCAGGGCATTCCAGCCTTCCGTCTTCTTGTCGCGTGATCCCGCAAACCCGGTACGGGGTGACATGGTCGACGTCGCACTTGGACATCGGCACGTCGCATCCCGACGGGTGTTGGCAGTGGCGGTCGCGGAGCTCGATGATGCGGCGCACGGCGCCGGTGAAGCTGCGTTTGCAGGAGACGCCGACTCCGTGCAGCGGTCCGTCGAACAGGACGGCTTCGACGTCGGCAGTCGTGACGTACGGAACCAGTGCGTTCGGTGTGATGATCGCTCCGTCGCTGAGCTCGCAGAGCCGGCGGAACGACCAGTCACCCATCACCACTGAGATCAACGGCCGCGGTTGCTTGGCGTCGGGGGCGCGGCCATTGCTCGGCGAGCCATCTCGACGAGGGCGTCGGCACGGCGCTGCTTGTCGGTGCGCACGTTGCCAGTGCGCTTGTCGTCGAGGTACAGCTCGTTCTCGATGCGGTCGAGCGCTTCGAGGAACTCACCGCCACCGACCGGGTCGAGGATGGCCCGCAGATGCACTTCGTTGTCGATGCCGCGGCCGGTGGTTGCCTCGCGGTCGCGGTACGTGGGCTCGGGGCCGTCGTCGCCCAGCTCGGCGTCGACACGGTTGCACCAGTACCGGATCTCACGATCAGCGTCGTACATCGACATCCGCTTGCAGTAGCCGACGAGTGTCTCCTCGTCGATGGCGAAACGCACGGAACGCCATCTTCCCTTGGCGTTGGCGATCATCAACAAGTCGACGTGATCAACCGTGATCGACCCCTCGCGCAGCGCAGCAGCCGTGTGCGGCATCGAGGCCAGCGCCGTGGCCCGCTTCAGCGCTTGATTGGCAGTCGCTCGGCGCACCTTGGCCTCGCGAACCAAGCGAGCCTCGGCGGACTTGGACCCATTCTGCGCCCAGGTGCGGCGTGTGTCCCACGACGATGCGAAGCCCAGCGTCACGGCCGCCAGCCTCGATTGCTGGCGAATCAGTTCCATCAGGGTGCGGTGCACCTGACCGTCGCTCAGCGCCACCGGATCGACGTCGACGAGCGCGTCGAGCGCCGTGTCCAGCGCTTCGAACTCCGCCAGACCCAGGTCGAACATGTGTTCATCGTAGATGAAGGGTGTCATGGTCCCAGGTGGTCGCCGAGCGGTGGCGGTGTCCTCGGAGAAGGTCAGGCCAGCTCGACCAGCCACGCCGGCAGGCGGATCGGGCGGCCGGCGGCGTTGAGCAGGCCGTGCGCTGTCACCGCGGTCGCGCACACGTCGGTGTCCTCGCGTCAACAGGTAAGACATCTGGAACGTCGTACGGGTGACGTCGGCGAGGGTGATGTGGACGTCGAACTCGTCGTCGAAGCGCAGCGGCTTGATGTAGCGCACGTAGGCCTCGAGGACGGCGGAGTCGGTGCCTTGCTCGCGCCACTCGGTGTAGGGGTGGCCGATGTGGCGCAGGTAGGCGACGCGGCCCTCCTCGAGATAGGGGAGGTAGCGGCCGTGGTGGACGATCTGCATCGCGTCGGTCTCGGCGAAGCGCACGCGGATGCGGTGGCGGAACAGGTAGTCGGCCGGATCGGTGGAGGGTTCGACGCTGATGCGCATCGGTCCAGTGTGGCCGACGTCGTTCGCCGCCTCTGTGAAGCGCTGGGCACCGGATCGGTGCGATGCGCTTCAGAGAAGCTCATTGCCGGCGATTCGACGCCACCGGTCAGTCGGCAGCTGCAGCACTCACGGAGACGGGCGGACTCGACACCGGGCAGCAGAACGGTGACGGCTCGGTCGGTGCGATCTCAGGTTCGATCCGGCGGACCCACACCGCCGACACGATCCCCGCGGCGACGGCGACACCGGCGCTTGCCCACAGCACCTTGCCGTAGCCGTCGAGCAGCGTGGCGTCGTCGACCGCCGCGCCGGCGGTGAACCCGGCGACGACGGGGATCGCCGCCACGAAGACGAGGCTGCCGGTCCGCGCCACGGCGTTGTTGACACCGGACGCCACACCGGCGAGATGGGCCGCCACGGAGCTCAGCGCGGTCGTCGTCAGTGGCGCCACCGTCAGCGTCAGCCCGGTGGCGAACACGAGCATGCCCGGCAACACGCCGGACACGTAACTGACGCCGGGCTCGACCCGGGTCAGCAGGGCAAACCCGGCGGCGCACAGCAGCGGTCCGACCGTCATCGGGATTCGCGGCCCGATGCGCTGGGCGATTGCCCCGGCCCGCGCCGAGAACAGCAGCATCATGATCGTCAGCGGCACGGTGGCCGCCCCGGCCTCCAGCGGTGAGTAGTCGAGCGGACCCTGCAGGACGAGACCGAGGAGGAACAGGGCAGCGGCGAAGGCGCCGTAGAGCAGGAACGTCACCACGTTGGTGGCGCTGAACTGAGCGGACCGGAAGATGCTCATCGGCACCATCGGCGCCCGGCTGCGCATCTCGAACAGGACGAAGGCGACGGCGATCACCGCCCCGATCGCGCAGATCAGCCACTCCTGTGCCGTCAGGCCATACGTGATGGCTGCGAGGGCGGCGGCGCCGAGCACGGCACCGGGGACGTCGAGCCGCCCCGTGCTGGTCATGTCCCGGCTCTCCGGCACGTGGCGGGCGGCGATCATGACGACGGCGATGCCGAGGGGCACGTTGATGAGGAAGATGGATCGCCACGTTGCGGCATCGACGAGCCAGCCGCCGAGGAACGGGCCGATACCGGCGGCGACGCCGCCGAGGCCCGACCACGCCCCGATCGCCCGCGGGCGGTCCGCCGAGGCGAACGAGGACTGGATGATCGCCAGGCTGCCCGGGGTGAGCAGGGCGCCGCCGACTCCCTGTAAGGCTCGGGCGCCGATCAACATCTCGGAGGTCGGCGCCACGGCGCACAGCACCGACGCCACGGTGAACCATGCCGCACCGATGACGAAGATGCGGCGCCGCCCCATCCGATCGCCGAGCGAGCCGCCGAGAAGGATGAGCGCGGCGAGGGTCAACGTGTAGGCGTTGACGATCCACTGCAGTTGGCTGAACGAGGCGTCGAGGTCCTCGCCGATGCGAGGCAGGGCGAGGTTGACGACCGTGCTGTCGAGCATCGCCATCCCTGAGCCGAGGACGGTGGCCGTGAGCACCCAGCGCCCGGCGGCGCTGTCCATCCGCACGTCGCCGGCGTCGAGATCGGGATCGGCGCCGGCGGTGCGAGCATCAGACACCCGACGGTTCTACTCCAGTCGCCGGGTGCGGCCTGCTACCGCCGCACGCGTGTTGCGGTGAGGAGGTCGCTCGTCAGTCGAACGCCGCCCGCAACTTCGTCGCCGTGGCGGCGACCTCCCAGTACCCGTACGTGCCCTGGTCGACCAGCTCCCGAGCCGCCGCGGCCAGTGCGCCGTAGGCGGCGAGGGCGAATCCACTGCCGACCGAGACGCGGGCGACGCCGATCTCGGCGAGTTCGGCGATCGGCGGCACGCCTGGGTACACGAGCACGCTCACCGGGACGTCGAGGGCGTCGACGACTCGGGCGATCTGCTCGGCCGTCGTGATCCCGGGGGCGAACACGACATCGGCACCGGCCGCTTGGTACGCCTGCAGCCGGGCGATCGTGTCGTCGAGGTCGTCGATACGACGGAAGTGGTTCTCGGCGCGGGCGGTGAGCACGAGGCGGACGGGGCCGGCGTGGGCCGCCTCGGCCGCGGCGGCAACCCGATCGCGGGCGAGCCCGAGGTCGTAGATCACCTGCTCGTCCGGGTTCCAGTCCTCGATCGACAAGCCGGCGAGGCCGGTCGTGGCCGCGAGGGTGACGTTCTCGGCGACCTGCTCCGGTCTGTGGGCGAAGCCATTTTCGAAGTCGGCGCTCACCGGAAGCGGGGTCGTCGCGGCGAGATCGGCGCCGTGGGCGATCGCCTCGTCGCGGGTCACACCTCCGTCATGGCGGCCGAGCGAGTTGGCGAAGCCGGCGCTCGTCGTTGCCAGCGCGGCGTAGCCGAGATAGGTGAGGATCTTGGCGCTGCCGGCGTCCCAGGCGTTGGCCATCAGCAGCGGCGAACCGGGGCGATGCAGCTCAGCGAAGGTGGTGGCCCGCTCGGCGGCGGCGACGAGGTCTGGTTGGGGGAGTGACGACATTGGGCCTCACTACCACAAGGTCTGGGCGGGATCGTGCCGGATCAAGCACAGATCCCACCCAGAACGGGAAGCGGCACAACGGATCAACGCTGACACCGGTTTGGTATCAAGGCAACGATGGCATTGTTCGTCCACCACGGGCCGCAGCTCGGTCCGCTCGCCGCCGGGCTGGTGCAACGACTGGCGGACCCGGAGGTGGACGTGTTCGACCCGCTCGTTGTCGCCGTGCCGACGGCCGGAGTGCGCGACTGGTTGACGAGGCGGCTCGCCGTCGACCTCGGCGTGGCGGCCAACATCGAGATGCCGTTCCCGGGCCGCTTCTTCGCCGACGCGATCGGGCTCGACGACGCCGAAGATCCGTGGAGCGTTGAACGCCTGACGTGGGCCGTGCTCGACGTTCTCGAGGCGGGGGTCGTCGACGTGCCCGGCTGGACGGCAGCGAGCGGAGATGGCCCGGTCTCCCGACGGTTCGCCGTCGCCAGGCGGATCGCCGACCTGTTCGATCGCTACGCCACCACCCGCCCGGAGATCCTCCAGCAGTGGCAGCGCGGCGTGCGCGGCGACGGCACGGTCCGCGGCACCGCGGTCGGCGGTGTCAGCGCCTCCGGTGACGAGCACACCGTCGGCGGCCTGCCGGCGTCGATGGAGTGGCAGTTCGACCTGTGGCGGCACGTTCGGGAGCGGATCGGCAGCCCGAGCCGCGCCGAACTGCTTGCCGAGCGCATCGGGCAGCTGCGTCGCGGCGAGTTCCGCTCGGCGTTGCCGGCCAGCGTCGAACTGTTCGGCGTCAGCGCCCTGTCGCGCACGCAACTCGACGTGCTCTCGGCGCTCTCCACGGTCGGCGACGTGCACGTGTCGTTGCTCCATCCGTCGGCGATCGCCTGGCTGCGAGTCGCGCCGATCGAACTCGGCCACCCGGTGGTGCGCAGCCGGCACGGCGACCCCGAGGCGCTCGGCGCCGACAGCCACCCGTTGCTGCGCTCGTGGGGGCGGCAGAGCAGCGAGACGGCGGCGATGGTGCGCGGGTTGCCGCCGCCGGTCACCGTCGTGGCGACGGACGAACCGACGCCGGCCCGCCCGGTCACCCTGCTCGAGCACCTCCGCGCCGACCTCACAGCTGACCGCCCGCCCACCCCGTTCGTGCCGCCGGCCGACGACACCAGCATCCAGGTCCACGCCTGCCACGGCACGATCCGTCAGCTCGAAGTTCTGCGCGACGTGCTCGGCCACCTGTTCGTCGCCGATCCATCGCTGCGCCCCGACGACGTGCTCGTGATCTGCCCCGACCTCGACCGCTTCGAACCGTTCGCCGCGGCCGTGCTCGGGCGCGGCGCCTTGCCCGTGCCCGTCACGGTGAGCGACCTGTCCCTCGGTACCGAGAACCCGATCGCCGCCGCCCTGGCGACGATCGTCCACACCGTCGCCGGCCGTTGCACGGCGAGCGACGTGCTCGCCGTCGCCGCCCTCGAGGCGGTGCGCCGGCGGATGGCGCTCGGCGCCGACGATCTCGACCGCTTCACCCGGTGGAGCGAGCGCCTCGGAACGACCTGGGGACTCGACGAGGTCCACCGGCGAACGTGGCTCGACACCGACATCGCCCTCGGCACGTGGGAGCAGGCATTGCGGTCGCTGCTCGTCGGGACGGCCATGCCGGCGCCCACCCCGCGCACGGTCTTTCGGTGGCATCGTGCCATTCGACGACGTCGGCGGCGACGACGTCGCCGCGGCGGGCCGCCTCGCCGAGCTCGTGTCCCGGCTGCGCCACATCCTCCGCCTGACGACGCAGCGGCGGACGATCACCGAGTGGTGTGACGTCCTCGTCGACGTCGTCGCGACATTGTGCGCGGCGCCGCCGACCGAGCCGTGGCAGGGCGCCGCCGTGCTCGACGCCATCGAGGCGGTGCGCCAGTCGTCGCTGGTCGCCGGGTCGCCCAGCAACTCACTGCTGGCGTTCGACGACGTGCTCGCGATCGTCGACGGCATCGTCGCCGACCGCCGCGGGCGGCTGCGCCTGCGCACGGGCGCCGTGGCGCTCACCGGAGGTGCCCCGGTACGCAACGTCCCCGCCAAGATCGTGTGCCTGCTCGGCTTCGACGAGGGCAGCTTGCGTCGCCCAGCCATCGACGGCGACGACCTGCTGGCCGTCCGGCCGTGCGTCGGCGAGCGTGACCGGCATGCCGAGCGCCGGCACCTCCTGCTCGACGCCCTGCTGGCGGCCGAGCAGACACTTGTCGTGACGTGTGACGGCAGCGACGTCACGACCAACCGCGAGATGCGCTTCGCCGTTCAGCTCAGCGAACTGCTCGACGTCGTCAACGCCACGCTGGAACCCGGCCTCGGCGCAGACGGCGACGGTCGGCGCACCTCGCCGGTGCTCACCCGGCACCCGTTGCGGGCCTACGACGAGCGCAACTTCGACGTCTCCGCCGCGTCGTTGAGCTTCGACGACGTGATGTGCGCGGCCGCCGAGGCCCGCCGGCGGCGCGGCGACACCGACGTCAGCACGGCCGTCGGGCGCTGGGCGATCGACGTCGCTGTGCCGGAGTCGGTCACCCTGCGCCAGCTCGTCGACGCCTGCGTTCGCCCGGCGTTCACGCTGTTGCACGAGGGCCTCGGTGTGCGCCTTCCCGGCGACGTGGATCGCCTCGATCACAACATCCCGTTGAGCCTCGGCCGGACGGAGCTGGCGTTCGTCGGCCAACGCCTGCTCGAGCAGCACGCACTGCACGCCGTCGGGGGTGACGAGGGTGGTGGTACCGACGTCTGGAAGTCAGTGTCCGCTGCGGCAGTTGCCGACTGGTCGGCCGCGGAGCGCCTCCGCGCCACAGCGCCGCCAGGGCGGTTGATCGACTCCGACCTCGAGCGGGTCGCCATCGAAGTCGACGCCATCGCCGCGGCTGCCGAGTGCTGCGGGCTCGACCGCGTCGCCGTCCTCGCGGCCAGCGCTTCCATCGACATCGACCTCGACCTCGCCGTCACCGGAACGCTGCTCCGCAAGCCGGCCGCGGCACCCAGCTCGCTGCGTCTCACCGACTCGGTTGGCGGCCTCACCGATCACGTCATCTGCCGGTTGCAGTACCGCCGGCCGCGCAACGCGACGCTCGTGGCCACGGCGATCGATCTGGCTGCGGTGGTGCTCACCACCGGCGACGACGGTTGGCGAGCGGTGACGGTCACCCGCCCGGCGCAACGCAGCGGCACACCAGAATGCCACCTCCTCGACATCGTCGCCGACGACCCGCCGGCCGCGGCCCGGGCGTTGCTGCAAGCGGCCGCCGAACTGCGCGTCGCGGCGCTCTGCAGCGCTGTCCCGGTGTTCGAGCGGACGACGCGGACGCTGTTCGACTCGGGCTACATCGACGAGGACGAGCTCGTCGGCACCGACTACCGCCGCGGCGACCTCGCCGACGCCAGCAACCACTTTGTGTGGGGCGAGATCTCGGTCGCCGAGCTGATGGCGGTCGAACCGTCGCCGCACGACCTCGCGCGTCCACCTGTGGGGGACCATCGCGGCGCTGGCCAAGATCACCAAGGTCGACGATCGGCAGCGCGCCCAATGACTGCGGCAACGCTCGATCTCACCGCTGCCCTGCCGGTCGGGCGAACGCTCGTCGAGGCGAGCGCCGGCACCGGCAAGACGTACGCCATCTCCGCCCTCGTCACCCGCTTCGTGGCCGGCGACCTCGCCGGTCACGACCTCGCCGAGGGGGTGGCCATCGACGAGGTGCTGGTCGTCACGTACACGCGGGCCGCCGCCGCCGAGCTGCGCGACCGCGTCCGCGACAAGTTGCAGCGCGCCGCCGACTACCTCGCCGGCGGGGCACTGCCGCCGGGCGACGACTGGCTGCGTGTCTTCGACGCCGGATCGCACCGCGTTCGGCAGCGCCGCGCCGAGCGGATTCGCCTGGCCCTCGCCCGCTTCGACGAGGCGACGATCACGACGATTCACGGCTTCTGCCAACAGGCGCTGGCGCAGAGCGGGCTGCGCGCCGGGTCACCCGGGACTGCCCAACTGATCGAGGACGACCGCGAGCTGATCACCGAGGTCGTCCGCGATCTGCTCCTCGACCGCCTGAGCGCCGACCCGCTCGCCCTGTCGCCGGATCGTGAGGGCCGCCCGCTCGACACTCAGTCGTTGGGCCCGGACACCGCCTTCGCCCGCCGGCCGCTCACCCCCGAGGAGGTCGAGCGGCACCTCGTCGCCACCGTCCGTGGCGTGTTGTCGAACCCAGGAGCGCGCGGCGCGCCCGACAGGTCCGTCGGCGGCATTGCCGGCGCCTGGGCGGCGTGCGTGGCGGATGCCGTGGTCGAGGTCGAGGCGCGCCAACTGGCCCGCCGCCAGATCGGCTACGACCGCCTCGTCAGCGACCTCGCCGCCGCCCTCGCCGACCCGGGCCACGGGCCGCAGCTCGCCGCCCAGCTCGCCGGCCGCTACCGGCTCGTCCTCGTCGACGAGTTCCAGGACACCGACCGGCTGCAGTGGGAGATCTTCGACCGCGCCTTCGCCGGACATCGCCTCGTCACCGTCGGCGATCCCAAACAGGCGATCTACCGCTTCCGCGGTGCCGACGTTCACGCCTACCTCGCTGCCGTTCGCAGCGGCGAGCGCACGACACTGCGCACCAATCACCGCTCCGATCGTCAGTTGCTCGACGCCCTCGCCGTGCTGTTCGACTCGGCCCAGCTCGGTCACGCCGACATCGAGTTCGTCCGCGTCGATCCGAGCCCGGCGGCGCCGTTCAACGCGATGGGCGACGCCTCGGTGCACCTGCGGGTGGTGCCTGACGACCCGGCGATCGCCCACACCCGCGACGGGTTGGAGGCCGGGGCGGCGGCCGGCGTCGTGCTCACCGATGTCGCGTCGCGTGTGCGGTCGCTGCTCGACTCGGCGGTGATCCGTACGGGAAGGAAGTCGCGGCGGGTCCGACCCTCCGACATCGGGATCCTCGTGCCGTCGCAGCGGCGGGCCACGGAGGCGGCCAACGTGCTCGGCGACTGGGGCATCGCCACCGTGCGGGCACGCACCGGTTCCGTGTTGCTCAGCGAGGCGGCGACGCACTGGCGCCTCCTCCTCGGCGGCCTGGCCACGCCGACCGATCCGCGCGCCGCTCGCGCCGCCGGGCTGTCGTGGTTCTTCGGCATCGCCCCTGACGAGCTCGTCGACCGGCCGGGCGATTCCACCCAGGTCGATCACGGCGACACACGGCTCGCCGAGCTGCAGCGGCGCCTGGCGACGCTCGGTGAGCGATTGCGACGCGATGGTGTCGGTGCCTTCTACGAGCACGTGCGCGCCCAGCCGGCGCTGCTCGATGCCGTGTTCGCCCGGCCGACCGGCGATCGCGACCTCACCGACCTCGACCATCTCGCCGAGTTGCTCGTCGCCGCGCTGCGCGGCGCGACGGCCGAACCGGCCCGTGTCGCCGAGGCGTTCGACCGCCTCGTCGCCGACTCCGACGACCAGACGGAGGACACGATGCGGCGGATCGAGACCGACGACGAGGCGGTGCACATCACGACCGTCCACTCGGCCAAGGGTCTCGAGTACCCGATCGTGCTCGTCCCCTTCGCCTACACCGAACGCCCAGCGGCGAGCCGCCCGTACGTGTTCAACCTCGACGGTGAGCGGGTCGTCGACGTGGCGTCGTGGGTGGCGTGGGGCGATGACGCCGAGGAAGGCAGTAAGGCAGGCCCGCGACGCTGCCGCCGAACGCAAGCGGCTGGCGACTCTCGAGGTCGACGGTGATTCGTTGCGGCTGCTGTACGTCGCCATGACGCGAGCCAGGCACCACCTCGAGATCTGGTGGGCGCCGACGAAGGGAGCGGGGAAGTCGGCGCTCGGCCGGCTGCTGCTCGATCGTTGGGGCGCCGGTCCCGTGTTCAACTCCGCGTTGCCGGCAGCGTTCGAGCGGGCCGACGCGGCCGCCGCCAGCGACCAGATCGACGCCATCGTGGCCGCCGCCAACGGCACCATCGCCCGCCACGATGTCCCGCTCGTGCAGCCGGTCCGGCGTCCGCTGCCGCTGCAAGGGCCGCCGGCCAGCCTGCTCGCCGTTGCCGACTCGCAGGGACGTCACCCGCTGGCCGATCCGGCGCGGCGGATGTGGTCGTTCACCGCGATCACCGCCGGACTTGCCGCCGATCACGGGACGGGCGTGCCGCCCGTCGCCGGCGGGTACGACGAGCCGCCGACCGCCAACGAGGAGGCGGAGCCCGAGCCGCCAGCGGCGTTCGTTGCCGGAGCGTCCGACCGTGCCGCTCGCCGACGTCGCGGGCGGCACCACGTTCGGAATCACCGTCCACGAGGTGCTCGAACGGGTCGACTTCACGTCGCCGACACTCGCCGGCGACCTCGTCGACGAGGTCGCCGCGGCGGCGCGGCGCACCGGTCTCGCCACCGACCCGGCGGCGGTCGCCGCGGGGCTGGCGGCGGCGATCGACACGCCGCTCGGCGAGCTGTTCGACGGGTCGCCGGCTCCGCGACCTCGGCCCGACCGACCGCCTCGCCGAGCTGACGTTCGACCTCACGTTCGACCCGGCCCGAGTCATGGCCGCCGAGATCGGTGCCGTGCTGGCCGCCACGCTGACGCCGGACGACCCGCTCCGTACCTACGGCGACGAGCTGATCGCGGCGTTGGCGGTCACGGAGTTGGCCGGATGGCTCACCGGCTCGATCGACGCGGTGTTCCGCGTCGGTGCCGGCGAGCCACGGTTCGTCGTCGTCGACTACAAGTCGAATCGTCTGCACGAGGCGGGGTGCCGCCGATCCGCTCGCCGCCTACCGGCCCGACCTGCTCACGACGGCGATGACGCACAGCCACTACCCGCTGCAAGCGGTGCTCTACGGCGTCGCCCTGCACCGCTACCTGCGCTGGCGGCTCGGATCGCGTTACGACCCGCGAACGCCACCTCGGCGGCGTGGCCTACCTGTTCGTGCGCGGCATGGTCGGAGCCACCACGCCGACACACGCCGGCGCCCCCTATGGCGTGTTCTCGTGGCGCCCACCGGCGGCCACCGTGCTCGCCCTCGACGAGTTGTTCCGCGGGGTGGCGTCGTGACACTGATGCGAGCGACCGAGCGCCAGCGAGGGAGCGGCCAGGAGCGGCCTGCGTGGCCGGGGAACGCAATGAGCGTCGCGGAGCTACAGCCATGGATCGATGCCGGCGTGCTCGGCGCCGCCGAGGTGCATACGGCGGCCGTCGTCGCCGAGCTGGTGGCGCCGGAACCGGCAGCCGCCGACGTCGTGCTCGCCGTTGCCCTTGCCGTGTGGGCACCACAGCACGGCCACGCCTGCATCGACCTCGAGACGATCGCCACCGACGTCGATGCCGAGCTGGCCCTCGCCGCCGCCGACGAAGACGGCGACGCCAGCGAACGACCACCACTTCCGTGGCCGGAACCGGCGGCGTGGCACACAGCAGTGAGCAGCAGCGCTGCCGTCCGCGTCGTGTCGGCGGTCGACGTCGAAGCGGTGCTCGACGAGCGGCCGGCGGTGCTGTTCGGCCGGCGCCTGTACACGCAGCGGCAGTGGGTCGACGAGTGCGCCGTCGCCGGTGCGGTCCGCCGGCGATGGACGGCTGAGCGTCCATCGACGATCTCCACCGCGGCACTCGACCGCCAGCTACCGCCACTCGTCGATGGCGAGGACAACCAGCAGCACGTGGCCGCCGGCATCGCCGCCACTGCGGCGCTGACCGTGATCGCCGGCGGCCCGGGCACCGGGAAGACCCATACCGTTGCCGGTCTGCTCGCCGCCGAAATCGCCGGCGGGCAGCAGGTGCGCATCGGTCTCGCCGCACCGACCGGGAAGGCGGCGAGCCGGCTCTCCGAGGCGATTGCCGCGACGGCCGAGCGTGCGCTGGCAAACGGTGAACTCGACGCCGCCGCCGCGGCGCGCCTGTCGGAGTTGCGGGCCGTGACGGTGCACCGCCTGCTCGGACCGCGACCCGATCATCGCACTCGGTTCCGCCACGACGCCGGCAATCCGCTGGACCTCGACCTCCTCGTCGTCGACGAGACGTCGATGCTCGCGCTGCCGTTGACGGCGCGGCTGCTCGAGGCCGTGCCGGACGAGTGCCGGCTGGTTCTCGTCGGCGATCCCGACCAGCTCACCAGCATCGAGGTCGGGGCCGTGCTCGGCGACATCGTGCGTGCCGCCGAACCGGGGTCGCCGCTGGCAGGTCGCGTCGTGCGTCTCACCCGCCAGCATCGGACCGCCACCGACTCCCCGATCGGGCCGCTCGCCGAGGCGATCCGCCAGGGCGATGCCGACGCAACGGTCGACCTGCTGCGAGGTGGCGACGGTCGCCAGTTGCACTTCGTCGAGGTCCCCGACGGCGACGTTCCCGGCGCTGCCGTCGAGGCCGTGCTGGCGGCGGTTGGACCGGCGTACTCGGCGGCGCGCGACGCGGCACACGCCGGTGACCGCGGCGCAGCCCTCGACGGCGGTGGCTGCGGCGCGGATCCTGTGCGGCCACCGGCGCGGGCCGTTCGGCGTGGCGGCGTGGAACGAGTCGGTGGAGGCGTACCTCGGCGCCGGCACCAAGGTTGGGCGGACGCCGGTGGCCGGCCGCGCCCTGCTGGCGACGCGCAACGATCCGCGCACCGGGCTGGTCAACGGCGATCACGGCGTGCTCGTCCGCACCGGGACCGGCGTGCGAGCCGTGTTCCGCCGCAGCGGCGAGTTGGTCGCCTTCGACCTCGCCGAGCTCGACGCCGTCGAGACGGCCTATGCCCTCACCGTGCACAAGAGCCAGGGCTCCGAGTACGGCACCGTCGCCGTCGTCCACCCGCCGGCCGACTCACCGCTGGTCAGCCGCGAGCTGCTCTACACCGCCGTCACCCGGACGGCGGGCCAGCTCGTCGTCGTCGCCTCGGTGGACTCGATCCGCCGTGCGGTCACCACGCCGACCCGCCGCGTCACCGGCCTCGCCGACGCCCTCGATCATCTCGATGCATGATGCATTATGATGCGTCTATGCGAACGACCGTGGACCTCCCCGACGATCTGGACCGCATCGCCCGAGCCATCGCCGCCGACACCAAGCAGACCTTGAGCGAGACGATCGCCCTGCTCATTCGACGCGGCCTCGGAGAATCCGACGTACGGATCGGGCGCAATCCACACAATGACCTTCCGGTCGTCCACCTCGGCTCACCGGTCACCACGGAGGATGTCCGCTCCCTGGACGATGACGAATGACGCACCTCCTCGATGGCAATGTGCTCATCGCCCTGACCGTCGACGACCATGTTCACTACCGCATCGCTCAGCAATGGTTCGGATCAGGCCGCGAGTTCGCAACGACCCCGATCACCCAGGGAACGCTGCTGCGGTTCCTTGTCCGCCGTGGTGTTCCCGCCGCCGACGCCCTGACGGTGCTCAACGACATCGCCAGCCACGCCGAGCACGAGTTCTGGCCGGATGACGTTTCCTACGCAGAGGTGAACCTGCGAGGGGTGATCGGACACCGCCAGGTGACGGACTCGTACCTCGCCGCTCTCGCTCGCGTACACGGTGGGAGCGTGGCGACCTTTGACCGGGGCCTCGCCGCCCTACACCCCGACGCCGTGACGTTGCTCGGCGAACAGTGACACCAGCTGTCCGTGCCCTCGAAGCCTCGCGGGTGGCGTTCACGATCCACGAGTTCGACCACCAGCCGGGTGGCCGGGAGTACGGGGTGGAGGCTGCTGCCGCACTCGGCTTCGACCCGGATCAGGTGTTCAAGACCTTGGTCGTCGTAGCCGATGACAAACTGGCGGTGGCGATCGTGCCGGTCACCTGTCAGCTGTCACTGAAAGCCGTGGCCGTAGCGCTCGGTGCTAAACGAGCGGAAATGTGCGACCCTGGGCGCGCCGAGAAGACGACTGGGTATGTCGTCGGCGGAATCAGCCCGTTCGGGCAACGCAAGCGACTCGCCACGGTCATCGACGAAACGGCGGAGCTGTACGACACGGTCTACGTCAGCGGTGGCCGGCGCGGCCTCGATCTCGGCGTCACCTCTGCCGACCTCGTCCGAGTCACCGGCGCGGTGGTCGCGCCGATCTCCGTGTGACACCGGTGAACGTCTTCTACGGGTAACGCTCCGGTAACGCCCGTTGGTGATCGTCTCCAGAACACCAAGTCCAAGGAGACAACCACCATGACCGATACCTGTGCCCCGATCAGGAGCGAGCTCTCTGCGCTGCGGGCGCGACAGCGCGAGCAGGAACAGCTCGTCGAATCGCTGCCCCACAACCCGGGACGCGAACATGCCCAGGAAGTCCTCGACGGCCTCAACGCCGACGTCGCCGCCGCCGAGGCTGAACTCGACCTCTGCGAGGCGAGAGCGGAACAAGCGGAGAATCCGGTGCCCCAGGCGATCACCGGCGCCGTCAGCACGATCACCTGCCACGCCGCGAGCAAGGAGGTCGGCGCCGACGAGCCCTACCTGCTCATCGCCTCGTTCGACATGAGCAACTCCGTCAACCTCGGCGTCGTCGGCCTCGTCTTTCCTCCGGTCGACGTGTTCAAGATCGGGCCGTGGACCGACGTTCATGCAGGCGAAGTCCACTATGAGAACCATCTCGACTCGTCGATCAGCCCGGCGTTCTGGGATCTCGACAGCGATCCACGCCCGATCGCCCACCCCGAGGACGTCATCTTCCTCGTGGCGATGTGCGAGAACGACGGGTCGAGCCCCGACGGCATCCGCGGGGGAGTGAAAGCCGCGCTGTCGCTTGCCCGGTCGACGAACATCAACCAGGACTACGACGACTATGTCAGGGTGATGATCAGCAACATGACCGGCGCGATCGAGACCGTCCGCGTCGAGGGGCTGGACCCGCTTCACCTCAACGAGGACGACCACTTTGGGGTCAAGCAGCTGGCCCTGACGACCGGTGACCTCGACCGGTTGAACAACTTCGAAACCGTGGCGAAGTCGCTCCGGTTCACAACGCGGAATTCCAACAACAATCCCGTCAACGACTACACGGTGACGTTCTCGTTCACCGTCTGAGATCAGGGATCATCGGCCCTCAGCGCGCCGGGTGGCGCAGCATCGCCTCGATGCGCGCCGACGCGCGTGCGGGCCGGCGGGTGGGTCGCGGCCAGGCGCTCGCGCCAGCCGACCGAGCGCTGGCCGCCGCCGAGGGCGATCACTCGGCGCAGGGCGGCGGCGAGGTTGCGGCCATAACCCATCCGCACGGCGCGCCGGTCGGCCTGGAACTCGCTGCCGTGACCGACCACGTTGCCGATCGCGTCCGCTGCATAGAGGGCGGCGAGGAACGGCCACGAGAGCACGGTCAGCAGCGCTGCGGCGACCCGCCCCACGGCGGTCAGCACCGGTGAGTTCGACGCAAATGCGTTCGTCGCCGCGGTGGCGACGTTCTCCAACCAGAACCCGATGCGGGCGAGCACGACGACGGGCAGCGACAGCCAGTGGCGGATCGTCAACGCCACGGTGTGCATGCCGAGGTGATGGCTGAGCTCGTGGGCGAGGACGCCGGCGAGCTCGTGCTCGGGCAGCTCCTCGATGGCGAACGTCGTGACGACCACGAGGTGGCCACCGCAGGCGAAGGCGTTGACCTCGTCGAGCGGCAGCACGCGGAGCATGTACCGCTCGGCGGGGAGGTCGTTCATCTGGGCGAGGCGCCGCCACAGCGGCTCGACCACGCGCAGCTCGCGTCGAGTCGGCTTGCGGGCACCGAACAGTGGCGTGAGCACGAACGCCTGGATCGGCCGGACGAACAGCAGCACGGCGGCGACGCAGTAGCCGACGGCGAACATCCAGAAGGGGATGTCCCAGGCGAGGCGCACGAGCAGCCACATCAGGAACAGGGCCAGCAGGCAGAACGGCAGGATGACGAACGCCGGGCCGAACGCCGAGACCGCCGCCGCCTCGAGCTGCCGCGTCGACCTCCGTTGGGTGCGCGCCGGCATCGAGTCGAGGTTAGGGGTTGCCCCGATCTGCGGAGCGAGATGCACCGATTCGGTGCAACCCGCTCTGCGGATCGGTTTCGGGCGGGGGAGTGAATCTCGCTGATCGCTGTGAGAATCGCCGCCCGTGAGTCAGTACCCCGTCCTCGCCGGTGCCGAGGCGTTCTCCCACGTCGCCGGTGGAGACGCCGGCGGCGTGCTGGCGCTCCACGGGTTCACGGGGAGTCCCGCATCGATGCACGGCATCGCCGAGGCGATGGCCGGCGCCGGGCTGCACGTCGAGGTGCCGCGACTGCCCGGCCACGGAACCGATGTCGAGGACATGCTGCCGACGCGTTGGGCGGACTGGACCGGCGAGGTCGCGGCTGCGTTCGAGCGACTTGACGCGCGCACCGGGCGGATCGTCGTCGTCGGCCAGTCGATGGGCGGGTCGCTGGCGCTGTGGATCGCGCTGCACGAACCGCTCATCCGCGGCCTCGTCCTGATCAACCCGCTCACCGAGCCGCAGCCGGCCGACGTGCGCGAGATGATCGGCGACCTGCTCGCCACCGGGACCGACGTCGCCCCGGGCATCGGCAGCGACATCGCCGAGCCGGGCGTCACCGAGATCGCCTACCCCGGCACGCCGCTGGCGCCGCTGATCTCCCTCCTCGACGACGGGCTGGTGCCGCTGACCGGCCGCTACGGCGAACTGACGATGCCCCTGCTGCTGTTCACGTCGCGACAGGACCACGTCGTCGAGCCGCGCCAGAGCGAGCACCTCGCCCGACACGTACGGCGGCGAGGTCGACCACCGCTGGCTGGAGCGCAGCTATCACGTGGCGACGCAGGACTACGACCGTCACGAGATCGTCGCCGCGGCGGTCGACTTCGCCGTTCGCCACACCGCGCTCGCCGAGGCGAGCTGGACGGAGCGGTGAGCGTGCTCGGCCTCGCTGCCGAGCCCGGGTGGCAACTCGTTGGACATCGGTCCGCTCTCGCTCAACGCCTACGGCCTGATGATCGCCCTCGGCGTCGTCGCCGCAGTGTGGTTGTTCGGTCGCCGGATCGAGGCGCGGGGCCTGGCCAAGCGCGAAGTCGCCGGCCAGGTCGGGCTGTGGGCCGTCCTCGCCGGCGTCATCGGCGCCCGCCTGTACCACGTCATCACCGACTGGCAGCGCTTCGACGACAACCTCGGCGACATCCCGAAGATCTGGGAGGGCGGCCTGGGGATCCCCGGCGGGCTGATCGCCGGCATCCCGGTCGGGATGTGGGTCGCCCGCCGCCACGGCATCAGCGCCGCCGACGCGGCGACGTGCGCGGCGCCGTGCATCCCGCTCGCCCAGGCCATCGGGCGCTGGGGCAACTGGTTCAACCAGGAGCTGTTCGGCCGGCCCACCGACCTGCCGTGGGCGCTGGAGATCGACGACGAACACCTGCCCGCCGGCTACGCCGTCGGGGACGACCTTCCATCCGACGTTCCTCTACGAGTCGCTGTGGAACTTCGCCCTGTGCGGCGCCCTGCTGTGGATCGACCGGCGCTGGCAGCTCCCCCGCGGCAGCCTGATGGCGGTCTACGTCGCCGGCTACGGCGTCGGCCGGCTGTGGGTCGAGAGCCTGCGCATCGACCCGGCCAACGAGATCGCCGGGCTGCGGGTCAACCAGTGGATGGCCATCCTCGCCATCGTCGGTGGCGTGGCCTACACCGTGTGGGCGATCCGCCGCGACGGCGTCACCCGCGCAGCACCGACCGCTCCCGCCACGTTGCGTCGCACGAATCACCGGTGGTGAGTCGCACGCTGACGCACAGACGGACTTGGCGGACGGCGCGGGTCGATCCGTATCCTCTCGGGTGTCCGAGCGCATCTCCGTTGACGAGGTGGCCAAGGTCGCCAGGCTGGCCCGGCTGGCGCTGACCGACGAGGAGCTGGCCCGGGCGACCGTGCAGCTCGGCGACATCGTCGACCACTTCGCCGACATCGACGAGCTCGACCTCGACGGCGTCGAGCCGATGACCCAGCCGTTCCCGTTGACGAACGTGCTGCGTGACGACGTGGTGGAGGCGACGTTCGACCGCGACGAGGTCCTCGCCGCGGCACCCGAGGTCGAGGACGGCCGGTTCAAGGTCCCGCCGATCATCGGGCTGGCCGAGTGACTGCGCTGGAGATCGCCGCGGCGGTGCGCGCCGGGGAGCGCAGCGCCGTCGACGTGCTCGAGGAGCACCTCGCCGCCATCGCCAGCCGCGAGGAGGACATCCACGCCTTCAACCTCGTGCTCGTCGAGGAAGCACGCCTCGCCGCCGCGGCGGTCGACGCCGCGGTCGTCGCCGGCGACGACCCCGGCCCGCTGGCCGGTGTCCCGGTGGCGCTGAAGGACAACCTGTGCACCCGCGGCATCCCGACGACGTGCTCGTCGCGCATCCTCGAGGGGTGGAAGCCGCCGTACGACGCCACCGTCGTGACCCGGCTCAAGGCCGCCGGGGCGGTGATCGTCGGCAAGACCAACCTCGACGAGTTCGCCATGGGGTCGAGCACCGAGAACTCGGCGTTCGGTCCGACGCGCAACCCGCTCGACACGACCCGCGTGCCGGGTGGATCCAGCGGCGGCAGCGCCGCTGCAGTCGCTGCCGGCTTCGCCACGCTCGGGTTCGGCAGCGACACCGGCGGGTCGATCCGCCAACCGGCCGCGCTGTGCGGCGTCGTCGGCGTGAAGCCGACGTACGGCGTCGTCAGCCGGCTGGGCCTCGTCGCCTTCGCCTCCAGCCTCGACCAGATCGGTCCCTTCGCCACCACCGTCGCCGACGCCGCCCTCGCCCTCGAGGTCATCGGCGGACACGACCCCGGCGACTCGACGTCGATCCCGCGGCCGGCCCCGGAGCTGCGCTCGGTGCTCGACGACGGCGTCGAGGGGCTTCGCGTCGGGCGGATCACCGACCTGCCGGCGGGTGCCGACCCCGACGTCGTCGAGCGGGTCGACGCCGCCTTCGACGCCCTCAACGACGCCGGGGCGAAGATCGTCGACGTCGAGGTGCCGGCGTTCACCTACGGGCTGACGGCCTACTACCTCGTCGCCCCGTCGGAGGCGTCGAGCAACCTGGCCCGCTACGACGGCGTGCGCTACGGCCTGCGCGTCCCGGCCGCCGACACCAACGCGATGTACATGGCCACCAGGGCGGCGGGCTTCGGCGACGAGGTCAAGCGGCGGATCATGCTCGGCACCTACGCCCTCTCGGCGGGCTACTACGACGCCTACTACGGCAAGGCGCTGAAGGTGCGCCGGCGCATCGCCGAGGACTTCGGGCGGGCCTACGAGCACGCCGACGTCCTGATCACCCCGGCGTCGCCGAGCGTGGCGTTCAAGTTCGGCGACAAGACCGACAACCCGCTGGCGATGTACCTCTGCGACACCTACACGATCCCGTCGAACCTGTCCGGCGATCCCGGCGTCAGCGTCCCGTTCGGCACCGGCGCTGATGGCCTGCCGGTGGGCGTGCAGGTGCTCGCCCCGGCGCTCGGCGAGCAGGTGATGTTCCGCGTCGCCGCCGAGCTGGAGACGAAGGGCGTGACGTCATGACCTTCGAAACGATCATCGGCCTCGAAGTCCACGTCGAGCTGGCGACGGCGACGAAGCTGTTCTCGGGGAGCCCCAACCGCTTCGGCGACGAGCCGAACACCAACATCGACCCGGTGACGCTCGGACTTCCCGGGGCCCTGCCGGTGCTCAACCGCAACGCCGTCGAGCTGGCGATGCGCATCGGCCTGGCGCTCAACTGCACCGTGCAGCCGTGCATCTTCCACCGCAAGAACTACTTCTACCCGGACATGCCGAAGGCGTACCAGATCAGCCAGTACGACGTCCCGCTCAACGTCGACGGCTGGCTCGACCTGCCCGACGGGACCCGCGTCGGCATCGAGCGGGCCCACGTCGAGGAGGACACCGGCAAGTCGACCCACGTCGGCGGCGCCGACGGCCGGATCCACGGCAGCGACGCCTCGCTGATCGACTTCAACCGGGCCGGTGTCCCGCTGGTCGAGATCGTCAGCCGCCCCGACCTCCGCTCGGCGGAGCAGGCCCGCCAGTACGTCGCCGAGCTGCGCGCCATCCTCGTCGCCATCGGTGCCTCCGACGCCAAGATGGAGGAGGGTTCGATGCGCGTCGACGCCAACGTCAGCGTGCGCCGGGCCGGCGAACCGCTGGGTACGCGCTGCGAGATCAAGAACCTCAACTCAGTGCGCTCGCTCGGCCGGGCGATCGAGTACGAGGCTCGCCGCCAGGTCGACCTCATCGAGGCCGGTGAGGCCGTGCGCCAGGAGACCCGCCACTGGGACGAGGGCGACGGCCGGACGCACACGCTGCGCACCAAGGAGGACGCCGACGACTACCGCTACTTCCCCGAGCCCGACCTCGTGCCGCTCGTCCCCGACGCCGAATGGATCGACTCGGTGCGGTCGGCGATGCCCGCCCTGCCGGCGGCCCGCCGCGGCGCGCTGGCGACGGCGACCGGGGCGCGATCCGGCGAGCGAGTCGGTGTCGGTCGTCGTCGAGCGCGGCCAGGACGGCTACGTGCTCGCCGTCGCCGCCGCCGGCGGCGACGCGGCCCGCGCCCTCGTCCACGTCAAGGAGGCGTTCGCCGACCAGGGCAGCGACCCGGCCGTGCCGGCCGGCGACCTCGCCGCCCTCACCCGTCTCGAGGTCGACGGGGCGCTGACGGCGACCCAGGCCAAGGCCGTGCTCGCCGAGCTCGTCGCCAACGGGGGTGGCGACGCCGCGGCGATCGCCAAGGAGCGTGGCTTCGAGGCGATGGACACCTCGGCGCTGGAGTCGCTCGTCGACGAGGCGATCGCCGCCAACGCCGGCGCCTGGGACAAGTTCCGCGCCGGCGAGGACAAGGCGCTCGGCGCCCTCGTCGGCGCCGTGATGAAGGCGTCACGCGGGCAGGCCGACGGCGCCGCCGTCACCGCCCTGCTGCGCGCCCGCGCCGGCCGCTGAGCGGCGCTATATAACTGTTGCCGCCGCAACCAATTTGCTATCGTTTACCTGACGTCATCGTGGCGGTTGGCGGCGAGGCTTCGGCCTCCTGCGGCCGACCACGCGGTGGCGTTAGTCAGTGGGCCCCGGATGGCAGACCCGGGGCCCGCTGCGCGGCTCGAGTGGTAGCCGCCGCACCCGGCTCGCCAACCGCTCGACCCGGTACTGTCCGACGAGTGAGTACAGCGCGATGGCACCCCCGTCGACGTCAAGCCGCGCTCGCGTGAGGTCACCGACGGGATTCGCAAGGCCCCGTCGCGGGCGATGCTGCGGGCCGTCGGGATGACCGACGACGACTGGGAGAAGCCGCAGGTCGGCGTGGCGTCGTCGTGGAACGAGATCACCCCGTGCAACATGACGCTGCGCACGTTGGCCGAGCACGTCAAGCGCGGCGTCCGCGACGCCGGCGGGTTCCCGATGGAGTTCGGCACGATCACCGTCTCCGACGGCATCTCGATGGGCCACGAGGGGATGCGCGCCTCGCTCGTCAGCCGCGAGGTGATCACCGACTCGGTCGAGGCCGTCGTGTTCGCCGAGAGCCTCGACGGCTTCGTCGGCCTGTGCGGGTGCGACAAGTCGATCCCGGCGATGCTGATGGCCGCCGCCCGCCTCGACCTGCCCAGCGTCATCGTCTACAACGGCTCGATCCTGCCGGGCGAGCACGCCGGAGTGGCGATCGACCTCGGCAACGTGTTCGAAGCGGTCGGCGCCCACGCCGTCGGGGCGATCGACGACGAGGAGCTGCTGGCCATCGAGCGTCACGCCTGCCCCGGCGAGGGGGCGTGCGGCGGCATGTTCACGGCCAACACGATGAGCTCGATCGGCGAGGCGCTGGGAATGAGCATCCCCGGTTCGGCGTCGCCGCCGGCCGTCGACGATCGCCGGCACGGCGACGCCCATGCCGCCGGTGCCGCCGTCGTCGAGATGCTGCGGCGCGGCATCACGCCGCGGCAGATCCTCACCAAGCCGCGCGTTCGAGAACGCCATCGCCATCACCAGCGCCCTCGGCGGCTCGACCAACGCCGTGCTCCACCTCCTCGCCATCGCCAACGAGGCCAAGGTGGCGTTGACGCTGGACGACTTCAATCGCATCGCCGCCAAGGTGCCGCACATCGCCGACATGAAGCCGGGCGGCAAGTTCCACATGAGCGACCTCGACCGGGTCGGCGGCGTGCCGGTCGTGCTGCGCCACCTGCTCGACGCCGGGCTGATCGACGGCGACACGCTGACCGTCACCGGCAAGACGATGGCCGAGAACCTCGCCGCCCTCGACCCGCCTCGTCCCGACGGGGTCGTCGTCCACCCGCTCGACGCGCCGATCCACACCGAGGGCGGGATCAACGTGCTCACCGGATCGCTGGCGCCGCTCGGTGCGGTCGTCAAGGTGGCCGGGCTGAGCGCCGAGCAGATGACGTTCGAGGGCGTCGCCCGTGTGTTCGACGGCGAGGAAGCGGCGATGGCGGCGATCGTCGACGGCTCGATCGTTCCGGGCACGGTGCTCGTGATCCGCTACGAGGGACCCAAGGGCGGACCGGGGATGCGCGAGATGCTGGCGATCACCGGGGCGCTGAAGGGCGCCGGCAGGGGAGCCGACTGCGCCCTCGTCACCGATGGCCGGTTCTCCGGAGCCACGTGGGGGTTCTGCATCGGCCACGTCGCCCCGGAGGCGACCGACGGCGGCCCGATCGCCTTCGTCGCCGACGGCGACCGCATCCGCATCGACGTGCCGAGCAAGTCGCTCGACCTCCTCGTCGACGACGCCGAGCTGGCCGCCCGCCGGCAGGGCTGGGCGCCGAACCCGCCGCGCTACACGACGGGTGTGCTCGGCAAGTACGCCAAGCTGGTCAACGGCGCCGAGACCGGCGCCATCACCAACTGAGGGTTGGTGAAGTCCCGACATGGCGCGCCGAAGTGAGCGCGTTCTGTCGGGACTTCGCCGTGGCTATCAGTAGCGGCGGTCGTTGCGCGGCGGCCGCGGGGCCCGGGGCGCGCCTCGTTGACGGTGATCGGCCGGCCGCCGAGTTGTGTTCCGGTGAGCTCGTCGATCGCCTTGCGGGCGTCCTCGTCGCCCATCTCGACGAAACCGAAGCCACGCGAACGGCCGGTCTCGCGATCGGTCACGACCTGCGCCGAGGTCACGGCGCCAACCTTCGCGAACAGGTTGGCAAGGTCGTCCGATGTCGTTGAAAAGGGCAAGTTGCCCACGTACAGATTGATGGCAGTCGCCCTCTCGTTCCCCGCCTCAAACCTGGCGGCTGCCAGCACGGTAGCGCACCGGAGCGCAGATCGGACGAGGAGTTCAGCCGTCGGCCGCGAACCCGCCGAGCTCACCCTTGTAGAACACGAGCGGAACGTGCAGCTCGGCGTGGTGGTCGAGGGCCCGCACGGCGCCCACGACGAGCTCGTGATCGCCGAGCACGACCGTGCGCTCGATGCTGCAATCGATCCACGCCCCGACACCGTCGATGACCGGGCTGCCCGTCACCGGCGCCGGATGCCAGGCCAGCCCGTCGAAGCGGGCATCCTCGTTGCCCTGCTTGGCGAACCGCCAGCACAGCTCCGCCTGGGTGTTGCGCAGGACGTTGACGCAGAACCCGCCCGTGCCCGCCATCGCCACCCAGGTGTCGCTGTCGATCATCGCGAAGAAGCCGACGAGCGGAGGTTCGAGCGAGATCGACGTGAACGAACCGATCGTGAACCCGATCGGCCGCTCGTCCGCCAACCCGGTGACGATCGTGACCCCAGTCGGGAAGTGCCCGAGCACGGCCCGGAAGTGGGCAGCATCGAAGGCGGACAGTTCGCTGGGCATCGTGGCTCATGGTAGGAGAGCGGGATGACCGAGGGCGGTGCCGTCGCCGACGCCAAGCGCGACCTGCGGGCACGGATGCGAGACGTTCGCGCCGCGGTCGCTGCCGATCCGGCGGACCGGGCGCGGCGCTCGGCGGCGATCTGCGATGCGGTGGTCGCCACGATCGAGTCCCGGTTGACCCGTCGGGCACGGCTGCGGATCCTGCTGTACGACCCGCTCGCGGGCGAACCCGACGTGTCGGCCCTGGGCACGTGGTGCGCCGACAACGACGTGGCGACGTACCTGCCGGTCGTCGAGGGCGACGCCCTGCTGATCGAGCCGGGCGACATCGATCCCACCCTGCTCGACGTCGTCGTCGTGCCGGGCTTGGCGTTCACGCTACGGTGGCGACCGGCTCGGCCAAGGCGGCGGGCACTTCGACCGCTTCCTGACGCGTCTGCGCGGCGATTGTCTCCGCATCGGTGTGGCGTTCCACGAGCAACTCGTCGCCGAGCTGCCGACGGCCGAGCACGACGTCGCCGTCGACGTCGTGATCACCGACTGATTGCTCGGCTCCACTCGATCGTGATGGTCCCGATGCGGCGCGGGGCCGAGGCATAGCCTCGCGGCGATGTCGCCTTCGGCGTTCCGGCTGACCGTGCAGCTCGTCGTCGGCGCGGCCGTCGCCGGGGTGCTCGCCATCGTCGGGCCGTGGCAGCTCGCCCTGCTCGGTGGGTGGATCGCCGCGTCGATCGTCTACCTACGGCGCAGCGTGGTCCGTCATCCGTCGCGCCGACGGCGCCGAGACGGAACGAACGAGCACCGTCGAGGATGACTCACGAGCAACCCGCGGCTGATCATCGTCACGGCGAGCGTCGTCTCGCTTCCCGGCGCCGCTTTGGCGCTGAAGAAGGCCACCGAGTCCGACGACGGTTCACAGCAAGCACTCCTCACGATCGCCGCGATCGCCGCCGTGGTCGTGTCGTGGTTCGCCGTGCACACCGACTTCACCCTGCGATACGCCCACGCCTACTACACGCCGCCCGTTGGCGGGATCGAGTTCGCCGGCGTCGACCGGCCCGACTACCTCGACTTCGCCTACGTCGCGTTCACCGTCGGGATGTGCTACCAGATCTCCGACACGGCGATGCTGACGGTGCCATTCCGCCGCACGCTGCTGCGTCACGCCCTGTTGTCGTACCTCTTCGGCGCCGTGATCGTGGCGGTCGTGATCAACGTCGTCGCCGGGCTCGTGAACTGAACTGTTCCAGTTTTGCGAAATCCGGCGCGCCGCTGTTCCGCCACGGGCCGGCGCGACGCCTAGTCTCTGCGCCCGGTACTAGCCTGGCACGTGCGCACAGGTTGGGGACTGTGTCGTGGACTGATGGAGGGTTGGGTTGGGGAAGTACCTGCTCAAGCGACTGATCAATTACATGATCATGTTCTTCGTCGCCGTGACGCTTGCCTACTTCCTCGCCGCCAGCCGGCTCAACCCGCTGCTCCTCTACGACATCACCAACCCGAACCTCGACTGGGACAGCATCAACGCCTCGCTGTCGGACAAGAACCTCAACCCGGACGAGCCATCGCTCAGCCGCTACTGGGACTGGCTCACCGGCGTCGTTCACGGCGACTGGGGCGAGAAGCCGAAGTCCGGCTCGGTCAACGACGAGATCGCCAACCGCGTCCCGGTGAGCTTCCGGCTCGTCATCGGCGGCTTCCTCATCGGCGCCATCAGCGGCATCCTCCTCGGCGCCTGGACGGCGACGAAGCAGTACAAGTCGTCAGGACCGGCTCGTCACGCTGTGGTCGCTCGTCCTGATCTCCACCCCGACGTTCGTGCATCGCCGTCGTGCTGCAGATCATCACGATCCGCCTCGGCCGGGCCTTCGACTTCCAGTGGGAGTTCCTCGGCGAGAGCGGGAGTGCGCGAGGGGCCGTTCCTCACGCGCATGCTCGACCGCGGCGAGCACCTGCTGCTCCCGACGCTCACCCTGGCGCTCCCGTTGATCGCCGATCTACAGCCGCTACCAGCGCAACCTGATGCTCGACACGCTGCACGCCGACTACGTCCGCACGGCCCGGGCGAAGGGGCTGACCAAGCGGCGGGCCGTGTTCAAGCACGCCCTGCGGACGGCGCTGATCCCGGTCGGGCACGCTGTTCGCCTTCTCCCTCGCCGCCGTGTTCACGGGGGCGACGTTCACCGAGACGTTGTTCGGCTGGCACGGGATGGGCGAGTACCTCGTCACCTCGATCGGCGGTCAGGACGTCAACGGTGCCGTCGCCGTCGCCGCCTTCGGCGCGGTGACGTTCTTCGTCGGAGCGATCCTCTCCGAGATCTTCGTCGTGATGCTCGACCCGCGGGTGCGGGTGAGCTGAGGAGGCGGCATGGCGAACCATGATGTGCTCGCCACCGAGGCCGATGCCGCCGAGCACCTCGCCGACTGCCCCGACCGAGCTCGACGAGGAGGCGCGGACCAAGCACCTCAGCCGCCGGGCGCTGCTGCTGCGCCGCTTCCTGCGCAACAAGACCGCCGTCGCTCGGCGTGTTCATGTACGTGCTGCTGATCTTCCTGGCGATCTTCGGCCCGAAGCTGCTCACCGACTGGCACTACACCGAGCTCGACCAGACGGCGTTCCTCCAGGGTCCGAGCTGGAGCCACAAGCTGGGGACCACCCAGGCGGGCCGCGACGTGCTGGCGATGAGCCTGCAGGGTCTTCGCGTGTCGATGCTGATCAGCCTCGTCGTCGGCGTCGGGGCGACGACGATCGCGGCGATCGTCGGGTCGTTCGCCGCCTACTTCGGCGGCTGGTTCGAGCGCGTCTCGCTGTGGACGATCGACCTGTTGCTGGTGCTGCCCGCCTTCCTGATCATCGCCCTGTTCATGCGCAACATCAACGCCAACCTGGCGATCTGGCTGGCGTTCTGGCTGATGGCCCTCAGCTGGATGCTGTCGGCACGGATCGTGCGCAGCCTGACGATGTCGGTGCGCGACCGCGAGTACGTCACCGCGGCCAAGTACATGGGCGTCCGCGGACCGAGATCATCGTCCGCCACATCCTCCCCAACGTCGCGTCGCTGCTGATCATCGACGCCACGCTGGCGATCGCCGCCGCCGTCATCGCCGAGACGAGCCTGTCGTTCTTCGGCTTCGGCATCCGCTCGCCGGAGGTGTCCCTCGGCACCGTCATCGCCGAGGGCGCGCGGATGGCGACGACGTTCCCGTGGGTCTTCGCCGGTGGCGCCGGCTTCCTCGTGTTCATGGTGCTGGCCATCAACTTCATCGGCGACGGCCTGCGCGACGCCTTCGACCCGAGCTCCCAGTCCGGCGGGAAGGCCTAGAGCTTGAGCGAGCGTCGCAGTAGCGCCCGAAGCAGCGCAAGACAACGACGGGCACGGTCCTCAGCGTCAAGCGACCTGCACGTCGAGTTCCCGTCCGAGGACGGCGTCGTCAAGGCGGTCCGCGGCGTCGACTTCGATCTGGCCACCGGCGAGGTGCTCGGCATCGTCGGCGAGTCCGGCTCGGGGAAGTCGGTCACCTCGCTGGCGATCATGGGCCTGCTGCCGCCGAACGCCAAGGTCACCGGCTCGATCACGCTGCACGGCGAGGAGCTGCTCGGCAAGAGCGACGGGCGGATGACGAAGATCCGCGGGCACGAGCTGGCGATGGTCTTCCAGGACCCGCTGTCGGCGCTCACGCCGATCTACACCGTCGGCTTCCAGCTCATCGAGGCGCTGCAGGTCCACCAGGACCTGTCCAGGTCGGCGGCGGAGAAGCGGGCCGTCGAGCTGCTCGAGATCGTCGGGATCCCCAACGCCAAGCTGCGCGTCAAGTCGTTCCCTCACGAGTTCTCCGGCGGGATGCGCCAGCGGGTGATGATCGCCATGGCGATCGCCAACGACCCCGACGTGATCATCGCCGACGAGCCGACGACGGCGCTCGACGTGACGATCCAGGCGCAGGTCCTCGACGTGCTCAAGCTGGCCCAGAAGGAGACCGGCGCGGCGGTGATCATGATCACCCACGACCTCGGTGTCGTCGCCGGGATCGCCGACCGCGTCCAGGTGATGTACGCCGGGCGCTCCGTCGAGACGGGAACGGTCGACGACGTGTACTACCGCCCGCGGATGCCGTACACGATCGGCCTGCTCGGCTCGGTGCCGCGCCTCGACGAGGCCGAGAAGCGGGCGCTGGTGCCGATCGAGGGCAACCCGCCGTCGCCGTTGAACCTGCCGCCGGGATGCAAGTTCGTGCCGCGCTGCCCGATGGCGATCGAGGACGTGCAACGCCGCCGAGCCGGAGTTGCTCGAGGTCGACGCCCGGTCACCGCGCCGCGTGCATCCGCAGCGGCGAGATCGCCGCCGGCTCGCTCGGCTTCCGCGACATCTACCAGCTTCCCGAGCTCGGCGAGCCTCCGGTCGCCAGGCTGCCGAGGGAGCAGCGCACCGAGGTCCTGCGCATCGACGGGCTCGTCAAGGAGTTCCCGCTCACCAAGGGCGCCGTGTTCAAGAAGCGCATCGGCACGGTGCACGCCGTCGACGGCGTCGACCTCGACATCCGCGAGGGCGAGACGCTCGGCCTCGTCGGCGAGTCCGGCTGCGGCAAGACGACGACGCTGCTGCAGATCCTCGACCTCGTCAAGCCGCAGCAGGGACAGATCGTCGTCCTCGGCAAGACCACCGAGGAGCTGCAGACACGCGCTCAGCGCAAGGCGATCCGTCGCGACCTGCAGGTCGTGTTCCAGGACCCGATGGCGTCGCTCGACCCGCGGCTGCCGGTGTTCGACGTCCTCGCCGAGCCGATTGCGCGCCCACGGCTGTCGACAAGGAGGCGATCGGCAAGCGCGTCGACGAGCTGTTGAAGCTCGTCGGCCTCGAGCCGAGTCACGCCAACCGCTACCCGCAGCACTTCTCCGGCGGGCAGCGCCAGCGCATCTGCATCGCCAGAGCGCTCGCCCTCGAGCCCAAGCTGATCGTCCTCGACGAGCCGGTCGCCGCCCTCGACGTGTCGATCCAGGCCGGCGTCATCAACCTCCTCGACCAGCTCCGCGCCGAGCTCGGCCTCTCGTACCTGTTCGTCGCCCACGACCTCGCCGTCGTCCGCCACATCGCCGACCGCGTCGCCGTGATGTACCTCGGACGGATCGTCGAGATCGGCGACGTCGACTCCGTGTTCGATCGCGCCGACGCACCCGTACACCCAGGCGCTGCTGTCGGCGGTGCCGATCCCCGACCCGGAGAAGGAGCGGACGCGGGCGCGGATCCTCCTCAAGGGCGACCTGCCCAGCCCGCTCGAGCGTCCGTCGGGATGTCGTTTCCGGACGCGGTGCCCGAAGTTCCTCACGCTCACCGAGGGCGAGCAGCTGCGCTGCATCGAGGAAGACCCGAGCCTGCGGGCGTCGGCGGCAGATCACCAGGCCGCCTGCCACTACCAAGAAGTGGTCAGCGTGTTCTGACACAGGTTTCGTTCCGCCGCGACGAGCCGTCGGCCGCCGGGGGAGTGAAAGCAACAAGGGCCGGTCGACTACGTTGTCGATCTGCCACCGGACCAATTGGAGGGATTGAATGACACGAAAGAGAGGCACCGCCTTCAGGGCGGCGCTCATCGCTTCGCTTGCCGTCGCCTTCGGCGTCGGCAGCAGCAGCGCTGGCAACGACGCCGCCGAGCGAGCCTGCCGGTGGTGGAGGCGAATGCCCACGCGACATCGCCGCCGCAGCAGCAGCTGCGACGACGACCGTCCCGGAGACGACGGCGGCCCCGGCGACGACCGCCGCCGCCGCCCCGGCGACCACCGCGGCAGCCGCCCCGGAGACCACCGCCGCGCCCGGTGACCACGGCGCCGCCGCCGACGCTGCCGGAGAACGTCACCGAGCTCGACGCCGAGGCGACGAGCAACATCAACCCGCAGCCGCGTGACAGCCTGCAGCAGGGCGGGACGTTGCGCCTCGAGGTCGGCTCGCTCGCCGAGAACTGGAACCCGCGACCACCCCGACGGCAACGAGCGCGACTTCGACGACAGTGCTCGAGCCGATGGCGTACTTCCCGTGGCTCATCGACGCCGAGGGCGATCGCGACGCTCAACCCTGACTTCGTGCTCGAGTTCGACGGAGTCCGAGGACCACCTCGACGCTGACGTACACGCTCAACCCGGAGGCCGTGTGGCACAGCGGCGACCCGATCACCGCCGCGGACTGGCAGGCCGACGTGGAACGCGCTGAACGGCCTCAACCCCGAGTTCCAGGTCGTCGCCGACGGAGGGCTACGACCTGATCACGTCCGTCGAGCAGGGCGCCGACGAGTTCGAGGTCGTCGTCACGTTCTGCGAGCCGTACCCCGACTACGAGGCGTTGTTCTCGGAGATCGGCCCGGCCGAGTCGGTCGCCGATCCGGAGACGTTCAACACCGGCTGGGTCGGCCCGATCAACAACGACTGGTTCACCGGTCCGTTCGAGGTCGGCACGTACGACGACGCCGCCCAGATTCGTCGAGCTGGTGCCGAGCGACACGTGGTGGGGCGCCGCGCCGCTGCTCGACTCGATCCAGTTCACGGTGATCAGCCCCGACGCCACGCCGCAGGCGTTCGCCAACAACGAGATCGACTCGTTCGACATCGGTCCCGACCCCAACGGCTACGCCCTGGCGTTCAACACGCCGGGCGCCGAGATCCGCGCCGCCGCCGGCCCGAACTGGCGTCACGTCACGCTGAACTCGGGCCCCAACGGTGGCCTGATCCAGGACCAGGTCGTCCGCCAGGCGATCCAGATGTCGCTCGACCGGGCCGCCATCGGCGTGTCCGACCTCGCCGGCATCCCGTGGCCGGCGAAGCCGCTGGGCAACCACATCTTCGTCGAGAACTCGCCGTTCTACGTCGACAACGCCGGTGAGTTCGGCACGTACAACCCCGACGGCGGCGATGGCGCTGCTCGAGGAGAACGGCTGGGTCGCCGGCGCCGACGGCGTGCGCGAGAAGGACGGCCAGCGCCTGACCGTCCGCTTCTCGCAGATCGTCGGCGTGCCGGTGTCGGAGAACGAGGCCCAGCTCGTCCAGAGCCAGCTCGCCGAGGTCGGCATCGAGGTCGAGATCGTCGACATGTCGGCTGCAGGACTTCAGCAACATGCTCGTCGCCGGCGAGTTCGAGATGATGGCGTTCTCGTGGATCGGGCACGCCGTTCCCGTTCCGCGGCGTGCAGCAGCTGTACGGCAACGGCTCGGACAGCAACTTCGGCTTCTCCGACATCCCCGAGATCGACGCCGCTGATCGACCGAGCTGGCCGCCACGGTCGACGACACCGAGCGGGCGGCGATCGCCAACGAGATCGACGTGATCCTGTGGGAGTACGGTCACACGATCCCGCTGTACCAGCGTCCCGAGCTGGTCGGCGACCGAACGCCGAGCTCGCCAACTTCGGCGCCTTCGGCTTCCAGACGCCGATCGATCTGGACCGACGTCGGCTACATGTGAGCTGACGCTCACTCATCCACAACCGGAGGGCCCGGCGGTCACGACCGCCGGGCCCTCCCGCGTGTCCGACTCGCTCCGAGTGTAAGCGTGTAAGCCGTCGGCGGGCACGCATGCTTACGCAGACGACCGCGCAACGCCGTTCAAGCCGGCCGGCCGGTGCCGTCTTAGCGTGCGACCACCACACGACGTGGCAACTGGGAGGGCGCGATGACGACGGACGAGAGGCGTGCCGCGGCGACGGCGCTGATTGCGGCGGTGACGATGGCGTGTGGGTGGCGCCGTTCCGGCAGGGGCGACGACCGAACCCGGCGGATCCGCCGGCGGGGAGTGCCCCCGCGACATCGCTGCGGCGGCCGCCGCAGCGACGACTGTGCCGGCGACGACGGAGGCTGCCGGCGGCCGTCGAGACGACGGCTGCAGCTGCCCCGCAGACCACCGCCGCTGCCGCCGCAGACGACCGAACCAGCACCGGTCGAGACGGCGCCACCGGCGACGCTGCCGGAGAACGTCAGCGAGCTCGATGCCGACGCCACGATCAACATCAACCCGCAGCCGCGCGACAGCCTGCAGCAGGGCGGGACGTTGCGCCTGCAGGTCGCCTCGCTCGCCGAGAACTGGAACCCCAACCATCCAGACGGCAACGAGAGCGACTTCTCCAACGTGCTGCAGCCGATGACCTACTTCCCGTGGCTGATCGACAACGAGGGTGTCGCCACGCTCAACGCCGACTACGTGCTCGAGTTCGCCGAGTCCGACGACCACCTCACGCTGACGTACACGCTCAACCCGGAGGCGGTGTGGCACGACGGCAGCCCGATCACGGCCGCCGACTGGCAGGCGACGTGGAACGCCCTCAGCGGGTTGAACCCGGAGTTCCAGGTCGTGTCGAAGGAGGGCTACGACCTGATCACGTCGGTGGAACAGGGCGCCGACGAGTTCGAGGTCGTCGTCACGTTCTGCCAGCCGTACCCCGACCACGAGGCGCTGTTCTCGCCCCTCGCCCCGGCTGCGTCCTACGCCGATCCGGAGACGTACAACACCGGGTGGGTCGGCCCGATCAACAACGACTGGATGACCGGTCCGTTCGAGGTCGGCTCCTACGACGAGGCGGCGCAGATCGTCGAGCTCGTGCCGAGCGACACCTGGTGGGGCGCTCGAGCCGTTGCTCGACTCGATCCAGTTCACCGTGATCAGCGAGGACGCGACGCCGCAGGCATTCGCCAACAACGAGATCGACTCGTTCGACATCGGTCCCGACCCCAACGGCTACGCCCTGGCGTTCAACACGCCGGGCGCCGAGATCCGCGCCGCCGCAGGTCCGAACTGGCGTCACGTGACGTTGAACTCCGGTCCCAACGGCGGCCTGATCCAGGACCAGGTGGTCCGCCAGGCGATCCAGATGTCGCTCGACCGCGCCGCCATCGGCGTGTCCGACCTCGCCGGCATCCCGTGGCCGGCGAAGCCGCTGGGCAGCCACGTGTTCGTCGAGAACTCGCCGTTCTACGTCGACAACTCCGGTGAGTTCGGCACGTACAACCCCGACGGGGCGATGGCGCTGCTCGAGGAGAACGGTTGGGTCGCCGGGGCCGACGGCGTGCGGGAGAAGGACGGCCAGCGCCTGACCGTCCGCCACTCGCAGATCGTCGGCGTGCCGGTGTCGGAGAACGAGGCCCAGCTCGTCCAGGCCCAGCTCGCCGAGGTCGGCATCGAGGTCGAGATCGTCGACATGTCGCTGCAGGAGTGGGGCAACATCCTCGTCGCCGGGGAGTTCGAGATGATGGCGTTCTCGTGGGCCGGCACGCCGTTCCCGTTCCGCGGGCTCGACCAGCTGTTCGGCAACGGCTCGGAGAGCAACTTCGGGTTCTCCAACATCCCCGAGCTCGATCCGCTGCTCGCCGAGTTGGCGACGACCGTCGACGACACCGAGCGGGCGGCGATCGCCAACGAGATCGACGTGATCCTGTGGGAGTACGCCCACACGATCCCGCTGTACCAGCGTCCCGATCTGTGGGCGACGAACGCCAACCTCGCCAACTTCGGCGCCTTCGGCTTCATGCTCCCGGCGATCTGGACCGACGTCGGCTACATGTAGCTCCGCACTCCGATTGGAGTGTTTGCTGCCATCGGAGTGCCACGTGCCGGATTCCCGGCACGTGACACTCCATGCAGCGGACGCTCCGATCAGGTCGGCGTGGCGTAGTACTCGCGGCCGAGGTGGGTGATCTGGTCCTCGCCCATCATCCAGCGCAGCGTGTTCTTCAGCTTGGTGTGCTGGATGAACAGGTCGTGCTCGGGATACAGCCCGGGCGGCGTCTGCGGGCTCTTGTAGTAGAAGCTCAGCCACTCCTGGATGCCGCCGAGCCCGGCCCGCTGGGCGAGGTCGGTGAACAGCACGAGGTCGAGGGCGAGCGGGGCGGCGAGGATCGAGTCGCGGCACAGGAAGTCGACCTTGAGCTGCATCGGGTAGCCGAGCCAGCCGAAGATGTCGATGTTGTCCCAGCCCTCCTTGTTGTCGCCGCGCGGCGGGTAGTAGTTGATCCGCACCTTGTGGAAGATGTCGCCGTACAGCTCGGGGTAGCGGTCGGGCTTGAGGATGTCCTCGAGCACGCCGAGCTTGGACTCCTCCTTGGTCTTGAAGCTCTCCGGGTCGTCGAGCACCTCGCCGTCGCGGTTGCCGAGGATGTTCGTCGAGTACCAGCCGGACAGCCCGAGCATGCGCGCCTTGAGCATCGGCGCGAGCACGGTCTTCACCAGCGTCTGGCCGGTCTTGAAGTCCTTGCCGGAGATGGCGATCCCGTTGTCGGTGGCGAACTGGCGCAGCACCGGCGTGTCGACGGTGAGGTTCGGGGCCCCGTTGGCGAACGGCACGCCCTCGAGCAGCGCGGCGTAGGCGTACAGCATCGACGGGGCGATCGTCGGGTCGTTGGCGTCGATCGCCTTCTCGAACGCCTCGAGATCGAGGTGGGCCGGGCCGGGCTCGATGAACACCTCGGTCGAGGCGCACCAGATCATCACGACGCGGTCGACCTGCTTCTCGTCGCGGAAGCGGTTGATGTCGGCGCGGATCGCCTCGAGCATCGCCCGCTTGTCGACCGACGCCAGCACGTTGCCGGCGTCGATGTTCTTGACGTAGGTGCGGTCGAACGCCGCGGCCATCGGCCGCACGTCGCGCAGGGCGTCGGAGATCTGCTCGATGTGCCGGCCGCCCTCGAGCACGCCGGCGCGCTGGGCGGCCACGTAGGCGTCGTCGGGGAACGGGTCCCACGCACCGAACACGACGTCGTCGAGTGCGGCGAGCGGCACGAAGTCGCGGATCAGCGGGCTGCGGTCGTCGGTGCGCTTGCCGAGGCGGATCGTGTCCATCAGCGCCAGCGAGCCGATCGGCTGGGCGAGGCCACGCTTGACCAGCTCGACGCCGGCGATCAGCGTCGAGGCGACGGCGCCGAGCCCGACGGTGAGCACGCCGAGGCGGCCGTCGGCGGGGGCGATGGACGGAGAGGAGGTGGTCCACGCCGCGTCACGCTATTCCGCAGAGTCCGAGTTCGGGTCATGAGTCGGCATCGTCCAAGGGATGGTGGCCAGTACGCTTGCCGGCCACAGCAGAGCGGCGGCTGGCTCGGGATCAATCGGTCGCCGCTTCGTGCCTGGCAACGGGAGGTCGCGGCACGGGTGAACAAGATCGCTGCAGCGATGGCGACTGTGCGGGAGGAGGTGTCGCTGGCTGGGATCGCGCGGTTGTCGTGCGCTGTAGCCCTCGTGCGGCGATGCTGCCGCCACTCGGTCGGGGCGCCGTGTGCGCCATTACCTGCTCCGTCTTGGCGGCGTGACGAATCGGTGAGCGAACGGTCTTTGCCGGTCGCCTGCGTGTCGCAGGAGGTCGAGCACCCGCATCGCGTCTCAGCTATCGGTGTCGACTGCTTCATCAACGACGGATGCCGATTCGACACGACCGGTGCAATCGACATCGCCGACGACGTGTACATCGGACACGACGTCGCCATCATCACCTCCTCCCACGAGGTGGGATTGCCCCAGCGGCGGGCGATGGGGTTCATCGTCGAGCCGGTCACGATCGGTCGAGGCAGCTGGATCGGTGCCAGGGCGATCGTCCTTCCGGGAGTTCGGGTCGGTCAGGGGGTGATGCGTCGCCGCCGGGGCCGTGGTGACCCGTTCGGTCGAGGACAATGTCTTGGTGGCGGGCATCCCGGCCCGAGTTGTCCGCCATCTCGAGGGACCTGACGCCCGCTGAAAGCGGCTGACGCTCGATTCGAAGTGATCCCGCAGCGACGACGTACCGATCTGGCTGCGGTGTCGATGACGCCGCCGTACGATGCCCGCGTGATCTCGACGGCAATCGTGATGGATGGCAAGGCGCTGCGCGACGAGACCGTCGACTCGGTTCGGGCATAAGTCGAAGCCGCCGGATCGCCGCAGTCTGCCTGGCGACCGTGCTCGTCGGTGACGACGGGCCGAGCCAGGTGTACGTGCGTATCGAAGCAGCGCACAGGCGGCGAAGGCGGGACTGCTGCTCGCGCACACGTCGAGTTGCCGGCGACCGCCAGCCAGGACGAGGTCGAATCGGTCGGTCGCCGAGCCTGGCCGCCGATCCGTCGGTCCACGGCATCCTCGTCCAGCTCCCGCTGCCCGGATCGCTCGACCCTGATCCGGTGCTCGACCTGATCCCGCCGGAGAAGGACGTCGACGGTCTCACCGAGCGGTCGATGGGCGTCTCGTGCGGGGCAGTCCGGGCTCGTGCCGTGCACGCCGCTCGGCGTGCTCCGCCTGCTCGAGCGCTACGGGGTGCCGACCAGCGGTCGCCGGGCCGTCGTCGTCGGCCGTTCGTCTGCTCGTCGGCCTCCGCTCGCGCTGCTGCTCGCCCGCAAGGGCGTCGATGCCGACGGTGACGATCGCCCACAGCCGCACCGCCGACCTCGCCGCTGTCTGCCGCGAAGCCGACATCCTCGTCGCCGCCGCCGGGCAGGCGGGGATGATCACCGCCGAGCACGTCAAGCCGGGCGCTGCCGTCTTCGACGTCGGCGTCTCGCGCACCGAGCGCCGGATCGTCGGTGACGTCGACTTCAGACGTCGTGGCACAGTCGCCGGATGGCTCACGCCGATGCCCGGCGGCACCGGGCCGATGACCGTCGCCTGCCTCTTGGCGAACACCCTTGAGGCGGCGCAGGCTGCAGGGCGTCCTGTGTGAGCGGCCGCGCATCGTCGACGTTCCGACCGCAACGTCTGTTCGATCTCGACTTCGTCGACGCGGACGTCGATCGACGAGCTCGCCGAGCGCTCTGTTCGAGGCTCGCGACGATCGCGACGATCGCTGGCGCTGCGTCGTCACGCCGAACGTCGACCACCTCGTTCGCTACCGACGCAACCCGCTCGAGGCCGACGTCGCCAGCCGTGCCGGTCTCGTGCTCCCCGACGGGATGCCGATCGTGTGGGCCAGCCGGCTGCTCGGCCGCCCGCTCGCCGCCCGGCTCGACCGGCGCCGACCTGTTCACCGCGCTGTGGGCGCGGCTCGCCGCAGCACGCGTGCCGGTGGCGATGATCGTCGCCGAGCAGACGAGGTCGCCGACCGCCTCGCCGCCGACCATCCGGCCGTGCGCTGCATCGTCCCACCGATGTTCGACGTCGACGACGCAGCCGACGGTCGAGCGACTGATCGACGAGACGACGAGCTCTGCGCGGCGATCGACGCCCGCTTCCTCGTCGTCGGCGTCTCGATGCCGAAGCACCACCTGATCGCCGACCGGCTGCGCCGGCGCTGGTCGGGACGGTACGCGCGGCACGCCGACCGTGCTGCTCCTCGGGCAGTCCCCCGAGTTCGCCGTCGGACTCGTCCGTCGGGCGCCGCCGTGGATGCAGCGGTCCGGGCTCGAATGGGTCTGGCGGCTCGCCGGCGATCCCCGTCCGCTTGGCCAAGCGCTACCTCGTCGACGATCGTCGTGTTTCGATGCAATCTCGGTGTGGCCGCGAAGTGGCGCCGTCGCCGGATATTCCTGAGCGCCTCTCGGCGGAGCCGAGCGAAGGAGCTGGCGTGACAACGATCGGGAACGACGTCATCCACGCGTCGGTGGTCATCTGCACCCGCAACCGTGCCGGACAAGATCGCGCACGGCGGTCGGCAGCGTGCTCGCGCTCGACTACCCGGCGTTCGACCTCACCGTCATCGACCAGAGCACGACCGACGACACCCGCGCAGGCGCTCGAGCCGTATCGCGACCGACGACCGGCTGCACTACCTCCACTTCGACGAGCCGGGCTGTCGCGCGCCTACAACAACGGCATCCGGCAAACGGCGGGCGCGATCATCGCGTTCACGGACGACGACTGCATCGTCCCTCGGACTGGCTGCGATCCATCGTCAACGCCTTCGACGCAGGACCCGGACGGCGACCTGCTCTACGGACAGGTCGTCCGCCGTGCGAGACCGGCGACGGCACGGCGCTGACGCCGTCGCTGCGACATCCCCGAGCCGCGAGCGGCTCAGCCAGCCGACGACGGCTTCAAGGTGTTCGGCATGGGCGCCAACTTCGCCGCCCGCCGCCGGCTGTTCGACCGCATCGGCGGCTTCGACGAGGTCCTCGGCGGCGGTGGCCCGCTGCGGTCGTCGCAGGACTACGACCTCGCCTACCGGACGTACCAGGGCGGCGGCGTGATCCTGCTCCGCCCCGAGGTGACCCTGCGCCACGACGGCCGGCGCGAGGCAGAGGACTGGCCGGCGCTGCTGCTCGAACTACGGCATCGGCGACGGCGCGTTCTACACCAAGCACGTCCGCTGCCGCGATCCGCTACGCCTTGCTGGCTCCTGGCCCGCAAGCTCGGACGGTCACCGGGCGAGCGGATCGTCAAGAAGCTGGGCGCGGCGGCGGCACGGAGCGACTGCAACTACGTCCGCGGGCTTCGTCGCCGGCATCCGCGGCGAGCTTCGAGTTCAGCGTCGACCGGCGACGCCCGGCTGTACGTCGAGCCGACTGAGCGACGCGACGCATGGAGCAGCGCTCATGAGCAGGCGGATCGTCGATCCTCGGCGCCGGGCCGACCGGGCTCGGGCGCCGCCCACCGGCTGGCCGAGCTGGGTCACGACGACTGGGACATCTACGAGGCGTCGGACCACGTCGGCGGGCTGGCGTCGAGCTATCGCGACGACCACGGCTTCATCTGGGACCACGGCGGGCACGTGATGTTCAGCCACTACACAGTACTTCGACGAGCTGGTCGAGACGATGCTGCGCGGCGACTACGACCAGCACCTGCGCGAGGCGTGGGTGTGGATCTACGACCGGTTCGTCCCGTACCCGTTCCAGAACAACATCCACCGGCTGCCGCCCGACGTGTTCCTCGAGTGCGTGATGGGGATCGTCGAGGCGCAGCGAGCCGACCGGCGCCGCGACGAACTTCGACGAGTGGATCTCGGCCGTCTTCGGCGACGGCATCGCCCGACCACTTCATGCGCGCCGTACAACTTCAAGGTGTGGGCCCACCCGCTGGAGATGATGGGCGTCAACTGGCAGGGCGACCGTGTGCCGGACGGTCGACCTGCGGCGGATCCTGCAGAACCTCCTCGACGACCGGGACGACGTGCAGCTGGGGCCCGAACAACATGTTCAAGTTCCCGTTGCTCGGCACCGGGATGCTGTACGAGCGCATCGCCGAGTCACTGCCGCAGGACGGTCCAGCTCGACAAGGACGCGGCGTGCGATCGACACCGTCGCCAAGCGGGTCGACCTTCTCCGATGGCACGCACCGCCGACTACGACGAGCTGTCACGACGATGCCGCTCACCGAGCTGGTGCAAGTCATCGCCGAGCTGCCCGCACGAGCTGCTCGACGCCGCCGCTCGACCTGCACCACACCGCGGGGCTCTTCGTCGGCATCGGCGTCGCCGACCCTTGCCCGAGCACGAAGTGCTGGATGTACTTCCCGGAGTCCGACTCGCCCTTCTACCGCGTCACCTACCTGTCGAACTACTCGCCGCAGATGACGCCCGGGCCGGGATCACTTCTCGCTGCTCGCCGAGGTGTCCGTCGTCGCGAGTACAAGCCGGAGGACCCGACGACGGTCGTCGACCGCACGATCGACGGGATGGTCGCGCTGCAAGCTGCTCACGCCCGAGCAGGCGGCCGACAAGATCGTCAGCCGCGCAGCTGATGCAGGTGCCCTACTCGTACCCCGTGCCGACCATCGGGCGCGACCGCGCGCTGGCCATGATCCAGCCGTGGCTGGTCGACACGCGGGATCTACTCGCGCGGTCGGTTCGGAGCGTGGCGCTACGAGATCGGCAACACCGACCACTCGGTGATGATGGGCGTCGAGGTCGTCGACCACCTGCTGACGGGTGGCCGGAGCTGACGTGGGGGCTGCTGCCCGGCGAGGAAGCACGAAAGCCGTCATCGCCTGAGCATCGACATGGGCGTCAAGCGCGATTCATAGCTACGGATCGACCGGGCGGGCACGCCGGCGACGAGCGTCCGCGCGCGGCACGTCGGCGGTGACGACGCTTCCGGCGCCGACGCAGCTGTCCTCGCCGATCGTCACACCGGCCATGACGATCACCCGGGCGCCGATCCACACGTTGTCCTCGATGACGATCGGTGCCGACGGCGGCCGCTCGAGCCGGCGTTCCGGCTCGATCCGGTGATAGTCGTTGTCGAGCATCATCGTGTAGGGCCCGATGTGGCAGCGCGCGCCGATGCTGACCAGCTCGGTCGCCACCAACGAGCAGCCGAAGTTGACGAGCGTGCGGTCGCCGATGATGAGTGTTCCGCCCGGTTCCGGACACGAGTTCAAGCGTGGCGATCGTCGAGACCAGCTGGACGCGCTCGCCGATCACCATGTGACCGTGATTGGTGATCGCCGGGCGGCCGCGGACGCGCACGCGCTTCCGACCTGGTCAGCGTGGCGCAGCGACCACCGGGCGTTGAGCACGGACCGCCCGTCATGCCAGAGTCGTCGAGGTCGACCGCCATCTCCGTCCTTCGCCAGGAATGCGCCGCGCGCAACGAACCCAGGTCCAGCAGGCTACCCAAGCTCGATCGCTTCCGGTCGGCCGCTGGCGACGGACGATCGCGGACCGGGATTCGACTAGCCGGATCATGTCGACGTGGAGGCGCATCCTGGCCGCGGGCAGTTGCAGTCGTCGTTGCGGCCGGCGTGCTCTGCGTGTGCAAGCGAGGCGGCGCCGATCACCTTCGACACGGTGCTCCGGACACCAGTCTCGAGTCGACAGTCGCCGACGAGCGATCCCGACCACGTCGGTGCCGCCGACCACGGTGCCGGGTGACAGCGTCGGCGATGCGTGGGTGGACGCCACCGGCAATCTTGCCGGGCTCGCCTCCGAGTGCGGGAACCTCTCGTACGTCTCTGCCCGCCCGACCGCCGCGGCCTCATCGCCGGGGTGGCGCTCCAAGGCCTGTGGTCGAGCGAGGACAGCGGCGACGACCTGGACCGCCTCGGCGAAGGCGAGCGGTTCCGACGAGGTCACCTTGCGACTGACCGAAGTGGAGTACGATCCCGAGGATCCGACGCACTTCTGGGTCAGTGGCCTGTACAACGGTGGCGGAGTGTATCGGACGTCCGACGACGGCGAGACGCTTCGAACAGCTCGGTGACTGTCGTCAGCGTCGAGGACGTCAGCGTCGACTTCACGGACCCGCACGTCAGACGCTCGTCGTCGCCGCTGCACGAGCTGATCGACATGCTGCGGTCGACGCGACGGCGGCGAGACATGGGAGGACATCTCCGCGGGGCTTCCCCGACGAGGGCGGAGCTCATCGCCGCCGTGGAGCTGATCGATGCCGACACGTACTTCGTCGGGTGTCACGGCGGCAGGTCCCGGGCATCTTCCGGACGACCGACGGTGGCTCGACCTGGGAGCGCGTCTACACCGGCGGGAGTGGCGGGTGCGCCGGTGCGCGCGTCCGACGGCCAGCTGTACTGGCTGATGGAGCGCGGCCCTGGCCTGGCGACCAGCGACGACGACGGAGCGACGTGGACGGAAGTCCGTCGAGCAGCATCTCGCCGTTTGCCACGTCGCTCGTCGAGCTTCCCGATGGACGGTTCGTCACGATCGAGCGACCGCACGCTGATCGTCTCCGAGGACCGCGGCGTCTCCTGGCGTCCGCTCGGACCGGCCTTCCCTACGAGCCGACCGGGCTGCTCTATTCGCCCAATTCGACGATGCGTTCTTCATCTGGCGGTTCGACTGCGACGTTCGGCGAGGACAACCCGGTGCGCTCGAGCGCGATCATGCGCCTCGCCTTCGAACCGCGGAGCCTCGACGCCGACGATGACCCGGCTCGGACTCGGCTGTGCCCGCCTCGGCAGCGCGCGGCAGGGCATCGGATGGCGGGAGTCGGTTCGTCTCGTCCACGCCGCGGTCGACCACGGCGTGCGCTACTTCGACACGGCCGACGCCTACGGCGCCGGCGCCAGCGAGCGGGTCCTCGGCCGTGCGCTCCGCGGCCGCCGCTCGATCGGTGCGTGATCGCCACCAAGGGCGGCTACCTGTTCACCGAACGCGGTCGCCGTGGCCGGCGTCGGCTCCGCGCGCCGGGCGCATCCGTCGCGGCACGCCGTGCGCACCGCCGGCCCCGTCCGGTCGACTCGCGTCGCGGCAGCGAGCGGCTATGCCGACCAGGACTTCTCGCCGGAGTACCTCACGAGCGCGCTCGAGGCCAGCCTGCGCCGGCTGGCACCGACCACATCGACGTCTACCAACTGCATGGGCCGCGGGATGCCGATCCCGACGACGTCGCCGACTGGGCGCGACGGATGGTCGCCGAGCGGGAAGATCGGTCGCCTGGGAATCGGCGCCGAGGATCTCGATCAGGCCGGACCTGGTTGTCGTGCGCGGCCGTGTCGAGCGTGCAGGTGCCGTTCGGTCTGCTCGACCTCGATGCCGGCATCGACGTCATCCCGCTGCCCACGCGTCGGGGCGCGTCCGTCGTCGCCCGCGGTGTGCTCGGCGCCGGGTTGCTCGCTCGATCCCGACTCGCCGGCGCGGGCAACGCCCACAAGCTGCCACTGATCAACGCGCTGCGCTCGGTCGCGGCCGACGCCGGGTGAGCGTCACCGAGCTGGCGCTCGGCTTCGTCCGCGGCCCGCCACGACGTCGACACGATCGTGGTCGGCACGCGGTCGTCCGCAGCACCTCGGCGAGGTCGCGGCGATGATGGATTCGCCGCTGCCCGACCCGGAGCTGCTGGCCGACGGTCGACGCGACGCTCGGCGGCCCATCGCTGGGAGCGCACGTGACCGCTGATCGCGACGACGGCGTCGTCGTCGTCGGCGGCGGGCCGTGTGCGGCCGTCGCCGCCAGGAATTGGTGGCCGCGGGGCTCGACGTCACGATGCTGGACGCCGGACGAGGGACGCCGCGCGGCATGCTCGTCCACGTCGCCGGCCGCACGGCGCTGCGCTGGACGCAGCGTGGCTACCTGTTCACCGATCGCCACCGCACGCGCCGGTCACCAGCCGGTCACGTGGATCTCCAGCCTGTCGCTCGGCGGGCTGACCAACTTCTGGACCGGCGTCGTTCCGCGATTCGCGCCCGACGGACTTCACCGAAGGGGCAGCGATCGACGAGCGCTTCGCCTGGCCGATCGGCTACGACGACCTCGTCGAGTTCTACGACCTCGTCGAGGACGACCTCACGATCACCGCTGGCGACGGGGCGATACCGAACGTCCCGCGCGGCCAGGTCGGCCCATCGACTACCGCCCGCCGCGGGACTGGGTCGAGCTCGCCGACGTGTCGAGCGATCACGGCGCGACGATCGCCGCCGGCCCCGATCGCCAAGGGATCGCCGTGGATGATCGCCCTTCGGCCGCGAGAGTTCACCAGCCACGCACTGCATCGTTCGGCCGATTCGCCGAGTGCGCCGAACTTCCGCCTGCGTCCGCGACGCCCGGGTGCCTCCGACTCGTGCATCTCGAGCTCCTCGGATCGCGTCGAGTCGGTCACGCTACGTCGATGCTCACGCGGCCAGCTGCACGACCGATCGCGGCGCGCGCGTTCGTGCTCGCCGCCGGCACCTTGGACACGACCGAGATCCTCCTGCGGTCGGTCTCGTCCGACTTTCCCCGACGGGCTCGGCAACGCCCACGGCGTGCTCGGCCGCTACCTTCACGACCATCCGCGGGAATGGTGGCCGGCGCGTCCGCAGCCGTCCGCTGACGGCGATCGCCCACCCGATGTACATCGCCCGAGAGCCGTACGACGCGAGCGAGTCCGCTGCTGGCGGCGTCGATGACGATGGGCATCGGCTCGCCACCAGGCTCGGCTCGCGACGTTCGTCAACCGCCGGATCCGCCGACTTCGGCGTGCAGGTGCTCGGCACGATGATCCCGACGGACGCAGGTGTCGCGTCTCGCTGACCGCCGGGTGGCACGCCGACGACCCGGCGAGCCAGCTGCATCTCGACCACGCCTTCGACGACGCATGCCGTCGAGCACCCTCCACCGCGCCCGGTCGCGGTTCCGGCGAGCTGTTCGCCGACGCCGGCAACCCGTGGAGATCGGCCCGTTCCACGACCTCGTCCCGGGATCGGCGGTGCACTACGGCGGCATCGGCGCGGATGCACCGCCGGCCCGAGTTCGGCGTGGTCGACGCGTTCAACCGAGTCCACGGCGTGCCCAACGTCGTCGTGTGCGACGCCAGCTGCTTCACGACCGGACCGGAGAAGAACCCGACGTTGACGGCGATGGCGATCGCCGCCCGCGCCGCCAGACGGCCTGGCACAGGACCTGGCTGAGATGAGCAAGCGATGCCGGTACGGGCAGCGGTAGCGACGTGACGAGCCAGGGCTGCGTCTGCGCTACCGCCTGCATCCGCACCCCGCTGCAGGAGCCGGCGGTCCTTGCTGCGCAGCGCCCTCGACTGGCGTCGGTTCACCAGCCCGCAGTTCAACCGCCTCCGGGCGAGGACCACCGCATGTTGCGCGATCATGAAGCGGGTCCTGCGCCAGACTCCAACTGCTCGACGTCGGCTGCCACTACGGGAGCATGCTCAGCCGAATGACGCGGCTGGCGCCGCGTGGACGTCACGTTGCCTTCGAGGCGATCCCCGACAAGGTCCGACTTCCTGCGCGCGCAAGTTTCCGGACGTCGACGTCCGCGCAGATGGCGTTGAGCGACCACCGCCGGCGAGGTGACGTTCTGGGTCAACACCGGCCAGTCCGGGTTCAGCGGCCTGCGACGTCACGGCGACGGCGAGTTCGAGTCGCTGATCGTGAAGTGCGGCCCGCCTCGACGATGTGCTCCCGCGCGACCGCCGCTTCGACCTGGTCAAGGTCGATGTCGAGGGCGCGGAGCTGCTCGTGCTCCGCGGCGGCGCCGAGTTCTTCCGTCGCGACCGTCCATTCCTGCTGTTCGAGTGCGGGCCCGACGGACCGGCGATGTTCGGCTTCACGCCCGCCGACCTGTTCAACGAGGTCATCGGGTCTCGGCTACTCGGTGCTACACCACGCAGCGGCTGGCTGGCCGGCGACCCGCCGCTCGACCTCGCCGGGTTCCGCCATGCCCTCGAGTATCCCTACGAGGCGTTCAACTGGTTCGTTACCGTCGCAATGAGCATGATCGTGCGACGTCGTGATCACGACCCGCAACCGCGCCGACGCGCTGCGTCGCTGCCTTGACGGGCTTGCGCAACCAGTCCATCGACGGCTTCGGCGTCATCGTCGTCGACGACTGCAGCGACCCGCCGCTCGTCCAGCGCGTCGGCGACGACGCCGCTGCCGGTCTCGACGTCACGGTCGTCCGCCTCGACACGCCGTCCGGGCCGGCGGCCGGACGCAACGCCGGTGTCGCCGCCAGCGACGCCGAGTTCATCGTGTTCGTCGACGACGACGTGCTCCCGAACCGGCACTTCGTCGAGGCCCATCTCGACGCGGTCACAGCGTCCGAGCCGACGCGGGCGGCCCGATCGTCAGCTGCGGGCCGTTCCTGCAGCCGGCCGACTGGGACGCCGACGCCGTGGAACCTGTGGGAGGCGCGGCGGCCAAGAAGGAGGCCGACAACCTGATGCGCGGCGACTTACGACGCCACCTGGCGGCAGTTCCACACCGGCAACAACTGCCTGCCCGCGCGCGCTGTTCGTCGAGCTCGGCGGCTTCGACGAGTCGTTCAAGCGCGCCGAGGACGACGAGTTGGCGCTGCGCCTGCACGAGCGCGGCTGCGTCTTCCACTTCGAGCCCGGAGGCGATCGCCTGGCACTACTCGAACCGTTCGCTCGAATCCTGGCTGGCGATCCCGAGGCTGTACGCCTTCTACGACGTCGAGATCGACCGGCAGCACCCGGACGTCGGCTACCTCGCCGACAAGAAGGCGCGAGCTCGGCACCCGCCGGCTGTCCGCTGCGCGTCGCCCGCGCGTGTGCTCGGCGGTCCCCGGCGCAGCCGGTTCGGCGTGGCGGCGGCGGTCGCCGTCGGCGCAGGCTGCTGTATCGGGTCCGGGCGGTCGACCTGGCGATGGGCGCGCTGAGCGTCGCCTACGACCTCAGCTACGTCGACTCGCTGCGCCAGTCCGAGCGTGCGCGCCGGACGCTGAGCAGTGCCGGCGACCGATGCTGATCGACGGTCGGCTGATTCCCGTCGACTCCACGCTGCGCGCCGACGTCGTCGTCATCGGCGCCGGTCCGGCCGGCATCACCGTCGCCGAGGAGCTGGCCGGCGCGGGCCGCACGTGCTGCTCGTCGAGGCCGCCGGACGCCACCACGGTCGCGCCGACGACGACGCGCTCGACGGCGACGGCTCGGGCGAGCCGTTCCCGCTGCTGCGTTCCCGTCACCGTGGGTTCGGCGGGACCTCGACGCACTGGACGCCGGCGACCGGGCTGCGGGTTCGGCCGCTCGACACCTCGACTTCGCCGCTCGCCCGTGCCGGCCAGAGGACGCGTGGCCGTTCGGCTGCGAGCAACTTGCCCCGTACTACGAGCGGGCCTACCGCTCGATCGGGCTCGACCCCGCCAACGACCCGCAACGCTGGTTCGG
>CAVSZO010000001.1:0-15410 GCA_963732335.1 Ilumatobacteraceae bacterium | reverse complement strand
GCCTCTCTCGTCGGCCGCGGCTGCCTCCGAATCATTGGGTCACCGAAGTCAACGACACCCCCGACCTACGATCGGCAGCGGTGGCGTCGTCGACGAGCACACTGCCGAGCGACGAGGGTTTGCGCCAGGCCCGCCTTGGCCGGCGAATCACCGCCGGCCTCGTGGCCTGCTTTGCCTTCGTCGTCCTGCTGGCGCTCGTCGGCCTGCTCGGGGTCAAGACAACGTCGACATCAACGCGGATGGCCGACGGCACCGAGGTCGAGCTCCACTACGCGCGCGTCACGTGCCCGGGCCTCGCCACGCCGTGGGCCGTCACCGTGCACCGTCCCGGCGGATTCGACGGACCGATCACCGTGCGGTCCACGAGTGCCTACTTCGACCTCTTCGACGAGAACGGGCTCGATCCCGATGCTGCGACGGCGACCCAGGACGGGGAGATGGTGATTTGGACGTTCGACCCGCCCCCGGGTGAGACGTTCCGACTCAGCTTCGACGCCCGGATCGAGCCCGGTGCGCAGTGGGGCGGCGACGCGACGACGGAGGTCGAGGTTGGCGGCGACGTCGTCACGCTGACGTATCGCACCTGGGTGCTGCCCTGATGGAACTGGTGGTGCGGACCGTCGTGGTCTACGTGTTGCTGTGGGCGGTGATCCGCGGCACGGGCAAGCGCGAGCTCGCCGAGCTCGGCCCGTTCGATCTGGTGCTGCTGATCGTTCTCGGTGACGTCGTCCAACAGGCCGTCACCCAGGAGGACATGTCGATCACCGGCGGCCTCATCGTGCTGGCGACGATGGGACTGCTGGTCGTCGCGGTCGGAGAGCTGATCCGTCGGTCGGGGCGGGCCCGCCGCATCGTCGAGGGCCACCCGACAACCATCGTGCGCGACGGCGCGGTCCAGGATGACGCCATGCACCTCGAACGCCTGCCGATGGCCGACCTGCTCGAGGCGGCGCGCTCGAAGGGGATCGACGACCTGGCCTCGGTGCGCTACGCGATCCTCGAACCGAACGGGCGCTTCTCGTTCATCACCAACGACGCCTCGCCGGACAGCGACGAAGAACCGGACCATCTCCGCTGATTCACAGGGCGGGGTCACGGTCCGCCAGCCACTCGTGGTGGTACTGCTCGGCGGCGACGATGAGGTCGGCGAAGCGTGGGTCGGTGACGTGACGGGCTGCCGCGGTGAGCACCATCGTCGCCTCCGGGGTTGGAGAGAGGGCGATGATCTCGAGCAGCAGCTCGGGTGCCTCGATCTGCTCGAGGAGCCGGACGAGCCACTTGCGCAGCTGTTTTGGGCGGGTGGCGACGGAGGCGAGGGCGTCGATCAGTGGTCCGTAGCCGATGAACGGTTGCACCTCGTCACGGTCGGCCAGACCGTGGGTGACGAGGAATTGTGCTGCTGCTTCCGACGACGGCGAGTCGAGCAACTGGCGCACGTACGGCGCGGCGACATCCGCGCCGATCAGCTCGAGTGCTTCGAATCCGGCCATTCGCCAGGGCGCGTACGTCGCCTCCAACAACACCTCGGCAACGAGACGAGCACGATCGGCGTCGTCGAGGTCGCGACGCCACGCCGCGACGAGATCCCGGCGAGCGTCCTTGTCGGCGACGAGAATGTCGCCGAGCAATCCCGCCGCCGGCTGGGCGCCGGCCTCGTCTGGCTCGCGGAGCTTGATCCCGGCGTCGGCGAGGTGGTCCGGCAGAACGTGGCGGCCGAGTGCCGTCAGGCGGATCGAACCTCCTCCGTACCACATGACGTCACGGGCCAATTCGTGGCCGCGCAGTTGCCGGCCCGTCCAGTCGATGGCACCCGCCCAGGCGAGCGTGTCGATGAGGTAGCACGTCCCGTTGTCGATCCACAGGTCGAACTCGCCGCGCCGCCGGAACGGGTCGGTCCCGATTTGCTCGCGGCAGACATCGACGCCCCAGTTGACGAAGTGGTCGACGCGCTGCTCCTGTCCGGGCGCCAGCAGCGTCGCCAGCCACGTGACATACACGTCGTCGAGCGTGGAGTCCCGGAGGTCGAGGAAGGGTTCGCCACGCGGCATGGACGTCCACAGCGGACCGAGTTCGATCAACGTGCTGAGGGCAACCGAAGCCTGCACGATGGTAGTTTCCATTTCCCAGAGCGCGGACGGAACGAGTCGGTTTCCCACTTCTTCGACTGCCCCGCACTCCAGAGCGATGGCCAACGCCAGCGTGCACCGCGGCGCCGGGTCAGGGCTGAGCGGGCCGGCATCGGCATCGGATTCGTCGGGATCGGGGATGGTGGGCAGACCGAGGATCTCGGCGAGATCGTAGCCGTTGTCGAAGCGCAGACCATGGGCAGGCGAGAGCGGTCGCCCGGATGGCCCGAGGTAGTCGCGCAAACGTGACAAGGTCGCCACGAGCGGGGACGCCTTCGCTGCCGCATCGACCTCCTCCTTGGTCGGAGGTGTGACGTGCATCGGCAGCGCCATCAGCGGTTGGCTTGGGCCCTTCATCGAGGGCCGCCCCGGGTGTGGACGTGTTGTTCGGGTTGGGTTCTCACAACCGCCCTGGGCGTCACCAGATCGCCAATGCGGAAACTCGCCCGGATCTTCCGTGCAACCGGGCCGCCGGCCGCTGTGCGTCAGGGCGCAGCGTGGTAGGAGAATCCGTTCCCCGCCCACGCCGGGCGGTCCGGCAACGGGGCGGGCGACTCCGGAAACAAGCGGTTGGCGAGCGATGAGATCCGACTGGAGAAGGCGACCGGCGAGCCCGGCAATGTCGTTGTCGTCGTCGAGGTGGTCGAGGTCGTTGGGCCAGGCACCGCCGTCGTGGTCGTGGATGAGGTTGAGCTCGTCGGGCCAGGGATCGTCGTCGTCGTGGTCGTGGTGGTTGTCGTCGTGGCTGGAGTGGTCGTGGTCGTCGTCGTGGTGGTTGTCGTCGAGGTGGAAGTGGTCGAGGTCGTGGTGGTTGTCGTCGAGGTGGAGGTGGTCGAGGTCGTCGAAGTCGTCGAGGTTGTCGGGACCGGTGTTGTCGTGGTGGTGGACGAGGACGTCGTGGTCGTCGGCCCGGGGATTGTCGTCGTCGAGGACGTTGACGTCGGACCCGTAGTAGTCGACGTGGTTGATGTCGAGGTGGTCGGGCCTGGGACCGTGGTGGTTGATGTCGAGGTGGTCGGGCCTGGGGCCGTGGTGGTTGTGGTGGATGTGGTCGTCGACGTGGATGTGCTCGTTGTCGACGTTGTCGACGTTGTCGAAGTTGTCGAAGTTGTCGAGTTGTCGAGGTTGTCGAGGTCGACGTCGACGTCGACGTCGTGGACGGTGCCGGCGCGGTGGTCGGTGCCGACGTCTCGGGGAGCGTGGACTCGGGGAGCGTGGACTCGGGGAGCGTGGACTCGGGGAGCGTGGACTCGGGGAGCGTGGACTCGGGGAGCGTGGACTCGGGGAGCGTGGACTCCGGTAGCGAGGACTCGGGCAGGGAGGACTCGGGCACCGAGGACTCCGGGACAGACGATTCAGGAAGGGAGGACTCGGGTGGCGGGGGCTCGAAACGGGGGAACGGGGGCGGCGGGGGCGGCGGAATTGGTGGCCTCGTCACTGGTGGCAGCGCCACCTCGGCAGCAGTCGTTTCGACCACGGCCGTCGTGTCGACCACCGCCGTCGTGTCCACCAGCTCCGTCGACTCGGGCGCGCTTGTGGCCGGTTCCGGGGCCGGCGCAGTCTCCGGCACAGTGGCCGCGTCACTCGTCGGCGTGGTCGAGGCCAGCACGGCAATCTCCAGCAGCGGTTGCGTCGTCGGAGTGGTTGCGATGGTGAGGGAGACCTCCGTACTCGGCGGCTCCGAGGTCGTCGACGTCGATGCAGGGTTCGGTGGGAGCAGAGTGTTGTCGGTGCCTTCGGAGTCGCCACCCGTCGTCAACAGGATGGCGACGATGGCGAGGGCGACGATGGTGGCGGCTCCGGCGACGAAGATGATCGATCGCGACTCGTTCCACCACGGTCCGGTCGGTTCGTCGTAGCCCCAGGCGATCTCGGGCGACTCATCAGCGCCGTCGCTGGGAGGCAGGCCCCCGGGCTGCCGGGACCACTCACCGTTGTTGCTGTCGCTCACGCCTCAACCTCTGAGATCGGCAGCCACTGCCAGCCCTCGAGTGGGACATCGGACCACCGCGCCTGGAGTGCCGAAATCTAGCCGAGAATCAGACCGTCACGGCTTGCGCAGCACCCACACCTGTTCGCTCGGATAGCGATGAGCCCACTCGGCGGTCACGAAGAAGCGCACCTCCGCCGCGGTCTCGGGTGTGGGCTCGGGAGCCTGGATCTCGTGGAACTCGACGACCTCGAAGCCCGTCTGGCGGAACAGCCGGAACCAGCTGGACAGCGGCAGGTTGAACTCGATGCCGCCCGGCTCGTCGAGGGCGTTGCGCCAGTCGAGGCGGTGGATCGTGAAGTAGTCGCGCTCGAGTCGGGTGGTGATCGGCAGCGACCCGTCGGCTGGGGAACACAGCGACGCCAGCGTCGATGTGCCGAGAAACACGAGCGTGCCTCCGGAGCGCAGAAGGCGATACGCCTCCGGGATCCAGACGTACGGATCGCACCAGATCGCCGCCCCGTACTCGGATATGGCGAAGTCGAATGAACTGTCGGGGTAGGGGACGGTCTCCGCGTTGCCGTGGAGGAGCGTCAGCTCGACACCGTGTTCGGCGGCTAGGCCGCGGGCCGTCGCCAGCTGACCCTCGGAGTTGTCGATGCCGACGACGTTGGCACCGCGCCGGGCCATCCAGGCCGACACATAAGCCGTCCCGCACCCGAGCTCGATCGCATCGAGGCCAGTCATGTCGTCGGGGAGCAAACCGGGTAGCGGCACACCCCACATTCCCCACGTCGGCTCGCAGCGCCAATTGCGCTCGCCGCTGACAACCCAGTTGGGCGCGTCCTCGTCCCACTGGGCGCGGTTGACACGGACGTGTTCCGGAAGTTGGTCGTCGGTCATCGGTTCGCCCGAAGGTAGCCGCCGGTACGCACCTCCAGTGCCGACCGCCGCCCCGTCAACGATCTGGCGGCGACTCTGAGCGTGCACCACATCGGTGGAAGCGGCTCACGGTTCCGGCCGCCGCTTGCGCGGGAAGAGCCCGAATCAGGCTGGCACAGTGCCCAGGTGGACGGTGCGTGCTCCGAGCACGAACACGTCGGGGCGACGCATGACTCCCCGGGGATCATCGTCGTCGAGCAGGCGGGTCAGCGTGGCCCGGTCATCGCTGCCGATTACCTCGCTGACCCTGGCCAGCTCACGCTCGAACACACCGCGGACGACCCGCCGGGCCGATTCGCTCAGCGGTGGTGGCAGGTCGAGCAGAAACGTGCGGGTCGAGACGTCGACGAGGCCGGCTTCGGCGAGCAGCACGTTCCAACCCCAACCGGTGCGCACCGTGGCGGCATCCGGACGAACCTCGCTCCAGAACCAGGCATCCCGGGCGACGGCAAGGCGTTGCTCCAGACCCGGTTCGCCGATGCCACAGTCGTCCGGAAGGAAGCGGTTGCCGAGTCCACCCTCGGCGATGGCGACGCGTCCTCCCGGTCTCACGACGGCGGCGAGATCCGTGATGGCGGCGAGTTCGTCGTCGAGATGGTGGACGACTGCGCTGGCGTGAACAAGGTCGACCGGCTGGTGCTCGAGCACGCTTCCGAGCGGCTGCTGTTCGAGATCGAGGTGGAGCGTGACGAGGTGGTGACCGGGGCGACCGGCATGCTGCCGGGCGACGGCGAGCAGTTCGTGCGCCCCGTCAGCGATCACGACTGTGCCCTCCTGGCCGACGGCATCGAGGAGAGCTGCGGCCATGCCTCCGGCCCCCGATCCGACATCGACGGCCACGTACCCGGGGCGGACGCCGAGCCAGCCGACGATCGCTCGATTACGTCCCGCCTCGAGCTGGTCCCACGCACTGAGGGCATCAGCCATCGCCGCCCAGTCGACGTCGTCGTGGACGTGGTGGCCTCGTTCAGCCGCCTCCTCCGTCATCGCACCAGTGTGCCGCCAGTCCGACGACGCACCGAAGCTGATTCACGCCGCACGTCGGGCGTGTGTCGAGTTTGTTCGATCAGGCAGCGGGATCGAATGGCGGGGTCGGCGGGCGGTGACGTGTGATGTCCTCGAACGGCGCCGAACCACGGGCACCGCAGGAGCAACTCCAGCGCACGACCATGCCGCTGCCGGCGTTGCCGAAGGCGACGATCGAGTCCGGTCCGAGCTGCACCCGGCCGCCATGTCCGTGGCAGTAGGCGTCGATCATGACTCCAGCGTAGGACGGCAGTGGACTTCTGGTAAGGTCCAATTCCAGTTCTTCTATGAGTACCACTGCGCCGGACCTGCTGATCGAGCTCGACCGTTCCCGGCCGCGCCGCCTGCGTGCCCAGATCGAAGGCGGGCTGCGTGACGCGATCAGCACCGGACGGCTGGCGCCGGGCACGTCGCTGCCATCGACGCGAGCATTGGCGGCCGACCTCGGCGTCACCCGTGGAGTCGTCGTCGCTGCCTACGACCAACTGCTCGCCGAGGGCTACCTGCTCGCCCGCCAGGGCGCCGGCACCGTCGTCAACTCCGCCCCGGTCGGCACCGATCGTGCCGTGATCCCCACAACCCGTCAGGTTCCGGCCGTCATCAACTTTCTGCCGAGCATCCCCGAGCTCTCCACCTTTCCTCGAACCGCATGGCTGCGGGCGACTCGTGCCGCCCTTCACTCGCTTCCCGACAGGTATTTCGGCTACAGCAACCCGCGCGGTCTACCCCAACTGCGCCGCGCCATCGCTGAGTACCTCGGTCGGGTTCGCGGTGTTGTCGCCGACGCCGACCAAGTAGTCATCTGCAACGGGTTCGCTCACGGACTGAGCCTGGTCGCTCGCCAACTGCTCAACTCCGGGCACACGACGTTCGCCGTCGAGGATCCCGGTCATGGCGGGCAGCGCGCCGAGTTGGCTTGGCTTGGAGCCAAAGACGATCCTGTGCCGGTCGACGGCGACGGCATCGTCGTCGAGAAGCTCCGACGCTCGCCTGCCCGCGTCGTACTGGTCACGCCTGCGCACCAGTTTCCCACGGGCGCAGTGCTCGCGCCGCCGCGCCGCCGGGCCATCATCGCGTGGGCACGCGACGTCGACGGCTACGTCATCGAGGACGATTACGACGCCGAGTACCGATACGACCGGCATCCGGTGGGCGCGATGCAGGGCCTGGCCCCTGATCGGGTGATCTACTGCGGCACGTTGTCGAAGAGCCTGGCGCCCGGGTTGCGGCTTGGCTGGTTGGTGCTTCCTTCGCCCCTCGTCGCGCCGATCGCCGAGAGCAGGATGTTGATCGATCACGCCACGTCCGCTCCCCTTGCAGGCGACATTCGCCGAGTTCCTCGGCAACGGCGACCTCGACCGCCACCTCCGTCGCATGCGGCGGGTGTACCGGGAGCGCCGCGACGTGCTCGTCGCCGCCCTTGCCAGGTGGTTGCCCGACGCGACACTAAGCGGCATCGCCGCGGGGCTCCACGTCCTCGTCACCCTGCCGCCGGGTCCCGACGAAACCGCCTTGGTCGAGCAAGCCGCCGAACGCGGCATACGTATCTACCCGCTCGGTGACTACCGCGCGGCGAAAGTACACGACGCCGCGCCGGCGATGCTGCTCGGGTACGGCAACCTCACGCCGCCGGCAATCGAGGAGGGTGTGCGTATCCTCGCCGAGGTCGTGGTGAGCGCGGCCCGCGCTCCTGACTACCGTTCGAGCTGATGACGCTCGAAGGTGAGTACGAACCGAGTCCGACGGGATGGGTGCGCGAGCAGGTCGAGGCCTACGAGCGCTCTGGCGGCCGGGAGGCCAACACCCTCCGCGACACTGGGCTGCCGATCATCATCCTGACCACGCGGGGGAACAAGACCGGGCGGATCCGCAAGGCGGGTTTGATGCGCGTCGAGCACGACGGCGAGTACGCCCTCGTCGCCTCCTACGGGGGGCGGCCCCACCACCCGGTGTGGTACCACAACCTCAAGGCCGACCCGCGAGCAGTCACGATCCAGGACGGCCCGGAGCCGTTCGCTGCCGAGGTCACCGAGCTCGATGGTGAGGAGCGCGCGAAGTGGTGGGAACGGGCCGTGGCGGCCTACCCGCCGTACGCCGAGTACCAAGCCAAGACCGACCGGCAGATCCCGGTGCTCAAGGCGACTCGGACGACGTAGTCCGAGTGTGTTCTGCGTCAGCCCGCGTGACCGGGGAGGGCACACACGCTGACCCAGAGGACTGCCGACCGGTTTTTGTTGCCGCGCGAATGGCGCTCGGGCTGGTCTGGTGCAACGCTTGGCCCGTCGAAGACATGTCGGTTTCGCCCTCGCGGGGCTGGGGACGGTGTCGACGTCGAGATTGCGCCGGTCACCCGCCCCGCCGGTCTGCCGCTGGTGAACGCGGCATGTCCCCGGTCGCCCTTCGGGAACGCCTCTGATGAACGACGATGGCTGGGTCCCCCCTGAGGACGACTGGCTGTTCGAACCTGAGTACGAGCCACCGCCCGGTCCGTGGTGGCAGGAGCCGGGGGCGATTCGTGCGGCGACGGCCGGGGGGTGCGTCGTCGTGCTCGGCATCGTCGCCGTGTTCATGTTCACCGGCGGCGGTGCCAACAGCACCGATGATCGATTGCCGGTCGTGCTCCCAAGCACCACGTCGTCACTGCCGAAGCCACCGACAACGGTGACCTCGACGACGACGACGACGCTGCCAGTGACAACGGTGTCGGTGACGGTCGCGCCGGTCAGCCAGCAGGTCATCACGGAACCGCCGGATCCGCCGCCACCGCAGACGAGCCCAGCGATCACGGAGCCGCCGACCACCACCGAACCCGAGTCGACGGTGGAGTCGGCCGTCGTGTCGGTGACAACGACAGAACAGGAAACAACGACGACGAGCGAGTCGGTCACGATCACCGAGCCGACGACGAGCCGCCGACTACTGAGTCGACGACGACGGAGCCGCCGACTACTGAGTCGACGACGACGGAGCCGCCGACTACTGAGTCGACGACGACGGAGCCGCCGACTACTGAGTCGACGACGACGGAGCCGCCGACTACTGAGTCGACGACGACGGAGCCGCCGACTACTGAGTCGACGACGACGGAGCCGCCGACTACTGAGTCGACGACGACGGAGCCGCCGACTACTGAGTCGACGACGACGGAGCCGCCGACTACTGAGTCGACGACGACGGAGCCGCCGACTACTGAGTCGACGACGACGGAGCCGCCGACAACTGAATCGACGACGACCGAGCCGCCGACAACTGAATCGACGACGACCGAGCCGCCGACAACCGAGTCGACGACGACCACATCAAGCCCATCGACGTCATCGACGTCATCGACGTCGTCCACTCGTCGACGTCGTCGACGTCGTCGACCTCGTCGACCTCATCGAGACGACCGCCACCACGGCCCCCCCGATCCAGGGCATCCGATCGGCGCAGCAGTGGTGGTCCTGGCTGGGGCGTGCGCAGAACATTGCGAATTGAAGGCCTCGCGCAGGACCCGGCACCTACGTTCTGAGGTCATGCGTGGTGGCCACGGCGTCGTCGTCGGCGTCAACGAGCGAGTTCAGAATCTCGAGATCGAGGTGTTGTCGGATCACTGGTACGTACTGCGCAAGGCGACGTTCGATTATCTCCACCGTGACGGCACCTGGACGCGGGAGGTCCGTGAGGCCTACGACCGCGGCAACGGGGTCGTCATCCTCCTTCACGACCCGGTCGCCGGCACCGTCCTCTTGACGCGACAGTTCCGCCTGCCGATCTTCCTCAACGGACATCCGGACGGGATGCTGATCGAAGCCGCCGCCGGGCTCGTCGACGGAGACGACGCCGAGACCGCCGTTCGCCGCGAGGCCGAAGAGGAGAGTGGCGTCAGGGTCGGCGAAATCGAGCGGCTGTTCGAGTTGTTCATGAGCCCCGGGTCGGTCACCGAGCGCGTGACGTACTTCGCCGCGACCTATTTGCACGATCAGCGTGTGTCCTCCGGCGGCGGCCTCACCCACGAGGGCGAGGACATCGAGGTCGTCGAGTTCACGCTCGACGAGGCGTTGGAGATGATCGAGCACGGCGAGATCGTCGACGGCAAGACCGTCCTGCTGTTGCAGTGGGCGGCGCTGCGCCGACCAGGGGGCGTCGGCTAGTCGTCCTCGTCGGCGGGGCGCGTCGTCGTGGCGAGGAAGCGGCGAGCGCGGCGGCCGAGGTCACCGAGATCGACGTGGCCGGTCTCCGCCGCCGCGGCGAGCCGCTCGGCCAAGTCCAATGCATCGGCGACGATCGGCGCTTCGGCGGCGACCTCCTGGCCCATGTCGTGCAAGATCGTTCGCTCGGTTCGTGACGCGATGATCGGCGATGAGAGACCATCAACCCACACGTGCGTGCGTCGCCCGTCGCCGCGCTCGTCACCGCGGAGCGGCTCGAGGGCGTAGATCCTGTCAGAACGGGCGAACTTGCCGAAGCCGAGGAAGACCATGCGTGGCTCGATGGCCATCACGATCACTCACCGGCCGCCGGTACGCACACGCCATCGCTCACCGCCTCAAGCCTGGCACACACCGGCTCATCGGCGAGAGGCCGCCACTACGAGGCACTCGAACGGGGCGACCAGGCTGCCGTCCGGTTCGGTGAAGGGCCGCATCATCTCCACCGCTTCGTCGCGTAGCCGGCGGTAGGTCTTCTCGCTGATTCGCTCGATCAGCGGGGTGCTCTCCACCTCGTTCCTCACTGCCGCGTCGACCGAGGGAGCCCGGTACGTGCCGCCCACCTTGCGACTCACGGTCACGCGCAGACCGGCGGAGGCGAACAGCGCCGTCAGCTCACCGAGGTCTCCGCACACGAAGTAGGTGGTGAGCAGCGACATCGCCTCCGGGCCGGCGATACGCGCGCTGAGCTCGACGAACGGTTTGAACGCCGCCTGCGCCTCGAGCGCCCCGGGAACGATCACGGCGACGGTGCCGTCGTCAGCAGCGACTCGCGCCATCTCGCGGAGAGCGGCCGGGCGGTCGACAAAGAACATCAGCGCCATCTGGCACAGCACCGTGTCGAAAGTGCCGTCGGCGAACGGGAGCGCGGCCACATCGCCCTGTTTCCAAGTGATGTCGGGGCGGACGTGGGCGGCAACGGTGAGCATCGCCTCGTTGAGATCGACCCCGACGACCGTGCCGCCCGATCCAATGAGATCCGCCGCGGTGCGGGCGACGATCCCCGTACCACAGGCAACGTCGAGCACGGTGCGACCCGGTGCCACGCCCGCGGCCTCGCAGAGGATCGGCGCCCACTGGGCGAAGAAGGCGGGCACGAAGGCCGATTCGTACAGTTCTGCCGCCTCGATGGTTATCTGGAACGTCTCAGTGGAACGGTCGGAAGTAGTCATACGACGAGCATGCGATCTTCGGTGGAGCGGAGCATCGGTCAACTGACCAATGCGACCGGATCGATGCGGGACGCCGATCAAGTGCCTCCCCGGTCGCCTCCCAGACGGGCGCTCGTCGCGAAGGCCGCCGCCGCGGCGCGGCTCCGCAGGTTGAGCTTGCTGAGGATGCGGCTCACGTGATGGGCAGCCGTCTTGCGGCTGACGTACAGGCGGGCGGCGATCTCCGGGTTCGACAGACCGTGGGCGAGCAACTCGAGCACCTCCTGCTCTCGCGACGTCAGCGTGCCGACTCTCTTCGGGCCCGGTCTCGAGGCGACGCCGAGCGATCGCAGGAAGGCGGCCGCGCGGTCTGCGTCGAGGGCAGCGCCGAGCTGCTCGAAGCATGCCAACGCCAGGCGGACATGGTCAACAGCCAGGTCCGGCTGACCAACAGCCAGGACTCGACTGAGGTCGAAACGCGCACGTGCCGCCTCGAACGTCATGTCCATGCGGGAGAACCGGGCGACCGCGCCTTCGAGCAAGCTGATCGCCGACTCCACGTCGGCGACGGCGATCGCAACCCGGCCACGGGCCGCGAGGGCGACGGCGTCGAGACGGTCGTGACCGTGCGCTGCGAGGTCATTGAGGCGGGCGGCCGACTCTGCCGCAGCGTCGATGTCGCCGGTAGCGAGCTGGGCATCGACGAGCAGGTCGAGTGCGGCGCCGAGGTGGGTGCGATGGCGTTCCAGGCGGCGCCAACGGTGCTCGAGCAGACGGCTGGCGCCAGCGCCGTCGCCGCGAGCGAGCAACAGCGCGGCCGCCGACAGGGTGACGTCGCTCCCGGAGTCGGCAGCGCCGCCGATGTCAGCGAGCAGCCGCTCAGCGTCCTCCACTCGTCCTTGACGGAGTCGCAGATTCGCCAACCGGGTCAACGCCATGCGATGGAGACCAGGGCAGGCGCCGGCCGTGATGCGCACGCCGACGCTGAGCTCGCGCTCGGCGTCGTGCCAGCGGCCGGTCGCCGCCAGCACGCTGCCGTAAGAGATGCGGCACTCGGCGTAGAGGAAGGGGCAGCCGTAGGTTTCCACGAACCGGTCGGCGACCTGGCACCACTGGGCAGCCCGCTCGGCGTCGCTGGCGAGCTCGCAGGCGTTGAGCATGTCGCAGCACGTGTAGACGACGGTGTCGAAGTTGGAGGGCTCACCGCTCAGCGCCGCCGCCATCGATTCGTCGATGAGGGCGAAGCCCTCGGTGGTGTCGCCCTTACCGACCCGTATCAGTCCGAGCTGCGCCGCGGCGGTCAGCTCGAGGTCGACGTCCTCGATATCCCGGCCAAGGCCGAGTGCCCGTCGTGTCAGCGCCTCGGCCGCGTCGAGGTCGGGCATCCGGTATGCCTTGGTGACCCACGCCCAGGCGTGTGCCGAACCAGTCGGGAGAGGCTCGAGCAACCGCTCGGCGCGGGCGATCCAGCCGTTCGCCGCGGCGAAGTTGGCGAAGTTGGCCTTGTAGATGATGGCAAGCCACAGCGCGCAGTCAACCGCCCCGGGGACATCGCCCGACCTGCGGAACAGCGAGTAGGCGGTGGTGCAGTGCTCGACGCTCGCCCGGTTCTCCCCGAGCCACCACAGCGCCGTCGCCAGACCGAGACGAGCCGGGCCCGTCTCGCCTTCGGCGATCGACGCGTCGAATGCGTCGCGAGCCTCGTTCCACCGGCCGCGGTTCAGCGCCGCGGCACCGGCGGCGGCGAGGTCGTCACACGGCGAGGCGTTGGAGTCGCTCACAGGCCAGGGCTGGCGCGACTCTCGAGCCCCGATTCGTGCCAGGCACCGGTGAACCGGGCCGGGGCAATCGCGTCACCGGTATCCGTGCGTGCTTTCGGCATGTCGCCACCTCCTCAGGCGTGCCGGATCGAGCCGGGCAGGAAACCGTAACGCTGCCTGCCCTTCACGAGTGCCGAGTTACACCGTTCGCTGATTCGGTGGATCACCGGCCGAGCCACCTCGCGGACGCCACAATGGATCGATCGAAGCATCGCCCAAGGGATCCCGGTGGTGGGTGGGGACCGACGACGGCGACGAGCCGGACTATCGGTTCACGCTCGCCAACGAGCGCACGTTCCTGGCGTGGGTCCGCACCTCACTCGGGCTGCTCGCCGGTGGTGTGGCCGTGCGTCAGCTCCTCGACCCGTTCGAAATCGCCAACGCCACGACCGCCCTCGCTCTCCTTGCTGTCGGATCGCAGCATCCTCCTCATCGTCGGTGGATACCTGCGCTGGGTCGCCGTCCAACGCGCCGTGCGGCGTGGCGAAGACCTCCCCTCGCCGCGCCTCGTCCCGATCGTTGCCGCGGCCATCGTGTTCATCGCCGTATTCACGTTCGTGCTGGTCGCCATCGGATGAGCGAACGATGAGCGGCCTGCAGGCCGAGCGGACCGTGTTGGCGTGGTCCCGGACGGTCCTCGCCGTGGCCGCGGCGGCAGCCCTCATCGCCCGCACCGCCGACTCCGGCTACGAGCGCGGGGCAGCGGTCCCGCTGGCGGCCGGCGGCGTTGTTCTCGCCGTCGTCTCGGCGTCGCGCCGACGGGGCACGATCGCCGGGGACGTCCCGGTCGTAGCGCCGGCAGGCTGGGTCTTCGCCTGCCTGCTCGGGGGCATCGCCGCCTTGTTGGTCGCCGCTCTCGTGGTGATCGTGTAGGGGTCACGCGGCTGCGCGCGCCGACGGGTCACGACCGCCGTCGCCGTAGCGTTGCCCTGTGGCCGATGACGCCGACCTCACCGCCGGTGACTTCTCCACCTGGGTCGACGACTTCCGTGCTGCCCTGCGCGGCGAACGTGCTGCTGCGGTGCCGTGTGATGGATGTACGGCGTGTTGCGCGTCCAGCCAGTTCGTTCACATCGCGCCGGACGAGTCCGACACGCTCGCCCGCATTCCCAGTGAGCTGCTCTTCCCGGCGCCCGGAATGCCCGACGGCCACGTCGTGCTCGGCTACGACGAACGCGGCCGCTGCCCGATGCTCCGCGACGATGGGTGCTCCATCTACGCCCACCGCCCAAGGGTGTGTCGCACGTACGACTGCCGTGTGTTCGTCGCCGCCGGGGTCGAGGTCGACGACGACAAGGTGCTCCTCGCCCGCCGAGTCCGGCGCTGGCGCTTCGACCATCCGACCCCCGTCGACGTGCAATTGCACGAGGCGGTTCGATCGGCCGCCCGGCATCTCGCCGACGCCGAGCGACGGCCCGGCGACCGCGAGGCGCCGGTACGTCGAGTCGAGATCGCCGTGCGGGCAATCGAGGTTGCTGAGCGCCAATCGCTGGCGCGGCGCAAAGGTGCGTAGAGTTCGCCCCGTGTTGATCCTCGGCATCATCTTGTTCGGAATGGTCGTCGGCGCCGCAGCGCAGTACGTGACGGGGCGTGAAAGGGCTGGCGTCGATTGGTCGCTGGCGCTGGTCGCCGGCCTCATCGGCTCGTTCGTCGGCGGGTTGCTGTTCAGCCTCCTGGCCGGCGACGGTCTGGCACTGAAGCCGAGCGGGTTGATCGGCTCGTTTGTCGGCGCAGTGATCGTCACGTTCGGCTGGAAGTGGTGGCAGTCACGATCGAAGGCGGCAGCGGCGCCCGCCGCCCGCCGCCGCTGACCTGCCGCGCAACCCAAGAATTCGCTTGTCGGATCGACGCCGGTTGGGCACCCTGGTCACCGTGGCCACGGAGCGCTGGTTCCTCGAGCTCGACGGGCTCACGAATAGCGGCGCAGATCGGCGAGGGCGTCGCCGACCAGTTCGATTGTCGCCGTGGTGATCGGGTCGAGGACGAGTTGCAGGTGCGCCGCCCCTTCGTCAGCGAGGGCGGCGAGGTGGGCGGCGATGTCCTCCGTCGAGCCCACGACGGGAGCCGGGCTCTCCTCGGAGTAGTGGCCCATCAGCCTTCCTGCGCCTCCAGCGAGCCGTACGAGTACCGCGGCGCTGGCGTCGAGCGTCGCAGGATCGCGCCCGGCGGCCCGGGCCAGCTCGTCGACCCGAGCCCGTTGCTGGCGGAACCCCTCGATCGTGTTT